>CP159818.1:0-1385505 GCA_047724965.1 Candidatus Pelagibacter sp. Uisw_114
AATGATTCACCTACAGATTTTATTTATTTTTTAATATACAAACTTTTTTATTGAATAATTTCTATTTTGCTTCTAACTAACTTTATTCCTACAAATTCTTATGTCGAATAACACAACACAAAATTTACAAAACGTATCTTCTGAAGCTCTAGATTGGGCTGTTGTTCAAAAAGATATGAAAAATAAACTAGGCAGTGATATATATGAAAGCTGGCTTAGAAAGATAGACTTTGTTGAAGAGATGAATAGTTATGTCTTACTTTCAGTTTCTACTAGATTCATCCGAGACTGGATTACTTCAAGATATTTAGATCAAATTTTGCAAATAGTAAAAACTTACAAAAAAGATTTAACAAGAATAGAGTTTAAGATTATTGAAAAAAATTCTGAAAATGAAATAGAAAATAATATTACTAAAAATGAAAATAATGAAAACGTATCTTTCATTAAAGATACATATTTGCAATACAACAGAATAGACCCAAATAAAAGATTTGATAATTTTATTACAGGAACAAGTAATAAACTAGCTTATGAAGCATCCATGAAAGTTTCAGAAAATATTTCTCATTACAATCCACTTTATATTTATGGGGGTGTTGGAATGGGAAAAACACATTTATTAAATTCAATTGGTCTTTCATTGAAAGAAAAAAACAAAGTTATGTTTATTTCTGCTGAGAGATTTATGTATCAGTTTGTAAAATCAATTAAATCTAATGATATGGTAAAATTTAAAGAGTACTTTAGAAATATTGACATATTATTAATAGACGATATTCAATTCATGAACGGTAAAGAAGCAATGCAAGAAGAGTTTTTTCATACCTTTAATGCATTATTAGATAAAGGCTCACAAGTGATCATCTCTGCTGACAGAGCTCCAAACAAATTATCAAGAATTCAAGACAGAATTAAATCAAGATTTGCTGGAGGTCTTGTTGTTGATATACAAAAACCAGACTATGAACTTAGAAGTAAAATTGTTAAACAAAAAACAGAGGAACTAAACATTTTTTACTCAAATCAAGTAAATATTTCCGAAGAAATACAAAAATTTATAAGCACAGAAATAACGACAAGTATTAGAGAGTTAGTAGGAGCAATTAATAGAGTTGTTTCCTTTTCAAGAATTTACAACAAAGTTCCAAATCTATCAGAAGTTAAAGTAGTTTTAAAAGATCTGTTAAATATTGGAGAAAACAAAGTAACAATAGATTTAATACAATCTAATGTATGTAAGTTCTTTAAAATTAGTAAAAGTGAGATGCTTTCTTCAAGAAGATCTAGATACCTTGTAAGACCAAGACAAACAGCAATATATTTAACAAAAATTTTAACATCTAAGTCATTGCCTGAGATTGGGAGAGAGTTTTCTAATAGAGACCACACAACAATCATTCACTCGGTTAAAACAATTGAAAAATTAAAGGAAAAAGATCCAGAAATGACAAACAATATCAATAATCTAAAAAATCAGATATTGTATAACAAAGAAAATGAAATTTAACGTTAATCAACAAGACCTGCAACAAGCACTTAATTATTGCCAAGGTGTAATTGAAAAAAGAAGCACACTTCCCATTTTGTCAAATGTTTTATTAAATGCTAGCAATTCAAATTTAACAATTACCGCAACTGATTTAGATTTAATATTTATTCATCAAATTAACAATGTTGAAGTTATAGAAGAAGGAAACACAACTACTACCTCATCTACCATCTATGATATCATAAGAAAATTTTCATCAGGAAAAAAAATTAATTTATCTTTGACGGATGTTAGTAAACTTCAAGTTGAGTCTGAAAAATCTGTTTTTAATCTAAATTGTATTAGTGCATCTGAGTTTCCGCTAACAGACGAAAATTTTAATCAAAATGAATTTTCTATAAAATCAAAACAATTACTAAAATTATTAAATAGATGTAAATTTTCAGTTTCTAATGATGAAACTAGACATTACCTAAGTGGAATTTTTTTTCATCAAACACAAGTTGAAGATAAAAATTTTTTAACAGCAGCAGCTACAGATAGTCATAGAATGTCTATTTCAAAAATAAGATTGGACCAACAAGTAGATTTTGAACCAATAATACTTCCTAAAAAAACAATTTTTCAACTATGTTCGTTGCTAGAAAGTTATGATGGCGATGTTAAAATTTCAAATATTAAATCTAAAATAAAGTTTGAACTAAATAATAGCATATTGATATCTAAGTTAATCGATGGAAAATTTCCAAACTATATTCAGGTAATACCTAAAAATAATCAAAAGAAGTTAGAAATAGATTTAAAATTATTTTTAGACTCAGTTGATCGAGTTGCTTCAGTTTCATTGGATAAAAAAGATGGAGTTAAATTTAATTTGTCCAAAGATGTTCTGAATTTATCAGTTAACAACACAAATAGTGGCGACGGAAAAGAAAGTTTAAGTGTAAAGTTTGATCACGATCTAGAAATAAGTTTTAATTCTAGATATTTAATTGATGTGGCATCACAACTTGATGGAGATAAGATTGAAATTTTTTTCAATGATACAGGGTCTCCGGCATTAATTAAAGATCCAGGTGATTTTGATAGTATATTTGTTGTAATGCCCATGAAAGGCTAATTCAAAGTATCAAGTTCAGAATAAATTGTATTTTCCAATTCCTTTGTAAAAATTTCTTTGCTTAATCCGGGTTCAATAGGTTTTAAAATTGAAACTGTTAGAGTGGTGTTAATTTTTTTTTGACCATATTTTGGCCAAGTATTTCCAGAATTGATTGCAATTGGCTGACATGAAATATTTAATTCTTCATAAATTCTACTAGATCCCTTTTTAAAAGGAGTTCTATCCTCTGGAGATAGCCTTGTTCCTTGCGGAAAAATTATTAATGGTCTTTCTGATGAATTTACTTGTTTAGAAATATCATCAAAAAAACCCAAGTTTTCTTTAGAAATTTTGTTTCTTTTAATTGATATTGATCCTATTTTTTTCAAATACCAGCCAAATATAGGAATTTTTAGCAATTCTTTTTTTAAAATAAAAACAGGAGAATTAAAGATAGTTTGTAAAAAAAAAGTTTCAAACATTGACTGGTGTGAAGCAGCTATAAAAAATTTTTTTCCATTAATTATATTCTCTTTGCCTTTAATGATTATTTTAGTTGATAAAAATGTTTTTAAACATAAAGATGTCCAAAAGCCCATAATTTTTCCACCAAATAAAACAATTTTTCTTGGTAGTAAAATTGCTGGCAAGAAGATTAGGGATATAAAAATTATTCCTGAGAAAAAAAATAATGAAAATAAAAAATTTCTTATCATATTAATCAAAAACTAAATCAAATCTTTTAGTTTTTGTCTTTTTTTAATAATATTAATCTTAGACCCTTTAATTATCAATTCTGGTGGTTTTGGTCTTAAGTTATAATTTGAGCTTAGTGACATTCCATAAGCTCCAACATCACACATTACCACAAGATCTTTTTCCTTTAATTTCTGAAAACCATTTATAGTTGTAAATTTGTCAGTACTTTCACAAATTGGTCCAACAAATTCATAAGTTTTTTTTGAAATATTATTACTTTTTACTACAGGTATAGTTTGGTGATTTGCACCATATAATGCTGGCCTCATAAGATCATTCATTGCAGCATCTAATATGATAAAGTCCTTTTTAATATTTTCTTTTATATAAATAACTTGAGAAATTAAAAATCCAATATTACCAACTATAGATCGCCCAGGTTCAAATATTATTTTTGCTTTTTGACTCTTTAAAAAGTTTTGAATAGCAATGTTGTATTTTTGATAGTTTAGTTTCTTGCTATTTTTTTCATAAGAAATACCCATACCTCCTCCTAGATCAATAAATTCAAAGGTATGACCACTTTTTTTTATTATTTTATTTACCACATTGAGCATTTTTTCGTATGGTTTGTGATCTAAAATTTGACTGCCAATATGAACACTTAAGCATTTAAGATTAATATTTTTAGAATAATTTGTAAAATTTACTAATTCAAAAAAAGTTTTTTCATCTACACCAAATTTATTTTCTCTTTTTCCAGTTGAAATTTGTTTTAACGTCTTGGCATCTGTATTAGGATTAAGTCTAATGCCTATATTGACTATTTTTTTTTTTAATTTTGCAATTTTTTCAATTTCAATAATTTCACTTTTGGATTCAGCATTTATTAATAAAATTTTTTTATCAATTGCATAACTTATTTCAGTTGAAGTTTTACCTACCCCTGAAAAAACAATTTTTTTTGGTTCTATACCTGCTTTTAGAGCGATCATTAGCTCACCCATTGAAACAACATCAGCGCCTAATCCTAATTTTCTAATTTCTCTTATCAGGCTTACGTTAGTATTAGACTTAACGGCAAAACAGATTAATGGAGAAAAAGAGCTAAAATTTTTTTTAAAGTTTTTTATGTTTTCTGTAAGTTGTTTGTGTGAATAGCAATAAGTCGGTGTACCAAACTTTTTTGCTATTTTCTGAACATTAACTTTTTCAATTGTTAAGTTTTTATTTATATATTTCATTAATCTACTGACTTTGGAAAAACCATTTCATTCCCCTCATATTGAGGATCTCCTTTTTTTCCACATGAAAATAATAAAGAACAAAATATAGAAATTAAAATTAACTTTTTTATCATTTTAAGCTTTTTTATATTTCATTATCATTTTTTTGATATTATCAAAAGACGTTCCACCGTAAGATTTTTTAGAATTTACTGAGTTTTTTACATTAAATATCTTCAAAACTTCAATTGTAAGCTTTGGTTCAATTTTTTTTAGCTCATCGATATTTAATTCATTCAATTTTTTCTTTTTCTTTTCTGCATAATTCACAATAGATGCAGTAGTTTGGTATGCTTTTCTAAATGGTATGGAGTGATTTTTAACAAGATAGTCAGCTAAGTCAGTAGCTGTAATATAGCCTGAGTTAGCAAGGTCTAACATTTGTTGTTTGTTTGGTTTTAGATTTTTTAAAACCTCATTAAGAATAGCAATACTATTATTAAGAATTTCATTGGACTTGAAGAGTATTTCCTTGTCATCTTGAAGATCTTTAAAATAAGATATGGGAAGTCCTTTAAGAATTGTCAGCATTGAAAATAAATTTCCATAAACCATTCCAGTCTTTCCTCTTAAGTATTCTAACAAATCAGGATTTTTCTTTTGAGGCATTATTGAAGAACCAGTCACTACTTTGTCTGAAAGTGTAATTAAGTTGAATCCATCAGAGTTCCAAATAATAAGCTCTTCAGCGATTCTTGAAATATGCATCGAACAAACAGAAGCACTATATAAAAAATCTAAAACAAAATCTCTATCTGCAACAGTATCAATTGAATTATTAGTTGGTCTTTTAAATCCTAATTTTTTTGAAGTAAAATTTCTATCGATATTAAAGGAAGTACCTGTTAAGGCGACAACGCCTAGTGGACTCTCTGATAAACTTTCTAAATTATAAGTAAATCTTTTTTTGTCTCTATTAAACATTTCGACATAAGACATTAAGTAATGAGCAAAAGACACTGCTTGTGCATTTTTTAAGTGAGTAAACCCAGGCATTATGGTTTCAATATTTTTTTCTGAAATTTTGAGAATGGTCTTAATGATATTATCTAAATTCTTATTAATTTCTTTAGTTGCTGAAGTAGTCCACATTTTAAAATCAGTAATCACCTGATCATTTCTAGATCTAGCTGTGTGAACATATCCGGCCTCTTCTCCTATAATTTGAAATAATCTTTTTTCAATATTCATATGAATATCTTCATACTTTCTATTGTATTCAAATTTATTTTTTAAAATTTCTTTCTCAATTTTATTAAGCCCAAAAATTATTTTATTCTTAATCTTAAATGAAATAATTTTTTGTTTAAATAACATCTCGACATGCACAATTGATCCTAAAATATCTTCTTGAAAAAGCTTTTTATCAATATCTATTGAATTACCAACTTTTTGAAATAAGGTTGAAGCATCTTTTTTTATTCTCGATCCCCATATTGCCATATTGTTTTTATTTTTTACCATGATAATTAATTATACATATTTAGTATGAAATTATTATTAATATTTATCTTCCTAATAACTAGCAACATTAGTTATGCTCTAGAAAAACCTAATATAAAAAATTTAGTTTTATCAAAAAATCCAAAAATATATGAGGAAGTAGTTTTTAAGGATTCAAACAATTACGATGTAAATTTAGATGATTTTAAGGGAAAATTGTTAATATTAAATTTTTGGGCTACTTGGTGCGCTCCCTGTAGAGAGGAGATGCCATCCCTAGATGACTTACAAGCAAATAGTAATTTTGATAATTTAAGAGTTTTTCCTATTAATATTGGTCAGGAAAATTTATCTAAATCAGAATTCTTTTTTCAAAGAACTAGGCATTCAAAATCTAGAAATATATTTTGATGCACCAATTACTCTGGCTAAAAAATTTTCTTTAAGAGGGGTTCCCACAACTATTTTATTTAATAAAAAAGGTGAAGAGTTTGGACGTATTATGGGATCTATTGATTTTAATAACTTGGAGTTTATTAATTGGTTAAAACAATACGATTAATTTTTAAAAAAATAAGCAAAACAAACCAAAACAATTATGGCTATAAATTGAAAAAGTACTCTGTACTGCATTAATTTATTTGAATATTTTTTGCTAGTTTCACCACCCTTGAATAAGGTTCCTATTCCTAAGACCATGACAACTGCTACAATTATTAAAAGCATAATACTTAAAATTTTAACTAATGTTCCAGATATCATAAAACTATTGTAGAATATTTTTTAATAAAAAAAACATAATAAAAACATCTATGACACTTTGTCTATCAACTACAATTATTAAGCCAGAAAAAGATATACCTATTAATAATGCTATTATTTTACTGCATGGATATGGTGGTGATGGAAAAGATATAAGTATGTTGACCTTAAATTGGAAAAGATTTCTACCTAATACTATTTTTTTATGTCCAGATGGTCACGAGGAATGTAAAATTAATCCAGCAGGTTTTCAATGGTTTGATTTAACTAAAGATGATCCAAGTTATATTCTAGAAGAATCTAAAAAGGCAGAAATTAAACTTCAAAAATATGTTGAAGAAGTTAAAAGTGAGTATAATCTTAATAATTCTCAAATTTGTTTATCAGGATTTAGTCAAGGATGTATGATGTCTATTAATTTAGGTTTAACTAGCAATCAAAATTATAATTGTGTTGTTGGTTTTTCTGGTAAAATAATAAATCAAGATGATCTTAGCAAAAGAAAATCTTCTTCTACTAAAATGCTCTTGATACATGGAGATAAAGACGCAGTTGTGTCACCGACATTTTTATTAGAGGCAAAAGATTTTCTAATTAGAAATAATATTGAAGTTGAAACTAAAATGATAGAGAATTGTGAACATCATATTCCTGTTGAAGCCTCAAGTGTAGCTTTAAATTATATTAAAAATAATTTTCAAATATAATTAAATTCTATTTATTGATAAATTAATTTTTTTCAGTTAGAATTTTTTATAATGATTTTTAATGATCAAAATTTGTCTTTAGAGAAATGTCCTGCATTAGTCTTAAATGCAGATTATAGACCTTTAAGTTATTATCCATTGTCTTTATGGAACTGGCAAGATTCTATAAAATCTGTTTTTTTAGATAGAGTTACCATAGTCAGCAATTATGACAAAGTTATTAGAAGCCCATCATTTAATATGAGATTGCCAAGTGTTATTGCATTAAAAAGTTTTATAAAACCACAGTCCAACCCTAGTTTCACTAGATTTAACGTTTTTTTAAGAGATAAATTTTCCTGTCAATACTGTGGAAGTGGTGAAGAGCTTACTTTTGACCATCTACTTCCAAGATCTAAAGGAGGGCAAACCAATTGGGATAATGTTATAACCGCTTGCTCTTCATGCAATGTAAAAAAAGGTGGAAGGTTATTGAAAAATTTGGATATGAACTTAAATCAGGAGCCATATCAACCATCTACAGAAGACCTACACAAAAATGGTAAAAATTTCCCACCGAATTTCCTACACAAGAGCTGGATGGATTATTTGTATTGGGATGTTGAGTTAGAAGCTTAATTATATTTTTTCAGAAATATTAATAGCAATTTTTGATCCAGTTTTAATTAATTTATCTAAAATAGAATACATTCCTTTTTTAGTTGCACCTTCTTTATAGGCTATATCTTTATGATGTAGTTCATCTTCTCTAAACTTAATTATTTTTTCTTTTAATTTTTTCTCATCATTTTCTAATGCATTAATTTGATTTAGGTAATGTTCATCAATTACTTCTTCTACCGAAGCAGTGCATAACATAGCAGCTTTCTTTCCCAAGATTGTTGAGCCAAAACCAAGCCCAACACCAAGTAAATCCCACAAAGGTAAGAATTTTGTTGGTTTTATATTTCTTTTTTTAATTTCATTTTCAAAGTACTCACAGTGCTCTTTTTCGTGGATTTTCATTTCTTCAATTTTCTTTTTTAAATTTTCATCTTTAATAAATGTATTTAGAGCCAGTAATTGACCTTCATAAATTTTTACTGCACCTCGTTCACCTGCGTGGTCAACTCGAATAAATTCTTTTACTTTTTCTTTATTTGTTTTTTTCATAAGTTAAGAAAAGTTTTATAGTTATAGTTGCAATTATTAAAGAGGTAAAAATATTAATTGTGGCAAGAGATAATCCCAAAATTTTAAAAGTTGCATCTTTACAGCTAACTGTGACTTCTTTTAGCTGATTTAGGAGTGCTTCTTTAGTCAAATCAGTATTGTTAGAATTTAAATCACAAACTAAAGATTCTTTTATGAAACCTTGCTCTATCCCAAAATGATAAAAGGATATAATGGACGCTATAATGAATGTAATACTTAAAATTATCAAAAAAAATCCTTCAAACTTTTGAATAAAAATGAAAAGCAAAATTATAACTATTGAAACGACATAAGGTATTCTTTCAATTAAACAAAGATTACAAGGCTGGTGACCTAAAATATATTCAATATAATAAGCCGCTGAGAGAGCAAAAATACTAAATAATAATATAAGATGAAGTGTAGTTTTTTGGTGAATCATGTTTCGTTATTTAATTATAAAATATATTAGTGCAAAAATTAATACAATTATAATACCTAAAATTGTAAACCATTTTGCAGCATCAGTTTTCATAAATTTGCTAAAAATATCACCAAATCTATATGATAGGTATGAGACAATAAAAAATCTTAACCCTCTGGAAAATAGACAAATAATGAAAAATATAGGCAAATTAAAACCAATCATGCCACTAGTTATTGTGAACACTTTAAAGGGCAAAGGTGTAAATCCAGCAAGAAATAAAGTAGCAAGCCACACATAAAGACCACTTCCTTCAGATAAGCTATTTTTAAGATTAATTACCTTTTCTTCATAATTATAAAACTCTACTACAACCATTCCAAGATCAAAAAAATAAGATCCAATGAAATACCCAAGGATACCTCCAAGTGAAGAAAATAAAGTAGCAATTAAAAAAATTTTTAAATAATCATTTTTTTTTGCAATAACCATTGGAGCAATCATAACGTCAGGTGGGATTGGAAAAAAAGAACTTTCAGTAAAAGATAAAATTGCAAGATAAGTATTTGATCTCTTATGTGCAGCAAGTTTTAAAGTTTTTTGATATAATTCATTAAGCATTTTTTTGTTTTTAATATAAATTATGTTCTTATACTATTTAATTTTATAGTTATAATAAGGAAAACAAAGGGCGAGTGGCGGAACTGGTAGACGCGCACGACTCAAAATCGTGTTTCGCAAGAAGTGAGAGTTCGATTCTCTCTTCGCCCACCAATATATTATGGAAATAAACAAAGTTAATAATTTATTAGAACTATTTTATAATCAATACCAAACACAAGATAAAACAAGTGTGTTTTTACAGTCCTTAAAAGAAGTTAAAAACAAATATTCTTGGGAGGACGTGTATTCGAATATCATTAAACTTTCTGAAGAAATATCAAAATATATAAAAAAAGGTGATAGATGCTTGTTAATATCAGAAAATAGACCTGAATGGTTGATATCAGATTTATCCGTTATGCTATCAGGAGGTATAACGGTTCCAGCTTACACAGCTTACACAGAAAGTGACTACGAATATATAATTGATGATTGCTCGCCGACTGTTTTAATCATTTCTGATAAAACACAGTATTTAAAAGTAAAAAATATAATATCTAAAAAAGAATTTATAAAAAAAATAATTTTTTTCGATGTAATTGAAGAGTTTAATCAAGAACTTCATGTAAATATTAATCAAATCTTTAAAAATAAAAATTTTGGTTTGTTAAATTTTTCTGAAGTAAAAATTCAAAGAAAAGATATTGCTTGTATAATTTATACATCTGGTACCCAGGGAAATCCAAAAGGAGTTATATTAAGTCATGGTGGAATTTTAAATAATTGTGAAGGAGCCCTTGGTTTATTAAAAGAGTTTATTTCAAAAAAACCTAAATTTTTGACATGGCTACCTCTTTCCCATTCATACGAGCATACAGTCCAATTTGTTCAAATAGTTGTCGGAGCACAAGTATTCTATGCTGAGAGTATAGAAAAACTTATAAAAAATATGGGGAATTGTTCTCCAGAGATAATGACGGCTGTTCCTAGATTTTATCAAAATTTACATCAAAAAATAAATACTAATTTTAGTAAAGCAACAGGAATAAAAAAATTTTTAATTAATCAAACTATTAAACTTGGAATTAAAAAATTAAATAGAAAACCATTTTCATTAATAGAAAGTTTAATAAATTTTGTTTGTGGCCTTTTGGTAAGAAAAAAGATTAAAGAGCAATTTGGTGGAAATTTAAAGGTATTTATTTCAGGAGGAGGAGCGCTAGATAAGGAAGTGGGTTATTTTTTAAATGCAATTGGTCTCCCAACACTGCAAGGGTATGGATTAACAGAAACATCTCCCGTGGTAAGCTGTAATTCTATTAATGAAATTAGAGTAGAAACAGTGGGCAAACCTTTTAAGGGAAATTTAGTTAAAATTGCAAATGATGGGGAGATTCTGGTTAAAGGAGAAAATGTTATGTTGGGCTATTGGAATAATGAAGAAGAAACAAAAAAAGTCTTAAAAAATGGATGGCTGTCCACAGGTGACATAGGTGAGTTCGATGGAGAGTTTTTAAAAATAACAGATAGAAAAAAAGATATAATTATAACCCCAGGTGGAGATAATATTTCTCCAGTTAAAATAGAGAGTTATTTAAACAAATCTACTTTCATAGAGCAAAGTTTAGTTTATGGTGATAATAAACCTTATCTAGTCTGTCTAATTGTTTTAAGTTCAGAATATAAAAATTTAAAGAATGAAGAAATTGAAAAAGAAATAGAAAAAATAAATAAAAATTTGAGTAAAATAGAAAAAATAAAAAAATATTTTATAATTAAAAATCAATTTACAATTGAAAACAACATGATGACTCCTACTTTAAAATTAAAGAGATATAAAATTATAAAAACTTATCAAAACGAGTTAGAAAAGCTTTTTAATTAATTTTTATAAAAGACATTATTAGTCGCATAAACACTAACGTTTTTTATATAATAAAAAAACTAAAAAAAATTTTTTTTAAAAAATAAATTTGCAATTTACTAATTAATTAATGAATTGACATCACTTGTATAAAAAAATAAAAATAAGTTATCAACGAATCACTTTGATTCGTTTAACTTAAACAGGGAGCTAAAGATGGCTACAAAGAAAAAAGCTAAAAAAGCTAAAAAGAAAACTAAGAAAAAAGCTAAAAAAGCTAAAAAAGCGAAGAAAAGAAAAAGATAGTATCTTAGACTTTTCAAAAAACGCTTCTCATAACGTTATGTGTGAGAGGCGTTTTTTTTGCCCTAATTTTTAATCTTCAGTATCGGTAATTGGCTCTGAACTAGTGTCAGGTTCTGCAGCAGACTCTTTAATCTTAGTTGGTGCAGCTATAGCTTTTGCTTGGCCCTCTAAATTTCTCTTTAATGCTTTATCTAATTTTTTTTGCGTATCTTCTAGTGATAACACCCATCACTATTTGAAATTCTGATAAAATTCTTTCATAAGCTTTTTCAAACAATTGTCTTTCACTGTATGATTGATCAACCATTAAGTCGTCACCTTTATTTAAATCTCTAACAACTTCTGCAAGCTCATAGATTTTGCCTGAAGAAATTTTTGCTTCATATTCCTGTGCTCTTCTACTCCACATAGACCTTTTAATTTTTGGCTTACTTTTTAAAATAGATATACATTTATTAACCTGATTTATTGTTGCAAGAGGCCTAAGATGAGATTGTTTATTTACAGGAACCATACCGTTGGCTTTGTCTTTTTCAAATTTAAGAACATAAGTCTCAACATCAATTCCACCAATATTAATTTTTTTAAACTCTGTAATTTGACCAACACCATGTTTTGGGTAAACAACATAATCTTTAACTTTGTATTCTCTTTTTTCTGTTTCTTGTTTTTTAACCTTTTTTATTTCAGGCTTAACTTCGTTACTTTTTGAAATTCTTAAATTATCAGTTTTTTTTTCTATCTTTTCTGGGGCAGCTTTTTTAGAAACTGTTTTTAAATTTTTTTTAATTTTAGTTAATGCTACTTTTGTTGCTTTAGTTTTTTTAACAACTTTAACCTTAGGAGCTGTAGATTTTTTAACTACCTTTACTTTAGTTTTTTTTTTTACTTTTTTCTCAGGAGTTTTTTTAAAGATTTTCGCTAAAATATTTGTCGTACTTGTTTTCTTCATTTTTATACTTTTCATGATCCGCAGGTGGATCTTTTTTCTCAGTTATATTTGGCCAAATTTCAGAATACTTTGTATTTAGTTCAAGCCATTTTTCGCTTCCAGACTCAGTATCTGCTACTATCGCGTCTACTGGACATTCTGGCTCGCAAACGCCACAATCTATACACTCCTCTGGTTTAATTACAAGCATATTGTTGCCCTCATAAAAACAATCAACGGGACAGACTTCAACGCAGTCCATTAATTTACATTTAATACATTTATCATTTACCAGGTATGTCATTTAGATAATTCTTTTTTTACTTTTTCTTTTAAGTCACCCATAGTCTTTGCATCTATATATAATAAACCAGCTAATCTCCTCATCAAGTTTGTCTCATACATATCTGCGTTATCATCTGAATAAATAATTTTCCATAGAGACTCAACAATTCTAATTTTATCTGATTCAGGAGCATTTTTGACCTCTCTTGTAAAACTTAGTATTTGGTTTGAATTTTCTTCAATAACCGACGCATCTGTAATTAATTTATCTATATTTGAAATTGTTGCACCTAATTCAATTAAAGTTTTTCTAATAATCTCTTTTTCTTTATCTTCATAATTTTTGTCAATTTTTGCTACATGAATTAATAAAGCGGCGATATTAGAATAAGATTTATCATTATTCACTGTATCCTTCTCTTTTTCTTTATTTTTAAAAAAGCTTATCATTAATTAAAATTAAAATTTTTTAATATTTTAAATGGATTGTTTATAGAGACGGTCTTTTTAAAAGGCTTTTTAATTTGTTTTTGTGAACTGTACCTAAAATAAATATCCTTGTCTCTTTCGAGTATTTTGTAATTCATTTTTTCAATTAATTTTTTAAAATTTTCTTTACTACATCCTAATAAATTAAGCATCTCTGGTACTAGTTTAATCTCTTTATCCTTTTCGGGGCTAGCATTAATAATTAGCACAAATAACCTTTCTAGAATGTCAATTCTAACATAATAATTACCAAAATTTTCAAAGCCACAAAGAAGCATAAAATGTTTATCTCTTATATTTTTATTATCCAAAAAATTTAAGCCAAAAGTAGGAGGAGTTAAATTCAAGTTTTTTTGATTAAAGTTTTTCCACAGTAAGGTTCTTAAGGAAACAGCTTCAGGCTTTAGTAGTCTAAATAAAAAAACATGGTATCTTCCAAATTTAACACCCAAATCTCTTAAAATTTTTCTCTCATCTTGACCAAGTTTCTTTAAGTATTCAGCTACTACTTCTCTTTTAATAACACCATTATTTTCATATAATTGGTAAGCCAATGCTTTAATGGAAGAGTTACTTTCTTTTAAATTTTTTAAGTCAATCAGGCTTTTCAATACGAGCTTTATTTTTTCTTTAATCCAATTTCCAATAAACTCTGATAATTTTTGTTTGTCATCATTTTCCAGAATATCATCTACTATTAAAAATATATCAGGGTTTAAATAGTCTTTACCAGCTATTAATTTAGCAATTGGAAAATTTTTCCAATAAATTTTAAAATCGTCTTTTATTTCTATCAACCCTGTATCAATAATAGATTGAATTCTTTTTTGTAGTTCTGGGCCCACAGTTTGTCTTGCTGCTTTTTTTAATGACTTAATATCAGTTTCAAGTGCACCAGCTTTTAAATCTATCTCAAATCTTAAACCTTTCAAATCACCAATAAACTGATCATCAATTATTACTTTGTTATCTTTCATTATCTCAGTTTTAAATTCTATATCCTGTTTTAATCCCCTTGCAAGCACACTTGCTCTTTTATCAATAAAAGTTTTAGTAAGTTCCTCATGTAATCTGTCAGATAGTCTGTCTTCTAATAGTTTAGTTTTCTCTATCCAATAACTTTGACTTTCAACCCAATTAATTTTATTTGAAACATATGACCAAGTTCTAACATTTGCAATTCTATTTGATAAAGAATCAACATTTCCTTCTAATTTATCCAACTTTATTAACTGTAATCTCATATAATCATTAGTAATTTTGCGATCTTTACCATTTAAAAAGCTAAAAACCTTACTGACAACTTCGAGATGGTTGCCATAAGTTTTTTTTACAAAATCTGGAATTTGACAACATTCCCAAAGTAATTCCAATGTTTCTTGGTTATTTTTAATGTTGTGACCGTCCATATCTTTTAAAAAATATTTTAAAAGTTTTTCATCTCCACACTCATGTATTTTTCTTAACCAATCTCTATTAGGCTTTTCTTCAAGTGACTTAATTAAACTTAAAGCGTTATTAAAATTTAAATTAGAATTTCTCCAAAAAAGCATCTTAATTTCTTCAAATTTATGATTTTCGAGCAGCTCAACCTCCTCTGCAGAAATCTCTTTACAGTCACCAGTAATTCCAAAATTTCCATCATTTAAATATCTGCCAGCTCTTCCAGCAATTTGTCCAATTTCAGACATGTTAAGACGCCTTAACTTTCTTCCATCAAATTTTTTTAAATTTGAAAAAAAAACATTTTCTAAATCCATATTAATTCCCATTCCAATTGCATCAGTTGCAACAAGAAAATCAACATCTCCAGACTGATATAATTGAACTTGAGCATTTCTCGTTTTAGGGCTTAATGACCCCATAACAATAGCTGCTCCACCTTTTTGTCTTCTAACAAGTTCTGCAATTGCATAAACTTCTTCAGTTGAAAAAGCTATTATTGCTGTCTTTCTATTTATTCTTGAAATTTTTTTATGACCTACATATGAAAGTTGAGAAAGTCTTTCTCTGTTTATAAATTCAGTATCCTCATCTAGTTTATTTACTATACTTTTAATAGTGCTTGAACCCATAAGCATTGTTAGTTTTTCTCCACGAAGATTTAATAATCTATCAGTAAAAATATGACCTCTTTCATGATCTGCACACATTTGTATTTCGTCTATCCCTACAAAATCTAAATGTTTATTAATTGGCATAGATTCAACCGTACAAAGAAAATATTTTGCATTTGCAGGGATGATTTTTTCTTCACCAGTAATTAAAGCAACTTTATCTATACTTATTTTTTCAATAATTTTGTCATACACTTCACGTGCAAGCAGTCTTAGAGGAAAGCCAATCATACCCGAATCAAAAGAAAGCATAGTTTCAATTGCTAAGTAAGTTTTACCGGTATTTGTTGGACCGAGAACAGCTGTGATTTTATTTTTAAACATTTCTATTGATGGTACCTCTAATATTTTCTCCACCACATATTGTTGCTCATAAAGAACAAAAATAGACTAAAACATGACCGAATCGTAAGGATAAAAGTTCTCATTTGCTCTTTATACACTAATTAATTTAACATAATAAAAACAATTCTGTATTAGTATTTTGTAGCAAAGTTATGAATAAAAAATTGTGGGAAGCGTCACCTAGTCAGAAAAAAAAATCTCTTTTATCGAGCTATGAGCAATTCATTTCAAAAAAATTCAAAAAAAGATTTAATCAAAAATATGACAATATTTTAAAATGGAGCATTGAAAACCCAGGTAATTTTTGGAGTTCAATTTGGGATTTTTCTGAAATTAAAGGATTTAAGAGTAAAATTAAAATAAAAAAATCAAAAATATTTTATAAAAATAAATTTTTACCAAATTCAAAATTAAACTTTGCCGAAAATTTACTCTCAAAAAATAATAAGAATAAAGCAATAACATTCGTTAGCGAGAATGGTTTTCGAGAAGAAAGAAGCTGGTACGAACTAAACATTAATGTAAGTAAAATATCTAAATTTTTAAAAAGTATTAAAATTAAAAAAAAAGATAGGGTTGCAGCATATATGCCCAATACTATTGAGACTATTGAGGCATTCATAGCCTCCTCTTCTTTAGGAGCAATATGGTCCTCATGCTCACCAGATTTTGGTGTTAAAGGTTTAGTAGAACGTTTTTCACAAATCAGCCCTAAAGTTTTATTTGTAGTAGATAAGTATTTTTATAATGGGACAAATAATAAATATTTTAGAAAGAGTTCCTCTAATTTTAAAAGAGATACCTTCTATCGAATATGTTGTCATTGTTAATTACCCAGGAGAAAAATATTTAGAAAATAAATATACATCTAAAAAATCAAAAGTACTTAAATGGAGTGAGTTAATAAAACAAGAATCTGAAGAGATTCAATTTCCTAAATTTGATTTTGAACAAGATCTTGTAATCTTATATTCAAGTGGAACCACAGGAAAACCAAAATGTATATGTCATAAGAGTGGAGGAGTTTTGCTTCAGCATAAAAAAGAGCATCAGCTCCATTGTGATATCAGAGAAGGTGATAATGTTTTTTATTTTACTACTTGTGGATGGATGATGTGGAACTGGCTGGTAAGTGTCTTAGCTTCAAAAGCATCAATCGTTTTATTTGATGGATCGCCAATGTATAAAAAAGATGATTTACTGTTAAAAATAGCTGAGAAAGAAAAAATTACTTTGTTTGGTATTAGTGCAAAATATGTTGATGCTCTTCGTAAATCTAAGCCCACTTTAAAATATAAGTATAAATTATCAAAATTAAGAACAATTTGTTCTACTGGATCTCCATTATCAAATGATGGGTTTAAATTTGTGTACGAGAACATAAAAAAAAATGTTCATTTATCCTCTATATCTGGAGGCACCGATATTGTTTCTTGTTTTGTCCTGGGAAATTTATACCAGCCGGTAATTCTAGGTGAAATACAAAATAAAGGTTTAGGTATGAATGTTGATGTTTTTAATGAAAAGGGTAAATCTTTAAAAAATAAAAAAGGAGAGCTAGTTTGTAAGAGCTCTTTCCCATCAATGCCTTTAAAGTTCTGGAATGATAAAAATGATATTAAATTTAAAAAAGCATATTTTAATAATTTTTTAAACACATGGTATCACGGTGATTATGCAGAAATAAAGAAAGGTGGGGGCTTTATTATCCATGGTAGATCAGATACAACACTTAATCCTGGAGGAGTGAGACTCGGAACTGCAGAAATATACTCTGAGGTAGAAAAATTTATAGAAATTAAAGAGTCCATTGTTATTGGTCAAGCATGGGATAATGACGTCAGAATTATTTTATTTATAGTTTTAAACCCCAAACACGTGTTGGACGAAGATTTATTAAAAAAAATTAGAATACAAATTAGAAAAAATGCATCTCCAAGACATGTTCCATCTAAAATTATAGTAGTTGGAGACATTCCAAGAACTAAAAATGGAAAAATAGTTGAACTAGCTGTAAAAAATACAATAGAAGGAAATGAAATTAAAAATAAAGAAGCGCTAGCAAATCCAAGAGTTTTAGATCAATATAAAAATTTAAAGGAATTAAATTGTTAAATGTTAAAAAATATAGTTAAAGGTCTAGAACCATCCTCTACTTTAAGAATTAATGAAATCTCTAGAAAGCTAGAAGATAAAGGTGAAAAAATATTTAAATTTGGATTTGGCCAATCTCCATTCCAAGTACCAACTGATATTGTTAATGCGTTAAAAGATAATGCCCATCAAAATAAATATTTACCAATGCAAGGTCTTAATGAGCTTAGGGATGCTGTTGCAAAATATACATCAGTTAAAAAAGATTATAATTACAAACCTGAAAATGTAATTATAGGTCCTGGCTCAAAAGAATTGATGTTTTTACTACACATTTTATTTGATGGAGAAATAATATTGCCAGCACCAAGTTGGGTTTCTTATGCCCCACAAGCAATTCTTGGAAGAAATAAAATTCAATCAATTCAAACAAAAAGAGAAAATAATTGGTTTCCTACTGGATCTGAAATTGAAGAAGTTATTTTAAGGGATAAAAATAAAAACTATCTATTATTTTTGAATTCACCAAATAATCCATCAGGGCAGATTTGTAAAAATCTAGAAGAAATTAGTGAGATTGCTAAAAAATATAATCTTATTATTTTATCAGATGAAATTTATTCTGAGTTGAGTTTTGATGAAGGGTTCAAATCTATTTCAAGTTTTTGTCCTGAAAAAACTATTATAAGCACGGGTTTAAGTAAATGGTGTGGTGCAGGTGGGTGGAGATTGGGTTATTTTGTAGTTCCAGACTCTTTAAATATTTTAAAAAATTCAATTAATGTTTTAGCCAGTGAAACTTTTTCTGCTGTCAGTGCGCCAATTCAATATGCTGCAATTACTGCTTATACAAATGATCATAGCAAATATATTGATAGTTCTAAAAATATTCTTAAAGCAGTTGGTAATTATGTTTATGAAAATCTAAAATCAAACAAGGTTTTAATTAATAAGCCCCAAGGTGGGTTTTATCTTATGCCAGAATTTTTAAATAAAAAATTTAATACATCATCAGAAATGTGTGACAATATTTTAAAGGAGACAGGTGTAGCATTATTGCCAGGATCAGACTTTGGTTTTGAGAAAAATAAGATGTTAGCAAGGTTAAGCTTTACAGATTTTGATGGTCAAGATTTTATGAAGCAGACTCAAAACGGACAAGAAATTGATAAGAGCTTAATTTTAAAACTTGCACCTAAGATTGCTGAGGGTGTGGACAAGTTAAAAAAATGGTCAACATCAACATAACTACCAGCTATACATACTCACTTAATTACTGTTAAATTTAATTAATAAAAATAACGATATAGAGGAGAGAACATGAAAAAAATAATAACATCTCTATCAAGTGCTCTACTAATTTTTGTTGCATCTTTATCTTTTACTGGTGTTGCAAAATCTGCAGAGTTCTTCACGATAGGAACGGGCGGACCAACTGGAGTATATTTCCAAACTGGTAACGCAATTTGCAAAATGTTGCACAAATCAGCAATTGCTAAAGAACACGGAAGAAAAAAAGGTATAGATAAAGCTTACAGATGTACTGCACCTTCAACTGGTGGATCGAATTATAATATTGGTCAAATCGCAGCTGGTGAATTTCAATTTGGTGTAGCTCAGTCTGACTGGCAATATCATGCTGTAAATGGATCAAGCAAATGGGAAGGTAAACAGTGACAGTGATTTAAGAGCTGTATTCTCAGTACACAATGAACCTTTTCAAATTTGGGCAAGAAAAAAAGCAAAAGTAAAAGATTTTGCTGGGCTTAAAGGAAAAGTTGTAAACATCGGTAACGCTGGTTCAGGTCAAAGAGGAACTATGGAAGTACTAATGGATGCAAAAGGAGTTAACAATAGCTTCTTTAAATCTACTACAGAGCTGACTTCATCTGAACAAGTAAAAGCATTATGTGATGGTAAGATTGATGCTTTTGGTTACTCGGTAGGGTTTCCGAATGGAGCTATGGAGAACGCTGCTTCTTGTGGAGCAAAAGCTTTACCCATCAACTTAACAGGTCCTGAAGTTCAAGGACTAATTGATGGTGCTGCTTATTATGCAAGTGCTGTAATCCCAGCTGGCACTTATACGGGACAGAAAAAAGATGTAACTACTTTTGGTGTTAAAGCTACTGTAGTAACTTCGGCTAATGTTGTCTGATAGAACTTGTATACCTAGTTGTTAAAGCTGTGATGGAAAATTTTGATGATTTCAAAAAACAACACCCTGCTTTTGCTTCTTTAAAAAAAGAAGATATGATAGCTGATGGTTTGTCAGCTCCATTACACCCAGGTGCAATTAAATATTATAAAGAAGCTGGATTAATGTAGTCCAACTCCTTAATTAAATTAAAAGGCCTGATATATTTATCGGGCCTTTTTTTTGTTATAGAGTATCATTTTAAAAATGAATCAAAGCATTAACGGTAAAGTAGAAAATAAGATTAGTGAGGATTTATCTCCCACTAGAAATCTTACTGGACTACATTTAAAAATTGTTGGAAGTATTGCAATCATTTGGTCATTATTTCAACTTTGGTATGCTTCTCCATTTCCTTTTATGTTTGATATTGGAATGTTTAAAGGACTTCCTGCTAGGGCTATTCATTTAGGTTTTGCTTTAACTTTAGCTTTTTTAATTTATCCAATTTCTAAAAGAAAAAAAATTTCTATATTTGATATTCTAATTAGTTTTATTGCTGCATTTTGTTGTTTATATATTTATTTTTTTTATGACCAATTAGTTGACAGAGGGGGGATTCTTTTAACTGTTACAATTTGGGAAAAATTTAATTTACCAGTTGAGTTGATTATTGGAAGTTGTGGAATTTTAATATTAATTGAAGCAACCAGGAGAGTATTTGGATTACCTCTAGTTATTATTGCAGTTTGTTTTTTGCTCTTTTCATATTTTGGTAGATATGCACCAGAAATAATTTCTCATGGTGGGCTTTCATTAAATAGATTAGTTGGATTTCAGTGGCTTGATCAAGAAGCTATATTTGGAATTCCTATAGGTGTTTCTGTAGATTTCATTTTTTTATTTGTTTTATTTGGAGCACTTCTAGAAACAGCTGGTGGAGGTAAATATTTTTTAGACCTAGCTTTTGCCATGGTTGGCAAAATGAGAGGAGGACCTGCAAAAGCAGCAATTTTAGGATCTGGAATGACTGGTCTAATCTCAGGATCTTCAATTGCAAACACGGTTACAACTGGAACTTTTACAATTCCAATTATGAAAAAAACTGGTTTTTCCAAAGAAAAGGCTGGTGCTATAGAGGTATCATCATCAGTTAATGGACAATTAATGCCACCAGTAATGGGAGCTGCAGCATTTGTGATGGCAAGTTTTTTAGGTGTTACTTATTTTGAGGTCGTTAAGCACGCATTTTTACCAGCAATTATTTCTTATGTGGCATTGTTTTATATTTCTCACCTTGAAGCTTTAAAATTAAATTTAAAAGGAATGGATGATGTCGATATCCCAAATTTAAAGAAAACATTTTTATCAGGATTACATTTTTTAATTCCTATTTTTGTTTTAGTGTACATGCTCGTTTATTTAAGATTTACCGCTTCATACTCAATATTTTTTGCAACGATTGCATTAATAATTGTAAACCTTGGTTACATATTATTTAAAAATTCTGATTTTAAATTAGCAACAAAAACTTGGTTTAATCAAACGATAGTTGGTTTTGAAAAGGGTGCTTTAAATATGGTTGGTGTTGGAATAGCAATAGCAACAGCTGGCATAATAGTTGGAGCTGTTGGTTCAACAGGGTTAAGTACAAATTTAATTATAGTTATAGAATTTATTGCAAAAGATAATGTTGTTATTTTGCTATTTTTAACAATAATTTTATGTCTAATACTTGGTATGGGTCTACCAACTACTGCAAATTATGTTGTAGTGGCTTCATTAATGGCAACAGTATTGGTTGATGTTGGAAACGCATCTGGATTTGTATTTCCACTTATAGCGGTTCACTTGTTTGTTTTTTATTTTGGCTTGATGGCTGACGTCACTCCTCCAGTTGGTCTCGCATCATATGCGGCAGCTGCTATTTCAGGAGGTGATCCACTTAAAACCGGCCTGCAAGCTTTTTGGTACAGTTTAAGAACAGGTATTTTACCTATCGTATTTTTATTTAATCATGAATTGTTATTGATAGGCATTGAAAATGTGTGGCATGGACTACTGGTAATCATCACTTCTTTGATAGGTATATTGGTTTTTACTTCTGCAACTCAAGCTTGGTTTATTAATAGATTAAGATGGTACGAGATAATAATTTTTTTATTAATCTCCATTTCACTCTTAGCCCCAGAATTTATTTTAAATAAATTTTATCCTAAATATAATTATATGGATATTAACAAAATTCATTTAATGAAGGTAGATTTCAATAAAGAGGCTAGATTTAAAGTAACACGTCCAAGTAATTATGGCGAAAGATACAAGTTAATTGTAATCAAAAAAAATACTTTTGAAACCGAGTATAGTTTAGAGCAATATGGACTTAGTTTAATCAGAGAAGAAAACAGAGTTATTGTAGATACCCTGCAATGGAATGGAAGTGCTAAAAAAAGTGGTTTTGAAACTGGTGATTATATAAGTGAATTTAAAATAGAAAATGCAGATAGACCAAATAAAGGAATCATTTACCCGATAGCTATTTTATTATTAATTATATTTGGTTATTTGAACTATAGAAGAAAAGAATAATTATCCACCAGGACCAAGATTAGATGGTTTAATTTTTAAGATTTTCCAAATACCTGATGCTGAGGTTATAATTTTATCATTACATTTCAGCTCACAAAATAAAAATACTAGTGTATTAGTTTTTTTAAGAATTCTTGTAAAGCCAGTAACCATATCACCTACTTTAGAGGCACCAATAAATTTTAAATCTAATGAAATAGTTACACAAGGTGCATTTCCAGATGCCCTATGTGCAGCAGTCCCCGCTCCTGCATCAATTAAGGCTGATAAATAACCACCATGAGTTATCCCAGCAGCATTTAAATGATTTTCGTTAATCGTAGTTTTGAATTCATATTCTGTTTCAGATACAGTTTTAAATAAAACTCCACCATTGTGTTTCATAAAACCAGGTTTAATACTTATTTGCTCAAATTCACTGCTCATAGCTTTTTATAGTACGAAAGTTAAAATTAATAAAATTAAAAAAACAATTATAAAAAAATATATAACTGATTTTTGTAGTGATGATTTTAGTAGCCAATCTAACATTTTTATTTATCCTTTTTGGTGGACCGCCCAGAACTCGAATTCTGGAATCTCCCGGTTCGTAGCCGAGCGCCTTATCCAATTTGGCCAGCGGTCCTTAATTAAATAATTTATCCAACATATCAAAGTTTTTGATGTAATTTAAGTTATAAAATATTATGCTGTACTCTCAATGAGTAAAAAATCAAATGATGTGGTTATTACAGCTGCATTAAGAACACCTATAGGCACATATAAAGGATCTTTAAAGGGTCTTAGTGCTGATAAACTAGGTGCACTAGCTATTAAAGAAGCTGTTTATAAATCAAAATTAAAATCAGACGATATTGATGAGGTGATTATGGGACACGTTCTCACTTCTGGATTGGGACAAAACCCAGCAAGACAAGCTTCTATTCATGCTGGAATTCCAGTTTCAAAACCTGCTCATATAATTAATCAAGTATGTGGATCTGGATTAAGATCTGTAATTTCAGGCTATCAATCTATTAAACTAGGCGAAAATAAAATTATAGTCGCTGGCGGACAAGAAAATATGTCTAGAGCACCACATACAATATTTTATAGAGAAGATAAAAAATTAAATGAAAATAAATTGGTTGATACAATGGTCAATGATGGACTGATAGATTCATTTAATAATTATCACATGGGTGTTACGGCAGAAAATGTAGCAGAAAAGTATCAAATTTCTAGAGATGAACAAGATATGTTCGCCTTAAATTCTCAAAAAAAAACACAAGATGCCATAAGTAATGATAAATTCAAAAACGAGCTAATTAAATTAAATATTAATACAGATGATAAAAATTTTATTTTCGAAAAAGATGAACATCCAAGAAGTAATTTAAACTTAGAGGATTTAAAGAAATTAAAAACTGTTTTTAAAGAAAAAGGAACAGTTACGGCGGGTAATTCGTCAGGAATAAATGATGGTGCGGCAGCAACTATTTTAATGTCTAGAGAAGAGGCGGAACTTAGAGGTATAGAACCTTTAGCAAAAGTGGTCTCCTGGGCAACTTGTGGTGTTGAGCCTTCATTGATGGGACTAGGTCCAATTATGGCTGTTAATATAGCTTTAGAAAAAGCAGGATGGAAAATTGAAGATATTGATTTATTTGAAGTCAATGAAGCATTTGCAGCTCAAAGTATTGCTGTGATTAGAGATCTTAAAATTCCTAAAAAGATTGTGAATGTTAATGGTGGAGCAATTGCATTAGGACATCCAATTGGAGCTTCCGGAACTAGAATTTTAGTAACCCTAATTCATGAAATGATAAAACAAAATAAAAACAAAGGTTGCGCTACTCTCTGCATTGGTGGTGGAATGGGTATAGCCATGTGCATTGAAAGAAATTAATTTCTTATTTATTTGTTAATTTTTAAAGTTTTTTGTTCAATAAAAATACAGGTTTGCATAAAAAAACTTATTATTGTGCTAAAATAACATGAGATATAGTTTTTTTTAGGTGTATAAATCGATTTAAATAATGAGTGAAAAATTACTTGTCCCAGATATTGGTGAATTTGAAAAAGTTGAGGTTATTGAACTTTTAGTAAAAGTTGGAGACAAAATAAACTTAGATGATCCTATTGTTACTATTGAGAGTGATAAATCTAGTGTTGAAATTCCATCAACAGTTACTGGTAAGGTGGAATCTGTAAATATTAAAGTGGGTGATAAAGTTTCTAAAGGGGATTTATTGTTAAATGTTGAGTCTTCAAAAGAAAGCCCTTCAGAAAAGCCAATTCCTAAAGATACAGAAAGTATTATTAAACAAGCAGAATCAATTTTAAAAAATGAAAAAAAAGATGCGACCACTGAACAAAGCCCAGTTGCGGAAAAAAAACAAACAATAATTCAGGTTACAAATAACAATGATATTGATCCATTAGAAACTCAAGATTGGTTAGAGTCTTTATCTGCAGTTGTTGAAAAAGATGGAAATCAAAGAGCTCATTTTTTGATAAAAGAATTAATTAACAAAGCATATCGAGAAGGTGCAAATATTCCTTATACACAGCACACTCCTTACATTAATACAATCCCACCAGAGGCAGAAATTAAGTCTAATGGAGATCAGAATATTGAAAGAAAAATTAGATCTTTAATTAGATGGAATGCAGCAGCCATGGTTGTTAGAGCAAATAAAAAATTTCCTGAATTAGGTGGCCATATAGGTACATTTGCATCAGCAGCAACACTTTATGATGTAGGAATGAATCATTTTTGGAGAGCTAAGAATAATAAATTTGGTGGTGATTTAGTTTATTTTCAAGGTCATAGTGCACCAGGCGTCTATGCTAGAGCATTTCTAGAAGGTAGATTAAATGAAAAACAATTAGATAGTTTTAGACAAGAAGTAAAACCAGGTGGACTTTCTTCATATCCACATCCTTGGTTGATGCCAAAGTTTTGGCAGTTTCCAACTGTATCAATGGGACTAGGGCCTATGCTTGCAATTTATCAGGCGAGATACATGAAATATTTAATTAACAGAGGATTAATTAAAGATGAAGGTAGAAAAGTTTGGGCATTTCTTGGTGATGGAGAAATGGATGAACCCGAATCTTTAGGTGCAATAGGATTAGCAGCTAGGGAAAAACTAGATAACTTAATATTTGTTGTAAACTGCAATCTTCAAAGATTAGATGGACCTGTCAGAGGTAATGGAAAAATAATTCAAGAGCTAGAAGGAAGTTTTAGAGGAGCTGGTTGGAATGTAATTAAAGTAATTTGGGGTTCTTACTGGGACTCATTGATTGCTAATGATAAAACAGGTCACCTAGTTAAAACTATGAATGAAACTGTTGATGGTGAATACCAAGCAATGAAAGCTAGAGATGGAGCTTATGTTAGAGAAAAATTTTTTGGGAAATACCCAGAGACTCAAGAGCTAGTTTCTAGTTTATCAGATAAAGATATATGGAGATTAAATAGAGGCGGTCATGATCCTCATAAAGTTTATGCAGCATACGACCGGGCATCAAAAAACCAAGGTAGCCCAACGGTTATAATCGCTAAAACCATTAAGGGTTATGGTATGGGAAAAACAGGTGAAAGTGTTAACACTACTCATCAAACTAAAAAATTAGATGTAGATGATTTGCTATATTATAGAGATCGTTTTGATGTCCCATTAACAGATGAACAAGTAAAAAATGTTGAGTATTTCAAGCCTGATGAAAAATCATTAGAGATTAAGTATATTAAAGAAAAGAGAATGAGACTTGGTGGTTTCTTACCTGAAAGAACAACATATTCAAAACCTATTAAAGCACCAGCAAAAGATATTTTTGATTTTATGAAAGTATCAACGGGTGAAAAAGAAATGTCTACAACCATGGCATTAGTTAGAATGTTTACAAATTTATTAAGAGACAAAAATATTTCACCCAGATTAGTTCCAATTATTCCTGATGAAGCAAGAACTTTTGGTATGGAAGGATTTTTTCAAAAAATAGGAATATATGCACACGAAGGTCAAAAGTATGAACCAGAAGATTCTGCTCAGTTAAGTTCTTACAGAGAAGAGAAAACTGGACAGGTTCTAGAAGAAGGAATTAATGAAGCTGGAGCAATGTCGTCATGGATTGCTGCTGCGACTTCCTACACTAATCATGATATTGAAATGATACCAATTTATATTTTTTACTCTATGTTTGGTTTTCAAAGAATAGGTGACCTTGCATGGGCAGGTGGAGATAGTCAGGCTAGAGGATTTTTAATTGGAGCAACAGCTGGAAGAACTACTTTAGCTGGTGAAGGACTACAACATCAGGATGGACACAGTCACTTAATAGCCTCAACAATACCAAATTGTGTGACATACGACCCAACTTTTCATTATGAGCTAGCTGTTATTTTTAGAGAAGGTTTGAGAAGAATGCATGAAAAAAATGAGAATATTTTTTACTATATCACAACTATGAATGAAAATTATTCACATCCAAGCATACCAAAAGATAAGAATTGTGAAGAAGGAATTCTTAAAGGAATGTATAAAATTAAAGAGCTCAACAAATATAAAAAAACTAAAATTCAACTTTTAGGTTCAGGCACAATATTGAGAGAAATGATGACTGCAGCAGAAATCCTTCAAAATGAATATCAGATAGATAGTGAAATCTGGAGTGTCACTAGTTTTAACGAGTTGAGAAAAGATGGTATGGAAGTTGAGAGGTATAATCTCTTAAATCCTGATAAAGAACAAAAGGTTTCATTTGTAGAGCAGTGTTTAGGAAAAACCGAAGGACCAATCTTGGCAGCTTCAGATTATATGAGAATGAATTCTGATCAAATCAGACCTTATACTAATAAAAGTTTTTATTCTTTAGGTACAGATGGTTATGGAAGAAGCGACACTAGAAAAAACCTTAGAAATTTTTTTGAAGTTGATAAAGAACATATTGTTACTTATGGACTTAGTGTACTAGCAAAAGAGCAACTAATAGCCTCAAAATATGCTAAAGAAGCCATAAAGAAGTATAATATTGATGGCAGCAAACCAATGCCAACAAAACTATAAGATGTCAGATAAAGAGATTAATGTACCAAATATTGGCGAATTTAAAGACGTTGAGGTAATCGAAGTATTAGTTTCAAATGGTCAGTCAGTATCTAAAAATGATCCACTTATTACAATTGAGAGTGACAAATCTAGTGTTGAAATACCAGCTTCTTTTGACGGAAAGGTTAAGTCTGTTAAAATTAAAGTAGGAGATAGGGTTTCTGAAGGTGATTTGATATTAACTCTAGAGCAATCTGGAGAAGAAGAAAAGAGTATAGAGCAAAAAATTATTAAAGAAGCAAAACCAGTTACAAATCAAAATCAAGAAGAAAAAATTGAAAAAGTTATACAAACACAAAATTTAATAAAAAAAGACAATTCAGAAGCTTCATCTGCAAGCCCAAAAGTACGTAAATTTGCCCGAGAGCTTGGGGTTAATATTAATGAGATAGTTGGCAGTGAAAGACAAGGAAGAATTGTAGAAGATGATGTAAAAAATTTTATATCCTCTAAAATTAATAAAACTTCAGATAAGACTGAAGCTCAACCTAAAAAAATTGTTAGTGAATTTCCCCATTCTGATTTTGGAGAAATTGAAGTTAAAGATATGCCTAGGGTTAAAAAATTAGCCTCTACGTATTTAGTTAATTCTTGGACTACAATACCTCATGTAACAAATCATGATGAAGCAGATATAACTGAAATGGAAGATTTTAGAACTTCACTTACTGATATGTACACAGGTGAAAGAAAAAAAATTACTCCCTTAGCTTTTATTGTTAAAGCTTTAGTTGCATCTTTAAAAAAGTTTCCTAGTTTCAACTCATCAATAGATGATATTGAAAATGGAAAAATAACAATGAAAAATTATTTTCATGTTGGAATTGCAGTTGATACTCCTCATGGTTTAATGGTGCCAAAAATTAGAAATGCTGACAATAAAAATATTTCATATATTAGCAATGAATTGAAAACAGTAAGCGATCAATGTAGAAATTTAAAAATAGATAAGAAAGAATTCTTCGGAGGATCCATGACCATTACAAGCCTTGGAGGAATTGGAGGTTCATTTTTTACACCGATAATAAATTATCCTGAAGTTGCTATACTAGGAGTGGGTAAAGCACAAAAAAAACAAATTTTTTTCAATGGAAAATTTGAAACAAGAACAATGCTACCGCTTTCATTATCATATGATCATAGAATAATTGATGGAGCTGAAGCAGCTAGATTTAATAATGATCTAAAAGAAAATTTAGGCAAAAATTTTGCTTATAAATTAGCTGTATAAATTTTAATGTCAAAAACCTCATCATTATTTTGTGCATTACTTTGTACATTCATATGGGGAACAACTTTTATTGCTCAAGATACTGGAATGGACGACATTGGTCCTTTCACTTTTAATGCGGTTCGGTTTTTTGTAGGCTTTTTAGTAGTAGCCCCTTTAGCCTTTATTTTTGAAAGAAAAAATATCTCAAAATCAGTCCAAAGAAATCAAAAAGAATTTACCAACTTAGCTCTTTTAGTAGGTCTATCTTTATTCTTAGGATCAGCACTTCAACAAGTGGCTTTACTTTATACAGATGTTGCTAATGCAGCGTTCTTTACTATTTTTTATGTACCAATGGTTCCGTTTATAATTTTTTTTATGTATAAGAAACCAATCCACTGGAGTATTTGGCCTTCAGTTCTTCTTTGTGTGATGGGAGGTTATTTGCTAACTAATTTTTACAGTGCAACTGTTAGAACTGGTGATGCGCTTATAATAATGGGTGCATTTTTCTGGAGCACACACATTATCTTTACTGGTAAAATTATAGAAAACTACAATCTTCCATTAACAATAGGTGCAATTCAAACTTTAATTGTCGCCTCTTTATCATTAATTATAGGGTTAATTTTTGAAGACTTTATTTGGTCTAATATTCTTAAAGAAAAATTTCAAATCTTATATGCTGGAGTTTTATCTGGAGGCCTTGCATTTGTTTTGCAAATATATGCACAAAAAAATATATCCCCTGCTCCATCAGCAATAATTTTTTCTTTAGAGGGTGTTTTTGCAACAATTGCTGCTTGGATTTTATTAGATCAAATTTTAGATATAAATAATCTATTTGGGTGTTTATTTATTTTATTTGGTGTTTTATTTTCACAATTAGCACCAATATTAAAAAAAAATTAATTATATATTATTATAAATAAAATTATTGAAATAATAATTCTATAAATTACAAAAACATTTAAAGAAAATTTGTTTATGTAGTCTAGAAAAAACTTAATTGTAAAATAAGAAAATAAAAAAGAAAGAGTAATTGATATTAGTATAAGGTAGTTAAATTCAAAGTTTTGGCCAATAGCATTTTTTAATTGTAGTACACTTGCTCCAGCTATTGCAGGTATAGCCAGTAAAAAAGAAATTTTACTTGAATCAAATCTATTAAATCTAAAAAGCCTTGCAGCTGTTATTGTAATTCCTGCCCTACTCACACCTGGTATTAAAGCAAGTATTTGAAACAAACCGATATATAGTATTGTTTTAAAATTTAGGTTGGAGGATATTTTTTTATCAAATTTACTTTTATCTGCAAGATATAAAATAATTCCAAAAATTAATGTTGTCCAAGCAATTATCTTTAAATTGTTTTCTAATACATTAACTAGTCCTGTGTAACTGATTATGTATCCAGCTATTACAATTGGTATAGAGCCAATAATTAATAAAGATAATAATTTTTGATTATTTCTAAGGTCTAGTAGCTCTCTTCTAAAATAAAAGATTATTGCTAGTAAAGAGCCAAGATGGAGACTAACATCAATCATTAGTGAGTTAGAATTAAACTCAAAGATTATCTCAACAATGTTTAAATGAGCCGATGAACTGATTGGCAAAAATTCAGATATGCCCTGAACTATTGATAGGATTATAATTTCAATAATATTAGAGAACATTTAAAGCTTCGTAGCTTAAATATTCGATGATTTAAACAATTCCATTTGAACATATTAGATATGCAAAAATTAAAATACAAAGAATTAACGGTATTTATTATAAATTTAAGGTCATATATATTGACCTTGTTTATCTTTTATTACACAAAGCCTTATTATATGCTCAATTTATTAAAGGGTATATATGTCAGAAAAAATGCTTAAATTTGTTAAAATAGGTCAACAAACTCCACCTAAAAGAGAAGTTGGCAATAGAAAAGAAGATTTTAACGAAATTTATAAAGAGTTTATTAACGAAAAAGCAGGCGAACAATCTAGCAGATGCTCACAATGTGGAGTTCCTTTTTGTCAGGTACATTGTCCATTAAGTAATAATATTCCAGATTGGCTGAAATTAACTGCAGAGGGACGATTAAAAGAGGCTTACGAATTATCTCAAAGCACTAACAACATGCCAGAGGTGTGTGGAAGAATATGTCCACAGGATAGATTGTGTGAAGGAAATTGTGTAATCGAACAATCAGGACATGGAACTGTAACCATAGGTTCTGTTGAAAAATATATTACTGATAATGCTTGGGAACAAGGATGGGTCAATCCAATAAAAGTTAAAAACGAAAAGAGTCAAAGTATTGGAATTATAGGTGCTGGTCCAGCTGGTCTTGCTGCTGCAGAGCAGTTACGTAAGTTAGGTTATCAAATTACTGTATATGATCGATATGATAGAGCTGGTGGTTTAATGATTTATGGGATCCCAAATTTTAAATTAGAAAAATTTGTTGTAGAAAGAAGAACCAAATTATTAGAAGAGGGTGGAATTAAATTTGTTCAAAATTTTGAAGTTGGAAAAGATGCTACATTAGAGCAATTAAGAAAAAAACATGACTCTCTTTTAATTGCAACTGGAGTTTATAAGGCTCGAGAAATAGATCTACCAGGAAAAGATTTAGGAAATATTTTTCCAGCTATGGAATTTTTAACAGCTTCAAATAAAAAAGGATTAGGAGATAAGGTAGAGTTATTTGATAATGGAACCTTAAATGCCGAAGGAAAAAATATTGTTGTGATTGGAGGAGGGGACACTGCAATGGACTGTGTTAGGACTTCAATTAGACAAAAAGCAAAATCAGTTAAATGCCTTTATAGAAGAGACAAAGAAAATATGCCTGGATCTGCTAGAGAGGTAGCTAATGCAGAAGAAGAGGGAGTAGAGTTTGTATGGTTATCTAGCCCTAAAGAATTTGTTGGAACAAATAAAGTTGAAGGTTTGATGGTGGATAAAATTAAACTTGGTGAACCTGATGACAGTGGTAGACGTAAACCAGAAATCCAGAATGATTCTCACTTTAATATTAAAGCAGATATAGTAATCAAGGCTCTTGGCTTTGATCCTGAAAATTTACCAAAACTATTTGGCTCTGAAGATCTACAAGTTACAAAATGGGGAACATTAAAAACTAATTTTGATACAATGGAGACAAATTTACCAGGTGTCTTTGCAGCAGGAGACATTATTAGAGGCGCATCTTTAGTTGTCTGGGCTATAAAAGATGGAAGAGACGTAGCAGTATCAATAAAAAATTTTTTAGAGAGTAAAGAACTCAGTAAAGAGAAGGTTGCTTAATGAAAAATTATAAAAAAAATCTTAAAATTCTTGAAGAAGGCCATGTTTATTCAAAAGAAATGGAGCATGACGCTTGTGGAGTAGGGTTGATTGCTTCTACAGAGGGTAAAAAATCAAGGAAAGTAGTAGAATATGGAATTAATGCTTTAAAAGCGGTTTGGCATAGAGGAGCTGTAGATGCTGATGGAAAAACAGGTGATGGAGCTGGAATCCATTTGGAAATTCCTTCAGATTTCTTTGCTGAAAAAATAGAAATCACAGGTCATGATCATGATGGTTCAGAAATTTGTGTAGGTATGATTTTTTTACCTAGAAATAATTATCAATCACAAGAAAATGCAAGAACTTTAATTGAAAGTGAATTAACAAAAAGTAATTTTAGTATTTATGGATGGAGACAGGTTCCAGTAAATCCAAAAGTTTTAGGTGAAAAAGCAAATCTTACGAGACCAGAAATCACTCAAGTTCTATTCAAACATAATAATAAAGATTTAACAGAAAAAGAGTTAGAAAGAAAAATTTATGAATCTAGAAGAAAAATTGAAAAAGAAGCTATTAAAGATGCGATAGAAGATTTTTATATTTGTTCACTAAGTTCTAAGTCAGTTATTTATAAGGGAATGTTTTTAGCAGAGTCTATTGCAGACTTTTATTTAGATTTAAAAGATGAGAGATTTATATCTAGATTTGCAATATTTCATCAAAGGTTTTCAACAAATACTGCGCCAAGCTGGGACCTGGCACAACCTTTTAGAGCGCTAGCTCATAATGGAGAAATAAACACATTCAAAGGAAATACAAACTGGATGAAAGTTCATGAGCAAGAAATGAATAGTCCATTATTTGATAATATGGAAAATTTAAAACCAGTTATACAACCAGGATCATCAGACTCTGCTGCACTGGATAGTGTTTTTGAACTTTTAAATATTTCTGGCCAATCAGCACCTCTTGCAAAACTAATGTTAATTCCAGACGCATGGTCTAAAAAAAGTCAAACATTATCAAAAGATCATCAACAATTATTTAATTTTTTAAACAGTACAATGGAGCCCTGGGATGGACCAGCTGCTATTGCAGCTACCGATAATGAATGGGCCATTGTAGCTGCTGATAGAAATGGGTTACGCCCCATGAGATATACTATTTCAAAAGACAAAATATTATGTGCAGGTTCAGAAACAGGAATGGTTGAAATTGATGAGAAGCAAATTCTTAAAAAAGGTAGATTAGGACCTGGAGAAATTCTTGGAGTTAGAATAGCTAAAGGTAAGGTATTTTCTAATTTTGAAATTAAAGATTATTTGGCAAAAGAGTTTAAACATTTTAACAATCAGATAATTGATTTAGAAAAAAAATTTCCAATAAAAAATGAAAAATCTACTTTTTCAGGTGATGAGCTAAAAAAAAGACAACATACATTTGGTTACAGTTTAGAGGATTTAGAGCTTATTCTTCATCCCATGGCAGAAGACGCAAAAGAGGCCATTGGTTCTATGGGTGATGACACTCCACTTGCAGTACTATCTGACCGTTATAGACCGCTTTACCATTTTTTTAGACAAAATTTTAGTCAAGTTACAAATCCACCAATTGATTCTTTAAGAGAAAATAAGGTTATGAGTTTAAAAACTCGTTTTGGTAATCTTGGAAATATTTTAGATTTTACTAATTTAACAGAAGAAAACATATATGTTTTAGACAGCCCTATATTATCAAATTCTCAATTAGAAAAATTTACTAATTTTTTTGGTGAAAAATCAATAATAATTGATTGTACTTTTGATAAAAGTGAAAATCTTGAAACCTCTATTGAGAGAATTAGAAAAGAATCTGAAATTGCAGTTAGACAAGGCCTTACTCAATTAATCTTAAGTGATAAAAATATTTCTGAAAAAAGACTACCCATTCCAATGCTATTAAGTGTTGGTGCAATAAATACCTATCTTATAAAAAAAAAATTAAGAGGTTATGCATCAATCAATGCTCAAACTGGGGAAGCATTAGACACACATTCATTTGCAACACTTATAGGTGTTGGGGCTACTACTGTTAATCCTTATTTAGCGCTGGATAGTTTATATCAAAGGTTTGAAAAAAAATTATTTGGAAAGTTTGGGTACGATGAATGCATAGAGAGATATATACAATCAGTAAATTATGGGCTTCTGAAAATAATGTCTAAAATGGGAATTTCGGTCATAAGCTCTTATAGAGGTGGATGTAATTTTGAAACAGTTGGTTTGAGTAGAACAGTAGCATCAGAGTATTTTCCAGGAATTTTATCAAAAATTTCAGGCATAGGTTTAAATGGAATAGAAAAAAAATTAAGAACCATTCATAAAGAAGCATTTGAAGGAACAGATACAGTTTTACCAATTGGGGGAATTTATAGATATAGAAAGAATGGCGAAACTCATCAATATCAAGGTAAGCTTATTCATCTTTTACAAAGTGCAGTTTCGTCAAATTCTTTTGAAGCTTATAAAAAATATGCAGAAGGTATTTATAATCTTCCACCTGTACACCTTAGAGATTTAATTGGATTTAGAGATAAAAATTTAAACCCGCCCTTAGATATTTCAGAAGTAGAACCAACTGAAAATATTTTAACAAGATTTGGAAGTGGAAGTATGTCTCATGGTGCATTATCGAAAGAAGCACACGAAACTTTAGCTATAGGAATGAATAGAATTAAAGGAGCCTCTTGTAGTGGTGAAGGTGGAGAAGACGAAAAAAGATTTATTAAGATGGAAAACGGTGACAGTGCTAATTCTAGAGTTAAGCAAATAGCTTCAGCAAGATTTGGAGTAACACTTAAATATCTAAATAACTGTAACGAAATAGAGATTAAAATTGCACAAGGGGCAAAACCTGGTGAAGGAGGTCAATTACCAGGGTTTAAGGTCACAGAAGAAATTGCTAAATTAAGACATTCAACACCGGGTGTAACCTTAATATCACCACCACCTCACCACGATATTTATTCTATCGAGGATTTAGCTCAATTAATTTATGATCTTAAACAAGCCAATCCAAAAGCAAGAGTTGGTGTAAAATTAGTAGCATCATCTGGTATAGGAACAATCGCAGCTGGGGTAGCTAAAGCTAAAGCAGATATAATTTTAATTTCTGGACATAATGGAGGAACAGGAGCAACGCCACAAACAAGTGTTAAATATGTTGGGATACCTTGGGAGATGGGTTTAACTGAGGCTAACCAAGTTTTAACTTTAAATAATTTAAGACATAAAGTTACCCTAAGAACAGATGGTGGAATTAAAACAGGAAGAGATGTTGTTATTGCAGCTATGATGGGGGCTGAAGAATATGGAGTAGCAACTACAGCTTTAGTAGCTATGGGATGTATAATGGTTAGACAGTGTCATTCAAACACATGTCCAGTTGGAGTTTGTACACAAGATGAAAAACTAAGAGAAAAATTTTCTGGTACGCCAGAAAAAGTAGTTAACTTATTTAAATTCATAGCTGAGGAAGTGAGAGAAATTTTAGCACAAATAGGATTTAAATCATTGAATGAAATAATTGGTAGGACTGATTTATTAAGACAGGTAAGCAAAGCCTCATCAAATTTAGACGATTTAGATCTAAATCCTTTATTTGTTCAAACAGATGCTGGTGAGAACACAAGGCACTGTACAGTTCCAGAAATAAATTCTGTTCCAGATACTTTAGATCAAAAAATTTTACCTGAAATTAAAGAACAAATAGGAAAAGTAAAAATTATTGAAAAAGAGTATATTATAAAAAATACTCATAGGACAGTTGGTACAAGAATTTCTAATCATCTTTATGAAAAATATGGATCTGAAAAATTAGAAGATGGCTTTTTATCTTTAAAATTTAAAGGATCAGCAGGACAATCATTTGGAGCATTTGGAATCAAAGGTTTAAAACTTATTTTAAAAGGTGACGCTAATGATTATGTTGGTAAAGGTTTGTCAGGAGCAACAGTGGTAGTTAAACTTCCAGATGAAAGTAATTTAGTTTCACATGAGAATACCATAATAGGAAATACAGTTTTGTATGGAGCAACATCTGGAAAACTTTTTGCAGCAGGTCAAGCTGGAGAAAGGTATGCTGTAAGAAATTCAGGATCAATTTCGGTTATTGAAGGCTGTGATTCTAATGCTTGTGAATATATGACTGGTGGTACGGTTGTAGTTTTGGGTGATGTAGGAGACAATTTTGGAGCTGGAATGACAGGTGGAATGGCATTTATTTACGATATAAATAAGAAATTCGACAAAAAAGTAAATCCAGAGACTGTAGTATGGCAAACGCCAGAAACGGATCATTGGATAGCTTATTTAAAAAATTTAGTAAAAGAACATCACCAGGAGACAAATTCAGATTTTTCTAAAAAGATAATAGAAAACTTTGATAAGGAAATTTCTAATTTTATACAAGTTTGTCCAAAAGAAATGATTCATAAGCTAAAAAACCCAATAAGTTTAAAATTTGTTATAAAAGAAGTTAGTTAAAATGAAGGATATAAATATTTTTTGTTTTGGTTTTGGTCAAGTAGCAAAAAACTTTATAAAGAAGCTTAATACTGAGCAATATAATATTAACTTGTCAGCAACTTCTAGGAGTGAATCTTCAAAAAAAAAATTCAATGGTATAGATTATAATAGCTACCTATTTAATAGTGAAAAATTTGATAAAAATTTAGTTATAAAATTAAAAGAAGCAGATCATATTTTAGTTTCTATACCACCAGAAAATCAAGAAGATTTAGTTGTAAAAAATTTTTCTAAATTTATAGAAAACTCCAAAGTAAAATGGATAACCTACTTATCAGCGACTAGTATTTATGGGGATCATAAGGGAGAATGGGTTAATGAAAATAGCAAAACAAACCCAATCTCAACTAATGGTATTGCAAGATTAAAAGCTGAAAATGCATGGGTTTCTTTGGAAAAAAATAACAAAATACCAATTCAGATATTCAGGTTATCTGGAATCTATTCCAATGAAAAAAATATTTTAATACGTCTAAAATTAGGAGATGTGAAATTGATCAATAAAAAAAATCATTATTTTTCTAGAATTCATGTGGATGATATTTCAAACATATTATTTAAATCTTTATCAAAATTTAAGTCAGGAGAAATATATAATCTATCTGATGATAAACCTTCCACATCTGAAGATGTTACTTTATTTGGAGCAAATATGTTAAATATTGAAAATATTGAAAAAATTGAAGTTGACCAAATTAAAAGTGAGATGTTGAAAAATTTTTATAACGAGTCTAAAAAAGTTAGCAACAAAAAGATGAAAAGTTATTTTAACTATAATTTAAAATTTCCAAGCTACATTGAAGGACTAAACTATATTAGAAGTAATTTTATCTAGCTCTAAGAGTATTCTCTTTAGGCCCTGTTTGCTTGATAAACTGTGATCACCATTTTTTATTATTACTAATTTTTTATTAGCTTTAGTAAATAGCTTAAGAACTTTTCTGGAATAGCTTGTCGGAACAACTTCATCTTTACTTCCGTAAATCATAGTTACTTTGATGTTGGATTTAATTTTCTTATTTAAGATTTTATTTTTTCTACCATCTTTTATTAATTGATAGGTGATTGGATACTCATAATTGCCATGTTTTAAATTATAAATTCCTTTCTTTATAGTTTCATTTTTCATTTTTTTTGTGAATTTTTTCCACATTAAGTTTTGTAAAAACTCTGGAGCCGAACCAATTCCTAAAAAACCTTTAATTTGATCTTTAAAATATTTAAATTGATTTAAGGAGAGCCATGCACCCATGCTCGAACCAACTAAGATAAATTTATTTTTTTTAACTATCTTTTTAATTACTGTTTCAACTTCTTTTGACCATTGAGTGATATTTCCCTTGGTAAATTTTCCTGAGGACTTTCCATGACCAGAATATTCGAGAGAAAGAAAGCCAAGTTTATTTTTTTTAGCAAATTTTAATATAGTCTGAGGTTTTTCACCTTCAATACTTGACATAAAACCATGTAAAAAAACAATATAGAGATTATTTTTATATTCTTTACTTAAGTATCTTATTTCCTTGTTATTAAGGATCCTAATGTATTTAAATTTATTCATATGAGTTTATTAGAATTAATTCTTAATATATAGTTCTATCAAATGTCTTCAGAATTAAAAGTATTGCAAGTAATTCCTAAACTTGGATATGGGGGTGCAGAAACAGGCTGTTATGATCTTGCACACTATTTACCAGAAAATAATTGTAGTTCTTATATCGTAACTAGTGGAGGAGAATTATTAAAATTTATTGATAGAAAAAAAGTAAAAGTAATAAAACTTCCCGTCCATAGTAAAAATCCATTTTTAATGCTCTTTAATTCAATAGCTTTGATTTTTATTATTTTACTAAATAATATATCTATTGTTCATGCAAGAAGTCGCGCTCCAGCCTGGTCTTGTTTGTTTGCAACAAAAATTACAAGAAGAAAGTTTGTTACAACTTTTCACGGTACTTATAATTTTAAAAACTCAATTAAAAAATTTTATAATTCAGTAATGGTTAGATCAGATTTAATAATAGCAGGATCAAATTTTATTTTTTCACATATTAATCAAAATTATCCAAAATATTTAGGTTTAAAAAAAAAATTCTTAGTAATTTTTAGGGGTATTAATGTTGATTATTTTGATTCATCAACAACTTTAGACAGTGAAGAAAGCAGACTTATTTCAGATTGGGAAGTTGATAAAAATAAAAAAATAATCCTAATGCCAGGTCGTTTAACTGCCTGGAAAGGACAAGAAACATTTATTGAAGCATTAAATCTTGTTAATAAAGAATTAGGATATGATTCTTTTAATGCTATTATTTTGGGTAGCGATCAAGGAAGAGATATTTATACAAAAAAAATTAAAAGATTGACTGAGCAATATAGGCTAACTAGTCAGTTAAAATTTATAGAACATTGTAAAGATATGCCATTAGCCTACAAAATATCAGACATTGTTGTTTCTGCCTCAGTAGAACCTGAAGCTTTTGGAAGAGTAGCAGTTGAAGCTCAATCAATGGAAAAACCAATAATAGCAAGTGATATTGGGGGATCTAACGAAACTATTATTGATAATGTGACGGGTTTTTTATTTCAGTCTGGTAACGCAGAAGCTTTGAGTAAAAAAATAGTAGAAGCCTTACAATTAGATGAATCTAGATTGAAATCTATTGGTATAGAGGGTAGAAAAAATACAATTAAAAAATTTAATGTTGAAAAAATGTGTTTTTCTACATATTCAGAATATAAAAAATTATTGAATTAAATGCCATTAATAACATTGCCAGATGGAAACACTATTGAATTTCCAAATAAAGTAACAGGACTAGAGGTTGCTGAAAAGATTAGTAAATCTTTATCAAAGCAGGCAACTGTTATTAGTGTTAATGAAGAGCTTAAAGATTTAAGTTTTGTTATAGATGAAGACTGCTCAATTAAAATTTTTACTTCAAAAGATAAAGAAGGTTTAGAAACTATCCGTCATGACACAGCTCATATAACTGCAATGGCTGTTCAAGAACTTTTCCCAGGAACGCAAGTAACCATTGGTCCAATTATAGAAAATGGATTTTATTATGATTTTTCAAGAAAAGAACCTTTTACAGAGGATGATTTAAATAAAATTGAAAATAAAATGAAAGAAATTGTTGATAGAGACGTTCCAACTACAAGAGTAGTTTGGAAAAGAGATAAGGCCATATCTCATTTCAAGGATAAAGGAGAAATATACAAGGCTGAAATTATTGAAAGTATTCCACAAGGTGAAGATGTTTCTATATATTTTCATGGAGACTGGCATGATTTATGCAAAGGCCCTCATCTGTCTTCAACAGGAAAAATTGGTAAATACTTTAAATTAACAAAGGTATCAGGAGCTTATTGGAGAGGGGACTCCAATAATGAAATGCTACAAAGAATTTATGGAACAAGTTGGGCATCACAAAAAGACTTAGATGAATATTTAAAAAGAATAGAAGAAGCTGAAAAAAGAGACCATAGAAAACTTGGAAAAGAAATGGATTTATTTCACTTTAGGGAAGAAAGTCCAGGATCAGTATTTTGGCATGAAAAAGGTTGGAAATTATTTCAAAAATTAGTTGCATACATGAGAGCTAGACAAGAAAAAGCTGGATATAAAGAAGTAAACACTCCTGAAATTTTAGATAGATCTCTATGGGAAAAATCTGGCCACTGGGAAAAATATGGAGAACACATGTATACCTCCCAAACACCAGATGACAAAATATTTGCAATTAAACCAATGAATTGTCCGGGTCACGTACAAGTTTTTAATCAAGGTTTAAAAAGTTATCGAGATCTTCCTTTAAGAATTTCAGAATTTGGAAAAGTGCACAGGTATGAGCCTTCAGGCGCCTTACATGGACTGTTAAGAGTTAGAGCCTTTACTCAAGATGATGCTCATATTTTTTGCACAGAAGATCAAATTACATCAGAGTGTTTGATTGTTACAAATTTGATTTTAGATATTTATAAAGAACTTGGATTTGAAGATGTAATATTAAAATATTCAGATAGACCAGATTTAAGAGTTGGTGATGATAATGTTTGGGACAAGGCCGAAAAAGCTTTGTTAGATGCAGTTAAAGCTTCAAAGCTTGAATACACAATTAATAAAGGAGAGGGAGCATTCTATGGTCCAAAAATTGAATTTGTTTTAAGAGATGCGATTGGTAGAGATTGGCAATGTGGAACTTTACAGGTAGATCTTAATTTACCAGGAAGACTAGATGCTTCTTTTGTCGATAAGGATGGAACTAAAAAAATTCCAGTAATGCTTCATAGAGCATTATTTGGTTCATTAGAAAGATTTATTGGAATTCTTATAGAAAACTACGCAGGTAAATTTCCATTTTGGATAGCTCCTTTACAGGCTGTTGTAATTCCGATTTCAGAAGAGTTTGATTCTTATGCGAAAGAAGTAAATGAAAAGATTAATAATGCAGGCATAAGCTCCGAAGTAGATTTAAAAAACCATAACCTGAATTATAAAATTAGAGAACATTCTTTATCTAAAATACCACTTTTGTTAATTTGTGGTAAAAAAGAAGTTGACAGTAACTCAGTAACGATTAGAAGATTAGATACTAATAAACAAGAAAATATGGAATTAAAATTATTTTTAAAAAAATTCTCAGCTTTAAATAAAGCACCTTCAAACTAGTGGCAGATTTTAAAGGAAATTACTTTCAAAGAAGAACAAAAGACAGGGGACCTAAGTCCAACAATAGGATTACTGCACCAGAAGTTCAGGTAATTGGAAGTGATGGTGATAACATAGGAATATTAAATACTAATGAGGCCATATCAATGGCTAAAGAGCAAGGGTTGGATTTAATTGAAATCGCTCCAAACGCAAAACCACCTGTATGTAAAATTATTGATATGGGTAAATTTAAATATGATGCTCAAAAAAAAGCAAATGTTGCTAAAAAGAAACAAAAAATTGTTTTATTAAAAGAAATTAAAATGAGACCAGTTACAGAAACTCATGATTATGATTTTAAGGTTAAAAATGCTAAAAAATTTATTGGAAAAGGTGACAAGGTAAAATTTACAATACGATTTAAGGGTAGAGAGCTACAACACTCACATCTAGGTAGAGAATTAATGGATAAAATAAAAGCTGATATGCAAGATATTGGCAAAGTCGAATTGCACCCAAAGTTTGATGGGAAGCAAATGATCATGGTTATTCAGCCTTTATAAGGCTTAATAGAGGTTGTAAATCTATTCCAATATTTGTATAAGTCCGCAGAATTATGCCAAAATTAAAAACTAAAAGTTCAGCAAAAAAACGATTTAAGATATCAGCTACAGGGAAAGTTATGATGGCTCAAGCTGGAAAGAGACATGGCATGATAAAAAGAACAAATTCACAAATTAGAAAATTAAGAGGCACGACTGCTATGTCAAAACAAGATGGCAAAATAGTTAAATCATACATGCCTTACAGTTTAAGAGGATAAAATGGCTAGAGTAAAAAGAGGCGTAACAAGTCACGCCAAACATAAAAAAGTTTTAAAAGCTGTCAAAGGTCAATGGGGCAGAAGAAAAAATACTATAAGAGTTGCAAAGCAAGCCATGGAAAAAGCTATGCAATATGCTTACAGAGACCGTAGAACTAAAAAAAGAGAATTCAAATCTTTATGGATACAGAGGATTAATGCAGGTGTTAGATCTGAAGGATTAACTTATTCAAAATTTATTAATGGCTTAACTAAATGTGGAATTAAGTTAGATAGAAAAATACTAGCTGAAATAGCATACGATAGCCCAGAAGCCTTTAAAACGATCGTTCAAAAAGCTCAATCAGCACTAAATTAATCTTCACTATTGTTTTTCTTCGGTGAAGAAATAATCTCTCAATATGTCTGATATTAAAAAAATAAAAGATGAATTTCTTTTAAAACTAAAAGAGAATTTAGATTTAAATCAAGTTAATCAAATTAAAACAGAACTATTTGGTAAAACTGGGTTAATCAGTTCACAATTTAAACAGCTTGGAAAATTAGCAGAAGTAGAAAGAAAAAAATTTGCATCAGATTTAAACTTAGTCAAAAATGAACTTGAAAATTTGATTACTACAAAAATTAATAATATTGAAGCAAAAGAGATTAATAAAAAGTTAGAAAAAGAAAAAATAGATATAACTTTACCAGAAAGACCTTTTGTTCAGGGAAAAATTCATCCTGTATCTCAAGTCATAGATGAAATTTCTTCAATTTTTTCAGAAATTGGTTTTAGTGTAGAAGAAGGACCAGATGTTGAAAATGAATATAATAATTTTACTGCATTAAATACGCCTGATAACCATCCTGCAAGAGATATGCATGATACTTTTTATTTAGATGATGCAAAAGAATTATTATTAAGAACACATACTTCTCCAGTTCAAATTAGAACAATGCTTAATGATAAACCACCTTTTAAAATAATAGCGCCTGGCAGAACATATAGATCTGACAGTGATCAAACCCATACACCAATGTTTCATCAAGTTGAGGGTTTACATATCGATAAAAATATTAATATGGGGCACTTAAAAGGATGTTTAAATTATTTTATTAAAGAGTTTTTTGAAATTGATAAAATTAAAATGAGATTTAGACCCAGTCATTTCCCATTTACAGAACCATCTGCAGAAGTTGATATTGGTTATGAAATAAAAGATGGAAAAATAGTAATTGGGGAAGGTGATAAATGGCTAGAAGTTTTAGGCTGTGGAATGGTTCATCCCAACGTTTTAAAAAATGTTAAAGTAAATCCTAATGAATTCCAAGGTTATGCATTTGGAATAGGAATAGATAGGCTCGCAATGTTAAAATATGGCATTAATGATTTAAGAGCCTTTTTTGATTGTGACTATAGATGGCTAAATCATTTTGGATTTGATCCAATAGATGTCCCAACAAACTATAGGGGCTTAAGCCGATGAAGATTACAACAGCATGGCTTAAAGATCATTTAGATACCAAACTTAATGAAAATCAAATCATCGATAAACTTACAGATATTGGTTTAGAAGTAGAAGGTGTTGATAGTCAATCAGGAGAGCTTGATGAATTTGTAATTGCCAAAATTTTGAAGGCTGAAAAGCATCCTGATGCAGATAGGCTTAGAGTATGCGATGTTGATATAGGTTCAGGTGAACCAGTAAAAGTTGTTTGTGGAGCTCCAAATGCTAAAGAAGGTTTATTAACAATTTATGCTCCTCCTGGTGCTATAGTACCAAAAAGCCAAATGAAATTGGTGGTAAGTAAAATAAGAGGTGTAACCTCATATGGAATGCTTTGTTCAGAATCTGAACTTAATCTATCAAACGAAAGTGATGGCATAACAGAGCTTTTACCAGAAAAATATAACAAAAAAGTAGGAGAAAATTATTTTCCAAAAAAAAATTTAAATGTAATTGATATTTCAATTACACCAAATAGAGCAGATTGCTTAGGGGTAAGAGGGATAGCAAGAGATTTAGCTGCTGCAGGGGCGGGAATATTAATAAATCAAAAAGAAAAAAAACTTGATAAAAAAAATAAACAAACAATTAGTGTAAAAATTGAAAATGAAAAAAATCAAGCATGTATATCCTTTGGTAGTTGTTTAATTAAAGGGGTAAAAAATACTGAAAGTCCAGAGTGGCTAAAAGACAAAATAATTTCTCTAGGCCAAAAACCTATTTCAGCAATAGTTGATATTACAAATTATGTAATGTTTGACTTAAATAGACCACTTCATGCATATGATGTTGATAAAATAGATAAAGAAATAGTTGTAAGAAATTCTAAAAAAGGTGAAACATTCAAAGCATTAGATAATAAGGATTATAAATTAGAGGATGAGATGTGTGTTATATCAGATGCGTCAGGTGTATTAGGTCTTGGTGGTATAATAGGAGGCACAAGAACTGGAACTGAGTTAGATACAAAGAATGTATTAATTGAGTCTGCTTACTTTAGCCCACGATCAATCAGGAAATCATCTAAAATCTTAAATATAGACACAGATGCAAAATTCAGATTTGAAAGAGGTGTTGATCCATTATCAATTGATCAAGGGCTTGAAAGAGCAGCCAACCTAATACAAGAAATATGCGGTGGTGAAGTTAGTGAATTTGATATTCAAAAAATTGAAGATGTTAAAAAAAGATCATTAAAATTTGATCCTTCTTTGTTTGAAAAAATTACTGGATTTAATATCGATACAAAAGAAATGATCACAATCTTAGATAACCTAGGATTTGAAACTAAAGAAAACAAGGGATTGCTAGATGTCGTTATACCATCTTGGAGACCAGATATTTCACAAGAAGTTGATGTGGTAGAAGAACTTGTAAGAATTAAGGGTTATGATCAAATTAAAATTATTGAACCTGAAAAAGTTAGAAAAAAACAAACATTAAATTTAAAACAAAAATTATTTCATTTTTTACAAAGATCTATTGCTTCTAAGGGCTATTTTGAGTCTATCACATGGTCTTTTACTGATAGTAAAATTAATCAGCTATTCATTGAAAATAACAAAGAAATTAAAATAATTAACCCTATAAGTTCTGATTTGAACGTTTTGCGAAGTTCAATTTTTTCTAATTTGATTATCCATTTGAATAAGAATTTAGGAAGAGGATTTAAAGATTTATCATTTTTTGAAATAGGCCCAACTTTTTTAGGATCTGAGCCAGGTGAACAACAAACTGTAGCTACTGGATTAAGATCGGGAAAATTGGCTAGACAGAACTGGTTGGAAAAAGAAAGATTAGTAGATTTGTTTGATGTTAAAGGTGATGTCATCAAAAGTTTAGTTGAAGCAGGTTACAATAAAGACAAGCTTTATATTGATGATGAAACACCAAGCTATTATCACCCTGGAAAATCAGGAAGAATATTTCTTAACAAAGGTAAAGAAAAAGTAGTTGCTTTTTTTGGTGACATTCACCCAGGTATATTAAAAAAATTAGACATTAAGGTTGAAGCATTAGTGGGTTTTGAAATATTTTTAGATAATTTAAAACAGCCAAAAAAATCATTAAAAGATCAAAAAACTCAGTACAAATATTCAGATTTTCAAAAATCAGAAAGAGATTTTGCTTTTGTTTTAGATAAAAATTTTAAAGTTCAAGAATTAATTGAAACTATCTCAAATGTAGACAAAGAATTAATAAAATCTGTCAAAGTATTTGATGTTTATGAAGGAACTAATATTCCTGAAGGTAAAAAATCAATTGCATTAAATGTAATTATTCAATCTTTAGAGAAAACATTAACAGAAGATGATTTAAACAAAATTAATCAACTTATTATTTCTGCTGTTGAATCCAAAACTGGTGCTAAGATTAGATCATAATCATGACAAAAATTGATCACATCAGAAACTTTGCAATCATTGCGCATATTGATCACGGCAAATCAACAATCGCAGATAGGATAATTCATAGTTGTGGTGGTTTAACTGAAAGAGAGATGAAGGCACAAGTTCTAGACTCAATGGATATTGAGAGAGAAAGAGGAATAACTATTAAAGCTCAAACTGTTAAACTTAATTATAAAGCAAAAGATGGAAAAGAATACATTCTAAATATTATTGATACTCCTGGGCACGTAGATTTTAGCTATGAAGTTAGTAGATCTCTGTATGCATGTGAAGGATCTATTTTAATTGTTGATAGTACCCAAGGTGTAGAGGCTCAAACATTGGCCAATGTTTATCAAGCTTTAGACACCAAGCATGAAATAGTACCTGTACTAAATAAAGTTGATTTACCAGCATCGGACTTAGAAAAAACAAAACAAGAAATAGAAGAAGTTATAGGTATTGATACTGAAAATGCCATACCTTGCTCTGGAAAAACAGGCGAGGGCATAGAAGATATTCTAGAACAAATTATTGTGTCACTACCAGCTCCAGAAGGAGAAAAAGATGCTGATTTAAAATGTTTGTTAGTTGATAGCTGGTATGACACTTATTTAGGAGTGGTTATTTTAGTTAGAGTTATTGACGGTAAAATTTTAAAAAATATGAAGATCAAAATGATGTCTACTAACCAAGAATATATAATTGAAAAAGTAGGTGTATTTACTCCAAAAGCAACTGATGTTAATGAATTAAATGCAGGAGAAATTGGTTTTATAATAACAGGAATAAAAATTTTATCAGAAACAAAAGTTGGAGATACTATTTGCGATGCAACTAAACCACCTCAAGAGGCACTTCCTGGATTTAAACCTAGTAAGCCAGTTGTATTTTGTGGATTGTTTCCTGTAGATAGTTCTGAATATCAAAAATTAAAAGATGGTTTAGGTAAACTTCAATTAAATGATGCTAGCTTTTCATATGAGGCAGAATCTTCATCTGCGTTAGGTCTTGGCTTTAGATGTGGTTTTTTAGGTCTCTTACATTTAGAAATTATAACCGAAAGATTAGAAAGAGAATTTGATATAAATTTATTAACTACAACACCTGGCGTAGTTTATAAAGTTCATATGAACAAAGGGGAAATAATAGAGTTGCAAAATCCTTCAAGTTTACCAGAACCTACTCTAATCAAATTTATTGAAGAGCCTTGGATTAAAGCAACGATTATTACACCAGATCAATATCTAGGAGCAATTATAAAGGTTTGTCAGGATAAAAGAGGAGTGCAAACAAACTTAAGCTATTCAGGAAATAGAGCAGTTTTAAGTTATGAGATTCCTCTAAACGAAGTTGTGTTTGATTTTAATGATAGGCTTAAATCAATGACAAGCGGTTATGCAAGTTTTGATTATGAGATCATAGGTCATAGAGAAGGAGATTTAGTAAAATTAGGAATACTTGTTAATACTGAGCCAGTAGACGCTCTATCAATGATGGTTCATAAAGATTTTGCTCAAACAGTTGGAAGAGAAGTTTGTGAAAAATTAAGAGATTTAATTCCACGACACAATTTTATGATTCCAGTTCAGGCAGCAATTGGAGGAAAAATTATAGCTAGAGAAACTATTAAGGGTTTTAAAAAGGATGTTTTAACAAAAATTCATGGTGGTGGTGCAAGAGATAGAAAGAGAAAACTACTGGATAAACAAAAAAAAGGAAAAGCCAGAGGAAAACAATTTGGAAAAGTTGAAATTCCTCAGGAAGCATTTATTGGCGTTTTAAAAATAAAAAAAGAATAATAATGAAAAAAGTTAATTGGGGAATTTTAGGCTTAGGTAATATAGGTGTTAAATTTTCTGAATCATTTAAAAATTTAAAAAATGCAAAGCTCAAAGGTGTATCTAGCAGAAATAAAGAAAAGTTAATAAAGTTTGGAAAACAAAATGGAATTGAAAAAGAATTTCTTTTTGAGGACTATCTTGGTTTAATAAAATGCAATGATATAGATATAATTTATATAGCTCTACCAAATTCATTACACCATTATTGGATAATAGAGTGTATTAAAAATAACAAAAAAATTTTAGTAGAAAAACCAGCAACAATGAATTTTGCTGAACTTAAAGATATTGTTGAAAACTACTTTAATAAGAATGTCTTTTTTACAGAAGCATTTATGTACAGATATCATCCACAAGTCATAAAATTGATAGAATTATTAAATTCTAAAATTATAGGAACCCCAACTTCAATGAAGTCTGTTTTTGGTATCGATATAATAAACAAAAAAAAATTTTTCTTTTTTAAAAAAAAGAAAATAAATAAGGAAAACAGACGGTTTAATAAAAGTCTTGGTGGTGGTGTAATATTAGATTTAGGAAGTTATCCTGTTTCATTCAGCACATTAATAGCATCTTTGGTTTCAAAAATTGATTATAATAAGATAAAGTACACCAATAAAAAAAAAGATATTTGTTCTACAGGAGTAGAAATAGATGCATCTGTAGAAATAAATTTTGACAATAATTTTAAATCATTTGTTGCGGCATCTTTTAATAAAAATTTGGGGAAATATAGTAAAATTATTGGAACTAAGGGTGAGTTATTTATATCAAATACATGGGACCCACAATCATGTGAATTAAATATAACAGGAGAGAATCAGCAAAAAATAATGATTAAATCTTTAGAAAATGTTTATACGCATCAAATAGGAAAAATAAGTAATAATATTTTAGAAAATAAAAGCCATGCTGATTATCCAGGATTAACTATTTTTGAAAGTTTAGAAAATATGAAAATTATAGATAATTGGAAAAATTGAAATGAAAAGTAAAATTTATGACTGTGTAACTTTTTTTGATAATAATTTTATTTTTAATCTTAGATATAACATTCTTAAAGATTTTGTAGATTGTTTTATAGTATGTGAGTCAAAGTTTGATCACAAGGGAGAACCTAAAAAAATAAATTTTATCAAAAATGAAAATTATGAAGAAAAAAAAATAAGACATATTGTTCTAGAAAAACCATTTCCAAAAAATAATGATGCATGGGAAAACCAGGCTATACAGAGAGAGTTTTTGTTGTCAAATCTGAGTGATATTGATGGTGATGATTATATTTTTTTTTCAGACCCAGATGAAATTCAAACACCTGAAATATTGATTAATTTTGAACTAAAAAAAAAATATGGAATATTTATGCAACAAACGTTCAATTATAAAATTAATTTGTTTAATGAATACGAAAGCCCATGGGAAGGAACAAGAGTTTGTAAAAAAAAGAATTTAAAATCAATTAATTTTATGAGACAGAAAGTTAAGTCAAAGAACTTAAGCTATAGTTTTTTTAGAATAGACAAAGAAAAAAATATTGAAATATTTAATAATGGTGGATGGCACTTTAATAATATGCTTAGTCCTGAAGAAATATCATTAAAATTAAAAACATTTGCGCATAGGGAATTTTCAAGTGAAGAATTTTCATCAATTAAAATTATAGAAGAAAAGATAGAAAAAAGAATAGATTTATTCAATAGAAATCATACTTATAAGGCAATAGAGATTGATGATACCTTTCCAAAATACCTTTTAGAAAATTTAAATAAATATGAAAAATTTATAATTAAAAAAATTATTGATCATAAAGATTAACATTTATTTTTTTTTCTTTAGGGTAGCAAATCATATTTTCAGATTCTGAAAAAAACAAATATTCTTTATCAAGCAACTTTGTTATTAATTTTTCAAAAAATATATTATCTATATGTATAAATTCAAATATAATTATTGGTCTTAAAAGTACAGTTGATAAAAAGTCAAAAATAATTTTACCATCGTAACCTTCGCAATCTAAAAATAATAAATCTAATTTTTTGAAATCATGTTTTTTAATTAAGTTAAGCACTGTTAAGGATTCAACATTTTCAGTAATAATATGTTTATTTTTAACACCATGATTAATTAAATGATTTTTATCAAAAGATTGAATTGCAGTTATATGATTACCATAATTTTTTTCATAAATAGGATCAACTTTATAAAGGTGAGATATTTCATCATTAATGGTAATTGCGCAATTTTCAAAATTTATAAAAGAAAATTCTTTATAATTTTTTTTTAGTAGCAAAAAATTAGTCTTAATTGGCTCCACAAGCAAGGTTCTACATTTATATTTTTTTATATAAAAGTTTAACTGATCAAATGACAACCCATCATTAGCCCCTATTTGAATTAAATTTTGAATATTATTTTTAAGAAATATAGATTCTAAAATTTTATTAATATTGAGTGAAGAGTTTTTTGATAACAATCTCTCATTTTTAATTACTCTTTTTTCTATTAATCTATATCCAAATAATCCAACAATTTTTTTTATTATTTTGTTATTCATTTTAAGATTTATATATAATTAAATTAAAAATTTGTGTAAAATTATCATTTTAATATGGAAAAACTAGAAATGTATTGCATTACTAATAAAGCTCTAAGCATATTAGACCAAATAAATTATAAAATTGGTTGGGTAGGCCATGAAAAACCACCCAATCACTATATAATGTGTAATTCAAAAAATAATATTTTTTATAAAGAAAAGTATTATTCAGAATTAACTTTTCAATATTGGTATTGGAAAAACTTATTAAATTTAGACAATCCCAACTGGATAGGATTTTGCCAAAAAAGAAGATTTTGGCTAAAAAGAAATTATAAAATTGCACCAAATAAAAAACTTAATCTTTTTAATGAACATTTAAAAGCACCAGAAAAAGAGTGGGAATCATTTGACTCAATAATATGTGAGCCAATTTATATAAATAGGGTTAATAAAATGAAACTTCTAAAAAGGGGATTCAAATCAATTATCAAAGATCCATCAATTCTGTATAATGAAAAAAACAAACATTACGTCTACATTTTGATATGCATCATGGTTATGGTAATTTAGAGAAAGCCATTAGTGTAATGGATCAAAATGATAAAGGCGATTTTACAAATTATATTAATAACTCAACTAGTTTTAATCCACACATAATGTTTATTGCAAAATCTAAAATACATAAAAAATGGTTTGACACTCTTTTTCCATGGCTAGAGAGGTGTGAGAGTTTATTTAATGAAAATTCATTAAAGGGATATGATACTCAAAGACTCTATGCCTTTTTTGCAGAAAGGTACCTATCTTTCTGGTTTAAAAAATACACAAAATATAAAGAGCAACCTTGGGTATTTGTTGATCTTTAATATTATACATTTAATGAATTATATAAAAATGTATGAAATATAAAATTCTTTTAACTGGTTCTTCCGGATATATTGGCAGCTGTTTTAATGGAATATTTCATAAAAAATTAGATATTTACTGTTTAGATCAGACTAAACCAAATTTTTTTAGCAATTTTAAAAAAAAAAATTTTTTTAAATGCAATCTTTTAAATAAAAAAAAATTAGAAAATATTATTTATAAAGTTAAACCGGACATAATTATTCATCTTGGTGCTCAATCTACAGTTAATGAAAAAATTAAGTGGAGTGATTATTACAGAAATAATATTAAAGCTACAAAAAATCTTATTGAAATAATGAATAAATTTAATGTAAGAAAATTGATTTTCTCAAGTACAGCCGCTGTTTATAGAGCCAAAAGTAAAAAATTATCTGAAAATGATCAACTTAAACCAAGTAGTAAATATGGAAAAAGTAAAATGTTGGCAGAAAATTTGATTATAAAAAATAAAGATATAAACCATATAATTTTGAGATTTTTTAACGTTAGTTCAGCTGTAAGAAAACCTATAATAGGAGAATTTCATGATCCTGAAACTCATTTAATACCCGTTTCTATAACTAAAATTTTTAATGATGATGTAATTGAAATATTTGGAAATAAATACAAAACAAAAGATGGAACCTGTGAAAGAGATTACATCCATATAAAAGATATCTGTAATGCCATATATAATTCTATTAATTTATTGTTAAAAAAAAATAATAATTATTTATTTAATATTGGTAATGGAAAAACAATTTCCAATTTAGAAATAATCAAATCGCTTGAAAAAATTTTTAAAAAAAAGATAAAATTTAAATATTCTCACAAACGGTCTGGAGATAACCCGAGATTATTTTGTGATACAAAAAAAGCAAAAAAAATGATTAATTGGAATTCAAAAAATTCTGAGATAAAAAAAATAATAAAAGATGAAATTTTTTGGTATAAATTTTTAACTAAAAATAAAATTAAAAGAAAACTTTTAAGTGAAAAAAAATAAAAAGATAATCTTGGTTGCTTTTGGAAGCAATAATTTGAATAAAAGTATTAAAAGACTTCAAGTTCAAGCAGAACAATCTAAATTTTATGATCAAATAAAAATTTTTAAAGAAAATGACTTTGATCATAAAATGAAGAATTTCATGTTGAAAATTACGAAAGAAAAAAAAAAAGGCTTTGGATATTGGATTTGGAAACCATACTTTGTTTTAAAAGTTTTAGAAGAAATTAACTTTGGAGATATTGTAAATTATGCTGATATAGGGTGCCACATAATTGGAGAAAATAAAAAAAGATTTAATGATTATTTGAATATTCTAAATGATGAAAATGTTTGGTTATTACCTTTTCAATACAAAGAAGATTATGAAATACTAAATAATAAATATCATTATCCTAGAATAGAGGAGTATAAATACACAAAATCTGATCTATTTGAGTATTATAATTGCTTAAATAGCATAGAAATTGTTAATACACCTCAGTTTTGGGCAGGTAGTTTCTTCATAAAGAAAACAGAAAATTCTCTTGATTTCATGAAGCAATGGCTTGATATATTTTTTAAACATTTTGATTTAATTGACGACACAGAGTCAAAAAAAGAAAATCATCAAGATTTTATTGAAAATAGACATGATCAAAGTGTTTTTTCAATTCTATGTAAAAAAAATTCCATTACTGGACTCTCAGCTTATGAATGTGATTGGACTTTATTTGATAACAAAAGAACTTGGTCTCATAATATTAATAGTCCAATACTTGCAAAAAGAGATTTAAAATATAATATTTTTAAAAGATTTTTAGATAGACAAAAAAAAAATTTAAGAAGAATTAAGGGTAAATTAATTGGATAATTTAAAAAAATTAATTCATAGTAGTGAGTATGATAATGAATTTTCTAAAAAATTATTAAGCTTTGAAAATTATTTTACAGATATATATAAAGTTTGTGAAAATTCTTTTGAAATAGGTTGTGGATCATATCTATTTGATGGTCAGAATTATAAATATCAAATTGAAACATATCAAAAACAAAAATTATTATATGATAAATCAAAAAATAAAGAAGATATTTTAGAAATTGGAACTTACATGGGGCATTCATTATTGATTATTCTTATGGCTAATCCTGAAGCAAAAATTACTAGCATCGATATTGATGATAGATATTCATTACCTGTAATTAAATATTTACAAAAAGAGTTTCCAAATTCTAGAATAAATTTTTTAAAAGGTGATAGTTTAAAAGTTTTAAAAAATTTGAAAGGAAGATATGATTTGATTCACATTGATGGAGCACATAGAAATAAAATCGTAACAAAAGAATTTTATTATTGTATGAATTTAACCAAACAAACGATAGCAGAATTTATTTTTGATGATAAAGATAATATCCAACCTTTAACAAACAATATAGTAAATGGATTCAAAATTATGGATTATATCTATCCAAAATGTATTCATGGTAATTTATATATGAAAATTTTATTTCCAAAAAATAAGATTTTTTTTATATATAAAAAATTAATTTTTATACTAAAAAATAACCTGGATTATTTTTTTTCAAAAATAATTAAACTTTTAAAACTTAAACGTATATAGTTTTGAATATGTGGAAAGTGGAGAGGTGGCCGAGCGGTTGAAGGCGCACGCTTGGAAAGTGTGTGTACTGTTAAAGGTACCCAGGGTTCGAATCCCTGTCTCTCCGCCAGAACCCTTAATAATCTCCACATAACACTAGAGAGATTTTCTCAAAGTTAATCGTTGTCGTTGGTATGTCGTCGGCAACATTAAATATTTTCATTTACATGATCTAAGGCATTTAGGGGGGGCAACAAAACTTGCTAAACAAGGTTGGACGGTGTTGGAGCTCGCAGCACAAGGAGGGTGGAAATCTATTAATATGGTTAAGCGTTATGCCAACATTGATACTGAGTATTTGGCGGATAAATTAAAACAGAGATAGTTTTTTATGATTAAAAATATTTTAATGAAAGTAAAAACAAATTTATCAGTGAAACTTATCCAGCTCAATATATCGATTAAAAGAGAGTTGTTGATATTAATAAATTATTAAACCGTGTGCGTATAGAGAAGAAAAATGAAAATATAAAAAGAATTATTTTTTATTGTTCAGCTATTTTAGTAATAGGTTTTTTTATGAACTTATTAATCATTTCATAATTTTATAAAACTTTCAAAGTAGGTAGGGGAAATATAAATTTAGTACCTTTTTTTCTAATTTTATTTTCTCTCATTAATATTTCTTTTTTAAAATGCCAAGGTAATACTAAATAGTAATTTGGTTTTATTTTTCTTGAAAATTTTTCAGAAACTATTGGAATTTTAGTTCCTGGTGTGTATGAATTATATTTTTGTGGGTTTTTATCTGCAATACAAGTAATTAAACCCTTATTTAATCCAAAATACTGCAAAAGAACATTTCCCTTGGTGGAAGCACCATACCCATGAATGGAGCAATCTTTATTTTTTATATTTCTTAATAAATTATTTAATTTTGATTTAACCAAATTTATATTTTTAAAAAATTTATGATATGTATTTACAGATTCTAATTTATATTTTTTCTCTTGATTTAAAATAGAAGATATAATTTTTTGGTTATTTTTGTATCTTGAATTGTCATGACAAATAAAATATCTCATACTTCCACCGTTTGTATTATTTGGCTTTATGTCAAACACTCTTAATTTGTTTATTTTCATTAAATTTATAATTATTTTTGATGAATAGTACTCAAGATGTTCATGGCATATTGTGTCAAACAAACAATTTTTAATAATTGAGAGTAAATCAGCATGTTCTAAAATAAAAACCCCATCTTCATGTAAAACCTTGGATATGTCTTTAACAAAGGAGCGTGGATTGTTTAAATCATAAAACACTGATAGTGCTGTAATTATTTTATATTTTTTGTTTAGATCATTTTTTTTTAGTAAATTATATGAGAAAAAATCAGATAATTTGTAGTCAATTTTATTATAAAATTTTTTATGCTTTTGAATTAAAGGATCAACACCCACTGTCTTTAATTTTTTATTGTAGAAATTAAGAAGAGTTGCATCATTACTAGCAATATCTAAAACAAAATCATTTTTAGATGGAGCAACAAGTTTAACAGCTTCTCTTACAACAAACTGAACATGTCTGGTCATAGTTTTGTTAATACCGGTTCTATAACCATAGTCATTTGAATAAAGATAATTTGGGTTAAAACTTCTATCTAATTGTATTAATTTACATTTCCTACATATAATTAAACTAAGATAATCTTTTGGTATATTATCTTTTATAGATTTGGTAAATTTTCCAGTGAAACTTAAATTTCCTAGACTAAAAAGATCCGAGAATTCATTTGAAGTGCATAACCTACATTTTTTAATTTTCATAACATAATCCTAAGGTTTACTACAATAAAATTAATATACTCGAAAGTGATATTTTAATTTTATTATTTAATTTGATATAAAAAGGGGTAAAAATTTACCCGTGTTAAGAAAAAAAAATATAATAATTACTGGGGCCTTAGGTCAAGATGGGGTCATTTTAAGTAAGCTTATATTAAAAAGGAATTACCAAGTATTTGGAATAATAAAAAGAAATAGTTCTAAAAAATTAAAAAATGTCATTTATCATAAAATTGATTTATTGGATTATGATAAAATTTCAAAATTTATAGATAAGATTAATCCATTAAGCTTAATTCATCTTGGCACAGAAAACCCAAATTATATAGAATTAAAAAAACAAAAAGATTTTTATAAGAATAATTTAAAAGGAACAAAAAACTTGATTAAATATTTTTCATTAAATCAGCCTGACAAAAAGTTAGTTCTTGTAGGCACATCTCAAATGTATGGCAAATCAAAGAAAAAAGTAGATCTTAAATCTAAATTCTACCCTGTAAATTCATATGCAAAATTTCGCGTAGAGTCTTACAAATATATGATTTTAAATAAAAAAAAATATAATACAAATATGACAACTGCAATTTTATTTAATCACGATTCTGCATTTAGAAAAAAAAAGTTTTTAATACCCAGGTTAATCAAATTAATAAATTTAAAAAAATTTGAAACAATTAATGAAATTTACCATGATAATATTTCGGGAGACTTTTCTCACGCTGAAGATATATGCAATGGACTGTTCAAATTAATAATATCAAAAAAAAACCCAGATAAATTAATTTTTTCATCTAATAAAAAAACATACATTAATGATATTATAAATTTTTTATTAAAAAAAAATAAAATTAAAAAAAATTTTAAAAATAATAACCTAAGAAATAATTTTACACCAATTGGTGACAACTCTTATACAAAAAAACTATTAAATTGGAAAATTAAAAAAGATATATTTGCTGTAACAATTGATTTATATAAATCAAATGACTAAATCAAACTATTTTTTTGTATAAATTTTAATTAAATAAAAAAAAGCAAATAGAATGTCTTTTATTTGCATTTTTGATACACCCGATAATCTACCTGGCAATTTAATTGGTATTTCTTTAATTTTATATTTTTTTGAAAGAATAAAAATACTCTCCCAAAAAAAAGAGTAACTATTATTTTTTGCTAAAAATATATGTTTAATATTAATATTTTTTACTAGATATCCTCTGAAGGCACCTGAACTATCATATTCAATTGCTAACAAAAATTGAATTAGTTTATGTCTAAATTTAGTTAGTAACATTCTCCAAAGACTCCAATCATTGAGAGAATTTTTATTTAAAAATCTATTTGTAGAAACTATTTGACATTTTTTTTTATCTAATTTTTTTAATAATCTATTAATATAAATTGGATTATGCGTGCCATCGCAATCCATTGTTATGATTTTTTCATATTTTTTTTTAAAACCCCATTTTAAACCAACTTTATGCGCCGACCCTATTCCAAGTTTACTATTCCTCTTAATCAAGTAAATTTTATTGAACTTTTTTTGTGCTAAAAATATTTTTTCTCTGGTTCCATCTTTTGAATTATCATCAATAAATAAAATATGTTTTCTTTTACCTGACAGAAATTTGAAAATCTTTTCAATAATAGGTAAAATATTATTGACTTCATTTAATACAGGAATAATTATTAATATATCTTTTTGCATTATAATTTCTATTATTTTTTAACTGCAAAGTATATTTTAAGATCAAATAAGTTAATTCTAACTTTAATTTTTTTTATAATATCAAATCTTAAAAAAAAATTAAAAATGAATTTTAAACTAGGAGCCAATACATTAAATTTTTGTATTAAATATTCTAAACTTATTATTCTAGTATCATTCTGTATATCAAACAGTTCTAATTCACTTCTAGCTAAAGCATTTTTTAATGTTGTATTTGAAAAATAATATTTATGCATTGGAATTATCCACGGATAATTTTTACCCATAATTTTCGAGAATAAAGAGTCAAAATTAAATGTGGATAGTATTAATATTCCATTTTTATTCAAACTTTTTTCAATTAGCGATAATAATTCAAAGGGTTCATCAACATGCTCAATAACATCAGTCATAATTATAATGTCATATTTTTTATTATTTTTAGAATATTCTATCATTGATTGATTAATTATATTTAAATTAGTATTATTTTTAGAATGATTAGAAGCATGTTTAGATAATTCTAATCCCGTATATTCCTTTACTAGTGGTTGGATTAGTTGTCCTAAAGCACCATAGTAGGCGCCTATCTCTAAAACAGTACAATTCTTATTTAAATGTTTTTTAATTCTTTCTAAAAAGATGTTGAATGATGTTTTTTTAAATTTGAACTGTTCTAAATAAGCAGAATCAATAACCTCTTTATAATTATCCTCGAATTTAACACCTATATGTTCAGAAAATACTAAAGAACATAAATTACATTTATATAGTGTTGGTTTCCACGGCTTTCCATCTTGAAAATTATGACTAGTACATTCAAAATTAATTTTTTCATTTCTATTTTGATTGTCTTTATAAAGAATCCTAAAAGAATTTTTAGATTTACAAAAGGGGCAGATTTCTAATTTTTGCATTTAATTAAATTATTCTTCAATTTGTATATCACATAATTTTTTGATTTATTAACTAAACAATAATTCAATTCTATAAGCTTATTTTTATTAAAGAATTGAGCTTCTTCAATGTTAATAGAGACAATTATTGGTAATTTATAAAAATTATTTTCAAAATTTATAAATTTAAGTCTTAATCTTTCAAATTCATCATTTGGTATAATTAGTGACTGAGCATAAAGTGGCGAGGTATTATTTATAAAATCTAACACAACTGGATCAAACTTCTTCGAATCCCCATGTGTTTTAAGAGAATTTGCAGAATACCTCATCCAAAAAAAAGATTGTGTTTTACTATTTAAATATCTCCAATTTTTTTTTTTATTAGCAAAAAAATCTATAAAGTCATTTTCATTTAGATTAAACGCCTTAAAAAATGACATTAAGTCATTTTCTATCATATCATGTGTTTTTGAAACTATTTGACCACTAATTAATTTGATATCCTGAATATTATTCATTATGCCCCAAATCATTAGTCTATTATTAAAAGTTGCCAAACTTATTTTTTTTTCAGAAATTTTTAATTTATTCAATTCTATTACAGTCAAATTTAAATGATTCCTAAAATCTTTATAAGTTTTATTTTCATAATTAGATTTGTGATCATAAAATATTTTGAAATTGAATGATGAAATCAAAATTATAATTATAATCAAATAAATTTTTTTATTAACTTTTTTATTAGCTAAATATTTATCATAAATATTTTTTAATAAAGTAACAAATAAAAAAAATAAAGTAATAATTGATGAGATTATTATATAATTATTAAAATGATAGACCAAGCAAGATTTTGGTGAAACAAGAATGAAAGCAAATGGTGATATTATTGAACTTATAAAAATAATGTATAAAATATTATTTAGTTCAAGGTTTTGAATTTTTTTTTTATTAATATAAAAAGTTAAAAAAGAAATTGAAAAAAATATTATCAAAAATTCGAGTTTAATTAAGCCTTTGAATAGATGATTAATGATAATCATTTTTCTATTTAGGGATAAATCAATTATACAAAGTCGTTCATTATAATCGGGTTCTACAAAATACAAATTTAACAGAAATGGTGAAGATAAAAGTAAAAAAACAAATACTGATATTAAATAAAATTTAATTTTATCTTTAAAAAGAAATTTAATATTAAATTTATAAATTAAGAATAAAATAAAAGCTATAACCTCAATAACAAAAATATAATAAAATGAAGTAAATGAAAGTGATAAAATTATACTTAGAATTATAAAATTTTTATAATCATAAATATTTTTTTTATTTAAGCTAATCAAAAATAAAATAAAAGAATAAAAAAACAAATTGACCACTACTGGTCTTGGAAACCTTAGATTAAAAATTTCACTGATTCTTTGTAAATAAATTATGTAGTCAAATTTTATTTGATCAGCTAACAAAAATAAAATGAATACACTTATGGATAAAGTAAGAGATAATATTTTTGATAAACCAAATTTATAAAAAATAAAATTTAATATAACTAAAAATAAAAATATACATATAAATTCTAAAAATATAAATGAACCTATTCCAAAAAGGCTTAAAAAAATTGAATGAAAGAAAATTGCTCCTATAGGTAATGAAATATTCATTAAATTTAAAACTTTTGGATCAAAGGAATTACTGAAATTTAAAGAAGAAAGAGCCTTTACATAAGGAAGATAAAAATAGCCGTCTCCCTTACTTTCAAGAATAATTCTTATTCCTAACTCTTCATCATAAAAATAAAATGAAGATAACCATTTACCTATAAATAAAAAAAAAAGCACATAAAAAAATATAACCCATCGTTTTATTGAAGATTGAATAAGGTAAAATTTTATTAAACATCTAATCTAAATATTATTTTTAATTAATATATTAACTATCAATTTCATTAATAACATCTCTCACTTCTTAAAGAAGGAAAATCTGACAAATACTTTATTGCACTAAATTAAAACCTATTATAAATCATCAAGAATTAAATGGCGGGGTAGCTCAGTCGGTTAGAGCGCAGGACTCATAAGCCTGAGATCAGTGGTTATTCCCCCAAGTGTTTCCTTAACAATTTAAAGTATGAAGTCATACTGTTAAAGGTACCCAGGGTTCGAATCCCTGTCTCTCCACCAATAAATTAAAAAAACATTTAAAAAGGGACTTATTTACTGATTTGTTGTGGATTATTATAATTAATTTACCTCTTTTTTTTATAAAAATGTTATAATTATTTAATTTTCCTTTACAAAAATATGAAAAACAACTCAACATATCAAGCAGACTCCATCAAAGTTTTAAAAGGTCTTGAGGCTGTTCGAAAAAGACCAGGAATGTATATTGGGGATACCGATGATGGAACAGGTTTGCATCATATGGTCTATGAGGTTGTTGATAACTCAATAGATGAAGCTTTAGCAGGACACTGTAAAAATATAGATGTTAAAATAAACTCTGATGGAACCATTACGGTTAGAGATGATGGAAGGGGAATACCCGTTGATATGCATAAGGGTGAAAAAATGTCTGCAGCGGAAGTTATTATGACCCAGCTTCATGCTGGAGGAAAATTTGATCATGACTCATACAAAGTATCGGGTGGTTTACATGGTGTAGGAGTTTCAGTTGTAAATGCATTGTCAGAAAAATTAAAATTAGAAATAGATAGAGATGGAAATAGATATTTTATAGAATTTAAAGATGGAGCCTCAAAAGCTCCTCTTAAAGTTATAGGAAAATCAAAAGAAACTGGAACACAAATAACATTTTTACCATCAAAAGAAATATTCTCTTCAATAAAATTTACGCCAAATATAATTATTAAAAGAATGCGTGAACTTGCATTTTTGAACAAGGGAATAAAGATAACAATTAATGATTTAAATCAAAAAAAAGAAAAAATAATTGTATTTAAGTTTGATGGAGGAGTTTTAGAATTTGTTGATTTTTTAGATGAAAAAAGAGAAAAACTTGTAAATAAAACAGGAAATGATTTATTTAAGAAGCCAATTTATATTGAAGGAAAAAAAGACAATATAGAAATTGAATGCTCTTTGAAGTGGAATGCAAGTTATGGAGAAGACATCTATCCATATACAAATAATATTTATCAAAAAGATGGTGGTACTCATTTATTAGGATTTAGGAGTGCACTTACTAGAGTAATTAATAAATACGCTACAGAACATAATTTGTTAAAAAAAAATAAATTAACTATTTCAGGAGATGATATTAAAGAAGGTCTTACATGTGTAATTTCAGCAAAGATACCTGATCCTAAATTTTCTTCTCAAACAAAAGATAAGCTTGTTTCATCGGAAGTTAGAATGATTGTGGAAAGCATTGTTAGTGAAAAACTTTCAATATGGTTTGATCAAAACCCAACTTTATCAAAGATTATTTTAGCTAAAGTAATGCAGGCAGCTCTAGCAAGAGATGTTGCTAGAAAAGCTAGAGAAAATGTTAGACGTAAAGGTGCCTTAGAATTAAGTGGATTGCCTGGAAAATTAGCAGATTGTCAAATAGGTAAACAAGAAGGAACAGAATTATTTATCGTTGAGGGAGATTCTGCGGGTGGTTCTGCTAAACAGGGAAGAAACAGGTCAAATCAGGCCGTTTTACCCCTTAGAGGTAAGATCCTTAATACTTATGTAGAAGAGATTGTTCTTAAAAAAAATAGCAATAGAGATGGAAGCGAACATAGAACAAAATCTTTAGCAAAAATGATGTCATCTAATGAGGTTGTGACTTTAATTAATGCACTTGGTCTTGATCCAAAAGTTGAAGATATTGATTTGAAAGATTTAAGATATGGAAAAATTATCATCATGACTGATGCCGATGTTGATGGTTCTCATATACGAGCATTATTACTAACATTCTTTAACAACAAACCATTTAATAAACTAATTGAAAATGGACATGTTTATCTTGCACAGCCACCTTTATTCAAAATCAATAAGGGAACAAAAGGCATTTATATAAAAGATGAAAAAGAGTTGGAAGATTATATTTTAAAGAATCATAAAGAATTGCAAAAAATTAAAAAAGGAACAAAAGAATTTACTAGGGCTTATGAAGATGAAAAATCTAGAATGAGCATTCAAAGGTTTAAGGGATTAGGAGAAATGAACCCAGAAGAGCTATGGAATACTACGTTAGACCCTGAAACAAGAAATTTATTACAAGTACAATACTCAAAAGATTTAAAAAAAGATCAAGATTTAATACATACATTAATGGGTAATGATGTTGCATTAAGAAAAGATTTTATTGTTTCAAATGCAATTAATGTTCAAAATCTAGATATCTAATAATGAGGTTTTTCGAAACTTCAAAATATTTTTCATTAAAAAAATCGACTTACATCAATCTAAAGTGGATTGCTATTATTGGTCAACTTGTAACAATTAATCTTATTTACTTTGTTTTTAATTTTAAATTTAATTTAATTTTAGAAAATTTAATAATTTTAATTGGAGTGCTAAGTAATATTTATTTAATCTATTTCAATAAGAACACTCAGCTATTAGATAAAACTGCATTTCTTTTTTTATTTATTGATATTTTACAACTAAGTTTTTTGATTTATTTAACAGGTGGAATTATAAATCCTTTTTCAATATTTTTGATTATTCCGGCTATATTTTCATCATCTAATTTAGGTCTTAGATGCAATTTATTGTTAGTTAGCTTAACAGTTTTAATGATTATTTTTCTTACCTTTTTTAATCAACCTTTACCCTATCCAGTTAATGAACATTTTCATGTAGACAGTTATTATTATTACTCAATTCCAATAGCATTAATTATTGCTTTAATTTTTTTAAATTATTTTGCTTTAACCTTTGGATCAGAATCTAGAATAAGAAAAGAGGCGTTAAATAAAATGGAAGAAATTATGTCGAAAGAACATGAGTTATTGTCATTAGGTGGACAAGCTGCTGCAGCAGCACATTCATTAGGTACACCGTTTTCAACAATGAAGATTATCTCCACTGATTTACTAGAGCAATTTAAAGATAATGAAGATGTTAAAAAAGATATTGAGCTATTATCCAGTCAATTAGAGAGATGTAGCGATATTTTAAAAAAATTAACATTAAACCCAATTATTGAAGATGATTTTATTGATGGTGATTTAACAATTGCAGACTATATGGATGAAATAGTCAAATCATTCCAACAAACAAGCAAGAAAGAATTTATTGTTAATTATGATCAAAATTTAAATTCACTAAATATAACTAAATCAATAGAAATTGTTTATGGTCTAAGAAATTTTATTGGTAATGCAAATAAGTTTTCTGAAAATAAAATTTTTATTAATATAAGAAGCGATAATGATTCAACAGTAATTATAATTGAAGATGATGGAGAGGGATATCCAAAAGATGTATTAAATAAAATTGGAGAGCCCTATGTTAAATCTGTTAAGTCTTCAATAAAATCAAAATCTGGATTAGGTCTTGGAATTTTTATAGGCAAAACTCTACTTGAAAAAAATTTTGCAAATATTTTATGTAGAAATTCCCAAACAAGAAGTGGGGCTGAAGTCATTATTAAATGGAAAAATGAAGACCTATTAAAACTTTAGTGTAGTTTTTTTTTATTTTCAAATAAGCCACTCAATTGAGAAACCATTACATCTCCAAGCTCATGCACATCTGTTATCTTAATAGCTTTATCATAGTATCGAGAAACATCATGCCCAATACCAATAGCTAAAATTTCAACATCACTCTTAGTTTCTATAAATTTAACCATTTTCTTTAAATGCTTTTCTAAAAAATCTCCTGAATTAACTGATAAAGTTGAGTCATCAACTGGAGCACCGTCTGAAATGACCATGAGTATTTTTCTTTCTTCTTTTCTTTTTTTAATTCTATTGTAGGCCCATGAAATAGCCTCCCCATCTATATTTTCTTTCAACAAACCTTCTTTAAGCATTAAGCCTATATTATTTCTAGCCTGTCTCCACTGCGTGTCTGCACTTTTGTAAATTATATGCCTTAAATCATTTAATCTTCCAGGATTTTTTGGCTTATCATTTTTAGTCCAAGCTTCTCTGCTCTTACCACCTTTCCAATTTTTTGTGGTAAAGCCTAAAACCTCTACTTTTACTGAGCATCTTTCTAAGGTTCTAGATAGTATATCCGCACAAAGTGCAGCAATTGTTATTGGCCGACCTCTCATGGAACCAGAATTGTCTATTAAAAGGGTTACGATTGTGTCTTTAAAATCAAGATCTTTTTCTTTCATAAAAGATAAAGAATTATAAGGATCCATAATTATTCTAGTTAATTTTGAGCTATCTAATAAGCCCTCTTCTAAATCAAATTCCCATGCTCTATTTTGTTTTGCAAGGAGCTGCCTTTGTAGTTTGTTAGCAAGCTTAGTAATTAAATCTTGAAACCCGACAAGCTGTTGGTCTAAATTTTTTCTTAATTTTTGGGTTTCTTTTATATCTTCTAATATTTCTGCTTTTGCAATTTCATCAAACTCAGTGGTGAAAACCTTATAATCTTGATCAATATTATTAATATTTGTTTTTTGCAAAATATTTTCTGCACTCTCTTTCAAAGAATCTGAATCCTCTAACTGTTCCCCCATCTGCTGATCGCTAAGATCAAAGCCAGCATCTAAGCTAGTCTGGCTATCACCTTGTTTGCTTTCTTCCTCTTTGTCATCAGACTGACTGTCATTATCGTTCTCTGATTTATTGTCTTGTTCATTTTCTTGTTCATCGTTTTCCTCATTATTTTCTTCATTATTTGAAGCAAAGACATCCATATTCTCTAAAATTTCTGAAAATTTTAAACTATAATTATTTTGATCTTCTAAATTTTTATTTAAAAAATCAAAATGTTTATCAATAGACTCGTCAAATTCTTTCTTCCAAAAATTTAACATTTTTGTAGACGCATTATTGAGCTCTAACTTAAAGAATTTATTTAACATATATAGTTCAAAAGCTTCAGTCACAGAAACATCTTGTTTATTTTTTAATTGCTTTTTATGATTGGAGAGTATTTTTTGACTATAATTTTCACTTAAATTTTTCCCAACTCCTTTGAGTATTTTGCCCCCAAGAAGTTCATACCTAATTTTTTCAGCAATATTATATAAAGATTTACAAGAAGGGTTATTAGGTAGGTTTTTATTAAATATTTCTTTATTTGAAAATTTTTTCTTTAATGCGCCTGAGTCAGTTTCTGCTCTTAGTCTAACAAAATCAATTTTATTTGATAAATTAGTTATATCAAAAAAATCAGTCTTCTTATCACTTAAATCTTTATCTAATTTTTTAACATCTAATTTATAATCATCAGAAATTACTTTAGCTGTAGAAATTAAAGCTTGTTTAAATTGCTCTTTAAAATTATTTTCTTTTGAGCTCATTTAAATCTGAATATTAATCATCGACTTTGGTAATTCTTCACCAAAACATCTCTGATAATATTCAGCTATTGTATTTTTCTCTATATCGTCACATTTATTTAAAAAAGTAACTCTAAAAGCATAACCTGTGTCTTTGAAAATTTCAGCATTTTCAGCCCAATGGAGTACCGTCCTTGGGCTCATAACCGTTGATATATCTCCCGCTATAAAGCCTTTTCTAGTCAAAGATGCTACTTTGATCATGTTGGATACTTTCTCTTTCCCTTTTGGATTGTTTAAATTTTTATTCTTGGCAAGAATGATTTCCATTTCTCTATCTAGACTAAGATAGTTTAAAGATGTTACGATATTCCATCTATCCATTTGTCCTTGGTTTATTTGTTGGGTACCATGATACAATCCAGTTGTATCTCCTAAACCGACTGTATTTGAAGTTGCAAATAATCTAAAAAATTTATTTTGTTTTATAACTTTATTTTTATCTAAAAGAGTGAAATTTCCTTCAGCCTCTAATACCCTCTGAATAACAAACATTACATCTGGTCTTCCCGCATCATACTCATCAAAAACAAGTGCAACTGGATTTTGAATAGACCAAGGTAAAATACCCTCCTTAAACTCTGTAATTTGTTTGCCATCTTTTACAACAATTGCATCTTTTCCAATAAGATCAATCCTACTTACATGGCTGTCTAAGTTTACTCTAATACAAGGCCAGTTTAATCTAGCTGCAATTTGTTCAATATGGGTAGACTTTCCTGTACCATGATAGCCTTGAACTAAGACACGTTTGTTAAAGGCAAAGCCTGATATGATAGCAAGAGTAGTATCTCTATCAAATTTATAATTTTTATCTATTTCAGGAACGTATTCGCTTCTTTTAGAGAAAGCATCAACTTCCATATCTGAGTCAATTCCAAAACTTTGTTTTAAAGACATCTTAATGTCTGGCTGTATGTTTAAATTAGGTGTCAATTTTTTCCTTATAAGTATTTTTTAGTTGAGTATAAGCCAAAGTAATTAATTTAAGTTTTTCTTCGTATTCTTTATTTCCCAAATTAATATCAGGGTGAAATTTTTTGACAAGAGTTTTGAATTGATCTTGTATTTGTTCCCATTTTTGGCCAACTGAAGCACCAAGAATACTAAAAGCTTTAATATCATTAGCATCAAACTTGAATTGATTCATATGGTTATATTCACCTCTAAGTTTAGTTTTATCAAACTCATCTTTTAAAGTATTGTTCCATAGAACTTTAAAAAAGTTATCTGAAGAGCTAAAGCTTTGTGTGGGTTTGTGCCAAGTCATATCAGACTTTAAAAAATCAAATACTTGTTCATCATCCATTCCCTTAAAATAATTCCAATTTTTATTGAATTCTTTAACGTGAGCTAAGCAAAGTAGTCTGTAGCGTTTGCTATTATCTTTCTCAATTGGTGCTTTATATTCACCAGTATCAAAGCAATTATTCCAATCACAAATATTTTTCATGCTATATAGTAATAAATTAATATTTATGAATATAAACGAATTAATTGAAATTGTTAAAAGTAAAATTGAAGCAGAAATTGTTATACAGGATATTCAAATTGAAGATAAAAGTTTTTTACATAAAAATCATAAAGGAAACCAAGAAGGAATGTTCCATTTAAAATTAATCATTAAATCTGAAGAGTTGAAAAAATTAAATAAAATAGAATCAACTAAGAAAGTCTATAGTGCTTTAGATACTGAGTTGAAAGAACATATACATTCTATTCAAATACTACTTAGTTAATTCCTTTTTCAAAAAGAGATTAATAGTTTTTTCATTAAATTGTAATCTGTGAACAGGGGAACCCATTTTTTTAAGTAAAACTAGACTAATTTTATTTGTATTATTTTTTTTATCTTTTTTCATAAAAGATAAAATTGTATTTAAATTCTTTATTGAAAAGAATTTATTAATATTCCTTGGAAGACTTAGATTATTTAAGTGATCATTAATTAATTCAAATTCTCTTTTATTTAAAATTTTATTTAATAAACTAAATTTTGCAGCAGTTTTAATACCAAGGATAACTGCTTCGCCATGATTTAACCTTGCTGAATAGCCCAGTGTTGCTTCAAAAGCATGGGCAAAGGTATGTCCAAAATTTAGTATTTTTCTTATTCCCAATTCTTTTTCGTCAGCCTCAACTACTTTTTTTTTAATCAAGCAACTTTGATGAATAGCTTTTTGTATAAAAGGACTTTTTAATTCTAAAATCTTTTTCCCATTCTTATTTAAAAAATAAAAAAACTTTATATCATCAATAAGGGAGTGTTTTAAAATTTCACCATATCCACACACAACTTCTCTTTTTGGTAAAGAGTTTAAAAAATTAATATCTGATATAACTAGACTGGGTTGATAAAATGAGCCAATTAAGTTTTTACCGTATTTAGTGTTTACTCCTGTTTTGCCTCCAATTGATGAGTCAACCTGTGAAAGTAGTGTTGTTGGTATATTAACAAACTTTAAGCCTCGCTTAAAAGTGCTTGCTGCAAAGCCTGATACATCACCAGTAATACCTCCACCAATAGAAATTAAACAATCATTTCTATTAAAATTTTTTTTTAAAAGAATTGATGTGATTTCATTGACACTTTTTAGATTTTTATTTTTTTCACTTGCATTAAAATAATGAATTGAAGCAGACCCTTTTGGTAAAGATTTTAATGCATTTTTTACTAAATTTTTTGGAACATTTTTATCAACTACAAGGAGGCATTGATTAAAGCTAATAGAACTTTCTTTCAAAAATTTATTTATTTTGTTTAAGATATTGTTTCCAATAATAATTGAATATTTTTGACTTTTAGTACTAACTTTTAATTTAATTAAACTCATATGTTTTTATTATTGTTTTAACTATTTCACTTTTTGTTAATTTATTACAGTTTATTTTAAAAGAAGCTTTTGAATATATATTTTTTCTTTTATTGATAATGGTCTTAATTTCTTGTTCAGTTGACTTCGAGGCTAAGGGTCTTTTCTTGCTACCTTTAATTCTTTTAATTAAAACTAAATCATCCCAATTTAGCCAAAATGAAAAATGATTTGTTAAGACATCTTTTCTGATCTTGTCATTAATAAAACCACCACCACCCAACGAAACAACAACATTTTTTTGTTTTAAAGATTTAATTGTTATCTTCTCCTCTAAATTTCTAAAGTAGTCCTCTCCATTTACTTCAAATATTTCTGAGACAGTCATTCCAGCGTGCTCTTCTATTAAATCATCTATATCAATGAACGGAATGTTTAATTTTTTTGAAACCATGGCTCCAATAGAGGATTTACCTGACCCCATCATGCCTAAAAAAACGAGGTTTTTATTTGAATTCATAAGCTTTCTTTATTGAAAAAACACAAATATGTCTTAATTTGAAATTATTAAAGAATATATGCAATTTTCTAAAAACACAAGCAGTGGTAGTAGCAAAAGTCTACTAATCAAAACAGTATTAGTATTAATTATTTTTATTGGAGCCATCGTGTTACTTGGGAAAATTGAATTTCCATCTCCAAATAAAGATATTGAAAAAATTATCCCCAATGAAAAACTTAAAATTGTTAAGTAGGAACTATTTTTTAGTAATATTACTTTCTTTATTTTTTGAGTTTGCAGCCAATTCTCAAGAGCCAGTGGATATCTGGGCAGTAGGTGATAAAAAGCCCGAAGAAAACACAACCACAATTGAAGTTGAAGCTGAAAAAAATATTCCACAGAATGGCATTTATAAAATGCAGTCCCAAAAAGAAGGAGAATTAAGTATAGAGGAAACACAAACTTTAATTTCAAAAGAAACAAAGTTAGTTGGAATTTATGACCCTGCGGAAAACGGTTTAGATATTAATATGTGGTCTAATTCTAATGGAGATCAAATTTTAAATATATTTAAAAGAATAGATAAATTGGAACTTTCAAGAGATGCAGTAGAAATTTTGGATATTTTATTATTAACAAATGCACATTATCCAGAAATGAATATTTCAAAAGAACAGTTTTTAGAAATAAAATCAAAGTGGTTTATTAAGAATTCAAATTTTGACTTAATTGAAAAATATTTATTAAATAATCAGATTATTAACGAGCACCCAAAACTTACCAAACATTTAGTAGATCATTATCTGTCCCAATCAGATGTTAAAAAGGCTTGTGAGATTTTTTCTGAAATTAAAGAACCAATACAAGACTTATATTTATCTAAATTTAATATTTATTGTTTAATTAATAATAATAAAAGAGAGGAAGCTCAATTACTCATAGATCTTCAATTAGAAGTAGGTATTGCTGATAAGTTTTTTAACAAAAAAATTAATTATTTGATGGGGTATAATACAGAACCATCAATAGAAGTTTCAGAAAAAACAATTTTAAATTTTCATTTATCCCACAGAACAAATCCAGAATTTAAATTTGAACCAAAAAATACTACATCCAAACAAATATGGAAATATTTATCAACTTCAAATTTATTAGATAATATCAATGATATTGAGCTTACAGATATAAAGAAAATTACTAGTATTGAAAAAGCAACACATGAAGGAAATTATACAGAGAAAGAATTATTTGAACTTTATAAGAGATTTCAATTTAATATTAACCAACTATTAAATATTAAAGAATCAACTAAAGTGCTCTCAACAGTAGAGACAAGAGCTCTAATTTATCAAGGAATTTTAATTACTTCTGAAATTGAGAATAAATTACAATTAATGAATGCTCTCAAAAATTCTTTCCAGAATGACGGTATTGAGAATGCATTTAACATAGAGTTAAAAACTTTTTTAAGAAATATAGAGGAGGATAAGGTTCCCTCAAATTTTACAACATTTTATCTAAATAATTTAAATGTTGAGAAAATGAAAAAAACAAATATTAAAATAAATAATAAAATTTTACATCAATCAAAATTAATAAATTATTTAAATTTAGAAAAATCTAAAAAAGATCCACAAAAGATATAAATAATTTCTTAAAAAAGATTAAAAAAAACAAAAAATATTTCTTTTCTAAAAAAGATGTAATTTTAGTTGAAGCTTTTAAATCTGATGGCATTAAGATTTTAGAGAAGTATAATGATTTATATCAAATAAACGATTCAGAAATACCATCCGACATACAGATATTTGTTAACAGTGGTGATATGGCTGCTGCATTGCTTAGAATTGTTGAGGTTATAGGACGGGACAACTTAAACAGTATTGATGAGGATACACTATACTTTATTATAAGCACACTTAATCAGCTAAATGTGGATCCACTAAGAAATAGAATACTCTTTAAAGTTCTTCCTTTAAAAGTTTAAAATTTATACTAAAATAATCAGTCATTATGTCAGTTAAACCAATTTTAACAGAACCAAACAAACTATTAAGACAAATTTCTAAATCAGTTGAAAATGTTGGTGATGAAGAAGAAGACTTATGGATGATATGCTGGATACTATGTATGCAGCACCTGGAATAGGTCTTGCCGCAATTCAAATAGGTGTACCAAAAAGAATTATAGTGATGGATATAAGTAGAGATGAAGACAAAAAGGAACCAAGATATTTTGTCAATCCAGTAATTAAAAATAAAAATAATGAAACATCAAAATATGAAGAGGGTTGCTTGTCTGTTCCAGATCAGTTTGCTGAAATAGAAAGACCAAATGAATGTGAAGTTGAATATTTAATTATAATGGAAAAAAACAAATTATTGAAAGCTGACGGATTATTGGCAACTTGTATTCAGCATGAACTAGATCACTTAGAAGGAGTTTTATTTATAGATTATTTATCTAAATTAAAAAAATCAATGATAATTAAAAAACTTTCTAAAATTAAGTCGAATAGAATAATTGTTTAAATGACAAAAAAAATTGTCTTCATGGGTACACCATTATTTGCTGTACCGATTTTAAAATCTTTATATGAAAAAAATTATATAATACCTACTGTATACACACAGCCACCAAAAAAATCACAAAGAGGACAAAAAATAAATAAGTCACCAATACAAGTTGTAGCAGAAGATCACAATATAGATTGTAGAACACCTGGAACTTTAAAAGAAAATAAAGAAGAATATGAATATTTAAAAGAATTAGATCTAGATTTGGTAATTGTCGTGGCCTATGGTCAAATAATACCCAAAGAATTTTTAAACCTTGCAAAAAAAGGTTTTATAAATATTCACGCTTCCCTCCTACCAAAGTGGAGAGGTGCTGCACCCATTCAAAGATCTATTATGAACTTAGATAAAGAAACGGGAATTAGTATTATGAAAATAGGAGAAAAACTTGATACTGGTCCAGTCTGCAATAACTATAGAGTAGAAATTAAAGATAGCGATAACGCGGAAATTATATCAAATAAATTATCAATTTTAGCTTCAGAAAAAATCATAGAAAATGTAAATAATATATTTGAAGATAAATTAACATTTAAAGAACAAGACGACTCAAACGCAACCTACGCCTCTAAAATTGAAAAGTCAGAGGGAGAAATTCACTGGAATGATAATGCAGAAAGTATTATTGGAAAAATAAATGGATTATACCCAAGCCCTGGGGCCTTTTTTATTTTTAAAGAAGAAAGATACAAAATTTTAAAAGCAGAATTAGCCACTAAAAGTGGTGAGATAGGTGAAGTAATGACTAGTGATTTAGAAATTAGCTGTGGAGATCAAAAATCTATAAAAGTTATTGAAATTCAAAGACAAGGAAAAAAGCCTCAAAATATTAATGAATTTGTTCTTGGTTCTCAAATAACAAAAGGCTCAAGATTAACAAATGTTTAGATATCAAGTTTTAATAGAATATATAGGAACTAGTTTTGTTGGATGGCAAATACAATCTAAGGGAAAATCAATTCAAAAAGAAATACAGGTTAAGTTATCAAAATTTTTAAAAGAAAAAGTGGTGTTGATAGGATCTGGAAGAACAGACACTGGTGTCCATGCAATAGAGCAGTCAGCTCATTTTGACTGTAAAAAAGAAATTCAAAATTTAGATAAGTTATTGAAATCAATTAATCATTTTATAAATGATAAAGGTATTTCTATTTTAGTAATTAAAAAAAGAAGTCTAAAATTTCATGCAAGATATTCAGCTAAACAAAGAATTTATAAATATATAATTTTTAATAGATTAAGTAAGCCTTCTCTAGAAAAAGAAAGAGGTTGGCACATAATTAAAAAATTAGATATTGAGTTAATGAAAAAAGGGGCAAAAAAACTTTTAGGCACTAAAGATTTTTCTACTTTTAGGGCATCAAGCTGTAATGCAAACAGTCCAATTAAAACTATGAAGTCTGTTTTGATTAAATCAAATAGTGGAAGAATTGAAATACAATTTAAATCACAATCATTTTTACAACAACAAGTACGATCAATGGTGGGTAGTTTAAAATACTTGGCTGAAAACAAATGGAATTTAAAAAAATTTGAACTTGTTATTAAATCAAAAAAAAGAATTCTTTGTGCACCGCCTGCACCTGCTGAGGGATTATTTTTAGAAAAAGTTATTTACTAGCTTTTTGTCGCCGATACTAAATTTTTTATTAATTCTCCATCTAGACTCTGCTCGAACAATATAGCCACAACAGTTTTTTGACTTACACTTGCATTTGAATTGTTTATAATCTTCATCGTAGCCAAAGCCATAATCGGCTGTTATCTCTTCACCTTTTTTAATATCTTTTATAGCAATCACCCATAATTTTAAACCTGTTCCGTTATAATCACAATTATTAGAACAAGAGTGATTTATTAAACGTGCAGTGTTCCAAGAAACGTCTCCATCCATGTCGTACTTCTTATTTAAATTAAATAAGTAGATGGGCTTTGCATTATCAAATTTTTGTCATCCTTCCGTTTGTTTCTTAGTAATAATTTTACCAATATAATCAACAATTCTAGTACCTTCTTTGATATTTTTTGTAGCATATAAGGCCACGACCCTTTTTATCGATGTCAGACTTTTGAATTTTATAAAGTTTCATTGTGAGTTCTTTAATGCGTATTGAGAAATTATCAATTAAATTCTAGTAAAGCTTTTACATGCATCTCAGTGCTTTCTTGAAGTGCTAATAGATCGTATCCACCCTCTAAAATTGACACTACTTTTCCATCACAATATTGTTTTGATAGCTCTAGTGTTCTTTTGGTAATGTTATAGAAGTCTTTTAGACTCTAATCGAAGTTGTGCCAATGGATCATCTTTATGGGCATCAAACCCTGCAGAAAGTAAGATAAATTCAGGTCTAAATTCTTTAATTTTTTTAAGTACAAATTCATAGGCATTTAAATATTCTTCTGAGGTTGTTCCTGCTGGCAAGGGAATATTTAATATATTGTTATGCTTTCCTTTTTCATCATTAGTGCCTGATCCAGGATAATAAGGGTATTGATGAGTAGAAATATATAGAACCTTTTCGTTATCGTGAAAAATATCTTGAGTGCCATTTCCATGATGAACATCAAAATCAATAATTAATACTTTTTTAAGTTTATATTTACTTATAAGATAATTGGCTCCAACTGCCACATTGTTATAGATGCAAAAACCCATAGCTTTATTTTTCTCTGCATGATGCCCTGGAGGCCTGACAGCACAAAATGCATTGTTAAAATTTTTATTTTGAACACCATCAATAGCTGTAATGATTGAACCTACTGCATCTAATGTGGCATCCTTACTTCCTGGGGAGACAATCGTGTCTCCATCTAAAAAGGATAATCCTTTTTCAGGAAAAGATTTTTCTACGAAATTTATATAATCGGAATTGTGAGTTATTTCTAAAAGTGATCGGTCAAATTTTGAAGGTTTTTTCCAAACTAAATCTTTATTATCTAATTTTTTGAAATTATCAATAACTACTGTAACCCTATCAATTTTCTCTGGATGACCGTCGCCCGTATTGTGATTTTGATAAGTATCAGAGGTTATTAAACCAGTTTTCATTTAAGATAGATATTCTTGGTAAATAGTTTCTCGTTCTACTTTTGGCATTCCTTTGGTTCTTTCTACAAACTCATTACGTTGTTCTCTATTCTTAAAAACAAAAAAACAAACTGTATCTTTAGAGTGATAAATAGCTTTTAATTCATCATCAATATCATTCAGTTCTTTAGGAATATCTGTTTTAATACAAATCATTAAAAGTAATTTTTAAGAATTTCAGAATATATCTTTGTTAACTTTTTTAAGTCTGAAATAGATACTGCCTCATCTACTTTGTGCATTGTTTTACCTACTAAACCAAATTCTAAACATGGAGCAATTTTTCTAATAAATCTTGCATCTGAAGTTCCACCTGTTGTAGATAATTGAGGTTTAATTTTTGTAATTTTTTTTATTACATCTTGAATCATATAAGTTGTTTTATTAGGCTTGGTTAAAAAAGCTTCGCCTGATACACGATATTCTATTTTAAAATTAGATTTATCTTTTTTAGTAATTTTTTTGAAAATTTTATTTAATCTTTTCTTTAAGCTAGAAGATGAGTGTTTATTGTTAAATCTTATGTTAAAGGTGGCTTTTGCAAGTCCTGGAATAACATTATCAGCTGTATTATAGATATTAATTTTAGTTACTTCTAAATTTGTTGGTTGAAAGTCTTTTGTTCCTTTATCAAATTTTATTTCTTTTATTTCATTCAGTATTTTGATCAATGAAGTCGATGGATTTTTAGCACGATGAGGATATGCAACATGACCTTGAGTTCCAATTATAGTCAATTCAGCATTGATACTTCCTCTTCTACCAATTTTAATCATTTCACCAAGTTTATTAGGGTTTGTTGGCTCACCAACTAAACAAAAATCTATTTTTTCTTTTTTCTTTTTTAAGTAATCAACTACTTTTTTAGTACCATTAATTGCAACACCTTCTTCATCACCAGTAATTAATAAACTAATTGATCCGTTAATTTTTTTATTATTTGATACAAAGCTATTTACAGCAACAACCCAGCTTGCAATTGCACTTTTCATGTCATTAGCGCCTCTGCCAATAAGATGATTTTTTTTAATAGTTGGACTAAAAGGTTTAATCGTCCAATCTTTTATATTTCCTGGAGGTACCACATCCAAATGACCAGCAAACATAAAGTTTGGTTGAGAATTACCTAATCTTGCATATAGGTTTTTAACTGGTTTAGAATTTTTATCTTTAAACTCTAAAATCTTACATTTAAATCCAATAGAAGTTAATTTTTTAGCTAAGAATTTCATTACTCCAGCATCAACTGGTGTAATGCTTGGAAATCTTATTAGCTCTTTAGCTAATGTGATTTCATTATAAGTTGGCATTTAGTCTCTTAATAAGTCGTTAATAGAAGTTTTAGATCTAGTTTTTTCATCAACTTGTTTAATAATTACTGCACAATATAAGGCAGGTCCTTTACCATCTTTACTTGGAAGGCTACCTGGAACTATTACTGAGTATGGTGGAATTTTTCCATAGATTACTTCACCAGTTTCTCGATAAACAATTTTTGTAGATTGACCAATAAACACACCCATAGATAATACAGATCCTTCTCCAACAATTACTCCTTCAACTATTTCTGAACGAGCTCCAATAAAACAGTTATCTTCAACGATAGTAGGGTTTGCTTGCATTGGCTCTAATACACCTCCAATTCCAGCACCACCTGATATGTGACAGTTCTTTCCTATTTGTGCACAAGATCCTACAGAAGCCCAAGTGTCCACCATAGTTCCTTCATCCACATAAGCTCCAATGTTTACAAATGAAGGCATTAAGACAACATTTTTTCCAATGAAAGATCCATGCCTAACCACTCCATTAGGCACCATTCTAAAGCCAGCTTTTTTATGTTCTTCTCTTCCCCATCCTGCAGTTTTTCCTCTAACCTTATCCCACCATGTAGCGTAAGGGCCTGCAAGAGTTTGCATTTCATTAGTTTTAAAACTTAAAAGGATTGCTTTTTTAATCCACTGATGAACTACCCACTCATTATCTTTTTTTTCAGCAACTCTTAAAACACCTTTATCAACAAGTTCAATTGTTTCTTTAATTGCATTTAATATTGATTGGTCTGATTGACCATTAATTGAATCTTTATTGTCCCAAGCTGTATTGATAATGTTTTCAAATTCTTTCATAGTTTTATTTTATCGTTAGTAGGTTAGTTTTATTGTGCTTTTAATATATTAATTTCTTGAAGAAAAGAAGGCAAGTTCTTAATCTTATAATCAATATATGGTTTATCGGCATCTTTTTTTGCAAATACTTCATCATTCTCAAGCCAGCAAGTTTTCATTCCTAAGTTTTTAGCTTGTTCTAAATTATGAGCAATATCTTCGATCAATATTGATTTTGTCGGATCAAGATCAAATTTTTCTACTATTTTTTTATAAGGTTCAATTTTTGGTTTTGGAATAAAATTAGCATCAACAATATCAAACGCTCCATCAAACAAACCATCTATACCCAGTTGTTTAGTTACGTTTTCAACATGAGCATGAGAACCATTGGTAAAAATATATTTCTTTTCTTTAATTTTAATTAATTCTTCTCGTAACAACTCATCTTTAGGAAGCCAGCTGATATCAATATCATGAACAAATTCCAGAAATTCATGTGGATCAATTTTATCGTGATTCATTAATCCTGATAATGTCGTTCCATACTCATAGAAGTATTCTTTTTGAATTTCTCTTGCTTTAATTAAATCCACATTAAATTTCTTTGAAATAAAAGAAGACATCTTTTTATCAACTTCGGAAAAAACCTTTGTTTGACCAGAATATAAAGTATTATCTAAGTCGAATAGCCAGTATTTAGTATCAATTAAATTTTTCATTCTCTAATTAAAGTTCCCGAACCTTTATCAGATAATAGTTCAAAAAGGAGTGAGTGATTTTTTCTTCCATCAATTATTACAACTGCCTTAACGCCATTACTTGCAACATCTAGACAATTCTTAATTTTTGGTATCATTCCACCAGAAATTACCTCTTGATCAATTAATTCATTAGCTTTTTTAGAGTTAATTTCAGGAATTAGTTTTTTTTACTATCTAATACGCCCTCTACATCACTAATAATCATTAACCTTCTAGCTTTTAGTTCTATTGCGATCGATCCTGCAGCGGTATCAGCATTTATATTAAAAGTTTGATTATCCTTATTCAAACCTAAGGGTGCCACGACAGGTACTTCGTTCGCTTTTATTGTTGCAGTTAAGAGCTCTTTGTCAATTTCAGTAGGTGTTCCTACAAATCCAAGGTCTTTGTTTTCTTGTATGACAGTGATTATATTATTTTTTTCTGAAGTGATTTTTTTTGCTTTGCAACCTAGTTCATTTAAAGCTTCAACAATTTCTTTATTAAATTCGATTAATACATCCTCAACTATGTTGATGGTATCTTTATCAGTAATTCTTAGTCCATTAATAAAATTACTTTTAATATTAACTTTCGAAAGCTTACTATTAATTCTTTTTCCACCTCCATGAACAATTATAGGATTAAAACCAAGTTTGTTTAAAACGACCACATCTTCAATAAAAATTTTAAATAATTTTGGATCAACCAAAACACTGCCACCACACTTAATGATAATAAATTCATCATTATATTTTTCTAAATATTTTTTTACTTCTTCAACTGTTGGGCCGTCTTCAGGTAGAATGTTTATTAATTCTTCTTCTTTTAACGATGACATTTATGTTGTTTTGATAGTCATTTTTCTTTGAACAATATATTGCTGAATCATTGTGAAGATGTTGTTGAAGCTCCAGTAGATAACAAGACCTGCAGGAAATGGCGCAAGAATTACAGTTAAAAATACTGGAAAGAACATAAATATTTTAGCCTGAATGGGATCTGGCGGAGTAGGATTAAGCTTTTGTTGTATGAACATCGTGATACCCATAATGATTGGCCACGCACCTATTAATAAGAAAGACGGTGGATCCCAAGGAAGTAAACCAAAAACATTAAATAAAGATGTTGGATCTCTATCACTTAAGTCATGTATCCATCCATAAAATGGCATGTGTCTCATTTCAATGGTTACAAATAATACTTTATATAGCGCAAAGAAAACTGGAATTTGAACCAGAATAGGCAGACAACCACTCATAGGGTTAACTTTTTCTTTTTTATAAAGAGCCATCATTGCTTGTTGTAATTTCATTTTATCATCCTTGTGCAACTCTTTCAGACGAGCCATTTCAGGTGCTAATAACTTCATTTTTCCCATGGACTTAAAACTAAAGTTGGCAAGAGGAAAGAAAGCCAATCTAATACAAATAGTGACAGCAATAATTGCTAAACCGTAATTACCAAGTAATTTAAAGAAGTAATCTAATACAAAGAATAAAGGTTTTGTGATGAAATACATAAAGCCCCAATCAATCGCTAGATCAAATTTATTGATATTTAAATTTTCAGCATAACCATCAATGACATTTACTCTTTTAGCAGCAACTATAATCTGAATTTTTTCTTCAACTGAACTGTTTGCTTTAACCTCAATACCTTTAGTAGATATGTAGTTCGCTCTGAATTTATTTTTATAGTCAAAAGTTGTTTTAAACTCTTTACCTTTAGGTGGTATAACTGATGTAACCCAAAACTTATCTGAAATAGCAACAAATCCTTCTTGTGCAATTTGAGTAAACTTCTTTTCTTGAATATCGTCGTAATCTTCTTCAATTAGTTGATCATCAAGTACAGATAAAAACCCTTCATGCAAAATATAAAAGCCAGATATTTCTGGTAATTTATTTCTAATTATTTGTCCGTATGAGTAAAAATTATAAGATTTATCTGATCTGTTAATTATTTTTTCTTTTACAGTAAACAAAAATTGATCATCTAAACTTATATGCTTCTCAAATGTAATTCCTTGAGTATTACTCCATATTAATTTTACAGGACTATTATTAGTTAATTTTTTATTTCCAGAAACTTCCCAGACCGTAGAAGCATCAGGTATATCTATATTTTTATTAGTACTTACAAAGCCACTTTCAATTAAATAACCATCTTCAACATTTCTCGGGTTTAATAAGATTATTTTATCACTTCCATTAAGTTCAACATTGTATTCTTTGAAAGTTAAATCATCTATTGCTGCACCTTTTAAAGAAATTGACCCAACAACACTTCCATTTTCAAATTGAATTCTATCATTTTCTTTTAAAGCATCTGTTCTTGAAAGTTTTGCAAAGTTTTCATTTTTATCTAGGCTAGGAGTGTCTTCATTATTTTCAATTTTATTTTGTTCAGCTAGATTTTTTTTAATATTTGCAGGATCAGGCTGAAAAAAAAGAGAGTATAAAATAATAACAGCTGCTGATAAGGATATTGCTGCGATTACGTTTCTAGTATCCATTATTTCTTAACCTTTAATTCTTTGTTTACTGGATCAAATCCTTCACCACCACCCAACATCTTAATAGGATGACATGAAAATATTCTTTTAGTGCTTTTTGAGATCCCTATAATGAGCCCATATGTTCTTAAACATTCAATTGTATATTCTGAGCAAGTTGGAAGATATCTACACGAAGGAGTTAAGTAGGGGCTAACAACCATTTTATAAAATTTGATCAGGCCAATTAAAATGTTTGATATAATATTCATTACTTAATCTTTTCTATGTCTTGGAATAAAGTATCTTTTATTATCGCATATTCATTGTTTAGCATAGTCATTTTCGCAATCACAAGGTAAGAATAATTAAAGTTTATTGACAATTTTTTTACTGCTTCGTTCATTATATTTCTTAATCTTCTTTTAACTTTATTTCTCTTTACGGCACCACGGATTAGTTTTTTTTTAGCTACAAAGCTAATATTTAGTTTTTTATTATCTTTATCTGCAAGAGGACCAAAAAAAAGAGTGATATATCTATTTGAGATTTTTTTCTTCTTAAGTAAATTTTTGAAATCTTCGTTTTTAGAAAGAGCAACAATTTTGCTTTTCATTTAGTTTGGTTTATTTACCTTGAGGTTTTTTTTGAGTGGATGACACCGTAAGGTTTTTACGTCCCTTATCACGTCTTCTTTTAATAAGTTTTTTCCCACCTTTAGTTGCCATCTTTGATCTGAAGCCATGCTTCTTAAGACGTTTTCCAACTTTGGGTTGATATGTTCTTTTCATAGGATTTATTTAAGTTTTTTAAATTTCGCCCTTTATAGTAATTATATGTATAAATAGCAAATAGAAGATTTTATAATACAGCTAGTAAATTATGAAAAAATCAAAAAAAGTTAAGATAACTTTAGGTTTATTTTATCTTATAGTTGTTTCATCATTTTTATACTTTTTTTTATCAAAATTCACCCTTGAAGAATTAACCAGCTATGAATTTATTAAAAATAATAGAGATTATTTTTTTGGTTTAAAGCAAACTAATTTATTTTTAATTTCTCTAATTTTTTTAATAGCTACAATTGTCTGGGTTATTATGGCTGGGTTTGGTTTACCGGTTGCACTTCTAGCAGGGTTTATTTTTGGTAAGTGGCTTGGAATTTTTATTCTAATAATTGGAATGACTATTGGAGCAACAATTTTATACATCATTGGAAATTATTTTTTTAAAGAAATCATTAAAGAAAAGTTTTTAAATAAATTTAAAAATTTAGAAGCTAAATTTAAAAAATCAGAATTTATTTATCTTTTACTTTATAGATTTATTGGGGGTATTCCTTTTGTGTTATCAAATGTATTACCTTGTATTTTTAATGTTAGAGTAAGTAATTTTTTTTGGGCAACATTAATAGGATTAACTCCACCACTATTTTTAGTTGTTTCAATTGGAAGTGGACTTGAAAAAATTATAGAGCAAAATTTAGAAGCTCCTAGAATCATCGATTTGATATATTCACCAGATATCTACATCCCAATGATTGCTTTTGGAGCTTTATTAATAGTTGCAATTGTTGCTAGAAAAATATTTTATAAAAAATAATCTGGTGCCCCCACCAAGAATCGAACTTGAAATTTATCCTTACCATGGACATGTTATGCCATTTAACTATAGGGGCTAATTTGTTATTTTATTCAAGTATTTCTATAATAAATCATTTTTTCAAAAAATTGCCTTAATTTTTTTCATATAATGATTTATACCTACTGAGGAAATTTTATGGGCATTCATTACGATTATAAATCTACTAAAGGCAATAAGCTTATGGAGAAGCAAGCTAAGAGAGAAAAAAAGCTTGCCGAAAAAAAAGCAAAACGTGAAGCTAAAGAGGGACCAAAAGTTCAAGAAGAACCAGAGAAAACTTTAGATGCATCAAAGCCTATCACTTTAGATTTTTTAACTAATCCAGATAAATAATGAATGATAAAGAAAAAAATGAGAAGTTAAGTCTGGCTCTTAAAAAGAATTTAAAAAAAAGAAAAATTTTTCAAAAAAAAAATAAGAAGAAAAGTAAATAATGTCAGTACTTTCTGATAAATCTATAAGGAGGTTAGCGGTTGAGGAATCAATGATTTCTCCTTTTATAGATAAGCAAGTCAGAGATGGTAAAATTTCTTACGGACTTAGTTCATTTGGCTATGATGCAAGAGTAGGAGATGAATTTAAGATATTTCATAATGTTAATTCTTCTATCGTTGACCCTAAGGAGTTTTCTTCGGATAATTTTGTAACCAAAAAAAGCTCAGAATATATTATCATTCCTCCTAATTCCTTCGCCCTTGGAACTACTATCGAAGTCTTTAAAATACCAAGAGATATCATGTGTATCGTTGTTGGTAAGAGCACATATGCAAGAACAGGGATTATAGTGAACGTAACTCCAATTGAATCTGAGTTTTTTGGAACAGTTACTCTTGAGTTTTCTAACACTACACCACTACCTGCAAAAATTTATGCAAATGAAGGTGTTGCTCAATTTTTATTTCTAAAAGGAGATCAGTCTCCCGAAACTTCATACGCTGACCGTAAAGGAAAATACATGGGTCAAACTGGAGTAACTTTACCAAAAGTATAATCATGAAAAAATTGGAAGTCTTTGGAGCAGCAAAGCTCAAGGGACACATTAGAATTTCAGGTTCTAAGAATGCATCTCTTCCTATTTTAGCTGCAACAATACTATCAAATAAAAAAATATCTTTAGCAAATCTTCCAAGAGTAAAAGATATCGAAACAATGATACTTTTATTAAAGTCATTAGGTTCAGTTATTGATTATAATAAAAAAGAATTAATTATCAAAAATACCAAGCAAACAAAAACTTTTGCAGCTTATAGCTTGGTTAAAACTATGAGAGCGGGAATATTAGTTTTAGGACCATTACTTGCTAAATTTGGTAAAGCAAAAGTTTCATTACCTGGAGGTTGTGCGATAGGGACAAGGCCTGTCGATATTCATTTACAAGCTCTATCAAAACTTGGAGTTAAATATAAAATTATCCAAGGTTATGTTCACGCTAATGCACCCAAAGGGTTGATAGGGGCGAATATAAAATTTCCTAAAGTTTCAGTTGGTGCTACAGAAAATTTAATTATAGCTTCATGTTTAGCTAAAGGAAAAACAACCTTATCAAATTGTGCCATTGAACCTGAGATTAAAGATTTAGTTAATTTTTTAATCACTATGGGCTGCAATATTAAGTGGACGGCAAAGAGAACGGTTAGAATTGAAGGAGTGAAAAACCTTAAAGAATTAAATTATTCAGTAATGCCAGATAGAATAGAGGCTGGAACTTATTTAATAGCTGCAGCATTAACGGAGGGAAGTTTGAAGGTTACTGGAATTGATCCTAAGATAATAAGTACAGAAATTAATATCTTAAAAAAAGTAGGATCAAAAATTATTTTAAGAAAAAATGAAATACTTATTCAGGGAAGTAAAAAGATTAAAAGTATAAATATTAAAACATCCCCTTATCCAGGTTTTCCAACGGATTTACAGGCACAAATGATGGTATTATTGTGTAAGGCTAATAAAAAATCTCATATTAAAGAAGAAATATTTGAAAATAGATTTATGCATGTTGCGGAGTTAAATAGAATGGGAGCTAAGATTTCCATAAATGGAAATAAAGCAACTATAGAAGGAAATATCAAATTTGAAGCAGCAGAATTAATGGCTACAGATTTAAGAGCTTCTGTATCTTTAATTCTTGCAGCACTTACTGCTAAAGGAAAATCAGTAATTAATAGAATATATCACCTTGATAGAGGTTATGAGGATATAGAGAAGAAATTTAAAAAAGTAGGTGCTAAAATTAAGAGAATTAACTAATGAATAAAAAATATTTATCAAAAATTATAGCTACAGATAATGAGGGATTACAAGTGATCTCAGCATGCTGTTCTGGAGCTGAAGTTAAAGTTGACGAAATTAAATATCTTAAGTCAAACAAGGTTTTTTTATTATCATTAAATAGATCTAAAGTAGAAACGGATGAGAAAGATAAAAAAGTTACTAGTATTTGCAAATTCGAATTTGTAGATAGAGTTAAATCTAAAAATATTAAACAAAACGATCCTGAAGCAAAATTAGAGTTAATTGGGATGGATTATTTAAAGAATAATGACAATTATGAGATAAACTTAATGTTTACAAATAATGCATATATTACATTATCTACTGAAATAATTGAAGTAACTTTAGACGATCAAAACAAAGCAGATTAATGATTAAGATATTAGATAGTAAAAATAAAAACTTTGATAAAACCTTAGACATATTACTGTCTAAACGAAAAAATAAAGTTCAACTTAATTCAGTTTCAGTTATTAAAATTATTAAAGATGTTAAGAAAAATGGTGATAAAGCCATCTTAAAGTATGAAAAGAGATTTAATAAAAATAGCGTTATTGCCCCAAGTATAAAACAAATAAATAGAACTATTCAATCTTTAGATCCAAAAGTTAAAAAAGCAATCGATCTTGCTTATGATAGAATTTATAAATTCCACTCGCTACAAAAATTCAAAAATATTTCTTATACGGATAAACTAAAAAATAAATTAGAGTATAAATACGTGCCTATTGAATCGGTTGCAATTTATGTGCCTGGTTCAACAGCCTCATACCCTTCTAGTGTTTTAATGAATGCAGTACCTGCAATTGTTGCCGGAGTGAAAAGACTAGTTATGGTTAATCCAGGTCAAAAAGGTAAACAAAATCCAGCTGTATTATATGCTGCAAAGAAATGTAAGATTAAAGAGATTTATTCAATTGGAGGACCAGCTGCTATTGCAGCTGCTACATATGGCACTAAGAAAATTAAAAAAGTTGATAAAATTGTAGGCCCTGGAAATTCATACGTAGCTGCAGCAAAAAAAGAAGTTTTTGGAGATGTTGGAATTGAAGGAATGATTGCAGGCCCCTCTGAAGTAACAATTGTTTGTGATAAGTTTTCAAATCCCGAATGGATAGCAAGTGATCTAATAGGTCAAGCAGAACACGATAATCTTGCTCAATGTATTTTAATTTCAAAAGACAAATCAATTATTAAAAAAGTTAATGATGAAATTATTAATCAATTAAAAGAACTACCCAGAGCTGTAATTGCAAAAAATAGTCTACTTAATAATGGAATTATAATTCATATGCAGTCTGACCAAAAAATTATTAATACAGTAAATAAAATTGCCCCTGAGCACTTAGAGCTTAATACTAAGAACTATAAAAAAGTAGTAGGAAAGATTAAAAATGCAGGATCTATCTGTTTAGGAAAATATGCTGTAATGGCAATGACTGATTACAATGTTGGCTCTAATCACGTATTACCAACTAATTCTTCAGCAAGATATTCAAGTGGAGTTAGTGTTAATGAATTTTATAAAAGAATTTCATATATAAACCTATCAAAAAAAGGGATTGAAACCCTTGGTCCATCAGTTATAACACTTGCAAACTACGAGGGTTTAGCGGGACACGCTAAGTCGGTAGAAAAAAGAATTAGGAGAAAATAAATTTGTCAAAACAAGAAATGCTGTCGTTCTCAGGAATTGTTGAGGATTTATTACCGAATGCAATGTTCAGAGTTAAATTAGAAAACGGCCATATTGTTACAGCTCATGCTGCAGGCAAATTACGTAAGAACAGAATTAGAGTACTTCAAGGTGATAAGGTTCAAGTCGAAATGACACCTTACGATTTGACCAAAGGTCGTATCACTTTTAGAGGTTAATATGGGGCCCTGTAGCTCAGTTGGTAGAGCATCGGATTGAAAATCCGTGTGTCACTGGTTCGAGTCCAGTTGGGGCCACCACCACCTCTCTTAAAAATTTAAAAATAAGGTCAACAGTTTTTTTATATTTATGTGTTGAAAATTATTCTTAATTGTCTAAAAGACTGATCATGTTTATAAATATTTCATACAGAGAGACTTCAAGAAGCACTCATAGACTTTGTTTCCATAGCCTTTAGGCTATTTATTTATAATATAATTTTAAATCCACTCAAAAATAATATAAAAACAAGGAATGCCTGCGTAGTATAACGGTTAGTACGATAGTTTGTGGAACTATAGGATTTGGTTCGATTCCAAGCGCGGGTACCAAAAAAAATGAATAAAGAAAATAAATTAATTCCTGAGTTACCCTCAGGATTTGAAGACCGATGGGGCAAGAAATTAACTCTAAAGAAAAAGTTAATTAATATTATTGAAACTAATTTTATAAAATTTGGTTTCGCCGCTCTTGAAACTCCTTCATTTGAAATTTCAGAAAATATCGGATCATTTCTTGCAGATGATGATAATAATTCAATGTCTGGCGTATTCTCATTTAAAGATGGTGAAAAAAATATTACTCTTAGATATGATTTATCAAGTCCGTTAGCTAGATTTGTTGCTCAAAACAATCAAGAATTACCCTTACCTTATAAAAGATATCAAATGGGTGATGTCTGGAGAAACGAAAAAGCGGGTAATGCTCGTTATAGAAGCTTTTTACAATGTGACGCTGATATAGTTGGCAACGTTAACCCAGCCCAAGCAAATGCTGAACTTTGTAATTTAATTGCAAGTACACTTTTTGCCTGTGGTTTAAAAAAAGATCAGTTTGTTGTTAACATTAGTAATAGAAAAATTGTTCAAGGTTTAATTGAAGACCTTAAAATATCTGAAGACAAAAAGATAAAGGTTATGAGGGCAATAGATAAACTGGACAAGCCTGGCTTTGGTTTAAGAGGAGTTGAAGATTTATTAAAAAAAGAAAGAGTAGATGTAAGTGGAGCGGTTACAAAAGGTGCTGACTTAACTGATGATCAAGCTTCACAAATAATCAATTTCTTAAAAGTAAAAGATTTAAAAGAATTAAAAGAAAATTTAAAAAACCCTTTATCTCAAGAAGGAATTAAAGAACTAGAAGACTTGTTGGAAATAGCAAGTTATGGAGATTATTTAGATCAAATAAAGACAAACTTTACAATTGTTAGAGGGCTTGCTTATTATGATGGGTTTTGTGTTGAGACAAATTTAAATTTTAAGACAACAAATAACAAAGGTAAAGAAGTTGATATAGGAAGTATTTGCTCAGGTGGACAATATAATAAATTAATTTCAAGATTTAAGGGATTTGATATTCCTGGAACTGGAATGAGTATTGGTGTTGACCGATTATTATTTGCAATGATGCAACTTGATCAAATTGAAGCTGATGAGAAGAAACCAGCCATTATTTGTGTAATGGATGAAAAGTATTTAAAAAATTATTATGAGATTTTAAAAGTTTTAAGAGACAATAATATTAACTCTGAAATATTTTTAGATAGGAAGAAAAATCTAGGCAAACAGTTAACGTACGCGAATAAAAAACAATGCCCAGTAGCTGTTATTTGTGGTGAAAATGAATTTAAAGATAACACGATTACTTTAAAAAACCTTTTAGGAGTTAAAGGTGAAAACAATCAAGTAACGTTCCCAAAAGAAAATTTAATTGATGAAATCAAAAAATTTATCTGAAAAAATCCTTAGATCAGTTAAATCTAAAGGGTTTAAATATATTGATTTACCTTCAGTAATTGAAGCTAATCATATCGTTCAACGATCTGGAGAGAATTTTAGAAAGTTTATTTTTTCATTCACTGATCAAAATGGTAGCGAGCTTTGTCTAAGACCTGATCTAACTATTGCATCTTGCTTGAGATATTTAGAAAATAATCTTAAAGGAAAAGAGAAAATATTTTATAGTGGTCAGGCTTATAGAAAATCAAATAATAAAAAAGATTCTATTATTAGAGACCAAGTTGGTTTTGAGATCATTGGTTCTAAAGATGAAAAAAAGGATGATAAGGAAATTATTAATACAGCCTTAAAATCTCTGTCTAATTTACAATATTCATCAGGAACTTTAAAAATTGGTAACGTTGAGATTTTCAATTTATTAATTTCAAAACTAGATATCCCGAAAAGATGGAAATTAAGACTTTCAAGACATTTTTGGAGAGAAGAATACTTCAATGACTTATTAAAAAGGTTGGAGACAAACTCTGATGTAGACCCAACAATTGTTGAAGTTGATAAAAAGAGATATCAAAAAATGTTAAAAGATAATCAGCAAACAGTAGTTGCGGGTAGATCAATTGAAGAAATCTTGAAGAGATTTGATAATAAGATTAAAGATCCAAGAAGAGCCAGTAGAGGTAAAAATGTTTCAAAAATTATTAAAGAGTTTTTAAAAATTAATTGCCCAATAGGACAAGCAGCTGAAAAACTTAATATCTTTTTTAAAAAAAATAAAATTAATTTAGTTGTGGATCAAAAATATTTCCCAACCTCATTAAACAAAATTCAAAAATTAAACGTAAAGTACTCAGCATCTTTTGGGCGTCAATTAGAATATTATACAGGTATGGTGTTTAAAATTGATATTAAATCTAAATCAAAAAATATTAATGTCATTAACGGTGGACGATACGACAAACTAATTTCAGACCTTGGATCTAAAAAACAAGTTCCAGCAGTAGGAGCTGCTTTAAATTTAAACTACTAATGACAAAAAATACTATTAATATTGGAATTCCAAGCAAAGGTCGTCTTAGAAAAGATATTTTAAAAATATTTAAAAAAAATAAATTAAATTTAGTCTCAGAAAGAGGTGAAAGAGACTTATTAGGATCTATTAAAAACTTAAATAATGTTAAAATATTATATCTTCATGCAAGGGAGATAGTTGAAAGACTTGGAGATAGCTCTTTAGATCTTGGTTTTTCTGGATATGATTTATTAAAAGAGAGTGAAGTTAATATTCAAAAGAAAATAAGTGTTGTTAAGAATTATGGATTTGGTAAAGCAACATTGGTTGTTGCTATCCCGGACCCTTGGATTGATGTTCAAACAGTTGCTGATTTAGAAGAAATTGCTTTTGAATTTAAAGATAAAAAGAAAAAAAGACTAAGAGTGGCAACAAAATATCCCAACTTAACAAGAGAGTTTTTGTTTTCAAAAGGAGTTACCCAATTTAAATTAGTCAGTAGTTTAGGTGCAACTGAAGCGTATCCTTTTACTGGTTCATCTGAAATTATAACTGACATTACTTCATCTGGTGAAACTCTAAGAGCAAATAATCTTAGAATTCTAAAAGATGGTGAAATTTTAAAATCAGAGGCCTGTATGATGACCTCAAAATCTTCTCTAAAAAATAGTCTGGTTAAAAAATTAGTTAAGTTACTTTCTAAGTAAAGTATCCTTAACATAAATTAAAATAATCTTAATAATATCAAGGTTTCTAAGTACCGCATAAGCTGCAACAATAGCCCCAATAATAAGTAGTATTTTTAGTATTAAGATTAATTCCATAGAGACAGTTTTAAATAATTACATATATAAATCAAATTTTTACTATAAAATATCTCTTAGAATCATGGACATAGTTTTATTAACAGTATTAGTCTTATTGCTAGGAGTTGCTTTAGCAATCCTTTACCTAAACTTAAAATCTAAGCCAAAAGATGAGAGCGAAAATAAAGAAGCTGAAGAGATGGCTAATTTAAAGACAGAAATTACTTCATTAAAAGATACCTTAAATACTACTATTAATACTTCACTTGGTTCAATGTCGACTTCATTTACCGCTCTATCAACTGGGGTAACTAAAGATATGACAGAGGCCCTAACAAAAGTTGATGAAAAAGTAGGAAACTTCAATAGTCAGGTCGAATTATTAAATAAAAGCCAAGAAGGTATAACAAAAATTTTAGCTGGAGTTAAAAAATATGGAACTCTTGCAGAGTTTTCACTAGATGCTCTAATCAAAGACTTATTACCTGCTTCTCAATTTCAGACCAACGTTAAGATGAAAGAAGATACAGGTGAAAATGTAGAATTTGCAATTAAGCTTCAAGGTGATGTAATGGTGCCTGTAGACTCACATTTTCCAGTAGAAAAATTTAAAGCAATTACTGATGGTTATGACGCGGATGATAAAAAAGCTGTTACAGATGCAAGAGCAAAATTAGCTGCTGCATTTAAAGTAAAAGCTAAAAGTGTTAATGAAAAATATATTGTTCCACCAAAAACTACAGATTTTGCAATTGTTTACGCTCCAACTGAAAGTTTATATAAAGAATTAACTGAATACCAAGATCCAACTACTAAAGAATTATTAACTCAAGAATTAATGAAAAAATATAAAATTGTAATCTGTGGTCCTAATACTCTTTCTGCTTATTTGCAATCATTACACATGGGCTTTCAATCTCTAAAAGTTCAAAAAGGTGCAACAGAAATTTATGATCATTTAAAAACAATTAGTTCAAGATTTGGAAAACACTTTGATAACATAGTTTCTCTTAGAAAAAAATTAGAAGAAGCAATGATTGTTGTTGATAAGTTTGGAACAGATGCAAGATCGATCAGCAGAAGCCTAGAAAATATTAAAGATCCTGAACAAGTTGATAAAGCTGTTCAAACAGAAAACGTAGAAAAATTTGTTGACCATTCAAAACAAGCAAAAAATTAATTTCTTTTTTCCCTCAATACCGTTTATAACAAACTATATGCAGTGGAATAATAAATTTACTTATCCAAAATCCATGAGATCAATGGTGAGTGGCTCAAGAATGTATGCTGTAAATCAACAAAAACTTCCATCAGTAACTTCCATATTACAAGCAACACAAAGTGAAGAAAAAAAAGCATCTCTTGCAAATTGGAAAGCAAGAGTGGGTGCTGCTGAAGCAAATAGAATTAAAAACGATGCTTCAAGTAGAGGCACATCAATGCATTCTCATTTAGAAAAATATCTATTAGGCCAATTAAATTTAGAATTATTAGAAGAAGAAAATAAGTCTAAGAAAATGGCAGATGAAATTATCGAACAAGGAATTAAAAATAAATTGTCAGAGATTTGGGGAACTGAAGCTACATTGTACTATCCAGGGAAATATGCTGGAACGTGTGATGCTTGTGGAGTGTATGAGGGACAAGAAACTATCATTGATTTTAAACAGTCCAACAAACCGAAAAAAGAAGAGTGGATTGAGGACTATTATCTTCAATTAGGGGCTTATTCATTAGCTCATAACGTTGTTTATAACTCTAATATCACCCAAGGAATTGTCCTGTTATGTACGGTTGATAATTTATTTCAAGATTTTAGAATTCAAGGTGTTAAACTAGAAGAATATCAAAATAAGTTTTTAGAAAAAGTCGAACAGTACTATCACCAAAGGAATACCAACTAATATGAATTTAGCAATATGGGACATTGAATCTAGTAGTGCCAATACTTCTTGGGGAAGCATTATTGAAGTAGGTGGCATTTTAGTTGATCCAAATTTTAAAGAATTAGATCGTTTTAATTTTAGATGTAGATTGCCAGAAGGGGAAGTTCCTCAGGCAATGGCTTTAATAGTTAACAAAACTAGTGTTGATTTATTAACTAAAGGAAATTTAAGTCACTACCAAATGTTATCTCAGTTAGAAGCAACATTTAAAAAATGGAGTCCAGCAATGTTTATGGGTTGGTCAAACATTGGTTTTGATGATGAGATGATAAGAAACGAATTCTTTAGAGGAATTAGATATCCATATATTACAAATGCAACTCCCAATAAAAGACATGATGGTTTAAACATTGCAAGAGGTGCTCATGCAGTTGATGAAAGCGTTGTAAAAACAGAAATAAATGCAAAAGGTAATGCAGTCATGAAACTAGAATCGTTAGCTAGAATGAATGGATTTGAATCTAGTGGAGCTCACAGTGCTTTATTTGATGCAGAGTTAACTGTTAAGGTTTTAGGTTTAATTAAAAAAAATCAACCTCAAACTTGGGATACATTCTTAAGAACAGCAAACAAGAGTGATACTGAGACAATATTTAAAACAGAGAAAATGTTTACTTTAGCCGAATATCATTTTGGTAAAAATTATAGATTTGTAGTTGCACCACTTCATCCAAAACATTGTATTCATCCAATCTATCAGTGGGGCCAAGCTTTTGATCTTAAAATTGATCCGATTCCATTATTTGATATGTCAATATCTGAACTTAAAAGCGCTATTAAAAAATTAAAGTTTCTAAGAACTATACGATCAAACAAAGCTCCTATAATTTTAAATGCAAGTTATGGACTACAAGTTGAACCATATAGCAAACTTGATCCTGATTTAATTAAAGAGCGTGCAAAATTAGTAAATAGTAATGAAAAATTTTCTCAAAATGTTTTAACAGCATTAAGAGAGACTGCTGAAGAAAAAGCTCAATTTGATTCACAGGTTGATCTATTAGCAGAAGAGACAATTTATAAAAAATTTACACCTCAAAAAGACACAGCTTTATTTCCAAAATGGCACGCAGCGTCTTGGAAGGATAAATTAATATTATTAGATAAATTTGAAGATGAGAGAATGGTAAGCTTTGGAAAAAAGATAATATATCAAGAATCACCGGATACACTACCTGCAGATATGTTTAAGACTATTAAACGTGGAATAGCTGAAAGAATATTGAGCGATGAGAAGGAAAAATGGTGGACATGCAAAGAATTTTATTTTGAGTGTGATAATTTAAGAGATAGATATACCAACGAAAAAGACGAGAAAAAGCTCAAGTTTTTAGACGAAATTAACGAGTTTGTTGAAGGTATTCAGAAAAAATACGAGCAGGCATAATTAACCTTTGTTAATTAACTAAAAAAATCCTTTTTTACATATTGAATAAATAGAATAAAAATTTATATAAGAAGCATGCTTATAGATTTTAAAGACGAAGAATTTGAAACAAAAATTAAGAATGAAGATATCTCTGTAGTTCAATTTTCTGCAGAATGGTGTGCTCCATGCAAAGAGTCTTAAACCCATCATGGATAAATTTTCAGATAGCTACAAAGATAAAGCTAGCTTTTATTATGCTGACATTGAAAATGGAGGAATTAATACTGGTTCAGCTGCCGGTGTAAGAGGCGTACCAACTGTTATTGTTTACAAAAAAGGTGTTGAAGTAGACAGAAAAGTTGGTGGAGTTGCCGAGAGCCAAATGAAAGAATTTCTAGATAAGAATATCTAGTTTAAGTTTAAAACTTCTCCCGCAAGATACAAAGACCCTGTAATTAAAATAATATCATTTTCTTGAAGATCAATTGAGCTAATTGCTTGTTCAACAGAATTTTTGTAATTAATATTTTCAAAATTTTTAATTTTCTCTTTTAAGTTCACTTCCCCTAATAGCATTGGGTTGATTTGGAATGTCAATTGTTGTTAATGATTTAATATCTTTAAAGTAACTCATATATTCATTGTGGTCTTTGTTGGCCATCATTCCTAAAATAATATGTTTGTTACAATTTAGACTTTGAAGATATTCATTTAGTACTTTTGCACCAAGTGGGTTATGAGACCCATCTATAAATAATAAATTATTAATAGTTAAATCTTTTAATTTTCCAGACTTTAATTCTTGAAGCCGCGCGATACTTTCTATTTTAGTAATACCATTCTTAATATGTTCATCAGTTATTTTATAATCATTTAATTGTCTAGCAGCTGCAATTGCAGTAGAGACATTTTCTAATTGAAATTCTCCAGGTAGATTAGGTTTTGGAAGTTTAAGAGCACCAAATTCATCTTCGAAATAAAAAAAATCATTTTCTTTCAATGTGAAATTATAATTTTTATTAAAGATTATTTTTTTAGAAGAATTGTCTTTAATTGTATCTTCAATACTTTTACTAATTTCATTTGAGCTTTGTTTTGCAACAATGATTTTAGAGTTTAATAAAGTGGATGTTTTCTCAAATATTATTTTGTCAACTGTTTGCTCTTCTTTTGTAAGCCAATCTAAGTGATCAAGGCCAATAGCTGTTACAATACTAGCTAAATTTTTCTTTAAAATATTGGTAGCATCAAATCTATGAAATAGACCTGACTCAATTAAGTTAATGTTTCCAGGATATTTCTTTGCATAATGAAGGTAAGCAACAGTTAAAATTTCAAAGAAAGTAATTTGTGTTTGATTATTAGCTTCTTCTATTTCAGAAAAAAGATTGGCTAATTCATCATCTGTTAGAAGCTTATTGTTAAAGACAAATCTTTCATTAATTTTTTGAATATGAGGACTAGTGTAAATATTACATTTGTAATTTGCTTCTTTTAAAATTGAATAAAGTGCTTGGATTGTTGAAAACTTTCCGTTTGTTCCAACAACAGAAATGCAATTAATTTGGTCTTGAGGATTGCCTAATTTTTCTAAAAGATTTCTAGTTCGATCTAGGCTTAGATCTATCTCTTTAGGATGCAGCTTTTGTAAGCGTTCTACTATCTTCTGAAGTTTCATTTTCTGATGAATTTATAGCAGAATTTTTATTTAACAATATTGATAATAATGAGCCAATTTTTTCTCTTAGATCTTTTCTCTCTACAATTAAATCCACAAATCCTGATTTCTGAACATACTCACTTCTTTGAAAGCCTTCTGGTAACTCTTCTCTCACAGTTCCTTGAATTACTCTAGCTCCTGCAAAAGCTATAAGAGCTCCTGGTTCTGCTAAGTGTAGATCACCCAACATTGCATATGAGGCTGTAATACCACCTGCTGTAGGATCAGTTAACACAACAATGTAGGGTAAATTATTTTTCTTTAGTTCGTTAATTGCCAGTGTCGTTCTTGTCATTTGGCTTAATGATATAAGACTTTCCATCATCCTCATTCCACCACCAGAAGTAAACACTACAAAAGGTTGTTCGTTTTCTATCGCATGTTGAATTCCGTATAAAAAAGCCTCACCTTCAGCAGCACCAATTGAGCCACCTACAAAATCAAAATCAGATGCAATTGCTGTAATTTTTAAATTTAGAATATTAGTATTAACAACCATCATTCCACAATCCATACCAGTTTTTTTTCTAGCAGCTTTTAATCTGTCTTTATAAGGTTTTGCATCATTCCAATTTAAAGGATCATCTTGAGGAATGGGTGTTTTTAAAACCTCATAATTATTTTTGCCAAATATAATATCAAATCTTTGACGTGGGCTTATTCTGTGGTGTTTGTTACAAGATGGACAAACCCATAAGTTTTCTTCTAAATCTTTTTTTAAGATAGGCCCCTTACAACATGAGGTCCAATCACTATTAGCTATTTCAGTTTTGGTTGCACGTGCCTTGATGATGGTTTTTATTTTCTCACCAAATCTTAAAGTTTTTTTAATCCAATTCATGCTATTTTTTTTCTTAAGTTTAACACAATATTAGTTACATTTGTGACAGGATTTTGGCGTTTTCTAATAGAATTTGATATTTCTTTACACAAAGCACTACCAACGACTAATCCATCAGCCTTTCTTAAAGATGCTATGGTTTTTTCAGTGATCCCAAAGCCTATTACAATATTCTTATTCTTGTTAAGTTTTTTAATCTTACTGTAACGCTCTAAAATTTTTTTAGGTGAAACCTTTAGCTTGCCACCAGTTGTTGAGAGCATACTGATATAATAAACCATATCATGAGAGTCTTTTATAATCTTTTTCATTCTGACCGGAGACGTAGTAGGAGATACTAACTGAATAAAACTAATACCTTTTTTCTTACATTTTTTTGCAAATTTTTTATTTTCTGGGTAAGGAAAATCAACAACAATTAATCCATCTACACCTACTTTTTTGCAAATATTTATAAAGTTATTATCTCCATATTGATAAATCATATTATAATAACCCATCAATATTACAGGCTTTGATTGTTTTGATTTTTTAAAATCTTTAACTATTGAAAAAACATCTTTAATTTTAATACCATTTTTTAAAGCTCTATAAGCACTCGATTGAATCTGGCCACCATCTGCAATTGGAGTGTTATGAGGAAATCCTATCTCACAAATATCAGCATATTTTGCAATTGATTTTAATATCTCAAGAGACTTTTTTTTAGTATTATCTCCAGCTACCGTATAAGTTAGTAATGCAGGTCTCTTTTCAGTTTTTACCTTTTTAAATGCTAAGTTAATTAATGACATCTTAGTTAATTTTTCCTAATCTTTCTTTTAAGATATCCCTATCTTTTTTAGCATCACCACAAGAGTTAACAATAATGATAGTATCTTTACTTAACTTTGGAGCAATTTTTATAGCTTCAGCAAAAGCATGACTAGGCTCAAGACTTGGGTTTATTTTTTCAAGTTTTGTAACTAGTTTATATGCATTTAAAGCTGCCTCATCAGTTGCAGATGTATATCTTGCTCTTTTAGTATCTTTTAAAAAGCAGTGAATAGGGGATACCCCAGGATAATCTAATCCAGCAGAAATAGAAGCGGTGTCATTAATTTGTCCTTCACTATTCTGACAAACATAGGCTGCAGCTCCATGCAATATTCCAAGTTTAGCACCATTAGTTAGAGGTGCCGCATGTAGTTTTGAATTTTTTGGTCCACCAGCTTCAACACCAATCAATTCAATTTGTTTTTTATCATGATCAATAAACTCACTCCAAAAACCATAAGCTGAACTTCCACCACCCACACAGTTAATAAGTTTAATTTTTTTAGGTATCTTTTTAAACTCAGACTGTAGTTGAATTGTTAATTCTCTTGAAATTTGAGCTGTACTCCAGCCACAAATTTTAACAAATATATTAGGACCTACTGTTGAGCCAACACACATATGGGTATTATCACAATTTGAAACCCAATAACGCATACACTCACTCACAGCATCTACTAATGTTTGGCTCCCTGAATAAACGGGCACAACTTCTGCACCATTCTTTTTCATTGCATCCACATTAGGCTTTTGTCTTTTTATATCTTTTGCACCCATGAATATTTTACATTTAAGGTCGAACTTTTTAGCAGCCATACTCAGCATCTTTCCAGCATAGCCAGCACCCGTATCGCCAACGACATATTTTTTTCCAGCCTTTTTAGCAATAAGGCAATGAACTGTTGCATTATAGATTTTATGAGCTCCTCCGTTCGCCTCTGACACCATTTTGGCATATATTTGGGCTCCACCAAGATGGTCTGATAGGTTTTGAAGTTTAATAAATGAAGTAGGAGAACCTATATAGTTCTTAAAATAATAATCTCTTTCTTTAAGAAATTTCTTATCATATCTAAGTTTTTTGAAAAGTACTGTTAGATCTTCAATGGGCTTTTTTAAAGTTTCAGGTATAAAATTACCACCAAACTTACCACCCCAAAATCCATTCTTATTGTGTTGATCAATTAAAGGAATTTTTTTTTTAAGTCTCATTATTAATTAGTTTAATTTTGTTTAAAAAAATATTTATTTTTGAAATATCTTTTAATCCAGATGTTTCTAGACCTCCAGAAATATCTATAATGTCTGCTATTTCATTATAATTTTCAAGGTTATCTTCAATTTGAATATTCCCAGCTAGCATCAATTCTTTATTAATTTTAATATTTTTAATTAATTGATGATCGAAGGACATGCTTTTTTCATATCCTTTGCTGTCGAATAATATTATATCTGCAAGTTCATTATATTCTAAATATTTAATTGTATCATTTTGATCTTTAACAGTTATTGCAACAATAATTTTCTTATTATATTTTTCTTTAACTGATTTAACTTCAGTAGGTGTGCAATCATAAAGTTGATAATAATCGAATGGTAAATCCTTTATTTTTTCTAATATATCTTCATTAGGTTTAACTAATACAGCAACATATTCTGAGTCTTTTTTATCAACTTTTAATAGCTCTTTAAGCTTGTCGTATTCAACAAATCTTTTTGATTTAGGCCAATTACAAATAAACCCTATCATCTTAGGTGGGGTAGGATGGGAAGTTAAAAATTCTAAAGTTTTAGAGTCTGGAGATCCCACAAATCTTGCAGGGTTGGATCATTGATTTAAGTGATTAATTAATCTTTTAATGTTGTTTTTGATATTACCCTTTACTAATGACCTTCCCATTACAATACCAGAAACTTTATTTTTAAAAGCATCATTAGGAGTCATTACTCTAGATTGATCATTTGCATCATCTCCAGGTAGTCTTATTCCTGGCGTAACAATAAATAAATTTTTGTATTTTTTCCTAACTATTTTTGCCTCTTGTGCAGAACACACAATTCCAGCTGCACCTGATTTTTTTATAAGAGCAGCTTGTTTTAATACTAACTGCTCTACGGTCTTGGTGTGACCAATTTCTTTAAGAGATTTTTTGTTAAGGCTTGTTAAGATTGTAACTCCTATTATTTTTAAATTTTTGTTAATTGATTTAGCTTTTTTTGTAATAGCTTTAAGCATTTCAAGGCCACCGTTTACATGAACTGTAATATATTTACATTTTTTTAAATCTTTTAAACTATCCATTGCAGATAAAGCAGTTTGTGGAATATCATTTATTTTTAAATCTAAGAAATAATCTCTCTTAAAATTTTGAAGAAAAGCTCTTCCACTTTTTGAATAAAAAAACTGTAAGCCAAATTTTGGAATTATTTGAAGTTTATTAGTTTTCGTATCGTTGATTATTTTTTTTATTTCTTTTAAGCTTGATGTATCACAAGCAACAAAGATATTTTTATTTATCATTATTTAATTTTTTAAACATTTCCTTAGACATTTTAAAGTGAATTGTTTTTTTTTCAGGCGTATTCACTTTCTCTCCCGTTTTGGGGTTTCTTGATATTCTTGCTTTTTGAATATTAGTAGAGAACATTCCAAAACCTCTTAATTCAACACGATCTCCTCGTTTAAGGGCCTGCTTTATTTCAGTGAGAATAATATCAGTAAACTTTTCTAGGTCTTTTTTTAAAAAATTTGGGTAGTTATTAGCGAGTTGTTTTAGAAGCTTTGATTTTACAATAGCCAATTTTTATTCGTCTTCTTTTTTCTTTTTCTCTAAATCATCAGATAATGATGAGAAAGGTAAGTTTTTACCACTTGCTTCAGAACCATAAGTATCTAATGCAACTTTACGCTCAATTTCTTCTAAAAGCTTAATACTTAATGTTGCTTTTCTCTTATCTAAATCTAACTCTTGAATAGCACAGTCAATTCTTTCTCCACCTGTAAATCTAGCAGGTCTCGCATCAGCAGCATTAATAGCTATTGCAGATTTTTTAATAATGAAATCCATTTCACAGCCTTCAGGTCTTACAACAAGGCCTTTATTGTCAGTTGAAATAATCTTAACAGTAACAGTTTGCTTAACCTTTTTATCATTAAACCAATCAAAAGGGTCTGATTGAGTTTGACGTAAGCCAACTCTAACTTTTTGTTCTGCAGCTTTTACTTCTAAAACTTTAACTTTTAATCTATCTCCAATTTTGTATTTAGCTAATTCTTCTTCACCATTATTTAGGTAAGTTAAATCATTACAATGTAAGAAAGCATCGATATCTAAACCATCAACTTTTAAGAAAATAGAATATTCATTCTTACTTGCAACTTCTCCTTTAACCTCAGATCCAATTGGGTAAGTTTTCTCAAACGTTTCAAAAGGGTTATCAGTTGTTAAACGGTGAGATATAGCCACTCTTCTTTTTTCTTTATCAATTTCAGTGATTATACAATCAATTTCATCGCCAACTTTAAACATTTTTTTTGCAGAAATATTTTTTTTAGTCCAACTCAATTCACTCGAATGTAATAAAGTTGATAACCCTTTTTCAAGCTCACAAAAAGCTCCAAAGTCCATAAGCTTAACTACTTTTACTTTATAGATTTTGTTTAGTTCATAATTTGTAATGTTTTCAAAAGGGTCTGGTGTAAGCTGTTTTACTGAACAACCAACCTGAAGTTTTTCAAGATCAACACTGATTACCTTAAGATCATGTTTCTCACCAATTGTAAAAACTTCATCAGGGTGATTAACTCTTGAATAAGAAATCTCTTGTAAGTGAACCAAAACATCAAGCTCACCATTAACACTAAAGAAACAACCAAATGAACTGTAACCTTTTACTTCAGCATCTTTGATTAAATCTCCAACTTTGAATTTTTCAACAATTTTAATTTTATCTTCTTTTTTAAATGATGAAATTATTTCTCTTCTAGAAACACATGCGTTTCCTCTAACTTTATCTAATTTTATTAGCGCAAATTTTTGAGGCTCATTCATTAAATGACTGATATCTTTTAATGGTTTGTCTGAAATTTGAGATCCAGGTAAAAACATTAAAGAACCAGTATCGATGTGTTCAACTATACATCCACCTTTAACACGCCCAGTAATTTTACCCATGATAGGTTCATTTTTTTCATACGCTTCAACAAGTTTATCCCAACCTTGAATTTTTTGAGCTTTTGAAGCTGATACTAGTACTTCACCTTTTTTATCTTCTAATCTTTCAAGGAGAACAGAAATTTTTTCACCCACTTTTGCTTTATCAAGCATACCCATGCTTTTTAATTCATTGATATCCAAGATAGGCTCTGATTTTAAACCAGGTACTTCAAGAAATACAAAGTTATCAGTAACTTTGTTTACTACACCAGTGATAATTTTTCCTTCTTCAAGATTTGCTGTTTTAGTAAACTGTGAATTTAGTAGTTGTTCGAATTCTTTAGAGGCGGGGTTTGTAAGGTCTTTATAAATTTCCATTAAGCTTTTAGTTTCCTATCCATAATTTGTTTAATTTTTAAAAAGCATGATCTTTTAGTTAAATTCGTGGTATTAATCAAGACCGAATCTTGAGTTCTCATAAGAGGTGAAACTTTTCTATTATAGTCACTTTTGTCACGGTTTTTGATACTTTTTAGGACCTCACTAAAAGATATTTTCTTATTTAGTCCTTTTAACTCTTTATACCTTCTTAAAGCTCTAGTCTTAGTATTTGCTGTTATAAAAAATTTAAAATCAGCATCAGGAATTATCTTATAAGTTATGTCTCTTCCATCTAAACAAGATCCATTATACTTTTTTGGAGGATGATAAGCGCTTTTAATTTGAAATGCATGAACAAGTTTTCTTATTTTTTTATCTTTTGATATAATTGATGCCATTGTTCCAACTTCATCTGATGATAATTTTTTATTTTGTAAATCTTTCATAGTTAATTTGAGCATCTTTTTTTTTATTAAACTATGGCCATACTTATTTGGTTGAGTAAGTTTAATGTTTGCAATTAATCTATAAATTTTTCCTGTATCTAAATAAAATAAGTTAAAATGTTTAGAAATTAATTTTGCTTGAGTGCCAGCACCAGCAGCAGCAGGAGAGTCTATAGCAACTTTAATTTTATTTACTAATCTCATAAAGATTTATTGTTTATATTTTTGACTATTTTTAAAAATGAAGGAAAAGATGTGTTTATAGAATCTTTATCGTGTATCTTCCATTTTCCACCACAAGTTAAAGCAGCAATAGTGCTCATCATAAAAATTCTATGATCTTTTAAATAGTTTTTAATTATAATTAGTTTTTTTATTTCTAAGTTGGGTTGTCCATAAATCTTAATAGAATCTTTTGTTAAATCTGTTTTTATACCCATCATATTTAAAATTTTAGAACCCCAAATTAACCTCGGACTTTCTTTTTGGTTTAGTTCTGAAAGATCTTTAAAATAAGAAATACCCTTTGCTTTTGCTGCAATTAAAAAAATTACTAAAAATTCGTCTATGGCACTACTATTTAATTCTGTTGGACAATTAATAGCTTTAAGTTTTTTTGAACTTTTTACTAAAATATCAGAAATTTTTTCTCCTCTATAATTTTTTTGATTTTTAAGTGTTATTTGAGCTCCCATCTTTTTTAAGATTGTAATAACTCCTACTCTAGATGGATTGGTATTTACACTCTTGATTAAAAGCTTTGAGTCATTGGCAAGCGTTGTTAGTACCATAAAAAAAGCACTTGAACTTATGTCTCCTGGAATTTGATAGTCGAAGGCATTAATTTTTTTTGGTTTTTTAATATCTATAAAATCAAATTTTTTAGTTTTCCTTACTTTGATTGGAATTTTTAAATATTTAAAAAGTAGTTCTGTGTGATTTCTCGATTTTTTTGCTTTAATAGAGGTTGTTCCAACTGAATTAAGTGCTGCTAGCATAACGCTACTTTTGCATTGAGCAGATCCCTTATTTTCAATGAAGTTAATTCCCTTTAGCGATTTAGATCCTAGAATTGATAGCGGAAGTTTATTTTTTACTTTGTAAAAAAATTTAGCTCCAAATTTTTTCAATGGGATAGTAACCCTCGAAAAATCTCTTTTTGTAAGACTTTTATCACCTATTATTTTTATTTTTACTGGTGATTTGACTAATAATCCTAATATTAACCTCCCAAGCGTTCCAGAATTTTTAGAATCTATTACTAAGCCACTTTTATATTTAAAATTATTAATTCCTTTTCCGTATATTTCACAATGCCCTTTGCGTACTGATACCTTTATTCCTAATTTTTTTATAGCTTCCAACGCGGCGACTACATCTTCAGACATTAACAGATTGTAGCTTTTTGACTTTCCAGTAGCTTGAGAGGCTAAAAGAACCCACCTAATAGATAAGCTTTTGTCTCCACTTACAATGATTTTTTTGTCAAAGGCACTTATTTTTTTATTAATGAATAATTGGTTAGCCATTTATAATTTATTAATTGATCTTAAATGAATTTCCAAAATATGCTGTTTTTGCCTCTATATTGTTTATAAGCATTGAAGGTGTGCCTTTAGCAACGATCTTGCAATTAGACAGAATTATTGCAACATCAACACACGAAAGAAGGTCTCGTGCTTGATGGTCACAAATACAGATACTTATATTTTTTTCTGCTTGTAGACTAACAATTAGTTCTTGAAGCATCTTAATTGTCATGACATCAAGCGCTGCAAAACATTCATCTAAAAGTAGAACTTTAGGATCTCCCATCAATGCCATTGCTATAACCAACTTTTTTTTTTGGCCACCAGATAAAAACTTTGCCTGTATACCAAGAATTGAATCAAGCTCAAACCTAGAAATCAAATAATCTATTTTAGTATTTCTATCGGCAACGTTTTTTATCAAGACTTCACTCACTGCCTTTAAGTTGTCTAACAAAGTCAGATCATGAAAATATCCACCATATTGTGGTACATAGCCAATTTTAAATTTTTGTGTTCTCTCTGCTATTGGGTAATTTAAGACATTCTCTTCATTAATTATTATTGATCCAAAGTCTGGTTTTATTAAACCAATAATTAAATTGAACAATGTAGATTTTCCAACCCCGTTTGGTCCAAGCATGCCTAAAATTTCACCACTATTAACGTGAAAATTAACATTATCTAGTATTTGTCGTTTTCCAAATGATAAAGAAATTTTTTCTAGTCTAATTAAAGGTTTGTTTTCTTTAAAGGATTTAATTCTAAATTTTTTTATTATTGCCATTTCACTTTTTAATAATTTTTACTTTTTTACCATTATCTGTATATATTTTAGAGTTTTTTGTTATTAAATCAATTTCTATCTTGTCTGCAAAAAGTTCATAATCATAACCTTTATAAACTACATTCGTATACAGCCATGCAAAGTTTTTTTGAAAAGATAGATCCATATTTTCTGCAAAAATTGTATGATCTAAATACTTTAATTTAATATCATTATAAAAATTAGTTTCATAGTTTGTTATATTATATTTGGCTGATAATGAATTTATATAAATTATATCTTTTTCAAATATTTCAACTCTTGCAAAAACATTTTTCATTAAAATGATGTCAGGATTATTAATATTTGTCTCTCCATATTTTGAATAAATAAAATACTTATTACCATTATTATCTATAGTTTCATATTTTATGTCTTGTATTAAATTACTTTTTACCTCTAAGTCCTTAAAATTATCATTAGTATTTTGTGTGATTGACAGTTCTTTATTTGATGAAAAATACTTATCATAAAATAAAAATATGATGATTAAGAAAAATATACCAAATACAAATTGAATTATTTTTTTATATTTCATTTATTCAATATTCGCTTGAAGAATATTGTGAATATGTAAAATTCCAACAGTTTTATTTTTTTTATTATTTTTGTGAACACATAAGGAGGTAATTTTCTTTGTATTCATTATAGACAAAGCTTTTTCAGCAAGAGTGTCTTGATTGATGCTGACAGGGTTTTTGGTCATAACCTTTTTGACAGATAGATCTTGGAGATTATTACTCATTCCGTTGAACCTTCTAATTTGGCCATCTGTAATTATTCCTGTGGTGATTTTCATATTATTTTGAACAATTAAAGTACCAAGTTTTTTGTTTGAAATAATTTGTAAAGCTTTTTTCATATTTAAGTTTTCATTTACGAATGGAATTTTACTTCCTGTAATCATTAGTTCCTCTACAGTTCTAAGTTGTGCACCAAGATTTCCAGAAGGATGAAACTTTTTAAAATCTTTTTTATTAATATTTTTTTTATTCAATACGGCAACTGCTAATGCATCACCTATACTCAATTGATTGATAGTGCTTGAAGTTGGAACAATGCCTAGACCTGCCTCAGTTACTTCTGGAATAAGGAGCTTTATATCGGAAGCTTTGTATAATATCGAATTTTTTTTAGACATTATTCCTATTAGGGTGATCTTATTTCGATTTGCATATTTTATAATATTTTTTAGTTCTTCGGTGGAACCAGAGTAACTTATCAAAATTAAAATATCTTTTTTTGAAATGCTACCAAGATCACCATGAGAACAGTCATTTGCAGATAGTGAAAATGAAGGTGTTCCAACTGAAGAGAGTGTTGCTGAAATTTTTGCTGCTATTAATCCACTTTTACCAACCCCACATAATATTACTTTAGATTGACAGTTTGCTAACGATTCTACTGCTTCATTAAAAGAACTATTAATTGAATTTTTTAATTTTTTTAGAGCTTTGATTTCAAGATCAATTACACTTTTTGCAATTTTTTTATAATTTATTTTTTTCATTTAATGAGACCATATATCGTCTTTAAACAAAGCTAAATCAAGATCAACTCTAGTTTTTAAAAATGTTAAACAGTCTTTATATAAATCAACTCGTTTTTCTCTTACGAGAATTTTATTTAACTCTTCATGAATTTTATGTAAATAAATAACATCATTGGCACAATATTTTAGTTGTGCCTGAGATAGCTCTCCTCCAAAATCTGAACTTTGAAATTGTTTGCTTACATCCACATTCATAAATTCTTTAATTAATGTTTTTAGGGAGTGACTATCCGAATAGGATCTGGCTAACTTCGAAGCAATTTTTGTATCAAGAATATTATTAGTTTCTGTCTTCAGGTAATGTTTTATGTGAGCCATGTCCGCCCTACCATAATGAAATATTTTTGTGATTTTTTTGTCAGAAAGAACTTTGTTTAAGTTCGGGGCATCATATTTTTCCCTATCAAGCTGGACAATATGAGCATCAGAATTACCAGTCGATATTTGAATAAGACATAAAGGATCACGCTTAACATTGAGGCCCATAAATTCTCCATCAACTGCTATAATATTGCCTAAATCTAAATCTTCTGGTAGATCACTCTTGTGAAGTTTAATATCAATATTCATTTTTAATTATATATATATGAAAGCAAAAAATTGTCTAATTTTTGGCGGTAGCGGTCAAATAGGTCGTCATTTAATAAGAAAGCTTACTAAAAATAATTACAAAGTAACTGTGGTTACCAGAAACCTTCATCAAAAAGGGTATGTAATAAAGACACAAGCTAATGCAGGCTACATAGATATTGTTGAAGCCAATATCTTTGACGAAAAAAAAATTAGAAAGCTTTTCTCTCAAACTGATATTTGTATTAATCTAATTGGTATTTTGTATGAAAGTGGCAAGGGTGATACTTTCAAAAATATTCACTCTATTTTTCCATCTATTTTAGCTAAACTATGTAAAGAATATAAAGTTCAGCAATTTATTCATTTGTCAGCATTAGGGATAAACAATGCAATTGATTCAGAGTACGCAAAAAGCAAATTAGATGGCGAACTTAGTATTCAAAAAAATTTTCCTTTAGCAACAATATTAAGGCCCTCTGTAGTTTATTCAGTTGATGATAATTTTACTACGTCTTTTATGACTTTACTAAGTAGGCTTCCGTTCTTTCCACTTTACTATAATGGATCAACTAAATTTGCTCCAATACATTGTTCAGATTTAACAGATACTATTTATCATGTTCTCTCTAAAAATATTTACTCTAAAATTGTAGAGTGTGTTGGGCCCGATGTCTTATCTTTAAAAGAAATTTTGAAAAAATTATTATATTTAATAGGTAAAAAAAGATTATTAGTTCCATTACCTCTTTTTGCAGCAACTATGTCTGCTAAAGTGTTTCAATTATTTCCAAAGCCACTTTTAACAATAGATCAGCTTACACTTTTAAAATATGACAATGTTCCTTCAGGCAAATATCAAACTAATGCTGATATTGGAATTCCAAGTACAAGAGTATTTGATAATGAAGTGGAAAAATATAGCTATATGTGGAGAGAAGGTGGACAATTTTCTACAAAAAAATATAACCCTACTAACTCTTAATAGAATTCTCTATACTAAAATTGTATGATTATTTATGATAACTAATATTATTTATTTTTTAATATTCTCAATTTTCTCTTTCCTAATTTATCTAATCATAAAATCACTGATTAGAGGGTTTAATGGAAAGAATAAGAAATAAAAAATTAAGATTGATTAAATTTAAAAATTATTAAGCAGTATTAATTTTCTTATCAATATACTGAGGTGCCTCTTCATCTTTGTCAGCTACAGGCTCTTCTTTTCTTCCTTTTGGCTGATAGGCATATAGCAAATGAAGCTTGCAATACGAAAAATCTTTCAGAGATGATCGTCCACAAAAATAAAACGATTCTTCCTCAGGATGGCCGATAGGCCATTTACAAGAGCTCTCATCTAGTTCCTCTAATTTCTTAGGATTTTCTGGTTCAAAATCTTTTTCAATAACTAAGGATTGAAACTTGCTTTTTTTACCCCTTCTTTGTTTGGAAGAGTTTTCTTCCAAACTATTATCAAAATTTTGACTTGAAGATGCATTTCTAGTTTTAATTTTTGATGACAAATTTAATCTATGAGCTTTGCCAATTACTGCATTTCTGCTAATACCACCAATTATTTCAGCGATTTGGCTTGCTGTGCTTCCTTTGCCCCAAAGTTCTCTTAACTTTTCTACTTTTTCTTCGTTCCAGCTCATGATCTATATTTAGTATGTTAATTAATTTTTATAACTATATACAGATCACACAAGATTAAAAAAAAGACAATGGATTTTTCTGTTTTATACACATCTTTTTTTAAAATTTATATATGATTACTTATGGTTGAATTGAATAAAAAATATCATATCGGAGTTAAAAAGTTTGGCTTTGTAAATTGGATTGGCTTTAAAAGTCTATGGCTTAAAGAGTGCAATAGGTTCATGGTAGTTTGGCAACAAACATTGCTATCTCCACTTGTATCAAGTTTATTATTTTTATCAGTTTTATCCTTAGCTTTAGGCAATAATAGAGGGGATGTACTTGGTTATTCTTTTATAAGTTTTTTAGCACCCGGCTTAATTGCAATGAGTATTTTGGGTCAATCATTCAGTCATTCAGTTTCTTCATTGATGATTGGAAAAATTCAAGGAAACATTGTTGATATGCTTTATGCACCATTATCAGCACTTGAAGTTTCAATGGCAATAATACTAGCAGCCTTAACAAGAAGTTTTTTAATAGCTACAATTTCAATAGGTGTTTTCTCTCTAATAATTGAAATACCAATATATAATATTTTATATATTCTTGTCTTTGGTTTTTTAGGAGCATTTATTTTGGGAAGCTTAGGTTTTATTACCGGTCTTTGGGCTGAAAAGTTTGATCATACGGCAACAGTCACTAATTTTGTTATTACTCCCCTAAGTTTTTTATCTGGAGTATTTTATTCAATAGATAAACTTCCACAATTTTTTCAAACGATAAGTCATATTAATCCATTTTTTTATATGATTGATGGTTTTAGATATGGCTTTTTAGGTAAGTCAGATGGTTCAATAAATATAGGATTGATATATTTATCAATACTAAGTGTTTTAATTTGGTATGTAGCTTTTTTTCTTTACAAGAAAGGTTATAAAATTAAATCTTAGTTAATGAGCGCTTTAGCAAAAAATTATAATAGAAGACCAATTTCCTTTAAGCATGGCAAGGGAAGTTTTTTATATTCTACTAATGGAAAAAAATATTTAGACTTTGTTCAGGGAATAGCAGTTAATTCCTTGGGGCATGCAAACCCATATTTGGTAAAAGCAGTTAATAAGCAATCTAGAAAACTTTGGCACGTTTCTAATGCGTTTATCATTCCGGAGGGAGAAAAATTAGCTAAAAGATTAGCCAAAAAAACTTTTGCAGATTTTGTTATTTTCCAAAATAGCGGAGCAGAAGCTACAGAGGCTGCTATTAAAGTTGCTAGAAGATATTTTTATTCGATAGGGCAACCTTCAAAAAATAGAATTCTTTGTGTTAAAAATTCATTTCATGGAAGAACATTAGCTACAATTTATGCTAGTGGATCAAAGAAGATGACGGAGGGTTTTGGACCAAAAGTTGATGGATTTGACCATTTTGAATTTGGAAATCATAAAGATTTTAAAAAAAAAAATAACAAAAAGAACAGCCGCTATTATGGTTGAAACTGTGATGGGAGAAGGAGGAATTAAAGCTATACCCAATTGGTGTTTAAAAGAATTAAGAAGGATTTGTGATAAGAAAAAAATTTTATTAATTTTAGATGAAGTTCAGTGTGGAATTGGAAGAAGTGGAAATTTTTTTGCATTTGAAAATTCAAAGATTAAGCCTGATATTGTACCAATAGCAAAAGGTATTGGTGGGGGTTTTCCACTGGGTGCAGTCTTAATGAATAAAAAAGTAGCATCAGGAATGACAGCCGGAACTCATGGGTCAACATTTGGTGGCAACCCACTGGCTATGTCTGTTGGAAATGCTGTTTTAGATCAAATATTAAAAAAAGGATTTCTTTCAAATGTTAAAATATTATCAAAATACTTTCATTCAGAATTAAATAAATTAAGAAAGGAATTTCCCAAAGTAATTAAAGAAGTAAGAGGTGTTGGTTTACTAATAGGACTACAACTCCATAATGATCAAACAAAATTTGTACAGAAACTAATGGATAATAAATTATTAACAATTAGAGCAGCTGAAAATGTTATTAGAATATTACCTCCTCTAAATGTTAAAAAAGAAGAAATAAATATAGCAATAAAAATTATTAAAAAAGTGTGCTCTACTTATAAATAAAAATGAAACATTTCATCAACCTTAAAGACATACCTTCAGCAGACCTTAAAAAGATCATCGCTGATGCAAAAAAAAAGAAAACAAAAAAGAAAAAATTATAACACTCTAGAAATTGATAAGGACAAACCTTTAAAAGGTAAATTGCTTATTCAAATGTTTGAAAAAGCAAGTTTAAGAACACGATTAAGTTTTTATCTTGCAATAAAACAATTAGGTGGAGGAACCATAACTCTTAGAGCTAACGAATTACACTTAGGAAAAGGTGGAGAAAGTCTAGCAGATACAGCCAAAATCTTATCGACTTATGGAGATGGTTTTATGCTGAGAACTGATAGTGATGAAAAACTAGCAGAATTTAGTAAATATTTAAAGATACCTGTAATAAATGGTTTAAGCCCATCATCTCATCCAACGCAAGTGCTATCAGATATTTTTACTGTGGAAGAAATCAAAAAAAAATCTATTTCCAAATTAAATATTTGCTGGATTGGAGATTCAAATAATGTTCTGAATAGCTTGATTGCTGCTTCTGTTAAATTTTCTTTCAACTTAAATATTGGCTGTCCCAAGAATTATGAGCCTAAGAAATTCGTATTAGATTGGGTTAAAAAAAATAAAAGAAAAATTCATATTTTTAATGATGCAAGAAAAGCAGTTAAAAATGCTGATGTAATCTTTTCAGATAAAGTAATTTCATTGAATGATAGAGTTAATAAAAATAAAAAAATTAAAGATTTTAGAAACTTCCAAATTAATTCAAAATTGATGAGTTTTGCTAAAAAGGACACAACTTTTTTACACTGCCTCCCAAGGGGAGAAGAGGTTACAGGAGATGTTTTTTTGGGAAAAAATTCTGAAGTATGGTTACAGGCTCTGAATAGAGTGCATGTTCAAAAAAGTATTTTATTGTACTGTTTTGGGAAATTAAGGTAGCTGTTTGGGGCTATCACTGCTTTGATTTAAATATTTAATTACAGAAGCTCTGTCTTTCTCTTTTCTTAAACCAGCATATGACATTTTAGTTCCTTTTAAATAAGAAGCCGGTTTTTTTAAGAATCCATTTAATTCTTCAAATGACCAATCTTTACCATATGAAGCTAAAGCTTTAGAGTATTTATAATCATCTACTCCACCAACCGCTCTACCAACAACATTGTACAATGCGGGGCCAATTTTATTTTTTCCACCTTTGTTTATTGAGTGGCATGCTGCACATTTTTTAAAAATTTTCTCACCAGAAGCAATATCGCCTAGTGCCATTATAGCTGTAATATCTACTTTTTGTACGACATCAGCAACTTGAGATGTTGTAGAGGCTAGTTGTCCTTCTGCTTCAACTTTATACCCGGGGTTTTCTGGTTTATTTACATGAAAGACACCATCTGCAATCTTTCCTAAACCGATTACAAGTAGTGCAACCATTAAAATTGCTGCAATAATTTTATTAAGTTCGAACGAATCCATATAATTATTATTATTTTGCAGATATAACATGATAATTAAAAAAATACTTAACTTTTAATTTTTAATTTTGCGTCTGTTAGACGCACAAAATAATAAATTTATAATGGCTAAAACATTAATATTAATTCCATCAAGAATGTCAGCAACTAGATTGCCGGGTAAACCACTTTTAAAAATTAATAATTTATCAATGATTTCTCATATTTTTAAAAATGCAGAGGAAGCAAATATTGGTGAAGTAGTGGTAGCAACAGAAGATAAAGAAATACTTGATGATGTTGAAAAAAATGGAGGCAAAGCTATTTTAACTGGTAGCACTCACAAGACAGGTACAGATAGAATTTTTGAGGCTTATGAAAAACTTAATATTAAAGACATTGACTTTATACTAAACCTCCAAGGAGATGAGCCAAATATCGATAAAAATGATATTATAAATTTAAATAATTTTATGATTAATAGTAGTTCTGAAATTGGAACACTAGCAGCAGAAATTAAAAGCGATAAAATGTTAAATGATCAAAATGTAGTTAAGGTTATTACAGAGTCAAAACTAGAAAAAGATAATTTTCCAAAAGCATTAAATTTTACTAGAGATAGTTTTCCAAAAAATAATCAAAATATTTATCATCATATTGGAATTTATTCATACAAAACAAGTATATTAAAAAAATTTGTTAGTCTGGATCAAACTTCAAATGAAAAAAAAAATAGATTAGAGCAGTTAAGAGCATTAGATAACAATTTGAAAATCAGTGTTGCTTTGGCAAATTTTTCTCCTATAGGTGTGGATACAAAAGAAGATTATCTGGCTATAAAAAAAATTATGGAATATAAATCATAAAAATGAGCAAAATTTATTTTCAGGGCACATTTGGTGCATATTCACATCTAGCAGCGTTAGAAATAGATCCTAAGGCAGAGGTAATTCCATGTAAAACATTTGATGAATGTTTTTTAAAAACATCTCAAGATAAAAACTCGAGAATGGTAATTCCTAAATCAAATAGAATTACAGGAAATATTGGAATCGAATATCTTATTTTTAAGTATAGACTGAATATTTATGCTGAACATTTTCATAAAATTGAACATAATTTATTAGGACAACCAGACAGTAATTTAAGTGATATAAAAGATGTCTACTCTCACTCTCAAGGCTTATCTCAATGCTCTAAATTCATTAAAAAAAATAATTTAGTTGAGCATATTCGTGCTGACACTGCTGGTTCAGCTGAGACAATTTCAAAAACTAAAATTAAAAGTGAAGCAGCGATTGCCTCTTCTTTGAGTGCTGAAATTTATGATCTAAAAATACTTTCAAAAAATATTGAAAATGAAGAGGGTAATTCCACAAGGTTTTTGGTAATGGGCAATGAAGTTTTACAGCCTAATTTTGGTGAAAAGAAATACATAACTTCTTTTCTATTTAAACTGAAAAGTAAGCCTGCAGCTCTGTATCAATCATTAGGTGGTTTTGCTATTAATGGAGTTAATCTTACAAAGCTTCAAAGTTATCCAGAACAAAATTCATTCGAGTCATACTTTTTCTTATGTGATTTAGATGGCCACATAGATGATCCAAAAGTTCAAAAATCTTTGGAAGAATTAGGACTTCATTGCCAAGATTTTCACGTACTAGGTGTTTTTGAAGCTGATAAATTTAGAGAAAAATAATCCAAAAACTTTTCTTGTAGATTAGAAAACATTACTGTTATAATAGTTTTGGAGGCTAGAGGTGAATGCTGCTTGAACCCGACCAGATCTTAACGGAAGCAGTCGTAGAGACAGTTATTTAGGTTCTAGTCTCCTTTAAATAAAATGAATAAAAATACAAAAGTTTTAGCTTTAAAGTATAGACCTCAGACATTTAATGATCTTATAGGGCAAGATGTTGTTGCAGAAACAATTTCTAATTCTATTAAAGCTAATAAAGTGCCTAATGCCTATCTTTTTACTGGAATTAGAGGAATAGGAAAAACTACTACAGCAAGGATTGTTGCAAAATCTTTAAATTGTTCAAATGGAATAGATAACCTGTGTAAAGAAGAACTTTGTGAAAATTGTAATGCAATTTCTAACTCAAATCATATTGATGTATTGGAAATGGATGCAGCAAGTAAAACAGGAGTAGACGATATAAGAGACCTTATTGAATTTTCTAGATATGGCCCAACTACTGCTAAATATAAGATATTTATAATTGATGAAGTGCACATGCTTAGCAAACAAGCATTCAATGCATTGTTAAAAACTTTAGAGGAGCCTCCAGAATATTTAAAATTTATCTTTGCAACAACAGAAATAAAAAAAATTCCAATTACAGTGGTCTCACGTTGTCAAAGATTTGATTTATCTAGAATTAAATCTTTAGAGTTGTTTGATTTTATTAAGAAAATTAAAGAAAAAGAAAATGGCAACGCATCAGATGATGCCCTTAAATTAATTGTTAAAATTTCTGAGGGTTCAGTTAGAGATGCGCTATCGTTACTTGATAGGGCTCTACTTACTTTGGATAAAGACAAAGAATTAGATCTTGCAGCAGTACAAAAAATATTTGGTTATTTTGATAAGTCTCAATTAATTGATTTATTTGAATTGATATTTGAGGGTAAAGAAACTAAAGTTCTCAACACTTATAGAGAAATATATAATCAGGGCGTTGAACCAAAAATTTTTATTAATGATTTTTTAGAACTCTTGTATTATTTTAAAAATATCGAGTCATTAAATTTAGATGGTAATAATTTTTTATTGAATGATGAAGAGTTTAATAAAATTAAAGATCTTTCAGAAAAAGTTAACAATGAAACCTTAATATTATTTTGGGAATTTACTATTAAAACACTTGAGGAGCTTGATATTGTTTCTAATCAACATTTATCAATGGAAATGTTCTTAATTAGACTAATTCATTTAAAAGGCATTAAACAAGATAGTGATGATTATAACAAAGACGGTAGTCCAATAGATGAAAGTGAAAATCAAATATCTTTTTCATCAAAAAAAACAAACGAAGATATATTTGGAATTAAAGATAAGGCAGAAACAATAGGGCAAATGAAAAATATTGCTCAAGAAAAAGATATCAAAGAAAAAGAAAATAATAACATTGAAACAAATACCAGTCTTATAAATTCATTTGACGATCTATTAAAAGCATGCTCTTCTAAAAAAGAGATTAAATTAAAATATGAATTAGAAAAAAATGTTAACCTTGTAAGTTTTGAAAACAAAAGGATTGAAATATCATTTAATGAAGATTTAGATAAAGATTTTATTAAAGATCTTTCAACAAAACTTTTTGAATGGACCAATGAAAGATGGATTATAAGTCTAAGCAAAACCAAAGGACAGCCATCTAAAAAAGAAGAAGAAATTAACCAAAAAAAAGATTTGATAGAAAGTGTAAAAAATTCTTCAATTTATAAAAATATTTTAAAAAATTTTCCCGACGCAGAACTCATTGACGTTAAACCTATAAAAGAAGATTAAAGAATGACTGATTTTACAAAAATTTTAGATAAGGCAAAAGAATTAGAGGCCAAAATGAAAGAGAGCCAAGAAAAAATAAAAAATATTCAGGTAGAAGGAACGTCTGGTTCAAATTCTGTAAAGGTTACTTTAAATGGTGAAAATGAAATGATCAAAATTGATCTTTCAGATGAGATATTAGGGGAAAATAAGATTATAATTGAAGATTTGATAGTGGCTGCCCATAATAATGCAAAATCAGAATTGAAATCCAAGACGTCTGAAGAAATTTCTAAGTCTACAAGTGGATTTGGTATTCCTGGTTTTAAATGGCCACTTTAAGAATATGCAAAATATTAATGAGATAGAAGAGTTAATCAAATTAATTTCTAAACTCCCTGGCTTAGGTCCCAAATCTGCAAAAAGGATTGTATTAAAACTTATTAACAATAGAGATGAACTTGTAAAGCCAATGGCAAACACTCTGGCGCAAGTTTATAAAAATGTTATTAGGTGTCAATCTTGTGGTACTTTAAAATCTAATTCATTAGGCTGTAACAATTGTGAAAATTCAAAAGAAAAATATAATAAAATATGTGTAGTTGAAGACATTGCGGATCAATGGTCAATTGAAAATTCAAATATTTATAAAGGCTACTTTCATATTCTTGGTGGCACTATTTCTTCTGCAGGCCAGAGAAAAGAAGATCTTTTGATTAATTCATTAGTAGAAAGAGTTTCAAGAGAAAATATTGAAGAAGTTATACTAGCAACAAGTGCAACAGTAGAAGGTCAAACTACAGCTTATTACATAGAGGATAGTTTAAAAAAAACTTCTACTAAGGTTACAAAACTTGCTCAAGGACTTCCTGTTGGTGGTGAAATAGAAAGTCTCGATGATGGAACTTTATATTCAGCTTTTAAAAACAGAACTAGAATTAAAACTAATTCTGACTAGATTTCTTTAGTAATCGATTTAGATGTAATAACGGTTCTGTGTAACCCGAAGGTTGCTCTTTACCTTTAAAGATTAAATCACAAGCTGTCTTAAAAGCAATTGATTGTTCAAAATTTTCAGACATCATCTCGTAGCTTCCTCTTCCAGAGCGAGTATATGCACCATCATTTTTATTTTGATCATCAACAATTTTTGCCATTTTTTTCATCACTTCCATAACTTGTGATTTTGTACAAATATCGTGATGTATCCAATTAGCTATATGTTGAGAAGAAATTCTTAAAGTAGCTCTATCCTCCATCAAACCAACATTGTTAATATCGGGCACTTTTGAACAGCCAACTCCATGATCTATCCATCTGACGACATACCCTAAAAGAGTTTGTGCAGAATTAGAAATTTCAGAGTTAATTTCTTCCATTGACCAGTTTGGTCTATCTGCCACAGGAATTGTTAACAAATCATCCAATTTTGCTGATTCTCTTTTTTGAATTTCTTTTTGTTTCTCAAAAATATTTATTTCATGATAATGAAGGGTATGAAGAGCTGCTGCTGTAGGTGAGGGAACCCAAGCACAATTTGCACCAGCATTTAGATGGCCAGTTTTTTGTTCCATCATCTCTTTCATTTTGTCAGGCATAGCCCACATTCCTTTGCCAATTTGAGCTTTGCCTGAAAAACCACATTGAAGACCAATATCAACATTGTTATTTTCATAAGCACCAATCCATTTAGAAGATTTCATATCTCCTTTTTTAATCATAGGACCAGCTTCCATTGAAGTATGCATTTCATCACCGGTACGATCTAAAAAACCAGTATTAATAAAAAATACTCTATTTTGAAGTGTTCTAATACACTCTTTTAAATTAGAGGAGGTTCTTCTCTCTTCATCCATAATTCCAATTTTGCATGTGTATTTTTCCAATCCTAAAACTTCTTCAACTTTAGTAAAAATTAAATCTGTAAATGAAGTTTCATCAGGACCATGCATTTTTGGTTTAACAATATAAATGGAACCACTTCTAGAATTACCCTTTTTTTTAATATCATGAAGGCAAGCTGCTGAAGTTATAAAGGCATCCATAATACCTTCTGGTATTTCAGAACCATCTTTTAAAGTGATTGCTGAGTTAGTCATAAGGTGTCCAACATTTCTTACCAATAACAAACTTCTTCCATGCAGTTTTAATCCTTTTCCATCTTTAGAAATATAACTTCTGTCGGGATTTAATTTACGCTCATAAGTCTTTCCATTTTTTTCAAAAGTTGATTTCAAATCACCTTTCATAAGTCCAAGCCAATTACGATAACAAATAACTTTGTCATCAGCATCTACCGCAGCAACACTATCTTCATTATCACAAATAGTTGAAACTGCAGCTTCAACAATAATATCACTAATTTTAGCAGGATCTTGTTGAGCACTAAAAGCATTTCGATCTATAATTATTTCTATATGAAGATTATTATTTTTTAAAATTATTGCTGAAGGATCATTGGCCTCTCCTCTATGACCAATAAATTTATCTTTATTTTTTATAGATGTTTCAGCACTATCTTTTAATATTGTTAAAGAACCATTATCAATTTTAAACCCTGTAATATTATGCCATTCAAAATCTGCTAGAGGAAAATATTTTTTTAAAAAGTCTCTTCCATATTTTATAACCATTTCCCCTCTTAAAGGATCATATCTTTGAGTGGTGCTATCTTCAGATTGTTCAATTATATCTGTGCCATATAAACTGTCATATAAACTCATCCATCTAGCATTAGCAGCATTCAGTGCATATCTTTCATTCATGATTGGAACTACTAATTGTGGCCCAGCGATACTAGTTATTTCTTCATCAACGTTATTTGTTTGAATTTTAAAATCTGGACCTACTTCTTTTAGATAATCAATTTCCTTTAAAAATTTTTTATATTCTTCTAAGTTTATTTCATGGCCTTTATTAGCAATATGCCAATTGTCTATTTTTTTTTGTAAATCTTCTCTTATTTTTAATAGTTCTTTATTTTTTGGGGCTAGCTCATGAACTACTTTGTCGAAGCCTTCCCAGAATTTTTCTGAAGAAATATTTGTATCTTTAAGCAACTCTTCATTAATGAAGTTAAGTAATTTATTAGAAACTGATAGATTGTGTATTTTTGTATATTGTTCTTTCATAGCACCCATTTTACCCCATCTGTATTTTTGCCTGAGAGTTTTGCTCCATCGGCGAGATAAATCTCTTTCCAGAGTGTTATGTTTATTATCGGTCCATTTGCCTGAGAGTTTCCGGGGTGGTTGCTCCTTCGGCGCTATTACTGAATAGTCTCTCCCGATATTAATTAAGACTACCTCTTAATAGAATTATGTCAAATATAAATTATTTAAAACATTTTATTGCCTTTTTTCTTAATTAATTAATAATTAAACAATCATATGAAAAATTATTTAAATTTTGAAACAGATATTAAAAATTTAGAGATAGAAATAGACAAACTTAAGGACCCTTATAATCAAGATGGACTTTCGAAAGTAGATACGAAAAAGATTTCTGAGTCTCAAAAAGAGATAGATAATAAGCTACAAGAAATTTACTCTAATTTAGACCCTTGGCAAACTACCTTAGTTGCAAGACATGAAGACAGACCTAAAGCAAAATTTTTTATCGATAATTTGTTTGAGGATTTTATCCCATTGTCAGGTGACAGATTTTATGGAGAAGATAAATCAGTATTAGCTGGATTTGCTAAATTTAATGAAAAATCAGTCTTAGTTATTGGTCAAGAAAAAGGGGATAGCCTTGAAAGTAGAATTGAAAGAAATTTTGGAATGATGAGGCCTGAGGGTTACAGAAAAACAATTAGATTAATGAAGTTAGCAAACAAATTTAACATTCCAATAATTTCTTTTATAGACACACCTGGAGCTTATCCTGGTGTAGGTGCGGAGGAGAGAGGTCAAGCAGAGGCAATTGCAAAATCAATTGAGTGCTGTATGTCATTAAACGTACCAACTCTTGCAATTGTTATTGGAGAAGGTGGATCAGGAGGCGCAATAGCACTTGCTTCATCTAACAAGGTAATCATGTTAGAAAATGCAATTTACTCAGTAATATCTCCAGAGGGCTGTGCCACCATTTTATGGAGAGACCCTAAAAGAACTTTAGACGCAGCAAAAGCCATGAAATTATCATCAAAAGACCTTTTAGAACTAAAAGTAATTGATGAGATTATTTCAGAACCTATTGGTGGTGCCCACAGAGATAGAGACCTAATATTAGATAACGTAAGAAAATCGATTGAAAAAAATTTGAGTGAATTTTTTAACATGAGTGGAGAAGAAATTTTTAATCATAGAAAAAATAAATTTTTGACTATTGGAAGATCTAAAGGATTCGTAAACCAATTAGATGATTTAAGTACACTTAGCATGAAAGAAAATAAGGTTAATGTATTTGTTAAAAACTTATTTAAATCTAAGTTAAATTTAGCAGTTTTATTTGGTGTAATAGTTTTATTGAGCTATTTTATATTTTCTTTATAAAGCCCCACAACAGTTTTTAAACTTTTTACCTGTAGCTTCACATTTCTCATTTCTTGAAATTTTTTCACCTTTTCTTTGTAGTAGTAAACATTTTGGATCATTAGACGTTTCTTTTTTTAATGGTCTTGTAGCGCTTTCTCTAGGCTCTTGAACTATTTTTAAATTGATTAAAGTCGTAACAAAATCCATTTTTAATTTATTCAATAAGTTTTCGAAAAGAAAAAAAGCTTCTTTTTTATATTCAACTAATGGATCTCTTTGACCATAAGATCTCAGGCCAATAACTTGTCTCAGTTGTTCAAGATATTGAATATGTGACTTCCAGTTTAAATCTATACACTGAAGAAAAATTCTTTTTTCAACTTCTTTTGCTTTTTCTTCATCTAACATTTTAATTCTTTCATTTCTTGCTTCTAAAAATTTAGAATTAATTTTATTTTTGAATTCTTCATCTTTTAATTCAGTAATACTTTTAAATTCGTTATTATCAACATTTTTTCCTAGTAAAGTTTTTAGTTGATTATTAAATTCATTATTTTTAGTTGATGATAGTTTCTGTGTTTTTAAGATGATTAGATGGCTAATAATTTCAGATAAGAATTCATCTGAATAATCAAAAACTTTTTCACTATTCATTACTCCATTTCTTTGAGAGAATATTACATGTCTTTGGTCATTTAAAACGTCATCAAATTTTAATAAATTCTTTCTTATATCAAAATTTCTAGCCTCAACTTTTTGTTGTGCTCTCTCGAGTGCTTTATTGATCCAAGGGTGATCAATACTTTCTCCATCTTTTAAGCCTAATTTTTGAAGAATATTATTCATAAACTCGGAACCAAAAATTCTCATTAAGTCATCTTCTAAACTAACATAAAAAATTGAACTTCCTTCATCACCCTGTCTACCAGCTCTTCCTCTGGCTTGGTTATCAACTCTTCTGGACTCCATTCTTTCTGTGCCAATTACAAATAATCCACCAAGTGATTTTATTTTATTTTTATTTTCTAAAAGCGCATCATCAGGTTGACTTCCTTTTTTCCCACCTAACTGAATATCAACACCTCTACCCGAGATACTTGTGGTGATTATAACTGAATTCATTTTTCCAGCATTTGCAATGATTTCAGCCTCATTTTCATGATTTTTTGCATTTAAAACCACATGTTTAATTTTTTCATCATTTAGTAATTTTGAATAAATTTCTGATTTATTGATGCTAGAAGTAAAAACTAATATTGGCTGATTTTGTTTTTGACACTCAAGAACTTTTTCAATGATAGCTTTATTTTTTTCTTCTTCAGTTCTAAAAATTTGATCATTCCAATCTTTTCTTATCATTTCTTTATTTGTAGGAATAATAACTACAATTAAACTGTATATTTCATAAAATTCCTGAGACTCAGTTGCTGCAGTCCCGGTACATCCTGAAATTTTATTATAAAGTTTAAAATAATTTTGATAAGTTATTGATGCTAGAGTTTGATTTTCAGCTTGAACATCTATTCTTTCTTTAGCTTCAAGCGCTTGGTGTAAACCATCTCCAAATCTTCTTCCTTCTAGTATTCTACCAGTAAGTTCATCAATAATTTTTAATGCTCCATCTCTAACAATATAATCTCTTCCTTTTTCAAATAAATGATGAGCCCTTAAAGATTGATTTACATGATGAACTAAACTTAAGTTTTCAGGATCATAAAAGTTATTATTTTTTAGGATTCCCACATCGGTAAATATTTCCTCTACTTTATTTATTCCTTCATTTGTAAGCAATATATTTTTATCTTTTTCATCGATCTCATAATGCTCTGCTAATAATCTTTTTATAAGTTTGTCGATCGCGAGGTATTGCTCTGTTTTGTCTTCAGCTGCTCCCGATATTACAAGCGGAGTTCTGGCCTCATCAATTAAACAAGAATCTATCTCATCTACAATAGTATAAACGTGCCCTCTTTGAACCATTTGTTCTTTTGAAAATTTCATATTATCTCTAAGATAATCAAAACCTAGTTCACTATTAGTTGCATACGTAATGTCAAAATTGTAATTTCTTTTTCTTTCAAGATCATCATGGTCATTATTTATAAAACCAAAAGTTAATCCTAAAAATTTATATATCTCCCCCATTTCCTGAGAATCTCTTTTTGCAAGATAGTCATTTACAGTAACTATATGCACACCGCTTTCTGACAAGGCATTTAAGTAGGCAGCAAGACTTATTGTTAAAGTTTTACCTTCACCAGTTCTCATTTCAGCAATTTTCCCCTCATGAAGCACAACGCCACCAAGTATTTGAACGTCATGATGCCTCTCATTTCTTGTTCTCTTAGAAGCCTCTCTCACAAGTGCAAAAGCCTCAGGCAATAGAGCATCTATATTTTCGCCTTTATTGAGTCTATTTTTCAATTCTATAGTTTTTTTCGGGAAGTCTTTGTCACTAAGGTTTTTAACAGTAGCTTCTAAGGAGTTAACTTTTACAACTATTTTTTTAATTCTATCGAGCTCTTTTTGATTGCTAGATTTAATGAACTTTGTGATAAAATTTAAGGGATTAAGCATCTGTTTTTTGGTATATAATTAATTACAACTTTTAATATAAGTATTAAATAAATATTTTAAACACATGCCATTAAACGTTAAAAACTTTATAAACTCTCTAAATTTAAAGTCAAAAAATAGCAACTTTCAAGATTTAGAACATCTAGATGGAGTTTCAATATCCACAGTTTGTGCAAATTTATACAGCAAACTAAGAGATGATTTGGTTATGTTTTATTTTAGAGACGGGGCAAACTATGCGTCTGTTTACACGCAATCAAAAATAGTTTCAGAGAATATTAAATGGAATTTAAATATAAAAAGTAAAAAAGTAAGCTCTCTAATTGTTAACACTAGAAATGCTAATGCATTTACGGGAACAGATGGGCACAAAGGTTTAAAAGAAATAGCAGAAGAAGCAGCATCACAGTTAACAAAAAAACAAATTGAAGACGAGGACTTTCCAAAAAAGATATCAGCAAATCAAGTCCTTTTTGGATGTACGGGGACAATTGGAGAAAAATATCCAACTGAAAAAATTAAACACACTATTCCAGAACTAATTAAAAAAATTAAATACACACAAAATAAATTTATCTGGATGAAAGCTGCATTAGGTATAATGACAACAGACTTGCAGCCAAAAATTGCCATGGAAGAATGCCAAATTGGAAATAAAAGTGTTAAGATTTATGGAATTGCCAAAGGATCAGGAATGATTTTTCCAAACATGGCAACCACATTAGGTTATATTTTTACAGATGCAGATCTTTCAAATGATGTTTTAAGCAAACTATTAAAAAAAAATATCGATACAACGTTCAACGCAATTACTTGCGATGGTGACACTAGTACAAACGACATGGTTTCTATTTTTTCAACAGGAAAAGTAAAAAACCCAATCATTAAAAATATTAATGATAAAAAGATATTTAGTTTTGATAAAGCTTTACATTCAGTTTTATTAAATTTGTCAAAAAGAATAGTTAAGGATGGCGAAGGAGCTACTAAATTTATTACAATCAATATAGCTAAATCAAAAAGTGAGAAAGAAGCAAGAGTGATAGCCTTTTCTATTGCTAATTCAAATCTTGTTAAAACAGCCATCGCAGGAGAAGATCCAAATTGGGGTAGAATAATAATGGCCATAGGAAAATCTGGAGTGAAAATAGATTTAAAAAAATTATCAATAAGTTTTGGTGGTATTATGATTATAGAAAAAGGACAAATTTCTAAAAATTATAAAGAAAATGAAGTGGCTAACTATATGAAGGATCAATCAATAGATATTTCAGTTAATTTAAATATGGGTTCAAAAAGTTTTACTGCCTACACAATGGATTTAACAAAAAAATATATTGAGATTAACGCTGATTATAGAAGCTAATTTGATATTGAATTAACTCTATTAATTATTAACTATAACTAATGATCAAATTCAAGCTCATATGTAAAGATTGTGAAACTACTTTTGATAGTTGGTTTTCATCGTCTAAAGAATATGAAAAACTTAAAAAGAAAAAATTCTTAAATTGTCATTTTTGTAATTCCTTGAATGTTGGGAAAGGCTTGATGTCTCCTAGTGTAAGCACATCAAACAATAATTTGAAAGATATTGATTCATCTAGTGAGAAATATAGAGAAATAAAAAAAACAATTTATAAATATCAAGAATTTATAAAAAAAAATTTTGAATATGTAGGAGAAAATTTTGCTTATGAGGCAAGGTCTCTGCATTATAAAGATAAAAAAAAAGGTAGAGGTATTTATGGTACTGCAACAAAAAAAGATCTTAACGAGTTAAAGGAAGAGGGTATAAAAGCAGAAATACTGCCCTGGATAAAAAATACTACGAATTAATTTTTTACAAATTTTGTAATATAATTAACAGAAGTATCACTTGTTACTTTCCAGCTATTATCCAATATATTAAAATTCATTCCATCTAATTTTTTAAGAGATAGATTATTTTTTTTAGTTATACTTATTAGTTCACTAGGTTTAACAAATTTTTCCCAATCATGTGTTCCAATTGGTAGCCATTTTAAAATATATTCAGCTCCCACTATAGCGAATACATAAGATTTTAATGTTTTGTTAAGTGTTGCAATGAACATTATTCCATTTTTTTTTAATAATTTTGAACTTTCCTTAATGAAAAAGTCTATATCATTTACATGTTCAACTATTTCCATATTTAAAATTACATCAAATTTTGTTTTACTTTTTAACATCTCAGGAGATGCAACTTTATAATCAATCTTAAGTTTATTTTTTTTTGCATGGAATTTTGCAACTTCAATATTTTTCTTTGATGCATCAATCCCAACAACATTTGCTCCAAGTCTACACATTGGCTCAGATAGCAATCCTCCACCACAACCAATATCTAGTAATTTAATATTTTTTAAGGGCTTATAAGATGACTTAATCTTAAAATCTTTGATAATATTTTCTTTTATATATCTAATTCTTATTGGATTAAAATAATGTAATGGTTTGAATTTACCATTAGGATCCCACCATTCTTCAGCAATTTTGGAAAATTTCTCAATTTCTTTTTTATTTATTGAATTCATAATAGATCACTTGTGGACATAACAATTAAGATGTATTTTATCAAATATAAATTACAAAATTATCAATGAAAACTGTTGTATTAAAGTTTGGCGGAACTTCTGTTGGAAGTATAGATAGAATAAAGAATGTAGCAAAAATTATTTCTTTTTATAAAAAGAAGAAAATGGGTATCATTGTGGTTTCTTCTGCGATGAGTGGCGCAACTAATGAATTAATAAAAAAAACAAAAGAATTAAGTAATAACTTTGACGCAGCAGAATATGATGTTTTATTAGCAACAGGAGAGCAAGCAAGTTGCGCATTAATTGCTGGTAGATTAAAACATCTTGGTTTTAAAGCTAGATCATGGATGTCGTGGCAGCTACCAATTATTACAGAAGGACCTTATAGCTCTTCAAGAATTAGCAAAATCAATAAAGGAAAAATACTTAGTTTCATGAAATCAGATGGAATACCTATTATAACTGGTTTTCAAGGTATTAACTTAGAAAATAGGATTACAACACTTGGAAGAGGTGGAACAGATGCATCAGCAATAATGCTTGCAAAATTTTTTAATACAGATGCGTGTGATATCTTCACTGATGTAGATGGCGTTTATACTACAGATCCAAGAAATCATTCAAAAGCTAAAAAAATTCATAAAATTTCTTATGACGAAATGTTAGAGATGGCATCATTAGGTGCAAAGGTTATGCAACCTACATCTGTGCAAGATGCAAAACTAAATAACATTAATTTTTCAGTTAAATCTTCATTTCAAAAAAAGAAGGGTACATTAATAACTGGCACAAAAAAAACCTTTAGTAATCAAATAATAACTGGAATAACTTCTACAAAAAATGACTCTAAAGTTACGATTGTGGGTGTTAAAGATAGACCAGGAGTTGCAGCTGCTATTTTTAAACCATTATCACTTAATCAAATTAATGTTGATATGGTAGTTCAAAACATTTCTTTAAATGGAAAAGAAACAGACTTAACTTTTACAATTAAATCTGAGGATGTAAAAAAAACAGAAAAAATAATTAAACAAAATAAAAAAATTTCATTTAGAAAATTTACATATGATAATAATGTTTCGAAAGTATCTATTATTGGTGTTGGTATGATTACAACACCAGGAATTACCTACAGAATGTTCCAAGCATTAGCTTCAAAAAAGATTAACATAATGGTTATTTCAACTTCTGAAATTAAAATTTCAGTCTTAATTTCAAATAAACAGATAAAAAAAGCAGTAGCAGTGCTTCATAAAGAATTTAAATTAGATTAACCTATGAGTTTAAGACCATTTAGAGACATTCATAGAAAAAAAACAAAAGTTATAAATGTTGGTGATGTAAAAATAGGCGGAGACAATCCTATTTCTGTTCAATCTATGACCAACACTTTGACAACTGATATTCAGGCTACAATAAAACAAATTAATGATATTCATGAAGAGGGTGCTGATCTAGTTAGGGTTTCGTGTCCAGATGAAGAAGTCTTCATTAGCTCTTAAGGAAATTACAAAACATGTATCAGTTCCAATAATTGCTGATATTCATTTTCATTATAAAAGAGCAATAGAAGCAGCTGAAAATGGAGCAAAATGTTTAAGAATTAATCCAGGCAACATAGGAGATAAATTAAAAATACACGATGTACTTAGTGCAGCTAAAAATAATGATTGTTCTATTAGAATAGGTGTTAACGCGGGCTCTCTTGAAAAAGATATTTTAGAAAAATATAAGGAGCCATGCCCAGAAGCTTTAGTTGAAAGTGCAAAGAGAAATATTAAGATTTTAGAAGATCAAGATTTTTTTAATTTTAAGATAAGTGTAAAATCTTCAGATATATTTTTATCTATTGCAGCGTATCGTCAACTATCAAAAGTTACAGATTATCCACTACACCTAGGGATCACAGAAGCTGGAAGTTTTGTATCAGGCAGTGTTAAGTCATCAATAGGGCTTGGCTCACTTTTAATGGATGGAATAGGAGACACTATTAGAATTTCTTTGTCTGATGATCCTGTTAAAGAAATTAAAATTGGTAATGAAATATTAAAGTCACTTAACTTAAGAAATAGAGGTGTAAAAATTATATCCTGTCCATCATGTGCAAGACAAGCATTTCAAGTAATTGATACAGTAAAAACATTAGAAGATAAACTTTCTCACATTAAAACTCCTTTAACATTATCGATTATTGGCTGTGTAGTTAATGGACCAGGAGAAGCAGCAATGACAGATATAGGAATAACTGGAGGTGGCAAAGGTAACAATATGCTTTATTTATCTGGCATTCAAAGTGAAAAAGTTTTATCAGAAGACATAATATCAAGGGTTGTAAGTGAAGTTGAAAAAAAAGCTGCTGAACTTGATAAAAAATTATAAATACAATGATACCTCTAAAAACTATTGAAGATTTAATATCCAAGCACTCTATTTTGGAGAAAGAATTATCGTCAGGTGAAGTGGATAAAAAACTTTTTGCTGAAAAATCAAAAGAATACTCAGATTTAAATGATATAATTGATGATACTAGAAAATATTTTTCTTATGAAGAGGAAAAAAAAGATCTCGAAAAAATATTAAGCGATTCTAGTAGTGATAATGAGTTTAAAGAAATGGCTGAAGTAGAATTAAAAGATTTAAAATTAGAAAACGAATTTATAGAAAAAAAATTAAAACTATTTTTATTACCAAAAGATGAAGCAGATAAAAAAAATGCAATTATAGAAATTAGAGCAGGTACGGGAGGGTTAGAGGCAAGCTTGTTTGCTGCAGATCTTTTTAAGATGTATGAAAAAGTTAGTCATCAAAAAAAATGGGAATTAGAATTAATAAGTATGTCCCAGAGTGAGGCAGGAGGACTTAAAGAAGTTATTGCATCAATTAGAGGAAAAAATATTTATTCAACATTGAAGTATGAAAGTGGAGTTCATCGAGTTCAAAGAGTTCCAGATACAGAAACTCAGGGAAGAGTTCACACTTCTGCCGCAACAGTGGCTGTACTACCTGAAGCAGAGGAGGTTGATATAAATATAAATGATTTAGACTTAAGAATTGATGTGTTTAGAGCTGGTGGCCCAGGTGGACAATCTGTTAATACAACAGATAGTGCTGTGAGAATTACCCATATTCCAACAGGATTATCTGTATCTCAACAAGATCAAAAATCACAACATAAAAATAAAGCAAAAGGGATGTTAATTTTAAGATCAAGACTTTATGAATTAGAAAGATCAAGAATAGAAGGTGAAAGATCAGAAGATAGAAAAAGTAAAATAGGAACAGGAGACCGCTCTGAAAGAATTAGAACATACAATTTTCCACAAGGAAGAGTAACAGACCACCGTATTAATCTAACCCTACACAAACTTGAAGCTTTTTTAGAAGGTGAAGCCTTTGATGAAATGGTAGAAAACTTAACGCTGCAAGCACAAGAAGAAAAATTGAGCAATCTTAATTAAAATGAATATAGAAAATACTCTAAATGAAGGAATAGATATCCTACAAAAAAATAAGATACCCAATCCTCAACTTGATAGTGAGATATTATTATCTAACTCGATTAAAAGAGGTAAAAAACATATTATTTTAAATCCTAAAGAAATTTTGAACTCAGACCAATTAGTAAAATTTAAAAGTTTAATTGAAAGAAGAAAAAAAGGTGAACCAATTGCCTACTTAATAAACAAAAAAGAGTTTTGGAAAGATGAATTTTTTGTTAATAAAGATGTGTTAATTCCAAGACCTGATAGCGAACTAATAATAGAACAAGTTTTAAAAATTTATTCAAAAGATGTTCAATTACAAGTTCTCGATATTGGAACTGGATCTGGATGCATTCTTTTATCCATACTAAAAGAGAGATCTAATTTTTATGGAACTGGAATAGATATTTCTAAAAAAAGTATAAATGTAAGCAAATTTAACGCAAAACAACTAAACTTAACTAATCGAGTAAAGTTTTTTCACTCAAGTGTTGACAATTTTAATAATGGCAAATATGATATTGTTGTTTCAAATCCTCCATATATTGAACAGTTGAGTTTAAAATATTTGGAAAAAGATGTGGTTAATTTTGAGCCAAAATTAGCTTTAAGTGGTGGGTTTGATGGTTTTTCAAAAATCAGAAAAGTAATCAATAAGGCAAGTATTCTGATTAAGAAAAATGGTAAATTTATTTTAGAGATAGGTTTTAATCAAAAAAGTAAAGTTATAAAAATATTAAAAGAAGAAGGTTTTTACGTTAACAAAGCCATAAAAGATTATGGCAATAATGATCGCTGTATAATTGGCACTAAAATTTAAATTGAAAAAATATTATGGTAACATTTAGAAGTAATAATAGTAATAACAATAGAAGACCTCCATTTAGAAGCAATAATAATAGAAGACCTCCATTTAGAAGTAATAATGAAGGGTCAAAATTCTCTAACAATGATAATTTTCAAAGAAAAGTTCCGGGTAGAAATAATCATAATGCCGTTAAACTTATTGAAAAATACAATGATTTAGCGAGAGAAGCCCTAGCCAATGAAGATAAAATTTTATCTGAAAATTATTTTCAACATGCAGATCACTTTACAAGAGTTCAAAATGAGCAAGAAAGCCTTAGAATGGCTAGAGTAAATTCACCTGCAACTGGAATTATTAAGCCAGTGGATTCAGAAAAAAAAGTTGAAGAAGTTGTTAAAACTGAAGCTGAAACGGTCAAAAAAGAAGTGCTTGAACCAGAGGTTAAAAAAGTTGCAAAAAGTATAGATAAAAAAGTAGTTGAAAAGAAAGTTGCTGCTAGTTAATTTTATCCAATAATTAATTCTGATTTTAAAACATCTAATTTAATTTTTTCTACCTCAAATATTTCTCTTTCTTTTCCTTTAAGAGTTTTGCCGGAAGGCAACTTTAATCTTTGAGAGTTAACTTTTTTTCCATTTACAACTACTTCATAATGTAGATGTGGACCTGTAGATTTTCCAGTTGATCCGACATAACCAATTATCTGGCCCTGTTTTACTCTTATTCCCTCTTTTATTCCTCTAGCAAAATTTTTCATATGGGCATAAATAGTTTCATAAGTTGAATTATGTTTTATTTTAACACAATTTCCACCACCACCACACCATCTTGCTCTCGTTATCAGTCCACTTCCAGATGCCATAATAGGAGTGCCCATTGGAGCCGCAAAATCAGTTCCTCTATGCATTTTATTAAAACCATCTATAGGATGTTTTCTCATTCCAAAAGCAGAAGAAAGTCTTGCACCATTAATAGGTGTTTTCATCAATGCTTTTTCAACACTCTTACCATTTTCATCATAGTGTCCTTCACTTCCTTTTTTTTTAAAATAATATAATTCATTGTTTTTTCCATTTAGCCTTAGATCTGCAAAAATTATATTTCCTGTCTCAAATATTTTACCATTATCATCTTCAAAAACTTCGTACATGATTTGAAAATTATCATTTTTTCTAATATCTCTTTGAAAATCAACTTGGAATCCATAAATTCTTGCAAACTCAATAATTACGTTTGGCTGAACTTTCAAATCAATAGCTGTTTTATATAAACTTTGTGTAATTTTTCCTTCTTTAAAAACAATTTTTTTATTTAAATTTGTAATAATTATTTTTTTTTCAAAAAGATTACTATCTAGATTTCTTGTTAATTGAATTTTTTCTGTTCTAGAAAGTGGAAATAAAAAAGAATTAATTTTTTTATTATTTGATTGATCAATAGTAATTTTTATTTCAAGATTTGGTCGAAGATTATTTATATCGTAATCTGAATTTAATTTTTTTTTGATCTGATTAATTTCTTCAATGGGTATTGAATAATTATTTAAAATTTTATCAAACGTTTCACCACTAGAAATTTTATGATCAATATTTTTATATCTTGGAACTAAATTATCAAAAATTTGATTAATACTTTTTTGGAAATAAATATTATTTATTAAATTTTTGTAATTTTCATTTATTAAGACTTTTTTTTTGTTATAGAAAGTGGTGCTTGAAATCGTAATTAACAATAACAAGAAAAAAAAAGTAATCTCAATGTTTTTTTTTATTATTTTATTTATTTTATTTAAACTAAATATCATCTTGAATTTTGAATTATTAATTTAGTAATGACTAAAAATCAAAAAAAACCTAGTGTTTATTGGTATATTTGGATATTTATTTAAATGCTAAATGCTTGATTTACTTTTATTTTAGCTTATAAGCAGCACACTTTCTCAGTAAAATTATTGTTTACTCAATAGATTAGTGAGGATTATTGGGCATTTTAGACCCAATTAGCTATTTAAAAAGTAAAAATTTAAGAAGAGAAGTGTGGACGGTTAAGGTTACCAAAATTTGTCGTACACACTTCAAAATCGTATGGATTGTATTCTTACAATTTATATATGAAGCTAGTGTGCGCCGTTTTTTAACTTGAGAGTTTGATCATGGCTCAGAACGTACGCTGGCGGCACGCCTAACACATGCAAGTCGAACGAAGTAGCAATACTTAGTGGCAGACGGGTGAGTAACATGTGGGTATCTACCCTTTGGCCTGGAATAACACGAGGAAACTTGTGCTAATACCGGATAAGTCTTTACGGAGAAAGCTTTATGCACCATTGGATGAGCCCGCACTTGATTAGTTTGTTGGTAGGGTAATGGCCTACCAAGACTATGATCAATAGCTGATTTGAGAGGATGATCAGCCACATTGGGACTGAGACACGGCCCAAACTCCTACGGGAGGCAGCAGTGGGGAATCTTGCACAATGGAGGAAACTCTGATGCAGCGATGCCGCGTGAGTGAAGAAGGCCTTTGGGTTGTAAAGCTCTTTCGTCGGGGAAGAAAATGACTGTACCCGAATAAGAAGGTCCGGCTAACTTCGTGCCAGCAGCCGCGGTAATACGAAGGGACCTAGCGTAGTTCGGAATTACTGGGCTTAAAGAGTTCGTAGGTGGTTGAAAAAGTTGGTGGTGAAATCCCAGAGCTTAACTCTGGAACTGCCATCAAAACTTTTCAGCTAGAGTATGATAGAGGAAAGCAGAATTTCTAGTGTAGAGGTGAAATTCGTAGATATTAGAAAGAATACCAACTGCGAAGGCAGCTTTCTGGATCATTACTGACACTGAGGAACGAAAGCATGGGTAGCGAAGAGGATTAGATACCCTCGTAGTCCATGCCGTAAACGATGTGTGTTAGACGTTGGAAATTTATTTTCAGTGTCGCAGGGAAACCGATAAACACACCGCCTGGGGAGTACGACCGCAAGGTTAAAACTCAAATGAATTGACGGGGACCCGCACAAGTAGTGGAGCATGTGGTTTAATTCGAAGATACGCGCAGAACCTTACCAACACTTGACATGTTCGTCGCGACTTTAAGAGATTAGAGTTTTCGGTTCGGCCGGACGAAACACAGGTGCTGCATGGCTGTCGTCAGCTCGTGTCGTGAGATGTTGGGTTAAGTCCCGCAACGAGCGCAACCCTCACTTTTAGTTGCCATCATTAAGTTGGGCACTCTGAAAGAACTGCCAGTGATAAGCTGGAGGAAGGTGGGGATGACGTCAAGTCCTCATGGCCCTTACGTGTTGGGCTACACACGTGCTACAATGGCATCTACAACAGGAAGCAAAACGGCAACGTTAAGCAAATCCCGAAAAGATGCCTCAGTTCGGATTGCACTCTGCAACTCGAGTGCATGAAGCTGGAATTACTAGTAATCGTGGATCAGCGTGCCACGGTGAATGCGTTCCCGGGTCTTGTACACACCGCCCGTCACACCATGGGAGTTGGTTCTACCTTAAGGCAAGGTTTCAAACCCTTGACCACGGTATAGTCAGCGACTGGGGTGAAGTCGTAACAAGGTAGCCGTAGGGGAACCTGCGGCTGGATTACCTCCTTTCTAAGGATGAGTGAAAGTAAAATTTCACTCTAAATAATATACATCGGTAATGTTGACCGTCCTCATTTCTCTTCTTAAAGTAATGTTTCCTTCTTGTAGGGCCGGTAGCTCAGTTGGTTAGAGCACACCCTTGATAAGGGTGGGGTCGAAAGTTCGAAGTCTTCTCGGCCCACCAAAAACCTAAATGGGGGGATTAGCTCATCTGGGAGAGCGCCTGATTTGCATTCAGGAGGTAGCAGGTTCGATCCCTGTATCCTCCACCAGGAAACATTTAGTTATTAAAACTGTAAATAAAAATAATTTATATCAATATCTATATCCGAACATTAAAAGTTATTATTTAATGTTCAAAATAAAAATTTGATCACAACATAGATAAATTTTCTGTTAAAAGAATTTTTTTCTGTGCATAAATCAAGCGTTTAAGGGCGTGTAGTGGATGCCTTGGCACTGAAAGCCGATGAAGGACGTGATATACTGCGATAAGTTTCGGGGAGCTGTATGTAAGCTTTGATCCGAAAATTTCCGAATGGGGAAACCCACCACTTTATGTGGTACTTTAAACTGAATACATAGGTTTAAAGAGACAACCTGGAGAACTGAAACATCTAAGTAACCAGAGGAAAAGAAATCAATTGAGATTCCGTTAGTAGTGGCGAGCGAACGCGGAGTAGGCCAGTAGTTTTGTTAAAAAAATTTGAATAGTTTGGAAATGCTAACCATAGAGGGTGATAGTCCCGTATGAGTAATGTTTAACAAAATTCTTGAGTAAAGCGGGACACGAGAAATCCTGCTCGAATATAGGGGGACCACCCTCTAAGCCTAAATACTCTTCAGTGACCGATAGTGAACTAGTACCGTGAGGGAAAGGTGAAAAGAACCCCTATTAGGGGAGTGAAATAGAACCTGAAACTGCATGCCTACAATCAGTCCGAGCCCTTTTTAGGGTGAGGGCGTACCTTTTGTATAATGGGTCAGTGACTTAATTTATTAAGCAAGCTTAAGCCATCTAGGTGTAGGCGCAGCGAAAGCAAGTCTTAATAGGGCGATTAGTTTAATGAATTAGACCCGAAAACGAATGAGCTTACCATGAGCAGGTTGAAAGTTGGGTAACACCAACCGGAGGACCGAACCAGTTGACGTTGAAAAGTCTTTGGATGACTTGTGGTAAGGGGTGAAAGGCCAACCAAATTCGTAGATAGCTGGTTTTCCGCGAAAACTATTTAGGTAGTGCGTCGAATAAATAGATGTTTAGAGGTAGAGCACTAAATGGGCTAGGGGGAAGAAGATTCTTACCAAACCTAATAAAACTCCGAATGCTAGACATTGTTCTTCGGCAGACAGACTGTGGGTGCTAAGGTCCATGGTCGAGAGGGAAAGAGCCCAGACCACCAGATAAGGTCCCAAAATCATGATTAAGTGTGAAAGGATGTGGAAATTCCTTAACAGCCGGGAGGTTGGCTTAGAAGCAGCCATCCTTTAAAGATAGCGTAACAGCTCACCGGTCTAATAGAGTTTCTGCGCCGAAGATGTAACGGGGCTAAAATCATGTACCGAATCTGTGGCTTTACAAAGTTTTCGAACTTTGTAAGGGGTAGCGGAACGTTCTGTAAGCCTGCGAAGGGATACCCGTGAGGGATCCTGGAGGTATCAGAAGTGCGAATGCTGACATAAGTAACGATAAACGAAGTGAAAAACTTCGTCGCCGAAAATCTAAGGGTTTCTATGCAAGGTTAATCCGCGTAGAGTTAGTCGGCACCTAAGGCGAGGGCGAAAGCCGTAGTCGATGGAAACAAGGTTAATATTCCTTGACCTGATGGTAGTGACGGATTTCGTAAGTTGTGAGTTCTTAATGGATTGAACTTGCCGCGAAGAGGTCCCAAGAAATAGCTCCATCATGAAGACCGTACCCGAAACCGACACAGGTAGATTAATAGAGTATATTTAGGCGCTTGAGAGAATGATGTTGAAGGAACTCGGCAAAATGCTTCCGTAACTTCGGGATAAGGAAGACCCTTTTGTAGGCAACTATGGAAGGGTGGCACAAGCCAGGGAGAAGCGACTGTTTATCAAAAACACAGGGCTCTGCTAACACGTAAGTGGATGTATAGGGTCTGACGCCTGCCCGGTGCTGGAAGGTTAATGCGGTTGGTGCAAGCTAACTTCTGAAGCCCCAGTAAACGGCGGCCGTAACTATAACGGTCCTAAGGTAGCGAAATTCCTTGTCGGGTAAGTTCCGACCTGCATGAATGGCGTAACGATTTCTCCGCTGTCTCCAACATCAACTCAGTGAAATTGAATTCTCCGTGAAGATGCGGAGTTCGCGTAGTTAGACGGAAAGACCCCGTGCACCTTTACTGCAACTTTACATTGGTGTTAGGAAAAACATATTTAGCATAGGAGGGAGACTTTGAAGCAAAGGCGTCAGCTTTTGTGGAGTCACCAGTGAAATACCTCTTTTGTTTTTCTTGACATCTAACCGCTAGCCGTCATCCGGCAGCGAGACATTGTATGGTGGGTAGTTTGACTGGGGCGGTCGCCTCCCAAATAGTAACGGAGGCGTGCGAAGGTAGGCTCAGAACGGTCAGAAATCGTTCGTAGAGTGCAATGGCATAAGCCTGCCTGACTGTGAGACTGACAAGTCGAGCAGAGACGAAAGTCGGTCATAGTGATCCGGTGCTTCTGAGTGGAAGGGGCATCGCTCAACGGATAAAAGGTACGCCGGGGATAACAGGCTGATACTGCCCAAGAGCTCATATCGACGGCAGTGTTTGGCACCTCGATGTCGGCTCATCACATCCTGGGGCTGGAGCAGGTCCCAAGGGTTTGGCTGTTCGCCAATTAAAGTGGTACGTGAGCTGGGTTCAGAACGTCGTGAGACAGTTCGGTCCCTATCTGCTATGCGTGTAGAAGAATTGAGAGGAGTTGACCCTAGTACGAGAGGACCGGGTTGAACATACCACTGGTGGACCTGTTGTGGCGCCAGCCGCAGTGCAGGGTAGCTAAGTATGGAAGAGATAACTGCTGAAAGCATCTAAGCGGGAAACTCACCTCAAAACTAGTTCTTCCTATAGAGCCGTGGTAGACCACCACGTTGATAGGCTGGATGTGGAAGCACAGTAATGTGTGTAGCTGACCAGTACTAATAGCTCAATTGGCTTGATTTATGCACTGAAAAAATTTTTTAAGTATTTATTGTATATAATTATTAATGACTAAAATAGTTTGGTTTACAGGGCTATCTGGTTCAGGAAAAAGTACATTATCTTTTAAACTGAATAGTTTCTTAAAAAAAAAAATTTTATAACTAAAATTGTAGATGGCGATATATTTAGAGCGCAAAACAAATCACAATTAACATTTACAAGAAAAAATATTAAAAAGAATAATTTTAAAATTATTAATTATATTGATAAAATTAGTCCTAGATACCAATTTATTTTAGTTTCAGTAATTTCACCCCTTTCCAGCACGAGACAAGCCGCTAAACGTAAATTTGGTAAAAACTATTTCGAAATATTTGTTTTTTGTAAAAAAAAAACATTAGAAAAAAGAGATACCAAAGGTTTGTATGAAAAGGCTAAAAAAAAAATTATTAAAAATTTAATTGGCTATAATTCAAAAATAAAATATGAAAAAACTAATTATAAAAAAATAACAATTGATACTGATAAATTTACAGTTAAAAACTCTATTGAGAAAATATTAAAAAAATTACCATTAATTTAATCCTTAGATAATAATGAAATTTAATTGGAAAAAAAAAACTTCTATTTTTATTGGAAGATTTCAACCATTTCATGAGGGTCATTTTAATCTATTTTTAAATGCTTTTAAAAAAAATGGGCAAGTGGCAATATTGATTATGGATAGCAAAGGAATAAACAAAAAAAACCCCTTTAGTTTTTCTAAGGTAAAATCCATAATACAAAAAAGATTAAAGTTTTTTATAGGAAAATATTTGATTTTAAAAATTCCTGTAACACAAGAGATAATTTATGGTAGAAAAGTAGGCTATAAAATTAGAAAAATAAATTTACCTGATGTGATGCAAAAAATTTCAGCTACAAAAATAAGAAAAAAATTAATTTATAAAAAAAATGAGAAAAATTTTTAAGTATTCAAAAATTGAAAATATAGATAAAAAAAAAGTTATTAAATCATTAAATAATAATCATTTTGTTATTTTAAGAGGACTTTTTAAAAAAAAAGAAGTCATAGATGTATTGAGAAAAATAAAAAAAAATTTTAATCATAAAGAAGATAAAATTAGATCCTTAAATCAATACAATTTAATTAAAACAAATTATCAAAGGTTCATGTTTGGAATGTCAGGTGGTATAAAAGGTGCTTTAAAAACTAATCCTAGATATTTTAGAGTTTTTTATAATCCACTATGGTGCGATGATATTTACAGTGGTAGGGATATTCTTAAAAGACTTACTCATACTCAAAATTATTTTTATAAACTTGATAAAAATTATGGAATTAATGAAAAAAAAACCAAACATGAGTTATTTGTTGCGTCTAGATTTCAACATTATCCAAAAGGTGGAGGGTTTTTGGCAGCACACAAAGATATTGCAGCAATTAGAACGGCAAAAAAATTAGGAATAAATCTTTTTTACAACTTTCTACTGATTATGACAAAAAAAGGCAAAGACTATAAAAGTGGAGGTGGCTTTGTAGTTAAAGATAATAAAATTATTGATTATGAAAACATAGCTGAAGTTGGAGATGTGGTAATTTATAATTCTAAAACTGAACATGGGGTTTTAGACATTGATCCAAATATATTTCCTGATAAAAAATTTAAAGAAGGGCGCTACATAGCTTTATCAACATTATTTAAATGGTAAATTAATGAATTCAAAAAAAATTAAACTAATTGCAACTTTAGGACCTTCAACCTTAAAAAAAGAAGTTTTACGAAAATTAAAAAAAGATGTTGATATATTTAGATTAAATATGTCCCATCTTAATTTAAAGCAACTTAGTTATAATTTAAAGTTCTTAAAAAAAAATAATATTAAAAATATTTGTTTGGATACTGAAGGTGCTCAAGTTAGAACAAGATATTTAAAAAATAGAAAATTTTTAAAAAAAAATTCGTATCTCAATGTATCTTCAACTAAAGAAAAAGTAAAAAATTTAATACAATTTTATCCAAAATTAGATATTTCAAAAGTTAAAATAAATTCAAAAATTAAAATTGGATTTAATGGATTGGAATTAAAAGTCATAAAAAATTTCAAACAATACTTAAAATGTAAAGTAATTAATAGTGGTTTTTTAGAAGCAAATAAGGGAGTTCATTTTGATTCACCCATTTTGCTTAAACCACTCACAGACAAAGATATTGAAGCAATAAAAATTGCAAAAACATTTGATATTAAAATATTTGCACTATCTTTTGCAAATTTTAGCAAAGATGTAAAATATTTTAGAACTCTATTAAATAAAAAAGATTTCATTATATCAAAAATAGAAACTTACCATGGTTTCAAAAATAGAAAAAAAATAGCTAATTCTTCAAATGCAATTTTAATCGATAGAGGAGATTTATCTAGGTATATTGATATTTCAAAGATTCCGTTAGCTCAAAGAATAATAATTAGTGATATAAAAAAAATGAAAAAACAAGTTTATGTTGCAACTAATTTACTAGAAACAATGATAAATTTAAATGAACCTACAAGAGCTGAAAGCAATGATGTTTATTCCAGTTTAGAAAGTGGTTGTACAGGACTTGTGTTAGCTGCTGAAACTGCTATTGGCAAATACCCTATCGATTGTGTAAATTTTTTAAAAAAATGTTTATATAGTTACTATAATAAGAAAAAACTTATCTCAAATTTAGAAAATTTTTTTTAAATTTCTTTATAAATATCTTTTTTAATTTTTTTAATTTCTTGCATATATTTTTTTCCATCAGAACTTTCTATAAATTTTTTTTTATTTTGCTTACCATCACCCCAAGTTTTAGGGTCAGTAGGATCTGTACTTAATAAATCTGTTCCATGTCCAGTTTTTAAAAGAGTGGAAAAGTTTTTTTTTAAGTAATTGCTTTTATCAATTTTCTTCTTTAAGAAATTTTTTAAATCAATCTTTTTAATTGTTTTATTACTTAATTCATAATTAAATTGTTTTAGGTTTTTTTTTGCAAAATATTCAACAATCTTTATTTCATTACTACTTAATTCTCTTTTCCATGAGTTCAATTCTATTTGTAAAAAAACCATTTACAGATTTTTTTTCAATTGATGAAAAACCTAACGATGCATATTTATTCTTAAATATTTTTTCCCATTTTTCTGGTTTAGTCATATTTGGTTCAAATTTTATATTAATAAATTTTGCAATTTTTTTTGCATACAGATTTGGGTCCGTCAAAATATCTTCAAATCTTAAGCACATGTAATTTTTTTTACTTAATTTTTTACTTAAATATTTTCCATAATTCATATTATCAATACAGTTGAATATACAGCCCCAATAATCTTTTTTTTGATATGTTATTTTTTTCCAAGAAGCAAAAATACTTCTTGGATCTCTTATTAACTGTATAACTTTTGCATTTTTATACATTTTACAAAAAATTTCAATAAACCTCCAATTAAGTGCAGAGTCTTCACCAATAATTTTTAAAGAAGGATTAATCTTTAGTTGTTCTTTTATTAAACAGTCATAAATATTTTTATGACTAAGTTTTCCTTTAAAGATTTCTTTTAATACATTTTTTTCATTAATTTTAATATTAAATCTTATTCCAAGCCTTAGGCCCATTTCTCTAATTCTAAACTCAACTTTTTTTTTATTAAGGACTTCATTTTTTTTATACAAAAATCTTTGAAAATGAAAATTTTCTATTATTTGAACTTTAGAATGTGCATTTAAAATATTAGATACCAGGGTACTTCCACCCCCTCATCGCTGCAGAAACATAAATTCTTGGCATCTTGTTAAGTTTTGATGAAGGCATATTCTAAGTTTTATTGTTGTGATATCTCAATTACAACTAGTCGTAAATAAATTATATTTAGCTATTTAAATTTATTGCTTTTTTCTTCGAATCTTTATTATTTTCTTTGCTCTCATGAAGCAGGCAATTTCTAAAATTTTAGCAAGATCTCCATTTGATGCCTCTTACAATCCAAATACTCTCATTTTTTGATGGTATATAGTTTTTAATGGCATTTTTTACATATTCATTATCAAGTATAGATTTAATCATTTCTAAACGTGACTTTATACCTATTTTTAAATTTATCTTACCTAGAAGAATTGATCGGCTGTAAGATACTAGTGCACTTATAATTAAAAAAATAAATCCTTGCTGAGAGATGATTTTGACTTGGGTAGAACTAAATTTACAATTATTTAAACTTTTCCCAATATGATTCTCAACTATTTTGAAGTTGGAGATTGGAAAACCAAGGGTTAATCCCTCTGAAATTGCTGTATTAGAATTGTTATGTAAGTTATATGTATATAATTGTTTCTTTAAGTAAGTCGCATTATTAATTAAACCAAGTAAATCCCACTCAAAAGCTTCATCTTCAAGATATCTTAATTTTTCCTCAAAATATAAGTTATTATTACTTATAATAGATCGCTTAATTAATCTTCCAGTAATTTGGAATAAGCCAACACTATAAAGGGGGTTACAGAATTTACCTTTCATAGCATCAACAATTTGAGTTTTATCAAAATATTTGTTTTCGGAATAAATAAATTTATTTTCTCGAATATTTATAGAATTTTCAATCCATTTTCTGTCACTAAATACCAAATCACAATCTGTTTCATTAGCAACATCATATAAAATTTTTAATGCATTAATATCCATAAAGTCATCTACATCAAAAAAGTATATATATTGTCCTTTAGCTTTCTTTAATCCAAGATTCCTAGCTGCTGCTGGGCCAGAATTTGATGCTAAAGAATGTAGGCTTATATTAGAAAAATTATATTTTTTTACTAATTCAGTGCTTCTGTCAGTAGAAGCATCATTAATCATAACTATTTCATAGGGTTTTTCAAAAATTTGCTTTGTTAATACCTCGATACAATTTTCTATATATTGCTCAGCATTATAAAAAGGAACAATTACGCTTATAAGATATTTATCTTGCATTCATTATTCACATTATACCTATAAAATTCAATAATTAAAAATTATTAGAGAGATAAATTTATTTATAAAGCTTGTAATCTAGTGGCTTGGAAGTTTGAGTAGCTGGTGTAATCATTCCTTTGCCACTGTAACCAACTGAACTTGATGGATCATAAGGTCTACCATCACAAAAATCACATGCAGGAAAAAAAGTTCTAACATTAACTAATCTTTCTACCTGTTTTTTTATATCGTTTGTTTTAGAAAAAAGATCTACATAATTTGCTGGATTATCTGGAATAGCATTTAGATTATCAGCATTAGCAATAAATGGACATCGATATAATTTACCATTTAAGAGGGTATAAACATATTTTACACAGCACTGTTTGAAAACTTCTTTTAGATCAGAAACAGATCTTTTATGATGTTTAAGACTACTACAATCTATCCAGTTCTCGGGAGGTGTACGAACATATGTTATACCATGTTCTTCTAATTTATCTGTTAATTTATTTATATTACGAGAAAGTTTTCCATAGTCCGTCACTATAAAATTAACATTTTGACCATCAAAAAGTTTTAAATGTTCATCTTTGGGTGCTATTGTGCCATTAGAATATATAAATATATTACGATTTGGATTTTTTTCTAGTATGCCCTTTACAATGTATGCCCAATCTTTATTCATTAAAGGTTCGCCCCTTATAATTCTAAATTCAGAAATATCATCCACATTTTGATTTATAATTTCTATAGCATCAAGAGTACCTTCATGAAGAGAGTTAGTTGGACTAGTATAATATTGCATTAGATTAGAACAGTTTGCACATTTTAATGAACATTTTGTTGTAATCATCACATCTAAGCTTCTCATATAAATTTTATTTTCATCAAAATATACTGAGTGAGTTTTTTTATAGACTGAAATACGAGAATTCCATATAAGATTGAGATATATGATACTCATGTTTACTAACATCAAAGCTATCAAGAATTTCAAGAGCTGAATAAAACTCATCATAACCCATCCCAGTGAGCTGGTCTGAAACATCTAATATGTGTTGAGATGCTAATATAAAGCGTGCTTTTGGAAATCTTTCTTTCAAAATGGGGGTATGTATGACTTCTAGATCACAAAATTTGTCAAAAGTTTTTCTTTTTTCAGTATCGCAAAATGCAGAAACCACAATCCCAAGATCTTTACAAGCATAGGCAATTGCTTCTGCCTCACGGACAGCTGCTACAATTATAATTGGAGCACCTTTTTTTTTAAGGGCTTTAATACACTCATATTTGACTAATCGTTCCATAGGAACCCTTTAACTATATATATTTACTAATGATGTCAATTTTTAACATTTTATTAAGAAATTTATCATTAACTGTGTATTATTAGTTCTATGTAAGGTAATTAATTCAAAAAATTTATTTAAAAAATTTATAAAAATAAGCTTATAATGCAATGAAATACGGATTTAACAAAAGATTGTCAGAAAAATTTCCCTCTCAAGTTATGCTTGATATAACAGAGGTGTGTAATTTAGCATGTATTCATTGCACTCATCCATTATTTAAAAAAAGTGATGTTTATTCTAAAGCAATGTTAAGCCCAGAACTAAATAAAAAAATGGTTGATGAGGTTAATAAATATGGGAAAGGAATAACCAAATATATAAGGTACACAAGTAATGGTGAACCACTAGTTCACCCAAAATCTTATGAAATGTTAACATATGCTGTTCAAAACTCTGGGACTAAAGTTACATTAACCACAAATGGAACACTCTTAAATGAAAAAAAAATGTTAAAATTATTAAAGTCGGGCCTTCACATGATTGATGTGAGTATAGATGCATCAAAAAATGATACCTATAAAACAGTGAGAGTTAATGGAAATTTAGACATAACTAAAAAAAATGTTTTAAGGTTAATAGATCTTGCAAAAAAAGCAAAAAATAAAACCAAAATACTTGTAAGTTTTGTTGAGCAAGAACAGAATAAATCTGAAGTCGAAGATTTTAGAAAATTCTGGAATAATGCAGGAGCTTCAGAAGTGCTAATAAGATCACTTCATACAAATTCAGGTTCTAACGAAAATAATCATTTGCAAAATGTAAAAAATACTAATGGTGAAAAAAGATTTCCATGTCTTTACCCATGGGAGAGAATAGTTCTTACTGCTAAAGGCATGTTATCTTATTGTCCAACAGATTGGTTTGGAAAAACTTTGCTTGAAGATTTTAGAAAAAAAAACTATTAGAGAAGTTTGGACAGGATCATTTTATAAAAATTTAAGAGACGAACATCTTACAAATACTTTTAAAGATAATAAATTTTGTGAAAAATGCCCAGATTGGAAAAATACAAGTTGGCCTCATGATGAGAAAAAAAGTTATGCAGATTTAGTAGAAAGAGTTTTATACAAAGAAACAGAGATTTTAAAATAACGATATAATGAAAAATAAGGATATTGTTGAAATAGATGGTATAAAAATTGGTAGAGGTATGCCAATTCCTATAATAGCTGAAATTGGAGTAAATCATTTAGGTAGTCTAGCAAGAGCAAAAAAAATGGTAGACCTAGCCAATCAAGGTGGAGCAGATTTTATAAAATTCCAAACTTATGATTCAAAAAATAGATATGATTTAAAAAAAAACCCTAAGGCTAAAAAATTTATTGAGCTAACAAAGGAATGGGAGCTCAGTCAAACAGAAGAAAGTGAGCTTTGGAAGTATGCAAGAAAAAAAAAAGCAAAACTTTTTACCTCAGTGTATGATTATAAAATGGTTAATTTTGCAGAGAAATTAAACACCATCGCATATAAAATTGCTGCTTTTGAAATTACAAATATAAAATTAATAAAAGAAATTATTAAAACAAAAAAACCTGTAATTATATCATGTGGGATGACTAACATTAAAGAAATTAAAAAAATTGTTAAACCGTTTGAAGATAATAAAATTAAATATATATTGCTACATACAGTATCATCTTACCCACTACAAAAAATTCACAGTAATTTGAAAAAAATTTATGAACTTAAAGAAAATTTTAATTGTCCTGTTGGCCATTCAGACCATACACCAGGAAGTGATATTCCTCCTTTAGCAGTAGCTGCAGGCGCTCAGATCATCGAAAAACACTTTACAGATGAGCCAAAACACAGGGAATCAGATAATTTTTTTTCAATCACATGTAGTGATTTAAGAGATATTAAATTTAAAGTAAACCAAGCATACGAATATATTTATTCTCCTGATTTTGAGAAAGCAGACCCTGAAAAATTTATGAGGTCTTTTAGAAAATAAAAATTATTTTGAAGAAAAAAATTTATTTTAGGACAGAGGTGGATTTAGACAAGGATGGGGAAATATTTATAGGCTAATAACTATATATAATTTTTTTAAAAAAACGTATGATTGCCTCTTAATTTATGAAGGCAACAAGGAAATCACAAGCTATATTAAAAAACTTAAAATCAATTCATTAAAACTTAAAAGTGATTTAAGTTTAGATGAAGAAGAAAAAATAATCAAAAAATTAGAGCCATCAAGTCTTACCATATTAGAAATGTTAGAATGCACATACTCAAGACAAAAAATTTACAAAAAATATACAAATAAATTAATTGTTTTAGATGATATCTTAAAAAATAAATATTGTGCTGATTTAGTTATTTCAGCTCAGTATAAATCTAAAAAAAAAATATAAAAAATCTTTATACAGGTTATGAATATTATCCATTAAGAAATGAATTCCAAAATTTTTTTAAAAAAAAAAAACAATAAATAAAAAAGTCAATGATATTGTAGTATGTCTTGGTGGCAGCTCTTACAAATTGGCAAATCAAAAAATAATAAATTATTTTAAAACAAAAGAATATAAAGTTACTTTTATATTGGGCTCTGAAAATGATAGTTTGTATAAAACTAACAAAAATAGACATAAAAATATTTTTGTTAAAAAAAATGTTAAGAATTTGTCAAGGTTTATTTTTAATTGTGATCTTTTTATTTCTGGTGGAGGATATACTAAAATAGAATGTGCTTATTTACAAACACCAATGATAGTTTTTCCAGTTCAAAAGCATCAACAAGAATTGATTGAAGATTTTAAAAAGTATTGTGGGGTACCCTATTTACCATTACCAACAAATTTAAGACATCAAGATCTAGAAAAAATTTTAAGAAAATATAATTATAAGTTTAGAATTAAAATGAATAAAAATTTAATAAATAAATTTACTGTTAACAACTTTAAAGAAAAGATGTTAAAAATATTAATCTCTAATTAACGATGAATATTGTATCTATTTGTCAACCTCATTTTATTCCATGGCTTGGATATTTTAATATGATTCATAATTCATCTACAATTTTTATCTCATATTAGTATAATTGACCTATTATTTAATTACAATAAGGATGCAGAGGATATAGTAAAATTGTATAAAATTAAGTTTAGTTAAGATTATATTTTTTTAAAATTTTATCTTTTTTAGATAAGGTGATTATTTTTTCTGGCTTTATATTCTTATTCAAACACTTAAGTTTTTTAAAAATATATTTTATTCTTTTAAAATCATTTTTGGTGTCTAGGGTTAATGATAAATTTGATGACATATATTTTTTTTTATATGTATTTGGGTATAATCTAAATTTAGATAAATTATCAAAACAAAAATTTTCTATATGTTCTTTATATTTTTTGTGTTTTGCTAGTTTTAGAATCTTTTTTAAAGTAAGTAATTTAAAGATGACAAAGCTAAACCCAAAAGGTATTATGTTTTTAAAAAAAGGACTTAATAAGTGATAGTTGCTTTTTTTAAATCTTAATATATCTCGATCTAAAATAGTTGGCATAAAAAGTGGACAATCTGTATTAGCTCTAACAATTATGTTAAAATTTTTATAATATAATGAAGCATCATGAATTCTTTTTAATACATTTTTTTCACTACCTCTAAAATATGAAATTTTTTTTTTAATCGCAAAATTTTCAATTTTATTATCGTTTTTATTTTTTGAAGTTGCAATTATTATTTTATCTATATTTTTGCATATAGATAATTTTTCATAAATAATTTGAATTATAGGTTTTTTTTGAATTTTTAAAAATATTTTATTTTTTAGTCTTGTTGAGCCCATTCTACAAACTATGATAGCAAGCACTTTATCTTTATTTCTAGGCATATACTTTAAGTTATCATATATAAAATGTTTATAGTAAAAATTAGCTTTATTTTTTAAATTTTTAAATAATTAATTATTCTATTTTATTTTTTTATTCATCTATTGCAAAAAATAAATAATAATTTATTAATCAATCAATTTTAATAAAATTATCATTTAACTAATCTTTATTATACAACCTTATGAGTCCTTTAGAATTAACCTTAATATTTATTTTTACTTTTTTCCAATCAGTATTTGGTGTTGGGTTATTAGTTTTTGGAACCCCAACTTTTTTATTGTTAGGATATGAATATTTGGATGTGTTAAATATATTACTTCCATTATCTACAACTGTAAGCTTGTTACAGATATTTTTTTCAAAAAAAAAAGACACTTCTTTTCAGGATTAATTTTATCAAATATTGCTTACCCATTTCAATTTTATCTTTATGTTCGCTGCTTTTGTTTCAGGATAATATAAATTTTGTTGTTTTAACATCTTTTGTAATGATAGTTTTTTCACTAGCTAATCTTTTAAAAGTAGAAAAAATATTTATAAAAAAGTTAAATAAAAAAGATATCAGATTTGGTTTATTTTTTTTAGGTATAATCCATGGCTTTACAAACTTAGGAGGAGGCCTGTTAACAAATATAAGTTCAGCAATCAATAAAGATAAATTTTTGATTAGGTATAATATTGCAGTGGGTTATTTTATGCTTAGTTTATCAAAATTATTAATAATTAATTTATTTTACAAAAAACTTGATTTAAATAATCTTTATTACTTAATAATTCCCATTATATGCTTTTTTTTCCAACTAAGGTTATTTTTGAAAAAATACAAAATAATCTTTTTTCTTTTCCTTAAATATAACTATTTTATTTTATGGACTGTATATTTTTTTCAGGAATGTTAATATTCTAAAATTCTAATACAATAGTTTCTAAACACCTACTTTTTTTAAAGAACAATAAAATTAATAGTTTACTTTTATTTGATTATATTGTTTATCGATGATTAATGGAAAAGCAAAAAATATTTATTACAGGTGCAATGGGCTTTATAGGGCTAGCTTTTCTAAAAAACTCATAGAATTAGGTCATATTGTATATGCCCTTGACACAAAACCAAATATTACAAAATTTAAGCATCCTAATTTTATTTTTATAAAGATACAGTTTTTAACGACAATCTATTAACAAAATTAATAAAAAAGAGTGATATTGTTTGTCATTTTGCTGGTATAGCTCAACCAAGAGAATATTTGGTTAGACCTATTAGTGTAATTGAATTGACTGTTAAGCCCAGTATGAAAATTGTAGAGCTTGCTACCAAATACAAAAAAAAATTAATATTTACTTCTACCTCAGAAGTTTATGGTAAGCTTGAAAAAACACCATTTAAAGAAAGTGATGATAGATTATTAGGATCTACTGAAAAAACTAGATGGTGTTATAGTACATCAAAGTCTTTAGTTGAGCATTACATTAAAGCTTGCTCTTCTCAAAAAAATTTAAGCTATGTTATATTTCGACTTTTTAATGTTTATGGCCCATCTTTGGAGGGTAGAGTTGTAGATATATTTATCAATAATGCTCTTAAAAATAAGAACCTTAACATTAATGGAAGTGGTAAACAGAAGAGATGCTATCTTTATATAGATGACTGTATTGATGGATTTATAAAAGTAGTACTAAATAATAAGATTAAAAATAACACTTTTAATATTGGAAACAATAAAGAATATAGCGTTTTTGAATTAGCAAAAAAAATTATTAAATTGACCAAATCTAAATCCAAAATTACTAAAAACTCAAATCAATTAGTTAAATTGGGTGGATATGAAGATATTCAACAAAGAGTTCCAAGTATTATAAAATTAAAAAAAATTATAAAATGGAAAGCAAAAATTGACCTTGATAATGGTTTAAAAAAAATGATTAAGACATTTATAAAATAATTTTTTTATGAAATACTATTATGCCCAGCATCATATAGATGACAATGATGTCAAGCATGTAAAAAAAGCATTAAGTCAAAAAATTTTATCTCAAGGAAAATACAAGTTTCTTTTAGAAAAAAAAGTAAAAAAAATGTTTAAGTCAAAGTACGTTGCTGCTGTTAGTAATGGTTCATCAGCATTACACTTAGCTTATTATCTTTGGGTTTAGGAAAAAAAGATTATATTATAACAACCCCATTAACGTGGACTGCAACTGTGAGTGGAGCAATTCATTGTGGGGCAAATGTCAAATTAATAGATATTGATCCAGAAACATTAAATATTGATACTGATAAATTAGAAAATTTTTTACTTAAATCAAAAAAAAAACCTAAAATCATTGTACCTGTTCATTACGGGGGATCTCCAGCAAATATGAAAAAAATTTACGAAATTTCAAAAAGATATGGAATATATGTGGTAGAGGATGCTGCACAAGCAATGGGAGCTACATTTAAAAAAAAACTTATTGGAAACTGTTTATATAGCGATATTACAGTTTTTAGCATGCACCCAGCCAAAACTATTACAAGCGGTGAGGGGGGACTTTTACTAACAAATGATAAAAAGATAATTGAAAAAGTTAATTCATTAAAACATCATGGAATAGATAGTAATAAAAAAAATTTTAGATGGGCCAGTAATATAAAAGAACTAGGGTTTAATTATAAAATATCTGAGATTAATTGTGCATTGGCGTACTCTCAAATAGATAAGATAAAAAAATTTGTAAAATATAAAGAAATGATTAGGAATATTTATATAAAAGAGCTTCGAAAATTTCCCAGGAATTGAATTCCAAAAGATATTAGATTTTTGTAAAAGTTCAAATCACCTATTTACAATTTTACTGCCGAAAAAAATTAATGAGAATAAAAAAAATAAAATTTATGATTTTTTAAAAAAAAAAATATTTTCTTAACTTTAAAATATTTACCAATTCATCAGAATTCAGCTTATAAAAAAAAATTTGGTCATTTCAAAAATTCAGAATTTTTTTTGAAGAGAGCATTTAATTTACCAATATCATTTAAACTTAAAAATAAAGATGTTCTGTATATTTGTAAAAATATTAAAAAGGCTATTCTAAATAAATAAAAAATAAAAAGTGAAAAAAACTTATAAACTACTATAAAAAAATTTATGAAATGTTCAATTCTCCAACCTCATTATTTACCCTGGGTAGGATATTTTTCTATGATTAATAATGTTGATGAATTTGTATTTTTAGATGATGTTCAATTTATTAAAAGAGAATGGAAAAATAGAAATAAAATTAGAAAAACTAAAAGACTCCGAAGATTACTCATGGATTACTGTGCCAATAAAAAAGGAGTTCAAAAAAAAAAATATTTCTGAATGTGAAATAGATTATTCATATGAATGGCAAAAAGATCATTTAAATAAAATTAAAAATGTTTATTCTAAAACACTGTATTTCAATGAAATATATGAGACGATATTAAACAAAATTCATTTAAAATATAATTCATTGTCAGAACTTAATATAAGTTTAATAAAATTAGTAATGAGTTATCTTGAAATTGATACTAAACTAATTATGAGCTCAACAATAAAAGTCGACGGACAAGAAAGACGTTAAAATGCTTAATATCTCAAAAAAAATTAAAGCTCAAAAGATATTAATTAATAAGCTTTCAGAGAACTACCTAGAAAAGACAATTTTTGAAAAAAGCAATATAGAGGTGATTGTTCAAAATTTTGAAGAAAAAAAATACGCACAATATAATAATGATGTCATTTTAGATTGGATACCAAAATTATCTATAATTGATATTTTATTTAATTGCGGTAAAAATTCAAAAAATTTATTATAAATATGTATCTTTTAGGAATTCATGATGGTCATAATGCTTCAGTAGCTTTAATGAAGGATGGAAAAATTATAGATGCAGTTCAAGAGGAAAGGTTTAAGAAAATTAAAAATTTTGGTGGATATCCAAAAGAATCAATCAAATATATTCTTAGAAAAAATAGTTTAGATCATGATAAAATAGATGAATTTGTCTTCGCCTCACAAATTTCTTATTATAAAGATCTTGAAAATAGAGAAAATGTATTAAAAAAATATAAAGCTAATTTTTATTCAAATTTTAATTTTTTTTATTTTTTTAAACAAAAACTTTATAGATCTTTACCAAAGTATTTTAAAGACTTAAGTAGAAAAAAAAGATTTCACAGTGTTTCAAAAATGCGATTAAAAGAATTAATGTCTGAGGGAGTAAATTCAAAAAAAATTTCATTTATAGAACACCATTTATGCCATGCATCTTCTGCAGCATATGGATCTGGAAATGAAGAGGACACATTAGTGATAACACTTGACTCTTCTGGTGATTATTCTTCTGGGTCAGTAAATATCTTCAAAAAAGGTAATTTAGAAAAAATTTTAGACATACCATCCGATGACTCACTTGGAAGGTTATATAGTTACGTCACTTATTATTTGGGAATGGTTCCATTAGAACATGAATATAAAATTATGGGGCTGGCACCGTATTCAGAAAATTCAAACTATTCAAAAGAGATTTCTAATATTTTTGGTTTAATGTATTATTTTAATAGTGATATTTCTTTCAAAATTTCTGAGAAAATAAAGTCTGCAAAAAATTTAGGAAAATTTATTGAAAAGGAACTTAAACAAAAGAGGTTTGATAATATCTCTGCCGGATTACAAATCTTTTTAGAAAAATTTGTTTGTGAGTGGATAGAAAGATTAATTAAACATACTAAAATTAAAAATATAGCCTTGGGTGGTGGTATTTTCATGAACGTGAAACTTAATAAAAAAATTTCTGAATTAAGCTGTGTTGATAACATCTTCATATTTCCATCATGTGGTGATGAAACAAATTGTTTTGGAGCTTTATATAAAAGATATTATGACTTAACAAAAAAAGTCCCCGATAAACTAAAAACTTTCTATTTAGGAAATCAATATCAAAATGATGATATAAAAAAATTTTACGATAATTATGAATTTAAAAACATTAAAACTAAAATATCTTTTCATGAGGACATAGAAAAAAAATATCAGAATTAATCTTTGAAGATAAAATTGTTGCTAGATTCAAAGGTAAAATGGAATTTGGAGCAAGATCTTTAGGTAATAGAGCAATTATTTGCAATGCTACTAATGTTGACTTGGTAAAAGAGATAAATCATATCGTTAAAAATAGAGATTTTTGGATGCCTTTTGCTCCTTCATTAATTAATGAGGATGAATTTTTGGAAAATCCAAAAAATATATCAATGGAGTTTATGATAATGGCAACTGATTTTAAAAAAAAATATAAAAATTTTTTTAAAGGAGTAATTCATCCCTACGATTTAAGTTGTAGACCAAATGTTGTTAAAAAAAGTACAAACCAAGATTACTTTAATTTAATAAATCATTATTATAAATTATCTGGATATGGTGTTATTTTGAACACTTCTTTAAATCTCCATGGACTACCTATCGTTAGTGATCCAAATGATGCATTTTATGTTCTTGATAAGTCAGGTTTGAAATATTTAGCTATTGAAAATTATTTAGTAGAAAAATCTGAAGAGTAATCTTCACACTTAATATATAGGTATTTACCACTATTAAATATTTTGGAAAGTGACCTCTCTAATTGAAATAAGATCTTATGTATTAATTTTGAACGTCTTTCTGTAAAATAACCATATCTTTTTATTTTTACCTTTTTAAATTTTTTAAAAAAAAAATTCAAATCCTCTTCATAAGCTTCAAATAATTCATGATGAATATTCAAAAAAAAACTTCCATTTGTGTTTAGATTACTTGAAATATTTTTGAGAGTGTTTATTAATTTTTTTTTGTCAAACTTCGTGTTAAAACCAAATGTTTCAACGCAACATGCAAGATCACCTTTAATAGAAGATTTGAAAAACAATATATCTTCATTGTAAAATGCTTGATTAGGGAATTTTAATTTTAATGATAATATTTCATTTTCATCTATATCAACTCCTAAGTATTTTTTAAATTTAAAATCATGTAATAATTGACCATGCCCACATGCAAAATCGATGAATTGTAAGTTTTTATTTATTTCTAATTTTTGAGAAATATCCTTGTAAAGTGTTTTGTAAAAATATGATTTTGATGGTCTCATTTGAATTTGAGCTTTTATTTCATTAATACATTTATATTGCAAATAGAAAATAATAATTTACTAATCCATTTATTAAAACAAAAAAGTGATAAATAAAGTCTCTTCAAAAAAAATTGTAATACCAATTGAAATTAAAGTACGTGAATTTTTACCTAAAGCTTATTTGGCTTATAAGATTGTAATTAATTCCGACTTTAATGTTATTATTGGAGCTCAAAGAAATTATACAAATAAACTTATTTACAAAAATTGTATACTTTTAGATAAAAATACAAAATCAAAAGATAGACAAGTTTTTGCTTTTCATAAAGATAATTATATTGCTATGTTAGATGAGGAGCCAAGCTCATTTCAACATAAAACAATAATTAAAGAAAAGATATTTCCTAGAAAGATTTGGAAAGTCAAATTGACAGTTTCTTATTTTCAGGAAAAAATGATTTAAAAAAAATAAATTTTGATAAAATTAAAGATAAAACTTATATTGTAGGTCACCCAAAGTTTGATTTTTTGAAGTCAGATCTTGAAGTAATTTTTAAAAAAGAAAATAATTTTATTAGAAATAAATTCAAAAAATTTGTTCTCGTTACAGGTCATTATCCAAGCGTATCTGTAAGAACAACTGAAAATTGGATTTCTAACGTTAGTAAAAAAATCTTAGGAAATAAAAAATATCTAGATAAACATATTAAAACTAAATTAAAATTTAATACGTTTAGAAAAAATAATTATAAATCTCTACTTAATTTGACAATTAAAATTGCCAGAGAAAATCCTGATATTATATTTGTTTTTAGAAGACATCCTATGGAAAATGAAGATTTTGTAAAAAATAAATTCGCAGATATAGGCCTAAAAATTTAAAATTAATTTATAAATTTTCTCGTAACACCCTGGATTTATAATTGTAATTTTCATTTACATTCAGGATGTTTGTCGTCTCTTGAAACAATTAAACTTAAAAAAAATTTAATTACTTATTTACCTTTTTATTCTAAGCAATTTTTTAATAATTATAAAAATTTTAATCCTTTTTTTACTAAGGAAATTGAGTGTTTAAAATTCTTTAAAAATGAAAAAAAAATGAAAAAAAAATTTAATTATAGAGGCATTGAAAATACATTATTTAACTTCTCAAAAGTACATTCTTATAAAGAAATTTTAAAAGTTTTTAAAAAGAAATATAATCACATTCAGTCTGAAATAATTTATAAAAAAATTGAAAAAAACAACTTAACTAAAATGACAAGATTATACTTTAAAGTTGGGTCTTATTTCAAATCCATATTAAATAAAGTTACTCTAATTCGGAATATTTTTACTAAATTTTTACCTCATTTGACAGATACAAAAGAAAATAAAAATTTAAAACTAAAATCTATATCCCAGAAAGAAATGAGGAATACTTTTAATTTATTCCTAAAAGCTGATAAAAAAAAAAGTAAAAATTATTATAAAAAAACTATCTCAATCAACCTTTTATATCTCAAAAAATAAAAAGCACTTTTAACTTCATAAAATTATTTTTTTGCAATAAAATAAAAACCACTTGTTTGGGAGGTATTGACTTATCATTTAAAATTTTATCAATTAAAATATGAATTGAGAATTTTTCTAAAAAATTTTTCCAGTATCCACCCATTAACATGTTTCCTAAAGTTGAGATTTTTCCCCTTACAGGAAATATTTCAATTTCACTAAAATCTTTAAGCAAATATGAAACTCCATCTTTTGAAAAGCGATAAAAATCATAAAATTTAAGATCTTTTGGTGCATGATAATTATATAGGAAAGGTACATATCCAAAAAATTTTCCATTTTTTTCAAGCATACTTGAATATTTTTTACTGCTTCAAATGGGTTGTAACAATGCTCTAAAACAGCCAAGCATACTATGACATCATATTTGGTATTAATTAAATTACTTAAATTTTTTTCACATATATCAGCTTGAAGATTTGGGTAATCTTTAAATTGATTTATATCTAATGTATCTTTTATTTCATTTTTCAAATCTTTATGAAATCTTCGCAGTGATTGTCCAATATCAAGTACTTTTTGATTTTGGGAATGTTATCTGAATAAATTTTCTAAAAGTCTTTATTATTATTAATATAATATAGATTAATTTTTGTCTTATTTAATATCTTCTCAATTTCTATGTTACTTTTTATTGCTATTAATTTTCATAGTATTTAAATATCGATTTTATACATTTTATATGTTAAATAAATCTCTAATTCTTTCATAAATTAGATTTTGTTTTTATAATTAGAAATCATATAATGTTTGATGATTAAATCCTATACCTCAGAAATTTTCCAAAAAGACAAAAATTTATTTCATAATGAAATAATGTGGTTAGAAAAATTGGAAAAATTCAAGATAGCACCGAAAAATTTCTTTGAATATTAATCACAATAAACTTAAATTAGAGTTATCTTATGAAGGAAAAAATATTTTGGCAATTTAATGTGCCCAAAAATTGGATAAAACGAATTAAAAATAATATTATCAAATCTAAAAAAATCTAGTCACCACTCTGATTTAAAACCAAGTAATATTTTAGAAAAATAATAAGATTATATTATAGATTTTGCTCAATCGTCTTCTCTATACAATTTTTCATTTAATAAGAAATTAAATAAAAATTTTTAAGAAAATAGATCTTATAGTGATGAATTTGCAATAAAAAAGAGTCAATTTATTAATTGAAAATGATTTATATATATCAAACGATTTAGAAGAGTCATGGTTATTTGGGATAGTAAAATTTTTTTGAAATATTTAAAAAAATTAAAGTAAACAAAAAAATAAATATTATTGATAAAATCGATTATAAAAAAGAATTCTTTAAAGACATAAACTAATATTCAATATTTTGGTTAAATCTTTTTTATAATAGGATTAGTAAACTTACAAATAAATTAAATAAAAATAGTCGTTACAGTTCTTATTATAGAAAACATTAACCCAAAATTCTCATTAAACAAAATGATTAACCAAAAAAGAGTAACTGATGAAACTGTCATAAAATTAAAAAATCGAATCAGATACCAATTATTTCGGATATTTCTGATAATTTTGAAGAGGAAAAAAGAAACTCATTTTTTTATCAAGAAGCAAAGAAGATCTGCCCTTTAAATACTTTGTTCAAACTCAATATAAATATAATTCTATTAATCATTTTATGAAAAGAATAAAAAATATTTCCTCAGTAAATTCTGTTATTTTAGAGATTAAATCTGATAATGATGATATCGATATTTTAGTTGATAATTATCATAAGTTTAAGAGAGGTATTGACTACAGTACTCATAAATTAAAAAAATTAAGTTTAATAAATAACTCAGGTAATCCATTGATCATGCACAAAGTTTCAAACTTTATATTAGTAAAAAATAGAAAAGTTTATTTAGACATAGAAGTATATATAGGTGACAATTATTTGATAAAAATTGGCAAAAAAAAATTATCTGATATGAAGCAAAAAAAAATAACTGATAATTAGGATATATTCTATGTTTTATTATATTATATCATCTATCATAATAGGGAATATAACCCAAAAATATTTGCCAATAATTTAAAAAAAATTAAAAATAAAAAATATCAAATTAGATTATTTGAAGGTTTTAGTGGTAATAAATATATGAAAAATAACGGATATCATTATGTAAGGCCGACGATATCGCAATTCCAGTTATTTTTGAGATGGATTTAAAAGAACTGGAAGAATAATTCGATTTAGAAAAAACAAATTCATGTAAAAAATTTTCCTAGTGCAAATAAAATGATATTTAATTTATTTAAAGTATATAAATTTAAATTATTTTTTTTTATCAAACTCTATCAAATATTATCTAATACATTTTTAAAAAATTTTTAAATTTATTTTATTTAATAATTTAAAAAATAAATTTAGGTTTAATTTGTATGAATAATTAAAAATATCTATTATGGCAAATATTTATTTACAGGTTGAAATTAAAGAGATCTAATGAGTTGAGTTCTTATTGGGATGAATTTAGCTCTGCAAAACAATATAGTTTATGTTGGAGACCTGTCCAAATATCTTTTAAATTTTAGATTATCGCAAGGTATTTTTTTGGATAAAAGTATTTCAAGAATACAATCTAAATCCAATAAATTAAAAAAAATAAAAAGCTTGGGGTACATTATCACATCTATTGATTCATGAGAATAAATGAGCGTAGAGCTCATAATGATCTACGGATTATATTGCTGACTTTCAGATTTTACTGAAGTAAACCTACTATTAGATAATAACAAAACCCCCTGCAGTTTTTTGCTGGTACAGAAATAAAGATTATAATTTTTTAAAAAAAAGATATTCAAAATTTAAACATAAATTCTTTAAAACTGGCAGCGCAAGAAATGATATTTGCTTTATATTGAAGAAATTTGATTCAAAAAAAGATTAAAAAACTTACCTCCAAAAAACTATTTGTTAAATTAATTCAAATTTTGGACCATTCTGACACATAAACCTTTTTTTAAAGTATTAAGACAATAGAAGAATTATTATTTATCAAAAAATAGAAAATTATATAAAAATGTGGAAACAGAAAAATTTAGATTAGAAAGAGATTTATGGAGAATTTCGATATTGCAACATTACATTGAATTAATAAAACAATTAAAAGAAAAAGTTAAGAATCTTAAAATTGTAATTAGGCCCCATCCATCAGAAAACATAAATCATTGGAAAGAATTTTTAGGAAATGAGACAAACAATATTTTAATATCAAATGATTATACATCAAATGAAATGATCAATTTTTGTGAGTTAGTTATTCACACGGTTGTCATACTGCGCTAGAAGCTAAATTAATGGGAAAAGTCAGTAATTTCTTTAATCCTCAGAAAAAACATAAATTTGAAAGAAAATTTTATACGGACTGCGGTCGAAATTAATGATATTAATAATTTAATTAAGTATATTAAACAAAAAAAATATCTTTTAAAAAAAAATAAAAACTCGTTTTCAAAAAATTTTAAAAATTCAATTTTTTTAAATAAAAAAAATATTCAGCTGAATTAATCAGTGAAGTATTTGAAAAGTTAATCTTAGGATCTAAGTTAAATAAACAAAAGAAAACTTACAAAAATTTCATATTTTTAAATTTATTAAATATTAAGGATAATATCACCAATTTTTTTAAACACAAAAGACTTAAAAAATATCATGAACATAAATTTGAAAAAATTAAAAAAAAAGAAGTAAAAGAAATTATAGATTTAATAAAAAAAACTAATATAAGATTTAAAGACTTAAAATTTCAATAAATATATGGTGATCGTGTCTTAAAGATACTGCAAATAAAAAAAATTTTTAATGATTATCTAAATCTATATAATTATTACATTTTTTAATAATATCTTTATTATGACTGATAATAATAATTGTCTTTTTAGTTTTTAATCCAAAAATTATTTTTAATAATTCTTTTTCAGTCTTCTCAACTAATTTGAGAAGTTGCTTCATCGAATATTATTATATCTTTGTTATAATAAGCACATCTCGCAATTCCAATTCGTTGTCTTTGCCCACGAGATATATTCATACCATTTCCTCTGATTGCAAAATTTAATTTTGATGGTTTACTCACAAGAAAAATTTAATCAAGCCTTGAAAGCTTTACAATTCGCAAAATTTAAATCACTTTGTTTACAGTATTGGTATTAAGTTTATTGCCTATATAATATTATTCATAATAGTATCATCAAATAAAAAAACTTTTTGAGGATACATAAGAAAATTTATTCTCCATGAGGTTAAATTTGTATTATTTATCTTTTTTTTATCTACAATTATTTCGCCAAGAGTTAGGTCTCACTAAACCAGAAATTATATCAACCAGGGTTGATTTTCCTTTGCCAGATACACCTTTAATTCCAAATGTGGTCTTTTTTTTTATTTCAAGATTTAATTTATTAAAAACAAATTTTTCATCATTTTTGTATTGTAAACTAATATTTTTTAAAGTAATTTTATCCTTAAAATTTAAATTATTTTTTTTATTGCTTATACACATTCTTCATTTTCCTGAGATCTAAGTTCATTTAAGATTAAATCAAAATTGGCAAAGCATTTTTTATTAAACTTGTTGACGAATAAATGTTTTGAAAAGCTGGAAATAACCTTGAACTTGCCACTAAAAAGACTGGACAATATAGATAAGTCTTTAATATTATATCTTGTTGTATTATCACTAAAGCTATTAATCAAAAATAGTATCAAGATTATTATTATAATAAACTTCTATGAAATATCTTGGTAAAACTGTGATGAGAGATGTCAATGTCTCTATATTTATAGAACTTGTCTTTAGTGTATATTTAAAATGTTTAATTGTAATAGTCTTTTAAATTAAATAGCTTAATTTCTTTAATGCCAAAAAGCGTTTCCTGAACAATTAGATATTTTTTTTCATTTTCTTTAATAAGTTTTTTACCAAGTCCAAGAAATTTTTGGTTAAACAAAAAGTATAAAGTAAAATAACTTAATGCAAGAATTAGAAATAAGATTAGAGTAATTTCAGTATTATAAAAAAATAAAAAAATTACAACTATAACAGTAGTAACTAACTTTGAAATAAAGAATGAAACAAGGAAAAATTATTTGATTAATAACCGTATGAGTTTCATTGATAATATTTTTTGTTAATTTTGATATACTTTTTGTGTGAAAAAAAAATAGTTTTTCTTTAAGTAATTATCAAACAATGACGTGGATAAATATGAAACATAATTATTTGATTTTCTTGTAATGAATGAGTAGAGATAAGCATTTGCTATATTGATTATTAAAACAAAAAAATTACAAAATATCCAGTAATTTTCAGTAATACTTTTTTAGAATTTGTATTAAATATCTTTTTTATAAAATCAATTAAAAAATTGCTCTCATCAAAATTAGAAGTCATAGCTGAAATAAATGTACCAACAGCTGATAAGCCAAAAATTTCTAAAAAAGATGTAAGCAATGTAAAAAAAAATATTAATTCCAAGTCATTTGATCTTGTGAATTTTTTTATCTTAGAAAAAATAAAGGTGATATTTTTAAACATTTAATTTATAATTTTGTACTTAATAACCATGTTTATTTAATAAAGTTGAAGTTTATTTGAGTTTTTTCTAATTTTTTTTTTACATTATTGTGATTTTTTTTCTGGATCATTAATTTTCATAAACTATTTAGTGTTATAAACATAAAATTATATACTATTAAAAATAATTAAAAATTAAAATATGCAAGAAACTAATTTTGATTTTGTTGTTATTGGAAGTGGACCTGCGGGGTCAATAATATCAAAGTTTTTATCTGAAAGAAATTACAAAATAGCAATAGTTGATAGGGCTTCAGACCAAATTAAAGGGAGGAAAAATTTCATATTTAATCCTTATGTAAATAAATGTCGCTAATTATTACACTCCTTCTTTTAGTGATCAAATTGGTGGAAACTCTGCATTATGGCATAAAAAGATTTATTTAATAACCAAGGATGAAATTACAAATGGTAAATGGCCTTTGAAAGTATTCTGAAATTTTAAAATATTCAAAAATCCTTTCAAAAAAACTTAAGGTTAACCACAAAGATCTTATCTTTAATAATAAACCAGAAAATAATTATAAATATTCTAAATCTAAAAGAGCAAAATTTTCAAATATTTATGATTATTTAAAATTAGCTAAAAACTCAAAAATTAAAACTTTTAAAAGCTCAAGCCCAATAAAAGTATATCTAAAAAATAAAAAGAAATAACGGAGTGGAAATATTTAATTACAATAAAAATTCAAGGATAAAAATTAACATCTCAAAAGCTATGATTTTTTGTGCAGGTGGTTTGGGTAATACCTTCTTATTAAAAAATTTATTAAAAGAACTTGGAAAGGAATCAGGTAATTTTTTATGTGACCATCCACATGTTCAATTAGTAAATTTGCACTCCAAAATTAGCTAAATATTTTAAAAAATTTCTAAGGTATTTATTTTTTCTAAAGAAAGAAAAATATTGAAAAGAGTAGAGAGTTTAATATCTATTTGAATATAAAAAATTATTTTGCAGGAATACAATTGTCTACAAATATAGATCCAACGCTTTTACTGAGCAGACTATATTTAAAAAGTAATTTATTTAATTTTTTTGGATCACCTTTTAGATTTTTTTCAAAATTTATTAATATGATTATGTTTTTAGTAAATATTATTTTTAAGATTTATTATAAAGTTTTAGATTTTTTAGGCAAACCAGGAAAATACTCATTTGAATTTTTCTTCTCTCAGGAAAAAAATTTTTCTAACAATTTAAAGCTTAGTAAAAATAAAGTAGATGAGTTTGGTCTTAAAAAACTAGATATTAACTGGAAGATAAGTAACGACATTACAATTTATGAGAAAATGATAAAAAAATTTTTAAATAGTTCTAATTATTAATAAATAGGTCCTTTAGTTTAAATAAAATTGAAAAAAATATTTATGTAGGATTACACCCAAGTTGCTCAACTCACTTGGAGTTAATAAAGACACTATAGTAGATACAAATTTAAGAATTAAAAAATTTTCAAATTTATTTATCTGTGGCTCAGATGTCTTTCCATCAAATGGTTTTACAAATCCAACTTGGACTATTATGACATTAGGAACTAGACTGTCTTTTTATCTAAAAATATATTTAAATAATTAAAATTTTTGATTAATAAAAAGTTTTGATTTTCCGATAGATTCTTTTATATATATTTGGTTGTCTAAAATCATCAATTTTTCTCTAATGTAATCAGTGTCATCTCAACCCCAAAATATATTTTTGGTTTGATTGGAGAATAGTAATAAAGTGCTATAGAATTTCTAAAAATATTTTCAGGACAATTTACAGGTCCGGATGGCCGTGAAAAGAAATATCATTAGTTGAAAAAATTACAAGTCTTATTAAAAATAGGTATTATCTTTTTTTCACAAGTTTTTACATCTTTGGACCAAAGCTCTAAATCACCACCCCATTCATCATTCCATTTTTTATTGAGATAAATTAACAAATTCAATTTTCTATAAAGTTTCAATCTTTTATTCCAATTGAAATCTGCATGTATTTTTAAAAAACCACCTTTTACTGTTGAGTGTATTCCTCCGCCTACTAATTCAGGATCTGGGAGAATAATTTCTTCTCCAGTAAAGCTTTTAAGCCAATTTAAAAATTTAATACTATAAGCTTCGTCAATAAGTTTTTTTATATTTGTGGAAAACTATCATATTCGTTTGAATATCTTTTTTTTTGAGAGCCATAAAATTTTTTTTCCCCTTGCCAATCTTTAAAATTATTTACCTCGTCTGAACATTTTTCTAAAATTAATTCTCCCACAAATTATCTATTTCTATGTGAGAAAAAGGAGGATTAATCGGAATACTGCACTCGACGTATTGTTTTATATTCTAAATACTCTATAACTATATTTATAATTAAAGAAAAAATTTAAACAATAACATTTTTTATTATACAGAGAGGTGATTTGAAAAAAAAAATATTAGATCAATTTGTTTATGGGATGGGTAGTTTTTTATATATTTAACTCAGAACACAAAAAATGTTTTGAGCATGTAGTGGAAAACAATATAAAGATACATTCTTCAATTTACTATCCTGGTTCATCTTTTTTTTTAAGGAAATTGACTACAAGAAAGGAGAAAAAAAAACTTGATTTGATAATTAAAATAGCTGGTTATAATTATGATCAATTTAGATATGAATTAGACAAAAGTATTAAAGAATTTGGTATTGATAATTTCTATGGCATACAATTTTGGGACGAAGTTCCTACGAACAACAAAAAAGAAATTGATTATGATGAATTATTTAGAATAATTGAATTTTTAGAAGATCTGAAAAAAAAGAAATCTATTAAAAAAATATTTTTACAAATAAGGCCTAATCAATTCAAATTATCAGAAACTAAACTTTTAAATTATTTCGATGGATTTGCTTTTTACGCGTAACCCTAATGAAGCACAGCTAGAAATGCAAAATTATAATGATATTTACAAAAATCAAAAAACTTTTCTTCAACTCCAATTTTTTGGAGGAAGGTATAGTAAAAATTTAAGGGATATTTTTATAAAAAAAAAAAATAACTTAGAACAAGAAATTGCATGGATTAAAAAATGTGCAAATTATTCAATTAAAAATTTTAGCCATAATTCATTATTTGTTGGATCTACTAGGAATTTTAAAAGACTTAAGATTTTAATAAATATTTTAAAAGAAAATGAGCTTAATATGGATGAAACCACATTATTTTCTGATAAATGCACAATTATTAATGATAGAGATTATAGTATCGATAGTCATAAAAAAAATTTGAAATTATTTACTAGCAAGTATTATTTGCTTAAACAATACTTTATTAGATTTATTAAATCTTTTTCAAATATTAAATATTAAAAATTAAAAAAATATTATTTTGTCATTTCTTAATTTAGGATGATTTGGCATATCTAAGCTATGAGGTAAATCAAAATTTTGAGAATGTTCTTTTTTATTATCATCATTAATATATGAAAATGTAATCTCTAATTGTGTCGGGTACATATCGTCTTTATTGGTCCACAATTATTGACATGGCAATGAATTAAATTAAGTTCAAAATCTTCAATAAATTTTTTCTATCTTTTCAGATGAAGGTCAATATCGTGAAATTCAATTATACATCCAGTCAAATATTTTTGATAAGAAAGGAGCTGGTCTAAAATTCTGTACTCATATCCCTCAATATTTATTTTTATAAAATTATTTCTACTTTATCTTTTTTTTTAAAAATTTGATCAAGATCTGTAACTCTTAATTTATAAATACTTGCATGTTCAAGACTAACTGGTGAAATCATGTAATTCATTAAATTACATTCTTTGTTTCTGATGAATTTTTTTAGTTTAAAAAATTTAAAAACATAAGTAAAAAATCTCTTTTTAAAACGAAATAAATCAACAAAGCTAATAATAGTATTTTTGTACCAAAAATAATTACTTATTGAATGATCAAACATATAAATTTTAAATGGTTCATTTCGACTTTTTTTTGAATTGTAAATTTCATTTTCAAATTCCCAACTTAAACCAATTCCAAAACTGTAAAAGGTAGTAGCTTCATTATATTCTTTAAATTAAGTAAATATCCTCCATCATATTTGTCTCCCATTCTCTGAGAACCTATTTTTTTTTTTGGTTTAAATATCTTATTTAAGTAAAACATTTTTTTTAATTTTATTATTAGGTAACAACATAGCAAATTCTTTTTTTAAGATTGGTATTCCTTCAATTACAGGATAAATTAAGCCAACAGTTTTTGAATATATATAATTAGAATTTATTAAACTTATTGGTTTTTTTGTTATCGGCTGAACTATGATGGGACTTTTGATTTTTTTCTTATTTAAATTTATTATATAAATTGAGCTCTTATTTTTTAAAACTTAAATAATTTTTCATCGGAATTTTTTTTGTATTTAATATTTTTTTTTTATCAGTATTTTTTCTAAGTTTTGGTGTATAGCCATATTTTCTCATTCTTTTTCTTTGTATAGTATTTGCCAATTTATAATCTGGCTCTATTAGCACTAAGCCTCTTGAACTTACTCTAATTAACTCTTTGATAATCTCTTCCTCTTCACCATTATTTGGTTCAATTGCATGCATTGTCATAGAAATTTCAAAAGAATTATTTTTTAAAAGGTATATCCTTAAGTGTTGCAATACAAAATTCATATCTTTTTTTTTTAACTTAAAATATTTAACACCAGCCAGGATTTTGTTGAACTAAAATCTAGTCCATAAATCTTGATATTTTTAATACCTTTTCTTAGTAAGTTTGTATTAGTTAACTCCCCACATCCACAGTCAAGTAAGTTTGATAATTTTCTAAAATTATCGTTGATAACCTCGACAATTTCTTCATTAAATGATCGATAAGCTTGCTTTTTTTTCTCCCAATCTCTAATGTAACTTCCTGTTTGTAAATCATATGCAAAGTTAATAATTTTTGTTTTGTCTAATTTGCTCAACTTTTTAAGTGATAACTGAAAATTTTTTTTCTTTTCGGATTTAAGCTTATTAAGCAGTTTTATTAAAATATGATTTATTAAAAATAAAAATTTATATAGTAAAAAATAATTAAAATGAAGGAAAATTTTAAAGAAATAATATATATATCCGAACTTAATCTTCCAAATATTTCTGCTCAATCATTACAAACACTTAAAATGTGTTCTGCCTTTGCACAAAAAAAAAAACTAAACTTTTAGTTTTTTTTATTCAAATAAAAATTTCGATTTTTACAGAAAGAATTTTATTTTAAAAAATAGTTTCAAGATAAATGGTATTTTTAAAAATCCAAAAAAACATACTCTATTAAATAGATTATGTTTCTTTTTTAAAATTTTTAACTTACTAAGACTTAAAAAAAACACTCTATTTGTAACTAGAAGTGTTTTGGTAAGTTCATTATTTGCTCTTTTTGGAATAAAAAATATTTTGGAAATTCATTTAGAAAATTATGGATTTACAAAATTTTTTTCAATTTAAAAATGTTTTTCATAGGATCAAAAATCAAAAATATATCTTAATTTCAAAAAAATTAAATTAGGCATTTAAATTTGATAAAAAAGACTTTATTGTTTTAGATGATGCATCAGACTTTGAAAATTTTGATACTAATAAAAAAAACAAAATAAAAATTAATTCTTGTGTTTATACTGGAAGTTTTTTTAAAGGAAAAGGTGTTGAAATGATTTTTGAAATTTCAAAAAAAATGCAAGATGTCAAATTTTTTTTATATGGAAACTATAAATCTCTTTCAGTAGCGCAAAAAAATGATTTGCCAAAAAATATATTTTTATGTGGACATATTTCTTATAGCAAAATACCAGATATATTATCAAAACATAAAATTTGTTTAATGCCTTATTCAAAGTAAAGGGATTTAGGTTGATTTTAGGAAAAATAAGCAATGAAAAATATATTTCACCTTTAAAATTGTTTGATTATTTATCTTCTGGTAAAGTTTAGTTGCTTCAAATTTGCCAGTTTATAATCATATTTTAAAGAATAAAAAAAATTGTTTTTTAGTTAAATCAAATAAAGTTGAAGATTGGATAACAACAATCAATTATATCTTTAAAAATTATAATAGGTTAGATCATATTAGAAAAAGTGCAAAACAAACTGCAAAATTTTATAACTGGAATAAAAAGAGCACAAAATGTAATTTCATTTTCAAAATCTTTACTAAAAAAAAAATTTACTATTGGGGACCTTTTATAGATAATGTTGCAACTATCAAAGCAATATTGAATTCAGCTTATTAATTAATAAGACTCAAAATCTTTTGAAACCTCAATCATTAACGCTGTAGGAGAGTGGGATGAAGTTAATCTAGACCAAAAAAATAAATATATTAAATTTATTAATTTTAAAAACAAATTTTATAAAAAATTACCAAGATATAGATTTCTTTTTAGTTGGATTTTCTCTACTGAATTATATTTTTTCAAACCATCTTTTCCGAAAAATTTAATTTTAAAAGACAAGCCTGATTATTTAATTATTCACTTAATAGTATCACTTCCTCTAATTCTTTTTAAATTATTTAATTTTGATACAAAATTGTGTTTAAGAAATATCCTGTAAACTCACATTTAAATTTAATTAGAAGGACACTTTGGAAATTTTCATCAGACAAAGTGCATTTAGTTTTTTGTCCAACTCAAGAAACAAAAGAAATCTTAATTAAAGAAAAAATTTTTAAATGTGAAATATTGACTTTGTATGACCCAGTTATTTATCATAAAGATATTAAAAAATTAAAAGATGAAAATATTTTTGATGAAAATAATTTTAAAAAAAATAATATCACAATGTTGGGAAGACTTACTAAACAAAAAAATCACCTACTTATAATTAATAACTTTCAATCAATCATAAAATTTTATCCAAACTTATGCATAAATATTTTTGGTGAGGGTGAACTAACAAAGATCTTTTAAATCTAGTTAAAAAAAAAATTTAGATAAAAATATTATTTTTCACGGTTATACAGATAATGTTTTTAAATACCTCAAAGCAAATAAAATTTTTTTGCTAACATCGTTATGGGAAGATCCAGGATTTGTTTTAATAGAAGTGGCCTACTGTGATACATTAATAGTTTCAGCAACTGCCCAGTGGACCAAAAGAATTTTGTGATAAAAATTCAGGATTTCTTTTTGAAAACAACTCTGCAAAATCATTAACAGAACTTTACATTTAGCATTAAAAACAGACGAAAGAAAAAAAAGAACAAAAATAATAAATGCAAAAAAAAAGTAAAATTATTTAGCATATTTTATCATTTTAAAACTTTAGAAAAAGATATTTATTAAACCAAAAATTATAAAATAATAAATAATGATTTGGCACAAAAAACTTATAAAAAATGAAAAATCAAAAATATAATTTATCTGAACTAATTATTTTCACACCCAATATCGATCATGGGGGCGTCGAAAAAAATTTGTTTTTATTGAAAATTTTCTCAGTAAAAAATTCAGTAAAATAAGTTTAATTACTTTTAACAGTTCTGATAAAAATATTTTAATAAAAAAGTTGAATTTATAACTCCTAAAATTTTTAATGATTACAAAAATAGATTAATTAAGAATTTAATTTGCTCAATGATATTAATAAAGATGATTTTTTTTGGGAAAAAAAAATTAATTTTTTCATTTAATTCAAATTTGTATGCAACTATATCAGCAAAAATATTTGGAGCAAAAATAATAATTAGGATAAAATGCCTCACATAAATTGTGGGCCAAAAATTTTATAAAAAAAAATATATTTAAAATTTTTTTTAAATTACCAAATAAAGTTATTGTAAATTCAATTGATTTAAAAAAAGAAATAGACAAGGAATTTAAAATAAAATCGAAATGTATATTAAATCCATTAAATAAAAAAAAAATTTTAGAGATAAAAAAGAATAATAAAAAACTTTTTGGTGTAAATCAAAAAACTTTGAAAATTCTTTTTTTAGGAAGACTTGTTGACCAAAAAGATCCCTTTACCTTTATAAAAAGTATAAAAAAAACTACCTAAAGAATTAGATTTTAAAGCACTAATGATTGGAAGTGGATATATGAAAAAAAATATTTTGAAATATATTAAAGGAAATTCACTTCAAAAAAAAATAAATCAAATTGATTTTACTCCAAAAGCAATACAATATTTAAATCAATGTGATCTTTTTGTTTTAACATCAAAGTTTGAGGGTCTGCCTAATGTTTTATTAGAAGCTCAATTTTTAAAAAAATATATAATTTCGTCGAATTGTCCAACTGGTCCGAGAGAAATTCTTTTAAACGGAAAAGCTGGTGATTTAATAAAAATGAAAAACCCAAAGCTGTTATCGCAAAGAATTATTAATTATTACTTTAATAGAAAAAAAAATGACTATAAAAGAAAAATTCAATTAGGTTTTAAAAGATTGAATAGATATGACTTTAAGACTAATTGTGAGAAGTATTTCAACTTAATTAAAGAATTATCATAATTTAATGAAAAAAAAAATCTTGTAATATTTCTTCCTAATTTTTCAGCAGGTGGAGCTGGAAATTCAATACTAAATATTTGTAAAAATTTAAATAAAAAAAAATACAATATTTTTGTTCTATCTATAAAAAAAAATTTTTATAGAAATGAACTATCCAAGTATTGTAAAGAGGTTTTTGAAATTAATGGTTCTAGTACTCTTTTTTCACTAAGTAAGATTAATAATTATTTAAAAAAATTCGATAAAAACAATACCTTGGTTATTTCAAATATTAATTACGCAAACTCATTATTTGTCCTTTATTTCAAAATACTAAGAAAATACAAACTGATAATAATTGAGCGAACACCCTACCAAGAACTCAGCATTTATTACTCTCTTAGAGATTTTTATAAAAAGATAATTATTAAAACAATAATTAAATTTTTTTATTACAAAGCAGACGCATTAATAGCAAATTCGCGAAAAACTGCTTTTGATTATCAAAAAATATTAAAAAAAAGTTGTTTTTATGTTTATCCTCTTTTCATTTGAATCAAAAATTAATATCAAAAAAAAGATAAGATCAACAATCCAATTAAGCTATTAACAATTGCAAGACTATCTAAAGAAAAAAAAATCGAAGACCAAATTTACGCTTTAAAAAAAATTGCTAGCACTAATACACTTAACGATAGTGGTGATGGCGAATTAAAAGTATTTTTAAATAATTTGATTAAAAAATATAAAGTTAGAGCAAAAATAGTTAATTATTCAAATACAAATAAGTTAAATTATCTAAAAAAATCTGACCTATATATTTGTTCATCGGATTTTGAGGTTTTCCAAACACTGTTGTTGATGCAATAAGTTTTGGTTTGCCGGTTATTTCATCTAGAAATCATGGAGGGATTTATGAAATTCTTTTAAATGGATCTGGTGGAGAATTTTATAAAACAAGGGATATAGACGATCTTTCATATAAAATAACAAATGCTGTCAAATTTTACAAAAAAATTTTAAAAAAAGTAATATTGCTAAAAAAGCATTAAACAGATTTTCTGTATCCAACATTAAAAAATATGAAAATATATTCGATAAAATTTTAGTCAAATAAATGACTGTTATTTTTATACCAATTAATTGTATTTTTGATTGAAACTTCTAGATTAGTAAAATTAAAGTTTCCTATTTTTTTTATTATTTTTGTATTGCTGCCATGAGTTTTGTAAATATCTGCAAGCTGTTTTTCTCTTAAAATAATTTTTGTCTTAGGAGTAAATTTACCTATAAAATTCATAACTTTTTTTCTAGGCCAGGAGATGATTGGAGCAAATGTTATATACTTCATGTTTATTATTTTTAACTTTTCTTAATTTTATAACTAAAGATATTACATCTTTAATATAAGTGAAATCTCTATAATGATTACCTTTATTGTTTAAATAAAATTTTTCTTTTTTTTGTAGGCAGCATTTAACAGTTTCAACATAAACATGTCTGGTCTTCCCCATTCACCAAAAACTGTAAAAAATCTTAGACCAGTAGATTTAAAATTATACATTTCAAAAAAATTCTGAGCTATCTCTTCATTAAATTTTTTTGATAAGCCATAAATGTTTTTAGGATTAATCTCCTCTTTTTCATGAAGTGGAAATCTATTATTATCTCCATAAACTGAGCTTGAAGACGCATAGAAAAATTTTTTAGTTTTAAAATTTTTAGCTACACTAATAAGATTGCTAAAACCAGAGACGTTCGTGTCACATAAGCAGATGGATTTTCCATAGAAAATCTTACACCTGCTTGAGCTGCAAAATTATAAACTTCATCAAATTTAAAAGTTTTGAAAATTTTGATTATTTTATCTTTTTCTAATAAATCTATTTTTAAAAATTTGAAATTTTTATTTTTATTCAATAACTGTATTCTTTTTTTTTAATCTTACCGAATAGTAGTCACTCAAATTATCAATACCCACTATTTTTAATATTTCTATTTTTTGATATTTCTTTTGCAAAATTAAAAGCTATAAATCCAGCAATACCTGTGATAATAATTTTCATTATTAAATATATATATATTAAATTTATACAAATCACAAAGATGAATGATAAAATAAAACCTTGTGTAATTGGTCTTGGCTATGTTGGCTTGCCTTTATTCTTAGACTTCTAGGGCGAAGTTTTTTTAAGTCGGTTTTGATAATGATAAAAAACGAATTTAAAAATCTTAATAAAAAAATTGACACTAATAAAGAATTTAAAAAATACAACTGTAACTTACTGAAAAATAAATCATTTTTTAGATAGATAGCCGTGTATTAAAAAATTCAAATTTTTTTATTGTTACTGTCCCGACACCAGTCACAAAAAAAAAATAAACCAGATATTTCACACTTAAAGAATGCCTCAATTTTAATAGCAAAAAGTTTAAAAAAGGTGATATCATCATTTTTGAGTCTACCGTTTATCCTAGCACTAGCAAATTTTCTTATTAAAAATTATTGAAATACAATTCTCTAACTAGTAGAAGGAATTCATTATTTTGTCGGTTATAGTCCAGAAAGAGTAAATCCAGGTGATAGTAAACACTCAATATCTAAAATAAAAAAAATCTTGGCTATACCAGGAAGTCTTAGAATAAAAAATAAAGTAAAATCAGTTTATAGGCATGTATCTAAAAAATTAATTTTAACAAATTCAATAGAGTTTAGCTGAGACTGCAAAAGTAATTGAAAACATACAAAGAGATTTAAATATTGCATTCATAAATGAAATATTACTCTTTACAGATAAAATGAATTACAATTTTGATGAAATTTTAAGATTAGCATCATCTAAGTGGAATTTTATGAAATTTAAACCAGGTTTAGTTGGGGGTCATTGTTTACCAGTTGATCCGCATTATTTAAATTACATAGCTAGTTTGAATAAAATGAAATTAAAAACACTTATTGCTGGAAGAAGAAGTAAACAACTCTATGCAAAAATTTGTTTTAAAAAAGATAGAAGAAAAAATTATATCAATTCAACAAAAAAAAATTGATCCAAAAGTCTTGATATGTGGTCTTACATATAAAAAAGATGTTTCAGACGTACGAAATTCACTATCTTTGAAAATTTTTATAAATTTAAGGAAAAAATATAAGAAAATTATTGGTTACGACTATGTTTGTGAGGACAAAATTTCTTCTAAGATTTAAGATAAGAAGAAATATTGAAAGAATTAAAGATAACTTTCATCTAGTAATTTTTTTAGTTGATCACAAAAAAAATAAATCATTATATAACTATTTTAAAACAAAATAAAATTATTGTAGACCCATTTAAAGTTTATAAATAAGTGCAAAAAAATAAAAAACCTTTTTTTTCAATTATAACTGTCACTAGAAATAGTGAAAAATATATCGAAAAGAAATATTAAAAGTCTTAAAAATCAAAGTTTTAAAAATTTTGAGCATATAATAATTGATGGTGACTAAAGGATAAGACTTTACAAATAATAAAAAAATATAGAAAAAATGTTGATTATTTTATTTCAAAAAAAGATAATAATATGTGGCATGCAATTAACAGGGGTATAAAAGTTGCACGAGGTGAAAGTAATAGGAATTTTAAATTCAGATGATGTGTTCGATAAAGATGGATTAAAAATAGCTAGAAATTACTTTATAAGTCAACGTTTAGATTGTTTATTTGCTTCTGTGCAAAAAAAAAAAGTTCATCACGGTTTTGACCTAAGTAAAATTTATTATAAATTTAATATATTTCCGTCTCATTCAGTGGGGTTTTTTCAAAAAAAAATATATATGATAAAATTGGAATGTATGATGATACTTTAAAGTATTGTTCAGATTATGATTTGATCTTTAGATTATCAAAAAAAAATTTGAAAATTGGCAAGACATCTAAAAGAGAAGTTGTTGGAAAATTTTACCCAGGTGGTATGTCTGAAAAAGTAAATTATATTTCAAATATGTATTATCAATCAAAAGTAAGAATTAAAAATAAACAAAATATATTTTATGTAATTTTCTTATCAATATTAACTACCATTTATAAATATCTACTCAAAATTTTTAGATTTAAAACAAGTTAAATATAAACTATAAATTATTATGTCAATTCAGAGTTTTTTTGAAAATAAATTTAAGCACAATCGATCTTTTGTAAAGAAATTAAAAAGTTTTGCCAAATACCTTGGTTTTAATCTGGAGTATTGGCATAGATATGCAACTTACAAATTAATTAAAAAAGATATTAGTTTTTTGAAATTTGAAAATCTTGATGTTTTGGAAATTTCAGCTGGAGAATATTGGGAAGAAAATTATAAGTTTAAATCTTTTGATCAAATGGACTTTCCAGAACATGATATATGCAAAAATGTTTATGGTGAAAAAAAATATGATCTTATTATAGCAGATAATGTATGGGAACACTTGAGATATCCTTACAGAGCTACTAAGAATGTTTTTAATATGCTCAAAGATAATGGATATTTTTTAGTCATCACACCTTTTCTAGTTAGGGTTCACGAAGTTCCAATAGATTGTACAAGATGGACAGAGGATGGATTAAAATACTTTTTAAATGAAAATGGATTTACTTTGGATAAGATTTTCACAAATTCTTGGGGAAATAAAAAATGTGCGAAATCAGATATTAGAGAAGATTTAACATGGACAAGAATTGGTATTTATAAAGATTTGACAAATAATAAAACTTTTCCTCTTCAAGTTTGGGCTTTAGCTAAAAAAAATTGATGGAAAAAAATAAAAAGTTAATTTCTATCATTATTCCATATTATAAAAAAAAATTTTTCATTTTCAAAACACTCAAATCAATATTGAATTAATCTTATAAAAATTTTGAAATAATAATTGTTTATGATGACATTGATATGTCAGATTTATATTATTTAAAAAAAATAATTAAAGGTAATAAAAAAATTAAAATTTTTGTTAATAAAAAAAATTTTGGTGTATCAAAATCGAGGAATATAGGAATAAAAAAAAGTAAAGGAAAATACATTGCATTTATTGATAGTGACGAGTACATGGAAAAAAAATAAACTGAAGAACTTAAATTCAATTTATGGAAAAAAATAAATATATGATTTCCCACACTGATTATAAAATTATAAATAAGAATGATAAGATAATAGGATATATGCTTATCAAAAAACTTCTTAATTATAATGATTTAATTTTATTCCTGTGACATTGCTCTCACAGTAATGATAAACAGTAAAATAAAATCCATAATAAAATTTCCCAATATAACCACTAAAGAAGATTATATACTATGGTTAAGTCTTTCAAAAAAATTTAAAATATATGGAATTGCAAAAAAATCTCACATCATGGAGAAAAAACAATTCATCTTTAGAATATATAATTAGAAAATTTAAGGATGCATTTATAGTTTATTCAAAGTACGAAAAATTTAATTTTTTTAAGTCAATATTTTTTGTGTTATTTCTGTCAATAAACTTTTTAAAAAAAAGCATAGTCCAAAAATTCAATAAATGACAAATTTTATAATTTTCTTTATTATCCATTTTTTTATAAATAAAATTTGTTTAAAAACAAATTATTTAATAGATAAAAAAGATATATCTGATCACAAGAAAAAGATTATAACTGAAACTAAAACGCCTTTATCTGGAGGTCTTGTTTTTTTCATTTTTGTTATTTTTGTTATTCCTTATGAAAATTATATATTATTAGTGTCTATAATTTTTATTTTGTTGGAATAATGTCAAGATATAAACTATCTATCATCACCTCCAAAAAGATTTGTGCTTCAAAGTTTGGTAGTTTTAGCTTTAGAATATTGGGCATCTTGACTGGTAACAATTATCTCTTTGTCTATATAATTTTTAATAATTTATTAGAATTTAAAATTATAAATATTTTTTTTATTCTTATTTGTTTTTTAGTATTAATTAACGGTTTTAATTTTTTAGATGGAATTAATACTATCGTTACAGGTAATTTTATGATTTGTTTGATGGCAATATATTACACAGCAGATCAAATAGTCTTTCTATTAATTTTGATTTAATTAAAAATGTATTAACTATTTTATTAATTATTTTTATTTTTAACTTTTTTGGAAAGTCTTTTTTAGGCAGACTTTGGAACGATATGAGTAGGTTTATTAGTTGGATTGATCTAATAAATTTTGCTTATAATAATTATCTAACTACTTCACCTTATTTTGCTGTATGTTTGTTATGACATTCAGCTCTTAGAAACCTATTTTCAATTTTAAGAAGAATTTTTTTTTAAAAATAAATTATCAAAAGCAGATAATAATCATTTACATCATTTGATTTATTTAAAGATCAGAAAACAAAAATTTTTGAAAAAAAATTTATGGATTAATACATTTACTGGATTGATTATAAATTGTTATGTATTTTTTTCAACTTATGTTGCTACCTTTTATTATAATCATACTAGAACTTTATTATTAATCATTTTACTAAACATGTTTGTATACCTATTTTCATATTATTATTTATGTAAAGGAAAAAAGTTTAATTAAATGGATAATTTTGGAACAAGAAAACCATTATAGGAAGTTATTATAGAGTGTAGAATGGGATCCTCAAGATTGACTGGAAAAGTTCTAATGCTTATAATGAAAAAACCTGCACTTTTATACTTAATTGAAAGATTAAAAATAAAGATAGTTTGATTACTAAAATTTTAATACTTAAAGCCTATTTTATAGAAAAGGATTATGATCAAAAGATATTGATTAATTTTTTATTTTAAAAAAAATAATTTTATCATATGCAATAATATTAAAAGCCCATCTTTAAAAGCATTCACCTTTTTTTTTCCAGCAATTCTTTTTTCTTTCATAAGAATTGGTTGACATCATTTTCATACCTAATTTTTTTGCTTTTATTGGTAATTCTACACAAAAAGAAAAATTTTTTTCCTTTAAATTCAATGTATTTGCTTGTTGGGTATCGCCGAATTAAAAAAGTATATAAGATATCATTTATATTTAGTCCAAAAAATATTTTACCAATATAGGTAAATATATAATTTCCAATAAGTGTAATTAAAGTGTCATCATCGCTGCCAGAATTTTCTTGGTATCTCGATGCAAATATAAAATCTAATTTTTTGGATTGTAAAGTTTTGAGCATTTGATTTATTTCTGAAGGATTAAAAGATCCATCAGCATTAAAAATACAAAAATATTTTGTTTCGCACTGCTTGATTCCTTGAATTAAAGCATCGCCGTAACCCGAGTTTTCTTGATAAATTATATTTACATCATATTCTCTAATTGCTTTAATTGTGTCTAAGTCCGTGATGTGTAAAATAATGTTTATTTTATAATTATATTTTTTTAATTCATCCAAGACAATTGGAAGACTTTCTGCTTCATTTTTTGCAGGTATTAATAGGGTTAGTTCATTCATTTATGTAAATTATTTAGACAAATGCTAATTTAAATTTTATAAACAATTTCAATATATCAATAAAATATAAGTTAATAGCAATATCAATATTATGTACAATTTTTTTGTATTTACCACATATTACTTCCTAATTCTTACATCAATAGTTGGTTTTGGCCTATATTCTCTAAAATTACTAAAAATTAAATTTAATTTTGTTAACTTTGGATATGCAGGCTTATTTGGAATTTATATATTAATTGTATATTCCTATTTTAGTAATCTCTTTATTGCCCACACTGAAATTCACAATCTTACAATACTCTTTATTGGATTAATTTTATTCATTCATTCGGTAAAACAAAAATATTCTTTGTATAAAAGTGAAATTATTTTTTCTTTTATAGTTTTTATTTTATTATTTTGTGCCGCACTTCAATTTAAAAATCATGATGATTTTCCGTATTATCACTTTCCTTATACGTATTATCTAACGCAACAAAGTTTACATATAGGAATTGGCCAATTTAATCATGGCTTTAGAACACCATCATCTTTATTTTATATAAATTCTTTATTTTATTTACCTTATGCAAAATTTTATTTATTTAATTTTTCTTCATTATTTATTTTAGGATTTACGAACATTATTCTTCTAAAGAAAATCCATAATTATTTTAAATTTATATTTACTAAAGTTGAGCCATTGAATTTAATTAATTTTTTAAGCTTATTATCATTTATTTTTATAAATATATTTTTTTACAGGATGTCTGAATATGGAACTGACCGTGCTGCAATGATATTGATATTCCTATTTGTAATTGAATTGTTAAATTTTGTTAATTTAAAGACTATTAAAACCTTTAATTTATTTTATATATATTTTCTTGGTGCATTGATTGTTTCTTTTAAAACTTTTTATATTTTATACATAATCTTTGTTATTCCATTATTTTTTTATATTTTTAAAAAAAATAAAAATTATATTCAAACCTGGTATTTTTTATTTTTTAATAAATATTTCGTATTATTTTTAGTTTTATTTTTATTTATTTTATTTACATATTTTATTAATACAGGCTGTTTAGTTTATCCATTAAGTTTAACATGTTTTCATGGTGTCAACTGGGGCATACCATTGGTACAAGTTCAACAAATGAACGACTGGTATGAATTGTGGTCAAAGGGAGGTGCAGCCCCCAATTTTAGGATAGACAATCCTGAAGAATATATAAAAAAATTTAATTGGATAAGTAATTGGATTGATATTTATTTTTTTAATAAAGTAAGTGATTTTATATTAGGTATAATATTGCTAATTTGCATATTCCTCTTTTTCTTTAGAAAAAGCTTTTTTAAAAAAACAATAGTCTTTGTAGATCATCATGTGTATTTAGTTTATTTGTTAATTTTGATCTTAGGTATTGAATGGTTTTATAATCACCCAGCCTTAAGGTATGGTGGTTACCATATAATAGCTTTATTGCTATTTATTCCCATATCAGTAAAACTTGGATCATCTCAAATTGACCTAAAAAAATATTCAAAAATTTGTATTGTGCTAGTTTCTTTAACAATAATTATTTTTTTATCGAGGAATATAAGTAGAATAATTAATGAAGTGGAGCAGTATAGCTATAAACCAATCATGCAAACTTACTATTTTCTTGATGATAATCATTTTAGAATACAAAAAAAAATGGATCAATTAGTAGAACAATACAACAGCTGTAAAAATAAAAATTTTGAGTGTAATAAAGATGTTAAAATAAAAAAAGTAATGGGTAAGATTATATTTATAAATTAATGATTCAAAAAATAATACTATGGGGACTCAGTCTATTTGATTATTTTTATCAAAAAAAGTGGATTAAATTTTTAAAAAAAAATAAGTATAATAGTTTTGAGCTCCTTATAGATATTGGTGCACACAAAGGAGAGTCAATTAAATTATTCTCAAAAAACTTTATTATAAAAAAGATTATTTCTTTTGAAGCAAGTCCAATTAATTTTCAATATTTGAAAAAAAAGATAGAGGAAAATAAAAAAGGATTTAACAATACTGAGATAGTCTTGGAAAATACAGCTCTTGGTGCACAAGATAAGATTATTGAATTTAACCAGTTCAATGAAAGTTCATCATCTACAATTAAAGAAATAGATAAAGAATCCAAATATTATAAAAGAAAATTTAGATTAATTAATTTTTTAAATAATAAAGAAACCTACCAAAAAATAAGAATAAAAATATTCAAGTTAAAAGACTACATTGAAAAAAATAATATAAACAAAATAGATTTTATGAAAATTGATACGGAAGGATATGAATTTGAAATATTATTAGGTTTAGAAAATAAAATTAAATTAGTTGATATTATTATGTTTGAACACCATTATGACAATATGATTAAAAAAGGTTATACATTTGAAGATATTAATAAGTTATTAATTAAAAACAATTTTAATAAAATATATAAATCTAGAATGCCTTTCAGAAAAACATTTGAATATATTTATAAAAGAGAAAAGTTGATAAATTGAAAGATATTAAAGTATCAGTACTTATTGCTAATTATAATAATGAAAAGTATTTAAATAAATGTATTGATTCTATAAAAAAACAAACCTACCAAAATATAGAAATAATAATTGATGATGACGCATCATCAGATAATTCAGTTAAAAAAATTAGTAAATATAGAAATATTAAAATTATAAGAAATAAAAAAAGAGGAAAATATGGTTCTTGCAATCAAATGAATGCATATTATAGAGCTTTTAAAAAAAGTAAGGGTGAAATTTTATTTTTATTAGATAGTGATGATTTTTTTAAAAAAAATAAAATAAAACTAATAACCAATTTTTTTATAAACAATAAACAAATATCTTCATTGTTTGATTTGCCTATTTACAAATATAAAAATAAATTAAAATTAATTAAAAATAAAAAAAATTTTATTTCCAATTATTGGCCGTATATCCCACCTCAAAGTTGCATTGTAATGAAAAGAGATGACTTTGTTAAAATGTTTAAGAAAATAAATTTTGATTTATTTCCTAATATTTGGATGGATTTTAGGATTGGTTTATATTTAAGATATATTAAAAGAGATTTTAATATTTTAGATAAAAATCTAACCTACTATAGACAATCTCAAGGTATGATTTCATCTGATTTTAAATTTTTATCATTTGCATGGTGGAGAAGACGTAAACAAGCTCATGATTATGTTCAATATTTTTTTGATAAAAATAGAATAAATCATGCAAAGAACTTAGATTACATATTAACAAATCTTATTTATTTTTTTGTAAAATGAAAAAAAAAATATTAATTATTGGCCAAAATGGACTTATTGGCAAAAACTTATTCAACCACTTTAAAAGTAAGAAAATAAATATTTACAGGATTAGTTTTAAAAGTTTTCTTAAAAAAAATAATATAAATAATTTTAATATTATCATTAATTGTACATCTAACCAAAAATTTGTAAAAAATAAATATGCTAATAAAAATGATAATGACCTTATAGTTGCTAAAAAAATTATAAATTTAAAGACTAAATTGGTTATGCTAAGTACTAGAAAAATTTATAAAGCTAAATTTAATATTAAAGAATTAGATAAAAAAGAACCAAATTGTAATTATTCAAAAAATAAACTTATATCTGAAGTTTCTGTAAAAAAGATTCTTAGATCAAGGGTTTTAACCTTAAGAGTTTGCAATATTATTAATTACCCAAATAAACATAAGAGAAAACTTCATAATACTTTTAGTGATATTTTTTTTGAAATGGCAAAAAAAGGTTTTATTTATAATAATAAGAAGATATTCAAAGATTTCATTTCTATTAGTAAATTTAATCAAATCGTTTATGAATTGATTAAAAAAGATTCTTTTGGAGTATTTAATATATCCTTAAGTAAGAAAATCTATATAAACCAGTTGATTGCTTGGTTAAATTTTTACAATACAAAGAAAATAAAAGTTATTAATCCAAAAAATAGTTTTAATAATGATAGTTTTACATTAAATAATAATAAACTCATGAAAAAAATTAAAATTAAAAATAATGTTTTGGAACTTAAAAATGAATGCTTAAGAATAAGCAAAATTTTTTTTAATAAAAAATGAAAAAAAAAATAGCTTTAATATTTGGAATTACAGGCCAAGACGGTTCTTATCTTGCTGAATTTTTACTTAAAAAAAATTATAAAGTTCATGGTGTTAAAAGAAGATCGTCTTCATTCAACACTGGTAGAATAAATCATCTTTACCAAGATCCCCATGAAAAAAATAGAAAATTTATTTTACATTACGGTGATATTACCGATGCAATTTCAGTATCATCAATAATCAAAGATATTAAACCTGATGAAATTTATAATCTTGCCGCACAATCACACGTAGCAGTGTCGTTTGAAGTTCCTGAATATACAGCCAATGCTGATGGAATTGGTGCTTTAAGAATTTTAGAAGCAATTAAGTTTCATGGTTTTGAAAAAAAAACTAAATTTTATCAAGCTGGCACGTCTGAAATGTTTGGAAAAGTTACTCAAATACCTCAAACAGAAAAAACACCTTTTTACCCGAGAAGTCCCTATGGTGTTGCAAAAGTTTATGCACACTGGATAACTGTTAATTATAGAGAAGCCTTTAATATTTTTGCTTGTAATGGCATATTATTTAATCATGAAAGCCCAGTTAGAGGCGAAACTTTTGTTACAAAAAAAATAATTATGGCTCTATGTAGAATAAAATTAAAAAAACAAAAGAAATTATTTTTAGGTAATTTGGAAGCTAAACGAGATTGGGGTCATGCAAAAGACTATGTCGAAGCAATGTGGAAAATGTTACAAAAAAAAACACCTGATGATTATGTAATATCAACAGGTAAACAACATTCAGTAAAGGATTTTATAAATTTATCTCTTAAAGAGCTCAATATAAAATACTACTGGAGAGGTAAGGGAATCCATCAAAAATGTTATGATGAAATAGGAAATTGTTTTATAGAGTGTGATAAAGAATATTTTAGACCATTAGAAGTAGACACCTTACTTGGTGATTCCAGCAAAGCCAGAAAAAAATTAAATTGGAAACCTAAATACAATACCACCAATCTTGTGAAAGAAATGGTGAGTGAAGAGTTAAGTGATTTATTGAAGTGATAAATTTAAATTCTAAAATTTATGTAGCTGGACATAATGGTTTGGTTGGAAGTGCAATTGTAAGAGAATTGAAAAGAAAAGGATATAACAATATTTTATTAGTAAGTAAAAAAAAATTAAATCTTATTAATCAATCTAAAGTTCTTAAATTCTTAAAGAAAAACAAACCCTCTTTTATTTTTTTAGCAGCAGCAAAAGTTGGAGGAATATATTCTAATAATAAATATAAAGCAGATTATTTATACGAAAATCTCACAATACAATCTAATGTCATAAACGGAGCTTATCTTTCAGGAATTAAAAACCTGATATTTTTAGGCTCAAGCTGTATTTATCCTAAAAAATGTAAACAACCTATCAAAGAAAGTTATTTATTAACAGGTGAGCTTGAGCCAACAAACGATGCTTATGCTATAGCAAAAATTGCTGGGATAAAACTGTGCGAAAGTTACAATTTACAATATAAAACAAACTATACTTGTTTAATGCCAACTAACACTTTTGGTCCTAATGACAATTATGATGAGTTAAATTCTCACTTTTTTCCTGCGTTGATTAGAAAAATTCATAAACTTAAAGATAGTAAAAAAAATTCTCTTGTTTTGTGGGGTAATGGTAAAGCAAAAAGAGAAGTTATTCATGTTGATGATATTGCTAATGCTTGTGTTTATTTTATGAATAAAAAGAAAAAACCAACACTCATCAATATTGGAAATGGCAAAGATTTTACAATTGAATACTACGCAAAATTAATTGCAAAAATCATTTTACCACAAAAAAAAATTAATATTAAATATGATTTAACTAAACCTAATGGAATTAAAAGAAAAGTTATGGATATATCCTTAGCAAAAAAATTTGGATGGAAAAACAAAATTGACCTTAAAAAATCAATATTAGAAACCTACCTGTCATTTAAAAAAGAAATTAGGGAAGCTCAATGAAAAATATTATTATTGTAACAGGAGGAGCCGGGTTTGTTGGTTCTAATTTAATTTTTTTATTGCTTAAAAGAACAAAATTTAAAATTATAAGTATAGACAATTACTCTACAGGTAAAATAAAAAATCATGTAAAAAATAAAAGAGTTAATTACATCAAAGACAATACGAAAAATATTAATCAAATCTTAAAAAAAAAAGTAAATAAGATAAAAACTATTTTTCACTTTGGAGAGTTTTCTAGAATATATCAGAGTTTTTTAAATATGAATGAGTGTATTAGCTCTAATACAATTGGTTCAAACGAGGTATTTAATTTTTGTCTTACAAATAAAATTAAACTTGTATATTCAGCAACATCAGCAAGCATTGGAAACCAAGGTAGTGACAAAAATTTATCCCCATATGCATTTACTAAAGCGAAAAATTTAGAATTACTAGAAAACCTAAAAAAATGGTTTAATTTTAAATTTGAAATAATTTATTTTTATAACGTTTATGGACCAGGACAAATAAAGCTAGGTCGTATGGCTACTGTTATAGGTATATTTGAGGACCAATTTAAAAAAAAAACACCTCTAACCGTAGTTAGCCCCGGAACCCAATCTAGAAGATTTACACATATTTTAGATACGATTGAGGCGTGCTATTATGCTTGGAAAAAAAATAAGTGCAGACATTATAGTATATCTCATAAAAAAAGTTATTCTATTGTTGGAGTTGCAAAAATGTTTAATAGTAAAATTAAGTTTCTTCCTTCCAGAAAAGGTGAGAGATATGCTTCAGCCTTAACAAGCATGAACTTATCAAATAAGGTTCATAAAATATTTGGAAAAATTAATCTTGAGGATTATGTGAAGAATATTGTTAAAAATGACTAAAAAAGATTATAATTCCTTGTTTACAATATATTTATTTTAGATATAACACTCTCGCCGGTGATTATTGCGAAGGGGTAATACCCGATCCCATTCCGAACTCGGAAGTCAAGCCCTTCAGCGCCAATGGTACTTTGTCTTAAGACACGGAAGAGTAGGACATTGCCGGCTATAAAAAAATATTATGAAAATTAAAAGCTCGTTAAAATCACTAAAAAAAAGAGACCTTAATTCTAAATTAGTTAGAAGAAGAGGTAGAGTTTATATAATTAATAAAACAAACCCAAAATTTAAAGCAAGACAGAAGTAATTTTTATGGACAATCAAAACCATAAAGATACCTGGAACAACTTTACAAAGTTTGTATTGTGGGGAACTGTCGCTGTTATTGGTGTTTTAGTTTTAATAGCAATATTCTTACTGTAGAGTTAACTCTATGAGAATCGTTTCAATTTTAGAAAATCAAAATATTGAGAAAAGAATAGCAATAACTCCTGAGATTGCAAAAAAATACATAGCTCTTGGTTTTGAAATTTCTTTAGTTGAAAAATATGGTGAGCGTCTAGGTTTTAAAGATAGTGACTACAAAGAGTTAGGTGTTGAGATATCTACTAATGAAACAGAAATATTAAGTAAAGCTAATATTATTATTCAGTTAGGTTTATTATCTGATGAAAATCTTTTAAGTTTAAAAGAAAACCAAACTCTAGTTGGGGTATTTAATCCTTATAATAATAAAGAAAAGATAGAAAATTTAGCTAAAAAAAATATTAATGTTTTTTCTTTAGAAATGTTACCAAGAATTACCAGAGCCCAATCAATGGATATTCTTTCCTCGCAAGCTAACCTTGCTGGTTACAAAGCAGTAGTAGAGTCATTTTCAAATTTCGAAAAAGCAATACCCATGATGATGACAGCAGCTGGCACCATTCCAGCAGCAAAGGTATTAGTAGTAGGTGCAGGTGTGGCAGGCCTTCAAGCAATCGCAACTGCAAAAAGAATGGGTGCTATCGTATTTGCAACAGATGTAAGAATGGCTTCAAAAGAACAAGTTGAAAGTTTAGGTGGAAAATTTTTAACAGTTGAAGGATCTGAAAATCTTGAAACAGAAGGTGGTTATGCAAAAGAAGCATCTGAAGAATTTAAGAAAAAACAAGAAGATCTTTTAACTGAAACTTTAAAGAAAATTGATATTGTAATATGCACTGCTTTAATTCCAGGCAAAAAAGCTCCACTAATTATTAAAGGCTCCATGATTGATAATATGCAATCAGGCTCTGTTATTTACGATTTGGCAGCAATTCAAGGAGGTAATTCAGAGTTTACTGAGGTTGACAAAATTGTAATTAAAAATGGCGTAAAGATCATGGGCGAAGCAAATATCCTTAATAAACTTCCCATTTCAGCTTCGAACTTATATTCAAAAAATGTATTCAATTTTGTGTCAAATTTATATGATAAAGAAAGTAAAAAAATTAATATTAATTTAGAAGACGAGATAATAAACAAAACATTAATTAAATAGATTTATGGAAATAGACCCTTTTATATTTAGATTAAGCATATTTATTTTATCAATTTTCATTGGTTATTATGTTGTGTGGAGTGTAACTCCATCTTTACACACACCATTAATGTCAGTTACTAATGCAATATCATCAGTAATTATTGTTGGTGCTATAATTGCAGGTTTAGCAGGAAGTACAGACAATGTTTTTACAATCTCAAACATTCTTGGTTTTTTAGCGATATCTCTTGCCGCCATTAATATATTTGGAGGATTTTTAGTCACTCAAAGAATGCTTCAAATGTACAAAAAGAAAAGGAAAGATAAATAATTATGTCAGCAAATTTATCAGCAATATTTTATTTGGCTTCAGGAATTTTATTTATCTTAGCATTAAGAGGTCTTTCATCACCAGAAACTTCAAGACAAGGTAATTTTTTTGGAATTTTAGGGATGGTGATAGCCATTACCGTTACTTTTTTATCTGTTGGAAGTATTTCTACTGGTCTGATTTATGTATTAATTTTTTTATTAGTAGGTGGGCTTATAGGGGCATTCATAGCTTACAAGATACCAATGACGGCCATGCCAGAATTAGTGGCAGGTTTTCATAGCTTAGTCGGTTTGTCAGCAGTTTTTGTTGCAATCTCAGCTTTCTTAAATCCAGAAGCATTTAATTTAGGATCACCTGGATCTATTAAACTTGCAAGCTTAATTGAAATGTCAATTGGAGCTGCAGTTGGTGCCATTACATTTTCAGGCTCAATAATTGCTTTTTTAAAACTTCAAGGAATAATGTCAGGATCTCCAATAACTTTTAGGGGACAGCATCCATTTAACGCTCTATTATTAATTTCAATTCTAATTTTAACTTACTTACTTTGCTCATCACAATCATCTAACTTTTTTTGGATATTAATAGCAGTTTCATTTTTAATTGGATTTTTATTAATCATCCCAATTGGTGGAGCCGATATGCCCGTAGTAATTTCTATGTTAAATTCTTATTCTGGTTGGGCTGCAGCAGGAATTGGTTTTACTTTAGAAAATACAGCATTAATTATAACAGGTGCCCTTGTTGGATCTTCTGGTGCAATTTTATCTTATATAATGTGTAAAGGTATGAACCGTTCTTTCTTTAGCGTAATTTTAGGAGGCTTTGGTGCAACAGCACAGTCTGCATCAACTGGTAATAAAGAGCAAAGACCTGTTAAGAGCGGTAATGCGGAAGATGCAGCTTTCTTAATGAAAAATGCATCATCAGTTATAATTGTTCCAGGTTATGGTATGGCAGTAGCTCAAGCACAACATGCACTAAGAGAGATGGTGGATACTTTAAAAAAAAATGATATTAAAGTTACCTATGCAATTCATCCTGTTGCAGGAAGAATGCCAGGTCATATGAATGTATTATTAGCTGAAGCTAATGTTCCATATGATGAAGTTTTTGAACTAGAAGAAATTAATAATGATTTTGCTAACGCAGATGTTGCATTTGTAATTGGAGCAAATGATGTAACAAATCCAATCGCTAAAACAGATCCACAAAGTCCAATCTATGGAATGCCAGTATTAGATGTTGAAAAATGTAAATCAGTATTGTTTGTAAAGAGAAGTTTATCCCCTGGGTATGCTGGAATTGATAACGAATTATTTTATAAAGAGAATACGCTAATGTTATTTGCTGATGCAAAAAAAATGACTGAAGATATAACTAAAAACCTTTAAAGATTGATGGTAACAAAAACATTTGATCAACTTACCAAAGAAATAGTTAAAGCATTCTTAGTTGATAGCAAGAAATCGAACTTTAAAATTAACGATAGCGCAATTTAAAGCTTTTTCTCTTAATAATATTTTTCTTCTTCTTTTTCTTTATTTAACTCTGATAATTGGTTTTGTTCTATATGTTGCTTTTTTTAGTCTAAGCAATTTTTTTTTATTAACACTATTAATCATTTCCAATATTCAAAATACCATCTACCACAAATATTATGAACCCTTGATACTGATAATGTTCTTTACTTTGATAAAGTATCCAGAAGTAGAAAACTTCCTTAAGAAAAAAAATAATATTTTTTATCTATATCTCTTAAGTCTCATTTATATTTTAATGAGAATTTTTAAAGCTAATTATTTAGTTTAGTCTGTTTAAAAGAAATTGGTTGCGGGGGACGGATTTGAACCGCCGACCTTCAGGTTATGAGCCTGACGAGCTACCAGACTGCTCCACCCCGCGGTATATTTAAATTCTATTTTTAAGCTTATTAAGCTTTTTAACTCTTTTAATGTTCTCTTGTAGAATTCTTTTTTTCTTTTCAGAAGGTTTTTCGTAAACACTTTTTAATTTGACTACTTTAAAAAAACCATCTCTTTGTAATTTTCTTTTAAGTACTCTAAGTGCTTGTTCAATATTGTTATCTTTAACTTCTATTTTCATAAATATTTTTTAAGAATGCTTAACTACCATCATATAATTTTGGTGTCTATTAAAATTATTCAATGTTTGAAACTTCTCTTGTCATTTTTGCCTTCTCTTTTTCCTTTTTTTCTTTTTTTATCCTTCTTTCAGCTTTTTCAATAGCTTCAATTAGATCCTTTTGAGAAAACAGTCCTAATGCTACAGGGTCTTTAGGATTTAAATTATTATAATTCCAATAACTTTTATTTTTAATTGTAGTGACAGAAGCCTTGGTGATTCCAACTAGTTTTGCTATTTGTGAATCTTTTAGTAATGAATGATGTTTGATTAGCCATAAAGCTGAATCTGGTTTATCTTGTCTTTTAGATAAAGGAATGTATTTTTTAATTTTTTTTTCCTCAGTTGAAATTTCAATATCAGTATTTTTTATTTGTAATTCTTTATTTTCATCTTTAGATGCTAGTTCAATTTCTTCTCTAGTAAGTTGACCAGAAATAATTGGATTATAAGCCATTATTCCTTTTGCAACTTCACCATCTGCTATACCTTGGACCTCAACCTCATGTAAATTGCAGAACTTTGAAATTTGCTTGAAAGTAAGTGTTGTATTTTCTACTAACCAAACAGCTGTTGCCATTGGCATTAATGGTATGTTTGACATTTAATCTTTCTTTTCTGATCTGAAGTTTTGGAATTTTTTGTTGAATTTGCTTACACGACCCTTATCCATAAGCTTTTGTTTTCCACCTGTCCAAGCAGCATGAGATTTAGGATCGATTTCTAATTTTAAAATTTCTCCTTGTTTCCCCCAAGTTGATCTTGTTTCAAATTGAGTTCCATCAGTCATTTCTACTTTAATTGTATGGTAGTTTGGGTGTATGTCTTTTTTCATATCGAGACTTATAGCAAAAGAATTTTATAAAACAATTAAAAGTTCTTTAATTTTTCAAGCATTTTATCGTTAATTGTCATGCTAGAAGCTCTTATTTTGATGCCTTTATTTTGTGAGAGATCAATTTCATTAATTAAGCCACCTGCTTCTTTTACCAATATTATACCAGCAGCTATATCCCACAGATTTAGATCATTTTGGAAATAACCATCATATCTCCCAGCTGCAACGTAGGCCATATCAAGTGCCGCACTTCCAGATTTTCTTAAAGGTAAATCGACCTCATTTTTAGTTACACCACCAGTAGCAAACAAGCAGCTATTAAGCTCTTTTTTTTTGATACCCTAATTCTTTGATTGTTAAAGAACGCACCATTTTCTTTTTCAGCATAAAACATTTCATCTTTTATTGGATCATAAATTAACCCCGATACTATTTCATCATCAGATTTTAAAGCAATTGATATTGCAAAGTGAGGAACGCCATGTAAAAAATTTGTAGTACCATCTATAGGATCTATTATCCATGTGTGTTCTCTATCTTTATTAGTTTCAGAGCCATCTTCTTCACTAATAATAGAATAGTAGGGTCTTGCTTTTTTTAATTCTTCTATAATTATCTTCTCAGCTTTTAAATCAGCATTTGATACAAAATCAGTAGGTCCTTTGATTGAAACTTGTAGTTTTTCTATTTCTCCAAAATCTCTAATTAAAGCTCTAGATGCTTTTTCTGCAGCCTTTATCATGACATTTAGATTGGCTGATATTGATTGCATGTGATTTATATTTTTTTAATATATTCCATAGTTCTGGTATCGACTATGATCTTATCTCCACTTTCAATAAAAGGGGGGACTTGAATATTTATTCCATTATATAAGGTTGCAGGCTTATAAGAAGAGGAAACAGTTTGTCCTTTTAAAGCGACATCAGTTGTATCAATCGTGCATGTTACTTGATTGGGTAGCTCAACTGTTAAAGGTTTTTCATTATAAAAACTTATGCTGACCTCCAGGTTTTCTGTCAACATTTTACCTTTTTCTCCAATTATCTCTTTTTTAATATTTATTTGTTCATAAGTTTTAGGTTCCATGAAATAATAATCAGTTTCATCACCATAAAGATAGTTAAACTTTGTTTCATCTAATGAAGCTTTTTCAACAAACTCACTTGATCTAAATCTTTCATTTAATTTTGTATTTTTATTAACACTTTTCATCTCAACTTGGGCAAAAGCACCACCTTTGCCAGGTTTCACATGCTGTGTTTTTAAGACTTGCCAAAGATCATTTTTATATTCAATTAACATTCCAACTCTAATTTCACTCGCGTATAATTTCATTTTAATTTTTTAATAGCTTCTAATGGTTTGTATTTTTTATTATTCCAAATGTAGCCTGAAATAGCTAAAAAGTTAGCTTTATTCAATAAAAGTTTTTTATAATTGCTAAGCTTTATGCCGCCAATAGCAACAATTGGTATGGATGTTATTTTTTTAATAGATTTTAATACAGTTAAACTAGCTCTATATTTAATAATCTTAGTTTTGGATGCATAAAATCCACCAAAAGCTAAATAATCAGCGCCAGCATTAATAGCTCTCTTTGCTAGGTTAATAGAATTATGACAGGTCACTCCAATAATTTTACTCTTTAATATTCTTCTAGCTTTTATTAAGTCCATATCTTTTTGACCTAAATGACAACCGTCTGCATTTAGTTTTTTAGCAAGAAGAGGGTCGTCATTGATTAAAAATTTAACCTTGTATTTGTTGCAAATTTTCTTAATTTTTTTTCCAATAATTAGTTTATTTGAATTTGTTTCTTTTTTAAGTCTTAGTTGAAAGAAACTTATTTTTTTTGAACTTAATACAAGAGCTAAATCGTTGTAAAAATTTATATCAGTTATTTTATTTGGAGAAATTAGATAAACAAATTTCTTATTTGTTTTATTTTGTTTCAAGTTCTTTTGACCATTTGCCTTTAGCTGCAAGTGTGCACATATTTGCTCTGTGGTTAAAGATTTTTTGAGTGCCATTAGTATTATTAATGTCTTTTGACCAAAATTTAAGAGCACTTTGTTGTAAAGCTCTTCCATATGAATAAGTCATAATAAAATTTGTGTCATTATATTTATTGATTAAGTTTAAATTCTCTGTTGCTTCTACTTCTGTTTGTCCACCAGACAAAAAAGCAATTCCTGGTACATCAGTTGGTACATTTTCTTTTAAGCACTTTAGGGTAAGCTTTGCAACCTCTTCACTTGATATCTTTTTATCGTAAGTGGTTCCTGCTAAAATCATATTAGGTTTTAAAATTATTCCACTTAAATCTATTTTATTAATCATTAATTCTTCAAAACATTTTTGAATAACTTCAGAGGTCTTTTTAAAACATGTTTCAGCAGAATGATTTCCATCCATTAAAACTTCAGGTTCTACAATTGGAACCATTCCACATTCTTGGACCAAAGCTGAATATCTTGCTAGTGCATGAGCATTAGAGTGCATGGATAGTTTGCTTGGGTATTTATCTGAAATATTATAAACGCCTCTCCATTTTGTAAATCTTGCTCCTAGTTTATAATAATTCTTTAGTCTTTCTCTTAAGCCATCCAGACCCTCTGTAATTTTTTCCTCATGAGAGCCTGCTAGAATTTTTGCACCTGTATCAACTTTAATTCCTGGAACCGCTCCTGACTTAGAAACTAATTCTGGAATAGTCTGCTTAGAAATAGATGTTTGGTTGATCGTTTCATCATATAAAATAACACCACCAATAAAATCTTTCATTCCACTTGCAGAAAAAAGAGTTTCTCTAAATAGAAGTCTATTTTCTGGGCTAGACGGTACATTAACTGACTCTAATCTTTTAGTCATGGTTCCGTTGCTCTCATCAGCAGCGAGGATTCCCTTGCCATTAGATAATATTTTGAATGCAATTTTGTTAAGTTCTGACATGTTAATTAAGAGCCTTTATACCAGGAAGTTGTTTTCCTTCAAGATATTCTAAAAAAGCACCACCCGCAGTTGAAACAAAATTAAAATTACTAATTGCTCCAATGCTATTCAAAAGAAAAACAGTATCACCACCACCTGCAACTGAGTAAATTGTATTATTCTTATTTTTTTCAACAATCTTTTTTGCTATTTCAAGACTTCCTTTGGCAAAGTTAGGATTTTCAAAATAACCTGCAGGCCCATTCCATAAGATAGTACTACTTTCTTCAATTAATAAATCAATAGCCTTAATTGTTTTAGGGCCAATATCTAAAATTAATTCATCTTTAGAAATATTATTTAGTTCTTTTATTTCAGCTGATCCATCTAAGTCTTTTCCTACAGCAACATCTTCGGGGTAAACTATCTTACAGTTTTCTTTTTTTGATAAAGAAAATATTTCTTCAATAATTTTATCACAATTATCTTCTTGAATAGATTTTCCAATTTCATATCCTTTATGTTTAAGTATATTGTTGGCCATCCCACCGACTATTATAATATTGTCAAATTTAGCAATTAAATTTTTAATGATATTAATTTTAGAAGATATTTTAGAACCTCCTATAATACACGTTATAGGTCTTTTAATCTCAGATGTAATTTTAGTGAGAGCATCAATTTCCAAATTTAATTGGAGACCAGCATAAGAAGGAATAAATTTAGTGATTTCAAATATTGAGGCATGAGCTCTATGTGAGCATGAGAAAGCATCATTAACATAAATGTCTGCTAGACTTGCTAAATGTTTTGCAAAATCACTATCATTTTTTTCTTCTTCTTCATAAAATCTAAGATTTTCAAGCATTACAATTTTTTCATCATGTTCACTAAATAAATCTGTAGAATTAATTTCTTTCATATTTTTTGAAACTAATCTTATATTTTTATTTAATTTATTTTTTAGATCCTGACATATTGGTTTAAGGGAGAGTTCTTTTACAATCTTGCCTTTTGGTCTACCCACATGAGATAAAACTATAATTTTTGCTTCACTTTTTAATAAAAAATTAATAGTAGGTAAAATTTTATCTATTCGAGTAGTGTCAGTAATTCTTCCATTATCTAACGGAACGTTTAAATCCAACCTAAGTAATACTTTTTTTTGATTAAGATTAGTTTCGTATTTTATACTTCTCATTAAGAGATTTGATGAAGATGTTCTGCTATGTCACACATTCTATTTGAAAAACCCCATTCATTATCATACCACGCTGAAATTTTTCCCATATTTTTACCAACCACATTAGTTAAAGATAAATCAACAATTGCTGAAGCTGAATTGTGATTGAAATCAATTGAAACTAATTTTTCTAGTGTAACTTCTAAAACTTTTTTTGATTGTTCTTTAGAGGCGATAGTAAACGCCTCATTAATTGTTTCTTTGCTCATCTCTTTTTTTGTACAAAAAACTAGCTCTATAAGCGAAACATTTGGGGTTGGCACTCTCATTGCAATGCCTTCAAGCTTTCCTTTCAATGAAGGTATAATTTCACCAATTGCTTTTGAAGCACCTGTAGAAGTTGGCACAATAGATTGACTAGCAGATCTTGCTCTTCTAGGATCTTTATGGGAATTGTCTAGAATTCTTTGATCACTAGTGAAAGCATGAATAGTTGTCATAAACCCTTTATCAATTTCAAAATTTTCATTTAAAATATTAGCAACAGGTGCAAGACAGTTAGTTGTACAAGAGGCTGCAGAAATAATTTGATCGTTTTTTGTCAAAATATTTTCATTTACTCCATAGACAATTGTTTTATCTGCATTTTTGCAAGGAGCGGAAACTATAACTTTTTTAGCCCCATTTTTTATGTGATCTAATAGTTTTTCTTTTGAGTTAAATTTTCCAGTACACTCAAAAACATAATCAACATCAAATTTTTTCCAATTGATATCTTCAATATTGGATTCTTGTGAAAATGTTATTTTATTATTATTAATAATTAAATGTTTCTCATCATAATTTAAATCTGCGTTGAATTTACCATGAATAGAATCGTATTTAATCAAAGAACAACTTGCTTCAGAATTTGATCGGTTATTAATATGTTTGATTTCTATGTTCTTGTTTTGGCTTTCAATGATAGCTCTAATTACCATTCTACCAATTCTTCCCATACCATTGATGCCAACTTTTATTGTCATATTTAACTCTTTATCAGTTTCTTAGTTTTTTGCGAAATATTTTTAACTGTTAATCCAAAATATTTATAAATTTCTTTGTATGGTGCGCTTTTACCAAATGCATCTATTCCAAAAGCTAAACCTTCAGTTCCAATATATTTTTTCCAACAATCTGTTGAAGCAGCTTCAATAGATATTTTAAAGTTGGCCTCATCAAGAATTTTTTTCTTATATGATTTTGACTGTAAATCAAAAATATCTTGGCATGGTACTGACACAACTTTAGAATATATCTTATCTTTGGCCAATTTATGGCTAGTTTCAATTGCTAAATTAACTTCGGAACCACTTGCTAATATCGTTAAATTAATTTTTTTATTAGTTCTTAAAACCTCATAAGCACCTAAAGAACATTTGTTTATATTTGAATATTTTGCTCTAATAGGTTTAAGATTTTGTCTGGTTAAAGATAACACACTTGGCGTTTTTGAGTTTTTTAATGCTAATTCCCAACACTCGATAGTTTCCATTCTATCTGCTGGTCTAAAAACATTTAAATTTGGAATAGATCTTAATCCAGACAGTTGTTCTATAGGTTGGTGTGTTGGTCCATCTTCACCTAAACCAATTAAGTCATGGGTCATCACATAAATAACTCGCTGTTGCATCAAAGCAGATAAACGAATGGAAGGTTTACAGTAATCAGAAAATATTAAAAAAGTTCCTCCATACGGAATAAACTTACTATGAAGTGCTAGCCCATTCATTATTCCAGACATGGCGTGCTCTCTAACCCCGTAGTGAATATAATCACCATTAAAATTAACAGAATTAATAGCATTATGATGTTTTGTTTTAGTGTTGTTGGATCCCGCTAAATCAGCTGAACCACCAATTAATGTATTATTTTCTTTTGTAAGAGCATTAAGGGTTAATTCAGAAGCTTTTCTTGAAGCTAAACTTTTATTTTCTTTAAGAGAGTTTTGCTTTTCATTTTTTAAAGCTTTAGAGAAATTGTTTTTAAAGACTTTATCTACTAGATTTTTTTTTCTTCTATAAATTTTACTCCATGCAGAATCTAGTTTTACACCCTTGTTACCGATTTTTTTCCACTCATTTAAAATATTTTTAGGAATTTCAAAAGGTTTATGTTCCCAATTTAGCACCTTTCTAACTAATTTGATTTCATCTAAACCAATTGGACTACCGTGTGAAGAGGCTTTACCAGATTTATTAGGTGAGCCATAACCAATTTTTGTTTTACATGAAATAACAGTTGGTCTTTTTGCATTTTGAACTTTTTTTAATGCTGTAAAAATTTCTTTTTCACTATGACCATTAATCGGCATGTAATCCCAACCATAACTTTCAAATCTTTTTTTAAAATTATCTGAAACTGCTAAGCTAGTTGGTCCATCAATAGATATTGAATTGTTATCAAAAAGCATAACTAGATTTTTTAATTTTAAGTGCCCAGCCAAACTCATTGCTTCATGGCTAATGCCTTCCATTAAACATCCGTCACCAGCTAAAACATAAGTTTTATGGTTTATTATTTCTTTACCAAGTTTTTTCTTTAAAATTTCTTCTGCAATAGCAAACCCAACTGAATTAGCAATTCCCTGTCCAAGTGGACCCGTTGTCGTTTCAATACCAGTGCCAGGGTGATATTCAGGGTGACCTGCGCAAATAGATTTTAATTGTCTAAAATTTTTAATAGCATTCAAGGAAATACTTTTGTACCCAGTTAAATGTAATAAAGAGTAAAGAAGCATAGACCCATGACCAGCAGATAGAACAAATCTGTCTCTATTCAGCCAGTTAGGATTTTTTGGATTAAATCTAAGAAAATTTTTAAATAAAACTGTTGCTACGTCTGCCATACCCATTGGCATTCCAGGATGGCCTGAATTTGCTTTTTGTACAGCATCTATCGATAAAAACCTTATTGCGTTTGATAAATCTTTATGTAATTTGTTCAAAATATCCTATCTAGACTTAGAAGACTCAATTTTATAATATAAGTATATATATATGAAAACAGACAGTGAAAAAGAAAAAAAGCTTAGTTTTGCACTTAATAAATTGAAGAGTTTAAATTTACAAAACCCAACATTAAAGTCTAATTTAGAAAACTTAAACATTCAAAAAAATCAATTAGAAATTGAAAAAAAACAAATAGAAGAAAAATATCAAAATTTAGAAAGTGAATACAAAGTTCTTAATCAAAAATTAGAAGATATTAACAAGCAAAAAATAGACGAACAAAAAAAAGAAACAGAATTTTCAGAAAAAATAGATGAATTAAATCAAGAAACAGATACTTTATTAGAAGAAATAGATAAATGGCAAATGTAAATATTAAATTTAATGGTAAAGAGTTTCTTCTATCTTGTGATGATGGGCAAGAAGAGCATTTAGAAGAGTTGTTAACTCATATTAATGAAAAATTTAATAATTTAAAGAATGATCTAGGAAACATAGGTGAAAATAAACTTCTATTGATCACTTCAGTTCAAATAATGGATGAATATTTTGAAACTAAAAAAAAAGTTGAACAAAAAAAAACTGAGTTACAAAATTTATCAAATAAATTTAGAGAATTAAAATCTTTAGTTTATGATTACAGAGATAAAAAAGAAGATGAGATGAAAGAATTACAGCAAGATCATGAGGGCTTTAAAAAAGAAATAGAAAAAAATAAAGAAGATTATGAAAAAATAATCGAAGCAGCAGCAGATGAAATTGAAAATTTTGTTGAAAAGGCAAATTTAGAAAATCCAGTTCAATAGATTTGTGTTAAAGTCTAAATTAAGAAAAAAAATTCTTAAAGTTAGACAAAAACTCAATACAAAAAATATTCAGATCGACTTTAAACAAATCATAAAAATCCTTAAAAAAGAAAAGATAAGCAATAAGATTATAGGTGGATACTATCCAGTAAACTTTGAAATAGATGACTTGGCATTGTTAAGAGAATTTAAAAAGAATAAATTTAACATTTCTTTGCCCGTAATTAAGAAAAATTTTCAAATGGATTTTTATTCGTGGTCATTCTCTAAACCACTAAAAATAAATAAATATGGAATACCTGAACCAGAAAGCAAAAATATAGTTTACCCTGATGTTTTGTTAATTCCTTTACTGGCATTTGATAAAAATTTAAACAGACTTGGATATGGTGGTGGATATTATGATCGATTAATTAAAAAATTATCAAAAAAAAAAAATATTACAAAGATAGGTTTAGCTTTTTCAGCTCAAGAAGTTGATAAAGTGCCAATCAACATGTATGATCAAAAACTAGATTATATTGTAACAAATAAAAATATTATAAAATGAAAATACTTTTCTTAGGTGATGTAGTTGGCATTTCAGGGCGATCAATGGTTCTGAATAATTTACTCTCAAAAATTAAAAATGAAAAAATCGATTTTGTAGTTGTTAATGGTGAGAATGCAGCTGACTCAGGTGTTGGTCTTACAGAGGAAATATGTAAAGATTTTTTTAATTGTGGAGTAGATGTTATTACAACAGGCAATCATGTATGGGATCAAAAAGAAACAATGTCTCATATTGAAAAAGAAAATCGACTTCTTAGACCTAAAAATTTATTTGAACCATCTCCAGGAAAGGGCTTTGGAATATTTACTGCTAAAAATGGCATGAAAGTGGGAGTACTTAATTTGATGGGAAATGTTTTTATGAAGAAATGTGAAGATGTATTTGAAGTAGCTGAAAAATTTATGAAAAAATATAATCTTAAAGAAGATTATGATTTTCTATTAGTCGATTTTCATGGAGAAATAACAAGTGAAAAGGCAGCTATGGGTCATTTTCTTGATGGAAAAGCAACTTTGGTTGTTGGAACTCACACACATATTCCAACAAATGATACTAGAATATTAAAGGGTGGCACTGCTTATCAAACAGATGCAGGAATGTGTGGTGACTATGACTTAGTTATTGGAATGAATAAAGAGAATTCAATTAATAGGTTTTTAAAAAAAAAGTCTACAAAGCACTTTCCATCAATTGGTGAAGCTAGTTTGTGTGGTGTGATTGTTGAATGTGATATAGAAACAGGGTTAGCTAAAAATGTGGAAAATTTTATATATGGAGGAGAATTAAAAAATTCTCAATAATTATTATGTCGGGTCATTCGAAATGGGCAAGTATAAAACACTCTAAGGGAAAAGCAGACAAACAGAGATCTAAAGTATTCTCAAAATTATCTAAAGAGATAAGTGTGGCAGCAAAACTAGGTGATAAAGATCCTGCGATGAATCCAAGACTTAGGTCTGCAATTCAAGCAGCAAAATCAGCCAACATGCCAAAAGATAATATTGAAAGAGCTATTGCCAAATCTTCTGCTAACTCTGAAACAAATTATGAAAATTTAAGATATGAAGGATTTGGTCCAGATAAAATAGCAGTGATTGTAGAAGCGTTAACTGACAATAAAAACAGAACAGCTTCTAATGTTAGATCTATATTTGTAAAAAGTGGGGGCAATTTAGGGACTCAAGGCTCTGCTTCACATAACTTTAATCAGTTAGGGATTATTAAAATCGATAAAAAAGAAATATCAGATGAACAAATTTTTGAACTAGCAATTGAATCTGGTGCAGATGAGTGCATTTCAAATGATGAATTTCATGAAGTTCAATGTCCTATGAGCGAAATTTATAATGTAAAAAAAAACTTAGAAAAAACAATTGCGAATTTTATTTCAACGGAGATTGAATGGGTTTCCTTAAATAGTGTGGATGTTGAAAAAGATAAAGTGGAAGCTGCAATAGAGTTTTTAGAAACATTAGAAGATGATGATGATGTTCAAAGTGTTTATTCAAACATAAACTTTAATAATAGTTAATGCTTATTATTGGAATAGATCCAGGAATAACAGGTTCTATTTGTTTTTTTCAAGATGGTAAAATAATTGATGTTATTGAAATGCCAAATATGCCTGAAGGAAAAAAAAATAAAAAACAAGTTAATGGTGCTCAAATTTATTACGAAATTTCTTCAAGAATTAAAGATATAAAAAAGGAAGATATCAAAGTTATAATTGAACAAGTATCAGCTATGCCAGGTCAGGGCGTTACTAGTATGTTTAATTTTGGACAATCATTTGGTATTTTAAAAGGAATTTGTTCGGCAATGCAATTACCAATGTACTTTGTAAGACCGACAAAATGGAAAAAGTATTTTAATCTTATTAATTCAGAAAAAGACGCCAGTAGAACAAAAGCAATAGAGGTATTTCCTTATTTTTCATCAGAATTATCAAGAAAAAAAGACTCAAATAAAGCTGATGCAATATTAATTGCTAGCTTTTATTACGAAACTTACAAACTACAAGAATAAATAAAGATTTTAAAAGTCAAATTCATGACACATTTAAGTGTGAAACCTTAAACATGGAAGCTGATATTACATCTCAAGCAGTAGGCCTTGCCTCAAATACTGATTTTTCTTTGTGGAGTTTATTTTTAAGAGCAGACTTTATTGTAAAATCAGTAATACTTATGTTGATTGGTTGCTCTATATACTCATGGGCTGTCATTATTGAAAAATTTAGACTATTTAAAAAAATCAATCTAGAATCTGAAGAATTCGAAGAAAAATTTTGGAAATCAAAATCGGCAGAAACTTTTTATAATAGTTTGCCAGCTGATGTAGAAAACCCAACAGCTTTATTGTTCAAAGACACAATGCAAAGCTTATTAAAAGCTAAAAGCAAATCCAATCTAAATGAAAGAATGGCAAGTATACTTGAAGTTAACATTGAAAAACAAATTTCAAAAATAGACAAAGGTTTTACCTTTTTAGCAACTGTTGGTTCAACGGCTCCATTTATAGGTTTATTTGGAACTGTATGGGGAATAATGAACTCATTTCAATCTATAGCAATCTCAAGAAATACAAGCTTAGCAATTGTAGCACCAGGAATAGCAGAAGCTTTATTTGCAACTGCTCTTGGATTGTTGGCTGCAATACCTGCAGTCGTTGCTTATAATAAATTTAATAATGATTTAAAAAAATATTCACAAAGATTAGAAAATTTTTCTAGAAGATTTTTGTCAATAATATAAAATGGCCTTTAAACTCAATCGTTCATCAAAAGTGCCTATGAGTGAAATAAATGTTACTCCATTTGTTGATGTAATGTTGGTGTTATTAATTATATTTATGGTAACAGCACCATTATTAACAGTTGGAATACAAGTTGATTTACCAGAGAGCTCCGCGAACTCATTACCTGAAGAATTAGAACCATTAACATTGTCTATAAATTCTAAAGGTGAAATATTTATTCAAGAGTCTAAAGTTGAGTATAATAAAATAATAGCAAAAATTTTAGCTGTATCTAAAAATAGAACAGATACTAGAATTTATGTTCGAGGAGACAAATCAATAAACTATGGTAGAGTTTTAGAAATAATGGGGATGCTATCTGGTTCTGGCTTTACTAAAGTAGCATTAATTTCTGAGCCATATAAAGAGAGGTAACTAAAGTGAATAGAAATATTGTTATTTCTTTCGGGCTTCATATATTTCTTGTGATAATCACAGCTATGAGCTTACCATTCCTTGCTAAAAAACCGATTGATCTTCCTCCAATTATATCAGTTGAGCTGATTCAAATCACAGACAAAACCAATATTCCTTTTGCACCTAAAGCAAAAAAAATAATAGAGAAAGTTAAAGAAAAAGAAAAAAAATTAGTTTCTGAACAGGCACCACCAAAAAAAATAAAAAAACAAAAGCCCGATGCTGTTCCATTGCCAGATGAAAAAATAGTAAAAATAAAGAAAATTAAGGATGAAAAACAAAACCCTGAAAAAGAAGAGACAGAAATTAAACAAATTTCAGAATTTGAAAAAAAAGAACTGTTTGACTCCAATAGTATTGCCGCATTAATTGATAAATCTAAGACCAAGAGTGCGGAAACAAATAAAAAATATGATAAAGTTACCCAAGATCAAGATAAGGAAATGGATTTTGCTGGATTAACTTTAAGTGAAGAAGATGCTTTAAAAGCTCAAATTTTTGGTTGTTGGAGTATTCCTCTAGGGTTACCGTTTAACGAAGATTTATTAGTTAGAATTAAGTTACAATTAAAGCCAGATGGTTCTATTATAAAAACAGAAATTCTTGATCATGCTAGAATGAACAGGCCAGGACAAGGATTTTATAAAGTATTAGCCGAAAGTGCATTAAGAGCTATAAAACTCTGCCAACCTCTTAGAGTGCCCAGTACAGGTTATGAAAGATGGAAAGATATGCAGCTAAACTTTGATGCTAGAGAAATGTTAGAAGGATAAAAATGTTATTAAGATATTTATTTATATTATTTATTATTATTCCCCTTAAAGCTTTTGCTTTAATTGAAGTTGATATTACTAGAGGAAATTTAAATCCTCTACCAGTTGCTGTATCCCCTTTATCAATAGACAATAAATCAAAAGAAAATTTTAAAAAAATTTTAAAAAAAGGAGATCTTGGATCAGAAATTTCAAAAATTGTTGAAAATAATTTAAGACAATCTGGTCTATTTAATCCACTAGATAAAAATGCATTTCTTCAAGAGCCAGACGTAGCCAATTTAAAACCAAGGTTTGAGGATTGGAATTTAATTAAAGCACAAGCTTTAGTAACAGGCAAGGTTACATTTGTAGATGAAAAGCTAAGAGTAGAATTTAGATTATGGGATGTTTTAGCTGGAAAAGAAATGATGGCTTTAGCATTTACTACTGTTCCTAGTAACTGGAGAAGAGTAGGTCATATCATAACTGATAAAGTTTACGAACGTTTGACTGGTGAAAAAGGTTATTTTGATACTAGAATAATTTATATTGCTGAAGAAGGCCCAAAGACTAATAGAATAAAAAAATTAGCAATAATGGACCAAGATGGTTTTAATAATAAATATTTAACACTTGGAAATGAATTGGTTTTAACACCAAGATTTAGCCCAACTAATCAAATGGTTACATATCTTTCTTATTTTAGAAATTTACCTAGGGTATATTTATTAGACATAGAAACTGGAATGCAAGAAGTAGTTGGAGATTTTCCTGGAATGACATTTGCCCCAAGGTTTTCACCTGATGGAAAAAAAATAATAATGAGTTTTGCTAAAGATGGTAATTCTGATATTTATATAATGGATCTCGAAAATAGAATTGTTGAAAGAGTTACCAATCATCCATCAATTGATACATCACCCTCTTATTCACCAGATGGAAAACGAATTACTTTTAACTCAGACAGAAGTGGCTACCAACAAATTTATGTAATGGATAGTAATGGAAAAAATGTTAAGAGAATTTCATTTGGGAATGGTTTGTATGGAACCCCAGTGTGGTCTCCAAGAGGTGATTTAATTGCATTTACGAAGCTTCATAAAGGAAAATTTTATATTGGAGTAATGAGAACAGATGGGACTGGTGAAAGACTGTTAACAGAAAACTTTTATCAAGAAGCTCCATCATGGTCACCAAATGGAAGGGTTCTTATTTTTTATAGAGAGACTAAGACCAACTCTAAAGGAGAGGGATTTTCAGCTAAATTGTGGTCCATTGATTTAACAGGTTATAATGAAAAGATGGTTGAGACTGAAACTGATGCTTCTGACCCATCTTGGTCATCTTTATTAAGCAATTAGTCTTAATTTTACTTGTTTTTTTAACTTGAAACATCTAATTAGTTGTGAAAAAGTAAGTAATTCAAATAAGAATCAAGGAGCAAAAATGAACTTAAGTAAAATTTTAAAAAATGCATTTCTAGTTATATCAGTTAGTTTAGTATTAACAGCTTGTGCAACAAAAAAAACGACAACAGGACAGCTTCAAGGAGATGTTTACACTGGAACAGATTCTATTAAATATTTAGCTTCTGGTGTTCCAGATAGAGTTTTCTTTGCAACAAATGAAACTGTACTTACAACAGCTTCAAGAGAAGCTTTAAGAAAACAAGCCGCATGGTTAAGAAAAAATTCAGATATTAATGTTGTATTAGAAGGTCACGCTGATGAAAGAGGTACAAGAGAGTATAACTTAGCATTAGGTGAAAGAAGAGCTAATTCAGCAAAAGACTATTTAATGACTTATGGAATTTCTTCAGACAGAATTTCTGTATTAAGTTATGGTAAAGAAAGACCAGTAGATTCTGGATCTAGTCCTTTAGCTTGGTCTAAAAATAGAAGATCAGTTACTGTTAAAGCTAACTAATTATCTAAATAATTTATAAAGGACCCTATCACATTTGTGAATAGGGTCTTTTTTTTGCCATCATTATAATTACTACTCAATTTATTATGTTTAATTATAAAAAGATAATTCAATTAAAGCTAATATTAGTATTCACATTTTTCCCAAATATTATTTTTGCAGATAACCATAATATAAATGAAATTTTAGATTTAATTCAAAAGGATTTAAAAACCCTGGAAAGAGCTGTATACTCAGGATCAACTAATTCAAATAGTCAAAAAAACACTAATGAAAACTCTGAAGATGTTTTAACAAGACATCTTTTAAAATTATCTGATGTTGAAAAACAATTTCAAGAGCTTACTAATAAGTTTGAAGAAATTAACTTCAAGTTAGATAAATTATCAAATAGGCTTTCTAAGGTTCAAGCAGATAATCAAATTAGATTTCAAGATGTTGAAAATGTTTTGTCATCTGGAGAGGTTGGAAAAAAATTAACCTCAATACCAAAAAAACAAGTAGATAAAACTTTACCGGGCTCTTCACAACCTCAAGACCTAGGATCAATTTCATATAAAGATACAGAAAGTGGAGAAACAACCCAACAAATACAACCTGTAGAAACCACTTCATCTATAGTGACAGAAAATTTTGAATCAGAAAAAAATATACTTCCAAAGGTCTCTCCAGAAAAACAATATGAATTTGCAACTAGTTTTTTAAAGGTAGGTGATTACAGCACTGCAGAAAGAGCTTTTAGAGAATTTGTAATAAATAATTCAGAGCATAAATTAGCAGGTAATGCTCAATATTGGTATGCTGAAACGTTTAGAATAAGACAGCTTTATACAGATGCCGCTACTGCTTATCTTGAAGGATATCAAAAATATCCAAAAGGTGACAAGGCTCCTATAAATTTATTAAAACTTGGTGTATCAATGGTTCAAATAGGAGAAAAAGAGCAAGGTTGTAAAATGATTGTGGGAGTTGAAGAACAATATCCTAAAGCAAATCAATCTGTGCTTCAAAAAGCAAAATATGAATCAAAAAAGTTTGAGTGCTCAAAACAAAACTCATAAACAAATTCTTAGTTTTTTAAAAAATCAAAAAACCTTAAAAGTTTATACTGAATTCTCTTCTTCTTTAAGTACCAGAGAAAATTTAGCTGTAGCTGTTTCAGGTGGACCAGACAGTTTGGCGCTGGCTTATTTGGCTAAATGCTATTCAATAAAAAATAAAATAACAGTTAAATTTTTTTTAGTTGATCATAAGCTTAGACCCGAGTCGACAAAAGAAGCTGCCTCAGTAAAAAAAATTTTACAAAAAGTTGGCATCACATGCAAAATATTAAACTGGAAAGGTAAAAAACCTTCTAGAAACATTCAATCTTTAGCAAGAGATGCAAGATATTCTTTACTGGCAAAAGAATGTAAAAAAAATAATATTAAGCACTTATTATTAGGACATCATTCAAATGATTTATTTGAAAATTTTTTAATTAGAGTGGTTAGAGGAAGTGGACTAAATGGACTGGTATCTTTTATCAAAAGTGTAAAATACAAAGATGAAGACTTAAATATTTTAAGACCATTACTCAACTTAGAAAAAAATGATTTAATTAATATTTCTAAAATAGTATTTAAGTTTTTTATTAAAGATCCATCCAATATCAACGAAATATATAAAAGAACAAGAATTAGAAATTTATTAGAATCTCTTGAAAAAGAGGGATTGGATCTAAAAAAACTAAAATTAACCATTGATAACTTAAGAGACTCAGACAAATCAATAAAGTTTTATGTTAAAAAAAATTTGAAGGATAATTCCGTATATATTAAAATAAAAGATACTTGTGTTTTAAATCATAATTTTTTTGATCAATCTCATGAAGTTGTTTTTAGATCTTTGACGTTTGTTATTCAAAAAATAGGAAAAAAATACTATCCTGTTAGAGGAAAAAGTATCAATGAACTGATTAACCGAATTACCCTCAAGACATTTTCGAAAATAACTTTAGGAGGTTGTTTTGTTGAATGTGTTAATGAGACCATATTAATATCAAGAGAAAACACTAATAAAGTTAAAGTTTTGTAACAATTTGACACTTGTTTAATTAATAATAATTATTATCTTATAACTATGAATATGAAAAATTTAGCCATGTGGGCAATAATTGTTTTTTTAACAATAGGCCTTTATAATATGTTTAAGAACCCTCAAGCCAATGTAGGCAAAGGTAATTCTATTATATTTTCAGAATTTTTATCAGAAGTTGATAATGGTGGAGTTGTAAAAGTAGATATTCAAGGAAACAATATTAGAGGGGTGCTAGCTAATGGAAATACTTTTTCTACTTATTCACCAAATTATCCAAATTTAATTGAGAAGCTATCTGAAAGAGGCGTAAGTATTTCAGCTGCTCCTTTAGAAGATAAAATGCCTTCTTTGTTTGGAGTTTTATTATCGTGGTTCCCAATGTTGTTACTAATTGCTGTTTGGATTTTCTTTATGAGACAGATGCAGGGTGGCAAAGGTGGAGCTATGGGTTTTGGAAAATCTAAGGCAAAAATGATGAATGAATTAAAAGGTAAAGTTACCTTTGATGATGTTGCTGGAGTAGAAGAGGCTAAAGAAGAAGTAGAAGAAGTTGTTCAATTTTTAAAAGATCCTAAAAAGTTTAGTAGACTTGGTGGAAAAATACCAAGAGGATGTTTGCTAGTTGGTCAACCTGGAACAGGTAAGACTTTACTTGCTAGAGCTATAGCTGGAGAAGCAGGAGTTCCATTCTTTACTATATCAGGTTCAGATTTTGTTGAAATGTTTGTGGGTGTTGGAGCCTCAAGAGTTAGAGACATGTTTGAGCAAGGTAAAAAAAATTCACCATGTATTATTTTCATAGACGAGATTGATGCTGTTGGAAGAAGTAGGGGTGCTGGTCTTGGAGGAGGTAATGATGAAAGAGAACAAACTTTAAACCAGTTATTAGTTGAAATGGACGGCTTTGAAACGAATGAAGGTGTAATAATTATTGCTGCTACAAACAGACCTGATGTATTAGACCCAGCATTATTACGACCAGGTAGATTTGATAGACAGGTAGTTGTTGGACTTCCAGATATAATAGGTAGAGAAAAAGTATTAAAAGTTCATGTTAAAAAAATTAAAATGGCTCCTGATGTAAATTTAAGAACGGTAGCTAGAGGAACTCCTGGTTTTTCAGGTGCAGATTTAGCAAATATAGTTAATGAAGCAGCATTACTTGCTGCTAGAAAAATAAAAGACTAGTTACTCTAACTGACTTTGAAGAAGCTAGAGATAAAGTGATGATGGGATCAGAAAGAAGATCTATGGTCATGACCGAAGAAGAAAAAACATTAACAGCTTACCACGAAGCTGGACATGCAATAGTAACTATTAATGAAAATGCAGCTCATCCAATTCATAAAGCAACAATCATTCCAAGAGGTCGAGCCTTAGGAATGGTTATGCAGCTACCTGAGAGAGATCAGATATCCCAAACAAGAGAACAGCTTCATGCACAACTAGCTATAGCTATGGGTGGAAGAGTAGCGGAAGAAATCATATTTGGAGAAGATAAAGTTACAACTGGTGCATCTAGTGATATTGAACAAGCAACTCAAAGAGCAAGAGCCATGGTAATGCAAGCAGGCCTTAGCAAAGAGTTGGGACCAGTTGCTTATGGTTCGAATGAAGAAGAGGTATTTTTAGGTAGATCTGTTGCTAGAACTCAAAATATGTCTGAAGAAACTTCAAAAAAAGTAGACTCAGAAATTAGAAAAATTGTAGATAAAGGTTATGAAAGAGCAAGGGCAATTTTAACAGAAAAAATTGATGATTTACACAAATTAGCTAAAGCTCTTTTAACATATGAAACACTTTCAGGTGAAGAAATAGAAAACCTGATAAATAAAAATATACATCCAAGCAATAAAGAAGACTTAAAAGTTGAAAATGAAGATAAAGGCTCAGCTTTAAGCTCAATGGGTCTTAAGCCAAAAATAGTTCATTAAAACTAAATGAAAAAATATTACACAAGAGTGTGTAATTTTGCTTATGGTAAATCTTCGATTGAACTAGTTAATAAAAAAGAAAATCTCCCACTAAATGGTAATAAGAAAATTTCATTTGGACAAATTGAAATCCTTACACGAACTTCAATCAAAATAATTAATCTTAAGGACATAAAAAAATTACCTAAATCACTGAAAGAAAAAATTAATAAAGATCTTAAGATTATTGTTAAAAAAAGTAAAAATTTTGCTAGTTTAAATTTTAATAAAATTCCTAATATAATGGGTATATTGAATTTAACACCAGATAGCTTTTCTGATGGGGGCAAGTTTAATAAAAAAAAAACAGGAATATCTCATGCAAAAAATTTATTTAAATCTGGAGCCGACATTGTTGATGTTGGTGGAGAGTCAACAAGACCTGGATCTAAACCTATAAGCAAAAAAGAAGAATGGAATAGAATAAAAGAAATATTAAAAAATATTAATAAAAAAATTCCACTATCACTAGATACAAGAAAATCAGAAATTATGAATAAGGGGATACAGGTAGGAGTTAAGCTTATAAATGATGTATCGGGGCTAAGTTATGACTCTAAAACAGTTGAGGTATTGAAAAAAAGCAGAACTCCATTTGTAATTCAACATTCACAAGGTACACCAGAAAAAATGCAAAAAAATCCTAAATATAAAAATGAATTATTAGATATTTATGATTTCTTTGATCAAAAGATTAAATTTTTAATATCTATGGGTATAAAGCACAATAATATCATTATTGATCCTGGAATTGGCTTTGGAAAAAATTTGAAACATAATATGAATTTAATTAGGAGTGTTTCTATTTTTCATACTCTTGGTTTTCCTATATTACTTGGACTTTCTAGAAAAAGATTTATTAAGGATTTATCTGGAAAAAATGATAGCAAGGAGAGGTTGGGTGGAACAGTAGCATCTTCCTTGTATGCAATAATGCAAGGAGTTCAAGTTCTAAGAATTCATGATGTGAATGAATTAACACAAAGTATAAAGGTATTTAAAGAATTAATAAAAAATTGATGGCAAAAAAATATTTTGGAACAGATGGAATAAGAGGTGCCGTTAATAGTAAAAATATTAATGGAGACATGTTTTTTAAATTTGGACTTGCAACAGGGACTTACTTTAAAACTCAAAAAAAAAAGAAACAAATAGCAATAATTGCTAAAGATACGAGACTATCAGGGTATAGTTTAGAACCTGCGCTAGTATCGGGACTTACATCAGCTGGTATGCATGTTTATACGTTAGGTCCGCTTCCAACTAATGGTTTAGCGATGCTAACAAAGCTAATGAAAGCAAATATGGGAATTATGATTACGGCATCTCATAACCCATATTATGACAATGGACTAAAATTATTTGGACCTGACGGGTTAAAATTGTCAAATAAAATTGAAAATAAAATTGAAACTTTAATTGACCAGAAAATCGAAAGATCTTTATCACATCCTAAAAAATTAGGTCGAGTAAAAAGATTAGAAAGTGGAAATAAAGATTATGTAAAAATTTTAAAAAGCAATTTTCCAAAAGATTTTAATCTTAGGGGCTTAAGAATAGTTATTGATTGTGCAAATGGTGCTGGATACAAAGCTGGACCTGAATTGCTAAAATCTTTAGGTGCCAAAGTATTTTCAATTGGAATAAACCCTAATGGTCTTAATATTAATAAAAATTGTGGCTCTACGTTTCCAAAAAAAATTAGATTAGCAGTAAAAAAATATAAAGCACACATAGGAATTTCGCTTGATGGAGATGCTGACAGAATTATTATGTGTGATGAGAAAAGTACTGTAATTGATGGAGATCAAATAATTGCTGCAATAGCAATGAGATGGAGAAGAAAAAAAATGTTAAGAGGAGGTGTGGTTGGTACTTTAATGTCTAACTATGGATTAGAAAAATTTTTTAAGCTACATAATATAAAATTCTTAAGATCAAATGTAGGAGACCGTTTCGTAAAAGAGAAAATGCAAAAAAATAACTTTAATTTAGGTGGAGAACAATCTGGGCATATTATTCTAGGTAAATTTGCAACTACTGGAGATGGTTTACTAGTTGCTTTAGAAGTTTTATTTTCATTAAGAAAAGGAAAAAAAGCTAGTAATTTTTTTAATACCTTTAAGAAAACTCCACAAATATTGAAAAATATTGACGTTAAAGACAAAAGTATAATTAAAAATATTAATATTAAGAATTATATAAAATTAGCAGAAAAATTAATTAAAGGACAGGGCAGGATATTAGTTAGGAGCTCAGGAACAGAATCTAAAATTAGAGTAATGGGAGAGAGTGACAATAGTAGATTGCTTCAAAAATGTCTGAAAATTATATTAAAAAAAATTAAATAAATTGAAACCAAAATCTAAAATATTAGTTATTGCTGGATCAGATTCTTCTGGTGGTGCTGGTATTCAAGCTGATATTAAAACTATCACTGCCTTAGGATCGTATGCAATGACAGCAATAACAGCTGTCACAATCCAAAATACAACAGGTGTGAAATCAATTGTACCAATTGATCCAAAAGAAATTTCAAATCAAATAGAATTTACCTCAAAAGACATTAAACCCGATGCTGTAAAAATTGGAATGTTACACTCTACAAAAGTAATAAAATCAGTAATTCATTCATTAAATCTTATTAAAGTTAAAAAGATAATTTTAGATCCTGTTATGGTTGCTAAAGGTGGTGCAAAACTTATTGATGATAAAGCTGTTCAATTATTAAAAAATGAACTAATTAAAAAAGTTAGTTTAATAACACCTAATATTCCAGAGGCTGAAATATTAACTAAAACTAAAATAAGAACAAAAGAAGATATGATTTTTGCTGCCAGTATATTAATTAAATTAGGAGCAAAAAATGTTTTTATAAAAGGTGGTCATTTAGAATCTAAAATTGTCCAAGATATTTTTGTTAATAAAAATGAAATTTTCATTATAAAAAATAAAAGAATTACAACCAGGAATACACATGGCACAGGTTGTACCCTTTCTTCTGCTATTTCTACATTCTTTTCATGTGGAAAAACCTTAAAGAAATCTTGTGAGCTCGCAACTATGTATGTACACAATTCAATAAATTCAAACCTTAAATTTGGTAAAGGTCATGGACCTATCAACCATTTAAGTTCAGTAACAATAAAAAAAAAATTTAGATAATGAAAAATGTTGTAGTTGTTGGATCTCAATGGGGTGATGAAGGAAAAGGTAAAATAGTTGACTGGCTATCAGACCAAGCAGATGTTGTTATTCGTTTTCAAGGAGGACACAATGCTGGACACACATTAGTAATAGATGGAATAACTTATAAACTAAGACTACTTCCTTCTGGAATTGTAAGAAAAAATAAAATTTCTATTATAGGAAATGGAGTCGTTGTTGATCCTTGGGCACTATTAGAAGAAATAGAGGAAATTAAATCTAAGGGCGTTGAGGTTAATGTAAATAATTTTATAATTTCAGAATCTGCAAATCTTATTTTGCCATTTCATAGAGAGATGGATGAAATAAGAGAAGATGCTGCTGGAAAAGGAAAAATTGGAACAACAAGAAGAGGAATTGGACCAGCCTACGAAGATAAAGTGGGAAGAAGATCAATCCGTGTTATGGATTTAAGATCGGAGACTAATCTGGACCACAGGTTAGAAACAGTACTTCTTCATCATAATGCAATTAGAAAAGGGTTGGGTAAAAAAATTTTTGAAAAAGATAAACTTAAAGAAGAACTTTTAAAGATTGCTCCAGAAATATTAAAGTTTTCTCAACCTGTTTGGCTTAGAATTGATGAATTTAAAAAACAAAAAAAAAGAATATTATTTGAAGGAGCGCAAGGAATACTACTTGATGTAGATCATGGAACGTACCCTTTTGTAACATCATCCAATACTGTTGCATCTGCCGCTGCTACAGGAACTGGTTGTGGTCCTAACTCCATTCATTATGTTCTTGGAATAACAAAAGCCTACACCACCAGAGTTGGCGAAGGACCTTTTCCAACTGAGTTAACAGATGATATTGGAGAATTGCTTGGTTCTAGAGGAAAAGAATTTGGTACTGTCACTAGTAGAAAAAGAAGATGTGGTTGGTTTGATGGTGTTTTGGTTAGACAAACAATTAAAATCTCAGGCATAGACGGAATAGCGTTAACTAAATTAGATGTGTTAGATGAATTAGATGAAATTAAAATGTGTGTTGAATATGAGCTTGACGGAAAGAAAATGGATTATCTACCAGCTGCTGTTGAGGATCAGATAAAGATTAAACCAATTTATAAAACTTTCCCTGGCTGGAAAAGTTCTACCCAAGGAATAAAAAATATTGAAGCCTTACCAGAAAATGCCAAAAATTATATCTACGCATTAGAAAATTTTATTGGGACAAAAGTTTCAAGTATTTCAACAAGCCCTGAACGAGAAGATACAATTCTTTTAGAGAATCCTTTTGAAGTTTAGTTTACTGAAAGTAAGTTTTTAGATTTAGCAGATAGTAACATGTGTTTTTGAAGCTTTTCAAATGCTTTGTTTTCAATTTGTCTAACTCTCTCTCTGCTAATTTCGTATTTTTTGCTTAAATCTTCAAGCGTTGTGGGCTCATCATTTAATCTTCTAGAGTATAAAATCTCTTTTTCTCTTTCATTGAGAATTTTTATAGAATCTTTAAGTAAGCTTTGTCTTTGACCCATTTCTTCTTGATGTGCAAATTTAAGATCATGGTCTAGCTCTTTATCTACCAACCAGTCTTGCCATTCGTCACCATCTTCTCCAACTTGAGCATTTAAAGAAAACTCTTTACCTGAAAGTCTTCTGTTCATTGAAATCACTTCATCTTTTTTAACATCTAATTTGTTAGCAATTTCATCTACATGTTCAGGTCTTAAGTCACCTTCAGACTGAGGAGCGATTTGATTTTTAATTTTCTTTAAATTAAAAAATAATTTTTTTTGTGCAGTTGTTGTTCCTATTTTTACCAAACTCCAAGATCTTAGAATATATTCTTGGATAGAAGCTCTAATCCACCACATTGCATAGGTTGCCAATCTAAATCCTTTCTCAGGTTCAAATTTTTTAACAGCTTGCATTAATCCTACATTTCCCTCTGAAATCATTTCGTTTACTGGAAGACCATATCCTCTATAACCCATCGCAATTTTTGCAACGAGTCTAAGGTGGCTAGTAACAAGTTTTTCTGCAGCTTTAACATTGCCTGTTGCTTTCCAATTTTTTGCCAGCATATACTCTTCTTCAGCTGCCAACATAGGAAATTTTTTAATCTGTTCAAGATAAGCAGATAAACCACCTTCATTAGATAGTGCTGGAAGATTACTTTTCATTGTAGTGCTCATAAGTTTTATTTATTTAGTTAACTATAAGTATTATTTCAAGGTTTTATTTGTCAGTATTTCTAAGCAATACTAAAATATTTTCAAGTTCTTGTGGCAAAATTGAGGTAAAAGTCATTTCATCATTAGTTTTAGGGTGAATGAAGCCCAGTGTTTGCGCGTGCAGAAATTGTCTATCCAATTTATAAATTAGGTTTTCTAAACTAGTGTCGATATTTTTAAGTTTCTTATATTTTTTTTTATATTTACCATCACCCATAATGCTGTTGCCCATATGTGTCATGTGAACTCTTATCTGATGCGTTCTTCCCGTTTCCAATCTACATTCGACCAAACTTAGAGTGGGTGTTTTATCATTTTCAAAAATCTCTATAGTTTTGTAATTAGTGATTGCTCTTTTACCTTTAGAACTACTAACCTCCATCATTTGTCTATTTTTTGAACTTCTAGTTATGAAGGTATCAATTTTCCCAGAAGAAGGTCTAAGTTTTCCCCAAATTAAGAGCCGATAAACTCTTGTAATCGTGTGCTCGCTAAATTGATGAGATAAATTTTCATGTGTTACATTATTTTTAGCTATAACTATTAATCCAGAAGTATCTTTGTCTATTCTGTGCACAATACCAGGTCTTAACTCATCTCCAATTGTAGATAGTGAATCTTTATTATAATGCATTAAGGCATTAACAATTGTTTCATCATAATTACCAGCACCTGGATGCATAATTATTCCAGCTGGCTTATCAATTACTAATAAATCATCATCCTCATAAACAATTTCTAATTTAAAATCATAAGGTTTTAATGATGCTTCTTTGGGTTCTGGAATTTGAAGATCAATTTTATCACCAGTAGATATTTTTTTTGATGGACTGTTAACGACTACATTATTTAATTTTAATTTTTCTTTAAGAATTAAATTTTTGATTCTAGTTCTACTAATCAACTCCTCTCTTTTGTTAACGAATACATCAAGTCGAAGGTTATTCTCATCTGTTTCAACTATTAAATTAATGTTTTTTTCCATAAAATGTAATATTAATACTATATGCGCTGCTAGCTCAACTGGATAGAGCACCAGATTTCGAATCTGGGGGTTATAGGTTCGACTCCTATGTGGCGCACCACATCCAAACTAGATATCTAGTACTTTGATGCTCTCCGCAATCTATCATTTATAGCCTTACCAAGACCTATATTAGGAATTTTTTCCACAGCAATTGATTTATAGCCTTCATTTTTTATATTTCTTAGACATGAGTAGAGGTTCTTTGCTGCTTCATCTAGGTTATTTTTAGTAGTTAAATAAAAATAATTTTTGAGTTTAGTTTTTTTTCTCTTAATCATTATAAAAGCTTCATCATTTTTTGGTTTTGTGACATTCATGCGTAAAGGAATACCAGGAGAATAATGCAATCGAGATTGACCAGGTGCTATTTTTTTTTTAGGATTAATAGATAAACTTATCTTAAAACCCAAAGTTTTTTGAATTTTTAAGATATCTAGACCACCCAATCTTAATATAGATGGTCTCCCTATAAGGTTAACTATTGTAGATTCTATTCCAATAGCGCATGCACCTCCGTCTAAAATATATTTAATTTTATTACCAAATTCTTCTTTAACATCTTTTGCTTTAACAGCGCTTACCTTTGTTGTGATATTGGCACTGGGCGCAGCTAATGGATAATCTAACTGTTTTAGTAAATTTTTAAATATTGTGTGTTTTGGAAATCTTACTGCTAAACTTTTTTTATTATTGGTAACATATTTAGAAATCTTAGAATCTTTCCTTAATTGTAATACGTATGTTATTGGGCCAGGAGAGAATTTTTTATAAAGTTTAGTAAAATTATCATTTATTAGGCAATCTTTTTTAAGAGAATCGATATCGTGATAATGTACGATTAAAGGGTTGTTTTTTGGTCTTTTTTTTAAATTAAAAATCTTTTTTACTGCTGAATTCTGGTATGCATTAGCTGCTAGACCATAAACAGTTTCAGTAGGTACGCCAATACAGTAATTTTTATTAAGGTATTTTTTTGCTTTTTTGATATTTGATTGATTGGATTTCATGTATTAATAATTATTATTATATGAAAGATAAAAATTTACCACCTGATAATAACACTCAGTCTCTTGAGGAACTAACAAAAGAAGCAAATAATATTATTGAATCTTTAGAGTCAGAAAAAGACTTACAGAATTCAATTGATTCATACCAGCAGTTATTAAAATTAAATAATACTATTGAAAAAAAATTCTATAAAACTTCAAAAATGATCAATGAAGAAACAAAAAAAAAAATTAACAATATAAGTTCAAAAAAAAATGCAAAATAAACTTACTAGAATAGCAAAAGATACAAACTTATTTTTAAAGCGATTTATTAAAGGACAAAAAAGAACAGAATTAGTTGCAGCTATGGAGTATGGCTTATTTCCAGGTGGAAAAAAAATTAGATCAAAAATTTTAATTGATATAGGGGCTATATTTAAAATTAATTATAAAACATTAATTGCTATTGGCGCAGCAGTTGAGTGCATTCACGCTTATTCATTAATACATGATGATTTACCTTGTATGGATGATGATAAAATACGAAGAGGAAAAATTTCTACACACATTAAATTTGGAGAATCAACAGCGGTACTTGCAGGAAACTCACTTTTAACAATGGCTTTTGAAATCTTGGTTAGTTCGAACTTAAAGATAAATGAAAAAATAAAAGTAGATCTAGTAAAAAAACTATCTGAGTCTTCTGGACATTTAGGAATAGCTGGTGGACAGTATTTAGATCTTAGTTTTGAAAAAAAAAAAGTTTCTAAAAGAAAAATTATAGAGATGGAAATAAAAAAAACTGGTAAGCTTTTTAGCTTTTGTTGTGCTGTTCCAATTATTATTAAGAGAAAAAATGATAAACAAATAAAGTTTTTTGAAAATATAGGGTCCAATATTGGACTTTTATTTCAAATTGCTGACGATTTAATAGACTTTAAAGGCTCTACGGCCATTGCTGGTAAAATAACAGGCAAAGACAAGAAAAAAGGTAAGGCTACTTTAATCAGTTTACTAGGATATCAAAATGCTATTAAGTATGCTGACAAAATTAAGTCTAAAATAATTAAAGATTTAAATAAATATAGTTCAAACACTAATAGTTTAAATGAAACCTTAGACTACATTCTAAAAAGAAATAAATGATGCAAGACTACAAATTTTTAAAAGATATTAATTTTCCTTCTGATTTAAGAAAATTATCAGAGAGTGATCTTCAAGAGTTTTCTAATGAGGTTAGAAAAGAAATGATTGATGCAGTATCTGAAACGGGAGGACATTTAGGTGCAGGTCTTGGGGTTGTCGAGCTAACTGTTGCCTTGCATTATGTATTTGACACTCCAAATGATAGGCTGATTTGGGATGTGGGTCATCAAACTTATCCACATAAAATTTTGACTGGAAGAAAGTCAAAAATTAAAACTTTGAGACAAGGTAATGGATTGTCTGGTTTTACAAAAAGATCTGAGAGTGAGTATGATCCATTTGGTGCAGCACATAGCTCAACATCAATATCATCTGCTCTAGGTATGGCCGAAGCAAGCAAATTGTCTAATAAATTAAACAATATAATTGCAGTCATAGGAGATGGTGCAATTAGTGCAGGTATGGCATATGAGGCAATGAATAACGCAGGTGCTTCAAAAACTAAAATGATTGTTGTCTTAAATGATAACGATATGTCGATTGCAAAACCAGTAGGTGCTATGAGAACCTATTTAGCTAAACTTTTAACAGGAAAAATTTATTTTAGTTTAAGAGAAACTTTTAAATTAATAGCTTCTGCTTTTTCCAAAAGATTTAGTGCGAAAGCTGGAAAAGCTGAGGATTTTTTAAGATCAGCTGTAACTGGTGGTACTCTTTTTAATTCTTTAGGTTTTTATTATGTTGGTCCAATAGATGGACATGATTTATCTACACTTATACCAATTTTAAAAAATGCAAGAGACTCAAAACATCAAGGCCCAATAATGATTCATGTAAAAACTCAAAAAGGTAAAGGCTATTCTTATGCTGAAAAAGCTAGTGATCATTATCATGGTGTTTCAAAATTTAATGTTGTAACTGGTGAACAGGTGAAAAGTGGAACAAACCTTCCAGCTTATACAAAAGTTTTTGCAAATACCTTAGTTAAACATGCAGAAAGAGACAGTAAAGTTGTAGGTGTTACTGCTGCTATGCCAGGAGGAACAGGTATGGATATTTTTGCTAAAGATTTTCCAAAAAGAATGTTTGATGTTGGAATTGCTGAACAGCATGGAGTGACTTTTGCTGCAGGACTAGCAACGGAAGGTTATAAACCATATGTTGCAATCTATTCGACTTTTTTACAAAGAGCTTATGATCAAGTAGTTCATGATGTTGCTATCCAAAGTTTACCTGTGAGATTTATAATAGATAGAGCAGGCTTGGTAGGTGCTGATGGATCAACTCACGCTGGTTCATTTGATATTACTTATCTCTCTACTCTTCCTAATTTTATAGTAATGGCACCAAGCGATGAGTCAGAATTAGTTAAAATGATAAATACATCTATGATTATTAACGACAAACCTTGCGCTATTAGATACCCAAGAGGAAATGGCATTGGAACGGAATTACCATCTATAGATGAAAAAATAGAAATAGGAAAAGGAAGGATTATTCAAGAAGGAAAACAGGTTTGTATTTTAAGTATAGGAACTAGATTGGAAGAATGCAAAATCGCAGCTGCAGAATTAAAAAATAAAGGAATTGAATCAACGATAGTTGATGCACGTTTTGCTAAACCTTTAGATCAAGAGCTTATTTTAAAGTGTGCGAGAGAACATGAGGTAATGATTACTGTAGAAGAGGGGTCTATTGGAGGTTTTGGTTCTCATGTAGAAAATCTATTATCAGAAAAAGGTATATTTGATAAAGGTTTAAAATTTAGAACTATGATATTGCCTGATATTTTTATTGAACAAGATAGTCCAAAAAAAATGTATGATGTTGCTGGTCTTAATGCATCTCAAATATCAAAAAAAATACTAGATATTTTATTTACAAAAGAGTCAATAAAAGTAGTTAAAAATTAAATTTAAAGAAATTAGCTACACTGAGCTTTGTTCATTAGATAATGGTCTAATAAAACGCAATTCATCATTGCTTCTCCCACTGGTACTGCACGAATGCCAACACAGGGGTCATGCCGACCTTTAACAGATATTGTAGTATTTTTTCCAAACTTATCTATAGTTTTTCTAGTTGTTAAAATCGATGAAGTTGGTTTAACAGCAAATGAAACAACAATTTCTTGTCCCGTTGAAATACCACCAAGAATTCCACCAGCATTATTGGAATCAAATTTTAATTTTTTACCTTTTTGAGAAATTTCATCTGAGTTTTGTTCTCCACTTAATTGCGCAGAGTTCATTCCTGAGCCAATGTTAACACCTTTAACAGCATTAATACTCATCATTGCAGAGGCAATATCCATATCTAGTTTAGAATAAATTGGAGCTCCTAAGCCAACAGGAATTCCTCTAGCTCTTACCTCAATAATTGCACCACAAGATGATCCAGATTTTCTTATATCTAGTAAATATTTTTCCCAAATTTTTAGCATATTTTTATCAGGACAAAAAAAGGGATTTTTATTAACTGTTAGATCGTTCCATTTGCTAGTATCACATCCCAATATTCCCAGTTGAGTAACAGCACCTACAACTTTAAATTTTTTACCTAATTTATTCTCTAAAACTTTTTTAGCAATTGCACCTGCAGCAACCCTTGCAGCCGTTTCTCTTGCAGAGGATCTTCCACCACCACGGTAATCTCTTATTCCATATTTCTTAAAGTACGTAAAATCAGCATGCCCAGGTCTAAATTTATCTTTGATATTTCCATAATCTTTTGATCTCATATCTTGATTATAAATAATTAAAGAAATAGGCGTCCCAGTCGTTTTGCCTTCAAATACACCTGATAAAATTTGTACTTTATCATCTTCTTTTCTCTGTGTTGTAAATTTTGATTGTCCTGGTTTTCTTTTATCTAGCTCAACTTGAATATCTTGCTCTTTTAAGTTTATATTAGGTGGACAACCATCAACGACGCAGCCTAATGCTGGGCCATGAGATTCTCCCCATGTTGTGAAACGAAATTGCTTTCCAAAAGTATTAAATGACATTATCTATAGTATATAGATTATTTTGTTAAAATTATGAATCAAAAAAACTCATTAGGCCTTAATAAATGCTTTTTAGATAAAATAGATCCAATAGATTTATTTGAAGTTTGGATGAATGAGGCAAAAAAAACAGAATTAAATGATCCAAATGCACTAGCTTTAGCTACATCAGATGAAAATAATTCTCCATCAATTAGAATGGTCTTATTAAAAGACTTTAACAAAGATGGATTTGTTTTTTATACCAATCTAAATAGTCAAAAAGGAAATGAATTAAAAAATAACCCGAAAGCATCAATGTGCTTTCATTGGAAAAGCCTTCTAAGGCAAGTAAGAATTAATGGAATGGTACAAAAAGTCTCTAATGAAGTGGCAGATGAATATTATAACAGTAGAGGTTATGAGAGCAGAATTGGAGCATGGGCCTCAAAACAAAGCACTATATTAAATAATAGAGATGAGCTTTTAAATTCAATAGAAGAATATAAAAAAAAATATAACAATAAAAATAATGTTCCAAGACCACAGCATTGGTCAGGTTGGAATTTAATACCTTCAAGTATAGAATTTTGGTTAGATGGAGATAGTAGAATTCACGAAAGACTAAAATATACTAAAGATAATGAGGATAACTGGGCTAAATCTTTATTAAGTCCTTAAAAGGTTCTTTGTAGACTAAACGAAGTAAGACTTTCTAAAATCTTTTTTTCTTCACTATCTTTAAATACAGTTAAAGAATTTGATGAAAGATTAATAAAATGTTCAGCTTTTTTGTAGCACTTATTGATTATGTTGTATTTTTTAATAAGCTCTAAAGTAAAATTTAAATCATCATTTGACCTTGTTTCTTGTTTAAAAATATTTTTTAATTTATCTTTTTCTATCGATGATACATTTTGAAATAATAAAATGACAGGTAGCGTAATTTTACCTTCAAGAAAATCTTTACCAATTTTTTTACCAAAAAATTTTAGATCAGAATTGTAATCCAAAGTGTCATCAGCAATTTGAAATGTTAAGCCTAAGTTTTTTCCATAAAACTCTATTGCTTCTTTTTCTTTTGTTTCTTTATTGGATAAAATTGCACCAACTTTAGTTGCTGCAGAGAAAAGTTCAGCTGTTTTTGCTGTAATAATTTTAAAATAGGTTTCCTCTAACATATCAACTTCACCTTTGTGCTGTAGTTGTAATACTTCTCCTTGAGCAATTTTTGATGAAGTTGAAGATAAAAGTTTTAAAACTTCAATGTTTCCATCTTCCACCATCATCTCAAAACATCTACTTAAAAGATAGTCTCCAATTAATACGGAGGAGTGATTTCCCCAAATTGAATTTAATGTTTTTTTACCTCTTCTAATATTTCCAAGATCAATGACATCATCATGCATTAAAGTAGCCCCATGTATCATTTCTACACATGCTGCTAAATTAATATCTCGACCTCCTTTAGTGTAGCCACACAACTTAGCAGAACCAAGAGTTAATAAAGCTCTTAATCTTTTTCCACCCGTGTCAATATGATATTCGGTCATTTTTTGAACCAGATCAACTTCACTCAGGAGTTTTGATTTAATCTTTTCTTCAACTAAAACTAATTTTTCATCAACTGAATCTTTTAGTTGATAATATGAATTATTTATTTGGTTTCTTAGTTGAACTACAGTTCCCATAAAAAATAAGTTAGTATAATTAAGTTATATTTATTACTTATCAATTGACGCACCTTAATCTTCAACTATAAGTAGGCTTTATATTAAATCAAAAATTCTGTAAGGATTAACAATGTTCTCTTTTTTAAAAAGAAAAAAATAATAGCTCATATTAAGCTAAATGGTGTGATTGGAAATGCTGGAAAGTTTAAACAAGGCATAGATTTTGCAGGACAAGAAGAGATTATAGAAAAGGCTTTTTCACTAAAAAAAGCTAAAGCAGTTGCAATTACAATCAATTCACCAGGTGGATCACCCGTACAATCACATTTAATCTATAAATTTATTCGAGCTCAAGCTAAAAAAAATAAAATAAAAGTAATAGTATTTGCAGAAGATGTTGCAGCTTCTGGTGGATACTTAATAGCTTGTGCAGGTGATGAGATATATGCAAATTCAAGCTCAATTATTGGATCTATAGGAGTTATTTATTCATCATTTGGATTTACAGAATTGATTAAAAAAATCGGTGTTGAAAGAAGAGTTCATACTGCAGGGAAAAATAAAAGTTCACTAGATCCATTTCAAGAAGAAAAGTCAGAAGATATTGAGAGACTTAAGAACATTCAATTAGACCTACATAAAGACTTTATTAAAGTTGTAGAAGAAAGCAGAGGATCTAAACTTAAAAAAGATGGTATTGAATTATTCTCAGGAGAGTTTTGGGCAGGCAGCAAATCAAAAGAGCTAGGTTTGATTGATGGATTGGGTAATGCTAATGAAATTTTAAAAGAAAAATTTGGTGAAGACGTTGTTATTAAAAAATTTGAAAAATCTAAAGGTTGGTTAAGTAAAAGACTTTCATCTTCTAGTAATCAAATGGATCAACTAGCAAATATTTTAGAGGAAAGATCTATCTGGCAAAGATATGGCTTCTAAAGAAAAAATTATAAAACCTAAATTTCAATCATTTCAAGATACTATTTTGAATCTTCAAAAATATTGGGGTAAACATGGTTGTGTTATTCTTCAACCTTATGATATTGAGGTAGGGGCTGGAACCTTTCATCCTGCTACAACCTTAAGATCTCTAGGGCCTAAGCCATGGAAAGCAGCTTATGTTCAACCATCAAGAAGACCTACAGATGGAAGGTATGGAGAGAACCCAAATAGATTGCAGCATTATTATCAATTTCAAGTTTTAATAAAACCGTCACCAGACAATATCAAAAAACTTTATTTAAATAGTTTGGCTGTAATTGGTATTAATCATAAAGAACATGACATTAGATTTGTTGAAGATGATTGGGAAAGTCCAACTTTAGGTGCGGCAGGTTTAGGATGGGAAGTTTGGTGTGACGGAATGGAAATTACTCAATTTACATATTTCCAACAGATGGCCGGATTTGAATGTAAACCTGTTTCAGTTGAAATTACATATGGTCTTGAAAGAATTTGCATGTTTACTCAGCAAATGAAAAATGTTTATGATCTATTGTGGAATGACGAAGGTGTAAAATATGGGGATGTATTTCTTCAAGCAGAAAAAGAATTTTCAGCATATAATTTTGAACACGCTAATACAGATAATCTATTCAAAATGTTTGATATGCTTGAGCTTGAAGCAAAAGCATTGGTAGAAAAAAAAATTTCACTACCCGCATATGATCAATGTTTAAAAGCAAGCCATGTATTTAATATTTTGGATGCAAGAGGAGTTATAAGTGTTGCTCAAAGAGCAGGTTATATAGGGCGTATTAGAGACATTACAAAAGCAGTTGCTGAAAGTTGGTTAAGCAGTCAAACAGATTAATGTCAGAATTTTTTATAGAATTGTTTAGTGAGGAAATACCAGCTGGTTTACAGCGTAACTCACGTAATACTTTATTAGAAAATTTTCAAAATTTATTTGAAGAAAAAAAAATTTCATTTAAGAAAAGTTCATCATTTTCAACACCAAATCGTCTTATAATTCTATTTGAGGGTCTATCTAAAGAAATAACACAAAAAGCTGAAGAAATAAAAGGACCAAATGTTAATGCACCAGAAAAAGCTGTAGAGGGTTTTTTAAGATCAAATCAAATAGATAAAAAAGATATCTTTATTAAAAAAATAGAAAAAGGAGAATTTTATTTTTTTAAGAAACCTTCAAGTAAAACTAATACAATAGATTTACTAAAAGAACATACACCTCTAATCCTTGATAAATTACAATGGAAGAAATCCATGATTTGGGGAAATTATAATCTTAGTTGGGCGAGACCACTAAAGTCTATTTTAGCAGTTTTTGGTAATAAAAGTTTAGATTTTAAATTTCATCATTTAATATCTTCCAATACAACATTTGCTGATAAAGAGTTTGAAGATAAAAAGAAAATATTTAAAACTTTTAAAAGCTATAAAGATTTCTTCAATCAATCAGGTATAATTATAGACCACGTATTAAGAAAAGACTTTATTATCAAAGAAATTGAGAAAATATCTAGTAAAAATAATTTTATTGTTGAGTCTAACAATAAACTTTTGGATGAAGTCACAGATATAGTTGAGCAACCAAATATTATAGTATGCAAATTTGATCAGAAATTTTTGAATATTCCAAAAGAAATTTTGATAATTACGATGCAATATCATCAAAAATATTTTCCAACATTTGATAAAAAAGGAAAAATTACCAATGAATTTTTAGTTGTGGCAAATAATCATGATGAAAAAGGTTATATTAAACTGGGTAACGAAAGAGTTGTAGAGGCAAGATTAAGTGATGCACAATTCTTTTGGGAGAAAAATAAATCTCAAAATTTAGTTAAGCAAGTTTCAAAATTAAAAAGTATGAACTATTTTAAAGGTCTTGGATCTTATTTTGATAAGATTCAAAGAATGAGAAAGCTTGGAGGAATGATCTCCGATGAGTTATTGATTAGCAAAGATCAAGTTGAGCTATCAGCATCTATTTGTAAAGTTGATTTAATTTCTGATATTGTTGGTGAATTTCCAGAGCTTCAAGGAATTATGGGTGGACATTTTGCTGGAGTGCAAGGTTTTGATAAAGAAATAGCACTAGCTATAAGTGAACATTATCAACCAACAGGTCTTGATAGCAAAACCCCAAAAAAACCATTTAGTATTGCTTTAGCTTTAACTGATAAGATTGATACTTTGGTTGGATTTTTTGGAATCAATCAAAAACCTACAAGTTCAAAAGATCCCTATGCACTGAGAAGATCAGCATTAGGAGTTATAAAATTATTAATTGATAATAATAAAGAATTTAAAATTAAAGATCTTATTAGTTATTCAACATCATTACATAGGGACCAAGGCTTTGAACTTTTAAATGATTTATCTCAAAAAGAATTAACAGAGTTTTTAATGGATAGATTAAAATATTATATGAAAGAAAAGAAAATTAGAACAGATATCACTGAAGCTAGCATAAACTCATATGGAATAGACCATATGAATAAAATATATAAAAAAGCCTTAACTTTAAATAATTTAATAAATGAAGAAATTGGCGAAGATGTAATGGCAAGCTACAAAAGAGCATCAAGCATACTAGAAAGCGAATTAAAAAATAGTGATCTTGAAATATCAAATACAACTGACCCTGGTATTTTTAAAAATGATCATGAGAAAAATTTATTTAAAAAGATTAATGAATTAAGAAAATATTTTACAAATATAAATAAAGATGAAAATTACATAGAATCACTTACAAATTTAGCAGGTGCTAAAAAAGTTATTTTTGATTTTTTTGACAATGTAAAAGTTAATGATGAAGATAAAAATATCAAAAAAAATAGATTGGAACTTTTACAAATGTTATGTAGAACCTTTGATAACTACATAAACTTTTCAAATATTGAGACCAAATAGTGAATAAATTAATTTTAAACTTCAAGTCTAAGGACTCAAAAAAAATAAAAAATCCAAGAAATTTTTTGGGAGGAAAAGGTGCAAATCTTTCTGAAATGGGAAGAATAGGTTTACCTGTTCCACCGGGATTTACTATCTCAACTAAAGTGTGTGAATTATTTTATAAAGATAAGAAAAAATTAAATTCACAAATAGTTAGTACTATAAAAAAAGAATTAAAAATTATTGAAAAAGAAGTTGGGAAAAAATTTGGTGATTTAAAAAACCCGTTATTACTATCTGTTAGATCTGGTGCTAGAGTTTCTATGCCTGGTATGATGGACACAATTTTAAATTTAGGTTTGAATGATAAGACAGTAATTGCACTTGCAAATAAAACTTCCAACATGAGATTTGCAAAAGATAGCTATAGAAGATTTATCCAAATGTATGGAAATGTTGTAATGGGAGTTGAAGGTTATCATTTTGAAGAATTAATTGAAAACTACAAATTAACTAAAGGTGTTTTACTTGATACAGATTTAGATGAAAATGATTGGGAAGGGCTAATTAATGATTTTAAAAAAGTTGTTAAGGATCAGACTAAAAAAGATTTTCCTCAAAATGTATATGAGCAATTACTTGGTGCAATTAGCGCAGTATTTTTATCTTGGGAAAGTAATAGAGCAAAAGTCTACAGAAAATTAAACCAGATCTCTTCAGAATGGGGAACAGCAGTTAATGTTCAGTCTATGGTGTTTGGTAATATGGGTGATGATTGTGCAACTGGCGTTGTCTTTACAAGAAATCCATCAGATGGCGTTAATGAAGTTTATGGTGAATATTTAATTAATGCTCAAGGAGAAGATGTTGTGGCAGGAACAAGAACTCCTCAATATATAACCAAAAAAGCAAGAAAAGATGCAAAGGTAAAAGAAGCTTCAATGGAAGAATCTATGCCAAAGGTTTTCAAACAACTAGATAAAATTCTAAAAGTTTTAGAAAAATATTACAAAGATATGCAAGACGTAGAATTTACAGTTGAAAATAATAAATTGTGGATGCTGCAGACAAGATCTGGAAAGAGAACTTCAAAATCTGCAGTTAGAATTGCAGTCGATATGGTTAAAGAAAAATTAATTTCAAAAAAAGAAGCAGTGATGAGAGTAGACCCAGCTTCTTTGGATACTTTATTACACCCTACATTAGACGAAAGAAGTTCAGTTAATGTTATAGCGAATGGATTACCTGCCTCACCTGGTGCAGCTAGTGGTAAAGTTGTTTTTTCATCTGAAGAAGCAGAAAGATTAAACGATATGATGCAAGACACTATTTTGGTAAGAGTTGAAACATCCCCAGAAGATATTCATGGAATGCATGCTGCTAAAGGAATTTTAACTGCAAGAGGTGGGATGACTAGTCATGCTGCTGTTGTTGCAAGAGGTATGGGCAGACCTTGTGTATCTGGCTCTAGTGAAATTGATATTAACTATGAAGCTAAAACTTTTAAAACATCCTCTATCGAAGTTAAAGAAGGAGACATTATTACAATTGATGGCTCAACAGGTAGAATTATCTTAGGAGAAGTACCAACAGTTAAACCAGAAATTTCTGGAGACTTTTCAAAACTAATGAGTTGGGCAGATGGTTTTAGAAAATTAAAAGTTAGAACTAACTCAGAAACACCATTAGATACAAAAACTGCAAGAGACTTTGGGGCAGAAGGTATTGGTCTTTGTAGAACAGAGCATATGTTTTTTGATGAAGAGAGAATTTTATCTGTTAGAGAAATGATTTTATCAAAAACAGTGGAAGATAGAAATAAAGCTCTAGCGAAACTTTTACCACATCAAAGAAAAGATTTTGTTGAAATATTTAAAATTATGAATGGCCTGCCAGTTACTGTAAGGTTATTAGACCCACCATTGCATGAGTTTCTTCCTAAAACTGAAAAAGAAATTAATGATGTTGCAACTGTCGTAGGTCTTCCTTTAAAAGAAATTGAATCTAGAATTAATGAACTACATGAACAAAATCCGATGTTAGGACATAGAGGATGTAGATTAGGAATTTCATTTCCAGAAATTTATGAAATGCAATGTAGAGCAATTTTTGAAGCTTTGTCTGAACTTAAAATAAAAAAAATTAAGTCAGCATTTCCGGAGATTATGATCCCTCTAGTATCAACTGAAGCTGAAATTAGAATAATGAAGGGCTTAGTTGTAAGAGTTGCAAAAGAAGTTCAAAAAGATAAAAAAGTTAAAGTTGATTATTTAGTTGGAACCATGATTGAGTTACCAAGAGCAGCCATCAAAGCAGATGATATAGCTAAACATGCGGAGTTCTTTAGTTTTGGAACTAATGACTTAACTCAAACAACATTTGGTTTAAGTAGAGATGATAGTGGTAAATTTTTAAATGATTATCTTGATAATAAGATTTTTTCTATAGACCCATTTATCTCTATAGATGATGGTGTAGGTGATTTAATAGAAATTGCAGTTGAAAAAGGAAGAAAAACAAATAAAAAAATTAAACTTGGAATTTGTGGAGAACATGGTGGAGACCCTAAAAGTATTCACTTTTGTGCAAATGCAGGTTTAGATTATGTTTCTTGCTCACCATATAGAGTTCCAATAGCAAGATTAGCTGCTGCACAAGCAGAGCTGTCTAAAAAAAATTAAATTTCTAATTTAAAATCTATAGCAGGCACACTATGAGTGATGCTACCAATAGAAATTCTATCAACACCAGTTGCTGCAATTTTTTTAACTGATTTTAGGGTTACATTTCCTGAAGCTTCTGTCTCATAATGTTTTTTGGCTAATTTAACACCAGCTTTAAGTGTTTTGTTGCCCATATTATCAAACAAAACAGTATTAAATTTTAGACCCATTATTTGTTTAAGCTGATTTAAATTATCAACTTCAACTGTGATTTTTCTTCCTTTTTTATTTTTGATTGCAAGAGACACTAAAGTTTTAATATCAGAGCTTGCAATGTGATTATCTTTAATAAGAAATTCATCACTTAAGTTAAATCTATGGTTTGTACCACCACCTAACTTAACAGCATATTTTTGTATTACCCTTAAGGTTGGAGTCGTTTTTCTAGTACAACAAATTTTACACTTTTTATTAACCAATTTAACAAATTGATTAGTTTTAGTGGCAATTCCAGAGACATGAACTCATAAAATTTAAAGCAACTCTTTCACCAATTAGAATATTTTCAGCCTTACCCTCAATTGTAGCTATTATATCATTCTTAGTAATTAAGGAGCCTTCTTTTTTTTTAATAATAAATTTAATTTTATCATCTATTAATTTAAATGTTTGTTTTGCAAATTCTAATCCAGCAACTACTGCTTGTTGATTAGAAATTAATTTAACTTTTATTATTTTGCTATTTTTAACTAAGTTGGAGGTAATATCACCAGAGGGATATAGATCTTCATTTAAAGCAAGCTTTACAATATTCTTGATATAATAATTACTTAATTTAATTTGAGACACTTTTATTATCTGCCGATCGCAACCATTCTTTCAACAGGAATTCTTGCTTTTTCTATTGTCTCTTTATCCATTATGATTTCACCTGTTTCATTTTCTAGGCAATCTAAAATTTTTGGTAATGTAATTTTTTTCATATGAGGACAAAGGTTACACGGTCTAATAAATTCTACATTTGGGTTTTCTACTTGAATATTATCACTCATTGAACATTCAGTAACCATCATAACTTTTTTAGGTTGATTGTCCTTAACATATTTAATCATTCCACCAGTTGATCCAGCAAAGTCACTTGCTTTAATTACGTCAGGTGGACATTCTGGATGAGCTATTATTTTAATACCAGGATTTTTTGCTCTAATATCATGTATTTCTTTTTCAGTGAACTGGTCATGAACCATGCAAATACCTTTCCAAGCAATAATTTCAACTTTAGTTTGAGAAGCAACATATTTTGCTAAGTAATCATCAGGTAAAAAAATAACCTTCTTAACACCAAGAGATTCTACAATTTTAACTGCATTTGCAGATGTGCAACAAATATCTGTTTCAGCTTTCACATCCGCAGAAGTATTTACATACGAGACAACAGGCACACCTGGATATTTTTCCTTTAATAATCTTACATCTTTACCTGTGATTGATGATGATAAAGAACAACCAGCAGTCATATCAGGAAGTAAAACTTTTTTTTCAGGACTCATTAACTTGGATGTTTCTGCCATGAAGTGAACTCCTGCCATTACAATAATATCGGCCTCAGTTTTTGAAGCCTCAATTGCAAGAGCCAACGAGTCTGCTGCAACATCTGCAATACCATGATAAATTTCTGGAGTTTGATAATTATGAGCAAGTATAATTGCATTTTTTTCTTTTTTTAATTGATTAATTCTATGAATATAAGGAGCATGAACTGACCACTCAATCTCAGGCATAACCTTTGAGATTTTTTGATAAATAGGATCGGTTGCTATTCTTACTTCTGGTGTAAATTCCATGTCAAAACTTATCAATTAGGTTAATATTTGTCATTCCTTATTATGCCACACTACTATATCCAATTTGGTATTTTTATTCTTAAAACAGCATTTTCACTTTTTAACTCAGTATCTTTTTTAAAGTTTTCATCTAGATATTTGATTAATGCAAAGGGGTAATCATCATTAATCAATACTTTGCCTACTTCAATATCATTAGCATAAATTGAAGCACCCTCAGTTAATTTTCCACTGATTAATTTTATAGCTAATAATCTTTTAGAAAGTTTGTTTTTTAGTTTTATTCTAGCTGTATTTTCTTGCCCAACATAACAGCCTTTTTTAAAATCTATTCCATTTAGTTCCTCAAAATTACACTCAATTCCAAATAATTTATTTTGTAATTTATTCATTTCTTTTTGAGCAATTCCTAGTTCATGACTTAATTCGTAATATTCGGTAATTGGGGAATCTTTTAGCTCTAATTTCTTTAAAGATAGGTAAAGTTTTTCTAAATTAATAATAAGCCTTGCACCCAGATCTTTATTTCTTGGGTCTAATAAAATAGGGTCCTCTCTATATTTTATTGTGTTTCCAGGTTGATCCTTAGCACCTTCAAATTTTAAAAACTTTTCATGACTAAATGCTGCAATTACAAATTCATTGCTTAAATTCATAATTTCAACTTTAGATCTAAGCTTGTAGGTGCTCAGTTGTTTAAAGAGAGCCTCTGTTTGAGATTTTTCACAATCTATGAAGTAACCAGCTTTATGTTTTACAATAATAAAAGCAAATAAAAATTTTCCTTGTGGAGTTAGTAATGATGCAAAGCAGCTATTATCGTCATTAACCTTATTAATGTCATTACTAATTAGGTTTTGTAGAAATTCTTTTGCATCTGCTCCATTTATATACATAATCCCTCTATCTTCTAAAATATATACATTTTGAATATTCATAATTGATTGATCTCTAAATATAATATAATTACTTTTTTCATAAATGTTAGATCTAATAATTAAAAACGGCTCATGCTACATAGACAAAGATCTTAAAGATCAAGATATAGCAATTAAAGATGGTAAAATTATAAAAATTGGCAAAATTGATAATGAAGCTAAAGAGATTTTTGATGCTAAAGGGTTAACAGTTTTACCAGGCTGTATTGATACCCAAACTCATTTTAGAGAACCTGGGTCAACAGATACTGAAGATTTACACTCAGGAAGTAGAGCTGCAATAGTAGGTGGCATAACAAGTGTGTTTGAAATGCCAAACACTAACCCACCAACATCTACCAAGGTAGAATTTCAGAAAAAATTAGATTTAGCCAAACATAGAATGTATTGCAATTATGCATTTTATTTTGGAGCAACAGCTGATAACGCAAGTGAGTTAGCAGATTTGGTAAATTTAGAGGGATGTTGTGGAATTAAACTGTTTGCTGGATCGTCAACTGGAAACCTTTTAGTTGCTGAAGAAGAGGATATTGAAAAAGTATTTAAAAGCAGCTCAAAAGTTGTTGCAGTACACTCTGAGGATGAAGCAATTTTAAATATTAATAAAAAATTGATTAAAGAAGGAAATGTCCATTCACACCCAATTTGGAGAAGTGCCGAATGTGCAATCTCATCTACTAGAAGAATAGTTAGAATTGCTGAGCGATATAAAAAAAAAGCCCATATTCTTCATATTACCACGAAAGAAGAGATTGACTTTTTATCACAACACAAAGGCAACATAACATTTGAGATTACCCCACAACACTTAACAATCTACGCTCCAGACTGTTATGACAAACTTGGAACTTATGCTCAAATGAATCCACCATTAAGAGACAAGTCTCATTATGATAGATTGTGGTATGGAGTAAAAAATAATCTTAATGATACAATTGGTTCTGATCACGCTCCACACTTAAAAGAGAATAAAGAAAAAAATTATCCAAACTCACCATCTGGCATGCCTGGTGTTCAAACACTTTTACCAGTTATGTTAAATCATGTTAATGATGGAAAGTTAACTTTAGAGCAATTAATGAATTCTATATGTGAAAATCCAGTAAAAATTTTTGGGATACAAGATAAAGGTTTTATTAAAGAGGGTTTTGATGCTGATTTCACAATCGTAGATATGAATAAAAAAATTACAATTAAAAATGAAAATATTGAAAGTAAATGTGGTTGGTCACCTTTTGATGGATATGAATTTAAAGGCACACCAGTATCAACAATCATTAATGGTCAAATTAAAATGAAGGATGGTAAAATTTTAGGTGATCCTGAGGGTAAGCCTTTAAAATTTTAGATAGTTTTTACAGAAAAGCTATTTACAAGCATAACTCCAAAAACAATAAAGAATAATCCTAATACAGCCTGCCAAGACAATGATTGTTTAAAGAAAACATATCCCAATATTGCAACTGTAAAGACACCAAGACCACTCCATGTTGCATAAACAATTGCAATTGGAATTTTATCAACAACAAAAGTTATAAGATAGAAAGACAGCAAATAAAAAACTGCGAGAGCAATCGTTGGAATAATTTTTGTAAAATTTTGTGAAACAGGTAACAACATCGTTCCGCCTACTTCAAAAAAAATTGCAACTATTAAAATTAGATATGTTTTAATCACTACTTAAGAATATTATGTTTAATTAAGTCTTCTTTTATCTCAGTTAAAATAGCAGGATCATCAATAGTTGCTGGTACCTTATACTCTTCATTATCAGCAATTTTTCTAATAGTTCCTCTTAATATCTTGCCAGATCTAGTTTTTGGTAATCTTTTAATAACAATTACAATTTTAAATGCAGCAACAGGCCCAATACTATCTCTAACCATTTTTATGCATTCTTTTGAAATAGTTTTGTTATCTTTTTTAACGCCTGTCTTAAGAACGACTAGACCAATTGGTAATTGCCCTTTTAATTTATCAGCAATTCCTAATACTGCACACTCAGCTACTGACTGGTGTTCAGAAAGAACCTCTTCAATTGCACCTGTTGATAATCTGTGGCCTGCAACGTTTATAATGTCATCTGTTCTAGACATAATCCAAATATACCCATCTTCATCTATATGGCCTGCATCATAAGTTTCATAGTAACCTTCATAGTTCGTCATATAATTATCTTTGTATCTTTTATCTGCATTCCATAAGGTTGGAAAAGTTCCAGGAGGTAAAGGTAATTTTACAACTATATCTCCCATCTCATTTGGTTTTGCTAAAGTTTGATCTGGTTTCATGATTTGAACATCATATCCAGGGACTGCCTTACATGCTGAACCATACTTTGTTTTCATCATTTCAATTCCTGTACAATTAGAGCTAATTGCCCAACTTGTTTCAGTTTGCCACCAATGGTCAATTACTGGAACTTTTAATAAATTTTCTGCCCATTTAATAGTATCTGGGTCAGCTCTCTCACCAGCTAAAAATAATGATTCAAATTTACTTAAATCATATTTAGAAAAAAACTTACCCTCAGGGTCTTCTTTTTTAATAGCTCTAAAAGCAGTTGGCGCAGTAAAAAGTGATTTTACTTTATAGTCTGAAATTATTTTCCAAAAAGCACCAGCATCAGGAGTGCCAACGGGCTTTCCTTCGAATAATACTGTAGTGCAACCTTTAAATAAAGGTGCGTAAACAATATAAGAATGACCAACTATCCATCCGATATCACTTGCTGACCACCAAACATCATCAGCATCAATATTGTAGATATTTTTCATAGTCCATTTTAGAGCAACTATATGACCACCAATATCTCTAACTATTCCTTTAGGAATACCCGTAGTTCCTGAGGTATACAAAATATAAGCTAAATCATTTGAATTCATTTCGACACAATCTACTTTTTTTGCATTTGAAAGTGCTTCGCCCCAACTGATTTCTTTTGGAGCATTAAGTTTGACCGTATGATCTATTCTTTGGAATAAGATCATTTTATCAATTTTATGAGAAGCCATCTTAATTGCTGCATCAACCAATGGTTTGTACTCAACAGTTTTTCCAGGTTCAAAGCCACATGAAGCTGTAACTATTACTTTTGCTTTACTATCATCAATTCTGCTAGCTAGTTCATTTGAGGCAAACCCCCCAAACACCACAGAGTGGATTGCTCCAATTCTCCCACATGCTAACATAGCTATAACCGCCTCTGGAATCATGGGCATATAGATTATAACTCTATCACCTTTGTCGACTCCTTGATTTCTTAGTGCTCCCGCAAATTTTGAAACTTTTTCTCTTAATTCTTTGTAGGTAAACTGCTTTTTGTTGCCAGTTATTGGGCTGTCATAGATTAAGGCTAGCTTGTCACCTCTGCCTTGATCGATATGAATGTCTAAAGCATTATAACAAGTGTTAGTAACACCATCTTCAAACCATTTATAAAAGGGTGGGTTAGACTTATTTAAAATCTTAGTAGGTTTTTTAAACCAAAAGATATCATTAGATACCTCTTGCCAAAAATTTTCAGGATTTTTTAGAGAATTTTGGTAAATATCATTAAATTTTTTTGACATATTAATTGATTCTATTTTGTTGGTTTTTAGAGCTTATTAAATTAAAAATTGTATTTAAATTTAAAAAGCAAGTAAAATCAATACAAATTAGATGTAATTAAGCCTTCTAAAAACTAAATAACTTTGATAGTTAACCCTCAGCTTGACTTGAGCATTAGTTTAGGTCTAGTTTATATAAACTAAAGTTAAAAACTAACATAAGAGGGAGTTTTTTATGAAAAAACTAAAATTGTTTGCTCTTGCAGCTGTAGCCCTAATGGGTCTATCAGGTGCAGCAAACGCAGAAACAGCCTTATTGGCTTCTGACGACTTCGTTGGGATCTCGTTCTGGCTAGTAACAATGGTGATGTTAGCGTCGACTGCTTTCTTTTTCCTAGAAGCAGGAAATGTTGCAGCAGGTTGGAGAACATCAATAATTGTATCTGGTCTAGTAACTGGTATCGCATTTATTCATTACATGTACATGAGAGATGTATGGGTTATGACTGGTGAGTCACCAACTGTTTACAGATATATTGACTGGTTAATCACTGTACCATTACTGATGATAGAATTTTATCTTGTTCTAGCAGCAGTTGGTAAAGCAAATTCTGGAATATTCTGGAGATTGTTAATTGGAACAGTTGTGATGCTTTTAGGTGGATACTTAGGAGAAGCAGGATACATTAATGCTACACTTGGTTTTGTAATCGGTATGGCTGGATGGTTCTACATTCTTTATGAAGTATTCTCTGGTGAAGCAGGAAAAGCTGCAGCAAAAAGTGGAAACAAAGCTCTTGTTACTGCATTTGGTGCAATGAGAATGATCGTTACAGTTGGTTGGGCAATTTACCCATTAGGTTACGTATTTGGTTACCTAACAGGTGGTGTAGATGCTGACTCACTAAACGTGATTTACAACATAGCTGACTTGCTAAACAAAACTGCATTTGGTCTAATCATTTGGGCTGCAGCAATGCAATCAGGTGGTAGAAAAGCTAAGTAATTAGTAAACCTAAATAATTTAAAAAGGGCGAGTACATTTTGTGTACTTGCCCTTTTTTTTATGTAATTATATATAGTTTAATGCCTAAAATTACCTACATTGAAGATAGTGGAAATTCACATACTATAGAAATTGCCAATGGACTGAGCGTTATGGAAGGTGCGGTTCAAAATGATATTCCAGGAATAGATGCCGATTGTGGAGGTGGTATGGCTTGTGCTACTTGCCATGTTTATGTCAAAGAAGAATGGTTTGATAAACTTCCAAAGAAAGAAGATGGCGAAGAAGACATGTTAGATATGGCATTCGAACCAAAACAAAACAGTAGATTAAGTTGTCAAATATTAGTTTCAGATGAGTTGGATGGACTAACAGTTAGCATTCCATCAAAACAAGGTTAAATGATTAAAACAGATACTTTAATAATAGGTGCAGGGCCAGTTGGATTATTTTGTGTTCATCAATTAGGAATAATTGGGTTAAAATGTGAAGTAGTTGATAATTTAGATAAAATTGGTGGTCAATGCATAGAACTTTATCCTGACAAACCTATTTATGATATTCCTGCTGTTCCAGAATGCACTGGAGAAGAGTTAACCAATAATTTAATTGAACAGATTAAAGCATTCAAAACAAATTTTCATTTAAATGAGCGAGTACAAGAAATTAAAAAAGTTGAAAAAAAATGGATAATAAAGACCAATAAAGGAACTGAATTTGAAGCATCAAGTATAATTATTGCAGCTGGTGTAGGATCTTTTGAGCCAAGAAAATTCCCAACAAAAGAAATTGAAAAGTATGAAGGAAAACAAATACTTTATTCAATTAAAGACAAAAAAATTTTTAAAGATAAAACAGTTACCATTTTTGGTGGAGGAGACTCGGCATTAGATTGGGCGATAGAACTCTCAAATACATCTAAAGTTATATTGGTACACAGAAGAGATGAATTTAGAGGAATGCAAGCAAGTATTGATAAAGTTAACCAATTAAAAGATGAAGGTAAGATAGAAGTTCATACTAAATACCAATTAGGTTCAGTTAGCGGTAATGAAAAAGTTGAAAGTATTAACATCAAGCATGATGATGAGAATATAAAAGAAATTAAAACTGATTATGTTTTGGGCTTTTTTGGATTAATAATGCAACTAGGACCAATTGCTGAATGGGGATTAAATTTAGATAAGAAAACAATACCGGTTAATACAGAAAATTTTGAAACCAATAAAGAAGGTATTTTTGCAATTGGTGATATTTGCACTTATCCTGGAAAACTTAAATTAATTCTTTCAGGTTTTCATGAGGGAGCATTAGCTGCTAGAGGTTGTTTTAAATACGCTAAACCAGATGAAAAATACAGATTTGAGTTCACCACTTCTTCTAAGACAGTAAAAAGCAGACTAGGTGTTAAAGAGTGATAGAGCTATTTGCAGCAGATACTCCAAATGGGAAAAAAATTACAATAATGTTAGAAGAAATAGGTTGTGATTTTAAAGTTACTAAAATTGATTTGTCAAAAGATGAGCAATTTAAAAAAGATTTTAAAAAAATAAGCCCATTTGGAAAGATACCAGTAATTACAGATCATGAAAATGGACAGTCATTATTTGAGTCTGGTGCAATACTTATATATTTAGCTGAAAAATATAACAAATTTTATGAAGCAAAAGATAGGCATACCATAAACCAATGGTTGATGGCGCAGATGGGAATTATAGGACCAATGATTGGACAGCATCATCAGTTTCATCATTACAATCCTGGAAAAAGTGAATTTGGAGAAGAAAGATATTTTAAAATTACAAAAAGAATTTATAGCGAACTAGATGAGAGATTATCTTCATCAAAATACTTAGCTGGAAATGAATATACGATTGCAGATATTGCAACTTGGCCGTGGATAGCAAGGCACGAATGGCATGATATTGGTCTTAATAATTATAAGAACTTAGCTAGATGGTATTTTGATATTGCAAATAGAGAAGCGGTTGTAAAGGGGTACGACCTTTTAAAAGATGGCTCTGAGATACCAAAACCTTAATTAAAAATTTCCTTTTTTAGTAGAGCCTGGATAAAAAATTCTTTGCAAATCTTCATTTGCCTTCTTTCTTATTTTCATATCTTTTTGATCCATTAGCATACTCGGTCTTTTAGTATGTTGATGATATCTAAAGGTATCATCTCCTCTTGCTTGCTGAACATACATTTTACCTAAAACTTGATTTACATTACTGCCAATATAGCTTTGAACTACGAAACCAATTCTTCTATCATTACTTTTGTTTAGTCCTGAACCATGAACTATTGTTGGATGATGTAATGACATTTGTCCTGCTTTTAAAACCAAAGGTGTTGTTTTATCTAAGGGAACATTTTCTACAGTTTGACCTCTTGTTAATAAGTTACCTTCATCATATTTTTGTTCATGATGTCTGATGTTAGCTTTATGTGAACCAGACCACATTCTCATACAGCCATTTTCTTCGTTAGCATCAGTTATTGCTAACCAAGCAGTTACCCAATTATGTGGTTCTAACCCAATGTATGTTGCGTCTTGATGAAAACTTACAAATCCTTTTTTATATGGGTCTTTAATAAATAAAGTTGTTCCACAAATAAGAATATTTTTTCCAATTATACTCTCAACAGCATCTAGCATTTTTGAGTTATGGCAAACTTCATCAAGTATGGGAGAAATCATATGCACATAATTTCTTCCAACTCCTTTCAGTTCATCAGGCCAACGGGCTTCAATGTTTTCTATTTCTTTTCTTATCTCAAATGCTTGATCTTTAGTTAAAACTTCTATTGGAGCCACATAACCATTATCGTTATACTCTTGAAGTTGATTTGAAGACAATTTAGGCATATTATTTAAAAATATTATATGAGCGCAACTATTTCTTCAATAAATTATTGTCCAGTTAAATCCATATCATTTCAAGCAATTGATAAGTGTGAAATTAAAAAAGATATTGGAATTATAGGAGATAGAATTTTTGCATTTGCTAAAGATTTAGATTTAGAACAAGTAAAGCTATTTGAAAAAAATCCTGAAGAAAGAAGAGGAAAATGGAATAAAATTTTAACTCTAAAAAACTCTCCAGTATTGAATAAGTATAATTTTTTAATTGATGAAAATAAATTAACATTAACTTTTAAAAATGAGAAAATTTTAACAATTAATGTAAATGAAATGAATGAATATGATTTACTTTCAAATAAAATCTTAGAATTAGAAAATTCCCTTAAAAAACCAATAATATTAATGAAAAATAAGGACCTTCCTTTTTTTGATACATCGATATCAAATAAAACAGTTTTATCTCATTCGGTATCTCTTTTAAATAATAAGAGTATTGAGGATTTTAAGAATAAAATTAATCAAAAAATTGAGGCTCAAAGATTTAGAGGAAACATTCATATTGATGGAGTTGAACCATGGAAAGAACGAGAATGGATCGGAAAAATTGTTAAAATTAATGGTGTTTCTTTTAAAGTTGAAAAAAACATACCAAGATGTGTTGCAATTAATCTAAAACCAAACACAGATGACAATTCTTTAAATTTACTTCAATCATTAAAAAAAACTTATAATCATTTTGAAATGGGAATTTATTTGACTGCACTTGATGATGGTGAAATTAAATTAAGTGATAAAGTTCAGATAATTAATTAATATAGATATTTTATTAAGCAACTTTAAGTTGTATCTATTTTTTTGATGTACAAACAACTTCAATTTTGTTTTAATTATTAAAATAAACTTAAATAGAGGAAAAAAAATGAATAGATTTTTAAAATCAATTGGAGTCTTTCTTGTAATTCTTTTTAGTATTACTGCAGTTAGCGCTGAAACGTTGACTAGTAAATTAAAAGGTGGTGACAAGTTAAGACTTGGGTTTGGAACTGCAGTGCCATGGGCTTATGCGGGAGATAACGGTCAAGCTTTAGGATTTGTTAATATGATAGCTTTAACAGTTCTTGAAGAAATGGGAATTACAGAAGATCAAACTGAAACTAAAGTTTTTGAATGGTCTGGATTAATACCTGGATTAAATGCAAATCGTTCAGATATGGTTACTGGTGGTATGTATATTCTAAAAAGTAGATGTGCAAACATGAACTTTTCTGATCCTATAGGTGTTTTTGGTGATGCCATGATGGTTCCAAAAGGAAATCCTCAAGGAATTAATAATTATGCAGACGTTGTTAGAACTGGTGCAAAACTTGTGACTGGCGCTGGATTTAACACTGTTGAAGCTGCTAAAAAGTATGGTGTTCCTGAAAGTCAAATGATGTTAGTTGAAGGTGAAGTTGGAATTCTTGCTGCAATGAAAGCTGGAAGAGCTGATGTTGCTGTACAAACATTCTTTGGTGCAAAAGAGCATGAAGCAAAAAGTAACGGTATGTTTGAAGTGACTGACCCTAAATTAATGCCTAAAGAAACTTTAAACGTAGTTGGTATTGGTTTTAGAAAAAGTGATGTTGAATTTAGAGATAATTTCAATGCAGCTTTAGCAAAAGTTATGGCTAACCCAGCAAAAATGTTAGAGAGAGCTGGTGAGTATGGTTATGATAAAGCTCAACTACCACCCGCTTCAATGAGTACTGAGTGGGCTTGTTCAACTAAGTAATATTAGTAATAGATTAATTTAATCAGGCGATGAATAAAAGTCGCCTGATTTTTTTTTAAATTTAATTAAAGGTTTTAATAGTGAGTTATTTTTCATTCTTAGCTGAACATGGATCTACTTTATTGTTAGGAACAGTTACTACAGTTAAGGTATTAATTTGTGCTACCATTCTCTATGTAATAATTTCCATAATTTTTGGGTTAATGAGAGTGTCAAATAATTCAGTTATTCAGGGTGCTGCAACTATTTATATAGAATTTTTTAGAGGAACCTCTTTAATGGTTCAATTATTTTGGGTTTACTACGTTTTACCTTTTTTTGGTATGTCTCTTGAAGCATTCACTTCAGGTGTTGTAGCTATAGGGATGAATTTTGGTGCTTATGGAGCCGAAATAGTAAGAGGTGGAATAATAGCGGTACCAAAAGGTCAATGGGAAGGAGCTTATGCTCTTAACTTTAGTCCAGCAAAAAGAATGAGGAGAATTATTATACCACAAATTTTTCCAATTATACTTCCACCAGCAGCAAACTTGACTGTAGAACTTTTAAAAGCTACCGCACTAGTTGCACTAGTAACTGTTGTTGACTTAACATTTGAAGCAAAACAAATTAATTCTATTACATGGTTATCTGCACAATGTTTTGGAACTGCACTTATAATATATTATATTATATCGAGATTTTTTCTTGTCCCTTTTTTGCGTTGGTTAGAGGTTCTTGCTGCAAGAAAAGTAGGAAAGGAGAAAATATAATATGGATGCAGAATGGAAATGGGATTTTGCTTATCAAATATTACCTAAAATGTTATTGGCAACCTTAAACACTATAATGGCTGCGGGAATAGGTTATGCAATAGCAGTTATAGTAGGTATGCTGTTTTTATTGGGTCAACGAACACCTTATAAGTTTGTAAATATTATAGTTAGAGAAATAGTAGAATTTATTCGTTCAACTCCACTTCTTATTCAATTATTCTTTGTATATTTTGTTGGACCTCAATTTGGTATAGTTTTATCTGCCTGGATGTCAGCAATGATAACTATAGGGCTTCATTTTGGTACTTATCTTTCAGAAGTTTATAGAGGCGCATTAGAGGGAGTTCCAAAATCTCAGTGGGAAGCTTGCAGAGCGCTAAATTTTTCTACAATATACACTTATAAAAGAATAATTTTTCCTCAAGCTTTTCCTATAGCAATTCCAGGAATGGGAAATTATTTAGTAGGAATTTTTAAAGATACACCATTATTATCAACTATTGGAGTTGCAGAATTATTTCATGCAGCAACAGCAGTAGGTGGGTATCATTATCGTTATTTAGAACCATATACTATGGTTGGAATTATTTTCTTAATTTTATCTATACCTGCAGCAATGGGTATTAGAAAATTAGAAAGAACAGTTAACAAAGCACAAGGAAAGGTAAAAAATTAAATGAACAATTCAGATGATGTTTTAGTAAAGTTTTCTGATGTTACAAAACAATATGGAGATCTTGTTGTTTTAGATAAGCTTAATTTGGAAATAAAAAAAAATGAAATGGTTTCAATTATAGGTCCATCTGGCTCAGGTAAAACAACAGTATTGAGGGCTTTGATGACTTTAGAAAAAATTGATAAGGGTGTAATTTATTTAGAAAATGAAACATTAACTCATATGCCCGATAAAGAAGGAAAACTAATTGTTGCTAATGAAAAATATTTAAGAGAAAGACGATCAAAAATAGGAATGGTCTTTCAACAATTTAATCTTTTTCCTCATATGACTGCTCTACAAAATTGTATTGAGGCACCAGTCGAAGTATTGGGTATGAAAAAAGAAGAAGCTGAAGAGAGAGCTTTAGATTTACTAGACTTAGTAGGATTATCAGATAAAAAAGATGAACATCCTTCAAGATTATCAGGTGGTCAGCAGCAACGAGTTGCAATAGCCAGAGCTTTAGCAATGAGGCCAAAGGTTATGCTTTTAGACGAAATTACATCTGCACTAGATCCAGAAGTTGTTGGTGAAGTTTTAAATGTAATTAGATCTTTGAATAAAGAGCATGATCTTACTATGATTATGGTCACGCACCAAATGGGTTTTGCTAGAGAAATATCAGATAGAGTATGTTTTTTTAATGAAGGCAAGATATTTGAACAAGGACCTCCAGAACAATTATTCGACAATCCCCAAAATGAAAGAACTAAACAATTTTTGCATGCAGTACTTGATGCTAATTAAGAAATATATTTAAACCTTAATCGTCAGCGTAAACTTTTTCATCTTTTTCATGTTTTTCTTGTGCTTCAATACATAGATGTGCGACGGGTCTTGCCATTAATCTTTTTAATCCAATTGGTTTTGCAGTTTCTGCACAAAACCCAAATGTTTTATCTTTAATTCTTATTAAGGCTTGGTCAATTTTAGAAATTAATTTAATTTGTCTATTAATTGCTTTCATTTCTACAGTTTTATCCGTGTAAGAGCTTGCCTGATCTACAATATCTGCTGAAACACTATTATCATCCATTGACCCATGGTAAAGGGCTTCATTATTTGCTTTGACTAGTTCTTTTTTCCACTCTGTAAGTTTTATCTTGAAAAAGGATAAGTGCTTATCACACATGTATTTTTCTGTTTCTTTTGGAATATATGATTTTGAAATTTTTATTGGTGCCTTTACTTTGATTTCCGTGGTGTTAATTTTTTTTATTACTTTAGTCAACTTTTTTGTTTTAGTAGTAACTTTCTTAGCCTTAAGTGTAGTTTTTTTAGTAGGTGATTTTGAGATTTTGGGCATATATATAAGTTTTTAGTGGCCGGAGTATATTCAGCAATTAATACGTGTCAAGCAAGCTTAATTCATATAAAATCAATGAAATGTTAATCAATAAAAACAATATAAATAAATTGTTTTATAGTTTTCTTACAATTCATTTAATTCTATGGACATTGGTTCCAACATTAACAAATAACAATTTACCACTTGATACAATTGAAGCCTTAGCTTGGGGAAGTAATTTAGATTGGGGATTTAACAAACATCCTCCAGTTAGTGCATTTTTTCCAGAAATTATTTATCAACTTTTTGGATCGCAAGACTGGGCTTATTACTTATTAAGTCAATTATTTGTAGTAACTGCATTTATTATTGTTTTTAAATTTGCTGAAGAACTATTTAAGAATAAAACTTTAAGCTTAATATCTGTACTTCTTTTAGAGGGTATTTATTTCTATAATTTTACAACACCTGAATTTAATGTGAATGTTTGCCAATTACCCTTTTGGTCGTTGTGTGTTTATTATTCGTGGAAATTATTTGATAAACAAATAATAACTTTTAAGGATTGTTTTTTGCTTGGAGTTTTTGCAGCTTTAGGCTTTTTATCAAAATATCTTTTTATTTACCTTTTAATATCAATAGACTTATTGTTTTTTTATATAATTTTTATAAAGAAATATCAAAAATTTGATTTCAAATATCTAATATCATTAGAGGTCTTTATTGTTTTGTTGCTTCCCCATTTAATTTGGTTGGCTAATAACGATTATATTACAATTACATATGGGTTAGCTAGAACAGGGCTTGAGAATTCAAGTTTATTAGATCATATAACTTACCCTTTAATATTTTTAGGTAAACAAATAGGAATATTAATTCCATTTTTTATAATGTCATTTTTTTTAATAAAAAAAATTAAGTTAAAAGTAAATTTAAAAGATAAGAAACTATTGTTCTTAATATTTATCAATCTAATTCCAATTGGATTAATGTTCTTAACCTCAGTGCTAACAGGGTCTAAAATAAGAACAATGTGGATGACTCCATTTTATTTATTCTTTGGCGTATTAATTGTCTATATTTTTCAAGCACAAATAAATCTTAAAAGGTTAAATGGGTTTATATCAGTATTTTTAATTTTATTTATTTTTTCACCTTTTGCTTATGCCTATATTTCAATTACAGGAACGGATAAAAGAACAGATTATTTGGGTAAAGAAATAGCCATTAAGACTGAGTATTTATGGAAGCAAAATCATACATTGTCAATGAATGTTGTCCTTGGCGACGAATGGCATGCTGGAAATTTATCATATCACCTTAATTCTAGGCCAGTTTGGGAAGGGCTGATTACAAAAGATAAACTTAAGTCATTGTCGAAATTTATTTGCATTGATAATATTTGTGTAGGAAATAAATGAGCAAAATAAAAATTTTAATCCCTATATATAATGATTGGAAGTCAGCTTTTAAACTTTTAGAAGATATTGATTTAAAAGTTAATGATCTAAATCATGAGTTTTCAGTTATAATTGTAAACGATTGCTCTACTGAAGAAAGACTTATTAACAATTTTAATTTTAATAACCTTAAGTCTATTAAAATAATTAATATGAAAAAAAATGAGGGACATGCTAGATGTAATGCATCTGGGTTAAGATATATTTCTGAGCATGAAGATTATGATTATATAATTCCAATGGATGGGGACGGTGAAGATAGAGTGGAAGAAATATTATTACTTATAGATAAGGTAAATGATTATCCTGATAAAGTTGTTACAGCTAATAGAGTAAAAAGATCTGAAAGTTTTTTCTTTAAACTTTGTTACCTTTTACACAAATATTTAACTTTTATTTTTACTGGACAGTCTATTAAGTTTGGCAATTTTATTTGTTTACCTAAACTTGCAGTTAATAAAATGATAAAAGATAAAGCAACATGGAGTAGTTTTTCAGGTGCTGTTGCTAAACTATTTAAAGATAGACAATCTATCCCATCAATAAGAGGTAAAAGATTTTTTGATCCATCGAAAATGAGTTTTATTAACTTATTAAAACACTCACTATCAATTATAGCTGTTTTTAAAATGACTCTATTGATTAGGTCTATATTTTTTTTAATTGCTTACTTATTTCTAGTTGCCAGTAATCTATCATTTATTACATTGTTACCTGTCATAGGAATTATTATTATGATGATTTCAGTAATTATACTTTCTCAGAGAGAAAATATTAAAGAATTTGAAAACTCTTTAGAAAATATTAACAGTGTAGATCAACTTAAATAGCCTTTATTATTGGTAGTGAATGAAAGTCGGCTGTATCTATCTTTGAAGAGTGGTCTCTTCTCATATTCCATTTTTTATTTACTCCTGCACTAGCCAAACTTAATGTTGATCGTCCATACCTATAATTTGTGCTATCAATAGATCTCATTAAGCCTTTAATTTTTTCATCTTTTTCAGTGGAAAATAGATTTTTACTACCACTCGAACTAACTAAACCAGTCAGTGTTATGCCTGCTTTTTGATATCTGTATCCATTGATAAAGATTTCATTTAAAGCGACTAAAGCAGTTTTAACTATTTCGATACTATTATTGGTAGCTATTGGAAAATCTATAGTTTTGGCATTTGAATAATATACACCTCTATTTTGAAAAGGACTGGTTCTAACAGATACAGTAATTGATTTTGCAATTAAAGACTCTGATCTAATTTTTTCTGAAGCATTTAAACAATAACTTGCAACTGCTTCTTGAAGTTCTTGAAATTTTTCAACCCTAGCACCAAATGATCTTGATACTACACAACTTTTTCTTTTTGAAGTTTTAGTTTCTAATGGAATACAAGGAATACCTCTGAGCTCTAATGCAGTTCTAGAGCTTAAAACGTTAGAACTTTTTTTAATCCAAGTGTTTGACATTTTCTTTAATTGCTTAGCATTATAAATTCCATTTTGATGATAAAATTTTGTCATCTGTTTGCCAACTCCCCATACATCGTTAATATCTATTTTTTCTAATAGTGGATCTATATTTTCAATACCTATTAAGTTGGTTACACCAGATTGCTTTTTCTTAGCTATATGATTTGCAATTTTGCTGAGAGTTTTTGTTTTTGCAATACCAATGCTTGTTGGTATGCCTGTCCATTGCAAAATAATACTTCTAATTTCTTTTCCAACATCTTCAACTTCGTCATCAGGATAATTAGTTAAATCTAAGAAAGCCTCATCAATAGAATATATTTCTAAAACTGGATTAAATCTTTTTAAAGTTCTCATTACTCTTCTAGATAAATCTCCATATAAAGAATAGTTTGAAGAAAATACATAAACTTTATTTCTAAGTATCGTATCTTTAGCTTTAAAATAAGGTTCTCCCATTTTAATACCAAGAGCTTTTGCTTCAGTTGATCTTGATATAATACAACCATCATTGTTAGATAAAACAACTACGGGTTTACTTCTAATCTTAGGATTAAATAATCTTTCACAAGAAACATAAAATGAATTGCAATCTACTAATGCTATTTTCTTAGTACGTTGAATGGACGACATAAGTCACAACTCCCCAAATGAATACCTCAGTTTCATCTCCAATAATTATTTTATCTTCAATATTTTTTGAACCAGATGTTAGAAATTGACCTTCTTTAGATCTAACAAAACTTTTAACAACTAATTCATCGTGAACATTTGCAACCACTGTTGAAAAGTTTTTAGGTTTTAAACTTCTATCAATAATTAATAAGTCACCATCATAAATACCAACATCAGTCATCGATTTTCCCTGAACTCTAATGATAAAAGTTGCAGGAACATTTTTGATTAAATGGACGTTAAGATCCACATCTTCTTCAATGTAATCTGTTGCAGGAGAGGGAAAGCCAGCTCCAGCTTTATGTAAATAAAAGGGAATAGTTAATTTCATGTTCTTGTTTTGTTCTTACTTATAGACCAGTTAAACAGTGCACGCAATAGGTTGTATTTTGAGTCTATAACTGAATCAAAGGTGAATCAAAACGTGAACACTGAAACTACATTTTGTACTCTTGTGGATAACTTCAACCAGGGATAGCTTAAATTAATTATCAATAGAGAGAAAAATGAAAAAATTAACGTGCCATTGTGGTGAGGTAGAGATCCAAATTAATTTAAGAGATAATATAGATAAGCTAATGAGATGTAATTGCTCGATGTGCAAAAGAAAAGGAACAATGGTTACAACAATTAATAAAGAGGATTTAAAGATTGTTAAAGGAAAAGATAAGATCAAAACTTATCAATTTAATACTGGTGTTGCAAAACATCATTTTTGTTCAGAGTGTGGAATTCATACCCATAATTTAAGAAGAAGTAATCCAAATACATTTGGCATTAATGTGGGATGTATAGACGAGATAGAAAATAATAAGTTATTTAGATTGAAGACTGTTATAAATGATGGTCAAAACCATATAAAAGACAGGAGATAAAATGAGGAAATTAACATGTCATTGTGGAGAAATAGAAGCAGAAATAAATGTACCTGATAATCTAGAAAAGGTTTTAAAATGTAATTGTTCTATTTGTAAGAGAAAAGGAGCAATAATGTCTATGGTTAAGAACGAGGATTTTAAAATAGTTAAAGGTGAAGATAAATTAAAACTTTATCAATTTCATTCAAAAATTGCAAAACACTATTTTTGTTCAAACTGTGGAATTTATACACATCACAATCCAAGAGCTAATCCAGCTATGACAGGATTTAATCTTGGATGTATAGATGAAATAAATACTTTTGAATTAGAAAATGTTGCAGTCAATGATGGGCAAAATCATCCTCTAGATAATAAGTAATTTTTTATGCAAGAAGTTAATGACTGTTTCAATAAAGTAAAAAAAGATTGTTTTAAGTTTATCTATTCTCAAGAAACCAAGAAGGATAAATTTAAAAATAAAGATAAGATGATTAAATCTTTTTTAATACCTGTTAGCTTTTGGATAGTAAAAAGAATTAATAAAAGAAAACCATTAATAATAGGTTTAGCTGGAGGACAAGGTTCGGGTAAAACAACTATCTCATCAATTTTAACCTTGATTTTAAAAAAATATTTTAAGCTAAATGTTTTCAAAGTTTCTATTGATGATTTTTATAAAACAAGAAAAGATAGAAAGTTATTATCTAAAAATAAGCACTCTTTATTAATGACGAGAGGAGTGCCTGGAACTCATGATGTAGATTTAATGTTAAATTTTTTTAAAAATGTTAAAGATAAAAAATTTAAAAGTTTACAAATTCCAACATTTAATAAAGCAATAGATGATAGGTGCCAAAAGAGCTCATGGCATAAAATTAAAACAAAGCCCGATGTGGTAATTTTTGAAGGTTGGTGTGTTGGAGCAAGAGCCCAATCAAGTAGCCAGCTTAAAAAACCAATTAATTCACTTGAAAAAGTTTATGATCAAGGAACTAAATGGAGAACCTATGTTAACAATCAATTAAAAACTAAATACAAAACCTTATTCAATCAATTAGATGGATTACTTTATCTAAAGGCTAAAAACTTTAGCTTATTAAGAGAATGGAGATTAAAACAGGAGAGAAAGCTCTGGGTTCAAACAAAAAACAAGAAAAATCTAAAGATTATGAGCAGTGAAGATGTAATAAACTTTATGCAGACTTATCAAAGAATTACTCAACAAATGTTTAAAGATGCAATAAAAAGCTCATCAGTTATAATGAATTTAAATAGTAATCATCAGATCGAAAACATAAAATTTAAAAAATAATGAAAAAAATAATATTAATATTCTTAGCTATTATTCTTTTTAATGGAAAAGCTTTTTCAATACCTTTGTCAAAAGCATTGTTGCAAGCGTACAATGAAAACCCAGTATTAAATGCAGAACGTGAAAATATTAAAGTTTCTAGAGAAGATGTAAAAATATCAAGAAGTGAATTTTTACCAAGTGTGACACTGTCAGGCTCTAAGAGTCAAGAAAATACAGAAAAGCTAACTGATGGAGCAGGTGCTAATTCATCCTTTACAGATGTTGATCCAAAAACTCAATCAATAAATATTGAGCAAAAATTATTTCAAGGATTTGCAGGTATAGCCAGTATGGAAAAAAGTAAAATTGGATTAACGTTAGCTGATGCAAAACTTTTAAAAACAGAACAAGAAATTCTGTATCAAGCAGTAGAAGCTTACTTGGGACTTATATTTGCTGAAGAAAAACTTAAGATCAATAAAAATAATATTGATTTATTAGAGAGACAAGTAGAAACAGACCAGGCAAGACTGGAAAGAGGCCAAATTACTTTATCTGACTTAGCGCAATCAGAATCATCACTTGCAGGAGCACAGGCAAAATTCCTACAAGCAAAAAATGAAACGGTAACAGCTAAATTAATATATGAAAAAATTATAGGTCCAATTATTGATGTAAATTCTTTAGATAAAGAGTCGGACTTAAACTTTGTAACACCAGGAAGTTTAAGTGAAGCAATTACAATTTCAAAAACAAACAACCCTAATTTAATTATTTCAAAATTAGAATACGAGCAATCAAAAAAAGATTTAATAATAGCTGGATCTGATCTATCACCTTCTGCATCTCTATCTTTTAATAGTTCAAAGTCAGATAATGTAAGCTCTAGTATTGGAGAACGGGATAAGGAAGTATTAAAAGCAACTATTTCATGGCCAATTTTTAACGGTGGAAAAAATTTTGCGTCTTTAAATAAAAGTAAAAATATAAAAAATAGAAAAAAACTATTGTTAGATAATTCTTTAAAAACTAATAGCACCAATGTTGCAAGTGCATGGTCAAGTCTTCAAGTATCTAAAAGTTTATTAATTTCAGTTACAGCACAAGTCAAAGCTGCTGAGATTGCTAATGAAGGAATAACAGTTGAGTATGAAGCTGGTCTTGGAAGATCTACACTGGACGTTATTCAGTCAAACTCAATTTTACTAAGCTCAAAAATAAGCTTAGCAGATTCTGAAAAAAACTACTTACTTTCACAGTTTAAACTTCTTCAAGCTATTGGTTTGTTGAATAGTAATTACTTAAAAATACAGTAATTAAGCCATTTTATTATAAAAAAATAACTATTGAAAATAAGAACAAAATGTGTACATTTAAAGCACGATTCGATCACTAATTATTAAATAAAAAAGGCATAAAATGACTAAAAACAACTTAAAAGTAGTTAAAACTACAAAAGCACAGCAAGCAGAGGGCAACGAAAAAAATAAAGCTTTAGAGGCGGCAATGAGCCAAATTATCGATAATTTCGGAAAAGGATCGGTAATGAAACTTGGTCAAAGAAGAGCAATGGATGTCGAATCAGTTTCAACTGGATCATTAAGCTTAGATGTGGCGCTAGGAATAGGTGGATTGCCAAAAGGAAGAGTTGTTGAAGTTTATGGTCCAGAATCATCTGGTAAAACAACCTTAGCATTACAAGTATTAGCAGAAGCTCAAAAAGCTGGGGGAATATGTGCATTTATAGATGCAGAGCATGCATTAGATCCAATTTATGCAAAAAAACTGGGTGTGGACACTGAAGAATTATTAATTTCGCAACCTGATACTGGTGAGCAAGCTCTAGAAATAGCTGATACTTTAGTTAAATCAGGATCGATTTCTGTTATTGTAATTGACTTCTGTTGCAGCATTAACACCTAGGGCTGAAATTGAAGGAGAAATGGGAGATCACCATGTAGGACTTCAATCAAGATTAATGAGTCAGGCTTTAAGAAAGCTAACAGGCTCAATCTCAAGCACAAATACAATGATGATTTTTATTAATCAAATTAGAATGAAAATTGGAGTTATGTTTGGAAGTCCAGAGACTACATCTGGTGGAAATGCACTTAAATTCTATTCATCTGTTAGATTAGATATTAGAAGAATTGGTGCCATTAAAAATGGAGATGAAATTATTGGTAACTCAACAAGAGTTAAAGTGGTTAAAAATAAAGTAGCACCACCATTTAAAGTTGTTGAATTTGACCTAATGTACGGCAAGGGTATTAGCAAAGTAGGTGAATTAGTTGACCTTGGTGCAAAAGCTGACATTGTTGAAAAAGCGGGTGCCTGGTATGCTTACAAAGGTGAAAAAATTGGCCAAGGAAGAGAGAATGCTAAAATTTATTTAGAGCAAAATCCTCAAATTGCTGCAGAAATTGAAATGGCAATTAGAGAAAAAGCTGGAGTGATAGCAAAAAAAATTGAAGGCAATCCTCTTGATCCTGAAAAAGCAGCAAAAGATCAAATAGAAGAACCTAAAGTGGAAACAAAGGAAGAAGTAACACCTCCATCTAAAAAGAATTAGTTAAAGTCATCTTTAATTATTAAAAGGCGCTTAATTTAAGCGCCTTTTTTCCCTACACTTATCTAGACATCAAATAAAAAAGCTGTATTTTAATTATATGGCTGACAAAACACTGAATCAAATCAGAACAACTTTTTTAGATTATTTTAAAAAAAATGATCACAGAATTGTCGAATCTAGTAATTTAGTTCCAAATAATGATCCAACATTAATGTTTGCAAATTCAGGAATGGTGCAATTTAAAAATGTATTCACTGGATTAGAAAAAAGAGACTATGTAAGAGCAACAACCTCACAAAAATGTGTAAGGGCAGGTGGTAAGCATAACGACCTTGAAAATGTAGGTTATACACCAAGACACCATACATTTTTTGAAATGCTTGGAAATTTTTCATTTGGAGATTATTTTAAAGAAGAGGCAATTAGTTACGCATGGAATTTAATAACTAAAGAGTTCGGAATTGATAAAAATCGTCTTTATGTAACAGTTTACCATGACGATGAAGAAGCATTTAACTATTGGAAAAAAATAGCTGGTTTTAGTGATGATAGAATAATCAAGATAGCAACATCAGATAATTTTTGGTCTATGGGCGATACAGGACCTTGTGGACCATGCTCAGAAATATTTTATGATCATGGTGAGCATTTAGAAGGTGGCTTGCCTGGTACTAAAAATGAAGACGGTAACCGGTTTATAGAAATATGGAATTTAGTATTCATGCAATATGAGCAAATTTCAAAAGATAAAAGAATAGATTTACCTAAACCATCTGTGGATACTGGTATGGGTCTTGAGAGAATAGCTGCACTAATGCAAGGAACACACGATAACTATGAAACAGATCATTTTAAAAAACTAATACTATCTGCATCTGACACATTAAACGTTAAAGTAGATGAAGTTAACCAATCTAGCTTTAGAGTGATAGCAGATCACTTACGAGCAAGTTCATTTTTATTAGCAGAAGGAGTTTTACCATCTAACGAAGGTAGAGGATATGTTCTTAGAAGAATTATGAGACGTGGTATGAGACATTCCCATTTGCTAGGTTCCAAAAAACCAGTTTTCTATAATATTTTTAAAACACTTCTAGAAGAAATGTCTAACAATTATCCTGAGCTAGAAAGGGCACAATCATTAATAAAAGAAACTTTAAAAACAGAAGAAGAAAAGTTTTTAGTTTTATTGGATAGAGGAATAAAAATATTAAATGAAGAGTTAGAGAAAGTGGAAAAAATATTACCTGGTGAAGTGGCATTTAAACTTTATGATACATTTGGTTTTCCATTAGATTTAACAGAAGATATTTTGAAAAATAAATCACTGACTGTAGATGGGAAGAAGTTTAATTTATTAATGAAAGAAAGCAAAGAATTAGCAAAAAAAAATTGGAAAGGATCAGGGGATAGTTCCATAGATCAAATATGGTTTGATATAAAAGATCGTTTAGGAGCAACTGATTTTTTAGGATATTCCACAGACAAAGCAGAAGGTGTAATTACTTTAGTTCTTAAAAATAATAAAGAGGTTCAAGACCTACAAGAAAATGATGAAGGAATTATAATTACAAATCAAACGCCTTTTTATGGCGAGTCAGGAGGGCAAGTTGCTGATACAGGAATAATTTCTAATGAGGTTTTTGAATTTGAAGTAGCTGATGTTCAAAAAAAACTAGGGGATTTATTTGCTCATTATGGAAAAGTTATAAAAGGTTCGGTTAAATTAAAAGACAGTGTTGAATTAAAAATAGATACACAGAGAAGAAATAATATTAGAGCCTACCATTCTGCTACTCATTTATTGCACGAAGCGTTAAGAAGAGTTTTGGGTGAGCATGTAACGCAAAAAGGATCTTTAGTTCAGTCTGATCGATTAAGATTTGACTTTAGTCACATGAAGCCTATCTCAGAAGAAGAGATTGGGAAAATTGAACATTATGTTAACTCAATAATTCAAAAAAAATCAGAGGTGAAAACAAGAATAATGACACCCAAAGAAGCAGTTGAGAATGGCGCCTTAGCTTTATTTGGAGAAAAATATGGTGATGAAGTGAGGGTTTTGTCTATGGGGGACGAGGAAGATAAATTTTTCTCAACAGAACTATGTGGAGGAACGCACGTTATAAACACAGCTGATATTGGAAAATTTAAGGTTATAAGCCAATCATCTATTGCAGCAGGGGTAAGGAGAATTGAAGCATTAAGAGACACGCAGTTAGTTGATTTTTTAAAAGAGAAAGAAAATTTATCTAATCTGTCAGATCAAAAAAATGAGGCAGTCATAAAAAATTTAGAGACAAAGATTATTAAATTAGGAGGAAAACCTAATCTTCAAAATAGTAATCAAGTAGCCCTGATAAAAGACCTTAATAGACAATTTGATCAACTTTCAGTTAGTTCAATATTAAAAGATAAAAAAAAAAATAAAATCAATGATCAAATTATTAATGGATTTAAAGTTAGGCTTCAAAATATTTTGGATTTACCATTTAAAGATCTACGTAAGCTAATAGATGAAGGAAAAAAAGAAATTGGTGAAGGATTAGTAATAATTTATGCAATCAATGGTAATAAAGTTGGATTAGCTGTAGGTGTTACCAAAACATTAGAAGACAAGTTTGATGCTGTAAAAATTGTTAGAGCTGGCTCAGAAGTTATTGGTGGTAAAGGTGGTGGTGGAAGAGCTGATTTTGCACAAGCTGGTGGAACGTTGCCTGATAAAATTGAAGAGTCTTTTGAAAACATTAAAAAATTAATTAATTAAGCTTTTTCTTAAGCTGACCATCTAACTCATCTAAGAAACCATTAGTAGTTAAATACTTACTTGCAGGCCCAATTAAAATTGCTAAATCTTTAGTCATTGATCCATTTTCAACACAATCAATGCAAACTTTTTCCAACGTAGTTGAAAATTTAATCAAATCTTCATTTCCATCTAATTTTCCTCTATGAGCCAAACCTCTAGTCCAAGCAAAAATTGATGCAATTGGATTTGTCGAAGTTTCCTTACCTTGTTGATGCATCCTATAGTGTCTAGTTACAGTTCCATGAGCTGCTTCAGCCTCCATTACTTTTCCATCCGGTGTTAATAGAACACTAGTCATTAAACCTAAAGAACCATATCCTTGAGCCATAGTATCAGACTGAACATCACCATCATAATTTTTACAAGCCCAAATATACTTACCACTCCATTTCATTGCACATGCTACCATGTCATCAATTAGTCTGTGTTCATAAATAATCTTCAATTTTTCAAATTTTTCTTTAAACTCCTCATCAAATATTTTTTGAAAAATATCTTTAAAACGGCCATCATATTGTTTTAGAATTGTGTTTTTTGTTGATAAATAAACAGGCCACCCTTTAATCAAACCATAGCCAAAGCAAGACCTTGCAAAGTCTTCTATTGATTTATCTAAATTGTACATTGATAAAGCTATACCTGGTCCAGGAAAGTTAAAAACTTCATATTTTATTTCTTGACTACCATCTTCAGCTGTCCATTTAACTTCCATTTTACCTTTCCCAGGAACTTTAAAATCTGTTGCTCTATATTGATCTCCAAATGCATGTCTTCCAATAATCACAGGGTCTGTCCATGAAGGTACTAATTTAGGAATATTTTTACAAACTATTGGTTCTCTAAACACGGTTCCTCCGATTATATTTCTTATAGTTCCATTGGGAGATCTCCACATTTTTTTTAAATCAAATTCTTCAACACGGGCTTCATCTGGTGTGATAGTTGCACATTTAATGCCAACTCCAATTTTTTTAATTGCTGTAGCTGAATCTATTGTTATCTGATCGTTAGAATTATCTCGACTTTTCATGCCTAAATCAAAATATTCAATACCCAAATCTAAATATGGAAGAATAAGTTTACTTTTAATAAACTCCCATATTATTCTTGTCATTTCATCGCCATCTAGTTCTGCAATAGGGTTTTTAACCTTAATTTTAGCCATATTTGAATAATATATATTAGTAATTGTAATTTAGTGCTTTATATACATATTAATAAAAAATTATCAAATATAAGCTTATGTTAGAGAAAATTTTCCCAAAAATTCATTCCGAAGGATACAAATTTTTAGCTATAGCTGTTATTGTAACAATATTTCTATATTTTCTGAGCACTTTTCTAGGATTAATTGGTCTAGTATTATCTATATGGGTTTATTATTTTTTTAGAGACCCTGAGCGTATTTCAATAAATGATGAAAACTATCTAACAAGCCCTGCTGATGGTGAAGTTTTAATGGTTCATGAAGTGGATGGACCAAAAGAACTAGGTTTAGAAGATAGAAAATTCACTAAGATTAGTATTTTTATGAACGTATTTGATTGTCATGTAAATCGAACTCCTTGTGAAGGTAAAATTTCAGAAATACTTTATAAGCCTGGAAAATTTTTAAATGCATCACTTGATAAAGCAAGTGAAGACAATGAAAGAAATTATTATAAGATAACTAATAGTCATGGAGAAGAAATAATTGTTGTTCAGATCGCTGGTTTAATTGCAAGAAGAATTGTTTGTGAATCTTCAAAGGATCAACAATTGCAACAAGGTGAAAGAATTGGCATGATTAGATTTGGGAGTAGAGCGGATGTTTATTTTGAAAATTATGAAACGTTAGTTAAAGTTGGACAAAAAACAATTGCTGGTGAAACACTATTAGCTAAAAAGTAGCTTATGGAACAGCCTAAAAATAATTTTAAAATAGTATCAGATAAAAAAGCTAGAATGCTTTTACCTAATGCACTGACATTAATTAATGTATGTATTGGGTTAAGTTCTATTAAATTTGCATTAGATGAAAAGTTTGAATTATCTATTATAGCTATTATTTTTGCAGCAATTTTTGATGCATTAGATGGTAGAGTTGCAAGGATGTTAAAAGGAACTTCTTTAGTTGGAAAAGAATTGGACTTATTAGCAGATTTAATTAGTTTTGGAGTGGCTCCAGCTTTTATAATGTATTTTTGGTCTTTAAATAATTTAGGTAAATTTGGCTGGTTACTCACAATGATTTTTGTAGTTTGTGTTGCTCTTAGACTTGCACGATTTAATGTAAGCTCAAACTCGGGACCATCATGGAAAGATAATTACTTTGAGGGCGTGCCATCACCTGCAGGTGGAATTTTGGTATTGATGCCGTTGATATTAAGCCTAAGTGAGATAGATTTAATCAAAATTAATTATGATATGGGAGTGCCAATACTCTTTATTTTTGTTTCATTTTTACTAATCAGTAAGGTTCCAACATTTGCATTTAAAAAAATTTCTATACCACGTCACTTGACAATTTTTGCATTGTTTGGAGTTGTTTTATTTTTTGGACTTTTATTAATATATACATTTAAAGTTTTGGTTATTTGTGGATTAATCTATATTTGCTTAATTCCAATTGGATACTTTAGTCATCAAAAAATTTATAAACAAAAAATTTTAGCTGGTGAAAATGACACAAATGAAGACCTTGAAGACATATTATAGATGAAAAAAAATGTAATTGTATCTCTGGCAGATTTAAATTATTTTGAATTACTTAATGAATTAGTCGATTCTATTAAAAGTTTTGAACAAAGCAAAGATACAGCAATCTGCATTTTAGATGCTGGTTTGACTGAAAAACAAAGAGACATGCTATCTAAAAAAGTTGAAGAAATTAAATCAGCCGAATGGGATATTGATGTTCCGGCATTTAAAGTAAAAGGAAGAGAGTGGTTGAAGAGTTCAAGTATCTAGAGCCTTTTTACCAAAATATTTTCCAAGTTATAAAAAATATTTATGGATTGATTGTGACGCTTGGGTGAATGATTGGAATTCAATTGAATTATATTTTAAAGCTTGTGAAAATGGTAAATTAGGAATTACACAAACATTAGGACCAGGATATAAAATAATGTCAAAAGTAAATTGGCTATTTGGTAAAGTGGCAATAATTAAATCTCAAAATTTTAAGCATGCAGTAAAATCAAAAATTGGAATAAATAAAGCAAGAAAATTAGCTTTTGCCCCACATATCAATATTGGAGTTTTTTCATTAGAAAAAAATTCTCCTGGCTGGGTTTCTTGGCAAAAAAATTTGGACAAACTTTAAAAAGTGGAAATATTTTTGGCTCAGAGGGTTTAGCTATCAATATGTCAGTTTATATAGATGATTTAGAAACTGAATTTTTACCATTAAACTGTAATTGGATTGCTAGTAATTTATTACCTAAATTTGATGAGATTAAAAATACATTTATTGAGCCTTATTTACCAAATTATGAAATAGGAATAATGCACTTGCTGGCGGAATTTGGAATGGAGATATGGACATGAGATTACATAAGGAGATAAAGATAAACATAAAAACTTTAGAAGATAAAATTTTATTAAAAAGCTTAAGGTTTGGCCATTAATTGAAAAAAAGTAGAATTTCTAAAAACTGGATTAACAAACAAAAAAGAGATATTTATGTTAGACAATCTCAAGTAGATGGTTATCGAGCTAGATCAGCCTATAAATTAATTGAAATAGATGAAAAATTTAAGATATTAAAAAATGGAATATCGGTAATAGATTTAGGTGCATCACCAGGTAGCTGGTCTCAATATATTTCAAGAACAGTAAAAAGTGGAAGATTGGTTTCAATCGACATAAAGGGTATGGAAGAAATTGAGAATACAATCCAAATCAAAGGAGACTTCACGGATTTAGATTCTCAAGAAAAAATAAAAGGCTTATTCAAATCTAAAGTTGATGTTGTAGTGTCTGATATGGCTGTTAATACAACAGGTATAAAAGATATAGATGCAATTTATACTGGGGAACTTGCAATGGAAGCCATGAATTTTTCTAAAGAAATGTTGGTTAAAGAAGGACGATTTGTCTCTCTAAGATTTTTCTAGGCTCTTCATTTAACGAAATTGTTGCTTTGGGTAAAAAATTATTCAAAGAAGTGAAGGTATTTAAACCCAAGTCTAGCAGAAAAGAATCTAAGGAAAGTTTTATTATTTGTAAAATCTTAAGATAGAGACTTTTTTTTTGAAAGGAATTCATATATAAATGATTATGGATCCTATAAAAGAAGCTCTCACTTTTGATGATGTTACAATGGCACCAAAATACTCAGAAGTTCTACCTTCTGAAGTTGATACCAGCACTAAATTATCATCTAATTTAACACTAAAAATACCTTTATTATCCTCTGCAATGGATACGGTTACTGAGAGCAAAATGGCTATAGCAATAGCTAAAGCTGGAGGTATTGGTGTAATTCATAGAAACCTTGATATTAAAAAACAAATTGACGAAATTAAAAAGGTCAAAAAATTAAACTTATTAGTTGGTGCAGCAGTTGGAGCTGGTCCATTAGAACTTAAAAGAGCAGAAGCTATTTTAAAAGAAAAAGTGGATTTAATTGTTGTTGATACAGCTCATGGACATAGCAAAAAAGTTGCTGAAATTATTAAAGCTATAAAAAAATTAAAAACAAACAAGACAACTCTATGTGCTGGAAATATTGCAACAGCAGAAGCTGCAAAATTTTTAATAAAATTAGGAGTAGATGTAATTAAAGTTGGGATTGGACCAGGATCAATCTGTACAACCAGACTAGTTGCTGGTATTGGTGTACCTCAGTTAAGTGCAATATTGACAGTTAAAAAAGGTGTTAAAAATAATAAAGTAAAAATTATTTCAGACGGTGGAATTAAATATTCTGGTGATTTAGCTAAAGGCGCTGTCTGCAGGTGCTGATGCCATAATGATTGGCTCTTTGTTTGCAGGATGCCTAGAAACACCTGGAAAACTAATTAAGAAAAATAGTAAGTTATTTAAAAGTTTTAGAGGAATGGGATCTGTTGGAGCGATGAACAAAGGTTCAGCCGATAGATACTTTCAAACCAAACAAAAAGATATATCTAAATATGTTCCGGAAGGAGTAGAAGGTTTTTGTGAAATATAAAGGTGATGTTAAAAGTATAATTTACAAATTAATGGGAGGCCCAAAATCATCTATGGGATATCTAGGTGCAAGAAAAGTTCCAAATCTTAGAAAATAAACCTAATTTTGTAAAAATAACAAAAGCAGGTTTTTATGAGAGTATGGTTGATAATGTTGATCAAGTAAAGAATGAGACGTAAGTATTTAATCAGAAAAATAAATAAATTAACAATTGTACTATTTATGCTCTTAAATTTTGGAAGCTATTCTTTTGCAGAAAACAAATTCTTTGAAAGAGGAAAAAATAAATACGATGAACAGAAATATGAGAAAAATTTAAATTTTTCGTTTTTCAAAGAAGCATTGTTTTTAACCCCAAGGATAAGATTTCGTATTTGTATTTAGCAAAAATTTATAATTTCGAAGAGGATAAAAAAGAGACAAAAAAATATAGATACCGTGCTATTACTAGATCCTAAAAATGAAGAAGCTAATTATATGCTTATGGAAATAGAGTTAAAAAGATCCAATTACTCTAAAGTAAAAGAATTAGCAGATAATTTTTCTAAAATTTGCAATAAATTGTGTGATAAAAAAAATTCTATTTTAGAATCCTTAAAGAATTTGGAACCTAAAAATGAGTCTTAGTAATAATTTAAGTAAAATTTTAATAATTGATTTTGGTTCTCAATTTACACAATTAATAGCAAAGAAGAGTAAGGGAATTAGGGGTTTTTTCAGAAATTGTTAGCCACAAAAAAATAAAGATAACCAAAGTTACAAAAGATAATATTGCTGGAATAATACTCTCTGGTGGCCCTCTTAATGTTTATGAAAATGATAAATTTAAATTTGATAAAAAGATTTTAAAACTAGGAGTTCCAATCCTAGGTATATGTTTTGGGCATCAAATATTATCTAAAACTATTAGGCGGCAAAGTTAAAAAATCGAAACATAGAGAGTTTGGTCTAGCGACTATAAACAAAGTATCTAATAGTATTTTAACTAAAAATTTTTTTAACAAAAATAAGATGAGTGATGTTTGGATGAGTGATGCTGACCAAGTCTCTAAAATGCCAAAAAATTTTAAAATTATAGCATCTACAAAAAATTCTAGATTAACAATAATTGAAAATATTAAAGATGATTTTTATGGAGTGCAATTTCACCCAGAAGTAACACACACTAATAAAGGTAAAATTTTATTACGTAATTTTGTTTTTCTTATATGTAAAATTAAAAAAAACTGGTCTTCAAAGATCAAAAATTAAAATTAATTAATGAAATTAAAGAACAAGTAGGTAATAACAAAGTAATTTGTGGATTGTCAGGAGGTGTTGATAGTAGTGTGGTGGCACAATTATTAAGTAAAGCAATTGGAAAAAATTTAACTTGTATTTTTGTTAACAATGGTCTTTTAAGAAAAAATGAAGAAACACAAGTAGTTAATACATTTAAGAAAAAATTAAAAATGAATTTAATTTATGTTAACGCAGACAAAGAATTTATCAGAAAATTAACAAATGTTTCTGATCCAGAAAAAAAACGAAAAATTATAGGAAATCTATTTATTAAAATATTTGAGAAGATATGCAAATAAAATTAAGAATGTTCAATTTCTTGCTCAGGGTACTCTTTATCCAGACTTAATTGAAAGTAAATCTGTCACAGGTAGTCAAACCTCAAAAATAAAATCACATCATAATGTTGGTGGCCTTCCTAAAAGAATGAAATTAAAATTAGTAGAACCTCTTAAATTTTTATTTAAAGATGAGGTTAGAAAATTAGGATTAGAACTTAATTTATCTAATGATATAATTTCAAGGCATCCTTTTCCTGGACCGGGCTTAGCAATAAGAATGCCTGGCATTATTACAAATGAAAAAATTAAAATTTTGAAAGAAGCAGATTTTTATTTTATTAAAGCTTTAAGAGATCATGGATTATATGACAAAATTTGGCAAGCATATGCTGCTTTACTACCAGTAAAAACTGTTGGTGTTATGGGAGACAATCGTACTTATGAACATATTTGTCTTTTAAGAGCAATTACTTCTGAAGATGGAATGACTGCTGATTTTTTTGATTTTCCTAAAGGTTTTATGCAATCAATTTCCAATCAAATTATTAACAATATTAGAGGTATTAATAGGGTAGTTTATGATGTTACTTCTAAACCACCTAGTACCATTGAATTAGAGTAAATATGAATAATAAAATTATTAATCTAATTAAAAAAAAAAATAAATCAAAAATTATAAGTCTTACAGCTTACTCTAAAAATATTGCATCAATAATAGATAGACACTGTGATCTTGTCTTAGTAGGCGACTCCCTTGGTTCTGTACTTTATAGTTTTTCTTCTACAAAAAAAGTGACACTAGATATGATGATTGAACATTCTAAAAGTGTAAGAATGGGTGTTAAAAAAAGCTTAATGGTAGTAGACATGCCTCATAATACCTACAGAAACCCAAAAGAAGCTCTAAGTAATGCAAAAAAAATAATCTCTAAAACGAAGTGCGATGCTATCAAGCTTGAAGGGGGTAAAAAAGTTGTTCAAATAATTAAAACTTTAATTAAGAATAAAATTCCAGTAATGGGGCACCTTGGTCTTCTTCCACAATCTGCAAAAAATTTTAAATTTAAAGGGAAAGAGACAGCAGATAGAAAAATTATTTTAAGAGATTCCAAGCTTTTAGAAGAAGCTGGTGTATTTTCAATTGTTTTAGAGTGTATTGAAAGTTCGCTAGCAAAAGAAATTACAAAAACAATCAATATACCTACAATTGGTATCGGTAGCATCAGTACACTGTGATGGGCAAGTTTTAGTTACAGATGATCTTATAGGATTGAATAGAATAAAAGCTAGATTTGTTAAAAAATATTCAAATATTGAAAAACAAATAAATGATGCTGTACTAAAGTTTAAGAAAGATGTGGTTGCAAATAAGTTTCCTACCAAGAAACATTCATACTAAATTAAAAATATTGTTTAAATGTTTCGTTAATTGACAAAACACCATAATCATTTAATCCACCAATTATTAATTGTAGCGCCACAATTAAAATAAAACCTAGGCCTACATAGGCTATCCATAAGTGTTTTTGAATATAATTTGCTAAATAAGTGGCTAAAGCTCCAGTTAATACTACAGATAAAACAAGACCAAATATCATGTAACCAAAATAACCTTTTGCAGCACCAACTACTCCAATAACATTATCAAAGCTTATCGTAATATCTGCGAATAAAACCTTATAAATACTCTTTACAAATGAAGGTTCTGTAGATTTTTTTACTGGTGATTTAATTTTATTTTTCATTTCAACTAAATCTTTTCTTAAATCATTAACAATCCAAATTAAAAGTAGCCCACCTAAAATTTTAATATAATAAAATTCAAATAGGTAAGTAGCAAAAAGAGCAAAAATAATTTTAAAAACTAAAGCTCCAGCAACACCCCATAAAATTATTTGCCTTCTATTCTTTGGTACAAAGTTAGCGGCAATTAAACCAATAATAATAGCGTTATCAGCAGCTAAGATGATATCTATAAAGATGATTTGGGTTAAAATTATGAATTCTTCGATCAAGGTTCTTTTATAATATTAAATAAATATTATAATTCAAGAAAAAGTATTTAATAAATAAAAAAAGGCGACCATGTTAATGATCGCCTTTAATAGTATTAGTCTAAATTATTTTTGAGACCAAGTTGGCATCGGATACTGCAATTTACATGCAGCTAGTTCAAATGGATAAACTGTACAGTATTTTCCACCTTGTACTTGCATCAAAATACCTCTTGTTTTTTCATTTTGACCATCAGCACCAAATTTAATGCCTCTGTATGGAACAATAAGAGAGTCAGATGACATATCTAAATCTACCAATGCTTGTCTAATTTTTTCTGGGTCTGTCGATCCAGCATTATTAATTGCATTAGCTAATGCCATAAAACCAGTAAATGCTCTAGCAGGCACATCTGATAAATCTCTTCCACCAGAATGTGTCTTAAATAGTTCATTTACAGTTCCAATCATTGGAATTGTAGTTGCTAAGTCAGTGTTGAAAGGAGATCTTGTAATTACTCCTTCAGCTTTGCTTCCCATGGTAGCTATAAATTTTGGATCAGTATAGCCAGCATTTTGTGCAACTAAAAGTTTAGGATTATAATCAAGTTCTTTAGCTGTGTTTAAAAATAAGTAAGCATCAGCTGTATAAGAAGATGGCAATAAAACATCTGGGTTTTTTGCTTTTAATCTTTGTACTTCAGAACTTAAAGAAGTTGTTTTTGCTTTATAGCTAATTTTTTCAACAACTTTATAACCTTTGTCTTTAGCCATTTTGTTTTGTGTTCCACCACTATCAGCTCCCCAAAGAGTATCTTCATGAATAATTCCAAGTGTCTTTAACTTATTATTATTCTTAGTGTTAAAATCATCCATAAATTCAAACATTAATTGAGTAAATTCACCATCATGCGGTGTTACTCTAAAGAAATATTTAAATCCTCTTGTAGTTAATTTTGGTGAAGTAGACTCACCATTAACCCAAGGTATACCAGCTCTTTCAGATACTTGACTTGCTGCACCTGTTACAGATGAGTAGTAAGCACCAAACATTGCATGAACTTTATCAGAGTTTAACATTTTCTCTGTTTCACCAACTCCAATATCTGGTTTTCCACCATGATCACCAACAACAATTGAAATTTTTCCACCCCCTAAACCTTTTAAGCCTGCATTTTTTGCTAAAGGCATACCAGGAATGTTATGGCTGTTGTTTATTATATCTAAAGCAGTTTGAACTGCTGCAACGGCATCTTTTCCAACCTGAGCAACAGGCCCAGTTAATGGATAAAGTACTCCAATTTTAACATTTTCTGCAGCACTAATTGTAGGTGCACAAACTAATGATAAAAAAGTAAATACTGAAAGTATTAATCTTTTCATTTATTTTCCCTCTTATTTGTTTTTTTTAAAAATATAATCTAATACTATATGTGATATCAATTCAATGACTTACTATTCAATCAACAGTAGAAATTTATAAAAAATAAATGACAACTGAAATAATCTTACAAGCAGTAGTGACAGGATTAATGATGGGTTTAATTTATGCATTAATTGCTGCTGGGTTAAGTTTAATTTTTGGATTAATGGACATAGTAAATTTTGCTCATGGTGAACATTTGATGTTATCAATGTTTTCATCATTTTGGTTATGGTCTTTATTTGGATTAGATCCAATTTTTTCAATCCCAATTACAATTTTATTAATGGCTTTTTGTGGAGTGTTAACTCATTATTTTTTGATTAGATATATATTGAAAGCCAAAATGTTAATCCAGATTTGTGCAACTTTTGGATTATCAATATTTATTAGGTCAATTGCACAGTTTTTATGGACACCAGATTTTAGAAATATTGATAAACCATTATTAGAAGGAAGATTAGAAATTTCAGGTATTTTTATTGGGCAGCCTCAACTAATTGCTAGTTTAGTTTGTTTGGTTGCTTTTATTCTTCTTTATCTATTCGTAACAAAAACTGAAACTGGTTTAGCACTGCAGGCAACAGCACAAGACAGGCATGCAGCTGAAATTTTAGGCATACCATCTGATAAAATGTTTGCTATTGGTTGGGCGATAGGACTTGGTTGTGTCGGTGTCGCTGGAGGAATGATGGCAAATTATTTTTTTATCTTTACTGACGTTGGAATAAACTTTGCTCTATTTGCATTTGTTGCTGTGGCATTAGGAGGCTTTGGAAGTATTATTGGGTGTTTGTATGCAGGAATTATTATTGGATTAGTTGAGTCATTAGGTGGTTTGCTGATAGATCCTTCATTTAAACTTTTGTATGTTTTTGCAATTTATCTATTAGTTGTAATTTTTAGGCCACAAGGTTTGTTTGGAAGGTATTAATTATGGATAAATTATTAATAGCTAAATCAGAACCTCTCTGGAATACAGATAAAAGAATTATATCTTTAATAGGAGGTCTAATTGTATTGTTATTTGCTTTACCTCATTTTGGATTGAATTCTTTCTACCTTCATTTGATGATAATGATTTTTATGCACGCAGTTATGGCTCAGTCGTGGAATGTAATTGCAGGTTTTTCAGGACAAATTAGTTTAGGCCATGGTGCTTTTTTTGGAATTGGAGCTTATGCAACATCATTTCTGTATGTTCAGTATGGTATATCCCCATGGATAAGCATTTTTCTTGGAATGATTGTTTCAGGAATTGCTGCAGTTTTAATTGGTATCCCAATGTTAAGACTTAGTGGGCATTATTTTGCTATTGCCACCTTATTAATTGGAATTAGTTTTCAAATTATATTTCAAAGATGGGAGTGGGTAGGTGCCGCATCAGGAGTATGGGTTCCAATGACTTCAGGAGACTCTTTGTTAGCTCTTCAATTTCATAGTAGTAAAATGCCTTACTATTATATTTTTTTAGTATTTTTTATAATTACATTTTTTTTAGTTTGGCTCTTAAGTAGATCAAAATTAGGATACAGATTAAGAGCTGTAAGAGATGATCCACAGGCAGCATTAAGTTTGTGCATCAATGTTTCTAATTATAAAATCATAGCCTATGTAATCTCAGCAATGATAATGGCACCGATGGGAAGTTTATTTGCTCAGTACATACTTATTATTGATCCAGATAGAGTATTTAATATAGAAATTTCAATTATTGTTTTATTGATCACAGTCCTTGGTGGAATTGGAAATGTTTGGGGGCCTATTATGGGTGCAGCTATTCTTATTCCAATTTCAGAATATTCTAGAATTTATTTAGGTGGAACAGGAGGGGCTGTAGATTTAATTCTCTATGGGTTAATTCTAATGCTAATTTGCATTTTTAGACCAGAGGGGCTTATATCTTTTTTTCCAAAAAATATTTTAGAAAGAAAAAAACAAAGATGAAAATTTTATCTGTAGAAAATTTAAGTAGATCTTTTGGAGGAATAAAGGCCAATAATGATATTTCTTTTGAGGTTGTAGAAGGAACTATTTTGGGAGTTATAGGACCCAATGGTGCGGGCAAATCTACTTTGTTTGATTTAATTACCGGTTATACAAAAACTGATAATGGTAAAGTTATTTTTTTTAATAAGGATATATCAGGTTTAAGTCCTGATAAAATTAGCAGTCTAGGTATTGGAAGAACTTTTCAAAAATTAAAACCTTTTGCGGATCAAACATTACTAGAAAATGTAATGATTGGCTCGTTTGTGAAAGAAGACAATATTAAAAAGGCAAGGGATAAAGCTTTAGAAATAATAGATTTTGTTGATCTTATAGAAAAGAGACATCATTTTGCTAGAGAGCTTTCAACAGGTCAAAGAAAAAGATTAGAAATGGCAAGAGCAATGGCAATTGAACCAAAACTATTATTAATGGACGAAGTTACAGGAGGTGTTGATCAAAAAACTATCCCAGGTTTAGTTGAGTTAATTAAAAAACTTAAAAAATCTGGTGTAACAATAATTACCATTGAACATAATATTAATATTATAATGGAAATTTCTGACAATATTCTAGCGCTAGATCAGGGTAAAAGAATTGCTTATGGAACACCAAAAGAAATTCAACAAAATGAAGAAGTAATAGACTCATATTTAGGAACTGTTGATGCTACTTGATATAAAAAATATTGATGTTTTATATGATGATTTTCAAGTTATTTGGGATGTATCAATAAATGTAGATAATGGAGAAATGGTTGCCCTTTTAGGACCTAATGGATCTGGTAAAAGTACTATTTTAAATACAATCAGTAATTTAGTTAGCCATAAGAATGGAAGTATACATTTTAAAAATAATCTAATTTCTGAAATCCCAACCTTTAAAAGAACTGAATTGGGAATTTCTCATGTTCTTGAGAGACGAAGAGTATTTCCATATCTTACTGTTATGCAAAACCTTATTCTTGGTGCTTGGCATCCTAAAGCAAAAGAGGAATTGAGTAGTTCTTTATCTAAAGTTTATAAGATTTTTCCAAAACTAGAATCTAGATCAAGCCAGTTAGCTCACACTATGTCTGGTGGTGAACAACAAATGCTTGCAATAGCTAGAGGACTGATGGGACTTCCAAAACTTTTGATGGTAGATGAACCATTTTTAGGATTATCACCTCTAGTAGTAAAAGATTTAATAAAAATATTCAAAAATGTGGTTAGTGAAGGAATATCAATTCTTTTTGTTGAGCAAAATTTAAGATTGGCACTAAGCATGGCTGATAGGGGCTATGTTCTTGAGAGTGGAAGATTAGTCATTAGTGGTAAATCTAATGAATTAATTAATAACGAAAAAGTTAAGAAGGTTTTTTTAGGAAGCTAGTTATAAAGCTGCCAAGTCATTATTTAATTTATCTGTAATAAGCATTTTTCCCGGAGCATGCGTTATACAAAAGTCAGGTTTTGAATCTTGTAAAACAGATTGAGGTGTTACTCCACATGCCCAAAACACAGGAATTTCATTGTTCTTAAATGCTTTAGGAGGATCGCCATATTCAGGATTCATTATATCTTTTATTCCAATTTCTGATGGATCACCTAAATGAATAGGAGCACCATGAACTGCTGGGAACCTAGAACTAATTTGAATTGATCTAATAGCATCTTTTGAATTTAAAGGTCTCATAGAAACAACCAATTTTCCTGAGAACTGACCTGCTGGCTCACAATCTATCGATGTTCGATACATTGGAACAATAGTATCATTTTCAATATGTTGGATAGGTATTCCCGCCTCAATTAATGGTAGCTCAAAAGACATAGAACATCCCAAAACAAATGTCGTTAAATCTTCATTCCAATATTTTTTGATGTCATATGGTTCATCAATAATTTTTCCTTTTTCCCATATTCTATATTGAGGAACATCTGTCCTAATATCAATATCCCCTAAATCTTTTAATGACGGATCTCCTTTTGTACCAAAACCTATTAGAGGACATGGTTTAGGATTTTTTTGACAAAATGATGCAAAATCCATTGCATATTTGCTAGGTAATATACAAAGGTTACCTTGTACATATTTATTAGCAGTTCCTGCTGTTTGATCTTTGTACTCATTTTTTCTAATAATTTTTCTAGCTTCAATTGGATCTTGAATATTGAGCATAAATTTAATATTTAGATTTTTTAGTACCTTCAATTATTTCTTTTAGTTCGTCATATTCTTCACAGTTGCAAGTTTTCAAAACTTCTAGTCTTTCTTTAGCCATATCCATTCTATTAGTGGCTACATAAAGTTCACCAAGGTACTCATTTATTCCATTATGATTGGGCTCAATTTGTAAGCCTTGTAAGTAAAATTTTTCGCCTCCTTCATAATCCCCAAGTTTTCTAGTAGTAAAACCCAAATAATTTAAAGTATCTGCCTGTAATGGTTTTTCATCATTAGATTTTAAAAGAAGCTTTTGTGCTTTTGCATATCTTTTTTGTGCTTTTTCAGTTTTACCTTTTTTTTCATATTTCTTGGCAGCTTTAATTAAATTTTTTGCCTTTGCATAGTTTGACACTTTTGGAGTAGAATCGTTATCACTGCTACTCCCTGCAGAAAATGAATTATTAGTAAGTGCTATTATTATTAGTAAAGTATAAATAAGTTTTTTCATATTTTAATTAAATTTATCCATTTTATTTAAAGGTTTTAGTTCTAACCCATTATCAATCAAATTATCCCTGATAGATTTAGCAGTTGCCAATGAGCTTTCATTATCACCATGTATACAAACCGAGTCAATCTCACAAGGTATCTGTTTACCACTGAGACAATTTATTGCCTGATTTTTAACCATGCTCAACACATGTTTCTTTGCTAATTCAGGGTCAGTGATTAAAGCATTTGGTTTACTTCTAGAAATTAAGTTTCCATTATCTTCATAATTTCTATCTGCAAAAATTTCACAAGCTATTCTTAAACTATTTTTCTTAGCTGCAACTTCCATTTGCGAACCAGTTGGGACAAGATAAATGATATCTTTATTAATCTCTTTAATGGCCACTGCTAGAGTTGTAGCTAATTCCAGATCTTCACAAGCCATATTATTAAGTGCCCCATGTGGCTTAATATGAGTAACATTTTCATTATAATTTTGAGCAATTTTTTGTAATATTTCATATTGTTCAAAGATTAGTTTTTTTATTTCTAAAGAATTTAAATTCATTCTTTTTCTTCCAAAGTTTTCAGGATCATTAAAAGAAGGATGAGCACCCAAACTAACACCATTTTTTTTTGAAATTTGAATAACCATATCCATTGTTTGTTCATCTCCCGCATGGTAGCCACATGCAATGTTGGCAGAATTTACAATATTAAGTAATTCTGGATCATTCTTGATAGAATGAAACTTAGATTTTTCTCCTAAATCACAATTGATATTAATTTCCATACTCTTTAGTCTGGAGTATAACATGACATGGTTAAAAATATATCAAATCTTGGTGATGCAGCTGTATATTGTGATTTTGGCTCAGAAGTTAATGAAACAATAAATTCAAGCGTCATAGATTACTTTCACCATATATCAAAATTAATAAAAGATAAAAAGATTGAAGGAATAACTAACTTAACACCCTCTTATAATAAATTAATCATTAGTTTTGATTTAACCATAACTAACTATAAAAAAATTAAATATTTTATAGAAGGCTTAACTATTAATAGAGATATTCAAAATAATAATAAAAGAATTAAAATTCCAGTTTGTTGTGATGATGAGTATGGACTGGATTTTTTGAGACTAACTAAAAAATTGAATATAGATAAAAATAAAATATTAGAACTATATTTTAACAAAGAGTATTTTTGTTACATGACAGGTTTTATTGCTGGAATGCCTTTTTTAGGAGATCTTAAATGAAAATATTAGATGCGATCGATTGGAAACACCAAGATTAAAGATGCCTAAAGGATCGGTAGGAATAACAGAACAATTTGCAAATATTTATACTTTTGAAAGCCCTGGTGGTTGGAATATTATTGGTAACACCCCAAAAAAAATTTTTGATGATAAAAATTTAGTTCAACCAGCTTTAGTTAATCCAGGTGATAAAGTAAGTTTTTATCAAATAACAAAAGAAGAATATTTAAATTGGAATGAATAAAGCATATTTTGAGATTTTAAGGGCTGGAGTTAATACTACCATTCAAGACAAAGGTAGAAATCATTTATATCATGTTGGTATTGCAGTAAGCGGTGCAATTGACCAAAGAAATTATACATTATCAAATAGACTAGTTGAAAATCAATTAGATGAGCCTGTATTAGAGTTTGCATACCAAGGCCCTCTTTTAAAATTAAAGAATGGAAAAATTAATTTTGCAATATCTGGTGATATTTTTTTTAAAATTATTAGAAAGAATTTAGAGGTTGAAGAAGGTGAGTGTTATAAAAGCTATTTTTTAGATGGAGAAGATCAAATAGATATAATATCAACCAAAAATTCTACGTATGGATACTTAGCTGTTAATGAAGGCTTTGATGTAGAAAAAACCTGGGGCAGTTATTCCATAAATACTAAAGCAAATATTGGACCAAATAATGGAAAAAAATATTCGTTAAATGATAAAATTTTTATTAAAAAAATTGATATCAAAAGCCCAATAAACAAAAAAATAAATTTTGATTATTCTACTGACAGCATCATTAGAATTATTAAAGGTACAAATTTTGACTATTTTTCTAAGGATGCAATAGACAAATTTTTTAATGAAGATTTTTTAATCACAAACCTTGTTGATAGAATGGGTATAAGATTAAAAGGTCCTAAATTAGAAAATATAAAAAATACCAACATCAAATCAGAAGGTTTAGTTAGAGGAGTTATTCAGGTACCTGCTGATGGTAATCCAATAATAATGATGGCGGATCATGGAACAGTTGGAGGATATCCAAAGATCGGTGTAGTTATTACTGCTGATCTTGATTTAGTTGGACAATTAACTCCTGGAACAAAAATAAACTTTAAGGAAGTAAGTCTTGAAGAAGCTCAGAATATATTTAAAGCATACACAGAAGATACAAATAGATATTTAAATGAATGTAATTAATAAAATTCCAGGTCCATTACTGATTTTTATGGGAGCTTTAAGTTTAAGTTTTGGTGGGCTTATTGTAAAAAAATTTGAAGGCTCTACAGAGTGGCAAATTCTTTTTTGGAGATCTTTATTTTTTACGCTTACAGTCTTAGCTTTTTTAATAATTACTTATAAAAAGAAAACTTTAAGCTCTTTCTATAAATCGGGATTACCAGGTTTTTTTGGGGGTATTGTATTGTCATTCGGATTTTGTGGTTATGTATATGCAATGTCTAATACATCAGTTGCAAATACTAATTTTATAATCTCATTACAAATTTTATTTCTTGCAATTTTTGGTTACTTATTTTTAAAAGAAAAAATTTCAACAATAACTCTAGTTTCAATAATATTAGCAATAACAGGAGTTACCTTAATGGTTGGTAATGATCTTAGACCAGGTAACCTTTCAGGAAATTTAGCTGCATTTACAATGCCTATCACATTTGCGGTCTTAATCATGATTGTAAGAAAATTTCCTACAGTAGACATGATTCCTGCTCAATTTGTTGCCGGAGTAAGCTCATGTTTAATTGGGTTAACTGTATGTATTTACTATTCACATAATTTAATAGTTTCACCTAATGATATATTTTTAGGTTTCTTAGCAGGCTTTTTTCAAGTTGGTTTTGGTTTTATATTCATTACCATCGGTGCTCGTAGCACTCCTTCAGCAATGGTTGGAGTAATTATGCTATCCGAATCTGTTTTAGGACCTGTTTGGGCTTTTCTATTTGCAGGTGAACGGGCATCATTATTTACATTAATTGGTGGTGCAATTATTTTATTTGCTGTTTTACTTCAGTTTTCATCGTTGCTTTTGTCTAATAAAAAAGAAAAAATTATTAATTGACTCTGACATACATCTGGTAGAGTATTCTTGAATACGGGAGAGACTACAGACTATCGTAGCGCCGAAGGAGCAACCACCCAGGAATCTCTCAGGCAAAAGGACCGTAACATATTAACTCTGGAAAGAGATTAAGTTCTCGCCGACGGAATAAAACTCTCAGGCAAACATACAGATGGGTACACTGAGTTAATATGGAAAATTTAAAAACAGCACTTTACAATTTACATCTAAAGCATGGAGCCAAATTTGTTCCATTTGCTGGTTATCAAATGCCAATTCAATATTCTAAAGGAATTATTGATGAGCATAAAAGTACAAGAGAAAATGCAGGTATTTTTGATGTGTCACATATGGGTCAGCTATTCATTAAAGGAGACGACACATTAGCAAAAAGTCTTGAAAGAATTTTTCCAGCTGAATTGAGCAACGCTAAATTAAATCAGTCAAAATATAGTTTTTTAATGAATGAAGAAGCAGGAATTTACGATGATTTGATTATCACTAAAGTTGAAGGCGGTTTTAACATTGTATTAAATGCTGCTTGTAAGAATACAGATTTTAAACTTTTATCTAAATTATTAGAAAATAAGTATGAAATGATTTTAAGTGAAGAATTATCTCTTATAGCAATACAGGGACCAAAAGCAGTCCAAATATTAGAAAAAATAATCAATGGAGTATCAGATTTAAAATTTATGAATGGTGATACATTTAACTATCTTAAAGAAAATATTTATATCACAAGATCAGGCTATACAGGTGAAGATGGATTTGAAATATCTATAAAAAATGATGATGCAGAGGTGTTCGTGCAAAACCTCTTAGATGAAGGCGCTAGTTTAATTGGACTAGGTGCCAGAGATACCTTGAGATTAGAGGCGGGACTTTGTTTGTATGGTCATGACATGGATATCAATAAAAGCCCAATAGAAGCTAATTTAAAATGGGCAATATCAAAGAATAGAATTCTTGAGGGTGGATTTATTGGATGTGAAAAGATTAAATCTCAAATTGAGAAAGGGGTAAATAAGATCCGTGTAGGTATTAAGCCAGAAGGAAGAATTATTGCTAGAGAAAAAGCATCAATATTTAATGAAGATAATAAAAATATTGGGGAAATTACAAGTGGAACTTTCGGTCCGAGTGTCCAGGCCCCAGTCGCCATGGGTTATGTAGAAAACTCATTTTCTAAAATTGATACTAAGGTTTTTTTAGAAGTGAGAGGAAAAAAATATCCGGCAATTATAAGTAATTTGCCATTTTATAAAAAAAGTTATGTGAAAGGAGTTAGCAAATGAGCGAAGTAAAATATTCAAAAGAACATGAGTGGATAAAATTAGATGGAGATACTGCAATTATAGGAATCACACAACATGCAACCGAAATGCTAGGTGATATTGTTTTTGTAGAATTACCAGAAATAGGATCTTCTGTTGTTAAAGATGGTAATGCTGGTGTTGTAGAATCAACAAAAGCTGCAAGTGATATTTATACTCCTGTATCTGGAGAAATTATCGAAAACAATCAAGCAATTGTTGATGATCCTGCAAAGGTTAATAACGATCCAGAAAATGATGCATGGTTTTTTAAATTAAAAATTACTGATAAGTCTGAAATGGATTCATTAATGAATAAAGAAGAATACGAAAAATTTTCAAAAGAAAGTGGTAGTTAAATGTTAAAAAATGCTCAAAAAGATTTTATACAAAGACATATAGGTCCATCAGTTGATGAACAAAATGTTATGCTTAAAGAATTAGGCTATAAAAGTCTTGATGATTTAATAAAAGACACTGTACCAGAAAAAATTCTTCTTAAAGATGACTTAGATATTGGAGATCCAAACTCTGAATATAAAGCACTTAGAAAACTAAAAGATATAGCTAAAAAAAATAAAGTTTATTCTAGCTTTATAGGAATGGGTTATTACGGAACTTATACACCATATGTAATACTTAGAAATATTTTAGAAAATCCAGGATGGTACACTTCTTATACTCCTTACCAGCCAGAAGTAGCACAAGGTAGATTAGAAATGTTACTAAATTTTCAACAAATGATAATTGACTTTACAGGAATGGACATTGCTAATGCCTCTCTTCTAGATGAAGGTACAGCAGCAGCAGAAGCTATGGGATTGAGTTATAGAATATCTAAGTCTGAATCAAAAAAAGTTTTTGTTTCAAAAAATTGTCATCCTCAAACTATCGATGTTATTAAAACAAGAGCTGAACCTTTAGGTCTAGAAATAATAGTCGGCGACGAGGATAAAGATATTAAAGAAGATATTATATGTGGTATTATTCAATACCCAGGTACCCTTGGAGATATTAAGGACCCTAGTGAAGCTATTAGTAAAATACATAAATTTAATGGAAAAGCTGTTCTTGCATGTGATTTGTTAGCACTTGCTAAACTAAAAACTCCAGCAGAGTTAGGAGCTGATATTGCAGTTGGTAGCTCACAACGTTTTGGAATCCCAATGGGCTATGGCGGTCCACACGCAGCATTTTTTGCTACAAAAGATGAGTATAAAAGATCAATGCCAGGCAGAATAGTTGGTGTGTCAGTAGATAAACATGGGAAAAAAGCATATAGACTTGCTCTTCAAACAAGAGAGCAACATATAAGAAGAGACAAAGCTACAAGTAATATTTGTACTGCACAGGCATTATTGGCAATAGTTTCTGCAGCTTATGCTGTCTATCATGGTCCACAAGGTATTAAAAAGATTGCAGAAAGTGTATCTCAACTGACTAAAAATTTTGCAGATAAACTAAAACAATCTGGTTATGAACTTTATTCAAATGATTTTTTTGATACGGTAACAATAAAAACTCTAGATAAAACAGAGAAGATATACAAAAATGCTTTAGATCAAGGAGTAAATATCAGAAAAGTGAATTCTGAAATGTTAGCAGTATCTTTTGATGAAAGAAAAAATCTTTATAGAGCAAATCAGCTATTAAAAATTTTTAATTGCTCAGAAACAATTAAAGAATCTATGAATGAAAGTTTATCTAATATTCCAAAAAACTTATTAAGAACTTCAACTTATTTAGATCATCCTGTTTTTAATAGTTATCATTCAGAAACTGAAATGCTTAGATATTTAAAAAAATTAGAAGATTCAGATATTGCCCTAAATAAATCTATGATTGCTTTAGGATCGTGCACTATGAAACTTAATGCAGTTTCAGAAATGATACCAGTTACCTGGAAAGAATTTTCACAGCCACATCCTTTTTCTCCTGTAGAACAAATGGATGGTTACAGAGAATTATTTACTGATTTAAAAAACTGGTTAAGGTCAATCACAGGATTTTCTGGAGTTTCATTACAACCAAACGCTGGGGCTCAAGGTGAGTTTGCTGGTTTAATGGTGATACGTAAATTTCATGAAAAAAATGATGAAACAAATCGTAATGTTTGTTTAATTCCAAGCTCTGCGCATGGAACAAATCCAGCAAGTGCCCAAATGGTTGGTATGAAAGTAGTTGTTGTGAAATGCGATCAATATGGAAATGTAGATTATGAAGATTTAAAAAATAAAGCTGAAGAACATTCGGAAAATTTAGCTGCTCTTATGGTCACTTACCCATCAACGCATGGTGTTTTTGAGGAAAAAATAACTGACATTTGTGAATTAATTCATAATCATGGTGGGCAAGTTTACATGGATGGAGCAAATTTAAATGCATTAGTAGGAATTGCAAAACCAGGAAATTTTGGACCAGATGTTTGTCATATAAATTTGCACAAAACATTTTGCATACCCCACGGTGGAGGAGGACCTGGTATGGGACCAATAGCATGTAAAAAGCATTTAGAAATATTCTTACCGAAACATTCTGTAATTAAAGATTGTGGCCCAGTAACTGGAATGGGAGCAGTATCTGCAGCACCTTGGGGCAGCTCAAGTATTTTATCAATTTCATGGATGTATATAAAGATGATGGGCTCTGAAGGCTTAAGAAAAGCATCACAAGTTGCAATACTAAATGCAAATTACATTGCACATAAATTAAAAGACTCTTTTCCAATTTTGTATAAGGGTAAAAGTGGCAATGTAGCTCATGAATGTATCATTGATATCAGAACAATAAAAAGTGAAACGGGGATTACAGAAGAAGATATTGCAAAACGATTGATTGATTTTGGCTATCATGCTCCAACAATGTCCTGGCCTGTTGCTGGTACAATGATGATTGAACCTACAGAAAGTGAAAGTTTGAGTGAAATTGACAAGTTTTGCTCTACTCTTATAAAGATAAAACAAGAGATAAATAAAATTCAGTCTGGCAAATATGACAAGACTGACAATCCATTGAAGAATGCGCCACATACTCACGTTGAATTAACATCCAATAAGTGGGATCATAAGTATGAAAGAGAAGAGGCCGCTTATCCTTCAGATTTTTTAAGAACAAATAAATATTGGCCTCCAGTTGGTAGAGTAGATAATGTTTATGGAGATAAAAACTTGTTTTGCACATGTCCATCTATGGAAGAGTACGAAGATACGGCAGCTTAGATATTTGCCAAGATGAAAATTGCTGTAGTAGGTGCAGGTATATCAGGATTGAGTGCTGCTTATTACCTATCCAAAAAACATAAAGTAGATTTATTTGAAAAAGAAAATCATTTTGGTGGTCATGCAAATACAATAAAGGTTGCTTACAAACCTAATAAAGAAATTCCAATAGATATCGGATTTATGGTTTTTAACAAGCAAACATATCCAAATTTAATTAATTTTTTTTCAGAAAATAAAATAGAGATTGAAAAAAGTGATATGTCATTTTCTGTCACCGTAGAAAATAGTGACTTAGAATATTGCGGAAAAGGATTAAGTGGAATTTTTTCCAATAAAAAAAACTTATTTAATTTAAAATTCATAAAAATGTTTTTTGAAATTTTAAGTTTTTATAAAAACTGTGAGAAAATAGAAATTAAAAAAATTAAATCAATAACATTGGGAGAATATTTAAAAGAAATAAAAATTTCAAATTATTTTATTAATTATCATATTATACCAATGGTATCTGCAATATGGTCGATGCCACCATATGAAGCAACGCAAATGCCATTACCTTTTTTTTTAAGTTTTTTTAAGAATCATGGACTATTTAAAATTAAAGATAGACCTCAGTGGTTTACGGTTGCAAATCGAAGTAAAACTTATGTTGATAAGATAATAGGTCAAGTTAGTGGTGAACATTTTAAGAATTACAATATAAATAAAATTACCAGAAATGATTTAGGTGTTAAGATTTTTTATGGAGAAGAAAATGAGTTCTTTGATTATGATAAAGTTGTAATAGCGACCCATGCAGATGAAGCATTAAAAATAATTGACAATCCAACTCTAGATGAGGAGTTAGATATCAAAAAATTTAAATATAGAGCTAACATTGCTGTAATACATTTTGATAAAAGTGTTATGCCAAAAAATAAAAAAGCGTGGTGTGCTTGGAATTCTTCAATGGATTCAGCTAATAATGAAAAGACAGCTGTAACATATTGGATAAACCAACTACAAAATTTAAAGATAGATAGAGATATTTTTTTAACAATAAATCCATTTAAAGAAATTCCAAATAATAAGATATTTAAAAAAGTAGCATTTACTCACCCTTATTACGATGCTGAAGCATTAAACAATCAAAGTAATCTACATAAAATTCAAAATAAAAAAAATATTTTATATTGTGGCAGTTATTTTGGTTATGGTTTTCATGAGGATGGAATAAAGTCCTCTATTGATATGCTAAAAACACTTAATGATTAAAAATTCTTATATTTATACAGGAAATGTAATTCATAAAAGGTTTAAGCCCAAAATTCATAGCTTTAATTATAATGTATTTTCACTTCTTATAGATTTATCAGAAATTAATCTATTGCACAAAACTTTAAAGATATTTTCATATAATAAATTAAATATTATTAGTTTCTTTGATAAGGACCATGGAGCTAGAGATGGAAGTTCTCTTAAGGACTGGGTTTTAGTTAATCTCAAAAGAAATAATATTGATACTAATGATGTTCAAATTAAACTTTTATGTTATCCAAGGATATTTGGGTATGTGTTTAATCCGTTAAGTGTTTTTTATGTGTATGACAAAAATTCAGATTTAATATCTATTTTATACGAAGTTAAGAACACATTTGGTGAGCAACATGTTTACATTTTTAAGACTGAAAAAGATCAAAATTTAATTCAAAATGTGTGTAAGAAGAAATTCCATGTATCTCCATTTATTGAAATGAATTGTATTTATTTTTTTAGACTTTTAAAACCTGGTAATAAAATATCTGTAATAATTGACCTAAATGATCAGGTTGGTAAAATATTGTATGCTTCACAAGATGGAATTAAGAGCGATTTAAATAATAAGAATTTAATAAAATCTTATTTAAAACACCCATTAATGACATTTAAAATTATTATAGCGATACATTTTGAGGCATTTAAATTATGGACAAAGGGAATTAAGTTTATGAAAAAAAAAATTAAAATAAAAAATAATATAACAATAGAAAATTAATGTTAATCTATAGAATTTCAGACACAATTGTATTTAATGCGTTGAAAAGTATTAAGTACGGATTTCTTGAAATTACAAAAATAAATGGTGAAATTTTAAAATTTGGTAATCCAGATGATAATTTAAAAGTTACATTAAAAATTAAAAATGAAAGTCTTATGTATAATTTAATTAAGAATGGAAGTGTAGGTTTAGGAGAATCTTATATGAAGGATTTTTTTATAACAAATAATCTCTCTGATTTAATTGAACTATCTGCTAAAAATATAAGAATCATATATAAGTTTTCTGGTTTTTTTGATTTATCTTTTATTAACTTTATTAAAAACAAATTTATTAAAAATACAAAACATAGAAGCAAAGAAAATATTGCCAAACACTATGACCTAGGAAATGATTTTTTTTCGTTATGGCTTGATAAAACATTAACTTATTCCAGTGCAATTTTTGAAGAACCTAATCAAGAGCTTTTTGCTGCGCAGAATAATAAATATCAAAAATTAATTGACCTTCTAAAACCATCAAGTGGGAGTAAAATTCTAGAAATTGGCTGTGGTTGGGGTGGTTTCGCCGAATATTTAGGCACCAATTATGATGTTAAACTAGACTGTATTACTATCTCTCAAAAACAATTTGAATTTGCTAAAGAGAGAATTCACAAATGTGGTCTTAATGAAAAAGTTAATATTCAGATCAAAGATTATAGAGATCAAAAGGATAAATATGATCATATTGCATCTATTGAAATGATTGAAGCTGTTGGACAAAATTATTTAGATAGTTATTTCAATACAATTAAAAATAATTTAACGCCGATTGGTACTGTAGGTATCCAAGCTATAACAATTGATGATAATTTATTTGAAAGATATAAGAATAAACAAGACTTTATCCAAAAATATATTTTTCCTGGTGGTTTTTTGCCTTCAAGAAATGAATTACTAAACTATGTTGATACTAACGGTTTAAAATTTAATGAATACAATTCATATGCTAATCACTATTCCGATACTTTAATTATTTGGCGAGAGATATTTAATAAAAAATGGGATTCAATTAAAGAGCAAGGTTTTGATTTAACATTTAAAAGAATGTGGGAGTTTTACCTGTCATATTGTGAGGCTGGTTTTAAATCAAAAAATATAGATCTAATTCAATTTTCATTACAAAATAAATAACAATAGGAGAAAAGATGATAAACTTTAAGATATTCAAATTAACCATATTATTAATTACTTTATTTTTTACAGCAAGTTGTATAAATAATAACTCTATGAAACCGACAGATTTTAAAAACACAGAACCATCTATGACTATAGAGAAATACTTTGATGGTCCTGTTAAAGCATGGGGTCTATTACAAGACCGTAGCGGTAAGGTTACTAGACAATTTAAAGCAGATATGACAGGTAGTTTTGAAGGAGATATTTTAACTCTTAAAGAAGATTTTTATTGGACAGATGGAGAAAAACAAAACAGAATATGGAAAATCAAAAAGATTGATCAAAATTACTATGAAGGAACCGCACCTGATGTTGTAGGTACAGCTAAAGGTTATCAGTATGGGTCAGCTTTTAAATTTGAATATGATTTGATGGTCCCATTTAAAGGGAAGAACATTAAAGTTTCTTTTGATGATTGGATCTTCAAACAAGATGAAGATGTAGCAATTAATCGAGCCACACTTACAAAATTTGGATTTAAAGTTGGTGAGTTGACAGTCTTCTTTAAAAAAAATTAATAATCAATCTTCTTCATACCTCTAGCAACTAGTTTAAAATATAAGCTACTTGGTAGCATTTGAAGAAATTTTAAAAAATATGTAAAGGCTTTTGGAAAATGTATTTCAAAACCTTTTTTAGTTATTAATCCTTTATAAATTTCATCTGCAGCAAATTCTGGAGTTTTGATCATGGGCATTGGGAAATCATTTTGATCAGTCATAGGTGTTTTTATGAAACCAGGACTAATTAATGAAACTCGTACGTTCTTCATTTGCATGTCAAAGTTTAAACTTTCTGCAAAGCTTGTAAGTGCTGATTTTGAGGCACAATATGCACCAGCAGCAGGTAATCCTCGATAGCCTGCAACAGAAGAAATTATAGATATTTGGCCATTTTTTTTTTCGGAGAAATAATCATAGATTGAATTAATTGAATTCATTGTTCCAAAATAATTAACTTCCATTATTTCTCTTATTTTATCTAAATTAAATCTTTTTTCTGATTTTGGATCATGCATACCCGTACCAAACACGCATATATCAATATTATTAAATTGTTTGATTATATTTTTTGCAACTAATTTACATGAATCAATTTCAGTAACATCTAAAGGAAAAGGAATAATACTTTGATTAATTTTTTTAAGTTCATTTAATAAATTTTCTCGTCTTGCAGATGCAGCAACCAACCACCCATTTTCTGCAAATTTGATTGCAAGAGCTTTACCAATTCCACTACTTGCACCAGTTATCCAAATAACTTTTTTTTCTTCCATATTCTATTGTATAATAGAAATATGTTAAAAAACAAATTCTTATCTTTTTTACTATTTGCTCTTGTTACTTTTTCTGCATCAGCAATAGGAGGCTTAGCTACTGTTGGTTTTAAAGAGCCATGGTATTCTTTAATCATTAAACCCTCGTTTAATCCACCAGATTGGATTTTTGCACCAGTTTGGACTACGCTTTATTTTTTTATGACAATTGCTATCTGGAAATTTTGGCATAGTAAAAACAGAGATATGAACACTATTTATATCTACTTTATTCATTTAATTTTTAATACAACTTGGAGTATAATTTTTTTTGTTTTTCATAAAATTGTTTTAGCTCTAATTGTATTAGTAATTTTAATATTATTGATAATCATTCTCATAATTAGATTTAAGCGTGTCAACTTGTACAGTTATTACTTAATGATTCCTTATTTACTTTGGTGTCTCTTTGCATTACTGCTAAATGTAAGTTTAATCATATTAAATTAAAATAAATTATGGACGATGTTGTAATAGTTGGTGGTGGAATAATAGGGACTGCTACAGCTTATTTTTTATCTAAAGAAGGTAGAAAAGTTAAAGTTATAGAAAGAGACCCAACTTATAAAACGGCTTCTTTTCCATTATCACTTGGTGGATTTAGAAGGCAGTTTTTTCAAAAAGAAAATATTTTATTAGGAAAATTTGCAAGAGAATTTATTTTTCAGATACCAGAACTATTAAAAACTGAAAAAAATCCAAACCCTACAGCAAGCATGGTTACAAATGGCTACTTATTAATGTTTGGTCCAGAGCATGCTGAGGAACAGTATAAAGCCCTAAAAAATCATGAAGCTTGTGATGCTGGAACTAAAAATATCAAAGGTTCTGAACTAACAAAAATATTTCCTTATATAAACGGTGAGGGTATTGAAACAGCAACTTATACAGACAACCAAAGTGAAGGATGGATTGATCCCTTTATGTTTCATAGCGCATTAAAGAGTAAGGCAATTGAATTAGGTGCGGAGTTTATTAAAGGTGAAGTGAAAAGCATCTCCGATATTAAAGCTAAGACAATTATATCTGCTGCAGGATGTTGGACTAAAGAATTATTAAAAGATATCCCTGTAGTTCCCCAAAAACATACAGTTTTTAGAGTTAAATGTCCTAAATATATTAAAGAAATGCCGTTAACAGGGGACTTAACAACTGGTGTTTACTGGAGACCTGAAGGTGGAGAATATTTGGCAGGTTCACCTAACTCAGTATTTGATGCTACTGATTTAGAACCAGCTTGGAATGATTTTGAAGAATTAGTATGGCCTGCATTAGCACAAAGAATTCCTGCTTTTGAAGAATTAAAATTAACTGGTGGATGGGCTGGTTATTATGATTGCAACAAATTGGATAATAATGCAGTGGTCGGCAAACACCCTAAATATGAAAATGTATATATGGCCTCAGGATTTACAGGCAGAGGATTAATGCAAGCCCCTGGAATAGGAAGAGCATTAACTGAATTAATTTCTACAGGATCTTATCAAACGATTGATATAAGCGACTTTTCTGTTGAAAGAGTTCTTGATAATAATGCCAGACCCGAACCTTACGTTCTCTAAGGGTTAAGTTCCACAAAATGTTTTATAAGCTTTATCACTAGACGGTGCAGGAGACTGAAAATCAATAATACTATTTTGATTTTCGTAGGGTTTTTTTAAAACAGTTAATAATTTATTCATAACTTCTAAATCATCATTGTTTGCAGCAGTTAAAGCTTCTTCAACTTTATGATTTCTTGGAATAATTATTGGGTTTACTGAATGCATTAGTTTTAAATACTTTTCCTGACTATTATTATTTAATTTTAAGCGGTCTTCCCATTTTTCTTTCCAAATAAGAAAGTTTGCATCTTTATAAATTTCATTATCATAAAACTTTTCGTTCATTAAAAAACAAAAAGTATTAGTGTAATCAGTCTTATTTTTGTGCATCCATGTTAGAAGTTCCATAATTAAAATTTGATCATTTATATCTTCACCAAATAACCCTAATTTATCCCGCATCATATTAAGCCATTTTTCTTCATAAATCTTTTCAAATGAATTAATTGCTTCGGTTGCAATTTCTATAGCCTTTTCTTTGTTGTCGTCTATAAGTGTTATGATGCTCTCTGCAAATCTTGCTAAATTCCATTTAATAATTTTTGGTTGATTTGAGAATGAATATCTTGCTTGTCGATCAATTGAACTAAAGACTGTATCTGGATTATAAACATCCATAAAAGCACATGGACCGTAATCAATTGTTTCACCACAAATCGATACATTGTCAGTGTTCATCACACCATGAATGAAACCAATACGCATCCAATCAATAACTAAATTAATTTGAACATTCATTATTGTTTTCAACAAATCCAAGGCTTGGTTTTTAGAATTTTTTATATTGGGATAGTGTCGATTGATTACATAATTAAATAGAACTTTAATATTTTGCTCATTTTGAGTAGCTGCAATATATTGAAAAGTTCCTACACGGATATGACTAGCAGCAATTCTAGTTAATATAGCACCTGGTAAATGTGTTTCTCTAATTACATTTTCTCCAGTTTTAACAACTGCTAAACTTCTGGTCGTTGGTACGCCCAGCTCATGCATTGCCTCACTAATAATATATTCTCTGAGCATTGGACCAAGTGCAGCTCTACCATCACCACTTCTTGAAAATGGTGTTTTTCCTGACCCTTTAAACTGAATGTCATGCCTATCACCATTTTTTGATACGTGTTCACCCATAAGAACAGCTCGCCCATCACCTAACATTGTAAAATGACCAAATTGGTGCCCAGCATATGCTTGTGCAATCGAATTTGATCCTACTGGTAATAAATTACCTGAAAATAATTGAGACAAACTCTCCTCTTTAATGTTTGTAAAATCTAAATTTAAATTTTTAGATAAACTTTTATTTAAAATTATAAGTTCTGGAGATTTTACAGGAATAGGGGCTTGTTTTACTAAAAAATCATTGGGTAGTTTTGTATATGTGTTATCAAAAGACCAACCTACTTTATCAATATCTATATTTAAATTAGTCATTTTTAAAATTATAAACTTTATAATTTTTTAAAGCACGTATTAAAATATCAGTAATTATGAAAGTTCTGCTTGATTTTCTTTAGGCTCAACAACAGTTTTAAATTGATTGGATATCTTTTGAATTTCTACAGAAGAAACTTTGTATTCTGCACACATTGTCTCTTCATCTTTTCCATGACCAGTTACCATGTTAACCATATGTTCTGGAAAGTGAAATGTTGTAAATACAATTCCTTCTTTAACTTTATCTGTTACCTCTACTTTTAAAGCTACTTCACCTCTGCCTGAATAAAGTCTACCAATATCACCAGTATTTAATTCTCTTTTTTTAGCATCATTAGGGTGAACTAATAGCAAGTCTTCAGAAACTATATTAATATTTTTAGTACGTCTTGTCATAGTAGCTGCATTATAATGTTGAAGAACTCTACTAGTTGTTAAAATCAATGGATAATCTTTTTTATTCGTAGCTATCTCATTAGACTCCTTCCAATCAAAATTTTTAAGTTGTCCTTTTCCTAATTTGAATGTTTCTTGGTGTAAAATTTGAGTATCCGTTCCATCTTCTTGAACTGGCCACTGTAATCCCATTTTACCAAGTCTTTCTCTTGTTACACCTTTAAAGAAAGGAACCACATCAGCTATCTCTGCAAGAACTTGATCAGCATCATATTCAGGTTGATCAAAGCCTAATTTTTGCATCATGTCTGTTACAATCGTTCCATCAGTTTTAGTGCCAGGCAAAGGAGGTACAGCTCGATTAACTCTTTGAATTCTTCTTTCTGTATTAGTAAAAGTTCCATTTTTTTCTAAGAAAGTTGTTCCAGGCAATACTACCGTTGCAAGTTTTGCTGTTTCACTCATAAAAATTTCTTGAACTACTAATAACTCTAATGAGTTCATTGCTTCAACAACATGTGCACTGTTAGGATCTGTTTGAACAATATCTTCTCCAATAATCCAGACAGCTTTCACATCTTTATTAATTGCCCCATCAAACATTTCTGGAATTTTAAGTCCTTGTTTTGTTGGGTGTACTACTCCATATTTTTCAGTGTAGAAATTTTGAACTTTTTCATCAGCCACCTCAAAGTAACCAGCTCCTTGATGGGGTTGACAGCCCATATCAGCTGCACCTTGGACATTATTTTGTCCTCTTAATGGATTAACACCAACACCTCTTCTACCAATATTTCCTGTAATCATTGCAAGATCAGCAATTAACATTACCGTTTTAGATCCTTGCTCCTGTTCTGTAACTCCTAAACCATGGAATTCCATAGAGTTTTTAGCTGTTGCATATGCAATTGCAGCTTCTTTAACTAACTGTTTATCAACACCAGCAACTTTTGCTAGATGATCCATATCTTGTCTCTCAATTTCTTTAATGAAATTTGCAAAACCTTCAGTTCTATCTCTGACAAAGTCTTTATCATAAAGGTTTGCTTTCAATATATAATGCAACATCATATTTAATATGGCTACATTTGTTCCTGGTCTAAGTTTAATATGATAATCAGCAAGTTTAGCAAGCTCAGTAGTAATTGGATCTAATACAATTAATTTTTTACCCTTCATTACTTGTTGCTTAATTTTAGCACCAGTAACTGGGTGAGCATTAGTTGGATTTGCTCCAATAACCATAAATAAATCTGCATGATAAATATCTTCTGTAGAATTTGTAGCTGCTCCAGTTCCAAATGTTTGTTGCATTCCCCACGCAGTAGGTGAATGACAAATTCTTGCACAACAATCAATATTATTAGTTCCTATTGCTGCTCTAATCATTTTTTGGAAAACATAATTTTCTTCATTAGTGCATCTTGCTGAAGAAATACCAGCAACTGCATCTGGTCCATTAGCTTTGGTAATTCTGTTTAATTCTTTTTTAATAAAATCATATGCTTCATCCCATGATGCTTCTTCAAACTTTCCATTCTTTTTAATTAAAGGAGTTTTTAATCTGTCAGGATGATCATAAAATCCAAAAGCATATCTTCCTTTAATACAAGTGTGACCTGCGTTAACCTCAGATTCTTTAGGAGTAGAAATTGCTACAACTTTATTATCTTTAATTGATGCCTCTAAATTACAACCAACTCCACAATAAGAACAGGTCGTTCTTACTTTTTCATCAACAGCAACTGATTTAGATTGATATACATCTGAGATGGCATCTGTTGGGCAGGTGTGTGCACAAGCTCCACAAGATACACAAGACGAGTCCCCAAATAATGCATCATTATCTGTTGTAATCTTAGACTCAAATCCTCTGCCACTCATTGTTAAAACAAATGAACCTTGAATTTCATCACAAGCTCTGACACATCTTCCACAATTAATACAGTTATCTAAATTCATTCTCATGTAATCATGAGAGGTGTCTCTTGGAATACCTTTATGTTGTTTTGGAACATTATATCTATGATCTGATATGCCTAAATCATTAGCAACATCTTGAAGTTCACAGTTATTATTAACCTCACAAGTTCCACACTCCATTGGATGGTCGGTTAAAACTAGTTCAACAATATTTTTTCTTAAAGCCGTTAAATTTTCATTGTTTGTAAAAATATGTTGGTTTTCTCCTACCGGTGTATGACATGAGGCTACAACTTTAGTTGGACCATCTTTAACTAAAGCAATCTCAACCGAACAAACTCTACAAGCTCCATAAGGTGCTAAGTTTGGATCGTTACATAAAGCAGGAACTTTTTTTTCACCAAGATAGCTTTCTACAAATTTTAAAACAGAAGTATGGTTAGGACCAATTTCATATGGCTTGCCATCTATATATGCAATTTTTCTTTTTTCTGAGCTCATTAATTATCTTTCACCATATCATCCTTCATTTCATCACCAAAATATTTTAGTATGTTCATGATAGGCGTAGGTATTGCACCACATAAAGCACATAAACAGCCTTTTTTCATTGTTACTAACAGTTCATTTAATAGCTTTAATGGAATTTTAGCAGTTTTATTTTTTGCTTGATCAAACATTTCCTTACCACGGTAAGAACCAAGTCTACCAGGAAAACATTTTCCACATGATTCTTCAGCTGTGAATTCAAATAAATGATGAATATAGTCAACCATTGGAAAATCTTTTGGAATGCTTACTATACTTGCGTGCCCCAACATGAAACCAGCAGCAGTAAATTCCTGAAAATCTAAATTTAATTTTTCTATTTCAGAAATTGGAATAACTCCACCTAATGGGCCACCAATTTGTAGTGCTTTAATAGGTTCTTTAAAACCTCCACCAATATCGTTCAAAACTTTTTTCATTGGAGTTCCCATTTCGACTTCGTAAACGCCTGGATTATTAAAAAAACTATCAAAACAGACTAATTTTGTACCTGCTGATTTTTTATTACCAATTGCAGCAAATTTTTCTGCACCATTAATAAGTATACCAGTGGCAGCAGCTAAAGTTTCAACATTGTTAACAACTGTTGGTTTTTTATAAAGTCCTTCAGTAACAGGGAAGGGAGGTCTGACATCAACTTCTGCTCTTCTTCCTTCAATTGATGCAATTAATGCAGTTTCTTCTCCACATATGTACGCTCCTTGTCCTATACAAATATTTAGATCAAAAGAAAAATTTGTTCCAAGAATATTTTCACCTAATAACCCTTCTTTTTTTAAAGAATTAATACATCCATTTATTGCTTCAATAGATTTTGGATATTCACCTCTTATATATAAAACACCTTCATCACTTCCAATAACATAACCACAGATTATCATTCCAAATAATACTTTTAGTGGCTGATCTTCTAACAAGTATCTATCAGAAAATGCACCAGAGTCTCCTTCGTCAGCATTGCAGATAACATATTTTTTTTCAGATTCTGCTTTTCTACAAAAGTCCCATTTCATTCCAGCTGGAAAACCAGCACCACCTCTACCTGTTAAGTTTGAATCTAATAGTGACTTTATAATTTCTTGTTTGTCTGTATTGATAAATTTATTTAAAACATCTTTAAATTGATCTAAATTTGAAAGCTTATCATCCATTAAAAAACTAGTTGAAGCAAAACTTTTAGAGAAAAATTTTTCCTGTTCAATTTTTTCTCCTTTAATTATTTCATCAATCTTATCAATGTCATTTCCAGCATAGTTTTCACCATCATAGTGAAATGCTTTATTTTCATAACAGTGGCCAAGACAGAACATTTCACCAACTTTATCATCACCTAGTTTTTCTTTTAATTTTTTCTTCAAAGGTTCCTGTGTTCCAGAACACATGCAAGCACTTCCATTGCAAACAAAGGCTTTCTTTGCTCTATGAGATGGTCTTAAAAATTCATAAAAACTTTCTGCACCATGAATAGTAGATACACCCATATGATATTCATTAGCTATTTCTTGAATGCCACTTGCATCTTTAGAGTTTAGGGATCTTTCAGAGATTTTTTCAAATAGATTTTTCTTTAAACCAATTCTGCCTGATAAGTTACTTATATTTTTTGACACATTATACCCTGTTAAAATTTTTTAATTTTTTATTATAATTCTCTCATTATTACTATAAATATTAAAGCTATCCTCTTTTACAAAACCAACTAATGTCATGTCAAACTTATTAGCTAAATCTATAGCGAGACTGGTTGGCGCACCTACGCCAATCAAGACACCTATATTTGCCATGAGTGCCTTTTGAACAAGGTCAAAGTTGAGCCTTCCAGAACAGGTTAGAAATTGAGAACTATTATCAAGTAAATTTTCTTTTAAGACAAATCCAATTAGCTTGTCCAAAGCATTATGTCTTCCCACATCCTCTTTTAAAGCAATAATTTCTCCACTCACATTAAATAGCCCACTAGCATGAATGCCGCCAGTCTTTGAAAATTCAGATTGGTTTTGTCTTAATATATCTGGAGATTTCATTATAATTTCATGATGTATTTTAGGGATTGATTTTAATATTTGATCTTTCTTAATAATTTCTAAAGACTCAAGAGATGTTTTTCCACACACCCCACATGAGGAATTAGTCAAAAAATTTCTTTTAATTTTATCAATGTCTATATTCTCTGAATTATTTATTGTAATAATAACTTTATTTTGTAACTTATATTGTCCAACTGGCTCGCCACTTGCTTCAATATTTTCTATATAACTAATTTTTTCAATTACTCTTTCATTAAAAAGAAAGCCAGTAACTAAATTTTCATCATCTCCAGGCGTTCTCATCGTAATAGATATAGTATTTTCTATCCAATTTTTTTTATCTTTATATTTGAGTATTATTTCAAGTGGTTCTTCAATAGATATTTGATCATTAACCTCTTTCAAATTATTAGATCTAAATTTTGTGACTTTATAATTAGAATTCATTCAGTTAGTATATTTAAACTGGCTAAATTTGAAACAACGAAAAGATTAGCTTTTCCAACTACTTGGGTAGTTTTTCTTTAATATGAAACGATTTAGAATAACCGCATAAACAATTATTATTATAGAGCCAAAAATAATTGGATTTAGTAAAAAATCATATGAAGCTGCACCAAGTATTATAACAATAGGATTTCCTCCTGCAGGTGGGTGAGTTACACCAAGCAGTATCATTATAAAAATACCAAGCCCTACAGCAATAGCTATTTGTAAAAATTGATCAATGGGTAAAAATTTTAAAATTAATACACCAACTATAGACGTTACCAAGTGTCCAAAAAAAACATTTTTGGGTTGGGCAAATGGACTTTCTGGATACCCAAAAAGTAAAACCATCGAAGATCCAAATGATCCAGCTAAAAACAACCCATAGGGAGTTTCAAAACTTAGGAATGAAAGCGTACCAATTGTGATTATTGAAAATATTAATGCATATAGAGCTCTGTTAAAGTTTTCTTTTATTGTATTTATCATATTCTTTTATTTTTGTTGTTAGTGTTATTTTAAAGCTTTAGGGCTTTTGAAAGAGTTCTAAAAGGAAGCAATAAACATTCTTTTCTAGAAATATTTTTTGAATTCATTATTTTTTTAAAATCTTTTAAATCTTTTATATTATTTTTTTTTTAATTGATCAAAATTTTCATCAAAGAAAAGCTCAGCTTTTGAAACAAAATCTGAAATTTTTTCTATTGGTACTTGCATAACCCATCTTGAAAGCAAACTAACTGAGGCTTGACAGTACACGCATGATCTACATTGATACCCCATGTCTTGAACAATATTGTCTTTAACCATTAAACTAATTTCCATTTCATCACCACATAAAGGGTTTTTGTTCCTTGATTGATGTGTGTGCTTTTTAAGCACTTTGTGGTTTTCGGTATTAGATGCAATTTCTAAAATTTCTAAGTCCATTATAATTCTTTAATTAAGAGATTAATGTTTTATATTTTGATTTATGGAAGATAACAATATTTTAGCTGTTGTGCTAGCTGGTGGAAAATCAAAGAGATTTGGTGAAGATAAAAACCAGACAAAACTTGGTGATAAAACATTGTTAGAACACGTTTTATTAAAAATTAGCAATAGATATGAGGAGATACTTATTGTCTCAAGCCACAGTATAGATACAAAAAAAATAAAAAATGTAACAATAATTCCTGATTGTTTTGATGACTTTGGACCATTAGCAGGAGTTCTGAGTGCAATGAAATGGGTTAAAGATAATCAAAAATCATATCAGTGGATTGCAACATTTCCATCAGACACGCCTTTTTTTGAAACTTCAATTATTGATGAATACCAAAAAAGAATTAAACTAAAAGATAGTCAGCTGTATTTTGTTAAGTCAAACAACAAAAGACACAATATTTTTGGCTTATGGTCAATTAAATTATTAAAACCACTTGAAAATGATTTAATTAATAATAATTTTAGAAAAGTAGAGGATTGGGCAAATAAAATAGGTGTAAAAACAATTGATATTGAACCTAAAAAATTTGATCCTTTTTTTAATATAAATACTAAAGAAGATTTAGAAGAAGCAAAAAAAATACTGAAAAAATTCAAATGATTAATTATAAAGAAGCTAAGAAAATCTTAATAAAATCAAAAATAAAAATTAAAGATGAAATCATTAATTCATCAAAATCATTAAATAGGGTTAATGTATTAGATATCTACTCAACTGTAAATTATCCTGCTGGAACTAATGCTGCATTTGATGGTTTTGCTATTAACTCGAAAGATACAAGTAAGTTAAATAAAAATAATTCACAAAACTTTAAAATTTTAAAGACTATATCTGCGGGAGATAATCCGTCTTTAAAAAAAATAAATAAATTTGAAGCTGCTGAAGTGATGACAGGGGCACTTATACCCAAAAATTTTGATACTATAATTCCAATAGAAAAAATAATTTTTGATAAAAATAGAAAATTTATTTTAATCAATGAAAAAATAAAAAATAACCAACACATCAGATATGCTGGATCAGATTATAAAATAAGAGACTTGATAATTAAAAAAGGGACAATAATTCAACCTTCTCATATATTAGCCTTTAAAACATTAGGGATAGTAAATATTAAAGTTAAAAAAAAGCCTAATATTTTATTTTTTTCAACAGGAAATGAAATTTCTAATAATAGGGATGTTGCTAATTGGAAAGTTAGAAACTCTAATAGTCATTACATAAAATCTTTATCTAATAATTTTTTATTTAATTTTATAGATGGTGGAATTTTAAGGGATAAGGATGCTAAACTTTTTCAAAAAAAAATAGAAAAAAGTTTTAAATCTAAAATAGATATTATCATTACATCAGGTGCTGTATCTGCGGGTAAACATGATTTTATTCCCTCTGTAGTAAAAAAATTTCGTTTATCAAACTTTTTTAAAGGTGTTTCGATTAGACCTGGTAAACCAGTATTGTTTGCAAAATTCTATAAAACAGAAAAAGCTATTTTTGGGCTACCTGGTAATCCTATTTCCTCATCTGCTTGTTTTAGATTTTTTGTTTATCCTTATCTACTTAATATTCTTGGAGTTAAAGTTGAAAAACCATTTAAAGCTAAATTAAAAAATAATTATTCAAAGAGTAAAAAGATTATTAGATTTTTAAAAGCTAAGTTAACTTCAACTAATGATGGAAAAATAGAGCTAGAGGTTTTAAAAGGTCAAGAATCTTTCAGAATTAAATCATTTGTAAAGTCAAATGTGTGGGGTCTATTCAAAGATGGGCAATCTATATTCAAAAAGGGGGAGTTAATTGATTGTTACTCTCCAATTGGGTCAAATATTAATATCTTTAAATAGATCTCATTTTTATTGTAGAACAAAATAATTACTATTAAATATCCATCAATGCTTGAGTTAAAAAATGAAAAAATTGCAATCCCAGTTGTTTTATTAGCGGGTCTTATATGGTCTTTTGGCCCTTTAGTTGTTCGGTATATGAATGAGCCAAATTTAGTTCCATGGCAATATATTTTTGCACGTGGCCTTACAATATTTTTGATTTTAAATCTTTATCTTTTTTTTGAAGAAGGAAAAGATTTTTATAAGAATTATTTAAAAATTGGAATTTCAGGTATCATTGGTGGAACCGGACTAGGTATTGCAATGATAACTTTCATTTACTCTATTACAAATACCAGCGCTGCTGTTACTTTGCTTTGCTTAGCTGCCATGCCTTTTTTTACAGCCTTACTAGGTTTTTTATTTTTAAAAGAAAAAATTTCATTTAATGTTTGGATAGCCATATTTATTGCAACAGTTGGAATAATAATAATAGCTTTAGGTAACACTGAAAAAAATTCTTTATTAGGACTAATATTTGGAATGACTTCTTCAATTGGATTTTCTGTTTTTTCAGTAACCTTAAGATGGAATAAAGAAACCCCAAAATTTACCACAGTAGCCTTTGCTGGTCTTTTTTGTTTTGTGGTCGCAACAATAGTTATTTTAACTAATGATATGGTTTTCCTGTCCTCAAGTTATAATGGAGCATTATTTTCTATACATGGAACGTTAGTTTGTATGGGTTTAATTTTATATTCTATTGGATCAAAAGCAATCCCCGCTGCAGAATTGACTTTATTGTCATTAACTGAAGTTATAGGTGGAATTTTTTGGGTATGGATTCCAATTTTAGGAATTAATGAAATACCGTCGACTAATACTATAATAGGAGGCTTCTTCCTTTTTATGTCTATCATGTATTATAGCCTTACGATTAAAACCAATAGAAGATTTATTGCTCTAAATTAATCAAAATGGATAGACCAGATTTTTTTAATTTAAAAAACGGTGAGAAGGCAAAGCTACCTTTTACTGATCAAGAATATCAAAGACGATTAACTAATTTAAGAACTACAATGAGTAAAAATAATCTTGATATGGTTATTTTAACTTCAATGCACAACATTGCTTACTATACGGGGTTTATCTATTGTTCTTTTGGTAGACCTTATGGCTGTGTAGTAACGGCTAATAAAATTTCAACAATTTCAGCAAACATTGATGCAAGTCAACCATGGCGAAGATCTCATAGTGATAATGTAATTTATACTGATTGGAAAAGAGATAATTTTTTAAAAGCAATTGTTTCAATTATTGGAAGAGACGAACCCCCTAAGAATATTGGCATTGAAAATGATCATGTAACTTTAGATGTTAAAGAAAAGCTTACTTCTATTTTTACTTTTTCAGTTTTCAGTGATGTTTCAAAAGATTTAATGCAACTTAGAATGATTAAATCTCCTGAAGAAATAGAAATTATTAAAAATGGTGCAAGAATTGCTGATCTTGGGGGTGAAGAGATTGTCAAAAATATTAAAGTTGGAGAAAGCGAGCTTGAAATTGCAATAGCCGGTAGAGATAAAATGGAGCGTGAAATTGCAAAAACGTACCCAGATGCTGAATATATGGATACCTGGGTTTGGTTTCAGTCAGGATTAAATACAGATGGCGCACATAACCCAAAAACGAATAGAAAATTAGAAGCAGGAGATATTCTTTCTTTAAATACCTTTCCTATGATTTCAGGATATTATACAGCTCTAGAGAGAACTCTTTTTGTAGATGAAATTGATGACGCTTCTTTAAAAGCGTGGGAAGCAAATGTTAAGGTTCATAAAAGAGGACTAGAGTTAATTAAGCCAGGTGTAAAATGTTCTGCTATCTGTCATGAGTTGAACGAGCTATTTGCTGAGCTTGGTTATCTTCATTACCGAACATTTGGTTATGGCCATTCATTTGGTGTTCTGTCTCATTTCTATGGAAGAGAAGCTGGATTAGAATTACGAGAGGACATAGATACTGTCTTAGAAGAGAACATGGTTGTTTCTATGGAGCCTATGATCATGATACCTGAAGGGAAACCAGGTGCTGGAGGTTACAGAGAGCATGATATCTTAGTTATAGGAAAAGATAATGCTGAAAATATTACTAAGTTTCCTTTTGGCCCAGAACATAATATTATCAAATAATAAATTTATGAGTGAAAAAAAAACTATAGTTAATAGTTGGAATGAGTGGGATCCTTTAAAACATGTAATTGTTGGTAAGGCAGATGGCACTTGCATACCAGCTCCAGAACCAGCATTAGATGCTAAGGTACCAGAAGATTCTGACATGCGTGGTCAGTTTGGACCTAGAACGAAAGACACGGTTGATAAGGCAAATCAGTTGTTAGATGATTTTTCAAATATGCTAATAAAAAGAGGCATTAAAGTAGATAGACCAGACCCAATAGATTTTAATAAAAAAACATCAACTCCAGATTGGGAGGCAGATACAATGTTTGGCTGTATGCCACCAAGAGATGTTTTATTAACTGTTGGGAGTGAAATTTTAGAAGCAACGATGAGTTATAGATGTAGATGGTTCGAATATCTTTGTTACAGACCTTTGTTAAAAAAATATTATGATGAAGATCCTAATATGAGACATGAAGCTGCTCCTAAACCAAGATTAACTGATTCAGATTATAGAAAAGATTATTTATCAGATAAAATTGGAATTCAAAAAAGATTAGAATGGACTGAAGATAAGTTTTTTGTAACAACAGAAGAGGAACCTTTATTTGATGCAGCTGATGTTTTAAGGTTTGGTAAAGATTTAGTTGTGCAGCATGGTTTTACAACAAATCTTAAAGGGATTGATTGGCTTAAAAGACATTATAAAGATCATAGAGTTCATGCTGTAAATTTTCCAGGTGACCCATACCCAATTCATATCGATGCAACATTTACACCTATTAAAGAGGGTTTAATTATTAATAATCCACAAAGAAAACTACCAAAAGAACAAAGAAAATTATTTGAAAACAACGGATGGGAAATTATTGATAGCGCACAACCAGCACATAATGAGCCACCACCATTATGTTATTCTTCAACTTGGCTATCTATGAATGTTCTAGTATTAGATCCAAAAACTGTGTGTGTTGAAAAAAGTGAAGTATATCAAGCAGAACAATTAGATAAATTAGGCATGGAAGTTATACCAGTAGACATGAGAGATGCTTATGCATTTGGAGGAGGCCTTCATTGTTGTACTGCAGATGTTTATAGAGAAGGTGAATTGAAAGATTATTTTCCAAAACAATAAAATGAAAAAAATTAAAACAAAAAGAGAGCGAGTAAAATTTGCTTCAGATAATGTTGCAGGTGCTTGTCCTGAAGTATTAGATGCAATTTTAAAAGCTAATGATGGAGATAGAGCTCCCTATGGTGATGATGAAATTTCAAAAAATTTACAAGATAAATTTTCAGAAATATTTGAAAAAGAGGTAATTGTTTTTCCAACATCCTCTGGAACTGCAGCTAATGCACTAGCTTTATCTACGATGACACCATCTTTTGGAAATATCTATTGTCACAAACTTTCTCATATTAATGTAGATGAATGTGGAGCACCTGAATTTTACACTGGAGGAGCAAAATTAGTAAATCTTAACGGAGTTAATGGAAAAATTACAGCTGAGGAGCTCAATAAATCAATTAGTGGGAAGGGCGTTGTTCATCACACTCAACCTTCATCAGTAAGCATTACACAACTTTGTGAAACAGGTGAAGCTTATGAATTAAACGAAATAAAAAAAATATCAGAAATTGCTCATAATCATAAACTTAATATGCATATGGATGGAGCTAGGTTTGCTAATGCTTTAGTTTCATTAGATTGTAGCCCTGCAGAAATGACTTGGAAATCTGGTATTGATGTACTTTCTTTTGGAGCAACTAAAAATGGATGTTTAGCAGCAGAAGCTATTATTTTTTTCAAACCAGAGTTAGTTGGTAACTTACCTTTTTTAATGAAAAGAGCGGGGCATTTACTCTCAAAAATGAGTTTTGTATCAGCACAATTAGATGCATACATCACAAATGAAGTTTGGCTAAGAAATGCAAAAAATGCAAACGCTATGGGTAAAAAATTAAGTCAAGGTTTAGACAAACATAAAAATATTGAACTGGCTTATCCTACTGATGCAAATGAAATATTTGTAAAGATACCAAAAGATATAATTGATCAATTAAATTCAGAAGGATATACAATTAATGATGATGAGTGGGATGGTAAGGCGGTTAGATTAGTTACAGCATGGAATACTAATCTATCTGATATTGAGACTTTTTTAAATTTTATTAAGTAATGCCTAGAAAACCTAACTACAAAGATTTATTAAAAAAATTTAAAAAAAGAAATATTAAAAATCCAGAAAGAATAGCAACAGCCTATGTCAAAGGATTAACTGCAGGATCCAAAAAAAAGGCTGCTAAAAATTTAGCAGGGATTATAGATTAAAGAGAAAAGGACCTAAAATCGATGAATTCTAACTAGCGACTATTCCACACCTAGATACCCAATTTATGATTTAGTAGAGTTTATTATGGCTAGATTAGATGGAATTATTGAACCAATATATTTTTTGATTACCTCAATAACATTTATATTATTAAGTATAATCCAATATAAAAAATTTGGAAAAAATAGGGAAACAAAATATCTCGCAGGTTTGTCAATTTTTTTCTTATGTAGCTATATTGCTATAATTTTTAAAAATTAGAATGATCAAATTTATTCTGCCAGCTATAGTTGTTCTCTTCATTATAGTATTCTGGGAAAAAATTACTGAAATAGTTTTCAAAAAATTTAATATTAGGTTGAATTATATTATTGTGAGTACTGTGTTAATAACTATCACTATAATAATTTTATTAATCAATTATGGATAAATTTAATTAATGAAAAAACTTTTAGGGATCATCGTTCTGGGTTATAGGATTATCTAGGATAGACTGTCCACAAACTGTCCACAAAACCGAGTGAGAACAAAATATTTTCTTGTTTAACTTGGGTTCTCTTTCAAAAAGTTAATGTAATCAACAACTTCTTGAAACTTTTTATCAGGAATATCTTTATATGAGTTGCCAAACTTCTCTTTGACACAAAGTGCCATGTGAGCATAGGGGTTTCTTCCTTTAGGGTGATTTGGATGGCTTGGCAGCTGACCCAGTAAATAAAGTCCGGCTTCCTGTATCAAAGTCCACAGTTTACGCTGGTTTTCTTCATTCATAGTTAGCTAAACTTTGTTTTATCTCAATCTGGTCTAGTTGTGGGACTAGTTTACACTCTATAAATCTGAATTTCATTAACTATTTTTGGAAACTTTGTGATCTAGTTTGGTCCTAAAAAAGATTAATCATCAAATAAGTTTTTAAATATAAATTCTGACATTAATAAATATCCACCTTCATCAAAGTGATTAAATCTATCAAACAAATATAAAGTTTTAGGTTCTTCAATTCTTTGTAAAATAAATTCATTCATATCTAAATAAGTTATGTTTTTTAAATTCAAATATTTCCTTAAATTGTTTTATTGACTTATAATTTTCATTTTTTAAATCATTTAAATAATATCTATCCCAAGTTGGTAGAATATTAATAATTAATTTTGAGTTATTTTTTATAACTAATTCATTCATATTATCTATAATTCTAGATATCTCATTAACAGCAGATATTTTTTTTTTTGAAAAATAATTTAATTTAATATTAACTAAAATTTTTTTAAAAAGAGTATTTAAATTATATAAAGAAATAAATTTAATAGTTTTGGATATTTTTTTTTTTTTTATTTCATTCAAACTTTGAAATAAAATTTTTTCATAAAGTTTATTCGTTTCACTTTGTCTTTCAATTAGATTTTGATTGTAATCTTTTTCTAAATATCTTGATAAATATGTGTTTAATTCTGTTAAAGTATCTGAATAATCATTTCCTTCATAAAAATTTAAAATTACATATTTTGAATTAAAATTAACTCCATATTCCTTATATGCAGCGTAACTACTTAAAAAACCTCCTGCATTAGCTAAATTAAGGACATCCAGATTAAATCTTTCTTGTAAAATATTTGCTGGTCTTTTATCTAAATCCACACAAGATCCCTTAGTAAAAAATCACCTAAAAGAATAATGTCATAATATTTATTTTTTACATAGATGTTATTTTTATTTGGAAATCCGTACTTATCTAAGTACAAAAATTGCCACTTTCCATCTTCATTGCAATAGACTGCATCTAAATCACTTATTCCATTTGAAATTGGAAATAAATTTTGATTGGAGTCTTTATGTTGAGATAGATATTGATTTACATCCCAATTAGTTATGGTTGAGGATATATTTTTGGTCATTTTTATATCCTCATAAAATTGCAACTTTGTTCTGTTATCAAATTTTATACCTTTTTTTTCTGCATATTCTAAATTAGACAAGTATCCGCTAGTACCAAAGTGATCACTTTTTATAAAAAAATTAAAGAAAACTAAAATTAGATATATAAAAAATATATTATAATTTAAAATTCTTAGTTTATGAAAGTAATAAAAAAAATTAATTAATATCAAAAAGGATATATACAAGTAATTTTTTTTTATTGATAAGAAATCACTATCTAAACGTATATTCATTTCAATTAAAAAATCAAAAATAAAAAATTAAGTATAATTAATATTACGGTGTCAAAGTATCTAAAAAAAAATCTCATTAATCTGATTGTATAATTTTTTTGATGCAATCACAAATAAATCTAAAATTTATTATAATTTTTGATATTTGATTTATCTTAGATTAAGAATTGTTCTAATAAGTTTTAAGATAGCTTTAAACATGCTCTTATAGCTACAAATAAAACCAAACCTGCAGTTAATAATACCAACATTCTATTAGTAAATATTTTTAAATTTAAATAGTTACCAATTTGACGACCAATTAAAACTGCTATTAGTAAATAAAAATAATCCAGAACTTCTGATAAAATTAAATTTTTTGTAAATTGACCTATTATTCCAAAAATTGAATTTATAAGAATGAATAATGAAGCTGCTACAACTATATGTTTTGGTTTAGCAACTCTTAATAAAAATAGAATAGGGCTTAAAAAAATTCCTTATGTAGTTACATAGCTATATTTTTAAAAAATTAGAAATGATCAAATATATTCTACCAGCTATAATTGTCCTCTTCATTGTAGTATTCTGGGAAAAAATTACTGAAATAGTTTTCAAAAAATTTAATATTAGGCTGAATTATATTATTGTGAGTGCTGTCTTAATAGCTATTGCTATAATAATTATATTAGTTAATTATTTTTAAATTTAATGATCTTATTGGCTAATTAACCCTTATTCCATCACCTAGACACCTGATTAGAGGTTTGATAATGTTTTGCTACATGAAAAAAATTTTAGGGATCATAGTTCTGGGTTATAGGATTATGTGGGAGAGACTGAGCACAAAACCGAGTTAGAACAAAATGTTCTCTTGCTTAACTTGGGTTCTCTTTCAAAAAGATAATGTAATCAACAACTTCTTGAAACTTTTCATCAGGAATATCTTTATATGAGTTGCCAAACTTCTCTTTGACACATAGAGCAACATGGGCGTAGGGGTTACAACCTTTTGGATGGTTGGGATGATCAGGTAATTGATTTACTAAAAAATCTCCCACTAGCTGTATCATTTTCCAAAGTTTACTTGCGTTTTCTTTATTCATTAATTTTAATATTATCAAAAAATTTTATAACTAGTTATATGAATTATTTCAAAAATATTAACTTATTTTTTATACTGAAAATAAGCGTCAACAAAAATCAATTTATTATCTTTAAATTTAATTTTAGTAATAGAAACGATTTATAATTAAATTTTTCTAAATAATGTAATATTTTATAAAAATTAGCACTAGTATTTTGATAAAAATTTATAAAAGATAATTCAACTTTTAAAAGTTTAATATTTTTATTTTGTAAATTTTTTTTCATACCTAAAAGCACATTATAGTCTTCACCCTGAACATCTATTTTGCAAATATCAATTTTTTGTTTTTTATTAAAAATTTTATCAAATCTGTTTGTTTCTACTTTAAAAGTTTTCTTCAGATCTTTTAATGATTTATAAGTATTATTTTGCTTATACAAACTAGACGTTGATGTTATTGCGTATTGGTAAAATATTTTTTTACCAGCTTTATCGGAAAGTGCTAAATTTGAAATATATAAATTCTTTTGATTATATCTTTTTTTAATCTTTTGAGAAAGTTCTGTTATCGGTTCAAAGCAGTAAATTTTTTTTAGTAATAAATTTTTATCTATAAAATCTATAAAACTTCCTTCATTTGCTCCTATATCAACTAGAAATATTGGTTTTTTTTTAAAAACTTTTTTTAGCAATCCACCCTCATTCGCTGTTGAAGCTAATAAGTATGATATTGCATCATCTAATTTCTGATAATATTTAAGTAACATATTTAGAATTTCCTGGTAATAAAAAGTAATGAATAATTTTTTTAAATTTAATTACCATATTTTAACTTATATTTTATTATATTCATCATTAATTATAGGATTTTACTTTAATGAAAATGTTGCTGGGGGTGCCAAATTTGACCTTCAATACACATTGAAACAAGTGAAATTATTTGAAGAAAATTTTTTGTATTCTTTTTTAAATTATGACAATATTGAGTTTCCCAACCGATTGTCTCCTATTTATATTTCAATATTATTAATTTTCAAAAAAATATTTATTAATTTTGACTTTGTAAGGTTTATTTTGATGCATATAGTATTATTAAGTCAATTTTTTTTCTACAAAAGCTTAAAAATTATTTATTGTAATAAATTTTCTTTAGATAAAAAGATTTTATTTACGTTAAGTTGTATAATATTTATTTCACCCTCTTTTAGGTCAAACTTAATTTGGGTAGAAAGCTCAATGATCGGACTGTTTTTCTTTGTAATTGGACTTTATTATTTTTTAAAAAATTTCAAATCATTTAAATCAAAAAATGTTTATTTGAATATTTTATTTATAGCTATAGCAGCATACATTCGCCCATCTTATTGTCTATTTGCTATATATTTTTTTTATTCTTACTGTACAATTTTTAGAAAAAATATTTCTATTAATTCAGTTATTTTTGTAAATTTTATTTTAGCCTTTCCAGCTTTTTATTATGTCTTTATTCTAGATATATTTTTTATTGGATTTGGTGGATTGAGCAATAATTATTTTAATAAGATAGCAATAATTTCATCTATTATTTTTTTTCATGCAATTCCTTTTTTTTATTATAAAGATTTATTTATAAAAAATTCTAATATATTAAAGACAATATTTTTATCTTTGTTATTTTCGGCAATTCTATTTTTTTACTTTGATTATAATTTGTTTTTAGGTGGTGGTGGTATTTTCTTACACATATCTAATTTTTTTCTAGGTAATAATTATATTTTTTATTTATTCATTCCTTTTTTTATATTTTTTTTAATTAACACATTACGAATTAATTTTATTAATAATCTAATTATTATTATAATTTTGTATTTAATCACTCCACAATACCATATTTTTCATAAATACTATGATCCGCTAGTATTTATACTCTGTCTTACTATTATTGATTTTAAACTCGGTAAAAATTTTTTCATTGAAAAAAAATACATATTTTCCTGTTATCTAGTAATGTTATCTCATTATTTTGTTACATATGTTAATACATATCATATTAAGTTTTAAAATAGTTTTAAGCCCAGTCTTATAGCTACAAACAAAACTAAACTAGCGGTTAATAGTGCTAATAATTTACTAGTGAATATTTTTAAATTTAAATAGTTACCAATTTGACCACCAATTAATACTGCTAATAGTAAATAAAAATAATCCAGAACTTCTGATAAAATTAAATTTTTTGTAAATTGACCTATTATTCCAAAAATTGAATTTATAAGAATGAATAATGAAGCTGCTACAACTATATGTTTTGGTTTAGCAACTCTTAATAAAAATAGAATAGGGCTTAAAAAAATTCCACCACCTATTCCAACTACACCTGAGATAAATCCTAATATTCCACCAATGACAACAGACATAAAATAAGGAATATTCTTATAAATTCTTTTTTTATCATCGTAAGATTTAAAATTAAATAACAATAAGCAACCCGCTATTAACAATACTGCAAACAATAAGATTTCAAAATTTTTTTTTTCAACGGATAGAGATCCCCCTATAAAAGCTAGAGGAATTGATCCAATTAAATAAGGTATTAATAATTTAAAGTTAAGATTTCCAGCACGTATGTAATTAAAGCAATTACCAGAAACTACAATAATATTACAGCTCAAAGCTATTATTGGAAAAATATTATAAGGTATTCCCCAAATTAATAACAAAGCAAGATAGGTTGAACCCCCTCCAAAACCAACACTGGAGTAAAGAGTAGCAGTGATTAAAAATAAGATTGATAATATACTCATGTCTAACTATTGTTATAAAATTATGAAAGTTAATATAGCTATTTTAACAGTAACAGACACCAGAACTTTTGAAAATGATAAGTCAGGAGCTATATTGGTTAAAAAAATTGAGGAAGCCTCACATAATTTAATTGACAGAAAAATTTGCAAAGACGAAAAAGAAGATGTCAAAAAGATTTTAAAAGATTGGATTAATCAAAAAGAAATTGATGTTATTATTACTACCGGGGGCACAGGGCTTACAGGAAGAGATATTACACCTGAGGCAGTTAACGACATAGCTGACAAACATATTCCAGGTTTTGGAGAAGTTTTTAGAACAATAAGTTTAAAAACTGTTGGAACTTCATCTATTCAATCAAGAGCCTGTGCAGTTCTTGCAAATGGTAAGTATGTTTTTGCTTTACCAGGTTCTTCGGGTGGTGTTACTGATGCATGGGATGGAATATTAAAGCATCAATTAGATATTAATCATAAACCATGTAATTTTGTGCAATTATTACCCAGACTTAAAGAAAAATAATTATTTCTGATATTTTTTTTTCCATTCAGAGTAGGGCATCCCATAGACATGCTCTCTTGCTTCTAAATCAGATATTTCAATCCCTTTTTTATCAGCCTCTTCCTTATACCATTTAGATAAACAATTTCTGCAAAATCCTGCAAGATTCATTAGGTCTATATTTTGAACATCTTTTCGGTCTCTTAAATGCTTTATTAATCTTTCTAATGTCGCTGATTGAAGCCCTTGATTTATTTTATTATTCATAATTTAATTTAAATTGATCTTACAATTTTTGGTTGATAAGTAAATATCAAACTAAAAATTTAATCTTTATAAAATTTAATGTGTTTGTAGTATAAAAAAATATTATTTAGCTTGAATAGGATTGCCATCCAACCACTCACTGTCTTCATTTTCATAATGTTCTTTTTTCCAAATAGGTGTTTTTTTTTTATTTCTTCGATAAAAAATCTTGATAATTCATATGCTTGATCTCTATGCTTACATGCTACAGCAATTAAAATACTGACTTCCCCAAGAAGTACATGACCCTTAATATGTTCTATAAATACGGCCTGATTATCAAATTTGAATTTTGTTAATGAGTTTTGGTATATTTCTTCTAAACTTTTAATCACCATTGGGTCATGACTATCATACGTCATACCAATTACTTTTTTGTTATTATTTAAGTCTCTTACTGTTCCAACAAAATAGATTGATGCTCCATATTTACTAGATGCAATAAATTTTTCAGCATTTGAAAGTTTTATTTTTTCTTTTTTAATATCTACAACTTTTGTATGAAGCATTATCCACCTCCTATTGGAGGTATAATTCCAATTTTTTGATCTCTAATAATTTTATAATTATCTTCAATGATATTATTATCCTCTGAACAAAAAGCAGAATTTTCTACTATCTTTGCAAAGCTATCATTTCCTTTAAAATTTTTGTCCAGATAGTGAATAATTTCTATTCTTAAATCTTTGATTTTAATTTTTTCTTTAATATCAAATTCTAAGAAATCTTTATTACTAAAATCTCTACTTGCACCAAATAGTTCAAGTTTAATTTTCATAATTACAAAATACTTTGTAAAAACTCTGGTAGTCCATCAGGATTGGTCCATAAACCACTTTTTCCACCTTCCTTAATCAGTAGTTTAACGTTATCAATTTTAAGATGTGGGTTTATGATTTTACTTAGATCGTAAATTGTGATTAAAGCGGTATTAACACCCATAATGGCTTCCATTTCAACACCAGTTTTTGCGATAGCGGATACGACACAAAAAACCTCTAAAGAGCTATCATTTTCATGCATAATGATTTTTGTTGCAGTGTGATCTATTGGAAGTGGGTGACATAAGGGAATTAATTCGCTTGTCTTTTTAACACCCAGAACTGCTGACACCTCTGCTAAAGTAATGGGGTCACCTTTAGGCATTTCTTTATTTTTAATTAGTCCAAAAACTTCTTTTCCAACATAAATTTTCCCAGAAGCTAAAGCTCTTCTAAATGTCTCTTTTTTTGATGATACATCAATCATATTAAACGAATTCTTTTTAAAAACTTCTTTAGCCCAGTCTTTTAATTTTTCGTCATTTATAATTTTAAAATTTTTCACTTACCCTCCAGTACTTGATAAATTTGGAGTAATTCCAGTGTCTCCAAGTTCTAAATAATGAGACTTTTTTTGAGATGCAATTGTTTTATTATAAGATCAACAAGTTCATTTTTTTGTGTATCATCTTGCAATAGGTGTCTGATGCTAATTCCAGTATTTCCAAATAAACATAATCTTAAATCACCTCTAGATGTAATTCTTAATCTATTACATGTTTGGCAAAAACCTTTAGAGTAGGGAGCGATTAGTCCAAATTTACCCTCAAATGTAGGATGTATAAAATTTAATGAAGGACCAGCATCTTTTCCAAATGTTTGAGATATCCAATTATTTTTTTCTAAATAATCTTTGAATATTTTTGAAGAAACATGATTTTTTTTGAAATAATCTAAATTATCTCCAGTTTGCATCAATTCTATAAATCTAAAGTCGATTTTGTTATTTTTTATAAAGTTTCCAAATTTTTCAAATTCTTCGTGTGTATCATTAATACCTTTTAGTAAAACAGCATTAACTTTTATATTTCCAAAACCTAGTTTTTGTAAAATCTTTATACCCTCTAAAATTTCATTAAGCCTGTCATGTCCTGTTAATTTTTTAAAAGTTTCTCTATTTAAGCTATCAATACTAATATTTATTCCATCCAAACCAGCTTCATGTAACTGTTTTGCAATTTTATCCAGACGATAACCATTAGTTGTCATTGTTACTTTAGGTATATTGGAATTTTGCTTCATATCTTTAAGGATATTAAAAAAATCTTTTCTAACAGTTGGCTCTCCACCAGTTAGTCTAATTTTACAAATACCCAATTGAGTTAATGCTTTTGTTAATCTAGATATTTCTTCAGCAGACATAAAACTTCTAGTGTCGCCTGGAGTTTTTTTATATCCCTCGGGCAAGCAATAGGTGCATTTAAAGTTACATACATCAGTAATTGAAAGCCTTATATAAGGAAATTTTCTACCAAATGTATCTTGAAGTTTAATCATATGAAATTAATCTCTAAAGTTTACAAACTCAATTGGGAGACCAATATCAATAGCACTTATTGCCGACATAGCTTCCTGAAGGTCATCTCTTTTTTTTCCTTCAGCTCGCAATTCTTCTCCTTGAATTTTAATTTGAATTTTAAGTTTTAGCTTTTTTATTTCAGTAATAATTTTTTTTGCATTTTCTTGGCTAATACCTTCTTCGAGTTCACTAACCTGTCTGATTGATGAACCTGCAGCATTTTCTGAGTTTTTAATTGCTATTACTCTTGGATCTACTTTTCGTCGGACAAGATGAACTTGTAATAGCTCGTTAATTTGTTTTAATTTCAATTCATCAGGTGCTAGTGTGGTAATTATCTTATCTTTTCTTTCAATTGAAATATGAAGCCCTTTAAAATCAAATCGATTACCAATTTCTCTAAGGCAGTTTGCAAGAGCGTTATCAAACTCTGGGTAACTAACTTTACTGATTACATCAAATGAAGGCATAATTTTTTATTATATAATGAATTGACCTTAACAAAAATTTTCATAATTGACTATTTGATTTATTTTGAAACTCTTTTAAGTTGCAATTATATGGAAGATTTAGTCAAAAAATTAGAAGAACAGATCAGCTTTCTTCAAAATGAAATATCGCAAATGAGTGATGAAATGTATTCTCAACAAAAAGAAGTATCAGTTTTAAAAAAACAAGTTTCAAATCTTGAAAAAAGAATTAACGAATTAGAGAGCAGTGATGAAGCGGGTATGGTTATGATTGATAAAAAACCCCCACATTATTAAACTTTATTATTAATCCATGACAGAACAATTTGATGTTATTGTAGTAGGTGCGGGTGCCGCTGGCATGATGAGTGCTATAGAAGCTGGCAAACGGGGACGAAAAGTTCTTTTAGTCGATCATGCAAAAAAAATAGGAGAAAAAATTAGAATATCAGGTGGTGGACGATGTAATTTTACCAACATACATACTCATCCTAGTAAGTTTATTTCAAACAATCCTAAATTTGTAATATCAGCTTTAAAACAATACACCCAAAATAATTTCATAGATTTAATAAAGAAACATAATATTAAATTTCATGAAAAAAAATTAGGACAGCTCTTTTGTGATGAAAGTGCTCAACAAATTATAGATATGCTACTTTTAGAGTGTGAGACGGCAAATGTAGTTTTAAAAAAAGATACAACTATTAATGATATAGACAAACAAGATGATAAATATTTTATAGTTGTAGGAAGTGATAAATATTTCTGTGAATCATTAATTGTTGCAACAGGTGGTCTGTCTATTCCAAAAATTGGAGCAAGTAAATTTGGTTATGATATTGCTCAAAAATTTAATTTAAAAGTTATTGAAACATTACCTGCGTTAGTTCCTTTAACTTTTAGTGAAAAAATACTGGCAATTTGTAAGGAGCTTACAGGATTGTCTGTAGAAGCAGTTGTTTCATTTAAAAAAACTTTTTTTGAGGAAGGAATGTTATTTACCCATAGAGGTTTAAGCGGACCCTCCATATTACAAATCTCTTCTTATTGGAAATTAGGAAATAATATCAAAGTTAACTTATCACCAAAGCTTGATGTAGATAAATTTCTAAATGATAGAAAAATCTCTAATCCTAAACAAGATATAAGGATTATAGTTTCTGAAATCCTTCCTAAGCGATTAGCTCATATAATTTGTAATGAAAATAATATAAATGGAAATATATGTGAATTATCCAATAAAGTATTAAGCAGTTTAAGTAATTCTATAAATGCGTGGGCGATAAATCCCACAGGAACTGAAGGTTATAGAACTGCTGAAGTTACTTTGGGCGGTATTGATACTGAAGAAATTTCTTCTAAAACAATGATGTCCAATAAACACCCTGGATTATTTTTTATTGGAGAAGTGGTTGATGTTACCGGTCATTTAGGTGGTTATAATTTCCAATGGGCTTGGTCTTCTGGATATGTGGCAGGTCAATATGCTTAAAGACTAGTTATTGGTGGAATTATCTCAGTTTTTTTTATATTCAACACCTTTTCTATCCAGTATTTCTTTTACTTTATCAGAATAAGGTTCATCAATATGTTCGGTAGTAGGATTTAATTCAATTCCGGCTGGCGTGATAGTAGATGGCATAGCAACGAACTGTGAGTCTGGGTTTTCAACTGTTTCTCTAACCCTCATTCTGTAGACACCAAACACCCCTATTAAAGCATGAAAGAAAAGTAAAAATACAAAAAAACCATTAGAGCCAACAATATTCATAAATATTGCACAAAGGAATGGACCACTCATAGCACCCAAACCAAATGTAAACTGTATACCGGCTCCAGCAGCTACAAATTTTTCTTTTGGTATATAATCATTAGTATGTGCACAAATTAAAGAGAACATTGGTAAGCTACAAATAGAAAATAAAATTAAGAAAATAAAAAACCACACTTTACTTGTACCTAGTTCGCCCGGTAAATACATCTGACCTGAAGATATGATAGCAAATAGTGCAAAAACACTAGCACCAAAAGTTGATATAACTATTACTTTTCTTCTATCATACTTGTCAGAAAGTTTTCCAATAGGATATTGAGAGATAGCACCAGAAATTGCTAAAAGAAAAGTTACAAGTGATATTTGAAAAATAGTAAAATTCATTGATGCTGCATATACTGCTAATAATGTAAATAACGCTGACTGGATCGTTCCATAAAAAAGAGCACTTACCATTCCAAACGGTGAAGTTTCATAAAGTTCTTTTAAAGGCATCCCTTGGATTTTTTTAAATGTAGGTGGTTTTTTTTTGGTTAAGAGAATAGGTATAAGCGCAATAGAGGTAATAATTGAAACTAATATAAAGGGTTGATAATTTTGAGGGCTACTAAAATTTAACAAGAACATTCCTATGCCCATTGATCCATATAAAATGACCATATAGATCGATAAAATACTTCCTCTATTTTTATTGCTTGATCTGTCATTTAACCAACTTTCAGCAACCGTATAAATACAAACCATACTTATTCCGGTTAAAACTCTTAAAAAAAACCAAACATAAGGATTAATAAAAATAGAATGAACCAAAATAATTAAAGATGCTAAAGATGCAAAAGCTGCAAATACCCTGATATGACCAACTCTTGATATAAGATTGGGAATTGTTGAGGCACCAATAAAGTATCCAACAAAATACCCAGACATCATAAATCCAGTTGCTGCAAGACTGAATTCTTCCTGAACAGCTCTTACACCTAGGAGTGAACCTTGAAATCCATAGGCCATCATTAAAAAGCCCATACCTAAAAACAATGCCCAAGAATTCTTTAAAACTTTATTCATAAAATTGACCGTACTTATTTGCGATCTACTTGTAAATCAAGTCTTTATTGAGACAGATCTATGAATTCTTTAATTTGATAAATGAGTGGATTGCGATGGCTGCGATAATAACGGCACCACCTTGAATAGTTTCAAGGCTGGGTTGCTCCTTAATAATCAGCCACACCCAAATTGGACCAATTATAGTCTCTAGTAAGAAGAATAGGTTCACTTCAGCTGCAGGTATGAACCTTGGAGCTATAGTGACTAGTACAAAAGGTATAGCAACGCACATAACGCACATTAAAGGAACAATAATTAGGTCACTATCCACTAGTGCAAAACTTTCAATAAATAGAAGTGCAAACATAGCCACAATTAACTTTCCAACAACAGCCGCTGGGATTAAGTTTTTATCCTTTGCAGATCTAATAGTAACTGCACCAACAGCCAAACCTAAAGCAGTTATTAAGCCCAATATATCTCCAAAAAAGTTACCTAATTGTATTGAATCGTAGAATATATAAATAGCAGCTGTAAAAGTTACAAATATTGTAATCCATGTTTTTCTATCAGGTAATTCTTTTAAAAATATTGCTCCAAGTATTGCAGACAACATAGGAGCCATTGCAATCATAACTAATGTGTTTGCAACATTGGTATTTTGTATTGAAACAACAAAAGTAATATTGGTTACAGAAAAAGTACCAATATAAAGTAGGCCATGATAGCCACTTGAAAAAAGCATTTTAAAGAAATTTAATTTATAAATTAATAACATTCCTAAAAATACAGTGATGAAAGGAATAAGGCCTCGATAAAAAACAAGCCCCCAAGTATCAACATTAGAAAGTCTTATAAATAAACTATCGGGAGTAATAAACATTACTGCAACAAATGCGAGTAAAGATCCTTTTTGCTGGTCGGATAATTTGTTCAAGCTTTTAATCCTTTCCAAAATACTTTTGCAAGATTAATATTTGTAAGATCATAAAAAGACTTTAACCCTGTAGGAGAAGTTACATTAATATCCCCATTTAATTTTTGGTCAATAAAATCAATACCAGAAAAATAGATGTTATTTTTTTTAAGATCTTTACCAATTAAATTTGAAATTTTGTTTTCTGTTTTGGTTAATTTTATAGAAATAGGTATAGCTCCTTTACTCATGTTACTTAAAAAGGATCCTTTTTTTGGAACTCTAGAGATGGCACCGCAAACTTTGCCATTAATTATAAAAACTCTTTTATCTCCAAACTTAATTTTAGGTAAAAACTTTTGACACATAATATGTCCATGTTTTTTAATAAAATTTGTAACTAATTTAGTATTTATTTTATTTTGAAATAAGTGAATATCATTGCCACTAAAACTATGAATAGGTTTTATAATCATTTTTTTATTTTTAGAAAAAAACTTATTAATTTCATTCATATCTTTTGTGAAAATTGTATCTGGCATATATTTTTGAAAAGATGTTGAATATAGTTTTTCAGAGATATTTCTAATAGATGTTGGATTATTGATAATTTTAACTTTATTTTTTATCTTATCCAATATGTAAGTTGTTGAAATATATTCTAAGTTAAAAGGAGGATCTTGACGTATCAAAATATATTTACATTTAGTAAGATCTATTTTCTGTTGACTAAATATCTTAAAAAAACGTTTATCTGAATAATTAAACTCTACGTAATATCCGTTAGCTACGACCTTATCATTGATTATTGAAAGGTTTTTAGGCTCATAATAAAAAATTTTATATTTTAACCTTTGTGCTTCAATGGCTAGAAATATACTAGTATCAGTTAGAGGGTTTAGTTTTGAAGGATGATTACCTTGAATTGCAACTATCTTATTTGTCATATAAATCGTTTAAATTTTCATTCTTAGAAAATTTATCTATCATATGATCTGCATTTGTTGACTTGTTATCAATTAGTTTATCTAAGTGATTTAAAAATTTAGCCTCATTATCATTAGATTTATTCAAAATATCCCTGTTTAATAATCCTTTTCTTGAAATACCAAGCAGCAGTGATGCCCAATGTAATAGATCTTTTCCCATCAACTCGGTATTAAAACCTTTTTTAGGTGCCTCTAGGTAGGCATTTATTATTTTATTTTTATCCCACTTAGAAATTAATTCGTAAGCCTCATCTAAGTTACCATATAAAATTCCAGTGTTAAAAGCAGGTCCAGAACATAAACAGTCCCAGCCACAAGTATCCATTGATCTTAATTCTATATATTTCTTAAGTCTATTTTCTGTAAAAATTGTACTTAAGTGAGTAGTTAAATCGGCTTCAGTTGGAAGTCTGTTGTTAACTTCATTAATTTTTCCATTCATGAAATCTGAAAATGAATAATTGCTTCCTGATAAATATTCTTTTTCGTTTTGAATAAATAATAAAGGAAAGTTTATTGAAAAATCTGCATATTTTTCAAAATCCATATTATCAAAAAAAACTTCAGGTAAACCCCCTCTAGATGTTTCTTGCCAAACTTTAGATCGATAAGAGCTGTAACCACTATTTTTTTTTCAACTATCGAGGAGTTTGCAAACAATGCAATAGAGATAGGAACTATAGAATTTATTATTTTAAATTTTTTAATAAAATCTTTTTCAGAATCATAATCTAAATTAAGTTGTGTGCCACAAGTTCTATACATCATATCTAAACTCAAAGAACCACCATTAGGCATATCTTTAGTCATTACCTGATATCTTTGTTTTGGATTATTAGGGACATCACTAAGTTTTGAAATAGGATCAAAACCAGCACTAACAATTTTTAAATCTAATTTTTTAGTTACTTGCTGCAACTCAAACAAGTAATCATGAGATTCAGCACAGGCTTCATGAATATTGTTTAATTTATCACCTGATAATTCAATTTGATTTCCAGGTTCTAGAGTAATACTTTTTCCTTTTTTTTGTAATCCAATAATGTTTTCTTTTTCCATTATTGGTTTCCATCCAAATTCACTTAGTAGTGAAAACATTTTAAGGACAGTAGGGTAATCTACTCTTCGATTTGTTTTTTCATCAAATAAAAACTTTTCATGCTCAATACCAATTTTAAAATCTTTAATATCTTTAATTCCAGATTCAAAATATTTGATTATGTGCTCTTTATGAATGATCATTGATTTATATATAAGGATTTAAAGTTCATTTTAAAGTCTTTATGTTTAGCTCTTCTTTATGAGAATTGTGTAATAGTTACTCTAGGCATTCGAAGCAGTACTTAGTAATGATAATTGAGTAACTTTATTATCACCTAGCTCGTCTATAGGTTTAACAGGGTATTCACCTGTAAAATAATGATCGGTTAATTGAGGGTAAGTGTCATTACGTTTTTCAAACCCTATTGCTCTATACAACCCCTCAAGTGATAAAAAATCTAAAGATTTAGCACCTATATATTCACAAATTTCGTCATTTGTTTTGTTAGCTGCAAGAAGCTCTTTTTTAGTTGGAGTATCTACCCCATAAAAATCTGGATATCTAATTTCTGGACAGGCAATTTTAACATGAACCTCTTTTGCACCGGCGTCATAAAGCATTTTAACAATTTTATGTGAAGTTGTTCCTCTAACTAAAGAATCATCTATTAAAATAATTCTTTTATCTTTAATTGTAGATTGATTAGCGTTTAATTTTAATTTAACTCCCAAGCTTCTAATTTTTTGACTAGGTTCTATAAAAGTTCTTCCAACATAATGATTTCTGATTAAACCTAATTCAAAATTAATTTTTAAGTGTTGAGCAAATCCAAGTGCCGCGGCATTTCCTGAGTCTGGTACAGGAACTACTATATCTGCATCAATTTTATTTTCTTTAGCAAGCTCTATTCCTAAGTTTTTTCTATGCTCATAGGCTGATTTTCCATCTAGTAAACTATCTGGTCTTGCAAAATAAATATATTCAAAAACACAAGGCCTAACTTTTCTTGCCGGGAAGGGTTTAAAACTTTTTAACTCATTGTTTTCAATCAAAACAATTTCACCATTTTCTACATCTCTTACGTACTTTGCTCCTATAATATCTAGCGCACATGTTTCGGACGCCAAGACGTAACTATCTTTTATTTTACCAATAATTAACGGTCGTATTCCATGTGGGTCCCTAACACCTATTAACGTGTTTTGTGTGAGCATAACCAATGCGTAGCCACCTTGGATTTGAAATATAGCATCAATAACTTTATCGACAGTTTTGTTTCTTTTTGACTTTGCTATTAATTGAACAATTGTTTCAGTATCTGATGTTGTGTAAAAAATTGCACCATCTTCAACTAACTTATTTCTAAGTGTAACTGAGTTAGTTAAATTTCCATTATGTGCAACACCAATACCACCTGCGTTAGTATCTGCAAAAAAAGGTTGGATATTTCTTAAGGTATTTTCACCAGTAGTACTATATCTGTTGTGACCGATAGCATATTTCCCAAGTAAATTTTTTAATACTTTTTCTTTGTTAAAGTTATCTCCAACCAAACCAAATCTTTTTTCTGAATGATATTTTTCCCCATCAAATGATACAATCCCACAACCTTCTTGACCTCTGTGTTGAAGAGCATGAAGACCTAAAGCTGTTAGAGCGGCAGCGTCATCACTATTGCTTATACCAAATACACCACATTCTTCTTTAAGTTTTGGATTATAATTCTTCAATTTTTTCTTTTAAAATCTTGATAGTTTTTTTCATTTGGAAACTCTTTTAACAAATAATTACTACCTTTTTCTATGTATGGAAAGGCGTATGATTTATCAGTATTAATTGGCCATTTACTATAATTATACACAATATCTATAGCTGAAAATAAACAAATACAGATTACATAACTTCGAATAAATCCAAAAAATAACCCAAATAAAGAATCGAGCCTTCCTAGTCCGACAAATTTTACCGTCTTACTAATAGCTTTATTTGAAATTAGAATAATAAAGATCACTAAAACAAAAATAGTTATGCCGAGCGTAATATCTAAGACATATTCACTATCAATTATGTCCTTAAAATAAGGCTTAGCTTTTGGAAAAAGAATTAAAGTTACAACATAAGCCAACAACCATTTTGAAGCTGACAATAAACTTAAAACAAAACCTTTACTGTAACACTTGATGACTGAAAAAATTGTAATGATTAAAAATATTAGATCTATTAAAGAGACTGCTTGATAAAAATCTATTAAAGCATCAAGCATAATGACTTTATTTTCCGAATGGTTTACTTATTAAGATAAGAGAGGGTAGCAAAGTTAATACAGAAATCATTGCTAGTAGCATTGCCAAACCAGTAAATACACCAAAGTAAATTGTTGGTATAAATTTAGAAAAAACCAGAATTGAAAAACCAAAGACAATAGTTATTGAAGTATTTAGTATTGCGACACCCACTGTTGAGTGGCAAACTTTTAGTGTTTTATTATAGTCTTTATTTTTTAAGAACTCTTCTTTAAATCTATAAATGTAGTGAATACTGTTGTCTACTGCTATCCCTATTGTGATTGCAGCAATAGTAATAGTCATCATATCAAGTGGTATTCCAAGTAGACCGATAATTCCCAAAATAAAGAAAGCTGCAATAAAATTAGGAACAACACCGATAAGAGACAGTTTAAAGTTTCTAAATAAAATCATGAACATGGCAAAAATTCCAACCATAACCAAACCCAATGTGAGTATTTGAGATTTAAAAAGACTTTGGAGTAAATTATTAAATAAAATTAAAACACCAGCTAGTTTGAACTCTTCCTTATTAAGTTTTAATTTATTCTCAAGGTCATAATTTATTTGGTTTATTAAATCATTTCTTCTTAAACCATCCTGTAAGTCAATAATTCTAAGACTTATCCTAGCTTCATTATCTTTTATGGATATGTAGGGATCTATAATATCTTTTTTTATACTTTCTGGAATTTTTGAATAAAGAACACCCATTTCTAAAGTACCAAGAGGCTTGTTATTATTTAACTGTGTAGCAACTTCAATGATTGAGCTAAATGATAAAACTTTCCCAACCGCAGGAAGATTATCTAAATAATTATGAACATTTTGAATTTTTTCAATTTTATCTTTTGTAAACCAGTATTTTTCATCATCTTTACCACCTTCATCATCCCAGCTTTCAAACTCATCATCTTCGGTAAACTCTACGGCGACATTCTTCGGAAATTTTAATATAACCTCTAAAGGTGTAGTGCCACCTAGTTTTTCATCAATAAGCTTCATGCCCTTATAAATCTCAGTATTTTTATTAAAATAATTTATAAAACTGTTTTCAACTTCAAGCTTACTTATTCCAACAACACTCAAGACGATAACTAAACCTGTTACTAAAAAAATTAAACTTTTATTGTTAATAGAAATTTTACCAAAAAAAGAAGTGATTTTAAAATCTGTATCTTCTTTAACTTTCACTTTGTTGCTAGACATAAAGCTCAATAGAGTAGGGAGTAAAGTAAATGTAATGATAAAAGAAGTTATTAATCCTAAAGTCATCATCCACCCAAAATCAATAATAGGTTTGATACCACTAAATACCAAGGATAGAAAAGCACATATGGTTGTAAGAACCGTGTAAATGATAGGCCAAAACATCTTACTAGTTGTCATTGTAATAATTTTGAAGTTATCTAAATTTGGAAAATCTTCTCTTAATTGTAGAAACCGGGTACTTATATGAATATTCATTGCCATAGTTAGAATTAACATTAGAGCAATAAAGTTTGAAGATATAACAGTAACCTTCCAACCTAAAAGGCTAAGTAGACCCGTCATAATTAAAACTGAAAAAAAGCAACTACTAATTGGAACAATAATCCAAATGAGCTTTCTAAATATAAACCACAGAGTAGCGATAATAAATAAAAGAACTCCTAAACCAAAAACAATAATATCACTTTTAATAAATGACATCATGTCATCTGTGATCATTGGAATACCTCCTAAGTATATTTTACCAACATCTCCATAGCTTTTAATGACCTCTCTTATCTGAGTGATATTTTCATGATTTTTCTTTTTTAAAGTATCTTTATAGTCTTCAATTTCTTGAGCTGATTTATTTTCAATATCTTTTAGTTCATCTTTTTTTATATAAACAATTATGCCACTTGTTTTACTGTCTTCACTTATTACAAAATTTCTAAAAACTGGACTATTTAATATCTCTTTAAATCCTCTTTCAGTATCGACACCCTCATCTTTTAAAGTTTTAAAACTTTCCAATCTTTCTTGAAGAGGTGCTTCTGAATTATTTAATAAGGGGATATCGAGTAGTGTAATAACGCTATGAACCCAATTTAGACTTTGGATTTTATATTTCAAACTTAAAAGATTATTAATAGAAGATTCAGTTACCATCCCTTCATTAGGAGAATAGGTTAAGATTAAAAACTCTTTAGAACCATATCTTTCAGTGACTTCTTTTAAATATTCAAGATCAGGATCACCTTCTATTAATAGAGTATCAGATGAGGCATCTAGCCTAAAATCCTTAGAAAAATACCCAAAACTTAAAAGGGTAATTAATAGTAGTACAAAAATTGATTTAGGATTTTTTAGAACAATATTTTGATAAAATAAAGAAAGCATTCACAACTAATATATTGGATATTAGTTAATTTGAGTATCTTTAAATTTGGTAAACATTGCCTCAAATTCTACCATAACATTACCCGTTGGGCCGTGTCTTTGTTTTCCAATAATAAGTTCTGCTAGATTTGAAACTTCATTCATTTTTGCTTGCCATTCAGCATGTTCAACAGTTGCGGGTCTAGGTTCTTTTCTCTCTAAGTAATAGGCCTCTCTATACACAAACATTACAACGTCAGCATCTTGTTCAATTGATCCAGATTCTCTTAAATCTGATAACTGAGGTTTGTGGTCGTCTCTTTGCTCTACTGCTCTTGATAGCTGTGATAGAGCAATTACTGGAAGTTTAAGTTCTTTTGCCATTGCTTTAAGACCTTGAGTAATTTCAGAAATTTCTTGAACTCTACCGTCTCTATTATTTCCTGATCCTCTCATCAATTGAATGTAATCTACAACAATCAAATCTAAACCAAATAACCTTTTAATACGTCTTGCTCTGTTACTCATAGCAGCAATACTGATAGCGGGTGTTTCATCTATATATAAGGGAAGTTCAGATATGTTTTTTGATGTTTCTATAAATTTATCAAACTGCTCATCAGAAATTCTTCCTCTTCTAATGTCATTTGATTTAATTCTAGATTGTTCTGCTAAAATTCTAGTTGATAATTGTTCAGAAGACATCTCAAGTGAAAAGAAGGCAACAGCAGATTTTTTTCCTTTTTCCTGTAATTTTTGAGCAGCATTAAAAGCTATATTTGTTGCTAAAGCAGTCTTACCCATTGAAGGTCGACCTGCAATAATAATTAAATCTGAATTATGAAGTCCACCTAATCTATCATCTAAATCTCTTAAACCAGTAGGAACACCAACTATCCCCTCATCATTTTGATATGCAGCTGAAGCCATTTCAATAGTTTGTTTCATAGCTTCATCAAATTTAACAAGTGACGAATTGAATGACCCTTTTTCAGCAAGATCAAATAATAATCTTTCTGAATTTTCAATTATATTCTGACCATTAACATCAAGTGCATTTAGTTTTGCAGCATCAATAGTATTTTCAGATATCTTAATTAACTCTCTTCTAACAAACATATCATAAATAATTCTTGAATATTCTATGGCTTGTCTTGGAGGGGTAGAAAATTTTGTAACTTTTACTAAATACTCAGGAACATTTAATTCGTCCTTTTCATTTTCAAAATAATTTTTTAAAGTTATGGGGTTTGCAAGCATCCCCCTGTAAATTAAACTTTCAATTGCTGAAAAAATACTTTGATGCATAGGGTCATAAAAGTTAATACTAGAAACGATAGTATTTATTTCATCGAATGTTTCATTTTGGACCAAGATTGAACCAATTACTGCTTGCTCAGCTTCAATATTATTTGGAAGTTCTTTAAAAGTGTCTTTAACTATGCTCAGGTTATTTTCCATGAACAAAGTTTATCTCAATTAAGATTTAAAAAAAATAACAAATATATGCTGGGGAAAAAATTGTATAATTATTGAATAGTATCAGCTGTAACTACATTAATAGTAATTTCAGAATCTACTTCAGAGTGTAGAATAATTTTCACCTTAAATTTACCAATTGATTTAATCTCAGTTATTGGTTGTATCATTGAAGGTTTAATATCTAGTTTGTCATTTTCTAATATTAGTTTTGAAATTTCAGTTGGTTTAACTGATCCATATAGTTCTTTATTTTCAGTACTTAATTTTTTAATCTCGTATTCTTTATTGTTAATTTGTTCAGAAATTTTTTGAGCTTCTTTTTTCTTTTCAGTATCTTTTTTATTTAGCTCAGATTTGATCTTTTCAACTTCTGCAATATTTTCTTTTGAAGCATAAAGAGCTTTTTTATTTGATATTAAGAAATTTCTAGCAAAGCCTCTTTTAACATCTATAATTTCTCCAATAGATCCAATTCTTCTTAAGTTTTCTAAAAGTATAACTTTCATTTAAATTAATGCTAAATTTCTAGCTCTCTTAATAGATAGAGAAAGCTCTCTTTGTTTTTTTTGTGAAACATTTGTAATTCTTGATGGTAAAATTTTACCATTTTCAGACATATATTTTTTTAACAATCTAATGTTTTTATAATCAACTTCTGGAGCACCCTTAGCAGATAATGGACAAGTTTTTGTAAATTTGTATTTATTAGGTTGAAAAATACTCAGTTTTGCAAAGTTACTTTGACTACCCTTTTTTTTATTTCCTGCTCTTTTTTTTGATGGCATAATTAGTCTCTATTATATTCTTTTTTATATTCTTTTTTTTCGTACTCATCTTTTTTTGAAAAATATTTAGCCTCTAAGTTAAATTTCTTAACCTTAACTGTCATATATCTTAGAAGATTTTTATCGATTGCCTCATTTTTTTCTAATTCATCAATAATTTTTCCAGATCCTTTAATTTTAAAATGCATGTAAATGCCTTTCTTATTCTTTTTAATAATGTAAGCTAAATTTAACAAACCCCAATCTTCAGTTTGTACTATTTCACCTTCATTTTTTTCTACTATTTTAGAATATTTCTCAGTTAACTGTTTAACTTGAGCTGGGCTAGTATCTTGTCTAGCAACTATTGTGTGTTCGTATAAATTCATAATTGTTCTTTAATAAAAAGTGAGGATATACTATTATAATTATTGAATTACAACACTTAAAACCATAATAAATTTTAGATATTTAAATGTTTTCTGTTATTTTTCCAGGTCAAGGCTCACAATTAGTAGGAATGGGTAAAGACCTATATGCCAAATATAGCTTAGTTCAAGATCTATTCAAGGAAGCAGATGATACCCTTGGTTTCCCACTATCAAGCCTTATCTTAAATGGTCCTAAAGAAGAATTAGACTTAACTGAAAATACTCAGCCAGCAATATTTTTGCTCAGTTATTCAATATTTAAGTTAATCAAAGAAGAGTTTAAAATTGATTTAGACAAAGCAAAATTTTATGCAGGACATTCTTTAGGAGAGTACTCCGCATTAACTGCAGCTGGGTCATTATTATTTTCAGATACTTTAAGAATATTAAAAATTAGAGGTAACGCGATGCAAAATTCTGTTCCAAAAGGAGTGGGTGGAATGGTTGCAGTTTTGGGTTCTGAAATTGAAATAATAAAAAAAATTATTGATAAGAATAAAGATAAATATGAATGCTTTATTGCAAATGATAATTCTGTAGGCCAAATTGTATTAAGTGGAAAAATTGAAGACCTGGATAAAATCATGGTTGATTTGAAGGCTTCAAATATTAAAAATATTAAATTACCAGTTAGTGCTCCGTTTCATTGTAAATTGATGAATAATGCGACACTTGTAATGAAAGGAGAAATAGCAAAATTAAATTTTAATGAACCTAAAAACACCCTTATTTCAAATGTAACAGGAAAAGAAATATCTAATTCAAATGAACTAAAAGAATTACTAGTTAAGCAAATTGAAAGTAGTGTTCGTTGGCGTGAAAGTGTTTTATTAATGATTGAGAACGGTGTTACAGAATTTATAGAAATAGGACCAGGCAAAGTTTTATCTGGATTAATAAAGAGAATTGACAAAAATGTTAAAGTTAGTGCAATAAATTCAGAAGAGGATATAAAGTTAATTAATATCAATGAGTAGTTTAAAAGATAAAAATATTATAGTCACAGGTGCTTCAGGTGGAATTGGTAATTCAATAGTTGAGAAGTTAAATCAAAATGGTGCAAACATTTTAGCTACAGGGACAAGAATTGAAAAACTAGAAGAATTAAAAGAAAAATTTAATAATATAAAAATTATTAAATTTGATATTTCTCAACATGATAAAATCGAAGAATTTATAGAAAATGCCACCAAAGATCTGGGTGGATCATTAGATTGTATTGTTAATAATGCAGGTATTACAAAAGATAATTTAACTATTAGAATGAGCTTAGAAGAGTGGTCAAAAGTGATAAACATTAATTTAACCTCTACATTTCTAATGTGTAAATATTCGATTAAAAAAATGCTTAAAAATAAATCTGGAAAAATTATCAATATAACCTCTGTTGTTGGACATACTGGTAATGTTGGACAAGCAAACTATACTGCATCTAAAGCAGGCATAGTCGCAATGTCAAAAAGCTTAGCAATTGAATATGCAAAAAAAAATATTAACGTTAATTGCATATCCCCAGGCTTTATAAGTACTGCTATGACAGATCAGATAGATGAAAAATTTAAAGAAACAATAATTGCTAAAATTCCATCTAATAGACTAGGTAAACCTGAGGATATAGCTAATGCAGTTAATTTCTTAAGCTCAGATCAGTCAGACTATATTAATGGAGAAACATTACATGTTAACGGAGGCATGTATTTGGGTTGACAAAACTACTTTTTGAACTATTAACGAAATATAACAAAAAGGAACATTATGTCAGAAGATATTTCAAGCAAAGTTAAAAAAATTGTAGCAGATCACTTAGGTATTGATGAAGCTAAAGTATTAGACGATTCAAGTTTTATGGATGATCTTGGAGCAGATAGTTTAGACACAGTGGAATTAGTAATGGCTTTTGAAGAGGAATTTGGCTCAGAAATTTCAGATAGCGAAGCTGAAAAAATTCTTACTGTAGGTGATGCCGTTAACTTTATAGCAGGCAAAGCAAACTAGAAATTAGATGTCCATAAAAAAAGATGGGATAATGGTAATTTTATCATCCCCATCTGGGGCAGGTAAAACAACATTAGTAAAACTTCTTTCTAAAAAAAAAAATTTTCATATTTCAATTTCACACACTACAAGAAAACCTAGACTTAACGAAATTGCAGACAAAGATTACTACTTTGTTGATCATTATAAATTTGAAAATTTAATAAAGAATGAAGAATTCTTAGAATATGCAAAAGTATTTAACCATCTTTATGGAACAACTAGAACACCAGTTATCGAAAAATTAGAAAAAAGTGAAAATGTAATATTCGATATTGATTGGCAGGGAGCTGATCAAATCAAGAATAAAAAATTAAATTATAGATTAATTACTTTTTTTATTCTACCTCCTAGTAAAAAAGTTTTATTTGAAAGACTATCAAATAGAGACATGAAAGATAAATTAATAGTAGAAGAGCGCATGAAAGAATTTAGTAGAGATGTTTTGCATTGGATTAATTACAATTACGTAATTATTAACGACAATCTGGAGGAATGTTATTCTAAAATTAGCAGTTTAATTGATGCTGAAGTTAACAATGGTTCAAAAGACTATGATAAAGGTTTCATTAGAAAACATGTTGAAAAGCTAACCTCTTAAGTCTTCATATTCTTTTACAAGTTTAAAATATACTTCTGGCTCAAGGTTTTGAGGTCTAAGATTAAGATCAATACCAAATTTTTCTGCAACTTCTTTCCCATTGTCAAAAACTTGATTGAAGGGTTTTTTTAACATTTTTCTTCTTTGACTGAAAAATATTCTAGTAATTTTTTCAAGGTTTTTAGGATCCTTTAATTTAAAATAATTTTTTCTTGGTGTAAATAATAGTAAAGAACTATCTATTTTAGGTCTTGGTGAAAAGCTTTGTGGCTTAATGTCTAATATTTTTTTTACATTCAATTTCCAGCTAGATAAAATCGATAGTCTGCCATAATTAGAGTTATTAAATTCAGATATAATTCTATCAGCAACTTCTTTTTGAAACATTAAAACGAGACTTTCGAACCAGAAATTTGGACCAATATTAATAATCCATTTAGATAGGATTTCAGTTGATATATTATAAGGTAAATTACCAAAGACAGATAGTTTTTGCTCCGAAATCTTATCTTCAGATACTTTTAAGATATCAGCATTGATAATTTCTATTGCAGTATCAAATTTTTCTCTTTAGTAATATGGCTAATTCATCATCTTTTTCTACAACATAGAGTTTTTTTGGTTTTTGTTTTAAAATGTATGTAGTTAAATTTCCACTACCAGGCCCAATTTCCAAGACTTCTTTGCCAGCGATATCTACTATAGATACAATTTGTTCAAGCACCTCTCTATCTATCAAGAAGTTTTGTCCAAGACTTTTTTTAGGTTTAATGTACACTTTATATCCGAAAATTTAATTGCTTGAATTAAACTTTGTGGATTAGATTAATTTAGACCAATCATATTTTGATTTGGACCATGATCTGGCAATATGTAATAAAGGGCAAACCGAGAGTGATGTTTATTGCATCAAAACCAAATAATGTTTTCATAGGCGACAATACCTGATCATGATACATGCCAATTACAACGTCATACTTTTACTGAAAATGGTTTTGCATAAAAATAGTGTCAGCTGGAAATGGACCATTTCATTTGATTATTTTTTAATCGTAACGTTTTGATAGCTGGAATTGATTGTTTTATCTTCTTCAGTATTGTTATAGTTACTTTCACAGTGGGGGTTTAGACCAGTAATTGCAATTCTGGGAAGTTTATTAAATTTTTTTTTATAAAACTCATTTATGAAATTTACCTAGAGTAAATATTTTATGTTTTGTTATCGTTTTATGACATCTTTCAAAGGCAGATGCGTTGTAAGTGGACTTACAGACAGATTTTTATTAAAAATTAGCATAGCAAATTTTTTTTTTTTGAAGGTTTTCCTTGCGAAGTATTCTGTAATACCAAAAAATTTTCCTTTTAAAAAAGTCTTTTTTTGATATTGGTCCATTAATAAATTTTGCGAATGTATTTGTTTTTAAAAGGGATAAAGCAGCATTAAAACGGTTTTTAATGTATCTATTTGACTTACTAGAATGTTTTCAAAATTTTTTTTAAATTTATAGTCAATATTTATTATATTAATTTTTTTGTTATTCAACACATTTAAAGAAATTTTTTTTTCATTAATTAAATTAATTTTGAAATCAAATTTTAGTTGCTTCATTTGCTTTAAGTAAGTCTTTGGAAGCAATTAATTATTAGGGTTTTAAAAGTATTAGTTTATCAAAGTCTTAAAGAAAATTTCTAAAAAAATACTATTAGGCTCACCACCAACAATTAGTAACTTTTTCATTTATAAAAATTTGTTTTTCAATTTTATTGTAATAAATTTTTGAATATTGATTTAACTAGTCTGTTACGCTCATAATTAATAGCTTTTTTTAATTCACTTTCCAGATCAATGGCTAGTTCTAAGTTTTTTATATTTATCTAATTTTAATCACCAAAAAACCATTAGATAAAACTATAGGCTTTGAAATTCTCCAACTTTTAAACTACTTATATTTTTTCTAATACCAATATTAAGTGTAATTTTACTTCATCCAGCCAATATCACCTCCAACTCTTAAGCTGACCTTTGAGAAAAACTTTCGTTATGTTCGCAGCACTATTTTCAAAATATCTCTATTTTATTCTTATACTTATCTTAACTTTTACCTCTTTATATTTTTTTTTAATTTCGTCTTTTTGTCTTGCAATTTCAAAGACTAATCTCAGATAATTTGTATTCTTTTGATTGAATTTTACTATTTTTTAAAATCTTTTTTTTTATTGCAGTTTTATTAATAGCAACTTTAGATCCATATTTTTTTATAATTAGTTGATTCCATAATGCTTCAATTGTAATTTTTGTTTTAATATCACTTATCTTTAAATCATAATTTTTTAAATATATTTCAAATTCATTTATTGATTTAAGGCTTAATCTTGAATAAATATTTTTCAACATAAGTTCAGAATAATTTTCGTTTATTTTTATTTCTTTAAAATTTTTCAATATTTCTATTTTTTTTATTTTTTCTCTGATTGCTGATTCGTTAGAAATGTTTTAATATTTTTTCTTCATCTGGCTTCTTTAAAGAACTATTAAGAGCCAAGAGATACTTAAATTCATTTTTAATATCAACGTTAGTTATAATTTCATTTTGAATGTTATGAATTATTTTTGTTTCTATCGATTCTGCCTTATCTAAAATTAAGCACATACATAATATAAACAAATAATTTTTCATCAGTCTAATCTGTCTTTGTTTAAAACCATCTTATCAGGTGAAAAAGTTCCAAGTGGAACAATGGTTATAGAAAAAAATAATTCTTCAACTGGTTTAATATCAGCATCACTGTAATAATTTTTCTTATATTGAATACCAGCAACCAAACAATCATTTTTATACTCATATATCAAATCATAGTATTCTGTTAAATCAAGTTTTCGATTTTCTTCTTGTATTAAATGATATAAAATTTATGACCAAGAAAATTGTATTTTGTTTTACTTTCAATTACATTAGCACTGTCATAACACCTCTTTCCTCTAAATAATCAAATTGAGTAACAAAATTTCCAAATTTCATTTTGGCTATTAAAGAATTGTATTCAAATTTATTCAAATCATCTGTTAAAGAAAAATTGTAGCCTAATGAAACATTCTTAATAGGTTTAAAATTAAATTGTCCAATAATATTGGAGTTTTTTTTATTAAAGTACTATTTGTAGGAATATTTTTTTCTTCATTAACCTGAAAACTGACGCAAGTTTAAAATCAATGTATTCTTCAATTTTATCTATTTTATTGTCAGTACTAACTTTTTCTTTCTTAAAGTTTAGACCTAATGTGATGGACTCACCTGCTTCAAATGAATCGCTAAACCTAATCGATTAAAGGCAAAAATATTGCTAATATCAACTCTTCTAGATGCGTTACTATTATTTTTCATTTCATGAGGGCTAAATCTTAAAGATAGTTTTGGCTCTAAAGTATTAAAAGTTTTGGAATTTACTCTTAATTAGTGGAAATGAAGCATTGTATGTGTACGCGCTCATCAATTCTGACTGTGGACTATTTTTATAATTAGCGTTATTTTTACCAACAGTATTAATATTTTTTAAAAAAACTTCAAAATTTGTTTTAATTCCGCTGTCAAAAAATCTATCTGAAGTAGAGTAATTTAAATCATTCGAAATGGATGATGTAATAACGTTTGTATCGTTTAGTGTATTGTTTCCATATGAGTTAAGGTTAAAGCTTCCACTGATTAGTTCTAAATTAAAATTTTTTGAAAAATTATAGCTGGGTAGTACATACTGATATCTATCGCTATTAGAGCCGTCTAATGTTTCATACATTTCAAATGATGATGTCAAATCATAGTCTTCATGTTCTAAATCAAGTTCAATCTTTGAATGGAGGGAGCTATAGTCATCCAATATAAGAGGAGACTGTAAGTCAAATAATTTTAGATAGTTGTCATTTGATACTTTTTGGTAGTTAATTTTAAGTGTACTGTTTTTAAAATTGATCATAGGATAAATCTACTAATGAATTGAAAAATAGGTGTGATCTTGCACCACCCCTATCTTTAGGGCTGAGCGATCACCGTTCAAAAAACTAAAGTCTAATAATGTGAATGAATTTTTAGTTTTTTGTCTATATTCGCTCTGTAATAGATATCTATCGCTATCAAATAGTCTCGGTTTTATTGTTAAATCTTTGTTATCAGAAATTACAAAAAAATATGGTGTATAAACTGAGCTACCAAGAGTATTAGAATTACTCATTTCTGGTCTTAAAAAACCAGATTGTCTTTCTACAGTTGGGTCTGGATGAAAAAACTTTGGAAAGTAAACAACAGGAAAATCATAAATTTCTAGCCAAGCATTTTTATAAACAATTTGTTTTTTGATCTTGTCATGATGAATTTTGTTAGATGTGATTTTCCATGGAGGGCATTTATCAGTTTTTTTACATGAAGTAAAAACACCTTTGTTAAAGTAGGTGTTAGATTCATCACCTGAAACAGAAACTGAATTAATTCTAGGATCATTATCATCATCACCAAACATTGTTTTGTGTAATATTACATTCACATCTTTACCTAAAAACTTATTTTCTTTTAAATTAAAAAAACCATCTTCAAAAAAATATTTATCACTTTTAATGCTATTAGTAATTGTTGTAGCTTCTATTTTTGTACCTTTTAAAATTTCTTCATTAATTAAATATTTAAACTCATCAAGTTTATAAAAATTATATGAATCGCTTCTATTGTGGTTTCTTTTAGTGATGAAAGAAGCATATCATTTCTTAAGAAAACCAAGTCACTTGATTTAACTGTATATTTTTCATTGACAAAAGCCTCTGTTTTTCCTTTTTGTCTAAGAATTTTCCTGTGTTTGGTTAAGAAGAAGACTTCATTAGATTTAATTTTTGTTTTTTTTCTCTATATCATTAATCATAACATTTCCTTTGGCCTCTAAAAGTAATGTTAATTTATTGTATCGAGAAAATACTCATCTGCATCTATTTCAAACTTTAATCCATTATTTGCTTTGCTTTTGCCTAACGTGTAAATAATTTCTTTATTTTTCAGATGGTGAACTTCATCTGACTCAATTTGTAATATTTTCATTTTGATCAACTAAGATCATACGTTTCCGTTAGCTTTCAAAAGCGAAGTCAATTTATTATATTCAAAGTTCTCAGCGGTTATTAATATGCCATTATCTGCGGTTACTGACCCGCCATTAATACCTTTAATTAAATTACCGTTTTGAGTAATTTCTAAATCAGTAACTTCAAAGATAAATTCTTCTGAATAAACCCTGTTAAGATTAATAAAGGTAAATAACAATATAAAAAGAAAAGCTATAAATTTATTTTTCATTTAATCTTATTATAGAGATGATATTTATTATTGATAATATAATTAAAGGTAAAAAAACTGAAAGAATTATAGGAATTCTTTCATTTGTACCTAATACACTTAAAAAATTATTTATATAGTAAATAATTACAGATAAAAAAATTCCAGTTGTAATCTTAGAAAAAAGTATTTTTTTGATAACAATGTTAAACATGATGATAGCAGAAAAAATTGTAATCAAAGTTAAGTAAATAGGGTAAGAGATAATTTTTAACAAATGAGAATTTATATCTGTCACAGAATAATTCAAAGATATATAGCTTTTTCTTAGAGTAATTAAGTCGATTATACCAAGAGAAGAAAGGTTTGAAAATAAGCTATTTATTTTTTGTATGTCAAAATTTGAATCCATTGTCATTTCATCTAAAATAATTTGAGAATTTTCTTTCAAGAGTGTTGGGTTGGATATTTTCCATTTTCTTGATGTAATATCAATTTTTTTACTTTGTATTATTTCAATAAGACTAAAATCTTTGTTGAAGCTAGTTATAGAAACATCCAGTAAAAATTCGTTATCAACCTTATTAGCATTAATTATATTAATGTTGTTATTGAATTCATCCTTAATCCAAAGACCATTTTTAGTGATAACTGCCAAGTACTTGTTGTCATCAGTATAGTTATTTTTATTAATAGGTAGGAATTCTTTAAAATAGCGGAACCTTTATAAAAAAGTGTAATAAAAATTATTCCAAGAATCATTGAATATATTCCTAAAATTTTTATAATTTTAATATTATTTAGACCTGCGTACTTAAAGATCTCTAATTCATTTTTATCTATAAGTTGAATAAAAAATATTTGAGTACTCAATAAAAAAAATAAAAGGAAGTATCTCAAATAAAATTGAAGGAGTATTTAAGAAAAACAAAAAAACAATATAATGAAAACTTAATTTTAAAGTCTTAAAAAACTCAATTTGCTCTAAGATGTTTGTAATAAAAATAATAATAAAGAAAACAATAAAAATTTTTAAAAAGGACATATTAAAAAGATTAATTAGAAACTTGATATATGTTTTCATTTTCTGCTATCTTTCAATTTTATTAAAAAATAAATATAAATAATTAATGTAAAAATTAATGGCAAAATTGAAAAAAATAAATTTTGAATTAAATTTGTAGTTATTAGTTTGGTTGATGATTCTAAAAAAATAATAAAAAAGAAGGCAAATAAATAAATTTTAAACTTGTTAATGTTGAATGAATGATCACTTTTAGATTTCAATATAATTAAAAGTGAAATTGATATTAGAAAAGTTATATAAAGTGGTTTTATTAATCTAGAATATAATTCTTGATATATATTCTCTAAATTTTCCAATCTACAGTTTTTTATTATATTATTTTTTTTTGTTTTTGCATCGTTACTTAATAATAAGCACTTTATTAATTCTTTTGTTGAATTTTCCTGAGTTTTTTGGTGTGTAATTGTTTTTGAGCCAAATTTTGAAATATTATAATCAGTTTTTGAGAATTTAAATTCAGATATTTTTCCGTTTACATTATTAATTGATTTACCATCGTATAATGTCAATATTTTTGTATTATTTTTGATCTTTAAGATTCCAGTTTTTGCATAAGTAGTTTGTGAGTTATTGAAATCTGTTTTATCATTCAAGAATATATCTATTAATTCACCATTGTTATTTTTTTTATTAAAATAAATTGTTAAATTCCCAATAACATCTATAAATTTTTTAGGTTTAAGTATGCTTTCAAAAAAATCTAAGTCTGAAGTCCGTATATAGGATCTTGCTTTATCTTGAGAAAAGGGTGTTATTATGGCATTTAACAATAAGTTAATAATCACAAAAAAAAATGAAAACCGTATAAAAAAATTTACAAAATTAATTTTTCTAATTCCAAAAGTCCAGAATATTACAAGCTCATTTTTATTTTCGTATTTAAGCAATATATAGGAAAAGGTTAAAAATATAGCAAAGGGGAAAATTCTACCAATAATTTTTGGGAAACTAAGTAGAGTGTACATAAAATACACTTGAAAACCGTGCCCATCTTCTGTTACTAAATCTAGATAATTAACTGCCTGCAATACCCAGATAATTACAGTAATAGTAAATACAGTTAATTAGAAAAAATTTATGCAATCTTTAGTTAGTTTGTTGTAAACAATCTTTTTCATTGAAATATGTTAAATTGACTCATATATAGCACTCAAACGCATTTGAGTGTATTAAAATTATGTCTATTAAAATTAATTATTCAAATAAATTTGCAAGTAGGTCACTCAACTAATCTCATTTTATTTGTTGATGAAAATTTTAACATAAGTGAGTTGAAAAAAATTATATCAAATATCTGAATTTTCTTACATATCAGATTTGTTAAAAACCAGCGATTTAAAAAAAGACTTACTTTTTTTCGAAGTCAGTTCTAAAAAAACAGTATTTTTAGTATCGATAAGAAAAGATATAAAAATATCAGATATAGAAAATTTGGGAGCTGAATTTAATAGTTATATTAATTATGATAAGAAAAAAGAATACTTTATAAATTCAGATACGATCGATAATAAAATAAAAAATTTTGTAGGTTATTTTTTACATGGATTGAAATTAAAATCATATGAATTTAGTATTTATAAATCAAAAAAAATAAAAAGATTGTTTCTTTAAATGTTATAGGAAAAAAGAATAAAATACCTACTCGAGATCATTTAAGATTTAAAGCCCTAGAGGAAGGAAGTTTTTTTGCAAGAGATCTTGTATCGGAGCCAGGAAACATCTTGCACCCAGATGAATATGCAAAAAGAATAAATACACTTAAAAAATTTGGATTAAAAATCAAAATATATGATGAAAAAAAATTAAAAAAACTTAGGAATGAACGCTTTATTGGGTGTAGGACAAGGAAGTATTCGAGGATCATACCTAGTAACAATGGAATGGAATGGAGCAAAAAATAACTCTAGCCCTCTAGCTTTTGTTGGAAAAGGAGTTTGTTTTGACACCGGTGGTTACTCGTTAAAACCAGCAAAATTTATGGAAGATATGACTTATGATATGGCAGGCTCTGCTACCGTAGTAGGTTTAATGAAAAATTTAGCATTAAGAAAAGCAAAAATAAATGCTGTTGGTGTTGTGGGACTTGTTGAAAATATGGTAAGTGGAAATGCTCAAAGACCTGGTGATATAGTAAAATCTTACAGTGGAAAAACAATTGAAATATTAAATACAGATGCTGAAGGCAGATTAGTTTTGGCTGATGCTTTAACCTTTACTGAAAAAAAATTTAAACCAAAGTTTATGGTTGATTTAGCAACTTTAACTGGTGCTATTATAGTTTCATTAGGCTCTGAATATGCGGGCCTATTTTCAAACGATGATAGATTGTCAAAACAATTGTTAGAAGCAGGCGATAAGGTGGAAGAAAAATTGTGGAGAATGCCATTACATAAAAATTTTGACAAACTTATAAATTCAAAAAATGCAGATATGCAAAATATTAATTATGTAGGTGGTGCAGGATCTACAACCGCAGCACAGTTCTTACAAAGATTTATTTTAAACAAAACGCCTTGGGCCCACTTAGATATAGCTGGTATGGCATTTTCAAAATATGGTGGTGCTTTAAATTCAGGTGGAGCGACTAGCTATGGAGTAAGATTATTGAACCAACTAATAGAGGATAATTATGAGTAATACAGAACAAACACTATCAATCATTAAACCAGATGCAGTTGAAAGAAATTTAGACAATGAAATCAAAGAAATGTTTATAGATAAAGGTTTCAAAATTGTTAAAGAAAAAAAAATTCAGATAGCTAAAGCTGAAGCAGAGCAATTTTATAAAGTTCATGAAACAAAACCTTTTTATAATGATTTATGTGCTTATTTGTCTTCAGGACCGATAGTAGTGATGGTGCTGGAGAAAGAAAACGCAGTTTTGGGAAGCAGAGAATTAATGGGTGCGACTAAACCAGAGGATGCCGCAGAAGGAACTATAAGAAAAAAATATGGAATTTCTATTGATAAAAATTCTGTACATGGTTCTGATAGTGTTGAAAATGCCAAAATTGAGATAGATTTTTTTTTTAAAGATTAATTGAATATCTTTTTTATAGCCAATGGGTAGAGCTTATGCTCTTGTTTTAGAACTTTTTTAGCCAAAGAGTTATAGGTGTCCTTTTTTGAAATTTTAACCTCCTTTTGTAGAATAATTTTTCCAGAATCAAGTTTTGCTGTTACAAAATGAACAGTACAACCAGCTACCTTATCTTTATTTTGTATAGCTTTAACATGAGTATCAAGTCCTTTGTATTTTGGTAGTAAAGAGGGATGTATATTAACTATTTTTCCATTAAATTTTTTAATAAAATTTTTAGATAAAATTCTCATAAAACCAGCAAGGCAAATAAATTTAATATTTTCTTTGTTTAGTAAATTTAATATCTTTGCTTCAGCTACTTTAAAGTCTTTAAAGCTCGATACGTATCTTTTGATATTAAATTGATTTGAAAATTTTAAGCCTTTGGCTTTCGAAGTGTTCGAAAAAATTAAATTTATAGATATAGGTGAATTTTTTGTTTTAGAAAATTTTATTAAATTTTTTAAATTACTTCCAGTTCCTGATATAAAAACTGCTGTTTTAATCTTTTTAAGACCAGTCAATTTTACCATTAAGCTTAACTTTATTTTTTCCTGTGGTTACTTTTCCAATAACATAGGGTTTAAATTCTTTTGTAAAAAATTTAGTAATTTTATTTAAGTTTTTAGGGTTAACTATTAAACAAAAACCAACTCCACAATTGAATGTTTTTAACATTTCCTTGTCATCAATGTTATTTTGTTTCAACCATTTAAAAATTTTTTTGGTTTTAATTTTATTTAGATCTATATCAGCAACCAATTTATCTGGAATAACTCTCTTAATATTATCTGCTAATCCACCACCTGTAATATTTGCACACCCACTTAAAAGATTGCTATCAATTAAATTTAAAACTTCTTGGACATAAATTTTTGTAGGTCTTAGTAATTCCTTTTTTAAAAATGAATTATTTTTCAAATTAATTTTCTTATTTTTAAGAACATGTCTAACTAAAGAATAACCATTTGAGTGAACGCCACTAGATGGTATGGCCAACACTAAGTCATTTTTTTTTATTTTTTTTTTTGTTAGGATTTTCTTTTCATCAACCAAACCTACGGCAAAACCTGCTATATCAAATTTACCTTTTTCATAAGTACCAGGCATTTCTGCTGTTTCACCACCAACTAATTCGCAGTTTGAAATTTTACAGCCCCTTACTATTCCTTTGAGGATCAATTTTAATTTATTTAAATCAATTTTATTAATAGAAATATAATCTAAGAATAAAAGTGGTCTTGCTCCTTGAACAATTAGATCGTTTACACTCATAGCAACTAAATCAATACCAATAGTGTCATATTTGTTAAGTAAATTCGCTATCTCTATTTTTGTGCCAACGCCATCTGTGCAAGCTACAATTTTAGGATTTTTCAGGTTTTTTGGAATATTAGTTATAGAGCCAAAGCCACCAATATTATTAAACTTTTTTTTGCCCTTATTACTTGATGATATTGACGATATAAATTTAACAAAATTATCAGCAGCATTTATGTTTACACCACTTTTTTCATAGGTAAATTTTTCTTTTTTCATTAGTATAATATATGCAAATAATTAATAAATTTTATAAATCACTGAATGTATATATTTATTTTATTTTATTCTCTCTATTAATAGTATTTTTTTCCACAACTTATTCGAATGCAAATGCGTTTAAAGTATCTGACATTGAAATATCTTCTCCATTTGAGCTAAATTTTAAAAAAAATAGTGTAATTGATAAAGGATTTCAAATTTCTTTTTCTAATTTGATTTCAATGATTACAACCTCTGGTGATAGAAAAAAGGTTAAAAATGTTCCAATCAAAGTACTTAAGGGCATGATCGATTCTTTTACTATTAGTGATGAAAAATTTATAAATTATGAGTATTTTGCAAATTTAGAAACAACATTTAATAAAAAGAAAATTTTTAAATTTTTAGAAGATAAAAATATTTTTCCATCAATACCACAAAGAAATAAAGTTTTATTATTTCCTGTCATTATAGAAACTAAAGATAATAGTATTTATCTATTTAATGATAATATTTTTTATGACAAATGGAATGATCAAAAAAATTCTTATGATTTATTAGATTATTTGTTACCAAGTGAGGATATCGAAAATTTGATAGAGTTACAAAAAATGTCAAAAGATATTGAAACTTATGACTTTTCAAATTTAATTAATAAATATGATATTACTGATAGTATAATACTAATAATAAATAAAGATGGCAGCAACATAAGAACACTTTCAAAAATTAACTTAAATAACAGTCTTAAACTTGAAAACAAAAACTATTCCAAAGTAGATATTTTAAATAATAATGACTTTTCTAATATTGTTAAAAGTTTGAAACAAATTTATGAAGATCAATGGAAAAAAAATAATGAAATTAATACATCAATAAAACTTCCTATAACAATATCTATTAATTCAAAAAAAACTAAAAAAATTATAGAGTTGGAAAAAGCATTTGATAGTATGGATCTAGTGGCTGGTTTTAACATTTTGAATTTTAATAGTAAGAGTATTCAGTATAAAATTATTTATAATAGCACACCTAATATATTTTTAAATGATATGAAAAAAAATAATCTTGAATTAGAAATGAAAAATAATATTTGGACTATAAAATGAAAAGTTTAAACCAATTATTATTAGATTTCGATTATGAACAAAACTTTAAAGACGATGACTTTTATGTTGGGAAAAGTAATTTTTACGCTTTTGAAATGATCAACAAATGGCCAAAATGGGAAAAAAATTTTTTAAACATTAATGGTGAAAAATTTTCAGGAAAAACCCATTTAGTAAATATTTTTTTGAAAAAATTTAACGGCATTAGGATTGATGTTAATTCATTAGATGATGAAAACCTTAAATCTATTAAACCTTACCAAAATATAGTTTTAGAGGATTTAAATTTAAATATAAATGAAAAGCTGATTTACTCACTCTTTAATATAATAGATCAAGATAACAAGTTTTTGATAATCACATCAACGAAACCAATATCTGAGATCAATTTTCAACTAGAAGATCTTCGATCTAGAACTAAGAACTGTCTTTCTGCAAATATTCAAAACCCTGATGATGAGTTAATGTTTGCACTGATATTAAAAAATTTATCAGATAGACAAATTACTCTAGATAAAAAGCTGATTGACTTTATTATTAAAAGAATTGAGAGATCGTATGGCAAAATATTTGAATTCATATATAAAATTGACAAGATTAGTTTAAAAAAAAAGAAATCAATCGACTTTAAAATTATTAATGAAGCTCTTGAGGAATAAGTGAATAAATACAGAACACATACATGTAGTGAGTTAACAAAAGATAACAGTGGTAATGATGTTGTTTTGTCAGGTTGGATAAACAAAAAAAGAGATCACGGAAATTTATTGTTTATAGATTTAAGAGACAATTATGGGTTGACTCAGTGCATCATAGATAAGAGTAACGAGAATTTTAAATCATTAGAAAAAATTCAATTAGAAAGCGTAATTAAAATAAATGGTAAGGTTGTTGAGAGAACAAAAGAGACCATTAACACTGATCTCCAAACTGGAGAGATAGAAATTAATATAGATTCATTTGAAGTACTTGGTACTTGCAAAGAATTACCAATGCCAGTTTTTAGTGATCAAGAATATGCTGAAGAAATTAGACTTAAATACAGGTTCTTAGATTTAAGAAGAAAAAAGATTCATGATAATATTATCTTAAGGTCAAAAGTTATTTCTTTTATTAGAAGTGAGATGTCTAAACTTGGTTTCTTGGAGTTTCAAACACCAATATTAACATCTTCCAGTCCTGAGGGTGCAAGAGATTTTTTGGTACCAAGCAGACTAAATCCTGGAAAGTTTTATGCACTGCCACAAGCACCTCAACAATTTAAACAACTTATAATGGTTTCTGGTTTTGATAAATATTTTCAAATAGCCCCATGCTTTAGAGATGAAGATGCAAGAGCAGATAGAAGTCCAGGTGAATTTTATCAGCTCGATTTAGAAATGTCTTTTGTTGAACAAGAAGACATTTTTCAAGTTGTTGAAAAATTAATAGTTAATGTTTTTAAGAATTTTTCTTCAAAAAAATTAATTTATGAAAAATTTCCAAGAATACCTTATGAGGAATCTATGCTTAAGTATGGATCGGATAAACCAGATTTAAGAAACCCATTAATTATTTTTGATTTAACAAACATTTTTACCCGTGATGATGTTACTTTTGAGATATTTAAAAAGCTTGTAAAATCTGGCTCTAAAGTAAGATGTATAGTTACAAAAAATACAAAAGATAAACCTAGAAGTTTTTTTGATAATATTGACAAGTGGGCAAAAGACCAGGGGGCGTCTGGTCTTGCTTATTTTACAATTGAAAAAGAAGAAAATCTTTCAGCAAAAGGACCTGTAGGAAAATTTTTCTCTAAAGAAGCCTTAGAAGAAATTATGAAAATCACTAGAGCTGAAATAGGGGATAGTATATTTTTTGCCTGTGGAAAAATAAATGAAGTTGAAAAAATAACTTCTCTAGCAAGAGATAAAATTGCTCAGGATTTAGAATTAATTAATGATAATATTTTTGCATTTTGTTGGATTGTTGATTATCCAATGTTTGAAAAAAATGAAGTTACCAATAAAATTGAATTTAGTCACAATCCATTTTCAATGCCTCAAGGTGATATAAAAGATATTGATCTTGATAACCCGCTTAATATTAAAGCCTATCAATATGATATTGTTTGTAATGGAATAGAACTATCTTCTGGCGCAATTAGAAATCATGTACCTGAATTGATGTATAAGTTATTTTCGATTGCTGGATATCAAAAAGAACAAGTTGATGAAAAATTTAGTGGGATGATTAATGCTTTAAGTTATGGAGCTCCACCTCATGGTGGTATAGCGCCTGGCCTAGATAGAATTGTAATGCTATTAGCAAATGAAAAGAATATTAGAGAAGTTACAATGTTCCCAATGAATCAAAATGCCCAGGACTTAATGATGAATGCTCCATCAGAGGTAAATGAAGAGCAACTTAAAGAACTTGGGTTAGCTTTAAAGCTGAAAAAATAATATTATTTTTTACCTTTTAAGTTTATCTTAACGTCAGATAAATCAACAAGATTTTTTTTATAATTATTTCTAACAAAACCCTTGCTTGTAACATCTTTTATAATTTTAAGTAATTGATTTTGATCCTCAGTATTTTCTTCTTCTGGTAAAGATCTATCTGATCCACCAATAGATGGAGTGTGTGCTAGATCTTCTCTATTTTGATATGAAATTGCTAATTCTCTAAAAATATAATCAAGTATTGAAGAGGCACTCATTATTCTGTCATTACCGTGAACTTTTCCAGATGGTTCAAATTTAGTATCAACATAAGCACTAATAAACTCATCTAAAGGAACACCATATTGAAGACCAAGTGATATTGCTATTGCAAAATTATTCATCAAAGCTTTTACCAGCTCACCTTCTTTACTTGTGTCTATGAAAATTTCACCAATTTTACCATCTTCGTATTCTCCGGTGTGGAGATAAACTTTATGATCACCAATCGTCGCTTTTTGGATATAACCCTTTCTTCTATCAGGCATACTAAATCTTTTACCCACACCTTCGTTAATTTGTTTAACAAAAGCGGTATTATTTTCTTTTGAAACAATTTTTGGTTGGCTTTGCTCAGTAATAATATCTAATTTTTTAGGCTCAATTACTTTATTATTTGGATCTAAACTTTTTGTTTTTCTGGTATCAAGCTTAACATCTAAAACTTCAAATTTTCCATCATCGCGCTTTTCAAGGTTTGCTAACTCTGTTTCATTAATATCATCTAGATAATGATTAACTTTAAAGCTACAAGTATAATAAGTTTCTACTAAATATTTTGCCATTTTTCCTTTAATTAATTTTTTATTTTGAATCGTAAGATAATTAATTTATATACAAATCCTTACTTTAGTCTAATTTAAATAATACAATTTAGGATTGAAGAATTAATTAAATAATATGTTGACACTTTTAAAAAAAATTTTCATTTGGTGGAACCAGGAAACATTAGGTACAAAATTAAAAACTATTTTTTATGGAAAAATTGCTGGAAAAGATTCTAGTGGCAATAAATATTACGAAAGTAAATCTGGAAAAAGATGGGTTATTTATAATGATGAAATTGATGCTTCAAAAATACCTACTGAATGGTACTCTTGGATGCACTTTACTAATAATAGAATTGAAAACAATCACGAATTGATTAAGTATGATTGGCAAAAACCACATCAATCTAATCAAACAGGTACTGAGAATGCCTATCATCCAAATAAAAACAATGATCCAATCAAAAAAAAATATACAATCTGGAAAAGCTAATTTTTTATTTTTTTTAATTTATTTTTTTTTAATAAACCAGCCACTACCCTTAATAGCTAATGAGGGAAGATTTGTTGAAATTAAGGTTTTAGATAAAGTAAGTTCAAAGACTGACCTTTTGAAGTTAGAGATAGGTAAAGAACTTAAATTTAAAAGTTTATTAATAAAAAGTCTCAAATGTAAAAACTCAGAATTTGACGACAATCCAGAAATAACTGCCTATATTCAAGTTAAAGATATGACGAATAAAGATAATAATGAAGTTTTTATTATTAATGGATGGACCTTTTCATCCAGTCCTGCTGTAAACCCTTTTGATCACGCAGTTTATGACATTTGGCTAACAAGATGTTATTAGAATACTTTTTCGTTATCTAGCCAGCCAACATTAAAGTCTGACTCAATGAATTTTTTATGGTTTAGTAGAATTTTATGAAGAGGTATTGTTGTAGTTATTCCTTCAATGACAAATTCATCTAAAGATCGATTCATTCTTTGTATTGCTTCAGTTCTATTTCTTCCCTGAGTTATTACTTTACAAATCATGCTATCGTAATATGGGGTAACTTTATAACCTTGGAAAATTGCACCATCAACTCTAGTTCTAAAACCAGATGGCTGGTGACACATACCTATTGTTCCAGGGGATGGTTGGAAGTTTTTACTAGCATCTTCTGCATTAATTCTACATTCTATTGCATGCCCTCTAGGATTAATGTCACTTTGTTTTAAGGCTGTTTCACCAGTATATGCTATCCAAATTTGCTCTTTAATAATATCTATTCCGGTTACCATTTCAGTTACTGGGTGCTCTACTTGAACACGAGTATTCATTTCAAGAAAATAAAATTTACCATCTTCATATATAAACTCTACAGTTCCAGCACCTTCATAACCAATTTTGCTAACCATGTTTACTGTTCTTTCAAAAAGATCTTTTCTGATTTCATCAGTTAAGACTGGGCTAGGAGTTTCTTCTATTAATTTTTGATGCCTTCTTTGAACTGAGCAATCTCTTTCATGAAGGTGAACAGTTCGATTTTTACCTGACAAAACTTGCACTTCAATATGTCTTGGGTTCTGAAAAAATTTTTCAATATAAACCTCATCATTTCCAAAGTATTTTTGAGCTTCAGATTTTGCTGTTGAAAAAGATGTTTCAAATTCCTCTTCCTTATTAACAATCTTCATTCCTTTTCCACCTCCACCTCCAGAAGCTTTAATTAAAACAGGAAAACCAATCTTTTTGCATAGCTCTTTTGCTTGTTTTATATCAGTTACACCACCCTCAGAACCTTCAATGACTGGAAGACCATGTTGTTTTGCAATTCTTTTTGCTTGGATTTTATCTCCCATCATTTCTATAAGTTTTGAAGAAGCACCAATGAATTTAATATTATTTTCTTCTAGGACTTTAGCAAAAGCTGAATTCTCAGATAAAAAACCGTAACCTGGATGAACAGCTTCTGCTTTTGTTAGTTCTATTGCCGACATTAAAGCTGGAATATTTAAATAACTATTTGCTGGTTGGTGAGAGCCAATGCAAACACTTTCATCGGCTAGTCTTACATGCATGCTGTCTCTATCAACATCAGAATGAACAGCAACAGTCGCTATACCCCATTCTTTGCATGCTCTTATAACTCTCACTGCGATTTCCCCACGGTTTGCAATTAGAATTTTTTTAAACATTACTCAACGATGATAATAGTTTGGCCATATTCAACAGGCTGACCATCTTCGACACAGATTTCTTTTATAATTCCATCAGCTGTTGATGGAACATGATTCATAGTTTTCATTGCTTCAACTATCATAACTGTTTCACCTTTTTTAATTTTTTTACCAACTTCTGCAAATTTTTTAGCGCCAGGTTCTGCCGCAAGATAAGCTGTACCAATAATAGGAGACTTAACTTCAGTCCCAGATATAACGGCAGACTTAGCTGCACCAAGGACTGGTGTAGAGGCAGCAACGCTTACAGCTTGATTTGAGCTGGTTGGGTTTGATTTTGATACTTTGATTTTAGTATCCTTGTCTGTGTATTCAATCTCAGTTAAATTGAACTCATTTAAGTAGTCAGTTAATTCTTTGATAATATTTTTATCTATCTTCATTTCTGTAGCATGTTTTGCATTGAAATTATGGCTAAAATATAACCATTATCACCTAAACCAAAAATTCCACCTGTAGCAATATCACTGATTAAAGATTTGTGTCTAAATTCCTCTCTTTTATATATATTTGATATGTGAAGTTCAATGATTGGTTTTTTATAAATATCTAAAGCATCCCTGATAGCAACAGATGTGTGAGTAAAACCAGCAGCATTAATAATTATACCATCAAACTTATTTTTAGCCTCTTGTATGGTTGTAACTATTTCACCCTCTATATTTGACTGAGAAAACTCTAAATTAATATTTAAATCTTTAGCTTTACTTAAACAGTTTTCTTTTAATTTTTCAAAAGTTATTGATCCATATTGTGATTGTTCTCTTTCACCTAATAGATTAAGATTAGGACCATTAATAATTATAATATTATTATTCATTATATTCTTATACATTATGAAAAAAATAAAAAAAATAAAAATTAAGATAAATGGTAAATTTTCAACAATAAATGAAAATTTACGCCTTTCAATTTTTTTAAAAGAACTAAAAATTCCTCTTAAAAAAGTAGCGATTGAATTAAACCAAGAAATAATAGATAAAAATTATTTAAAAATGATAAAACTAAAAAAAAATGACAAGATAGAAATTGTTCATTTTATTGGAGGTGGATAAAATTGGTTAATGATAAATTAATAGTTAATAAGAAAAAATTTAATTCCAGATTAATAGTTGGAACTGGAAAATATAAAAGTATGGCTGAATGTGCAAAAGCTATTAAATTATCTGGAGCGGAAATAGTTACTGTTGCAGTGAGAAGGGTAAATATTTCTGATAAAAAAAAACCTTTATTAATGGATTATATTGATCCAAAGAAAATTACCTATCTACCAAACACTGCTGGTTGTTTTAATTCTGAAGAAGCTCTAAGAACTTTGCGTTTAGCAAGGGAAATTGGCGGATGGAAACTGGTAAAGCTTGAGGTGTTAGGAGATAAAAAAAATCTATTTCCAGATATGATTGAAACATTGAAATCTACAGAGGTTTTAACGAAAGAAGGATTTAGAGTAATGGTTTACTGCAATGATGATCCTTTGATGGCTAAAAGATTAGAAAATGTTGGAGCTTGTGCAATTATGCCTCTAGCAGCACCTATAGGCTCTGGACTAGGAATTCAAAATACAACAAATATAAAAATTATAAGAAGCCAAACAAAGCTCCCTTTGATAATCGATGCTGGGTTAGGACAAGCGTCTGATGCAGCTATTGCTATGGAGTTAGGATGCGATGGTGTGTTGGCTAATACTGCGATTGCTAAAGCTAAAAAACCATTTCAAATGGCTTTAGCATTTAAAAATGGAGTAATTGCAGGAAGACAATCTTATTTAGCTGGTCGTATAGAAAAATCTATATATGGAAGTGCATCTTCTCCAAAATCTGGAATTATCTAAGCTACTGGTTTTTTGAAAATTTTTTTTTTAAAAAAGGGTTTTTTTTTATAAGTTTTTTTTTTAATAGGACTTTCAAAAGATTTAACCTCCTTTTTTTGCTCTTCTAGATTTTTTAACTTTTCTATATGCTGAACTGTTTCTATTGTTTTTTTAGTTTTGTTTTGAAGATCAATTATATATTCGGGAATAATAAGAGTGTTATCTGCGATTATATCTATCTTAATCAAGTTTTTTTCCTCAAAATACTTTAAATCTTCAATAAAATTTTCTTTCATAAAATCTGAAATCTTTTCACAAATCTTAAGTTCTACAAATTTTGCTTTTGTTAAAACAGCTTTAACCTCAACTAATTTAAGAATTTTCATAGCAAAAGACTCGTCGGTAAGAGTAACTTTCCATTTTACAGCACTTTCCCTTAATCTTTGTCTGGACATTTCTAAAAGTCCAAATGTACTAATTCTTCCTATTTGAATTCTTGCTCTATCAGTTCTGCATTGCTCTTTAAGTTTTCTCTCAACCAATCTTCTGTTGCCAAAACTTAACATATCAATAAAATCGATAATAATTAGACCTGATAAGTCTCTTATTTTTATTTGTCGAGATATCTCTTCTGCTGCCTCAAGATTAGTGTCTAAAGCGGTACTTTCAACATTTTTTTGTTTAATAGAGCTTCCTGAGTTTATATCAATTGAAACTAGCGCTTCAGTTGGATTTATAACTAGGTAACCACCTGATTTTAGTTTTATCTCTGAGTCATAAATTTGATTTAATTTTTCTTCAATATTCTCTTTGAAAAATAAAGGAACTTTTTCTCTATATTTTTTTATTTTTTTTACATGAGATGGCATCATTAACTTCATAAAGTTTTGTGCTTTTTTGTAACCTTCATTACCTTCAATGATGATACTATTTGTGTCTTCATCATACATATCTCTCAAAGTTCTTTTTATAATATCACTTTCTTGGTGGATTAATGATGGAGCTATAGAATTTAATGCATTATCTTTAATTTCATTCCAAGTTTTAATCAAAGTTTGAAGGTCATGATCTATATCATTTTTTGTTTTGTTTGACCCTGCAGTTCTTACAATAAGTCCCATTTCTTTGGGAATAACTATATCGTTTAAGATAGTTCTAATTTTTTTTCTTTCTCCTGGGTTAAAAATTTTACGAGATATGCCACCACCTTTTGGTGTATTTGGCATTAGAACAATATATTTACCTGCTATAGAAATAAAAGTACTTAGCGCAGCACCTTTTTGTCCTCTTTCATCTTTTAATACTTGTATTAAAATCACTTGGTTAGGTTTTATAACCTCTTGAATCTTGTATCTTTTAGATCTAAATCTTACTTCAGGCCTTTTACCAAATGATACAGGTGAAGGTTGTTCTTTGTTTCTATCAATTTGAGCCCCATCTGCAACTAAAGCATCACCCTCTTCTGTTATTTGATCATCACCTTCTAATTCAGATTCAGGTTTTACTTCAACTGGATCGTTAACATCAAGGTTACCCTCGATAATATTTTTTTGTTCTTCTAGTTCACTTTCTTTTAATAGCTCTTCTCTAGCTCTCTCTTCTTCTTCTTTTATTTTTGCTATATCGCTCTGAGGTATTTGATAATAGTCTGATTGAATATCGTTAAATGATAGAAAACCATGTCTATCTCTTCCAAAATCAATAAATGCAGCTTGTAAAGACGGCTCTACACGGCTTACCTTACCAAGGTATATATTATTTTTGATTAAATTGTTTTTTAAGCCTTCGTACTCGTAATCTTCAATGTTTTCACCTGATTTGAGTACAACTCTTGTTTCATTTGGATGCGAAGCATCAATGTATAAATTTTTTTCCATATTTTTTTGATTAATTGTTCCATTTTATATTTAAATAATTTTAAATTTTGTTTGAATTCTGATGCCTTAACTTTAACAAATTCTTATATATATTAAACTAAAATGCATCGAATAATTAAAAATATATTTATAGTAGTTTTAAGTGTTGGTTTGTTGTCTGCATTTTCTATATTAGCCGTTTTGTGGGCTTTTTCTAACAATTTACCCGATTATAAATTCCTTAAAAATTATAAACCATCAGTTTCTAGTAAAGTTTATTCAGGTGACGGCGAGTTAGTGAATGATTTTTCATCAGAAAAACGAATATTTGTACCCTATAAATCAATATCAGAAAAAGTGATTAACGCTTTCTTATCCGCAGAAGATAAAAATTTCTATTCACATCCTGGTGTAGATGCCAAAGGAGTATTAAGAGCAATAATTAATAACATCTCTAATGTAGTTGCATCAAGAAGATTAGAGGGAGCGTCAACCATAACTCAACAAGTGGCAAAAAATTTTTTATTAACAAACGAAGTAAGCTTAAATAGAAAAATTAAAGAGGCAATTCTTGCCTTTAGAATAGAAAGAGCTCTTTCAAAAGAAAGAATATTAGAACTATACTTAAATCAAATATACCTTGGTGAAGGTACTTATGGCGTTGCATCAGCTAGCTTAGAATATTTTGACAAATCAATTAGTGAATTAAATTATGAAGAGGCAGCTCTGTTAGCAGCTCTACCAAAAGCACCAAGCAGATATAATCCTTATAAAAATATTGAACTTGCAAAATTTAGAAGAGATTTAGTTATTAACAATTTGTTTGAAAATAATTATATAAATAAAGGAAACCAAGAAGAGCTTTTGTCAAAAAAAATTATATTAAAAAAAAGAAAGAAAATTTTTACAGAAGATACAAGTTACTACGTAGAGGATATTAGAAAAAATGTAGTTGAAAAATTAGGATTCGATAAAGTTTACAAACAAGGATTAAATATAAGCACGCCTATTAATATTGGTTTACAAAAAATTGCAACAGACTCATTGAGACAAGGTCTTATTGAATACGATAAAAGAAAAGGGTGGCGTGGACCCTTAACTAATATTAAAAAATTAGAAAAATGGAATCAAGAAATTGGCAAATTTAGATTGGAAAAATCAATTAACTGGGACTTAGCAATAATTAAAAAAATTGATAAATTCTTAATAGTAATTGAGACTGAATATAAAAAAAAAGGAATTATTAAGTACGAAAATATCTCATGGATAAAAAAAGATTTTAAAGAAATATTAAATATTGGAGATGTTATTTATGTTGAAAACATTGATAAAAATATATTTGCCTTAAGACAGCTGCCAGTAGTTAATGGAGGTATCGTTGTTATGGACCCTTTTACAGGAAGGGTGTTAGCTTTAAGTGGTGGATTTAGTTTTAAAAAAAGTGAATTTAATAGAGCAACACAGGCACTAAGACAGCCAGGTTCTGCTTTCAAACCTTTTATTTATGCATTAGCTCTTGAGAATGGATATACCCCATCAACTTTAATTTTAGATGCACCACTAGTTTTAGAGCAAGGATCTGATTTAAAAATGTGGAAACCTGAAAACTACGGAAAAAAATTTTATGGACCATCAACACTGAGAATGGGTTTGGAAAAATCTAGAAACTTGATGACAGTCAGAATTGCACAAGACCTTGGAATTAGAAAAATTGTTAATTTTTCAAAAAAACTTGGAATATATGAAAATCCTAGTGAGCTTTTATCAATTTCATTAGGTTCTGCTGAGACAACTTTGTTAAAATTAACATCTGCATACTCTTCATTTATTAATGGAGGAAAACTAGTTAAACCAATAATGATTGATAGAATTCAAGATAGTGAAGGTAATACAATATTTAATAATGAAATGAGAGAATGTATAAATTGTGATCAAATATCTCACTTAAGTGACAATTATCCAAAAATAGAAGACAAGTTTGAGCAAATATTTTCTCCAGAAACGGCATATCAAATGACTTCGATATTAGAGGGAACTGTTCAAAATGGAACAGGAAAAAATTTAAAAGATTTAAATTTAGACTTAGCTGGCAAAACTGGAACAACGAATGGAAATACAGATACTTGGTTTGTTGGCTTTACCTCAAAATTGACAATAGGAGTTTATGTGGGCTCAGATAATCCAAAATCACTTGGAAGATATGAAACAGGTGCAAAAACAGCATTACCAATTTTTAAAAGCTTTGTTAAAAAAGCTGTGAAGAAAGAAGATGCAAGACCATTTAAAGTTGCAAAAAATATTTTAATGAAAGTTATTGATCCTGTTACAGGAAAAAAAGCTGAAATTGGAACAAGAAGGACAATCATTGAAGCCTACAAAGATGTAAAAGTGGAAAGTTTATTGAATCAAGATATTAATAATAGATTAAAAAATAATAATATATTAAGGTTCTATTAATGGATAATGAATATTTAAATTACAAATCTGAAATAGAGAAAATTAATCAAAGAGTTAAGGAGTACCTTTGAAACACATAGTATTCATAAAAAATTACAAAATAATAACCAAAAAATACTAGAATCTAATTTCTGGCAAGACAAATCAAATTCACAAAAAGTTATTAAAGAAAAAAAATTATATGAAGAATTAATAAATTCATATGAAAATTCATCTAAATCAATAATTGATCTAGATGAATTGAATGAACTTGCTTTAGAAGAAAAAAATCAGTCTGTTGTAAATGAAGTTCTAGTGAGCATAAAAAATCTCAAAAAATTAGCTAAAAAAAATGAAACTAAATGTTTTTTATCAAATGAAACTGACAGTTTGGATTGTTATATAGAAATTCATGCTGGTGCTGGTGGAACAGAGAGCCAGGATTGGGCAGAAATGCTAAGAAGAATGTATCTAAAATGGTCAGATATTAAAAATTTTAAATCAGAATTAATTAGCGAACATAAAGGAGATGAAGCTGGCATAAAATCATCAACTATTAAAATTGTGGGCGATTATGTTTACGGATGGTTAAAAGCCGAGTCCGGAATTCATAGATTGGTTAGAATATCTCCTTTTGACTCTGGAGCTAGAAGGCATACTAGTTTTGCTAGTATTTGGATTTATCCAGTAGTAGACGAAAATATTGAAATTGAGATAAATGAAAAAGATTTACGAATTGACACCTACAGATCAAGTGGAGCGGGAGGACAGCATGTAAATACTACTGACAGTGCGGTAAGAATTACTCACCTACCCTCTAAAATTGTTGTTCAATGTCAAAATGAAAGATCACAGCATAAAAATAAAGACACCTGCATGAATATGCTGAAGGCAAGACTATATGATTTTGAATTAAAGAAAAAAGAAAAAGAAAGCCAAACGATCGAGTCCACTAAGTCAGAAATTGGTTGGGGTCATCAAATTAGATCTTATGTACTTCATCCATACAGAATGGTAAAAGATAACAGAACTAACTTTGAAAGCTCAAATCCAGATAAAATCTTAGATGGTGAGATTGATGATTTTTTAGAAAGTTCATTATATAAAGTGAAGCAATGAAAAGAATAATTAAAATTCTTATAATATCAATAATAACTGTTGCAGCTATTGTTATTTACTTAAGCCATTATGGAATAAAGACCGAAAAGTTTAATAATGAAATAAAAAAGAATGTTTCAAAAATTAATAAAAACATTAATCTTTCATTAAATGAGGTTAATTATTTATTAAACCCACTAAATTTCAGTATTAATATTTCATCAAAAAACCCCAAAATATTACTGGAAGATAAAAGTCTAGATTTAAGTGATATTACCACCAATATATCATTAAAATCTTTTATAAATAATCAGTTTTCTATCGATGATTTAAAAATTTCCACAAAAGAAATTCAAATTAAAGATCTAATCTCATTAACAAGAAAAGTTAAAGGATCACCACAACTTTTTATTTTAGACAGCATTACTAAAGCAGGATTAATTTCTGCAAATATAAATCTCACATTTGATTTAGATGGGGAAATAAAAAAAGATTATCAAATAAATGGGACTGTTAAAAAAGCTAAATTTAATATTTTTAACCAAGCAGAAATAGAAAATTTAAACCTTTCATTTGATATAAGTAAAAATCAACTAACATTAAGAAAAGTAGAAACAAAAATTAATGATATAAAGTTAAAATCATCCTTAATTAAAGTTGAAGAAAAGAAAAATCGATTTTTTATCGAAGGAGAAGCGATAAGTGATCAACAAAATTTCGATATAAATAAATTAAAACCAATACTTGGTGACTTACTAAGCGCTATTGAGGCAGAAAAGATAGATTTCAATTTTATAAATACTTTTTCTTTTAACGTAAACAAAAAATTAAAATTGAATGATTTAAAATTTGAAACAAACTTAAACTTGAAAAATTTTAAAATAGTTAAAAACCCCCTAAATTTAAAAACTCTTTTACCCAATTATACTGAGCAAGTTAAACTTGAAGACCATAAGATTAAAATTAAATTTACAAAAGATATATTGGATATTAAGGGAGAGGGGGATATTCATATTGGAGGTGAACTTGAGCAATTATCTTACAGTATTGTTAATGATGATGGAAAAATTGCATTTCATACAAATCTTAATATTAAAAAAAACCCATTAATAATAAATTTTTTAGATTATAAAAAGAAAAAAGGAGATAGTTCAGATATTTTATTAAAAGGTATTTACAAAAAAAATAAAGAATTAATATTCCAAACTATTTCTATAACAGAAAAAAATAATCAAATTTTAATTAAAGATTTATTTTTAAGTAAAAACTTTAAGATTAAAGATTTAGATTATGTTAAGCTTAATTATAGAAATAAAAATGATCTTATTAATAAAATAGAATTAAAGAGAAATAAATCAAATTTTTCTATAAGAGGCAAAAGTTTTGACGCAACTCAGCTCATTAATAGTAGTATGAATGATGATGGAAGTTCTACGGTTTTTGAAAATTTTAATTCTAAATTTGATATTAAAATAGACACAACCTTTATAAACAAAAATGATTATACAAAAAATTTATTTGGAAATTTTTCCTTTAAAGAAAATAAATTAGATAAATTGAACTTAGAGTCTACTTTTTCTAATAATAAAAAAATGAATTTATCCATTGAAACTAACAAGCAAAAAGAAACTATTACAAAATTTTTTTCAAACCACCCAAAACCTTTGATTAAAAGATACGAATTCATAAAAGGATTTGAGGAAGGTTATCTAAATTTTAATTCTATTAAAAAAGATGGTGTTTCCAATACTCTATTAATAATTGATAATTTTAAAGTTAAAGAAGTGCCTGTTTTTGCTAAGCTTTTAAGCCTAGCATCACTTCAGGGAATTGCAGACCTTTTAACTGGTGAGGGAATAAGATTTACTAATTTTGAAATGCGGTATTCAAGTCAAAAAGGTTTTACCAAGATAGAAGAAATGTATGCAATTGGACCTGCTATTTCAATATTAATGGATGGATATATTGAATCAAAGAAATTGGTTAGCCTGAGAGGAACATTGGTTCCTGCAACAACTATAAATAGATCTATTGCTTCAATTCCATTACTAGGTAAAATATTGATAGGTGATAAAACGGGTGAAGGTGTTTTTGGGGTAAGTTTTAAAATAAAAGGACCACCAAAGAACTTATCTACAACAGTTAATCCAATTAAAACTTTGACACCTAGATTTATAACAAGAACACTAGAAAAAATTAAAAAGAACTAAATTAATTCAACTTTAATATGTTTTTTTTTACCAAGAGAAAGTTTAATTAAACTGTCTTTAAATAAATCTTCAGTAATTAAAAACTTTTCATCAGAAATAGCCTGACTATTTACTTTAATTCCATTTCCTTTGATTAATCTCCGAATTTCACTTTTTGAGCTTTCTAACTTAGATAAAATTACTAAATCTAGAATACTTATTTTATCGTCTAACATTTGTTTGTTAATTTGAATCTTTGGTAGGTTATCACCCAATGAATTTTCAGAAAATGTTTGTTTTGCTGTTTCTTGACATTTACTTGCTTCATTTTCACCATGCAACATAGATGTAGCTTTATTTGCAAGTAAAATTTTTAGTGCATTAATATTATCATTTTTAATTTTTTCAATTTCGTCAACATTAATATCTGTAAAAATTTTTAAAAACTTCAATACATCTCGATCATCAACATTTCTCCAAAATTGCCAGTAGTCATATGCTGAAAGAAATTTTTTATCTAGCCAAACAGCGCCAGATTCAGTTTTGCCCATTTTTGCACCTGATGCCAATGTAATAAGAGGTGTTGTTAATCCATAAACATGATTGTTTGAATATCTTTTTATAAGATCAACTCCATTAACAATATTACCCCATTGATCTGAGCCACCAATTTGAAGCATACAGTTTTCTTTTTTATTCAATTCTAAAAAATCATAAGCTTGCAAAATCATATAGTTAAATTCCATATAGCTTAATGACTGTTCTCTTTCTAATCTAATTTTAACACTATCAAAACTTAACATTTTATTGATTGTAAAATGTTTTCCAACATCTCTTAGAAAAGAAATATAATTTAAATTTTTAAGCCAAGTATAATTATTAACAAATATAGGTTTTGTTTTTGGATCTTTATTATCTAAAAAATTTTTTAGAATTTTTTCAATATTATTTATATTTTTTTCAATATCTTCTTCAGATAAAATTGTTCTAGTTTTATCTTTACCAGATGGATCACCTATTCTAGTGGTACCACCTCCCAATAAAACTATTGGTTGGTGACCATGTTTTTGCAATAATCTAAGACACATAATTTGAAGCAAACTACCAACATGAAGACTTTCAGCCGTACAATCAAAACCTATGTAAGCTTTGATTTTTTCTTTATCTAATAGTTGAGACAGATTTTCTTCACCAGTACACTGGTAAAAGAAACCTCGATCTTTAAATTCTTTTAAAAATTTATTCATAAATATGCTATTTAGAATATACAATATTTACTTAAAAAATAAGAATGGAAAAATTTTATACTTCTTTAGGGTTAATGAGCGGCACATCTATGGACGGGGTTGATGCATCAATTATTAGGTCTGACGGTGAAAATAACTATGAACCTATATTTGACAAATATTTTGAGTATGATGAGGTAATTTATTCAGACTTGCTAAATTTAAGAGATAAAATAAATTCTAAAAAAGATTTAACAACTAATTCTTATCAAATTAATGAACTTGAGAGAAAAATTACATTATTTCATGCCAAAATTAGTAAAGAAATTTTAAGGAATGATGAAATAGATGTGAATTTAGTTGGTTTTCATGGTCAAACAATTTTTCATAATGCTCAGGAAAAAATATCAAAACAAATTGGAGACGGTAATTTATTATCAAGTCTTTTAAAAAAAGAAGTAGTTTATAACTTTAGAGAAAATGACATTCTTAACGGGGGTCAAGGAGCACCATTAGCCCCAATCTTTCATAACTTATTTGTAAACCAGAATCAAATTGAGAAACCTGCTTGTGTTTTAAACGTAGGAGGTATTGCAAATATTACTCTTGTTGTTTCAAAAAATAATGAAGACTTAAAAAGTTATGATGTAGGTCCAGGTAATTGTCTCTTAGATGAATGGGTCAGAAGACACACAAAAATGAAATATGATGAAAATGGAAAAGCCTCATATATTGGAAAAACAAGTGAGGTTATTTTAAATCAAGCGATAGATAATTTTGATAATATAAGTAATCAAAAAAAACTTTCATTTGATATAAAAGATTTTGATTTAAGTTTTGTGAAAGGTCTTTCATATGAGGATGGCTTATCAACATTAGTAGATTTTACAGCGATAATTATTTATCAATCAATTTTAAAATCAATCAAAATTAAAGCAAATGAAAAGTTACTAATATTAGTTTGTGGTGGAGGAAGAAAAAACTTATCTTTAATGGATAGTATAAGAAAAAAATTACCAAAAAATATTTTTTTAAAAATGATTGATGATTATAAAATTAATGGAGATTTCATCGAGTTCTCAGGCTTTTGCTTATCTTGCAATTAGATCCGCACTTAAAAAAGAAATTTCATATCCCAACACTACAGATGTACAAAAACCTTCCGTAGGTGGAGTTTTAGTTAAAAATTATTAAGATTAAAATAAAGCGGATTCTTTTTTGATATACTTATCCAAGCTTTTTATTAATACGTCTTCTGTTTTAGTAAAAAAATGATTAGCATCATTTATGCTCTGAAAGTCAACTTTAATACCTTTTTGGGCACTTAATCTTTTATCTAGATCTGTAATATGCTCCAAGGGAACTAGCTCATCTTTTTTTCCATAAATCATTAAACCTGAAGTAGGGCATGGAGATAAAAATGAAAAGTCATATACGTTTGGTTGTGGTGATATTGCGATAAATCTATTTATCTCTGGTCTTCTCATTAATAGTTGCATTGCTATTAGCGATCCAAAAGAAAATCCTGAAACCCAACATTGTGAATTGTCAAAATTTTCACGTTCTAACCAATCTAGTGCTGCAGCTGCATCAGCCAGTTCTCCTTGACCATTATCAAATTCACCATCACTTTTCCCAACGCCTCTAAAGTTTACTCTGCATACAGAAAATCCATTTTCCATAAAAGTATGAAATGTATCAACCACAACTTTATTGTTCATTGTTCCTCCATATTGAGGATGAGGTTGTAATACTAATGCTATTGGTGATGTAATTTTTTCACTTTTGTAATACTTGGCTTCCATTCTTCCGGCAGGTCCAGGTATAAAAACTTCTACTATTTTATTATCCATAAATGATATTGATTATTATTCTCAAAAAAAAATACACATATCACAACTAAGCGACAATATGTTATCTTTTTTATACATTGTATACTTGACTAATTTAGTCAAGTTTGTATAAAAAGCCTTTATAAATAAGGGTAAAATGAAATTAACATCAAAAGGTAGATATGCAGTAATGGCATTAGCTGATCTCGCTAAGTTTAATAGTGTTAATCCGGTATCTTTAAGAGATATATCGTTAAGACAAGGAATTTCTTTAGATTTTTTAGAACAAATTTTTTCTAAATTAAAAAAATATAATATTGTGAAAAGCATTAGAGGAACTAACGGTGGCTATATCTTAAACAAAGAACCAGAAGAAATTAAATTAGCAAATATACTTAGTGCTGTAGATGAAGAAGTTAAAACTGTTCAATGCAAGAAGAAGTCTAAAAAAGGATGTAACAACAAGACAACAAAGTGCATTACCCATAATTTGTGGGATGAACTCGAGATTCATATCAATAATTTTTTTGAACAAAAAAACTTAAAAGACCTTATTAACAATTCTTCAGAAAGTAGAAATTAAAATGGACGCAAGAGAAAAACAAATAGAAAAATTAAAAGATTATAAATATGGTTTTTCAACTGATATTGAAAGCACTAGAGCACCTAAAGGTTTAAATGAAGAAGTAATTAAGTTTATCTCGAATATTAAAAAAGAACCACAATGGATGCTTGATTTTAGATTAAAAGCATTTGAAAGACTCAAGCAATTAAAAGAACCTGATTGGCAAAAACCTAAGTATCCAAAAATTGATTATCAAGATTTATATTATTATTCAGCACCAAAAAGTATGGATGATAAACCTAAAAGTTTAGATGAATTAGATCCAAAGCTTTTAGAGACATATAAAAAACTTGGTATCCCTCTCCAGGAGCAGGCAAGGTTAAATGGTATTGCAGTTGATGCAGTATTTGACTCAGTCTCAGTTGCAACAACTTTAGAGGATGAATTATCTAAGCTAGGAATTATCTTCTGCCCTATATCAGAAGCCATTCGAAATCATCCAGAAATAGTTAAAAAATATCTAGGTTCTGTAATTCCTACAACTGATCACTTTTTTGCTACTCTTAATTCTGCAGTCTTTACAGATGGTTCATTTGCCTACATACCAGCAGGCGTAAGATGTCCAATGGAATTATCAACTTACTTTAGGATAAATGCTTCAAACACAGGTCAGTTTGAAAGAACTTTGATAATTGCTGATAAAGGAAGTTATGTAAGTTATTTAGAAGGTTGTACAGCTCCTATGAGAGATGAAAATCAATTGCATGCTGCTAATGTAGAGTTGATAGCGCTAGACGATGCTGAAATAAAATATTCGACAGTTCAAAATTGGTATCCAGGAAACAAAGATGGAAAAGGTGGAATATATAATTTCGTTACTAAACGAGGTTTATGCAAAGGTAAAAATTCTAAAATTTCATGGACACAAGTAGAAACAGGATCTGCTATTACCTGGAAATATCCAAGTTGTATCTTAAAAGGAGATAACTCTGTTGGAGAGTTCTATTCAATTGCAATTACAAATAATCATCAAAAAGCTGATACAGGTACAAAAATGATCCATTTAGGTAAAAATACTAAAAGTAAAATTATTTCAAAAGGAATAAGTGCAGGATTTTCAGATATGACTTACAGAGGCCTTGTTGATATTTCCTCTAAAGCATCAAATTCTAACAATTTTACTCAATGCGATTCTTTATTAATGGGTAATAAATGCGGAGCACATACAGTTCCATATATCAAAAATAAAAACTCAGAGTCAAATATTGCTCACGAGGCAACTACCTCAAAGATTAGTGAAGAGCAACTACATTATTGTCAGCAAAGAGGTTTAAGTCAAGAAGAGGCAGTTGGATTAATAGTGAATGGATTTTGTAAAGAGGTATTACAACAGCTACCAATGGAATTTGCCGTAGAAGCTCAAAAGCTAGTTGGTATTAGCTTGGAAGGAAGTGTTGGCTAATGTTAAAGATAAATAAATTAAACGCAAAGATAGATAACAAAGAAATTTTAAAAGGGCTTTCTCTTAATATAAACCCAGGAGAAGTCCATGCTATAATGGGTCCAAATGGATCTGGAAAAAGCACGTTATCAAATATTTTATCAGGTAAAAAAGGATATGAAGTTTCAGGAGAGGTTCTTTTCGAAAATAAAAATTTATTTGATTTAGAAACAGAAGAAAGAGCACACAAAGGAATTTTTTTAGCTTTTCAATATCCTTTGGAAATTCCTGGAGTTAATACGAATATATTTTTAAAAACCTCATTAAATGCAGTAAGAAAAGCAAGAGGTGAAAAAGAGCTTGATGCTATTGAGTTTTTAAAATTAGTAAAAGAAAAAGCAAAAGAGCTTAGGTTTGATGAAGAAAAATTAAATAGACAATTAAATGTTGGTTTTTCTGGTGGAGAAAAAAAGAAAAATGAAATTTTACAAATGTCATTGCTGGCACCAAAGTTATCAATTTTAGATGAAACAGACTCGGGATTAGACATTGATGCTTTAAAAATTGTTGCTGATGGAGTGAATACTTTAAGAGATAAGAAAAATTCTTTTCTAATAATTACCCATTACCAGAGACTATTAGATTATATTAAACCTGATTTTGTGCACGTATTAAAGGATGGAAAAATTATCAAATCTGGTGGAGCAGAATTAGCATTAGAATTAGAAAAAAAAGGATATGAAAGTTTTTAATTTAATGAAAGAACAACTTCAAACAGATTTTGATAATATTATGAAAACTTCAAGTTTTACTAAAAGAGATATTGAACTTAAACAAAACTCTTTGAATGAATTTATAAAAACAGGTTTTCCAAACAGAAGACAAGAAAACTGGAAATTTTCTGATTTAAATCAAATAATTAAAAAAAATATTGGTGATCTTAGTTTTTATAACGATTATTCATTATCAAATAAGATTGACTCATCAGTATTTATTGATGGACTAGAACATAACAAGATTGTCTTTATAAATGGTAGGATTGAAAAAATTGATTTTGACTATGAAAAAAAAGATAAGATTGAAATAATTGATGAACCAGAAATTGACAATAGGTCAAATAATATTAACTCTTTAATTGATTTAAATAAGGCCTTTACCAATAAATCTTATAAAATCTTGGTTAAAAAAAGATTATAGATTAGTAAAACCCTTAATAATTTATCACATAACTAATAATAAGATTAAGTCCAAAAACATAAATTTAAACTTAGATTTTCAATTAGAGGAAAATAGCTCTCTAAGAATAATAGATTTATTTAATGACAACTCAGAAAAAAATTTTTTAAATATTTTTTATAATTTTGACTTGAAGCAAGATGCAATTTTAAAAAATTATAAAATTGATAAAATAAAAAATAAAAATATGAAATATTCTTTTAATAATATTGAACAAGCTACCAATAGCGTATCTGAAACATTTATTTTATCATCAGGATCACAATTTTTTAAGAATGAAATTAATTGCAATTTAAAAGGTAAATATTCATCAGCATTTATAAATGGTATCTTTTCACTTTCTGATGATAGGCATCATGAAGTTAGAACGACCATAAATCACTTAACAGAAAATACTAAAAGTTATCAATTAATTAAGAGTGTTCTAGATGACAGTTCTAAAGCTGTATATCAGGGAAAAATATTTGTTAACTCAGAAGCACAAAAAACAGATGGATATCAATTAAGTAAAGCAATTTTATTAAATGAAGCATCTGAATTTAATGCAAAACCAGAATTAGAAATTTATGCAGACGATGTTAAATGTTCACATGGTTCCGCATCAGGCAGTCTAAATGAGGACTTTATATTTTATTTAATGTCCAGGGGGTTGAATTATCAACAATCAAGAGAACTTTTAATTAATGGGTTTTTACTAGATGTAATAGAAAAAATAACAGATTCTGAAATTAAAAATTTAATAAAAAACACGATTGGACTTAAAGAATGAATATAGACACGATAAAAAAAGAGTTTCCTATTTTTGACGAAAAAATTCAAAATAATGATTTAGTTTATCTTGATAGTGCAAATTCCTCTCAAAAACCAAAGGTTGTGATAGATAGATTAATGAATTTTATACTAAAGAATTTTCTAATGTAGGGAGAAGTGTTCATTATCTAGCTGTTGCTGCTACCAATTTATATGAAAACACAAGAACATCAGTTCAAAGGTTTATTAATGCCAAAGATAAAAATGAAATTGTTTTTACTAAAGGTGCAACAGAAGCACTTAATCTAGTTGCTAATACATTAGGTCAAAATTATTTACAAGAAGGTGATGAGGTACTATCACTGAGTTGGAACACCATTCTAATTATGTTCCATGGCATTTTCTAAGAAAATCTAAAAATATAAAAATTAATTTTGCTGAAATTAATGATGATGGTGAAGTTACATTAGAAGAAATTGAAAAAAGAATTACTCCTAGGACTAAGATAATTTCAATTACACATTTATCAAATGTTACTGGTGCCATTTTACCAATTAAAGAAATAGCAGAACTTGCTCATTCAAAAGGAATAATAGTTGTAGTTGATGGTTGTCAGGGAGCCCCTCATTTAAGATTTAGATATGCAAGATCTTGATTGTGACTTTTATGCAATTTCCTGTCACAAAATGTATGGTCCAACTGGTTTAGGTGTTTTGTATGGTAAAAAAAAATGGTTAGAAGAATTGCCACCATATCGAGGTGGTGGTGGAATGATCGATGAGGTTAAAAAAGATAGAATTTCTTATGGTAATTTACCTAATAAATTTGAAAGCGGGAACTATGGCTACTGCCCAAGTTATTGCATTTGACCAATCTATCAAATTTTTAGAAAGAATTGGTATAGACAATGTGGTGAAGCATGAGGCTGATTTAGTTGAATATGGACAAGAGCTATTAAAAAAGAATAACTCAGTTAGATTAATTGGTAACCCTAAAAATAAAGGTGGAGTTTTATCTTTTACTATTGAAGGCATTCATCCACATGATGTTGCAACTATTTTAGATGAAGATGGAATTGCAATAAGAGCAGGTCATCATTGTTGTCAAATCTTGCATGATAAATTAAATATACCTGCAAGCTCACGAGCATCAGTTGGAAATTATAATACAAGAGATGATCTAGATAAACTTAACGATGGAATAAATAACTGTAAAAAAATATTTAACTTATAATGAATTTAAAAGAATTATATCAAGAAATAATACTAGAACATGGTAAAAATCCAGAAATCTTGGTAAGACTGACAATTTTAATAAAGATGCAAGAGGACACAATCCTTTATGTGGTGACAATGTTCAGTCTATTTAAAACTTAATGGACAAAGAATAGTAGAAGATATTTCTTTTGAAGGTAGTGGTTGTGCTATCTCAATGGCTTCAGCATCAATTATGACAGACTTAATTAAAGGAAAAGAATGAACATGAGGCTAAAGAAATTGTGGAAGATTTCTTAGGCATGATTAAAGAAAATCCTAAATTAAATTCAGAAAATTTAAAAGAGGATGAAAAAACCAAATTAATGTGCTTATCTGGAGTAAAACAATATCCAATGAGAGTAAAATGTGCAACTTTATCATGGCATACTTTAATTTCTGCAATTGACAATACTCAAGAAGAAATTAAAACTGAAAATTAGATTAAATTATGGACTTAAGAGAACAAGTAATAGCTGAAATTAGAAAAATTTATGACCCAGAGATACCAGTCAATATTTATGAGTTAGGTTTAATTTATGATGTTAAAGTAAACGAGTCTAAAGCTAAGATTATAATGACCTTAACTCACCAAACTGTCCTGTTGCAGAAAGTTTACCTCAAGAAGTTAAAGATAGTGCAATGCAAGTAGAAGGTATTGAAGAAGTTGATCTAGATTTAGTTTTTGAACCACCTTGGGAAAAATCAATGATGTCAGAAGCCGCTAAATTGGAGTTAAATTTATAATGAATGCTATAATTAAATTAAGTGATAATGCTGCAAACCGTATTAAAGAAATTCTGTCTGGAGTTGAATTAAATTCAATTGGAGTTAGGTTGCTTTAAGTCAGGTGGTTGTGCAGGCATGTCTTATGTGATGGAGTATGCAAAAGAAATTAATCCATCAGATGAAATAATTGAAGACAAAGGTGTTAAGGTTTTTGTAGATGCTGCAGCTGTTATGTATCTATTGGGAACTGAAATGGACTATAAAAAAGAGGAATTTTCTTCATCATTTGTATTCAACAACCCCAATGAATCTGAGCGTTGTGGGTGTGGCGGAATCATTTAAAGTTTAATATTACTTTAACACATATCAGTATTGCAAATATCACATATCTAGTGTATTAAATTAATATGAATAAATTCGAATTTAAAAATCTTGTTAAATCCTTAGAAAAGTCATTGAAAGAAAGAACTTTCTTTAAGACACTTCGAAAAGAAGTAAACACTGGTGCTAACGGCACACAGGATTACGTTGTTAAAAAAGGAATTAACAAAGATACAATCGCAACAACTAGACAGTAATTAGTCTTAGCTACTGTAATACATCTCAAATTCTACAGGATGAGGTGCATGTTCAAATCTATGTATCTCTTCAAATTTTAATGCGATGTAAGCATCAATTTGATCATCAGTAAATACACCACCTTCAGTTAAAAACTCTCTATCTTTATCTAAACTTTCCATTGCCTCTCTTAATGAGCCGCAAACAGTTGGAATATCTTTAACTTCTTCAGGAGGTAATTCATAAAGGTCTTTATCAAAAGATTCACCTGGGTGTATTTTATTTTTAATTCCATCTAAACCAGCCATAAGCATAGCAGCAAAAGTTAAGTAAGGATTTCCAGATGCGTCTGGAAATCTTATTTCACATCTTGCACGATTTTACTAATGAAATTGGTATACGACAAGAAGCAGTCTATTTCTTGCAGAGTAAGCAAGCAGAACAGGAGCTTCAAATCCTGGAATCAATCTTTTGTAACTGTTTGTTGTTGCATTTGAAAAAGCATTAATTGCTTTTGCATGCTTTAAAATACCACCAATGTAATGAAGTGCTGTTTCAGATAACCCAGCATAAGCATCACCAGAAAAAACTGGCTTATCATCTTTCCAAATTGATTGATGAGATGCATGCCTGAACCATTATCTCCTGCAATTGGTTTTGGCATAAAAGTTGCTGTCTTTCCAAATGAATGTGTAACCATTTGAACTACATATTTATATAACTGAACATTATCAGCTTGATCAACAAGAGTTCCAAAGTACATACCAAGTTCATGTTGGCTTGGAGCTACTTCGTGGTGATGTTTTTCAACTTTAATACCTACCTCTTTCAAACTTTTTAAATATTCACTTCGCATGTCTTGTTCACTATCAACTGGAGGCACTGGAAAATATCCACCTTTTACCGGAGGTCTATGACCCATGTTTCCATTTGCATACTCTGTTCCAGAATTATAAGGACCTTCTTTACTATCTATTTTAAAACCAGTGTTGTTGGGTTCATTATTAATTCTAACATCGTCAAAAACAAAAAATTCAGGTTCAGGGCCAAAAAAGCTTTATCACCTACACCAGATTTTTTTAAATATTCTTCTGCTTTTTTAGCAGTTCCTCTAGGGTCTTTTCATATGGAGATCTTTTAACGGCATCTAAAATGTCACAAAAAGAATTAATGTGTTGTGAGATGTAAAGGGATCCATAACAAGTCTAGTAGTGTCAGGTATTAAAATCATATCAGATTCGTTAATTGCCTTCCAACCAGCAATAGATGAGCCATCAAAGAACACACCCTCGTTTAACATTTCTTCATCAACGATAGTACAATCCATTGTTAAATGTTGAAGTTTTCCTCTAGGGTCAGTAAATCTCAAGTCAACAAACTCAACCTCTTTTTCCTTCATGAATTTTAAAACATTACTAGCAGTCATTGTTTTTCCTTTTTTTAAATTTTGCATTCAATTAATAACAAATGTTTTCTTAATAATATTGTTTGATTACTAAATATCACCTATGCGATTTTCACATATCAATTACAACATTATTTGATAAATTATCAATCAATTATTAGTTGAAATATGGACTTATTAGATAAAGAACCTGTTAAAAGAGCAGAAAAATTTCTTAAAGATTTTGACCAATCCTTAGATGTAATTTTTAGAAAATTCTGCAAGAACAGCACAAGATGCAGCCATGGCTTTAAGTTGTGATGTCGGTGCTATTGTGAAAAGTTTACTATTTAAAACGAAGATAGTTTTACATTGTGTTTAGTAGCAGGAGATAAAAGATGTTCATTAAATAAATTAAAAAAAATTACATATAAAAAAGACGTCTCAATGGCAACACCAGAAGATGTTAAAGTCCAAACTGGATACACAATTGGTGGAGTTTCACCCATCGGTCATTTAAAAAAGATTGAAATTATAATAGACAATTCTTTAAAAAGGTTTAATGAACTGTTTGCAGCTGCTGGACATCCAAACTGCGTTTTTAAAGTTAACTTTAGAGATATTCAAAAATTACCAATGGAAAAGTTGAAGATATAGTTGAATGAGACAACCAAAATTAATTGATTACACTATTAGTGATATTAGCTTTAATATGGGCTCCGGCATTTTTTAATATTAAAATTGCAACAGAATCTTTTGGACCCATCACAATTGCATTCTTGAGAGTTTTTTTTGGTCAATTCCAGTATTATTATTATGTTTTTATAAAAAAATTAAAATAGAAGCATTTTCTAAAGATTGGTATTGGTTTGCCATAATAGGATTTGTAAATTTAGTATTACCTTTTTCTTGATTGCTTACGGTATAAAATCCGTTCAAAGTAATTTAGCTGCAATATTAATGTCAACAACGCCTTTAAGTTCAACAATATTAGGTCACTTTTATACTAAAAATGAAAAGGTTTAATTTAGTTAAAACTTTTGGAATATTAATTGGTTTTTCAGGAATTATTTATTTATTTTCAGATAATTTATTAATTAATAATAGTAATTTTATTTTCTGCATTGTTAATCTTATTTGGGTCAACTTGCTACGTTGTTGGAGGAGTTTTAACTCTTAAAATTAGCGAGAAAAAAAATGAAAATGTAACAGGGTCAATATTTATATGGGCAATTTTAATCTTAATACCACTTGGTTGTTTTTATAGAAAAACCTTGGAGCACTACACTTCATAGTGTCAAGAATATCTGTTGTTTATTTAGGAATGGTTCAACTGGTATCGCTTGGTTGTTAAGGTTTAGAATTTTAAAAAATAATGGGTTAATATTTCAATCGCAAGTCTCTTATTTAATACCTATTTTTGGAATTATTTTAAGCTATATATTTTTAGGCGAATTAATCACCAATAAAGTTTTAGTTTCACTATGTGCTGTATTAGTCGGTCTTTATTTTGTAAAAAAACGGAAGTTAAAAAAATTATTTAGGTTAGTGATTAGCAAATTACTTCTTAAAATAATATTTTTAGCGTAAAAGAAAAAGATCTTCTCTCACCATCTACGTTAAATGGGTATGCAGTATGCATCCAATGATTTGGAAAAATCGATGGATCCCCCTAATTTAGGGTTTAAATTATAAGATGCTTTACTCAAAAAGTGTGTTCCCCCATTAATAAAATCAATAGTTCCATTAGTTTTTAAACTTTTTATTTTTAACAAGTTTATTTTAATACATGTTTTTCGGAATTATAAGATAGCCAACTCCTGACAATTGTGCCTCATGATAATGGATGGGATTATATTCATTTTTTAATTGTACGTTTTTACCCATAGATTAATTATTTTAATTTCTTTAATTTTTTTTCCTTCAGACTTTATCAAGATAAAATTTGATATTCTTTATTAATTCTTTAGGACTCGCTATTACTAACTAATGTTTTAGGTATCTTGATTACATTCTTAATTTGACTTGCTAGTTTAGGGCTATGATGAGCTTTTTTAGATAGATTGGAGACTTATCAAATGTGATTATTTAATACATTAATAATTTTTTTGGATAGTTTCCTTTTCCTCTGGTTCGTCCAAAAGTTCTCCTAAATGTTTTCATATTTCCTCTGTAATAATTAAATGTTTCTGTTATGCAAACAACTTCAGTCCCATCGGAATAGCGACAAATGTGGCAAGTGCCAATGTTACTTTAAAGCCAACATTCTTGTAGGAAACCTCTGAGGGTTGCAATCGTTTCCTCATTCGACCTCCCAATAAAACTAGGGGAAATAAGGGCCAATAATAACAAAAATTCCATTTCTTGTTGATGCTTTTGTAAATTGACCAGCAAGTCCTGACATAGAATTGATTACCATAAAAAGAGATGCTGCTGTTGCAATGTTCTTAGCGCTATCAGACCCTTGACCAATAATAGTATTCAACTAAAAAGTATCCCACCACCAATACCAACCACACCTAATACAAATCCAATAGATGCACCAATCAATAATGATAATGCTATTCGTATCTTTTTATAAAGCTCAATTTTTTGATCAAAAGATTGAAATTTCAGCAGAAGTAGGAGCTTATGCTAGTGTCAAGACGACAAAAAGTAAAATTTCAAAAACTTCTTTATCTACTGATAATGATCCACCTATGAATGCAAATGGAACAGATGATATTAGGAATGAAAAAGGTTTCCTTAGGTTGATATTTGCCAGCTTTAATATAGTTAATACAATTTCCCGAAACGACAATAATATTACAAAAACTAGCCATTCCAGGAAAGACTAAGTAAGGAACATCGCAGTTTAATAAAAGAGCTAGATAGGTAGAACCACAGCCAAATCCAACACTTGAATATAAAGTTGCTGTTAGAAGAAATAAAAATGATAATATAATCATAATAATTAATTTAAATTTATGATTGTAAACATAGCACTTTTAACAGTTACAGACACCAGAACTTGGGAGAATGATAAGTCGGGTGCAATCCTAGTAAAAAAAATAGAAGAGGCTAAACATAAATTAATAGATAGAAAAATTTGCAAAGATAACAAAGAAGACTGCATTATAATCCTTAAAAGTAGATTAATCAATCCAAAATAGATGTTATTATTACAACTAGTAGAACAGGGCTTACAGTAGTAACATAACTCCAGAGGCAGTGAATGAGATTGCTGATAAAGCATATTCCAGGTTTTGGAGAAGTGGTTAGAACGATCAGTTTAAAAACAGTTGGTACTTCTGCTATTCAATCCAGAGCTTGTGCTGTGCTAGCAAATGGTCAGTCTATGTTGGGACTACCAGGATCTTCCGGTGCATGTCCCTGATTGTTGGGATAGAATTTGAGCGACCTATAGTTAGATACTAAATCTCAAACCTTCCAATTTTTAGAACTTTTCCCAAGACTTAAGGAAAAATAATTATTTTTGATATTTTTCTTCCACTCTGGATAAGGCATTCCATAGAGCATGTGCACGTGCATGAAGGTATGAAATTTCAATACCTTTTTTTCTGTTCCTACTAGATACCGTTTGATAAACAGTTTCTGCAAAAACTAGCAAGGTTCATGATATGTATATTTTGAACATCTTTCTTTCATCTAAATGCTTAAGTAATCTCTCAAAAGTAGAAGACTGTAATTCTTTTTTTGTATTTTCATTCATGGTTAAATTATTAGACACATTTTAATTAAGCACAAGATGTGGGTTGTATTCAATCCTAAGTAGAAAATTAATAATATAATTAGTAGATATTAAGATTAATTTTTGTTTAGTTAAGAGATGGCTACTAAAAAGAAAAAAACAGCCAAAAAATCTAAACGTAAGGTCAAAAAAAAAATTAAGAATAACTTGGTCAAACGATCACCTAAAAACATTAAAAAAGTTAAAAAGAAAAAAGGTGTGACCAAAAAGAAGTTACGTAAGCCATCAAAAAAAAATAAGCTAAGGAATAACAATAAGAGAGAGAGGATACAAATGAGTACAGAAACAGTAAAAAGTGGACGATCTCCATTACTAGATACGTCACATTTAAAAGTCAAATTTCCATTTAAAGAACAATATGGAAATTTTATAGGTGGAAAATTCGTTAAACCAAAATCAGGAAAATATTTTGATAACGTAAGTCCAATTAATAATGAGGTTATATGTTCTGTTCCAAGGTCAGACGCAAAAGATGTTGAAGCTGCTTTGGATGCTGCACATGCTGCTTTTCCTACTTGGGGAATTACATCAATAACTGAAAGATCCAACATTCTACTTAAAATAGCTGATGTTATAGAAAAAAACCTTGAGCTTTTAGCTACTGCTGAATGTCTAGATAATGGAAAACCAATCAGAGAATGTATGGCAGCTGATTTACCGTTAGTTGTTGATCATTGGAGATATTTTGCTGGAGCCATAAGAGCAGAAGAAGGTTCTGTTTCAGAGATAAGTAACAGTGAGTATTCTTATCATATTCCTGAGCCACTTGGTGTAGTTGCACAAATTATACCTTGGAACTTCCCGTTATTGATGGCAACATGGAAACTTGCACCAGCACTTGCTGCAGGAAACTGTGTAGTTTTAAAACCAGCTGAACAAACACCAGCATCAATCTTACTATTAATGGAATTAATTGGAGATCTATTGCCTCCAGGAGTTCTTAATGTTGTAAGTGGTTTTGGATTGGAAGCAGGTAAGCCATTAGCTTCATCTAAAAGAATCAGAAAGATTGCTTTTACAGGTGAGACAACAACTGGGCGTTTGATCATGCAGTATGCTGCTCAAAACTTAATTCCAATAACTTTAGAATTAGGTGGAAAATCTCCAAATGTTTTCTTTGAAGATGTTATGGATCAAGATGATGAATTCTTTGATAAATGTCTCGAGGGTTTTACAATGTTTGCTCTTAATCAGGGAGAAGTTTGTACTTGTCCAAGTAGAGCTTTGATTCGAGAATCTATCTATGATAAATTTATGGAAAGAGCTATCGCTAGAACAAAAGCTGTAACACAAGATAACCCTTTAAAAATGGAAACTATGATTGGTGCTCAAGTATCATTAGAGCAAATGGAGAAAATAAAATCTTATTTAGATTTAGGTAAGAAAGAGGGTGCTAAAGTTCTATGTGGAGGTGAAGTTGCTAACTTAAACAGTGGTTTGGAAAAAGGAAATTATATTCAACCTACTATTTTTGAAGGTGATAACTCTATGAGAGTTTTCCAAGAAGAAATTTTTGGTCCAGTGGTTTCTGTTACTAAATTTAAAGATGAAGCGCATGCATTAGAAATTGCAAATGATACTCTTTATGGTTTAGGAGCAGGTGTTTGGACTAGAAATGGAAATATTGCTTATAGAATGGGAAGAGGGATCCAAGCAGGAAGAGTTTGGACTAACTGTTACCATGCCTATCCAGCTCATGCTGCTTTTGGAGGTTACAAACAATCTGGAATTGGTAGAGAAACACATAAAATGATGCTTGATCATTATAGACAGGTGAAAAACTTACACGTGTCATATAGTGAGAAAAAATTAGGCTTCTTTTAACAGATATATTATAATGGCCTGTATTAAACTACAGGCCATATAACTATGAAAGTTTCAGCAACACCATTAGCGTTAGAATTAATTGAAGATCTGAAAAAAGATCATGGTAAAGAATTGCTTTTTCATCAATCTGGTGGATGTTGTGATGGCAGTGCCCCGATGTGTTATCCTGTTAAAGAATTTCTTATAAGCGATGATGATGTTTTGATTGGTAAAATTGGGGGTATTCCTTTTTATATAAGCGAAACCCAACATGAAGCATGGAAAAATACCAGATTTAATTATTGATTGTATTAAAGGCATGGGTGGAATGTTTTCACTAGATAATGGAACTGGAAGAAGATTTTTAACAAGATCAGAGATTTGTATTCCAGAAAAAAATTCAATCAATTAATTGAATTTCATTTTAACTCTTAGCATAAGTAAAATTACTATAATTATTAGATAAATTAAGGGTTCAACAGTAACTATTTTGACTAACCATAAGTAGTGAATAACTCCGAATAAAGAAATTACATAAATAAGTTTGTGTATTTTTTTCCATTTATCTCTTAGCAATCTTATCATGTGTTTAGATGAAGTAAGAGCAAGTGGCACCAATAAAAGCCAAGCTAAAAAACCAGCAAATATAAATTTTTTTTTAATAATATCATCACTAATACTAGACCAATCAAAGCGGTAATCTATTCCCACATATGTCATCATGTGTGCTGAAGCATAAAAAAACGAACAAGCCAAACATTCTCCTATAGCTAATCCAAAAATTTGATTTAGTAAATCTTTGTAGAGGAGTCATTGCGAGAGTTATTATAATAAAACGAAGTGTCCAATTACCAGTTACATGTGTAATTTCTTTTACAGGTTCAGGACCTAACTGATTAAATATAATTTGATAAAAAATGATTAATATTGGCAGTAAAGATATAAAGAAAATTGGTATTTTTATATATTTCTGCATATTTTATAAAAAAAATTTTATGTATTTAAAAGTTTTTCTTTAAATCCATACCTGAGTATAAATTTGCAACTTCATCACCATACCCATTAAACATTTCTGTTTCAATTCTGGGAGACAAAATACCTTCACCTATGACACGTTCTGTTGCTTGTGACCATCTTGGATGTGAAACTTTAGGATTAACATTTGAGTAAAACCCATATTCTCTTGGGGATGATCTCATCCAAGATGATGTAGGCATATTTTCAACTAATTTTATTTTAACAATTGCTTTTGCACTTTTAAAACCATACTTCCAAGGAACAAAAATTCTTAATGGGGCACCATTTTGGTTAGGTAAAGATTTTCCATAAAGACCAGTAACAACTGTTGTTATAGGATGCATAGCCTCATCAATTCTTAATCCTTCTCTATAGGGCCAGTTTAATACTGGATACTTTTGACCTTTCATTTGCAAAGGATCATAAATACTTTCAAATTCAACAAATTTTGCACTATTTTTAATAGACACTTTATTAAGTAATTTACTTAAAGAAAATCCCATCCAAGGAATAACCATAGACCAACCTTCAACACATCTAAGTTTGTAAACTCTTTCTTCGGAAGGAAATAAAGAAATTATTTCTTCAGCTGAAAGTGTGATTGGATTATCTACCTCACCTTCAATAGTAACACTCCATGGTTTAGTAACAAATTCTTGTGAATTTTTGAAAGGGTCACCTTTTCCGGTCCCAAACTCATAATAGTTGTTATAAGTCGTGATATCCTTATATGAAGTTAGCTCAGCTTTATTTTGAGAGTAAGCATTGTTTAAAAATGGTATACTACTTAAAGATACAGAACCAAAGCCAAGTCCAATAGATTTAATAAATCTTCTTCTTTTATTGTATATTAACTCTGGGGTTATTTCTGAATGTTTATATTTTTTCATCATTGATGTATTATATAATAATAATAATATATGAGCAAAATTATTACCAAGGTTGAGGTGGATCTATTTAAAAAAGATGGTGCAGTCTTAATTAAAGGTAAATTTGATAACACATGGATTGAAAAGTTAAAAAAAGGAATTACTCAAGCCAAAAAAAACCCCAGCCCAAGATTTGTAAATCACACGAAAGATCAAAAACTTCCTGGATATTATGAGGATTTTTGGACCTGGGATTTACATGAAGAATTTAAAGATTTTGTATTTAATTCACCAACAGCCAAAATTTCAGCAGAACTTCTAGAAGCTCAAAAGGTTAATTTAGTAATGGATAATTGGTTTTTTAGGGAAGCGGGGTCAAAGTCATCACCACCTTTTCATCATGACATATCATATTTTGATTTTGAAGGATCCATGTGTGTATTATGGATACCACTTGAGCCTGTAAAAAAAGAAGATGGTATAGCTTGGGTTAAAGGATCTCATTTATGGAATAGATTATTTTTAAGAACAAGATTTAATGATGGCCATGAAGTTGATGGCAAGGCTGGATTTGTTAATGGAAAAAAATATGAATTAACTCCTAACATATTAGAAAATAAAGATGATTACGAATTTTTACAATGGGATTTGGAAGTTGGTGATTGTATTTATTTTGATATCAGAACACTCCATGGAGGATTAAATACTGTTACACCTAAAAAAGATGTTCATAGATACACACTAAGAATGGCAAAAGAAAACTCTAAAATTATTTATAGAGGAAATTGGGCAAGAGAAGAAAGAGCTATTATGGAAAACAATGGTTATAAAAATGGTGATGACTTGTCTGGTAAAATGTTTCCAACTTTATTTGAAGCGAGTTAACTTCTAGTTTATAAAAACTAGAAGTTAACATAAATAATTAACCAGCTGGTTTGTAGCTAGCCATAGCTTTAACGGCAAGTTCAGCAGCTTTATTAATGTCCATTTTTTCGAGGATAGTAAAGTTTGTTATTGTTCCAGTTGACTCAACGGCTAATTTAACAGCAGCAGTTGCCTCAAAACCTACGTCGCCAGTTATTACTCCAACAAAATCATAAGACCCTCTAACGATATCAAAAGATTCCATTTTACCTCCAACAGCTTTTGATAATTGAGTTGCTGCTGCCGTTCTATCTTGAGAGGGATCTTTCATAAAGCCTTGAAATGCTTTTGCTGTATAATTGCCCATTACAATATATTTTTTCATTAGTTTCTCCTTTATTAATTTGTAAGATTTAAACATATTTGTTAAAAAATTGTGGAAATATTTATTAAAATCAACTCAAGGTTTAGCAAATTATGTACGAAAAATTTGGACAATTTATTGATGGCAATTGGTCGCCCTCTTCTAACAAAGAAACCTATGAAGTTATCAATCCTGCAACAGAAGAAGTTCTAGGGTCTGCTTCTAAAGCAACACCTGAAGATGTTGATAGAGCTTTAAAATCCTCTGAAAAAGGATTAAAGATTTGGAGAAAAATAACTCCATGGGAAAGATCTTATATCCTAAGACGTATAGCAGATAAACTTAGAGAAAAAAAAGATGTTCTAGCTAAATGGATGACTTTAGAAAATGGAAAGCCTTTAGCAGAAGGTGTTGGTGAAACAAATGGAGCAGCTGATATTTTTGAATGGAATGCTGAAGAAACAAAAAGAATTTTTGGTCAAACTATAGAAAGTAGATTTGAAGACACAAGGGTACATGTTTATTACCAACCAGTTGGAGTGGTAGCTGCTTTATCACCTTGGAATTTTCCACTTATTTTAGCAGCTAGAAAAATATCAACTGCACTTGCAGCTGGTTGTTCAGTGATTATTAAACCAGATACAATTACGCCAGGCGTAGTGATGGAATTAGTAGATATTTGCAGAGAATGCGGTGTTCCTCCAGGAGCTGTTAACCTTTTATCAGGTGATCCTCCAAGTATAGCCTCTCAATTAATTCAATCAGATATAGTTAAAAAAATTTCAATTACTGGATCTTTAAGAGTTGGAAAATTAATTTTAAAACAAGCTGCTGATAAAGTTCAAAGAGTTACAATGGAATTAAGTGGTCATTCTCCTTTTATAGTTTTTGATGATGCCAATGTTAAAAAAGCAGCTGATATTGCTATTGCTGCAAAATTTAGAAATAATGGACAAGTTTGTATTTCTCCTAATAGATTTTACATTCATGAATCAAAAAAAGAAGAATTCATAAATTTATTTATAGAAAAAACAAAAAAATTAAAAATTGGAAATGGAATGGATCCAGACACTCAATTAGGTCCATTAACAACTCAAAAAAGATTAAATGAAGTTGAGGAATTAGTTGAAAAAACTAAACAAGAAGGTGCTAAAGTTTTATTAGGTGGAAAAAGACCAGCAGGCTTTAATAAAGGTTTTTATTATGAGCCAACAGTTTTTGATGATGTAAAAGATGATTATACCATTATGAAACAAGAACCATTTGGACCATTAGTTCCGATGTTGTCATTTAAATCTTTTGATGAAGTTATTGAAAGAGCCAATGATAATGAGCTTGGTTTATGTAGTTATGTTTGTACTAATTCTTTAGAAACAGCGCATCTTGCATCAGAAAAATTAGAAACAGGATCTGTAGCTGTTAATACAGGAGCTGTTGCAATTGCCGAGGCACCATTTGGTGGAATAAAGCAGAGTGGATACGGAAGAGAAGGTGGGTCAATGGCCATCAAAGATTATCTAAATGTTAAATATACTCACATGGGTATTAAAGGCTAAGTTATATGCAGATAGGGTTTGATGTTGGGGCAACAAAGATTGAAAGTGTAGTTTTAGATAAAGAAGGAACTGAACACTTTAGAGAAAGAAGAGACTGCCCAAAAGATTATAACGAAATTATCAAATTAATAAAAAACACCTCTTTAGAATTAGAAAAAAAAACAACACAAACTCTTCAAGTGGGTGTTTGTCATCCAGGTGTTCATTCACCACAAAGTGGTCTTGTTAAAAATGCACCCAATTGTGTATGGATTGAAAAAAAATCATTTCAAAAAGATTTACATGAAGCTTTAGGAAGAGAGGTTTTTTGTGAAAATGATGGTAATTGTTTTGCATTATCAGAAGCAATTGATGGTTCGGGAAAAAATTATAAAATTGTTTATGGTATTATTCTAGGATCAGGAGCTGGAGGAGGACTTGTTATAGATAAACAAATCGTATCTGGACCAAATGGTATCGCAGGAGAATGGGGTCATAATCAACTACCATATATGGCTGCTAAAAAAGAAAACCTTGAAACATCGAGCCTTAGAGATTCTGAGATAGAAAGTTTTATTTCAGGAATAGGTTTAGCAAAAAAATACAATAAAAAACATAAAACAAATTTAAAAACTAAAGACATTTTTCAACTTAACTCTAGACACGATATAGATGCTGAAAAATTTATTGATCAATTTAAAATTAATTTAGCAATGTCATTAGCAACCATTATAAATATAATGGATCCTGATGCATTTGTTTTTGGTGGAGGTGTTTCTAACTCAATTGATTTTTTCCCTGAAGTTCAAAATCTGGTAAAAAAATATGTTATTGGAAGAGAATACGAAGGAGTTTTTCTTAAACCTAAATATGGTGATGCTAGCGGTGTTAGAGGAGCTGCTAGATTGGGTAGAAAAAGTAATTATTAGTAAATTCTCGTGAAAAGTGATTTTTGTTTTTTTTATAAATAGATATTAACAATTAAATCAATATCAATTATTAAAATGTGTCAAAACAATTGTAAGTTGTGTGTTTAATTAGCACTTACTATTTAAAGGTTTTATTTGTACAAATTCTGTTCAAATATTTAATTTACTTAAATTAACTAAAAGGAAAAATATGAAAATGAAAAAAGTATTAATTGCATTATTTGCAATTTCTTTAGTTCCAAATATTTCATTTGCTGGACCTAAAGCTGAAGTACTTCACTGGTGGACATCTGGTGGAGAAGCAAAAGCATTGAGTGTTTTAAAAGCTGACTTTGCTGCAAAAGGTGGAGTTTGGACTGATATGCCTGTTGCAGGTGGTGGTGGAGATGCTGCTATGCAAACTTTAAAAGCTCGTATTGTTGCTGGTGATTCACCTGCAGCAGCACAAGTTAAAGGACCGTCAATCCAAGAGTATGATGATCAAGGTGTTATTAAACCTTACAACATTGACTCTGTTGCAAAAGCTGAAGGTTGGGACAATTTAGTAAGCAAACAAGTAGCACAACACATGAAGTGTAATAATTTTACGCAATATTGTGCTGCACCAGTTAACATTCATAGAATTGATTGGTTTTGGGCTAACAAAAGCGTTTTAGATTCTAATGGAATTAAAATGCCTACTACTTGGAAACAATTTAATGCTGCAGCTGACAAACTACAAGCTGCTGGTATAATTCCATTTGCTCATGGTGGACAACCTTGGCAAGATGCTACTGTTTTTGAAGCTGTTGCTTTAGGAATTGGTGGAAATGATTTCTATAAAAAAGCGTTTATAGATCTAGATCAAGCTGCACTAAGTGGTTCTACTATGGTTAAGATATTTGACCAAATGAGAAAACTTAAATCATATACAGATGCTGGATCTCCAGGAAGAGACTGGAATGTTGCAACTGGTATGGTTATGGATGGCAAAGCAGCCTTCCAAATTATGGGTGACTGGGCAAAAGGTGAATTTTCTGCAAAAGGTTTAGTATCAGGAAAAGATTACATTTGCTCTCCAACACCATCTAATAACGGATATCTCTATAATGTAGATTCATTTGTTTTCTACAATGTTAAAGGTGCTGATAAAGTAGAAGGTCAAAAGTTACTAGCAAGTTTGATCATGGGTAAAAACTTCCAAAAAGTTTTTAACATGTATAAAGGGTCAATACCTGCAAGATTAGATGTTTCAATGGATGATTTTGATGATTGTGCAAAAAAATCAAATTCAGATTTGAATGCAGCTAGTAAAGCTGGTGGTTTAATGCCTAGTTATGCTCATGGAATGGCTCTAAAAGGAGCTCAGTCTGGTGCAATAACTGATGTTGTAACTCAACACTTCAATTCAAATATGTCTTCAAAAGATGCTGCAATGAAATTAGCAGCAGCTGTTAAAGCGTCTTTGTAATTTTAAAGTTAAAACAATTAAAATCTGTGTCACTAAATTAGTGGCACAGATTATTTATTTATAATGTATTGGTTAAAAAAAAATTTACCTAAAATTGTAGTTGCACCATCTTTTGCAGTTGTGCTTTGGTTTGTGTATGGGTTTATTGGGTGGACCTTTTATATATCTCTTACTAAATCAAAATTATTACCAAATTATGAATTTTCGGGGAATTCACCAATATGTTCGTTTATGGCAAATGCCACGTTGGCATATAGCTGTTGAAAATTTATTTATTTTTACAACCTTATTTATCGTTTTATGTATTTTTATTGGTGTCATTCTTTCAATTTTTTTAGATCAAAAAATTAGATCAGAAGGTGTTATTAAAACTATTTATTTATACCCTATGGCACTATCTTTCATTGTAACGGGCACTGCATGGAAATGGATTTTAAACCCTACAATGGGGATTGAAAAATTTGCACACCAAATTGGATTTGAAAACTTTCAATTTGATTGGTTAGTTACACCAGGAATGTCAATTTATACAGTTGTAATTGCTGGTGTTTGGCAATCATCAGGATTTATAATGGCTATTTTTTTAGCAGGCTTAAGATCTATAGATGATGAGGTTATTAAAGCTGCAAAAGTAGATGGTGCTAGCACTTTTTCAATTTATACAAAGATAGTTTTACCCATGATGAGACCAGTGTTTATGAGTGCAATTGTGATTTTGGTTCATTTATCAATTAAAAGCTATGACTTAGTAATTGCATTAACTGCAGGAGGTCCAGGAATTTCTTCTGACATGCCAGCTGTATTCATGACTAAAATGGCTTTTGGAAGAAGTGAGGTTGGACTTGCATCTGCTAGTGCAATTATGATGTTTGCTACAGTTTCAGCAATAATTGTTCCTTACCTTTATTCGGAACTAAGAAGGGAGCAAGATGCTAAATAAAAAAAAAGTATCACGTATTTTTCTTTTTTTAGTTTTAGGAATATTTGTTTTTTATTATATTACACCACTATATGTGATGGTGGTAACCTCATTAAAGACAATGAATGAAATAAGAGAAGGTAATCTTTTTAGTCTACCAAATAGTATTAACTTTGAATCTTGGAAGATTGCATGGACTGGTAGAGGCGAGGGAACTAGTGATGTTTTTTTAAAACCATACTTTTTTAATTCACTTAAAATAGCAATACCAGCATTGATAATTTCAACATTTTTGGGTGCATTAAATGGATATGCTTTAACAAAATGGAAATTTAAAGGTGCAAATTTGATATTTCTATTATTTCTTTTTGGCACATTTATCCCTTACCAAGCGATACTTCTTCCAATGGCTAGAACTTTAGGATTACTTGGAATATCAAATTCACCAGTTGGTTTAATTCTTGTACACACAGTTTATGGGTTAGGATTTACAACTTTATTTTTTAGAAATTATTACGTTTCAATTTCAGATGAAATTATAAAAGCTGCTAGAGTCGATGGTGCAGGATTTTTTAAAATTTTCTTTAAAATACTATTACCAGTGTCGTTACCAATATTAGTAGTAACAATCATTTTTCAATTTACACAAATCTGGAATGATTTTTTATTTGGTGTAACTTTTTCATTTGGAGAAAATGCACCACTTCAAGTGGCTCTAAATAATATGGTATTAACTTCTGCATCAGTGAAATATTACAATGTTGATATGGCAGCAGCAATAATGGCTGCATTACCAACCTTAATAATATATGTCTTAGCAGGCAATTACTTTATTAAAGGATTAACAGCAGGGTCAGTGAAGGGATAATATGGCAACTTTAAAAATAAAAAATTTAGAAAAAAAATTCAAACAAACTGAAGTATTAAAGGGAATAAACTTAAATGTAGAAGAGGGTGATTTCTTAGTATTATTAGGACCGTCTGGCTGTGGAAAATCTACTTTATTAAATACTATTGCTGGTCTTGAAGAGTCTAATGAAGGAGAAATATTAATAGATAATAAAGTAGTAAATGACATGGATCCTAGTGAAAGAGACATTGCTTTTGTATTTCAGTCTTATGCCCTTTATCCGGCAATGAGTGTCAAAGAAAACATCATATTTGGTTTAAAACAAAGAAAAATTTCTAAAGAAAAAATTAATCAATCTTTAAACAAAATTGCAGAATTGCTTAAAATTACAGAATTATTAGAAAGAAAACCAGCACAACTTTCTGGTGGACAAAGACAAAGGGTTGCTATGGGCAGAGCATTGGTTAGAGAGCCCAAAATATTTTTGTTTGATGAACCTCTTTCAAATCTAGATGCAAAACTCAGGATTGAGATGCGTAGAGAAATTAAGAAATTACATAAGAATTTAAAAACAACTATGGTTTATGTAACGCATGATCAAACTGAAGCTATGAGTTTGGGAACAAAAATTGCAATAATGAATAATGGTAAAATTGAACAATTTGATACTCCAAAAAATATTTATGACAAACCTAGCAGTGTGTTTGTTGCTGACTTTGTAGGCTCTCCTTCAATGAATTTTATTAAAGGCTCCTTGACATCAAATAATAAATTGATTTCATTCTTACCAGATAATGCAAGTGAAAATGAGACTATAAATTTTAATCACAATAATGAATTACAAAATAATTCTGCAGTTTTATTCGGTATAAGACCAGAACATATTTTTTTAAAAAAAACACATGCTGCTAGAGTGGCAAAAGATGAAAATTTTGCTGAAATTAGAGTTAAAACTGAACTACATGAATATATTGGTCATGAACAAATAATTACTTTTAGTTATTTAGGTCAGGAGTTATTGGGTAAATTTGCATCTTCTATAGATGTTGAGATTGAAAAAGAAATGACATTATTTATCGATTTAAATAACATTTCTATTTTTGATAAAGATACTAAACAGAGAATATAAGCTATATAATCAATATAATGAAAAGTATTGGGTTTATTGGAATAGGACTTATGGGTTTTCCCATGGCAAAAAACCTTCTTAAATCTGGGTACAATTTAAAAGCCTACAATAGATCTCATGATAAAGCAGATAGATTAAAAGAATTTGGAGCAGAAATATCTGTATCCATTAAAGACGTTGTCACAAATTCAGACATAATTATCACTATGCTTACAGACGATAATGCTGTTGAAAAAGTAATGGGCAGTGATGAATTTATTTCCAATATAAAAGAAGAAGCTACTGTTATTGATATGAGTTCGGTTAATCCAGTTTTGACCATAAAATATTCAAAAAAATTAAAAGAAAAAAAAATAAATTATTTAGATGCTCCAGTTTCAGGTGGAACTATAGGAGCTGAAGAGGCAACATTAGCAATAATGATAGGTGGTGATGAAGAAACGTTTAAAAATTGTTATGAGCTGCTAAAAAAAATGGGTAACCCAACATTAGTAGGTCCAGTATCGTCTGGCCAAATATCTAAATTAGCTAATCAAATTATCGTGGGTGTAACCATTGGAGCTGTAGCGGAGGCTATCACTTTATGTGAAAAATCTGGTACCAACCCAAGTAAAATGATTGAAGCATTATCAGGGGGTTGGGCTGATAGCAAAATACTGCAAACACACGGAAAAAGAATGATTGATAAAGATTTTACACCAAAAGGAAAAACCACAACACAGTTAAAAGATATGACTAATATTGTTGATGCTGGAAAAGCAGTTGAAACTCATTTGCCTATTTCCAGTTTAGTTAAAGAAATGTATAAAGATCTTGTAACAGATGGACATGGTAATACAGATCATAGCTCTTTATATAATGCGATTGAAAAAATAAATAAAAAATGAAATTTTTAAGAATTGGAAAAGAAGGTCAAGAAATTCCTGTAGCACTAGATAAAGATGGAAAATATAGAAATCTATCATCGATTATTAAAGACTTAAATCCTGAGAATATTAATTTTGAAACTTTAGGTAAAATTAAAAATATGAATTTAGAAAGCTTAGATGAAATAAATCAAAATGAAAGAATAGGATCTTGTATTTCCAAACCAGGAAACTTTTTTGCAATCGGTTTAAATTATGTAGAGCATGCAAAAGAAACTGGAGCAAAAACACCAGAGAACCCAGTTCTATTTAATAAGTCAGTTCATTCTATAGTTGGACCAAACGATAATGTGATTATACCCAAAACTTCAAAAAAATTAGATCATGAAGTTGAAATTGCTTTTGTTATAGGGAAAAAAGCAAAAAGAGTTTTAGAAAAAGACGCACAAGATTACATTTTTGGATATTGTATTTGTAACGATATTAGTGAGCGTGAATGGCAAAAAGAAAAAGGGGGTCAGTGGGTTAAGGGTAAATCTGGTGATACATTTGGGCCTTTAGGGCCTTATTTAGTAACTAAAGATGAAATTCAAGACGTTAATAATTTGAATTTAACGCTAGATGTCAATGGTAATAGACATCAAACAGGAAACACCAATCAGATGATTTTCAATTTTAACTTCTTGATAGCGCATATTACAAGCTTCATAACCTTAATGCCGGGAGATATAGTTACAACAGGAACTCCACCTGGAGTTGGCCTTGGTATGACTCCTCCTGTTTTTTTAAAAGATGGTGATAGCATGGAACTATCAATTGATAATCTTGGAAGACAAAACATAAAAGTGTTAGCAGAATAATATTTAATGATAGAATTATTTATTGCATTTGGTGCAGGGTTAATTAGCTTTTTATCTCCATGCGTCTTACCACTAATACCTGGTTATGTTTCTTTTATTACTGGCAGTACATTAAATGAAATTTTAGAAAAAAAGAAAATCGATTTATTACCGTTGATAGTTTTTTCATTAGGTTTCTCTTTTGTATTTATTATCTTCGGTGCAACTGCTTCCTTCTTAGGGCAAATTCTTTTGCAAAATTCTCAAATTTTAAGAACTATTGCAGGAGTTATAATAATCATATTTTCGCTTCAGTTAATTGGTGTTTTAAATATTAAATTTCTTAATGTTGAAAAAAAATTTTATACAAAAAAATCAAATAATATTTTTTTTGTATTCATTGTTGGAATGGCATTTGGTTTTGGATGGACACCATGTATTGGACCTATATTAGGGTCAATTCTTGCTTTAGCTTCTACAGAAGAAACTATTTATAAAGCAATTTTACTTTTAAGTTTTTACTCACTTGGATTAGCGATACCTTTTGTTCTATCAGGTTATTTAATGCAAAAGTTTTTACTATTTTCAAAAAATTTCAAAAGAAATATTAATTTAGTTACAAAAGGGGGTGGTATAATACTTTTAATTACAGGAGTTTTAATTTTAACAAATCAATTACAAGTTCTTGGCTATTATATTTTAAATTATTTACCATTTTTACAAAATTTCGGTTAGAAACTAATAAAGATAATTAATTCATGAAAATATATCAAATTGATACAAGTGCTAGAAAAGAAGGTTCTACTTCAAGAGCTTTAGCAAAAAAATTATTAGACAAAATAAAAAAACCAGAAGATGAGATTATTTATAGAGATCTTAATGATGAAATGATTTTTATTTCTAATTTAACCGAGTCTGGAATGAAAATTCCAGAAGGTGAGCAAACAGAGCAACATAAGAAAATGTTTGAAATGTCAGATAAACTAGTCATGGAATTAAAAGAAAGTGACACAATTATAATCTCTGTTCCAATTTATAATTTTGGACCACCAGCAACGTTAAAAGCCTGGGCAGATTTGGCTGCAAGGGTTAAAGAGACATTTAAATACAATGAAGATGGAAGTAGGGTAGGTTTGCTTGAAGATAAACAAGTTTATCTCATAATCACCTCTGGTGGTACAAAGATTAATAGTAAAGATGATTTTTTAACACCTTGGTTAACCCATGTTTTAAATTTTTTTGGTATAAAAAAAATAGATATTATTGCTGCTGATCAATTGGCCATAGATTATGAAAAATCAATTAAAGAAGCAGAAAATCAAATTGAGAATATAACATAATGAGCTTATTAAGTGCGAAAGAGTACAAGCTATATTCTAATTTTTTAGATACCTTGGCAAAAGACTTAAATAAATTTTATTATTCAAAACTTAATAAAACTTTTACTATATCTAACAAGCTTAAAGGCAAAGGGTATGATCCCGTTACAACATCTGACAAAGCATTTGAAAAATTTATTAGATTAAAAATTAAACAAAAATTTCCAAGCCATCAAGTTATAGGTGAAGAGTTTGGTCATAAAAGATCAACTAGCGATTATACATGGGTTATAGACCCGATTGATGGTACAAGATCATTTGTAATAGGTAATCCAACGTGGAGCAATTTAATTTCTCTTAATTTCAAAGGTAATCCTGCTGTGGGCTTAGCAAATTTTCCGATTTTGAATAAATATTATTTAAACACTAATCACAAAAATGCTTTCGTTGTTGAAAATGGTAAAAAAAGAAAGATTTTTGTTTCAAAAAATATTCCCTTTTCTCAAATAAAAGTGTCAGGTGCTTTTCATGGAGCAATTAGTTTTAGACAACAAATGAAAATACCAAAAGTTTTAAAATTGATGCAATTTCCCACAGCAGATGCGTTAAGCTATTCTCATTTGTGTGAAGGAAGAATAGATGTCGTGTTTCAGGCTACAAATAAAATTTGGGATATTCATCCATTGATGCCAATTATAAAAGCTGCTGGAGGAGTTGTTACTACCTGGGATAACAAAGATGCTGTAAATGCTGGGAGCATTTTAGTTTCTGCCAGTCAATCAATACACGCTAGAATGCTTAAACTTTTAAAACCAGTTTCTAAATAAATGCCTGTAATATCTAAAAAAGCTCAAGAGATAATCGATTTCTGGTTTAAAGAAACTCCTGCTGAAAAAAGATTTAAGAGAGACGAAAAACTTGACGTATCTATTAAAAAAAAATTTCTAAAAGACTTTGAATTAGCAAGTGCAAATGAATACGATGATTGGCAAGACACTCCATTAGGAAGCTTAGCACTTGTTATTTTATTTGATCAATTTTCAAGAAACATGTTTAGAGACGACCCAAAAGCTTTTAACCAGGATCATAAAGCAAGATTGATAGTAAATGATTCTGTTTATGCAGGTTTTTTAGACGAGCTGGACCAAACTCAAAGACTGTTCATGATATTACCTCTTATTCATAGTGAAGAGATAACCGACCATGATATGGGCTACTATTTACTCGATAAATATTTAAAAGATCATCCAGATTTAATTAGTATTAAAAAGTTTTGGAAAGATCACACATTAGCAATTAAGCAATTTCATAGATATCCCCATCGAAACATAGTGTTAGATAGAAAATCTACTCCTGAGGAAATAGAGTTTCTGGCTCAACCAAATTCATCCTGGTAAAACGTTCACTTATTGAACAGATAAATTAACGTATTCAATAATTGCATTACTCTAGTGACAATATGTCATTTTAATATTGCAATTTGCTGTCTATAAGGAGCGCATAGAATTTAAAAATTAACATTATCTTCTCTCTCTATTAGATAGTTAATATTAACTTCCCCGCAAGGGGAAGTTTCTTATTGTCATCATCTCCACTGAATAATATAAATTTTAAATGAATTTCAAATTTGTTTATAAAATATGTACCAAATCTGAATGGCAAGAAATTAAGAGTAAAGGTAAATTAATAGGCTCTAAAAAAGATTTAGAAGATGGTTACATCCATTTTTCAGGCGATGATCAAATTGTTGGTACTCTTAAAAAATTTTATCAAAATCAAAAAAATTTAATTTTATTAAAGGTTGACACTTTAAAGCTAGATCATTTAGTTTGGGAACAAGCATCAGATGGAACTATGTTTCCACATTTATATTCATCGCTAGATATTTCTAATGTAGTTGATGAATTTGATATTACTTTAGATGATGTAGGCAATCATGTTTTGCCTGCTATTTTTTAACTGATCTTTTAAGGGGGTCACCCTTTCGGTAAACTCCAAAAGAGTTCCCCTGTAAGTCAGCGGTTTACGCTAAAATCTATAATAATAGATTTTTTATTTTTTTTGGTCTTGTTAAGTCTTTGATTATTTAATCACACCAGTTATGTGTCAGGTGGTGATAAATTCATAATCATCCTCCTTTATTGATATTTAAACAATATCATTTCTAAAAATTACATGCAAAATATTTATTTTGTTTTATGTGAAATATATTAATTGCATGCAACCTAGCAAATCAATACAGTGTCGATAATTTTAGAAACTCTTCTAATTAAATTTATTTAAATAATTTTATCAATTATTACCCAAAAGATTTACCATCATAACACCTATAATAATTAAACCCAAACCTATCATTGAATAAAAATTTGGCATTTGATTAAACCTAATTATACCAACAACTACTGTTGAGATAATTGTTAATCCAGCAAACGATGCGTAAGTAATTCCCATTGGGATATTTTTCATCACTATAGATAATGCATACATGCATAAGACGATTGTAATTCCTGTAATAATACTTGGAAATAGAAGAGTAAAACCTTCCGCACTTTTTGCAAAACTATTTGAAGTTACTCCTAGAACAACTGCTAGGATTAGAAATCCATATGAAGTAGTGAGAACTCATTCACCAACCTTAAATGAAATATCGTTAAATATATATAATTATTTAGATGCTACCACCAACCCATTACACGGCCGTTACCAGCAATAATTAATAGGCATGTTAATACATGAAGTGCTATCCAAAATGTTCTAAAGGCTAATGCTTTTTTAACATCAGTTTGTTTTATAGGTAAAAATTCAGGTTTATCTTTGTCGTTAATACCTATGGGCATCCCAACTGTTCTTGCCCAGATTTTTAACCAACGTCTTTGACCAGTCATAATTTTTATTTAAATTTAATCAATCCAATTAGGAAAAGGCAATCCTTTTTCCTCAAGAAAAGATTTGTTAAACATTTTAGTAGCGTACTTATCACTTTTATCACAAAGAATTGTTACAATAGTTTTTCCAGGACCTAACTCTTTACCCATTCTAATCGCACCAGCAATGTTAATTCCACAACTAGTACCAAGGCTTAATCCTTCATTTTCAATTAAATCATAAAGTATAGGCAATGCTTCATGGTCATCAATAGAGTAAGCATCATCTATTTTAGCATTTTCAAAATTCTTTGTAATTCTACTTGAGCCAATTCCTTCAGTAATAGAACCACCCTCAGATTTTAATTCACCATTTTTAATATAATTATAAAGAGCAGAACCTTTTGGATCGGATAAATAAATTTTAATATCTTTATTCTTTTCCTTAAGAGCATTACTTACTCCAGAAATTGTTCCACCTGTTCCAGATGAACATACAAAGCCATCAACTTTACCTTCGGTTTGTTCCCAAATTTCTTGTCCCGTTCCTTCGTAATGACCCTTAGCATTAGCAACGTTGTCAAATTGGTTAGCCCAAACAACCCCATTGTTATTTGATGGTCTTAATTCATCAGCAAGTTTTGCTGCAACTTTTACAAAATTTGCATCATCTTTATAAGGTTTAGCTGGAACTAATCTCAAATCAGCACCAATATTTCTAAGAAGATTTTTCTTTTCTTGAGTTTGATTATCATTCATTACTATGATTGTTTTATAACCAAGTGAATTACCAAGTAGACATAAGCCTATACCAGTATTACCAGCTGTTCCTTCAACAATTGTTCCACCTTTAGAAATTAATTTTTTGGTCTCAGCATCTCTAATTAATGTAAGTGCTGCACGATCTTTAACAGAACCACCAGGGTTCATAAATTCAGCTTTACCATAAATATTGCATCCAGTAATTTCTGATGCAGCTCTAAGTTTGATTAAAGGGGTGTTACCAATTCCAGAAATAAAGTTGTCTTGAATATTTTTCATATGCTTGAAGTGTCTTTATCAGAATCTTCAACTGCATAAGGTTTAAATTCTTCAGTTGCTGTTCCAACATTTTTAGCGGGTATTCCAACCATTACTGCATTCTCAGGAACATCTTTAGTTACAACGGCGTTAGATCCGATTTTAGCATTAGCACCGACCATTACAGGGCCTAATATTTGCGCACCAGAACCAACAACTACACAATCACTTAATGTTGGATGTCTTTTAACTTGTCTTTGGTCATTTGAATTAATGCTTGGTGCAATACCACCTAATGTTGCCATATGATAAATAGTTACATTGTTTCCAATTTCAGATGTTTCACCAATTACAACACCCATACCATGGTCAATAAATAAATTTTTTCCAATTTTTGCACCAGGGTGAATTTCTATTCCGGTTAAAAATCTAGAGAGTTGAGAAATTATTCTTGCAACTAAATGAAATTTAGCAAGGTGGAAAAAATTTGCAATTCTATGAAAAAAAACTGCTTTAACACCTGGGTAAGTTAAAATTAAACTTAGTTTAGATTTTGCCGCAGGATCTCTATCAATTATAGATTGTAAAAAATTGTTCATTATTTGCTAGTGTTGATTATAAATTTATATTGGTTTATATAAGCTTTAAATAAGCAATTTAAAGAGGAAAATCTATGTACAAAAACACCAACTGTTTTCATTTAGCAATACCTTGTGGCGATTTAGAGAAAGCAAAACATTTTTACAGTGAAATATTAGGGTGCCGATTAGATAACTCAGCTCAAGAATGGGCAGATGTAGATTTTTGGGGAAATGAATTAACACTTCACGCAAGTGAGCATAAGCTTGAAAGCGAAAGACACGATGTTGATATGGGTAACGTTTCTGTTCCTCATTTCGGTGTGCATTTATCTAGAGAAAATTTTAATTCATTAAAAAAGAGATTAACAGACAACAATACAAAATATTATGATGAGCCATATTTAAGATTTAAAGGAACAAAATATGAGCAAGAAACATTCTTTGTTAAAGATCCTAATGAAAATATTTTAGAGATTAAAACACTGACTGCAAATCCAGAATAGCTTCTTTACTAAAATCAATCTTTAGAATATCTTTTAATCTATAAAATGACTGTAGATTACAACGCTATTGCTAAAAAACTTAAGTTTGAAGGTAGAGCTTTTATTGATGGTAAGTATGTTGATGCCATTGATGGCGAAAAATTTGAAAATATAAACCCTGCAACAGGCGAAGTTCTTTGTGCAGTTTCAAAATGCAATCATAAAGATGTTGATCTAGCAGTTAAAGTTTCAAGAAAAGCTTTTAATAGTGGTGTTTGGTCCAGAACATCTCCAGAATTTAGAAAAGATGTCTTACTAAAGTTCGCTGAATTATTAAGACAAACTGGTGAAGAAAATTCTGTTCTTGAATGTGTGGATACTGGAAAATTAATTGGAGACTGTATTAATGAGGTTGCAAATGATGCTCCAATGCATTTTCAGTGGTACGGAGAATTAATAGATAAAGTATTTGGTAAAGTTGGACCAACAGAACCATCACTAACTAGTTTAATTGTTAAAGAACCAATAGGTGTTGTTGCGGGAGTTGTCCCTTGGAACTTCCCTTTAATGATGGCAGTTTGGAAAATGGCACCAGCATTAGCCGCTGGATGTTCAGTTATAATTAAACCAGCAGAAGATACACCACTAACTGTAATTAGAGTTGCTCAAATTGCTAAAGAAGCAGGAATTCCAGACGGAGTTTTAAATGTATTGCCTGGTTTTGGAGATGTGGGTGAAGCACTTGGTCGACACAATGAGGTTGATGCGGTTTCATTTACAGGCTCAACAGAAGTTGGTGGATTGTTTATGAAATATTCTGGTGAAAGTAATTTAAAAACAATAGGTTTAGAGATGGGTGGAAAAAGTCCATTTATAGTTTTAGAAGATGCAAAGATTACTGATGATTTAATTGATAATGCAATTAACTCGGCTTTTTGGAATGGTGGACAGAATTGTTCAGCAAACATGAGACAAATAATTCACAGTAAAGTTAAAGATGAGTTTTTAGATAAAGTTTCAAAAAAAGTAAAAAATCTTAAAGCTGGAGATCCATTAGACCCAGAAAGTAATATGGGGTCAATGATTTCTAAAAAACATTTAGCAACTGTTGACGGGTATATTCAAAAAGGAATAGATGAAGGAGCTAAATTATTATTTGGTGGAGTTTCAAGTGGAGACCAAAAAGGATTTTTTGCAAAACCAACCCTCTTTGATAATTTAAAAGAAAACATGACAATTGCTCAAGAGGAAATTTTTGGCCCAGTGCTTGGTATTCTTACAATTAATAGTGACGCAGAAGCTTTGAAAATTGCAAGTAATTCAAAGTATGGATTGCATGCAAGTGTTTTCACCCAAGATATTGATAGAGCTTTTCATATGGCTAAAAGTTTACCTTGTGGAACTGTCTCTGTTAATACTTTTTCTGAGGGAGATATTAAAACACCCTTTGGTGGATACAGACAATCGGGTTCATTAAGTAGAGATCAAGGTACCGAGGCACTAGACCAATACCTTCAAACTAAGACTATTTGGATTAGTCATTCATAAAAAGATAAATAGCAGTAAGGATTATAAGTAGATAATTTACTTTGACTTGCTCAAAAGTTTTAAGTTATGCTTCGCTTTTTAAATTAATCGAGAGGGATATAATGAAAATAATAAAAACTACACTTGTAGCTGGTTTAATTTCTTTATTTGCTACTTTTTCAACATTTGCTGAGAAAGTTAAAATAGGAGATCCAGGTTGGACAGGTGCAACAGCTATTGCAAATTTATTAGCAGCAGTTGTTAATGACAAAATGGGTGGAGAAGCAGAATTAGTTCCAGGAAATAATACTGCAATCTACGGTGCAATTGATAGAAGCAAAGGTGAAATAGAAGTTCACCCTGATATCTGGTTACCTAATCAACAGGCTTATACTAACGATCTAGTTCCAAAAGGAACTCTTAAGTTAAGTTCAAAACCTTACGAAGGAAACCAAGGATATTGTGTATCTCAACAATTTGCTAAAAAAATGAATATTACAGCAATTGAAGACTTAGCTAGACCAGAAGTTGTTAAAGCAATGGACAGTGATGGAAATGGTAAAGGTGAGTTTTGGATTGGTGCTGATGGTTGGGCTTCTGCTAATGTAAACCAAGTAAAACTTAGAGATTACGGTTTATACGATGCAGGTATCGAAGCAATCAGAACTGCTGAAGCTGTAAAAAATGCAAGAGTACTTGACTTCAATTAAAAAAGGTGAAGGTTATGCATTTTATTGTTACAAGCCGCATGCAATTTGGGGAATGGCCGATGTAGTTATGTTGACAGAACCAAAACATGATCCAGCTAAATACAAAATGGTTCAACCTAAAGAAGATGCTGACTGGTACAAAAAATCTTATGTTGCATCAAAAGATGCTCTTAAACAAATCCAAATTGGTTGGGGTACTTCTCTAGAAGCAAAATCTCCAGCGATTGTTGAGTTTTTTAAGAACTTCCAGTTAACAGGAGATGATGTGTCAGCTATGGCGTATGCAATTTCAGTTGAAAAAAAACAACCAGCTGATGTTGCAAGAACATGGATGAAAAACAATAAGTCTAAAGTCGATGGTTGGTTAGGACTTTAAGTTAAATTAAAATTTTTACCCGGCAACTTTATTTGTTGCCGGGTATTTCTCTTAAAAAAAATTATTAAATTTTTGAACGGATCTGATGGACTCAGCTATTGAAATAAAAAATGTTTGGAAGATATTTGGTAATACTTCTGAGGAAGCATTAAATGCCATTCAAAATAATCGTATTTCAAAACAGGAAGCTTTAGAAAAATATAATTCAGTAATTGGCGTATCTGATGTCTCTTTTGACGTTAAAAAGGGAGAGATATTCTGCGTAATGGGGCTTTCAGGTAGTGGCAAATCCACTTTAGTGAGACATATCAATAGATTATTAGAACCTACTTCAGGACAAATTTTGATCGATAATGAAGATGTGATGAAGTTTGATCCAAAAAGTTTACAAGATTTAAGGAATAAAAAGATAGGTATGGTTTTCCAGAACTTTGCTTTAATGCCTCATAGATCAGTATTAGACAATATAGCAATGCCACTTGAAATAAGAGGTATCAGTAAAAATGATAGATTAGATGCTGCTAATAAAATTTTAGATATTGTAGAACTACAAGGTTGGGGTAATAAATTTGCTCATGAACTATCAGGTGGAATGCAACAAAGAGTAGGATTAGCAAGAGCTTTAGCAGCAGATCCTGATGTCTTATTAATGGATGAACCTTTTAGTGCATTAGATCCATTAATTAGAAGACAGCTTCAAGCAGAATTTATCAAACTTTCAAAACAAATGAAAAAGACCACAGTGTTCATAACTCATGACTTAGATGAAGCAGTAAGAGTAGGTCATAGAATTGCAATTATGAGAGATGGAAAGGTTATTCAAATAGGAACACCAGAAGAAATAGTAATGAAACCAGCAGATGATTATGTAGCTGATTTTGTTAAAGGAATATCTAGATTGAAAATTGTTCAAGCAAAATCTATCATGCAGCCTATTGAGAAATTTGAAAAAGAATTTGGATCAATAGCTAAAAATTTAGAAAGCGTTCACGAAAACGATTTACTAAATAAGTTGATAAGAAAAATCTTCTATTAAGGATGAGCCGATATTAGTAATTAATAATGAAACCAAAAATATTGGTATAATAACACAGGCAGATTTATTAAAAGCAGTTGTAGAAGGTAGTGATGGAGAATAGATCAATCAGAAATCCTACGAGAGATGAATTAATTACTGACTTTGTAAAAAGTAATCCAGATTATTATATTAAAGAGTTTAAAAAAATTGGTAGCAAACCTACTTACTCATTTTCATTTAATTTATTTGCATTTATATTTGGGCCAATTTGGTTTGGAATGCGTAATGTTTGGAATTGGACTTTAGCGTTTTTAATTATTGAAACTTTTTCAGTAGTACAAATTATCAGAGGTTTATTTGGTAATATTACAGCAGATGCTATTGCTAAAGTAGAACAGGTCAAGGGGACTATAGCCTTTAGGAATAAACAATTAGAAGCAGCGATAGAAAATAACCCAGATAAAATTGATGTGTTTAAAAGAAACATAAAATCTTTAGAGGATGCTATGCAGGGTTATCTAGATGAAATTACAAGAGTAGAGGCTTCAGCAATTTGGATTGCAATTTTTGGCTTTATCTTATTGATAGTGGCTAAGATTGTTCAAGGTGTTTTGGCGAATTCAATTTTAGAAAAGAAATATTCTGAATGGTTATCTGATAAATCAATTCATCCAGGTATGCAGATAAAAAATTACATTTTAAGTAGTGTTTTTACTTCTGTTATAATGATTTTCACAGTTATTCATTATAGTTTTCCAGGATTACTTCAGTTAATGGATACATTCCCAACTCATCCTGAAATAAGATTATTTTCAATTAAATGGATAGAAATTATTTTTGACTATGCTGTTGTTAAAGGAGATGTAATTTTTACTGCTATAACAATTGGTATTAGGTCCGTATTAGATTTCTTAGAATTATTGTTTGTTAAAACTCCATGGATTGTAATTATAACTGCAATTGTAACTTTAACGGGGTTATCAGCAGGACCAAGGGCTGCAATTTATTCTACAGGATTTTTATGTTACATGGGTTTTTTAGGTTTCTGGGTTAAAGCAATGACGACACTTGCTTTATTAGGAACGGCTGCAAATTTAAGTATTGCAATAGGTATTCCACTTGGAATTTTTTGTGCAAGACGACAAAGATTTTATTCATTAATTAGACCGATAATGGATTTCATGCAAACAATGCCAGCTTTTGTATTTATGATTCCAGTAATAGCATTTTTTGGAACTGGAAAGGTTGCAGCAGTAATTATTACAATGATTTTTGGTGGAACTCCTGTTGTAAGGCTTACTGTTTTAGGATTACGTGGAGTACCAGAAACCATTCGAGAAGCGGCTATCGCTTACGGTGCAACTAAATGGTATTTATTAAGAAAAGTAGATCTACCGCTAGCTACACCTTCAATTTTAGCGGGTGTTAATCAAACGGTAATGTTAAGTTTAGCAATGGTGGTTGTAGCATCTCTAATTGGTGCAAAAGGTTTGGGACAAGATGTTCTTGAAGCATTACAATATGCAAATGTTGGACAAGGTATACTTGCGGGTATAGCTATTTTATTTGTTGCATTAATACTTGATAGGGTTGTTCAGGGTAAAAAAAGAGTTTAATAAAACTTAATGGATTATTTAATATTAGGTTTTTTAACTGGATTAAGTTTAATTCTAGCAATAGGTGCTCAAAATGTATTTGTCATAGAACAAGGGTTAAAAAAACAATATATATTTCTTGTTTGTTTAATTTGTTCTATTTCAGATCTTTTATTAATTTTTTTAGGAATTTTTTTATTTCAATATTTAAATAATTATTTTACACCAACAGTTGAGTTAATTTTTAATATTTTACTCTTAATATTTTTACTACATTTTATCTGGAGAAAAATTAAAATTAAGGTTTCAGAGACTTCATTTAATATAGACAATAAAACTAACAATTTATCTAGTATTTTAGTTAAAGCTTTAGGTTTTACTTTTCTAAATCCCCACGTTTATTCAGACACTGTATTTTTCTTTAGGAAACTTTTCCAAAAGTCTTAGTCAGGTGGATAAGTATTACTTTGGTACTGGGGCAGCTATTTCTTCATTCCTATTTTTTTTTATACTAGGGTATCTTTCAAAATATTTTTCTAAATATCTTAAGAGTGTAAAAGTATGGAAAAGAATAAATTATTTAATCATTCTTTTTATGTCTATTTTGGCTTTAACAGTGTTAATGGAAATTATCTAAGTTTAGCTAGAATAACCGTACTTTTTAAGCCTAACGTCACCTGTTCTTGCGTGAGCTTCCATTCCTTCGTATCTAGAAATTCTTGCTGCTGCAGCACCAACTAACTCAGTAGACTCTTTGGTCATTCTTTGGAAACTTAAAGTTTTAACAAACTTACCAACAAATAATCCACCCGTGTATCTTCCCGCACCTTTAGTTGGAAGAATATGATTAGTTCCTGAACACTTGTCTCCATAAGCAACGGTTGTTTCTTCACCAATAAATAAAGAACCGTAATTTGTAAGTCTTTTGTGAAACCATTCTAAATTTTCTGTCTGAATTTCTAAGTGTTCTGGAGCATACTCATCACTGATAGTTGCCATTTCTTCATCGGTATCACAAAGAATAACTTCACCATAATCTCTCCAAGCAGCATCTGCGTTTGTTCTTGGAACTTCTGGTAATTCTGCAATTAACTCTGGAACTCTTTTCATTACTTTTTCTGCAAGTTCTTTACTTGTGGTATATAACCAACAAGGTGAGTTGTAACCGTGTTCTGCTTGACCAACTAAATCAACAGCTACTATCTCAGGGTCAGCTTTAGCATCTGCAATAATTCCAATTTCAGTAGGACCTGCAAAAAGGTCAATACCTACTTTTCCAAATAAAATTCTTTTAGCTTCTGCTACAAACTGGTTTCCAGGACCAACAATAATATCAGCTGCAGGATTATTGAATAAACCATTAGTCATTGCCGCAATTGCTGGGACACCACCTAAATTTAAAATTACATCAGCACCACATAGATCAGCTGTGTAAATAATTGTTGGATGCAGACCCACACCTTCTTTTGGAGGGCTACAAGCGATAACATTTTTTACACCTGCAACTTTTGCTGTAGTCACACTCATAACAGCTGATGCAATGTGCGCATAACGACCACCTGGCACATAACATCCGGCAGTATTAACTGGTATTAGCTTTTGACCAGCAAATAATCCATCTGAAAGTTCTACTTCAAAGTCTTGACCATAATTTTTTAATTGAGCTTCTGCAAATTTTCTAACTCTTTCGTAAGAAAACTGAACATCATCTTTTGTTTTTTGATCTAACGTTTTTTTGATTTCTTCAATTCTTTCTTTAGAAACAATAATATCACCATCATACTTGTCAAATTTCTTTGTAAGATCGATACAACCTTGTTCTTTAGTAGTTTCAATATTTTTTAATAAATCTTGAACAATTCCAGTTGTTTTAGTGTCATCTGTTGATGATGTTTTTGGTGATTTTTTTAAATAAGTTATAGCCATTGTTTCCCTCTCTAATTTTGAAGCTTTATTTAAAACATTAATAAGATTATTTCAATGAAGAATTAGTCTAAAGCAACAACAGCAGCAGCAATAGAGGCCAATCTAGCTTGGGCTTCATCAGATCTACTAGTAATCACTATTGGAACTTTACCACCCACTACAACACCGGCTGCACAAGCTCCCATAAAGTAAATCATCATTTTAACTAAACTATTTCCAGTCTCAACACTTGGAACTAACAATACATCTGCATCACCAGCTACAATATTTTTAACACCTTTTATAGCAGCAGATTTTTTTGAAATACTATTATCAAATGCCAAGGGACCAAAAACATCAGCATTTAAATTATCTTCTTTTGCAAGCTTTGTAATTTCATTTGCTTCAATAGAGCTTGGCACACTATCTAAAATTTCTTCTGTCGCTGATAGGACTGCAACTTTTGGCCTTTCAATTCCTATACGATTTGAAAAATCAATTACATTTCTTAAGATATGCATTTTTGTTTTTATATTAGGCAAAACATTTAAAGCACCATCAGTAATTATAAGAGGCTTGTCGTCTTTAGTATTTGTCATATGCCATATGTGGCTAAGTCTAGTTTTTCCAAGTAAATCATATTCTCTTTTTAAAACTTCTTTCATCAAAACATCAGTATGGATATGACCTTTAACAATAATCTTTACTTTATCTTGGCTAGCAAGTTTGGCAGCTATTGCTGCTGTATTATTTTCTATAGGTTCATGAATTATCTCATATGAAGAGATATCCCATTTTAAATCCTCAGCACACTTAAGAATTTCTTTTTTATCTCCTATAAAAATAGGTGTAATTAAGTTTTCATTAACAGCATCCTGAACTGAAAGCATCGGCAAGGGTAAACCTGCATTAACGATAGCAGCATTAACACCTTTTTTCTTATGTGCATGGTCTAGAAGGTTATTAGGACAAACAATTTCTTTATTTGAAAGCATGAGGTATATTTAGTATGAATTTTTAAAAAGTATATACTGTAAATTGACAATGATTAAGCCTTTTAAACTAAATATTCCCGATAAAGCACTTCAAGAAATTTATACTAAGGTAAAAAATTACCCATGGCATGAAATGCCAGATGATGATGGTTGGAAATATGGAAGTAATCTTGAATACATGAAGGAGATATCAAGTTATTGGGTTAAAGATTTTGACTGGAGAAAACATGAAGCAGAAATAAATAAATTTTCAAATTTTACATCTGTTGTAGATAATATTGAAATCCATTTTATTCATGAAAAAGGTAGTGGCTCTAACCCAGCTCCATTGCTTCTTATGCATGGATGGCCTGGATCAGTTGTAGAGTTTTTGCATATAATCGAAAAACTTGCACACCCAGAAAAATTTGGTGGAAAAATTGAAGATGCATTTGATGTTATTGCTCCTTCTTTACCTGGTTTTGGATTTTCAGGTAGACCATCTAAGCCGATTGGTCCGAGAAAAATGGCAGCTATCTTAAATAAATTAATGATAGAGAACCTTGAATATAAAAATTATTTAGCACAAGGTGGAGATTGGGGGGCAACTATTGCTAACTGGATTGGGTATGATCATTCAAAATCATGTAAAGCAATTCATATTAATTGTTTAACAATGCGACACCCAGATGGAACACAATCAAAAGAAGAACAAGAATGGCAAGATCGGTTTGATAAAGATCAAATAATGCAGGATGGCTATAGAACTCAACAAGCAACAAAACCACAAACATTGAGTTATGGAATGATGGATAGTCCTGTTGGTATTGCAGCATGGATTATTGAAAAAATGTATTCTTGGTCTGATTTAAAAAATGGTGATATTGAAAGTGCTTATTCAAAGGATACTTTGTTGGCCAATATTATGGTTTATATAGTTACAAAAACTTTTAATACAGCTTCTTGGATTTATTATGGAAGAAGAGAAGAGGGTGGACGTTTTTTCCCTAAAGATTTTAAAAAAATAGAAATACCAACAGCTGCTGCAATTTTTCCAGCTGAAATGTCAGAGTGGCCTCCAAAATCTTATGTTGATAGAATATTTAATATTACGCAATGGACTGAGATGCCAAGTGGTGGACATTTTGCAGCATTAGAAGAACCTGAACTTCTTGTTAACGACCTTGTTAAATTTTCAAGGACAGTTCGTTAACTAAATACCTTTTAAATATTCTAAGTCTTTTAAAACAGCTTTTGTAATATGAATTTCTTTTTTAAGATTATCTTTAAATCTATTGGACTTACTTTGTCCTGGATAAAGAATTTCTTTAACACCTTTAATTTTAGGAAGTCTTTTGATTGTCTTAATATTATCTTTTATTCTTTTATTAAAAGAATTACCTACAAACAAATTAGGTTTTAAAGCAAAGAATAAATGCCCAATATTTTGTGGACCACTAAAATCAGTAAATGGATCTTTAACTCTACCTGCATGATTACCACCAGTTAATACACCACTTAAAATATCAACCATCCAAGCTAATCCAGAACCTCTAAATCCAGCAATAGGTAATTGAACACCCTCTAAAGCTTTTTTAGGATCAGTAGTTGGTTTACCAAATTTATCTAAAGCAACGCCTTCAGGAATTTTTGTTCCTTCTTTTGCGGCAACTCTAATTTTTCCTCTATTAATCATTGAAATCGAAGTATCTAAAATAAAAGGAACCCTAGATCCAGTTGGAGTTCCAAAACAAATAGGGTTTGTTCCAAATAAACTTTTTAAAGCTCCATGAGGAGCAACTGCAGGAGGTGCATTAGTAAACACCATTACCATTAAACCTTTTTTAACTGCTTGCTCTGCGTAATAACCAGACAAACCATAATGACCACTATTTTTTACAGCAACTAAGCCAATACCAGTTTTTTTAGCATTACCTATTGCTGTTTTAATAGCAGTATCTGCTACAACAAAACCAATATTATTATTACCATCAACGTGAGCAATTGATTGAGAAATCTTTTTAACTTTTATTTTAGCCTTAGGGTTAATTACTTTTTTAGAAATACGGTCACAGTACATTTTTAATCTAGATAAACCATGAGAAGGCGCACCAACTAATTCAGCATTAATTAAAGCATTTGTACAAATTAATGCGTGTTCTTTACTTAGTTTATGATTAAGAAAAATATTTTTAATAATTTTTTTTAATTTAATAGAGTTCATAATTTTATTATATAGCTGTAACTTTAATAATATAGTTTTTTATTAAAGATTTTAATTTTATATAATTTATAAGTTGATGTTTAAGTTTATTGTTTAAACCTATCTTACTTATCAATTCTATTTATTTTTTGATAGGTCAAATGCCTTATAATTATCTTTAGCAATTTTTCTACAAATTTCTCTATATTTTGGTAAGCCACCTGGATAAGGCATAAAAACATTTGGTTTGCCAGCAACATTTCCACCATATAACCAAGAATTTTTTGATTCAGGAATTAATGTTTTGTTTACCTCTTTATCTATTTCACCTCTCCACTTTAGAGCAGCATCATTACTTGTTTCAATTTTTTTTATTTTATTTTTCTCCATATAATCAATGCAGTCAGTAATAAACTCAACATGTTGCTCTATAGCTATTGGTACATTTGTTAAAACAGAAGGACTTCCAGGTCCAGTAATTGTAAAAAAATTAGGGAAACCTGGTATTTGTAAGCCAAGAAATGTTAAAGGTCCATTTTCCCATAAATCTTTAAGACTTAGCCCTTTTTTACCAACAATATCTATAGCCAATAAGGCTCCCGTTATCGCATCATATCCAGTAGCAAAAATGATAATATCAAATGCATAATCTTTTTTAGATGTCTTTATACCATTTTTAGTAATTTTTTTAATAGGTTCTTTTTTAATATCAACTAATTCAACATGCTCTTCATTGAAAGTTTCATAATAATTTGTATTTAATGTAGGTCTTCTAGTTGCAAATGGATGATTAAAATTTGTTACAGTTTCAGCATAATTATTATTTTTAACTATTGATTTAACTTTTTCTTTTATAAAATCTACAACTGTATTGTTAGACTTAATATTTGTAGTTAGGTCTTTAAAAACCCCTCTAAACCCAAGCCCACCTTTATTCCAAGCTTTATCATAAATTTCTTTTCTTTTTTTATCATTAACATCCATTGCTGATTGTTTTGAAAAATGAAAAGCATGTCCAGTTAGTGTTTCATTTACAAGAGCTCTTATTTCTTCATGATTTTCTTTTACATATTTTTTGAAATCATCATTAACAATTTCATTTTTTGCAGGAATACTATAATTTGCAGACCTTTGAAATATACTTAGTTTTTTTGCAGTTTTAGCAATTTCAGGAGCCAATTGTATTCCTGTAGAGCCTACACCTATTTGAGCAACATTTTTATTTTTAAAATTTACTCCTTGATGTGGCCAATTTCCAGTGTGATACCACTCACCATTAAAATCTTTTAAGCCATCTATATTTGGTATATTTGCCGCTGATAGGCATCCGACTGCACTTATTAGATATTTGCATGAAAATGTAAGCCCTTTATTGGTTTTAATATTCCATATATTATCTTTTTCATCATAGTGAGCACTTATAATTTTTTGTGAAAAAAGCATATCTTTTTTCAAATCCAAATTTTTTACTACATAGTTAAGATATTTTAATATTACTTCTTGATTTGAATATCTTTCTTGCCATTCCCAGTTTTCAAATATTTCTTTTGAAAAAGTAAAGTTGTAGGTAAAACTTTCAAGAATCACATCTTGCTCCTGGATACCTATTCCAATACCAAGTACCACCTAAGTCATCACCACTTTCTAAAATTAAAGTTTTAAATTTTAACTTTTCCCTTAAACTATAAAGTTGATAAATTCCTGAAAAGCCAGCACCAATTATTATTGAATCATAATGTTTCATTACTTAATTTATAACAATAATTTTAGATTTATATTGCACAAAGCAAAGAGTATATTTGCTTGGTAAAAATTTAACCTTTACCATGCCATGGAATTGTTTTGGTAATTATTTTTCTTAAAGCAATATCAAATAAAAGACCAAGCATGCCCATTACAAAAATAGTTATCCAAATAACTTCATATTGAAAATATTTTTTAGCAACATTTTCAACAAATCCAATACCTGTCGTTCCAGCTAAAAATTCTAGCCGCAACCAAAGTCCCCCAACACATCCCAACTGCAACTCTAACACCTGTTAAGATTTCAGGTAATGAGTTTGGAAAAATTACGTATCTTAATATTTGCCACTTTGATGCACCAAGAGAGTGAGAAGCGTGAATTTTAGACAATTGAGTTCCAGAAGCACCAGCTCTAGCTGAGATAATCATGATTGAAAAAGAAACCATAAATAATAAGAATACTTTTCCAACATTATCAATTCCAAATACAGTAATAACTAATGGAGCCCAGGCAAGTGGAGGAACTGGTCTGTATAGTTCAATTAATGGATCAAAGAATCCCTTTAGCAAATCTATTTAAGCCCATCAATAAGCCAAGCGGTACACCAAATATTATTCCGAGTACTAGGCCTAAGAATACTCTTAGGAAAGAATCCCATATGTGACCCATAGGTACTGGTATTTTGAATAACTTGAATTCACCAGTAACAACATTTAAAATTTTACTTTTAATATTTGGTTTTACAGTTCCGTCATCACTATGAACTGGGTATTTACCAGGGATAATATCTGCTATCCAATCTGGTAAAATAAAGCCAACAATTTTACTAACATCCATCATTTCATACCAAATCAGCGGAATATTTTTAAATCCAACACTTGGTTTTAATAAAAGTGTAAATTTTTTTAAAGTATCTGATGGTTTAGGCAGCCACCTACCAGAACCTTGCTCTGAACAATTAGGACCACTTGAAATTATTGTTCCAGTAGGGAATAAAAATATATCAATTAATCTTAGACTTCCTTGTTCTTTTTTTTGAATAACATCAAATTCTAAAATTGCTTGTTGCATAGAATCAAGAGTTTTTGGAGGAAATATGCTTGCGTACTCAATTCTTCTTGCAATTTTAAGTACATCTTTTGCTAATATTGATGCCACCTCTTGTGTGTCATCTAGCTCTGATCTATATTTTTTTATTCCATCTTTGATTTCTTTCATCAAAGTTTTGTATTGTGAATTATGATTTCTTAATTTGAAAAAATCATCACTAATTAAAGTTAATTCTTTTGCTGCAGCATCAAACTTTAATCCTTTTTTTGTTTCAGGAATAGTTGGAATTTCAATGGTATTTTCTACAGCTGTTCCTGAAGATCCCCATCCACCTTGTATTTTTAAAGCTTCAATTCTTGCATTTTCTTCATCAATACTTTTTATTGGTGGATAACTCATCTTTTGAAAATCTTCTGTTAACCAAGCTATTCTATTAGTTAGCTCACTGAGCTTAATTTTTGTTTCATTTTCAAGAAGGTCCTCATTAGTCAACAATGGAATCGTTCTTTTAGTTTTTTGTATAAAACCTAAAAGTCTATCTTTATCTTGATTTCTTATTACTGATGAATTTCTAATTTCATTAGTTAATTTTTCAATATTACTATTTTCAGCCTTAATAATTGAAGTACTTTTAAATTCCCTTTCATTTATTGGAAACAAATACTTTAATGAAAGCATCGAGTCGTTAACTTTTGCGACTTGGCAAAGTTCATTAGCAGACTGAGGATAAAAAGACTTTGCTAAATCCCATGAATAATAAAGCCATGCTATTAATAAAAAACTACTTCCAACAATAATCCAGTGAGCTCCACCTTTGGCTCTTTCAGGGTTCCCAAAAACAGCATCTATTTTTTCAGTCTTAGCTAATTTTATTCCATAAAGAATAGAGCCTATAACGGCAAAGATAATTAAAAATGTTATAATACCAGTAATCATATTAAATATCTTTACCCATTATTTCTTCTTCCATGTTCCAAATCATGGTTAGAATTTCTTCTCTTTTACTTCCAAAATCTTTAGTTTTTTTAATTTCTCTTAAATCACCATCTATTCCCATTGAAGCAAAGGGTAATTTATACTCCTTATGTATTCGGCCTGGTCTTGGCGCCATCACATATAATCTTTCTCCAAGTAACAAAGCTTCCTCAACTGAGTGGGTAATTAAAATAATTGTTTTTCCTGTTTCTTTCCAAATCTTTAAAACTAATGACTGCATTTTTTCTCTTGTTAGTGCGTCTAGCGCTCCCAAAGGTTCATCCATTAGAATTAAATCTGGATCATTAATTAAACATCGTGCAAGAGCAACTCTTTGCTGCATACCGCCAGATAATTGATAAGTCGGCGTATCCCCAAAGCCTTGTAAGCCAACTATATTTAACCATTCATCAACTTTTTTTGTTGTTTTAATTGGATCTTCCTTTTTCATTCTCAAGCCAAAGTCCACATTTTCAGCTACTGTTAACCATTCAAATAAAGCACCTTGTTGAAAAACCATTCCTCTTTCAACACCAGGGCCGTTAATTTCATTTCCGTTAAGAGTAATTACTCCTGAAGTTGGTCTAAGAAAGCCAGCTGTTATATTCAATAAAGTTGTTTTCCCACATCCAGAAGGTCCAAGAACAGTTAAAAGTTCTCCTTTTTTAAGTGTGAAATTTACATCTTTTAATGCATGAACAGTTTCTCCTTTCGGAGTTTTAAAGATCATGTTTAGATTTTGAGAAATTAAATCACTCATAGAAATAAATTTATATTAAATTTTATTTAAAAAAATAGGCACCAATTTAATAAATTGGCGCCTATTTAATTTTATCTTACTCTCTAAATTATAGAGGTAAAAAGCTTGTATCTACTGCTCCGTTAGGAGTACCCATTCCTTTTAAGAAACCATCAAGAGTTCCACCTGATTCCATAGATTTTTTAGTATCTGCAGCATTCAAGAATACAAATCCACCTAAAGTTTCTTTCATATCTCCAAGTTTCATCTCAGCATCTTTTGCAATTACATTCATATCACTTTTGCCAGCTGCGTACCTAGCATTAGCTTCATGAGTTACTTCTATGAAAGTTCTCAACATGCCTGGGTTTTCTTTCATAAATTTATCAGTAACAGATGTAATATCGATACCTTTGATACCTGCATCACGAGCTGCTTGAACTGTTAACAATCTTGTACCAACAGTTAAAGCTGCTTTAATAGAGTTACCGCCAAATAAACAAGCCATTGAAACGTCACCAGAAACTAGTGCAGCAGCACCTTCTTCAGGATCCATTTGAATAACAGTCATTTTGCTTTTATCAGCACCAACAACTTTCATACTTTCATCAAAAACATACTCAGCCATAGTTCCTAGAGGAACTGCAACTTTTTTGCCTTCTAACTCAGAACCGTTCGCTGATGTAATACCAGATGCTTTAGATGTAACACAAGTTGTACCACCCATTCCGTATTCCATAGCAACGTCTACAAGTTTTAACGGTGCTTTTGATTTAACAGCATTAATAAATGGCACTAAACCTTGTGAGTAAGAGATATCTATATCTCCTGCTAACATAGCATCAGTCATTGCACCACCATTTGAAAAGTTAGTCCATTTAACTGGAACACCTAGTGCTTTATCAAACATCTTTTTAACTTTGTCTTCTTGGTTTGGAGTAGGCCATTCTAAAAAGAATGCAACTCTAACTTCTTTAGCGGCTGCATTTGCAACTGACATTGATAAGCTAAGAGCAACTACTGTACCAAGAATAAAACTAATTATTTTTTTCATTATTATTCCCTCTGTTAGTTAATTTAATTAAATTATTTATATTTAAATTCAATTTTGACGTGATGTAAAACAAAATATATTGCATATCTGCATTTCTAATAATTAAAAGTTTCAATTATAAGTTGTAAAATATTATCAGGAATAACAATTGGTTCTCCAATTGGCCACTATTTATTGAAGTATTTAAACACACAAACAAATCATTTATTTATTTTTTTGTTAATAATATCTTTTTCAATTTTATTAATTCGAGGTTTTCTAATCAAAAAATTAATAATAAATATGGAAAATTTTTACAGGCATAATTTCCGTGACATTGAATGGTCTTACAAAAAATTCTAGTAATATAGATTACTTTCACTTAGGATATTAATTCTAAGTTTAATTTAACTAACAGGAGATTTATTAATGTTTAATAAAAAAATTTGTAGGAAACTACTCACAGGGTTTGCAATTGCTTTCTTTGCCCAAGCCTCTTTTGCAGAGGTAACTCTTAAGCTCGGAACTACTGGTAGATTGGGTATGCCAATCGGTGACGCCATAGATAAAGCATTGATGCCGGCCTTGGTAAAAGCCTCTGGTGGCAAGATGAAAATTGAACCATTTTATCAAAAAAGTTTATGTGCTGAACAGAAATGCGGTGAACAAGCCAATCAAGGACTTATATCCCTTTGGACTAGTTCTACGGCAAACTATGGTAATTTTGGATCAGAGTTAGCAATTTTTGATTTGCCTTTCATTTTCAAGTCACTAGATGATGCGAAAAGAATATCAAATGAATGGCTTGCAGAAAGACAGTGCAAACTAGCGCTTGAGAATTCAGGCCACATTTGCCTTTCTGTATATTCAAGCGGTGGAATCAGGCAGCTTGGAAATGCAACTAAACCAGTTCACGTTCCTAATGATATGAAAGGTCTAAAGTGGCGTACTACTAAGAGTCCAATTGAGTTCATGCTAGTTAAAAATTGGGGTGCAACTCCAACACCTTATGATTGGAGTCAGTTATACTCAGGCCTACAGTCGGGTGTAGTTGAAGGTCAGTATGTTGCTAGTCCTTGGCAGCATGTAGCAAAACTTCATGAAGTTGCAAAATACTTCACTGAGATTGGTGGCATGTGGTCTGGAAATATTTTAGCAATGGATGCAAAGCAGTATAATGCTCTATCTTCTCAAGAGAAGAAATGGTTACACGAGGCTGCTGATGCGTATGGAGAAAAAGTAAACCAGTTAGATAACGCTTGGATTAAGAATGGAGAAGATGCAATTAAAGCATCTGTGAAAGAATGGTATGTTCCATCTGATGCAGAAATGTCTAAATGGAGAGCAGGTGCAATCGGTGCTTGGGTAAAAGCCAAGGGTACGTTTGAACCAGAGGTAGCTAAAAGAGTACTTCTAGAACAAGGAATGGATGGATTTGTAGCTCAGTTAGAGAAAGCTGGGGCTCTTTAAATCGTTCAACGAAAAACTGTGTAAAGATCATTTAGCTTAATTTTTAGAACTAGATGATCTTTACTTAAAACAAATCATAACATTTAAGTAACTATGGAAAGTATCATTCTACTCGGAATACTCCTTTTTCTAATCCTATTAGGTACTCCATTGGTTTCATATTAATACTGATACCATTTGTTTATATTTTATTTACCGACGCTGTACCTCTTATTTTAATCCCTAGTCAAATGTTTAATGCTATTGATTCAGTTCCATTAACTGCAATTGCGTTCTTTATGCTGACAGGTGAGTTAATGACAAGTGCCACGATTACTGACCGGTTAGTAGCCTTGAGTAAGTCATTAATTGGACGTGTACGAGGGGGGTTGGCCCAAGTTAATGTTCTTGTGAGTATGTTTTTTGCAGGGATGAATGGTTCCGTGGTAGCAGATACAGCTACAGTGGGAGCATTGGTATTACCAGCTATGAAAAAAGCTGGCTATCCTCCTGCGTTTTCGGCTGCGGTTACAGGCGTAAGCTCCACCATAGGAGGTATAATTCCACCTAGTATCATGATGATTGTACTTGCTAACTCGACAGAGCTTTCGATTGCATCACTATTTGCGGCTGGGATTATTCCAGGCGTGTTGATAGGCGTTGTGATCATGATAATTAATCATTACTTCGCAATCAAATATAATTTCGAGCGCAGTGATGAACCATTTTCGATACGTAGAGTAGGTAAGGAATTTTATCGATCCTCGTTCGCCCTTTTGATACCTGTAGTTTTAGTGGGTTCAGTAATGGGTGGTGTTGCATCGGTTGTCGAGGCTGGTGCTATCACAGCAATGGTTGCGTTATTTACAGGTGTATTCGTTTATCGAACTATTAAATGGAAAGATTGCACTGGTGCTTTTCGACGGGCATTCCGTAATTCGGCAATGGTTTTTATTATCATAGCTGCGTCGGGACCCTTTAGTTGGTTACTTACCTCTCTAGGTGCAATCGGTGAACTTGAAAACTGGCTTCTAAGCCTTACGGGATGCCCCATTATTTTTATTTTAGCCGTGATTCTATTCATTTTTCTTCTTGGAACGGTAATGAGACTCCGCGGTAAACATTATCATAGTTGGCCCAGTATTAGTTAATGTTATGGCTCAAGCTGGCTTTCCTGAGATACAAGCGGCTATCGTTGTAATAGTTGGCTTCTTAATAGGATCAGTAACACCACCTGTTGGCGTCGCGTTCTTTACCGCTGCAACAATAGCACAAGTGCGTCTAGAAAAGGTGGCTGTTGCGTTAATTCCTTATCTGGTTGGACTGTTTTTACTTTTATTTTTTATCCTCGTTATTCCAGAGTTGACCATGTTTCTTCCAAACCTATTGAGTAATTAGCGATATGTTAAAATTTTTTAACAACATTGACCGTTTTATCCACCGTGCATTGGAAGCTATGTGCTCACTCCTTTTAGCTGCGATGGTTGGTTTCACCCTTTATAACGTAATTATGCGATATGTTTTTAACAACCCTCCTGTTTGGGGTGATCTGCTAACAGTATTAAGTAATATTTGGTTGATGTTTATAGCACTTTCTCTGACAGCCAGAGATAATGAACACATAGCTTTAAATTTAATTTATGAAAAATTACCAAATAGATTGTCACTATATATACGCCAGTTCTGGAAACTTATGATTATGGCAATTGGTATAGTCCTGATAATTTATGGACTTGAACTTGTAGAGGGTATGCGTGGAAAGTATTGGGAAATGTGGTATTTTGAAATTAGCTTCCAAGGTATTGAGTTCAAAGAGAATTATATGCCAAAGAAATATGCAGTTGCAATCTTGCCGCTAGCTGGATTTTTGACAACCATTGGTGCTGCTATTAGTTTTGTGAAAAAGGTCTAATTCTTCAAATGTGTCTGCCTAACATGTGCTCTGCATAGTAAAATCAATTTGTTATATTGAACTATTTAGTCTATGAATAGAAATATAACTAAATCAAGGTAAAACTTATGAGCTCAGAAAATAGAACTGCAGTACCTAATTCACTAAACGAACATTGGATGCCTTTTACATCTAATAAAGATTTTAAAGCAAACCCCAGATTAATTACAGAAGCAAAAGGTGTTTACTTAAAAACTCACCATGGAAAAACGCAAATAGATGCGAGCTCAGGTTTATTTTGTAATCCACTAGGTCATGGAAGAAGAGAAATTACAGAAGCTGTTACAAAGCAATTAGAAACATTGGATTATGCTCAGCCTTTTCAGCAAGGTTTTGGTGGTTCGTTTGAACTAGCTACAAAAATTTCAAAACACACTCCTGGTGATTTAAATAAAATGTTTTTTACAATTTGTGGATCTACAGCTGTAGAGACTGCAATTAAGATTGCTGTTGCTTATCACAGAGCAAAAGGGCACGCAGAAAGATTTAGATTTGTTGGACGTGAACGTGGTTATCATGGAATGAATATCGGCTGTATTTCAGTTGGTGGAATGGTGAATAATATTAAAACATTTGCAAGTGTTTTAATGCCAGGTGTCCAACACATTAGACATACACATTTGCCAGAACATAAATTTGTAAGTGGTCAACCAGAAACTGGAGACTATTTAGCAAATGACTTAGAAACTATTTGTCAAAATTTTGGTGGCGAAAATATTGCTGCTTGTATTGTTGAACCCATTGCTGGATCAACTGGAACATTGGTTCCACCAAAAGGATATTTACAAAAACTAAGAGAAATCTGTGACAAACATGGAATACTTTTAATTTTCGATGAAGTAATTACTGGATGGGGCAGAACAGGTTCTAAATTTGGTGCAGATGAATTTGGAGTAACTCCAGATATTATGACAATGGCTAAAGCTACAACAAACGGTGTTGTACCAATGGGTGTTGTTGCATGTAACGACTATATTTATGATGCTGTAATGGATGCTTCACCAACTGGTGCAGTTGAGTTATTTCATGGTTATACTTATTCAGGAATTCCAGTCGCAGTAGCAGCTGCTCTTGCGGTGCAAGAAATTTTTGAAAAAGATGATATTTTCAATAGAGCAAAAAATTTAGCTCCTTATTTTCAAAAAGGATTGTTCTCTCTTCAAGATCTAGAGTCTGTAGACAATATTAGAGGATATGGAATGATGGGTGGAATAGACATGAAGCTAAATACTAAACCAGGCAAAGCTGGATTTGAATGTTTTAAAGCATGTTATGAAGCTGGTGTTAACTTTAAAGCTACAGGAGATTGTTTAATTATAGCTCCTCAATTCATATGTGAAGAAAAACACATTGATGAAATTATTGAAAAGTTAAGAACTGGTATTACCAACTATCAAAAAAATCAAAAAAACTAAAAATTTTAATAAAAATTAAAGTATCGAAAAGGGAGATATTGTTATGAAGATTGGCGTACCTAAAGAAATCAAACCACAAGAACACCGTATTGGATTAACCCCTGAAAGTGTTAAAACTTTAATATCAGAAGGTCATGAAGTTTTAGTTGAAAACAATGGTGGCTTTGAAGCTGGTTTTGAAAACGAACAATACACAAGTGTTGGTGCTAAAATCGTTGATAAAGCTGAAGATATTTTTAATGATGCAGATATTATTGTGAAAGTAAAAGAGCCTCAATCAGTTGAAGTTAATATGATTAGACAAAATCAGATTGTCTACACTTATCTTCATTTGGCAGCAGCTAAAGAATTAACTGAAGGACTAATTAAGTCTAAAGGCGTTTGCATAGCTTATGAAACAGTCACTGATGATAATGGTAGACTACCATTACTTGCACCGATGAGTGCAGTTGCTGGACGTATGTCTGTTCAAGCTGGTGCACATTGTTTAGAAAAAAATCAAAACGGTAGAGGTCTTTTATTAGGTGGTGCTCCTGGAGTTGAAGGAGGAACTGTTGTTATTTTAGGGGGTGGTGTTGTTGGTGAAAATGCTGCCGTGATAGCAACTGGTATGAGAGCCAAAGTTCATATCGTTGATAAATCTGAAGCAAGACTAAAACAGCTTGTAGAAATGTTTGGTGACAAGATTATTCCAGAACAAAGTGATAAGATTGATTTAAATGAATTAGTTGCAGAAGCTGATCTTTTAATTGGTGGTGTTTTAATTCCAGGTGCTGAAGCTCCAAAATTAATTACTAAACCAATGTTAAAATTAATGAAAAGAGGATCTGTAATTGTTGATGTTGCAATCGACCAAGGAGGTTGTGTTGAGACGAGTAAACCTACAACTCATGGTGATCCAACTTATATTATTGATGATGTTATTCACTACTGTGTAGCAAATATGCCAGGTGGAGTGCCAAGAACTTCAACTATCGCATTGAATAATGCAACACTTCCACATCTAGTTAAAATTGCAAATAATGGTTACGCTAAAGCATTAAGTGATGACAAACATTTGCTTGCAGGACTAAATGTTTGTAAAGGTCAAGTAACCTATAAAGCAGTTGCTGATGTTTTTGGACATGACTATGTTGATCCTTTAAAAACTCTGTAATATTTTTAAACCAATGTTGTCGGATAAAATTAAAGATTATTTAAACGAGTACATTAGTCAGGAAGTTTATGTCCAAGTTGCAGTTGCTAAGGGTAAAAATAAAATTTCAACAAATGCAGCAATCAGTAAATACTTTGAAAGCAATCACTTTAAGGGTTTAGCAGCAGGCAAACCCTACAACACTTTTTTAGATGATCTTAAAGACAAGTGTTTAGGAAAATTAGCAAACTCTCCAATGAAAGATAGTAAAACAGAGGATGAAATTATCATTGAACTTCAAAGAAAGCTTAACACTTTAAAAATTGAAGAATTAAATAATACTTACTGGGAAGTAGAAACTGGTGAATATTTAAGTGAAGAAGATATTAAAGAAATTGAAATTGAGAGAGACTCTTTAATCAAATTTTTAACCTCTAAAGATGAAGCACACGACACTGTAAGTACTCTTTGCAAGAACTATGAAAAATTATGTAAGGAAAAATACCCAGAAGCACCATTGCCTTTAGAAATTTTATAATAAAAATTAATTTTATTTTTTAATTAATTCACTAATAAAAGATTCACCATTTCCATCATCAATAGCATTTTTATAAAAATCTTTTGTAACTTTGGCTAGATTTTCAGCATCAGGCATATCCTTTAGTAAATCTTGAATATAAGACATATCTTTATGTGAATTTTTTGCAGTAAACTTAAACCCTGTATAATCATTTTTTAAAAGGTTATCAAAAATTCTGCTTAAGGCGGCAGAATTTCCCGAACCAAGCCTAGCAACGTCATATAATTTTTTTAAATCAATATTAAATTTTTCTGCACTTTTGATCATATGAACAATTAAAGTAGCATTGCCTAAAGTTAAAAAATTATTTAAAAGTTTTGATTTAGCCCCCATGCCAACTTCACCAAAATAAAAGTAGTCTTTACAAAATACTTTTAAAAATATTTCAGCTTTCTTAAAATCTTCCTCACTAGCACCAACGATACCACCTAATACACCTTCTTCAGCTTGAACGGGTCCACCCATTACTGGACATTCTATGTAGCTTATATTTTTACTTTTAAAAATTTTATTAGCCTCGATTGAGCCACTTTGGTTGTGAGTAGTAATATCAATAATAATAGTATCTGAATTTAATAGAGGAGATATTATTTCAATAATTGAATGTGCAATAGGTGTGTTAGTAACACACAGAAATAAACAGTCTAAATTTTTTGAACATAATTCCTCATATGAATTAACTTCAACTGCACCCTCATTAACTATTTTTTCTATTGGAGATCTATTTTTGTTAGCAATAACAAATAGATTATTCTTATTTTTTAGAATATTTTTGGCTATTCCATACCCCATATAGCCAACACCTATAAATCCTACAATTTTCATAATTTAATATCTTAGAACTTAAATAGAAAAAATAAAAGCCTTATACAAAGCATTCCCAAAAATTTCTTTCAAGGATAGTTGATTTTTTAAAGTTTCTTTTAAGTGTATTTAATTTTTTACCCTTATTATTTTTCAAAAGAATATCTAAATAATCAATATTGTCTTTAGCTACTTGTTGGTATTCTTTTGATGAATACATTTTAATCCAAGAACTATATTTACTTTTTTTCCAGTTTTTAATTTTAGAAAGATTAAACCCAATCTCACCATAGCCAATGATACATACTGATAGGCATGAGAAAATATCAAGATTATCTCCATTTTTACCCAAACTGAGTACATGGTCAGTATAAGAACTATTAGCTTTCTCTACTACAATATTATTAAGAGATTTAAGAGGTATCTTCCACTTTTTACAATAATTGATGTGGAGTTTGATTTCATGATCAATTCCCTTAATAAAATTTATCGATCTATTAATTTCTTCAAAGCTATTAGATTTATAAACACTAAGAGCTAAAATTTTAAGAAATTGCTGTAAGAAAACATAATCTTGAACTAAATAATTTTTAAAATTTTTATCAGGCAGTTTATTACTTACTAAATCGGATAAAAATTTATGATTAGTGTATTCAGACCATTCCTTCTTACAGCTACTCTTTAATTTATAAAAAAAAGTTTTTTTATTATTATAAATATTCACTATTCCTTAATTGAAGTTTTAATTTTGGAAAAGTTAAAGTTGCCATTCTTTTTAAAGAGCATCACTGTAATCATAGGTGTAAATGTTGCTAAAATAAATGACCAAAATAATAATGCTGTAGATATCCAAATGGGAAATGCTTCAGCTGGAAACAATCCGCCAATTAAAATACTTTTATCAAAAGTTTGATTTGGAAATAAAAGTAATCCAGATATCAGTCCAATTATAACTGAAATTAAAGAAAGTTTTTCATCAACATCACCCTTGAACATCCCGTAAAAAATAGGAAATACAGCAGCACAACATAACAAATCAGCAAATAAAAACATAAATAAGACGCTGTAACCCTTAGATGCGATCAAAAAAACAATTACTGATAAACCACATATCAAGTATTTAGAAAGTGTTAGATAACTATTCTTATTTTTTAAACTAATAAATTTATTTCCTTCAATAGTAATAGTGCTTGAAAGCGCATTAATAAGTGTATCCATACTGCTAATCACTAAGGCTAAAACTAAAATTAATATTGAAATAGTTAACAAAGAATTAATTCCAGTAAATGGCTCTAATAAAAGAGTAAAAAATAAAGTACTAGGGTCTGCTGCTTTATCAACTGATACTGCAAGAATTCCAAAAAAACCTAAAACAAGCATAAATGGAATTACAATAAAGAAGGCAGACATAAATCCTTTTCTTAAATCATCAGAACTTTTTGCTGCAAATACTCTTTGCCAAACACCTTGATCAAATAAGTTAGTTGCAAAAACAGCAATGAAGAAAGTTAAACCAGCAGTATAGCCATAAAAATATTTACCACTCATTAATGTACCAGCTTTTTCATTAATCAAATCTATAGAAAAAGTATTATTTCCAGAATTAAAAATATGATTGATGGCAAATATTAATAAAATCATAATTATAATAAATTGAATTTTATCTGTAAAAATTGAAGCTCTAAGCCCTCCGTAAAGAGTATAAGATAAAGTAGCTACAATTATTACAAGAGAGGTTTGCCAAAGAGGAAACCCTGACATTAAGTTAACAATTTTTGCAATCGCTGTAACCTCAGCTGCAAAATAAACAAACATGTACATTATTGTTAATAATAAAACTAAACGAAACATAGCTTTGCCAAATCTAATTAGAACAAATTGAGTAAGAGTATTACCATTAGGCATAATTTTTCTCATACGCTGACCGATTGTAATAAAGGCTAAGAAGGGTAGAGCTTGACCTAAGCCATAACCAATTATAGCACCTAAACCACCCCATGTTGCAGCTTCTGATGGACCAATTAAGATCCAAACACCAAAACACGATGCAACTAACGATGCAGTTAAAGATCTTTTACCAATTGATCTATCTGCATTTAAATATGAGTTAATTGAAAGTTTACCTCTTGAATAAACTATTCCAATAGCAGCAAAAGCTAATGAAGTTAGAAGTAAAATAGTTATAGTGGTAGTTTGATCTAAGTATATTGTGTTCATTTTTTCCCTTCGTTGTGATTATACAACAGGTTCTTTGGGTATATTCTCAGCTTTTTACAGCACCCCAGAAACTGATATTCTTAAAAAAAAGAATATAAAAGTTAATTAAAGAAATAATTAAATTAAGTCAAATTTTAACCCCAAGATATGAACACTATGTAATGAAATAATGTAGTAAATTAGTACGTTTGTTGAATAAACCTCATTAATAACTATATACACCTTAATAAATGTCTGAAATTCAAATATCCATTAACAGCCTATCTAAAGTTTACGATAATGACTTTAAAGCCCTTAATAATGTTAGCCTTAAAGTAAAACAAGGGGAGATCCTTGCAATGCTTGGACCTAATGGTGCGGGAAAAACAAGTTTAATTAGTATTATTTGTGGAATTGTTAAACCTACTTCAGGCACAGTTACAATTGATAATTTTGATATTATAAAAGATTATAGAGAGACAAGATCAAGAATAGGGCTTGTTCCTCAAGAGCTAAACTTAGAATCTTTTGAAACTGTTTTTGATACTGTGTCTTATTCAAGAGGATTGTATGGAAAGGCACCTAAACCAGAACACATTGAAAAAATTCTAAAAGATTTAAGTTTGTGGGATAAAAAAGATCAAAGACTGAGACAATTGTCAGGTGGAATGAAGAGAAGAGTTTTAATTGCAAAAGCTTTATCTCATGAGCCTAAAATACTATTTCTTGACGAACCAACAGCTGGCGTAGATGTTGAACTTAGAAGAGACATGTGGATGGTTGTTGAAGAGTTAAGAAAAACAGGGGTCACAATTATCTTAACTACTCATTATATTGAAGAGGCAGAAGCTATTGCTGACCGTGTAGCTGTAATTAATCAAGGAGAAATTATTATTGTTGAAGATAAAAAAGAATTAATTAAAAAAATGGGTCATAAAAAACTAACCATTGAGTTACAAAAAAAAATTAAAGAAATTCCTGATGATTTACTTAGATATAGTCTTGAAATAGGCGATGAACACATGTCTTTAATTTATACTTATAATGTTCAAGCTGAAAAAACTGGTATTACAGATTTATTACAAGACTTAAAAGATACTGGCTTAAAGTTAAAAGATTTAAAAACAGAACAAAGTACTTTGGAGAAGATATTTGTTGATTTAGTAAAGGAGAATAATGAAATTTAATTATTACGGGTTTAGAGCTATTTATGTTCATGAGATGAATAGATTTATAAGAACCGTAGGTCAATCAATTCTTTCACCGGTAATATCCACCTCATTATATTTTGTAGTGTTCGGTTCAGTTATTGGAGGTTATATTGAAAAAATTGATGGTGTTAGTTATGGATCATTCATTGTACCTGGTTTATTAATGCTAACTCTATTAACTCAATCAATAAGTAACACTTCGTTTGGAATATTTTTTCCAAAATTTAATGGAACTATTAATGAAATTTTAGCAGCACCTATATCAACGCTTGAAACGGTTCTAGCTTTCGTTGGGGCAGGAGCTACTAAAACATTAATTGTTGGTGCTGTAATTTATGCAACTGCTTCTTTTTTTGCGGATGTGACAGTTAAATATCCAATGTTAATGATATTTTTATTAGTTTTAGTTTCTTTTACATTCGCTTTATTTGGATTTTTAATTGGAGTTGTTAGTAAAAACTTTGAGCAGATGTCGATCATTCCATCGTTAGTTATTACACCCATGGTATTCTTAGGTGGAAGTTTATACTCTCTTGATATGTTGCCACCATTTTGGCAAACAATTTCTTATTTTAATCCAGTGGTTTATTTAATTGATGGCTTAAGATTTTCTTTCTACGGTGTATCTGATTTTGATATTTGGATAAGTATAAGCTCAATGGTATTTTTTTTAGTGATTTGTGTAATCTTGGTCACAATGTTACTTAAAAAAGGCTATAATATTAAAAGCTAGAAATTAGAATAATAAATAGTATTATTAAATTATAATTATGTTGTCTTATATATTACCCTTTATAGTTTTAATTGTTATTGTGGTGTTTATTCATGAATATGGGCATTATTATTTTGCAAAACGTTTTGGTGTAGGGGTTACTGATTTTTCAATCGGTTTTGGTAAAGAAATGTTTGGTTGGAATGATAGATCAGGAACTAGATGGAAAATTTGCGTCATACCACTTGGGGGATATGTTAAGTTTTTTGGTGATAGAAACGTTTATAGCCAAGCTGATAATGACAAAATTATAAAAGATTACAGTAAAGAAGACCAAGATAAACTGTTTGTGCTAAAGCCTTTGTATCAAAGAGCTTTAATTGTATTTGGTGGCCCTTTAGCTAATTTCTTGTTAGCAATTCTAATATTTTTCTCAGTTTATACATTTGCTGGAAAAGACTTTACACCAGCTGTTATTAATGAGGTTCAAAAAGATAGTCCTGCAATGGTAGCTGGCCTTAAAGATAATGATATTGTGGTCTCAATTGATGGCAATAAAGTTAAAAGTATTATGGAAGTTTCAAAATTTATTATGATGTCCACTGATGAATTTATCAATTTTACAGTCAACAGATATGATCAAGATTTAACCTTTAGAGTAAAACCTAATATTGTTGAAGGAGAAGATAATCTTGGGAATAAAATCAGTAAACGCATGGTTGGTATTAAGCTTGGAGCTTATAATAATGAAGTAAATCACGTTAAACTAGGTCCTGCTAAAGCATTGTTTTACGCGATTGATGAAGTTTATTATGTAAGCACTTCTTCACTTAAATACATAGGAAGTATGATCACTGGAAATGGTGATACTTCGCAGTTAGGTGGTCCTATTCGAATAGCAAAAATTAGTGGACAAGTTGCAGAATTTGGAATTTTACCTTTTATAAGCCTTATGGCTTACATCTCAATAAGCTTAGGATTAATAAACTTGTTCCCAATTCCAATGTTAGATGGTGGACACTTAATGTTTTATGGAATTGAAAAGGTATTAGGGCGTCCTTTATCACAAAAAACTCAAGAAGGATTTTTTCGAATTCGGAATGTTTTTATTGCTATCATTGATGTTTTTTACAACGTTTAATGATCTAAAAGACGTGGGTTTATTTAAGTTTTTTAATAATTATATTTCTTAAATAATCCTTTAAAATCAACATTTATTTAATAAATCACAATATATTGGGGTTTTTATTTTAATAGACACTAATAAAAAGCTTGATTTATAAGCTTTAATGTAAATTATATGAAAATAACCAATAAAACCGGAGCTAAATAAATGAACAAAAAACAATTAATAGCACAACTTTCAGGTTCATTAAACCTAAGTAAAGCTGATGCTGAGCGTACTTTTGATACTATTACAAACACTATTCTAGATGCTTTAAAAGGTGACGATACAGTAAAAATTGCTGGATTTGGAACTTACAAAGTAGCAAAAAGAAAAGCTAGAGTTGGAAGAAACCCAAGAACTGGAGAGCAAATTCAAATTGGTGCTTCTCAAAAAGTTAAGTTCTTACCAGCTAAGTCACTTAAAGAAATGTTTAATAAATAATTAAACACCAAATTCATTAACAGCCTCTTATAGAAATGTAATGAGGCTGTTAGTATATGCAATAACTGCATACCTAAATATCCTAATCAACAATAGTTTTTAAGATCACCATAAATATAAGTGAAGACTTATATGGGAGGTCTTAATGACAAAAACAATTAGAATAATAACAGCACCAATTATTAGTTTAGTACTTTTATTAAGTATGACTAATGCTGGTGTCGCTGAAACAACTATTTCAGCAGAAGGTCAGTATATATTTAATACCTTAGCATTTTATATTGGTGCAGTCTTAGTAGCATTAATGGCGGCAGGTTTTTGTATGCTGGAATGTGGTTTAGTTACAACAAAAAGTGTTTCAACAATTGCAGCTAAGAATGTTGGAAAATTTGCTATTTGCTCGATAGTCTTTTTTTTATTTGGGTATAATTTAGCTTATGGAATTCCAGAAGGCGGTTATATAGGAACATTTACAACTTGGGGCGATAGCTCTAGTATTGAAACAGGTTACTCAGATAGCTCTGACTGGTTCTTCCAAGCTATGTTTGTTTGTGCAACAGTATCTATAGTTTCAGGAGCAGTTGCAGAAAGAATTAAAATTTGGCCATTTTTTATTTTTGCTACACTTATGGGTGGATTTATTTATCCAATTTCAATGGGTTGGCAATGGGGTGGAGGCTGGTTAGCAACATCTGGTTTTTCAGACTTTGCTGGATCAACTCTTGTTCATGCTTGTGGTGGGGCTGCTGCCTTAGCAGGTGTAATAGTACTAGGTGCCAGAGAAGGTAGATTTGGAAAAAAAGGTGAAACTAAATCATTAGTACCTTTTGCAGCTTCAAGTATTCCTTTGGTTACACTTGGAACATTCTTTTTATGGTTTGGTTGGTTTGGATTTAATGGTTTTAGTCAACTTGCAATGGGAACGTTTGATGATGTAACTGCTATAACTAAGATAGCAGTCAACACGCACCTTGCTGGTGCAGCTGGTGTTGTAACGGGTGCTGTAGTTACAAGATTACTTGATCGAAAAACAGATGTAGTCATGATGTTGAATGGTGCATTAGCTGGTTTAGTAGCAATCACTGCTGAACCTCTAACTCCGACACCAGGTATGGCACTTGTTATTGGTTCTATGGGATCTTTAATTATGTACTTTGGTACAAAATTTTTAGAAAGAATGGGGCTTGATGATGTTGTTGGAGCAATCCCAGTACACATGTTTGCAGGAATATTTGGAACATTGATAGTTCCACTTACTAATGTGGATACATCTTTTGGTTCTCAGTTAACGGGTGTAATTGCAGTATGTTCATTCAGCTTTATACTTTCATTTATTATATTTAAAACTTTGAAAGCAACAGTTGGATTACGTATTAGTAAAGAAGCTGAAAAACTTGGAACTGATGTTGCAGAAATAGGTGTTAGAGCTTACGCAATCAGAGACTAATAAATTAACTATCTTTCTCTTGTAGTTAGAAAATAGGCCCCTTAACTGGGGCCTTTTTTATTTTTGAATGCTCTTTAAGGTATCAAGTACTTCTTTAGCATGATCTTTAACTTTTACATTGTCCCAAATTTTTACAATTTTACCATTTGGATCAATTAAGAAAGTTGTTCTTACTATACCCATAAACTCTCTACCCATAAATTTTTTCTTAGCCCAAACTTTATATTTTTTTAAAATAGTGAGCTCTACATCAGATAAAAGATCAAATTTGATTTTATATTTTTCTTTAAATTTATGGTGGCTTTTTAGATCATCTTTAGAAACACCAAATACTTCACAATTTAGTTTTTTAAACTTAGGTAATAAGTTATTAAAATCATTAGTCTCAATTGTGCATCCTGGAGTGTCATCTTTTGGATAGAAGTAAAGTACAACAAATTTACTCATAGAATCTTTTAATGAATAAATTTTTCCATCAGTTGAATTTAGATTAAAAGTTGGGGCTTTAGTATTTGTTTTAAGCATAACTAGTTTAATTTTCTTTCCACAATTTTTTATAATCTATAAAGGGAGATAGACCATAGCTTGAATTAACATTTGTTAGATGTAAAGAAAGACTTTTTAATGGTGAGATACAAAATTCTTTTGTATAGATTTCGTTTAGATGTTTTTCAAAAGGGTCGTTTCTATCTAAACAAGTATTATAAAAATTATCCCAATATTTATCTAATAAAGATTTTGTGGTCAAGAATGTACATAGAGTTTGATTAATTGTTCTCCAATGTCTTTTGTTTCCAATCAAGATATTTGTTTTTTCATTATTCATATATAGGTATGGATAATCAGCAGGACACATAAAGATATCATTATTAACTTGTGAAGCTATCCTTTCGTATGATGCAATCATCTCTTCCATCATAGGTTCAAAATGTAAGTAATCATCTTCAGCGAAGAAAATTAAATCTTCACCATATTCTTTTCCTAACTCAAAAGACTGAAGTAGGCTTGCTAAATTAGAAAAAGTTTGATCATTTTTTTGTTGTTTGATTGTATCTTTGTATTTGTCATGGTTTAGTGGAGTAATACTTATATCTAAACCACTTCCATCTATAAGCTTCTTTAGCCTATTTAAATTTTCTTTTTTAGATTTATCATCAACAATTATTGTTTTAAATTTAATATTTGGGTATTTTGTTTTAGAAAAGTTAACTGACTTTATTAATGAATTTAAAGCTTTTAAAGAATACTCGATTTTGGGTTCTTCAAATAATCTCCTTTTATTTTGATCCCATATTTCAACATCAGTATTAGTTCTAAATATAATCAATACAGAGTTTATCTTTTTAGTAATCTTTACTTCACCTAAAGGTAAAACAATTGATTTTTCATTTATGATCGAAAGATCTTCATTTAATTGTTTTTGAAGGGTAGGTGAGCTAAAATCACTTTGATCAATTATCTCGTAACCCAAAACTTTTGAGAGTTTAATAAATAGTTTTTTAATGATGCTTTTTTTCATTTAATTGTTTATAATTATTTTTTTACAATATTATGGCTATTAAATCATCACAAACTCTAGTTTCTGAAGCATTAAGTGAAGTTAAAACTATAACTGCCGATGAAGCATTAAAACTGTCAAGTGAAGATAAATGCACTTTAATTGATATTAGAGAAAAGGGTGAACTAGACAAAACTGGTAGAATTGAAAATTCAAATCACATACCTCGAGGAATGTTAGAGTTTTGGTTGGATCCAGATGGTCCTTATTTTAAAAGTGGAAAAATAGACATGAATAAAGAAATGGTTTTATTTTGCGCTGGTGGTTTAAGATCTGCTCTTGCAGCCAAATCTTTAAAAGAAATGGGTTTTGAAAAAGTATCACACATTGATGGTGGCTTTGCAGCAATAACTCAGAGTGATTTTAAAATAATATAAACTACTTATTACACTCGTCTAAAGCAAACTCTAATCTATCCTGCCCCCAAAATATTTTATTATTCACAATAAAAGTAGGGGCACCAAATATCCCCTTATCATGTGCTTTTTGAGTAATAGATTTTAATTCATCTTTAATCTTAGTATCTTTAATACCATTAAAAAAACTAATTGTTTCAATCTTGCATTTTTCAAGAAGAGTTTTTAAAATTCCTTCATTAGAAATATCAAGGTTGTCTTTCCAATAAGCATCAAACATAATATCTAGATATAAATCTTTATTTTCAACATTAATAAAAAGATACCCTCGCATGATATTTAATGAATTAATAGGAAACTTAGAATTCCAAATAAAATTTGATTTATCTTTTTTTGCAATTAAATTACAATCACTTATCATGTGCTTTAGTTTGTTTTTAATAAAAGCTGGTGCTGTTATTCCTTCTAGATTATGAAGGCCACCTAATAAGATTGGTTTATAATTTATCTTAATATCTTTTGGTAAAGATTGGATTTTTTTGTAAGCTAAATATGTATAAGGACTAATAAAATCAAAATAGAAATCTATTTCTTTAGTCATATAGATTAATTCTTTTTGCGTAAAAAATTCTTATAATCCAATAAAGAGTAAGCCCTATCGGACCAATAAAATATGTTATTAATATAGGAAAAGACATTATTACTTTATTGATACCAAATTTTTGTGAGTCTTTAACAATCCATCCTCCACAAAATAAATTAATAGACAGAAAGTGAGTCCAAAACAAAATTAAAAAGGATTTATCATTAAATAGATAACCAATCGAATCTAAACCTAAATATAGTTCAAAATTTCTAATAAAGTCATAACCTTCGTTAAACAGCGCATAAGTTAAATAACTGTAAGCAAAACTTAAAATAATAAAAGGAAAAATTGATGTAATAAAAACTCTACATATTTGTGACTGTGGAAAGAAGACTAATATTAGCCAAAAAGGTAATACACCTAGATTTAACCAAAGAAAAACTATTTCAATTGTAAAGTATGTATAGATTTGATCGATCATTTTTTAGTGTATTATACAATAAGCTATTGAGATTCATATGAGAAATAGAAAAAAAACATTACAAGTTACAGTAGAGGAGATGAGAAATTTTTCATTTGCATATATTGAAAGATACGCCCCATCTAAACAGCAACTTAGAACCTATCTATTAAAGAAGTATCTAAAAGCTAATTTAGAAAATATTAAAAAACAAGATATTACAGATTTAATTGATGTAGTTTTACAAGATCTTGAAAAAACTAAGTTTATTAATGATAAATTCTATTCTGAAAGTAAATCAAGAAGTTTAATTCAAAGAGGTAGTTCAGTTAATAAAATTAGAAACTATCTAATGACTAAGGGAATTAATGATCGTTATATAAAAGAAACTATAGATAAGATTAAAGAAGATAACTCAGACCAAGATTTTTTTTCTGGAATAAAATTATGTAAAAAAAAGAGAATTGGACCAGCGAGGGTAGAGGATAATAGAGCACTATTTTACAAAAAGGACATTGCTCTATTAGCAAGAAATGGTTTTGATTTTGAAACATCTAAAAGGATCATGGATATTGATCAAGCTGACTATATGAAAATAATTAGACTACTTTAATTTCTTTTCTTCCTCTTCCTCTTCAACAAGGGACGTAATTCTATTCCTAATAACATTTTTAACAAAAACAAAAACTAATAAGCCAAAGATGGAAACAGACACTACAATTATTAAAATTACTCTTAATTGCTCATCCATTATGATATATTTTTACCTTTTAAAATTAAACTTGGGTTTTTAAATTCAGGTTTTCCATAGAGTATTTCATTATAATTAAAATCGGTTACTTTGCCCCCTGAGTGTTCAAGGATTGCATGACCAGCTGCAATATCCCACTCGCAAGCTCTTGGTTCAGCAACATACATATCAAATTCACCTGCTGCAATAACACAAAATTTTAGTGAGCTTTTCATTTTTTGAAAAGAATTTATTTTATATTTTTTATGAATTTCTAAAATTTCAGGTTTAAGGTCGTTTGAATAACTTACGGCTGTATGCCCATCGTAATTTTTCTCTTTATTCATTAATGAAATTTCTTGCTTGTTAATTAACTCATAACTATGAGATAGACCGTAAGAGTAAAAAATTCTTTTTTTTTGCAGGAACTGTTATGATTCCAATTGCTGGTTTTTTATCTAATATTAGTGCTGCATTTAAAGTAAACTCATCTCGATTATTAATGTAATCCCTGGTTCCATCTATTGGATCAATTAACCAAAAATTATTTAGATTAACATCCATTTTATGGTTAGTACTTTCCTCTGAAACAATTGGAATGTTAGGAGTGATCTCTTTTATTTTATTTGTTAAGATTTTATTCACCTCAATATCACCGTTACTTACTGGGGTGTTATCTGATTTAATTTCTTTTTTTAATCCATCTTTTCTTAAATCTAAAGCTACTTGGCTTGCTTTATTAAAAGTGTCTATTAATGAAAGTGTTATTTTTTTAGTTTCTTCGATATTCATTTATTGACTTTTTCTAATTGAATTATTTTTGAATTAATCACTTTTTTTCCAACATTTTCAAAATTTACTGTAACTTTACCATTAATTATTGATTGAACCTGACCTATGCCCCAATCTTTGTTATTTTGGTTAGTAACTTTGTCGCCTGGCTCATAATCTAAAATCATTTAATTTACTTATAGTGAATATACTAATAAATATCACTAAATATGACAAAATTGAATTCAATTGGAATAGCAAAAAAGCCTAAAGATACTTTAATTGTTGTTGCAATGTCAGGAGGAGTAGATTCTTCTACAGTTGCAGCAATGATGAAGCATGAAGGTTACAATGTTATAGGAATAACTTTAAAACTTTATAACGATAATAAAGAAACCGCATCTTCGAAACAATGTTGTGCTGGTCAAGACATTATGGATGCAAAGAGAGTTGCTGACAAATTAAAGATTGAGCATAAAATTCTGTATTATCAAAACAAATTTAAAGAGGGCGTAATTGATAATTTTATTGATAGTTATCTAAATGGAGAAACGCCAATACCCTGTGTTCAATGCAATAAAACAGTTAAATTTACTGATTTATTTGAAGAAGCTAAGAATTTAAAAGCTGATGCTTTAGTTACTGGTCATTATGTAAAAAGTATTACAGATGAAAGTAATACAGATATGTACAGGGGAATTGATTTAAATAGAGATCAAAGTTATTTCTTATTTAATACAACAAAAGATCAATTAAATTTTTTAAGATTTCCACTTGGAAATCTTCTTAAAGATGAAACAAGAAGTATTGCAAGAGATCTAGACCTTAATGTTGCGGACAAACCTGACAGCCAAGATATTTGCTTTGTTCCTAATGGCGATTATGCTTCAGTTATAGAAAAGTTTAGACCAAATTCTTTTAGTAAAGGTAATATTAAGAATATGAGCGGTGAAGTGATAGGAGTTCATGACGGTATTATTAACTATACAATAGGTCAAAGAAAAGGAATCGGTGTCTCAGACAAAAACCCATTGTACGTAGTTAAGATAATTGCTGATAAAAATGAAATTATTGTTGGTACCAAAGAACACCTTGTTAAAACAAAAATAAATTTAAAAGATTTAAATATTATTACTAACGATCAAAAAGATTTTGAAAAAGAGTTATTTGTTAAAGTTAGATCCACGGGAAGATTAATCAAGGCTAAAATAGACATCAATAACACTACAGCTAATGTTAATTTATTAGAAGAAGAACACGGTATTGCACCAGGTCAAGCATGTGTTTTTTATTCAAAAAATAATAAAGGTTATAAAGTTCTTGGTGGTGGGTGGATTACAAATTAATTTTTTTTCCACATAAAATAAGTTAATAAATAAAAAGTTATAACTCCTAAAAAATAATCCCACTCTAGTGCATGTTTAATAAACTTAAATGCATTTCCAGGCCAACTAATTATTGGAATAGCAATTATGGCAACAACTATTAATGTTGAAACTAAAATTAATTTTAATTTTAAAACTTTAGTATTTATTAATTTAGATAATTCTTCTTTAAAAGAATATAGTGCAGCAACCAGATAAGCTTGTGCTGTAATTTCAAATATAATAAATACTAGCATTATTACTCTTCTAAATAATTTATATAAATTGTTATCAAATTCAATTCCAAGAAATATCGAATGAATAGCTAGAGCCAAAGCAGACCCCACGCCAAAAAAAATTATTTTCTTAAGATGTTTATAGTTTTTATTAAAATTTAATATTATATCTCTGTTGTAATACCAATATTTGATAAGCAAAAATGATGTTAAAAACATAGCCGGTTTAAATATTAACCAACTAGGATAAGGTCTAGCCGCACGACTAATAGAAAGACCACCATCTAAGTAGGGCCATAATGAATTATGGACTATATGCTCTTGATTAGGAAATAAACTGTGAAATTGTGTGATTAATATTAGACAGATATTTACTGCCACAAATGGAACAATGAATACCCAAATACTTATGGATTTAACCTTGTTAATCTTATCCATTAAAAGAACTAGTTTATAATTTATTTATTTTTAGCTTTCCTTTTAGCTCTTCTTTTTTTAGAACCTTGTTTTCTTCGGCCTCTATGCTTTTTTGGGTAACCCATATTATCCTATTATTAATTTTATTGACGTAATTCGAGGGATATAGCATTGTCCCCTTAACTTATCAAATTTTTTATGACTAAATCATTCAAGACTTTCCTTAAACATACAGCAAAAGATTACCATAATCAGTCAGTTAACCCCCCTGTAGTAAGAGCTTCGACTATTATCTTTAAATCCATGCAAGATATTAGGAAAATGCAGGATAAGAACAAAAAAGATCCAACAGGTGGACATTATGATTATGGAAGACAGGGAACCTCAACAACCCATGTTTTGTCACAGATACTTAAAGAAATGGAAGAGTGCTATCATGTGTTTTTAACACCAACTGGATTTGGATCAGTTTTCTTATCTATATTTAGCGTTGTTCGACCTGGTGATGAAATTATTGTAGCAGATCCGACATATTCACCTACAAGAATTTTAACTCAAGATTTTCTAAAAGAATTTAATGTAAAGTCTGTTTTTTATGACCCACATGATTTGAAAACTTTAGAAAAAGCGATTACGAAAAAAACAAAATTGATTTTTGTTGAAAATCCTGGAAGTAATACGTTTGATTTTCAAGATTTAGGTAAAATAGTATCAATTGCAAAAAAGAATAAAATTTTTTCAGCTATTGATAATACTTGGGGAACACCCTATTTTTTAAAACCAATTAAACTTGGTTTTGACATGTCAATTGTATCTGCTACTAAATATTATTCAGGCCACTCAGATGTTATGGGTGGTAGTCTTGCTGTTAATAAAAAAGTTTTTAAACAAGTTGATAAGGCAAATAAAATAACTGGTTTAAGACTTGGTCCTGATGATGCATATTTAATAACAAGAGGACTTAGAACTTTAGATGTTAGGTTAGACAAGCATGAAAAAAGTGCAAAACAAGTAGCTGAGTTTTTATCTAATTATAAAAATATAAAACTTTTATATCCACATAAAAAAGATTCATTTAATTTTAGAATGTGGAAAAAATATTATTCTGGTGCTTCAGGATTGATGGGTTTAAAAATTAAATCAAAAAATAAAAACTCAGTAATTAAGTTTGTTAATTCTTTAAAACTATTTGGTTATGGATATAGTTGGGGTGGATTTGAAAGCCTTGCATTATATCAAGATAAACGTGAGCAAGGTAATAGAGAATATTTAAAATTAGCAAAAGATGAACATTTGGTTAGATTGCATATTGGTTTAGAGGATCCAAAAGATCTGATAGATGATTTAAAAAAATCTCTTAAACACGTTAAATGAATTCAGAAAAATTTATTCAAAATAAAACAGCTTTAATAACACTGATTGCAGCCTGTGCTGTAGTTTTAATTTCTCTTGGTGTTAGACAAACTTTTGGTCTGTTTTTCATGGATTTTAAAAATGACCTAGATATTTCAATAACTCAATCTGGATTAGCAATAGGTATTCAAATGTTAATGTGGGGTTTAACAGGTCCTATATTTGGAGCCATTGCTGATAAATATGGTGGACACAAAGCAATTTGTTTAGCTTTTGTTTTTTATATTTTGGGGATCTACTTTTTGTATGCTGGTCCAAATACAGGTATTTTTTTTCAAATTGATTTAGGACTTTTAGTTGGAATTGGTTTGGGTGGAACTGCAATTAGTATTCCAATGTCTATTGTTGGAAAGCATTTCCCATTATCAAATAGAACTATAGCAATGAGTATCGTTACAGCTGTTGGGTCTTTGGGGTATTTTATCTCTCCACTTTATACGAGTTATTCTTTAATTAAAAATGGATGGGTGGACACACTATTTGTATTCACAATATTCTTGTTTGTTGGGCTTATAGTGGCTTTTTTTGTTAGATCTCCATCTGCAGCTCAATCAATTGAAAAATCTAACGATCAAAGTACCTTTGACGCTCTAAAAGAGGCCTTTAGAAATAAAAGCTACGTATTACTCACATCTGGTTTTTTTGTTTGTGGTTTTCACATAACTTTAGTTGGAACTCATGTACCAAAATATGTAATTGATAGAGGATTGGAAAGTTGGACAGCTGCTGCAATTTTATCCTTAATTGGACTATTTAACATTTTTGGCTCTCTATTAAGTGGATATCTTTCTACAAAAATTAGTAAAAAAATTATTTTAAGTTCTATCTATGCACTAAGGGGTGTTTCAATAATCTTATTTATATTTTTACCAGCAAGCAATATTAATGCATTTATCTTTGGTGCAAGCTTTGGCTTTTTATGGCTATCAACAGTGCCTGCAACAAGTGGAATAGTTGCTCATATTTTTGGAACAAAATATTTAGGTGTATTATATGGAATAGTTTTTTTAAGCCATCAAGTAGGCTCATTCTTTGGAGCTTTTCTTGGAGGATTATTTCATGATTTATATGGCTCTTATGATTATGCTTGGTATTTAGCAATTGCTTTATCTGTTTTTGCAGCAATAATACATTTACCAATTAAGGAAGAAGCAGTTCTAAGATTAAAAACAGAATAGAAAATTGAATAAGAAAAAATACTTACAAGATTTAGATAATTCAAAAAAACCTTTTATAATCTATAAATCAGATGAGGGATTTGATCTTTATACGGACTTTTCAAAAAAGATTATTTTAAACAATAACAATATCGAAAAATTCATTAATAAAAATACTAAATTAAAATCTATCCGTAGAGAAACAGATCTATTTATTGGTTTTTTTGGCTATGAAATACTTAATAACTTAATTGATATAAAAATCAAAAAACAACAAACAATAAATTTCCCTAAAGGAATATTTTACAAACCTGAAACAAAAATAAAACTTTCAAACAACCTTGGGTATAAAAAAACTAGATCATCAAATTCTAGTAATTTGTTTAAAATAAACATTAATAAGAAATCATATAAAACAATATTTGATAAATTTAAAAAGAAAATAAAATCTGGAGAAACATACCAGATTAAAATCTGTACTAAATATAGCAATAAATCAGAAATTGATGCTTTAGAATTCTTTAGTAGACTTGTAAAAAGCAATATGGCGCCTGAAGCTTTTATGATTAAAGATAAAAATTATTCAATAATAAGCTGTTCACCAGAAAATTTGATAACAAAAAAAAATAATTTTATAACAACGAAGCCTATAGCAGGCACTTTAAAGAAAAATAAAAAATTAAATAAAAATAAAGCTCTTACTTTTTTTAGAAAAAATTTAAAAGAAACTAAAGAGCATAATATGATTGTTGACATGGAGAGAAATGATTTATCTAAAATTTGTAAACCAGGTTCAGTAAAGATTTTAAAAAAAAAGATAGTTGAAGAATATAAAGACCTTTATCATTATGTGAGTTTAATAGGAGGTCAGCTCAAGAGTAAAGTCACCTCATTAGAGATTATAAAAGCAATGATGCCGGGTGGATCAGTAATTGGATGTCCAAAAATTAGTACATTAAATTTGTTAAATAAGCAGGAAAAGCAAAGCAGAAATATTTACACAGGTAGTTTTGGATACCTTAAATTTAATGGGGATATGAAGTTTAATATTATTATTAGATCAATATTAAATTTTAAGGGTAAATCAGAAATTTCAGTTGCCTCAGGAGTGGTAATTGACAGTAGCGCAGCTCATGAATTTAATGAAAACTATATTAAAGCTAAATCATTAATGGATCTTTACAAATGATATACATTATCGATCATCAAGACTCTTTTACTCACAACGTAGTACATCAATTTGAAAATTTTGATGAAGTGATTTGTACCAATTTTAATAAAATAAATGAAAATAAACTAAAAAAAGCAGATGTTATTGTTTTTTCACCTGGCCCAGGTGCTCCAAAAGATTATACAATTAGTTCAGAAATTTATAAAAAATACAAAGGTAAAAAAAAAATTATTGGAATTTGTCTTGGGTTTCAACAAATTCTGCATTGTGAAAATGGAAAAATAATTGAACAAAAAAAGATTTACCATGGTTTTCAATCTAAAATAAAAGTAACTAGCAAAAACTCATTGTTCAAAAAAAATAGTCAGTTTACAGTAGGTCGATATCACTCTCTAAAATTAAAAGAGCCTTTTATTGCAAAAAATTTTGAAATTACTATGAGGTGTGTTATTTCAAATACAGCAATGACAATAGAAAATAATAAAGAAAAAATATATGGCTTTCAATTTCACCCTGAATCTTTTTTAACTGAAAATGGTAACTTACTTATTAAAAAAATCTTATCAGCATAAAACTTACAAAGAGATTAATTTTAAAGATCTTTGGGGGGACAATGGTGTGTTCACTACGATGTGGATCTTTGGAAAACCTGCTAAAATACTTTTTTTTAAAAAACATATTAAAAATTTAATAAAGTCTTTAGAAATTTATAAATTAAGCACCTCTAATCTTGAAAAAAATATTCTTAAATTAATCAAATCAAATATTAATAAAAAAGATCTTACAATCATCTTCTTAGAGTTGCAGTAAATAAAAAGATGATATCAATTTCTTTGAGAAATAGAAAAACTCCTAAATTAAATTTTAATTTAAAACTTATTGATCACAAACGATTTGACCCTAAATTTAAAAATCTTAAATATAATTTTATACTAAAACATTTATCAAAAATGGATAACACCACTTCAGACGTGGGTCTTTGTTATAAGAATACTATTTTAGAAAGTGGCACTTCAAACATGTTATTTATAAAAGATGATAAAGTGTACTCTCCAATAAATAATATCTATAAGGGTATTACTTATAAATTCTTTAATAAAAAATTAGGTAATATTATTAACAAAGATATATTGATAAAAACTTTATTTGAATATAATGAAATTCTTCTCATTGGTTCTGGAAAAGGTGTTACATCAATAAAAAATATTAATGAAATTAAATGGAAGAGAAAAAGTTTAAAATTTTACAAAATACTATCTAATTTTTATAAAAGCGAAGTTAACAAATGTTCTATCTATAGATAAAATTATGTTTGACCCAAATAGTCCCTGTTTATTTTGTAACTCTAAATTAAGTGGTTTAGCTGCAGAAAATGAATTGGCTTATGCTAGTTATGATACATATCCTGTGTCTGAGTTTCATTGTTTAATTATTCCAAAGCGGCACACTAAGGATTATTTTGATTTAAACGATGAAGAAGTGATTGCTTGCAATAACCTCATTAAACAAATTAAAGAGGAAATATTATTAAAAGATCCAACAGTTAAAGGGTTTAATATTGGATCTAATGCTGGAAAAGTTTCTGGGCAATCAATTTTACATTGCCATATTCATGTAATTCCACGAAGAGAAGGTGATGTTGAAAATCCACAAGGCGGCGTAAGGTCAGTTATCCCCTTAAAACAGCATTATAAACGTAAAGTGTAAGTTGTATTTTGATTGATAAATTGCGCACCTAATAACGGTTGATCTATCATTTCAACTATATTAAAAACTCAAAATTAAGATTTAACAAAATTGTTATAAAGGGTAATATTCTATATGATGTCAATTAGTCCATTTTCTGCATTAGCAGAAACAATTTCTCCTTCTGTAATTCAAGGCTTTGTTTTAGCAATGTTAGCTCTAATCGTCATTGGAACAGTTGTTCAAATGATACATCATAAAAATGTTACTTACTTTTTCAATAATGCAAAAAAAGCAAAATTAGCTGCCGAAAGAGAACTTGGTGTGGGAGAAAAAACTTCAGTTATTTTAAAAACTGTAGTGCATGATATTGCAACTACTGCAGAGCTAGGTGCTGGCAAAAGAAGAATTGCTCATGTTATGGGAATGTATGGAACTATTTTATTTTGGGTTGCATCAGTTGTATTAGTTTTTGGTTACACTGGAACAGGAACTGCAGCACCAACAGTTTGGCCTATGATTTGGCATGTTGGAGCAATAATGACTTGTGTGGGTGGATACTGGTTTTGGTTATTTTTAAGAGTAGATGTACTTGCAGAAGCTCATCCTTGGTACAGAATTATTAAAGCTGACTTATTTGTTCTAGCACTTCTTGCATGTGCTACTACTGGACTTGCTTGGTCTTATTTTCAATCTTCAGGATCAACTGGATTAGGATATTTATTTTTAGTTTTATTTATTACCTCAAACATTGTTTTATTTGGGGGAGTTTATTGGTCAAAATTTGCACACATGATTTATAAGCCTGGTGCAGCAATCCAAAAAAACTTAGCAGAAGCAGATGGTTCAAGAGACAATCTTCCACCACTTGCTGATGCACCAAAACAATTTGGGCTAGGAATTAAAAGAGAACAACCAAAACACTATTAAAAAGAGAGAGGTAATATAATATGTCAACTTTTGTATACATGACGAGATGTGATGGATGTGGCCACTGCGTGGATATTTGTCCATCAGATATAATGCACATCGATGAAAATATTCGAAGAGCAGTAAATATTGAACCAAATTTTTGTTGGGAATGTTATTCTTGTGTAAAAGCTTGCCCTAACCATGCAATTGATGTTCGTGGTTATGCTGACTTTGCTCCTATGGGTCACAGTGTAAGAGTTAGACGTGAAGAAGAAAAAGGAACTATCTCTTGGAAAATTAAATTTAGAAATGGAACTACAAAAGATTTTGTATCTCCAATTACAACAAAGCCTTGGGGAAAATTTATTCCAAAATTAGCAGAAGGTGAAAAACCTAATCAAGGTGAGATCAATTCTCAAATGCTTTACACTGAGCCTAATGGTTTAAATATTGATGGTAAATTACCATCAGTACCAAAAGATACCTTTAAAAAAGGAGTTTACTACTAATGGCTAAACACAAAACACATTTTGAGGATTGTGATGTTCTAGTTGTTGGTGGTGGTATGGCTGGAACTGGTGCTACTTTTGAAGCTAGACACTGGGGAAGAGACATGAAGATTATTTGTGTTGAAAAAGCTAATATCGATAGAAGTGGAGCAGTTGCTCAAGGTTTATACGCTATTAACTGTTACATGGGCATGCAATGGGGTGAGAACCAACCTGAAGATCACGTAAGATATGCACGTAACGATCTAATGGGAATGGTTAGAGAAGATTTAGGTTACGACATGGCTCGTCACGTTGATTCAACAGTTCATATGTTTGATGAGTGGGGCTTACCAATGATGAAAAATGAAAAAACTGGTCGTTACCTTAGAGAGGGTAAATGGCAGATCATGATTCATGGTGAAAGTTACAAACCAATCGTTGCAGAAGCTGCAAAAAAATCAGCTGATAAAATTTATAATAGAATAATGATTACTCATCTTTTAATGGATGAGGCTCAAGAAAATAGAGTAGGCGGAGCTGTTGGTTTTAATATGAGAACTGGTGACTTCCATGTATTTAGATCAAAAACTGTAATTGTTGCAGCAGGTGGAGCATCTCACATTTTCAAACCAAGAGCAGTTGGTGAGGGAATGGGAAGAACTTGGTACGCACCTTGGAGTAACGGTTCTGCTTATGCATTACCTATTGCTGTTGGAGCTAAAATGACACAAATGGAAAACAGAATTGTGTTATGTAGATTTAAAGATGGTTATGGTCCAGTTGGAGCATACTTCTTACACCTTAAAACCTATACTCAAAATGCAAATGGAGAGAACTATGAGAAGAAATGGTATGATCAAACTAAAGAATTAGTTGGTGAATATATTGATCACCATCCAACTCCTACATGCTTAAGAAATCACGCATTTATTCAAGAAACTATCGCAGGTGGTGGACCCATTCACATGGTAACCACTGAAGCTTTCCAAGATCCACACTTAGAAACAGTTGGTTGGGAAAATTTCCTTGGTATGACTGTTGGTCAAGCTGTTGTTTGGGCTTCTCAAAATATTGATCCTAAATATACAAATCCTGAATTAACTACATCTGAGCCTTATGTTATGGGTTCTCATGCAACATGTTCTGGAGCTTGGGTTAGTGGTCCTGAAGATTTATCACCACCAGAATATTTCTGGGGTTATAACAGAATGTTAACTATTGATGGTCTTTTTGGTGCAGGTGATACTGTAGGTGGAAGTGCTCATAAATTTTCTTCAGGATCATTTACTGAAGGTCGTTTAGCTGCAAAAGCTGCTGTTAAATATATTGAGGATAAAAAAGCAGAAGACATTAAAGTTACAGATAAACAGTGTGAAGACTTTAAAACTGCCATATTTAAACCTTTAGAGACATATCAAGTAGCTCAAAATGAAATTACAGGTGGAACAGTTTCACCTAGTTATATTTCACCTATTCAAGGCCTTCAACGTCTACAAAAATCATGGACGAATATGTTGGGGGAATTGCAACTAACTACATGACTAATGGTAATATGCTTAAGAGAGGTTTAGAATTACTTGCTTGGTTAGAAGAAGATTTAGAAAAGGTAGGTGCTGAAGATTTACACCAACTTATGAGAGCTTGGGAATTAAAACACAGAGCTTTAACTTCTCAATGTGTAACTGAACACACAATGTTTAGAGAAGAAACACGTTGGCCTGGATATTATTATAGAGGTGACCACATGAAACTTGACGATGATAATTGGCATTGTCTGACTGTTTCTAGACGCGATCCTAAGACTGGTAAATTCTCTCTTGAGAAAGTGCCGGTTTACCACATAGTTGACGAGAACGAGAAGAGAAAAGCCTCTTAACATAACTAAAACTAAATTATGAATCTTTTAGAGAAATCTGATGATGAGATTATAGCAATTGCTAATCCAATTTGGAATAATCTTGTTAAAACCTCAAACATGAAAGATTACGGTGGGTTTACTAAAGATTTTGGAACTCAAATGTTATTTGGAGCAAATGAAGTAGAGCTTGGAAAACAGTGGGCTAACAACAAATTATTAACTAGTTTATCTGAAGATTATAAAGCTTTTGGATGTTTAAGACGAGGTATGAATATTACCGTATTGTTCAAACAAAAGAGTAAAGAGATTGAAGGCGAGTTTCTTGGAAGATTAGTCCTTGGCGTTGAAGGGGATGATGTCAAAGTTTTTGGAGCAACAATCTACTAATAAAAAAATCATTTTATATTAACTATTTATTTGACAAATAAATAACTGGGTGTATTGACGGTTGTAATGTCAATTTCCAACGTAAAAATAATAAATAAACTTTCAAATTCTAAAGCAACTTTTATAAAAACTGGGATATTTGTTGGTCTAGCTGCTTATTGGGGTGTTATTTTAGTTGGAACTTTTATCACATTTAATTAAGTTGTTTTTTAACAACTATTAACTTTTTATGGATGTATTTTTACCGATAGCTCAAGTATTTGTTAACCCTATAGAAATACTTTTATTGAGTGCAATTGTTGGAGTACTTTCAGGTTTATTTGGTGTTGGTGGTGGTTTTTTAATGACACCATTCTTAATTTTTTTAGGTGTACCCCCTGCATATGCGGTTGCAAATGAAGCTAACAATATTCTTGCAACATCGGTATCAGGATCAACAACTCATTATTTAAAAAATACTTTAGATTATAAAATGGGTCTTATGATTGTTATAGGTGGAACAATCGGAACTGCATTAGGCATTTATACTTTTACATATTTTAAAGGTATTGGAAAAATTGATACAGTTATTTCTTTAGCCTATATGTATATACTTGCAATAATTGGTACATTGATGTTAGTCGAAAGTCTTAGAGAAATAGACAGAGCAAAAAGAAACCTTATAGTTAAAAAAAAATTACACGTTCATTATTGGATACATGGTCTTCCATTAAGAATGCGATTTCCAAAATCTAAATTATACGAAAGTATCTTTACTCCAATTATAATTGGTTTAGTTGTAGGATTTATTGCTGCTATAATGGGTATAGGAGGTGCTTTTATATTAGTGCCTGCAATGATTTATATAATTAAAATGCCAACAAAATTAGTTCCAGGAACTTCTTTGTTTGTAACAATTTTTGTGAGTGTCATAGTTACTTTTTTACATTCATTTAATTTTGGATCTATAGATTTAATGTTAGTGGTAATGTTGGTCATTGGATCAATCATAGGGGTTCAAGTGGGACAAAAACTTGGTGAAAAAATTGACAGTTCTGGGTTAAAAGCGTTATTAGCAATTTTACTATTAATAGTTGGAATAGCCATTGCTTATGAAACTTTTTTTGCTGAACAGACTGAAAAAGAAATAATACAAGTACTAACTTCAGATTTAAATTTTTTCTCACTATTTATTTTAGAATTTTCAGAAGATATGCCATTTTTTTATGGATTATTTTCAATTATGTTTGCAATTCTTTTAGGAGTAGGAGCCGCTCTTATTAGACGTGTTTTTTCTAATTTCACAAAAAAGATGTTACTAAAAAAGTCTTAGTTTAAAAAATTGATGAAAAAACTTATATTTATAATATTTTTGAGTTTTCAAACTCTACTAGTAGCTGAGGATAATGTTAAAAACACAACTATTAAGCAATATGATTATTGGTCTTTAAAATGTGAAGTAGTTAATGATGATCAAAACTGCCAAGTACTACAAACCATAAAAACTAATGAAACAAACTTCCAATTTACTATAATTTATCAGAAATTTTTAAATGAAAAAAATATAGAAAAAGAAATCATTCAATTTATTACCCCTTTAGGAGTTAACTTAGATATAAAACCTGCTATTCTTTTTGATAAAGATCCACAAATAAATCTTAAATGGACTAAATGTGAGCCATTTGGCTGTGTAGCTGTTTTAACAAATAATAGTGAAATTAAAGAAATAGTGAAAGTTTTTAACGATGTTAAAAAAGGACTTACAAAGTCAAAAGAAATGCAGCTTGGTATACAAGGATTTAATACAGAACCATTAGTAGTTAAATTTTCTCTAAAAGGTTTTATTAAAGCAAGTTCTTTGCTTGTAGGCGTTAAAAATGAAGATATATAATTAAGTAAATTTTAATAAAATTAGCCACAATATCTAGTATTCTATAAGTTCTATTCCCATATTTTAAAGTATTTGTAGTAGTTGTTTAAGGTGTTTCAGGTACATACTGCTAGTTGTAAATTAATAATTAAAGCTTTGTTTATGCGGATGAATCAATGTTTAATGTACATTCTCATAAATAAACTTTTAAGTTGAACCGTAGGTTGTTTTATTGAGTGTATGAAAAAAATTATTACATATTTTTTAATATCTTTCTTTATATTGGGTCATTCTGCAATGGCTGCAGCACCAAAATCTGGTGAAATTCTTCAGCAACAAGAGAATTTAAACCAAAAAAATAAGCTTCCTCAAAAAATTCCTAAGTCTCTTTTACAAAAGAAAGTAATAGAAAAACCAAAAACGAGCAACGATCTAAAAATCTTTATTAATAAATTTAATTTTGAGGGTCAATTTAACTTAGTAACCAAAGAAGAGTTGGAAATATTAACCAAAGAATACACTAACAAAGAATTAAGCTTTGATGAAATTCAATCTGTTATTAACATAATTAATAATTTCTTTTACAAAAAAGGTCTTTTAATTTCTAGAGCAATACTTCCAAAACAAGAAGTTAAAGATGGATTGATATTAATAATAATTAATGAAGGAAAGCTTGATAGTAAAAAACCTTATAAAATAAAAGCAAATAATTTAAGACTTAGAGAGGCTTACATTGAAGATTATTTAAACCATGCTCTTGGAAAAGAAGTTACTCAACAAACATTAGAGAGAGCAATTTTAAATTTAAGAGACAATCCAGGATTATCAGTTATGGCTAGCCTAGAGCCGGGTGATGAAGCTGGAACATCAAGAGTAGTTATAGATGTTACTGAAGGTGAGTATTTTACATCATCTTCATCAATAGATAATTATGGTAGCAGGTATACAGGAGAAAATAGAGCAACACTTCTTGGGAGTATAAATAACCTTAGTGGTTTTGGAGATCAACTTTTAGTTTCTGCCACAAAGTCAAATGAAAGTTTCAAACAAAAAAGAGTTGATTATAACTTTCCAATTGGAGCTAGTGGATTAAGAGGAGAAACATTCTTAAGTGATCTTGATTTTAGAATTGGAAAAGAACTAGAATCTACAAAAACTTTAGGAGATGCTAAAAATTATGGTTTTAATATCAATTACCCAATTTATAGAACTGTTCCTAGAACGTTTTCAATAAGCACTGGGTATGAAAAAAAAGAACTTTATAATGAAACAAATAGAGCAGCAACTAGTGACAAGGAAATTGAAAATCTTAAGCTAAACTTTACTTTAGAAAACATTGATAACTTTTATGGTGGTGGCTATACACAAATTAAGCCAGGAATTGTCTTTGGAGATCTAGATTTATCAAAAGTATCAAGCAGTCTAAGTAGCGATAATACTGGAGCTAGAACGAACGGCTCTTTTACCAAGTCAACATTGCAAATTGTACGAATTCAAAGAATAAATGATAAAATAACTCTTAATTTTAATGGAAATATTCAAAAATCTAATAAAAACCTAGATAGCTCTGAAAAGCTTATATTAGGGGGTCCATCTGGGGTAAGGGCATATCCATCAGGTGAGGGATCTGGTGATGAGGGTTATAAATACAACCTAGACTTGAAACGTTCACTTGGGAATTATGGGTTGTTCCAAAATATGACTGGATCAATATTTTATGATTATGGTGAAATAGACCAATATCATGACACTACAAATTTATCTGTTAATCAAAATAATTATTCTATTTCAGGTTATGGAATTGGATTTGAGAGCAATATAGATGAACGTTTTTCATTTAAAGCATCTTACGCAAAAACACTTGGAGGAAACCCAGGTGAAGTAAGTAAAAAAGATTCAGATGGTAAAGCAGATAACTCAAGGTTTTTATTCAATATTAGTATGAAATTTTAATGATTAGAAAATTATTATTAACAACAGTCATAATTTTATTTAGTAGTTTTAACTACTTTACATCTGCTAATGCAGATGCTGTAAGCAGTACTGCTCTACCAACCGATCCTGTTGTATCAAGTGGTAATGCAACTTTTAATCAAAATGCAAATCAACTAACAATAAATCAAAGTAGTAATCAATTAATAACTAATTGGTCATCATTTAATATTGGAAGAAATGCAGGTGTTGAGTTTGTACAACCGAGTGCAAGTTCATCAGCACTAAACCACATCAACAGTTCTGATCCAAGTCATATTTATGGAACATTACAGTCTAATGGACAGGTTATTTTAATAAATCCTAATGGAGTTATCTTTAATGGTAGCGCTCGAGTGGATGTTGGATCAATTATTGCAAGTTCACTTCAAATGCAAGATGCAGATTTTTTAAACAATAATTATGTATTTGAAAAAGATGGCGTTGCAGGAAATATAACAAACAACGGTACTATTAATGCATTTGCTGGTGGTGCTGTTGCATTAATTTCTAATAAAGTTTCAAATAATGGAACTATTAGTGCAGATCAAGGAAGTGTTGCGTTACTTTCGGGTGATAAAGTTACCTTAACTCTAAATGGTAATAGTTTAGTCTCTTATGACATTGATCAAGGTACTCTAGATTCATTTATTGAAAACAATAATGCAATTAAAGTTGGTTCAGGACAGGTTATTTTATCTGCAAAAGCATTAGAGCAAATAAGAAGTTCTGTTGTAAACAATTCTGGAACTATTGAAGCTAAAGGACTTGTAAGTTCTGGTGGTAAGATATTTTTAGAAGGTGATGAAATCACTGTTTCAAGCACTGCTAAATTAGATGCTTCTGGTAAAACAGGGGGTGGTAAAATTTTAGTTGGTGGTAGCTGGCAAAATTCAGACACAAGTATTAGACAAGCGATTAAGACAACAGTTGAAAGTGGCGCCATACTTGATGCCTCTGCAAATGAAACGGGTAATGGAGGAGAGATTGTTGCATGGTCTGATATTAAAAATTCACAATCCTCAACAAAAGCTTATGGTACCTTTTTAGCAAAAGGAGGAGCAAGTTCTGGTGATGGTGGTCGAATTGAAACATCGGGTTATTTATTAGATGTTGATAATATCCAAGTTGATGCAAGCTCAACAAATGGTGATGCTGGATTATGGCTATTAGACCCACATAATATAACAATTGGAACTAGTGAAAGTGGTACTTCTTATGCAAATTCTTTCACTGCAAGCGCAACATCTAACATATTAGCTTCAGATATCTCATCAGCATTAGTTAATAATAATGTCAGTATTTCAACAGGAACTGATAACTCAGGTAGTAGTGATGGAGTTATTACAGTAAGCAACGATATCTCAAAAGCATCGGGAGCTGAAAAAACTTTAACATTAGATGGAAACAGAAATATTGTATTAAATGCTAATATTAGTGGAGCATCAGGTTCACCCTTAAATGTAATAATTAGCACTGGCAGTGGAGCTCTTACAGGAGCTTCTAATTTAGTTCTTGAAGGTGGTGATTTAAGTATTGAAGCAGGTGGTGATGGAACTTATTCAGGTGTATTTTCAGGAGCTGGAAATCTAACAAAAACAGGTGATGGTACTCAAACTTTATCAGGAACTAATACTTATACAGGAACGACTTCAGTTGATAATGGTGTTTTAGCCATCTCTAATGCTGCAGGCTTAGGAGCAACAGATGGTGCCACAACAGTTGCGAATGCTGCTGCTTTAAATATCTCAGGTGGAATTAATGTTGCAGAAGCAATAACAATTTTAGGATCTGGTGTTAGCAATAATGGTGTAATTAGATCAATATCTGGAAACAACACATTATCAGGTCAAATTACAATATCTGCTCATGCACAAATACAATCTGATGCAAATACTTTAACTTTAAACGTTGCATCAAGCAGCTCAATTACAGCTTCTAATAAAAACATCACTTTTGATGGTGCTGGTAACATTACAGTTGCAGATCCTATTGCAACAGGATCTGGAACACTAACTAAAACTGGATCTGGAACCTTAACATTATCAGCAGCTAATACTTATACAGGAGCAACTACTATATCTGCTGGTGTAGCCGCAATAAGCAATAATACTTCTTTCGGTACAACTGATGCTGCAACAACAATAGCATCTGGGGCTGCTTTAAATATTTCAGGTGGAGTTACTGTAGCTGAAGCAATTACAATTAATGGAACTGGTGTATCTTCAAATGGCGCAATTAGATCAACTTCAGGAAACAATACTTTTTCAGGATTAGTCACTTTAGGAGCACATAGTGAAATCCAGTCTGATGCAAATACATTAACCTTAAATGTTTCATCGGGCAATGCAATTACTGGAACTTATAACTTAACATTTGATGGCTCTGGAGATACGACTGTAAATGATCCTATTGCAACAGGCTCTGGTACCTTTACTAAAGCTGGATCTGGAACATTACTTTTAGAAGGCACAAACACTTATACTGGAACCACAACAGTGTCTGCTGGTACACTTACAGTTTCTGGAACTTTAGCGAATACTGCATTAACTGTAAGTAGTGGAGCAACTTATGATGTTGATGCAACAGATACAATTTTATCAATAGTAGGTGCTGGTACAATTAATTTAGCAGATGCTGCCTTAACAGCTGGTGATGGTAATAATCAGACTTTCTCAGGAACTTTTGTAGGAGATGAAAAGTTTACCAAAGCAGGTGCAGGTACTTTAACTTTATCTGGAAATAGTAGTAGTTTTACCGGAATTATTGCAATTAGTGCCGGTGATATATCGATTTCTAACGATAATAACCTTGGAAATCCTAACACTATTGATGCGGATAGACTTACATTTAGTGGGGGTGATTTAGTTGTTACTGGAAATGTAACCTTAAATGCTAATAGAGGAATTACTTTATCTAATGCTGCAACCTTTACGGTACCTTCAGACACCACATTAACAATTTCAGGAATTATTACTAGCTCAGGAACTTTAAATAAAGCGGGAGCAGGTACCTTAACATTAGGTGGGATTAATACTTATTCAGGAACAACTAATGTAGATGCTGGAATAGTTAGAGTTGCAAATGCTTATGGTCTTGGAGCAACAGGTAATGGAACTGTTGTTGATGATGGTGCAGTATTAGAATTTTTTAATAATTCTGGAAATACTATACAGTTTAGAGCTGAACCTATAACAATTAATGGTACAGGTATTAGTAATGGTGGAGCAATTAGAAGTATTCAAGGAAATAATAAATTTTTAGGAACAATAACTATAGGTGCAGACACAAGAATTAACTCTGATACAGAAAGTAATCTTTTTGAAATAGCATCATCTGGAAATATTACAGGTACTGGCCTTGATATAATTTTTGGCGGTGCTGGTGATATTAAAGTTGATGATCCAATAAATACTGGATCAGGTGGTAAAGTTACCAAAGATGGATCTGGAGAGTTAGAAATAAGTGCAGCTAGTAATTACACAGGTTTAGTAACAGTTTCAGCTGGGACATTAACAGCAGCTAACAATACGGCACTTGGAACAATTGCAGGTGGAGTAACGGTTGCAAGTGGAGCTATATTAAACCTTAGAGAAGGTATTACAGTTGGTAACGAAGCCTTAGCATTAGTTGGTAGTACACTTACCAATGAAACAAGTGCTTCTTGGACTGCTGGTTATGGGGGAGGCAACACAAATACTTATCAGGGTGTAATTACTTTAACGGGCAATAGTACAATTAATTCTGACCATGGAACCTTAACAATAAACTCTGGTGGAAGTATAACTTCAGCAAGTAATCATAATATTACTGTAGGTGGAAGTGGAGCAATAAATATTAATGATCCAATTTCAATTGGAGCAGGCTCAATTACGAAAGTTGGTGGTGGTGTAGTTCAGTTACAACAAAATAATACTTATAACGGAGGAACTGTTTTAACAGCAGGAACTCTTGCTCCATATGCAATAGGTGCTATTGGAAGTGATATAACATTTAATGGTGGAGCAATTAGACATTACAGTACTAACACTTCAGAGCTTTATGCAAAATACATTCAACCATTAAACGGAAAGTCTTGGAGAATTGATCCAGGTGGAAACACAGTAAATTATTCTAGTTCTGAAGTATTTAATGATGTTTCTGGTGGAACAAATGGTTTTGAAGTTACCGGCTCTGGAACATTGGTTATGGATGAAGCTGCAACTGCTAGCACTTACACTGGAACTACTGTTGTATCTGGAGGAACACTTCAACTAACAACTCAAAATAACAATATAGCTTCTGGACAAAATGTAACTGTAACTGGTGGTACTTTTAATATTAATGGAAGAAGTCCTACATATGGAACATTAACTGTTACGGGTGGAACTGTTTCAGGTTCAGGAACAATTTCTGCAACAGCTTATACAATAAACCCAGGTTCAGGTGGTACAGCAACTATCAGCTCAATTATTACTAATAATGGTAATGCAGCAGTAGTTACTAAATCTGGAAATGGTTTGGGTGTAGTTTCAAATACAAGCAACAGCTTTACAGGTGGAGTACTTTTAACAGGTGGAATTTATGCACCAGGTTCAGTTGCAGCACTAGGAGATCCAAATGACGGGGGTAATTCTGGAACAATTACTTTCCAAGGAGGTGCAATTAGACACTGGAGTGCAACTCAATCAGATACAAATGCTCTTTATGATAGATACGTAATTCCTCTTAATACCTATTCTTGGAAAATAGACACTTATACCCATAACATTAATTATCAATCAGGTGATAATTTTGGAAATGCAGGTGGTCATACAGTTGGTTTTGTAAAACTTGGAAGTGGAATTTTAGAATTTGACGAAGCAGAAAGTTATTCAGGCTTAACTAAAATTGAGGGTGGTACTTTACTATTAGGTGCTAACAATATGCTTCCTTCAGGCGGTGTTACGGTATCTTCTTGTTTAACAACAGCTTGTTATACCTCAGGAAGTTTAACAGCAGCAAAATTAGATTTAGATGAGTATGACGATACAGTTGGAGCAGTAATTCTTACACATGGTTCTATAGTTGGAGCGGGTGGAGGAGTTTTAACTGGAACAAGTTATACATTTAATCCTGCGCTAGCAGATCACACAGTTACAGCATCAGCAATTTTAGCTGGAAGTGTTACCTTAACTAAATCAGGTGCAGGAACTGCAAACATGAGTGGAAATAATACTTACTCAGGTGCAACTTCAGTTACAGGTGGTGGATTATTAATTAGTCATGCAAATGCTTTAGGTGCAACGTCAGCTGGAACAACAGTTTCAAGTAATGCAGTTTTAAAACTTTCTGGTGGAATATCTTTTGCTGCTGAACCTTTAATATTAAATGGTAATGGTGCGATCAGTACCACTACTACAGTAAACGCATATACTGGAGTTTCTACAACAACAACTTCAGGAGAAAGTGGTGCTTTAAATAATGCAAGTGGAAATAATACTTACACGGGTGCAATTACAATGGCATCAAGTAGTAGAATTGAGTCTGTTGATGGTACAACATTAACTATAAATGTAGCATCTGGAAATGCAATTGTTGGAGTTCACACTTTAACATTAGGTGGAGAGGGAAATATTATAATTAGTGATCCTGTTGGAGCATCTAATGGATTAGCACTGAAAAAACTTGAAGCAGGCACAGTTACATTATCTGCAGCAAACACTTACACAGGAACAACCACTGTTGAAGCGGGTACACTTAAGCTTACTGGTACATTAAGCAACAGTACTGCGGTAACGGTTACAGGAGGTACTTATGATGTTGATGCAACAGATACAGTTGCCTCTATTGCTGGAACAGGTGGAACAATTGATATAACAGGTGCAGCCTTAACTGCTGGAGGAAGTAATGCTAGCACATCATTTAGTGGTGTACTTTCTGGAGCTCAAAAATTTACTAAAACTGGTAGTGGAACTCTAACTTTAGGAGGAAATAGTTCAGGTTATACAGGTATTGTTCAAATAAATGCAGGAAGTATCAAAATTAGTGCTGATAATAACCTTGGAAATCCAAATACATCCGATGCAGATAGATTAACTTTAAATGGTGGTACTTTAGAAACAACAGGCAGTTTTACATTAAATTCTAATAGAGGAATTACTTTATCAGGTAATGGAACAATTAATACTGGTTCAGGCACAGTAGCTTATGCAGGTGTAATTGCTGGATCTAATAATTTTACTAAATCAGGATCAGGTACTTTAAATTTAACAGCAAGCAATACTTATACTGGAACAACTTTAATATCAGCTGGTACTTTAAAACTTTCAGGATCAGGTTTGTTAGCTGGTACAGCTCTTACAGTAAATAGTGGTGGAACTTATGATGTTGATGCAAGTGATACTATTGGATCAATTGCTGGTGCAGGTTCAATTGATATTGCAGGATCACAAACTTTAAATGTGGGTGGAAATAATAGTAGCACATCTTTCACTGGTGTTATTTCAGGAGCAGGAGCTTTAACTAAATCTGGGTCAGGTACTTTAACTTTATCAGGAACTAGTACTTTCACAGGAGCAACAGCAATCACAGCAGGAAAAGTTGCAATTTCAAGTAATGCTGCTTTGGGTGCAACTAATGGAGCAACAACAGTTTCAAGTGGAGCTGCTTTAAGTATTTCAGGAAGTATTACAGTCGCTGAACCAATTACAATTTCAGGAACAGGAATTAGCTCAGGAGGTGCAATAGTATTTACGGGAGGAGCAAATACTTATTCTGGTGCAATCTCACTAGGGGCAACTTCAACAATCGTAAGTTCAAGTGGAACTCAAACTATTTCAGGAGCAACTAATGGTGGTCAAATATTAACCATTACAACATCAGATGATTTAGTTATCTCAGGTATAGTTGGTGGAAGCACAGAGTTAAGTTCTTACACTATAAACTCAAGTGGTGATGCAACGATTAATGTAAATGTTACAACATCTGGCAACCAATCTTATACAGCATCAGATGGAGTTGCGCTTTCAGGAGCAAGAACATTTGAAGGTGGAACAATTACATTTGCTTCTACTACAACTGGAGATGACAATCTAACGATCACTGGTAATTTAGATGTTGATGCTGCTATTTCAGGCATTGCAGTTTTAGAAGTTAGTGGAACTTCAAACTTAGGTGCAAATGTTTCCTCAACTGGAACTCAAACTTATACAGGTGCAGCAACTTTAAGTGCGGCTGTTACTTTAACAACTACTAGTGATGTAATTACATTCTCCGATACTGTTAACAGTGCAAATAGTACAAAAAGAAATTTAACTTTAACTACAGGTAGCAGCAGCAGCTCAACTGAAATCAATTTCGATGGCATAGTTGGAGGATCAAATTCAGTAGGCGCAATTGCAATTACTGGAGTGTTAGATTTAAATGCAGCAATTACAGCCGCTACATCAGTTAGTGTATCAGGAACATCAAATATTGGAGCTGATGTTACAACAACAAGTACACAGCTTTATGTTGGTAATTTAGTATTAAGTGCTGCAGATAGAACTTTAGAAGGTTCAACTGTGACTACTAGAGGAACTTTAACTGGAGCATATGCGTTAACAGTTACGGGTGATGCGGTTTTTGGAAATAGTATTAGTGATGATGTAGTTATATCAGGAACGAATAAAGCTTTAGCTGTTAGTGGAACAACAACAATTGAAACTGATACTGTTAATACTTCAGGAACTCAAACTTATAGTGGTGCAGTTGTTCTTGGAAGAAACACTACTTTAACTTCCAGTGGAGATATAATTACTTTCTCAAATACAGTTAATAGTGATGGAAGCACAAATAGAGATTTAACAGTTACAACAGGTGGTAACACTGTACATATTAATTTTGATGGCATAGTTGGTGGAAGTCAAGGTGTTGGTGCAATAGCTCTTACAGGAGTTTTAGATTTAAATGCAGCAATTGCTGACGCAAACTCTTTAACAGTTAGTGGTGCTTCACTTCTTGATGCTGATGTTACAACATCGGGCACACAAACATATTCAGCTGCAATAACTTTAGGAACGGCTGCTAGAACTTTAGAAGGTTCAACAATTCAGACAACAACTATTAATGGTGCACAAAATTTAGCAATCACTGGTAATTTGGATCTTAACGGTATAATTGGTGGATCAAATGCAATCGGTGTGTTTAGTGTTAGTGGAACTTCTAACCTAGGTGCTAACGTTACAACAACGGGTACACAAACTTATTCAGGTGCAGTAACCTTAAGCACTAACGCTACTTTAACATCTTCTAGTGATAACTTTACATTCTCAAGTACCGTTGACAGTGATGGTTCAACTCGTAACTTAACATTAAGTGCTGGATCGGGAACAATTGGAATTACTAATGCAATTGGTGGAAATGCTGCCTTAGGTACTTTAACTATAACACAATCAGGTGGAGTTACTTTTTCTGGTTCAGTTAACTCAGCAACGGTTACATTAACTGATACAACAGGCAGTGTAACTTTTGCAAGTAACACTACACTTACAACTTTAAATACTGCGTCTCAGGATTACAACGTTATCTTTAATGGTGCAGCAAATACTATTACTAATGCAGTTACATTCTCAAACACAGGTGCAATTACATTTGGTAATGCAAGTGGCGATAGCTCAACATTTAATGGTGGACTAACAACAACTGCTCCAAGTCAAATAAATCTTGGAGGAACACTTCAAACTTCAAATGATGAGATGTCATTAGGAGATAGTAATACAGCAATTGTGCTTGTCGCAAATTCAGTTTTAAATACTGGAAGTGCTGCACTTACAGTTAATGCAACAGTTAATGGTGGTTATACTTTAACTTTAAATTCTAGTGCAGCTACAACAATTGTTGGAATTATAGGTGGATCAACAGCTCTTACAGGAATTACAACAAACTCAGATGGAACAGTAGTATTTAACACAACAGCTATTACAACGGATGGAGATCAAACTTACAATGATGCTGCAACAATTGGTGGCAATATTACATTTACAACAACAGGTGATGATCTTGTTTTTGCAAGTACAGTTAACAGTGTTAGCTCAACTAAAACTTTAGATATCGTAGCAGGTGCTGGTAATACTACATTTTCAGGCACTGTTGGTGGATCTGAAGCTTTAGGAAATACGACAATTGGCACAGCAATTTTAACAGTTGGTGCAATTAAAGTTCAAGGAACTTTAGCAATTACTAATAGTGGAACAAGTACAATTACTGGAATAATTAGTGATGGTGACAGTGCTGCAATACTTACAAAAGCAGGAGCTGGTACTTTAACTTTATCAGGAGACAATACTTACACAGGTGCAACAACAGTTAATGCTGGTGTACTTGCTATAACTCATGCGGATGCTTTAGGGGGAACAAGTGGAGCAACAACAGTTGCAAATAATGCAGCTTTAAATATTTCAGGTGGTATCACAACTGCAGCTGAAGGAATTACAATTTCAGGAACAGGTGTTTCTAATAGAGGAGCAATAAGAAATATATCAGGCGATAACGTTATTGCAGGACAAATCACAATTGCAGCTCATACTGAAATAGCATCTGACTCAGGTACACTACGTTTAAATATTTCATCAGGAAGCTCAATAACTGCTTCTAACAAAAATGTAACCTTTGATGGAGCGGGTAATATTACAGTTGTAGATCCAATTGCTACTGGATCAGGAACTTTAACTAAATCAGGATCTGGTACTTTAACTTTATCAGGAGCTAATACTTATACAGGAGCTTCTACAATTTCTGATGGTGTTTTAATAGCTACCAACGCAACAAGTCTTGGAACAACAGATGGAGCAACAACAATTGCAAATGGTGCTGAATTAAAAATTTCAGGTGGAATTAATATTGGAGAAGCAATTACAGTAAACGGAGAGGGCGAATCATCTACTGGTGCAATTAGAAGTACATCAGGTAATAACACTTTATCAGGATTAATTACCTTAGGTAGTACCACAGCTATTCAATCTGATGATGATACTTTAACTTTAGATGTTTCAACAGGTAATGCAATTACAGGAAGTCAAACACTTAAAATTAGAGGTCAGGGTAATATTACTATTAGCGATCCTGTCGCAATAGGAAGTGCAACTCTTTATAAATATAACACTGGAACTTTAACTCTTACAGGAACAAATACACAAAGCAGAAGTTATATTTCTGGTGGAGTTTTAAGTGTTAATCAAGATAGAGCTTTAGGAGCTGTACCAGGATCTACAGATTCTAATAATATTACAATAAATGGTGGTACTTTAAAAACTACTGCAAGCTTTACAATAAATACTAAAAGAGGAATTCAATTAGATGCATCCAACTCTACTATTAATGTAGATGCTAGTACTACTCTTACTTATGCAGGAATTATAGACCACCAAGGTAGTGAAACTAATAATGGTTATACAAAATCAGGTGGTGGAACTTTTGCTTTAAGTGGTGATAGTACTTATAGTGGAGTAACAACAATTTCGGCAGGTGTAATAACAATTGCACATGCTGGTAGTTTAGGATCTACTTCAGGTGCTACTTCAATTACTTCAGGAGCTGCTTTAAGTATTTCAGGTGGGATTACAGTAGCTGAGCCAATAACTGTAAACGGTACAGGTGTTTCATCAGGTGGAGCTATTGTATTTACTGCAAATGATAACACTTATTCAGGTGCAATTACTTTAGGTTCTACCTCAACTATAGTTAGTACTGGTGGTGCTCAAACAATTTCAGCAACAGTTAATGGTGGTCAAGCTCTAACAATTACAGCTAATGGTAACTTAATTATTTCTGGTGCAGTTGGTGGAAGTACAGACTTAAGTTCTTATGTGGTTACAACAACAGGTTCTGCATCTCAAACCTTTAGTGCAAATGTTGAAACTACAGGCAACCAAACTTATACAGCAGCAGGTGGAATAGTCACTAGTGGTGCTAGAACTTTTGATAGTTCTAGCGGAACTGTAAACTTTGCTTCAGCTTTAAGTGGAAATAATAATGTAACTGTTACAGGTAATGCAGACATTGATGGTGCAATAACTGATATAGCTGTTCTATCAATTAGTGGAACTTCTAATGTTGGGGCAGACATTACAACATCAGGAACTCAAACATATACAGGTGCGGTTACTTTAAGTGCTGATGTAACATTAACTTCTTCAAATGATGTTATTACATTTTCAAGCACAATTAATAGTGATGGTACTGCTCGTGACTTAACTTTAGCACCAGGATCAGGAAATATTGTAATTTCAAATACTATTGGTGGATCAGCGAATTTAGATGTTTTAACTATTAACACAACGGGTACAGCTTCTTTCACAGCTGTTAATGCTGCAGGAGTAGTTATTACTCAATCAGGTGGATCAAGTTTCTCAGGGGCACTAGCAGTTACAACTGTAACATTAACGGACACTGCAGATGCTGCAAGTGTAACCTTTAATGGTAACGCAACCATTACAACTTTAAACACAGCTGGCCAAGCATACAATGTAGTCTTTAATGGTGCTTCAAATACAATTACTAATGCAGTTACGTTCTCAAATACTGGATTTGTAACTTTAGGAAATGGAAGTTCTGATAGTATAACATTTACAGCAGGAGTTACAGCTGAAGCACCTAGTTCAGTAAATGTTGCAGGATCTGTTAAAGCCTCTAATACAGCAACTATAACTTTAGGAGATAGTGGCACAGGAATTTCAGTTACAGCAAATGCTACAATTGGTGATACCTCAACGGGTAATATTACTTTAGGTGGTGATGCAACTTTAGCAAATGGTGTAACCTTAACTCTTGGTAGAACAGGGACAACAAATACAATAAGCACACAAGACATAGTAGGAACTGCAAGTAGTTCAGTTTCAAATTTAACAATTTCAACAAACTCAACAACTACAATTAATGGGAATATAGGAACAGATTTTGGTACAATTCAATTATATGGAACAGCAACTACATTTATTGGAACAGTTTCAACTCTAAACTTTATTCATTTAAGAAATACTGCAACATTTAAAAATAATGTAACTGTCTCATCAAGTAGATATATAAAGATGTATGCTTCATCTACAATGATTGTAGCTACAGCTAGTTCTGCTGCAGACATAACAATTAATGCTAGGGTGCATGCAGAACACCAAAATAATAGCAGTACTCTTCAAATAACAAATACTGGAAGTGGTGATGATTTAACGGTATTTAGTGGTGCAAATGGTATTACAAATGTTCAAACAATCGATGTTGACCAAGATACATGGTTTAATACACCAATTTCGACTGTTGCGGTCATTGATGTTGCTGCAGGCAAAACTGCCTCTTTTTATAAAGATGTAGCAGCCACTAACATTAATGCACATAATAATGCAGTATTAAACTTTATTCAAACTGACACACATACAGTTTCATCAGCAATTAATAATTCAGACTCAGGTACAGTTACGGTATCAGTTTACAATTCAGTAAACCAAGAAGCACCATCTGCTGTAACTTTTTCAAGTGCAACAATTGAAGCAACAACACTTAATGTTGGAAAACAATACTATGGAGGTCATGCAATATTTACTCATAGCGATGGACTTGAAGTAGCCACTATAAATGTAATTGGTGGTAGTTTAATTAACGTAGAAGACTCAGTTTTACAAGTTAACTATAATGTAACTGCTTCCTCAGCATTAAATTTAGATGACAATGAAGCTGATGCAATAATAATTTTTGGTGGAGATAACAATGTAACTATTAGTGCCGTTGTAACACCAGCTGCAGCAGGCGAAGGTACAATTAGAATTACAGGTGGAACAAAAACTTTCTCAGCAATAATTGGCGGAACAAGAATTAAAAATTTAGATATTGATGACACTGCAATATTTAATGCAAACGTTACAACAACAACTTTAACAAGTGCTTCTGCAAATTATGACATTACATTTAATGCAAACTTGACAGTTACTAGTACTACAACATTCTCAAACACTGGAACAGTTACGTTTGGTGATGCTACAGGAGATACATTCACATTTACTGGTGGAATAACAGCAACTGCACCAGGAGTTATAGCTGTTGTAACAAATGGAATTACTGCAGCAGGAAGTGCGGTAATTAATTTAGGTGCAACTTCAGTTACATTTGCAAATACTGCAACAGTTGGTGGGACTTCAACGGGTGCAATTACACTAGGTGATACAACGTTAGCAAATGGTGTTACTCTTACTGTTGGAACTGGAAGAGGTAATGCAATTACTTTAAATGCTGTTTCGGGTACTGCAGGTGGCTCCACATCTAATTTAACTTTAAATTCAACAGGTGCTCTTAACTTAAGTGATACTTTAGGAACAGATCTTGGAACTGTAACTATTACACAATCAGCTGGAGTAACATTTAGTACAATATCAATTGCAACAGTTGCCTTAACAGATACTTCAGGAGATGTTACTTTTAATGGTAATGTTACATTAACATCTTTAACTACCGCATCTCAAGATTACAATGTAATCTTTAATGGTTCATCTAATACAATTACTAATGCAGTTACATTCTCTAACTCAGGAACATTAACTTTTGGTAATGGAAGTGGTGACAGCTCAACATTTAATGCTGGGCTAACAACAACTGCACCAAGTCAAATAAATATTGGTGGAACTTTACAAACTTCAAATGATGCGATGTCATTAGGAGATAGTGATACAGCAATTGTTCTTGTTGCAAACACAACCTTAAATACTGGAAGTGCAGCTTTAACCTTAAATGCTACAATTAATGGTGGTTACACTTTAACTCTAAACTCTACAGATGCGACGACATTTGCTGGAGTTGTTGGTGGATCAACAGCTCTTACAGGAATTAATACAAATGCTAGTGGAACGGTAGTCTTTAACACAACAGCAATCGAAACCAATGGGGACCAACTTTATAGAGAAAACGCTACAATTGGTGGGAATATCACCTTCACAACAGGTGATAATGATCTTACTTTCTCAGGTACAGTTAACAGTGTTAGCTCAACTAAAACTTTAGACATTGTTGCAGGATCAGGTGATGTAACATTCTCAGGAACAGTTGGTGGATCTGAAGCTTTAGGAAATATGACAATTGGTGTTGCTGGATTAACAGCTGGTGCAATTAAAGTTCAAGGAACTTTAGGTATTACAAACAGTGCAGCAAGTTCAATCACTGGAATAATTAGTAACGGTGACAGTGCTGCAATACTTACAAAAGCAGGAGCTGGGACTTTAACTCTATCTGGAGATAATACTTACACAGGTGCAACAACAGTTAGTGCAGGTATCTTGTCTATAACTCATGCAGATAGTTTGGGTGCAACAGATGGTGCAACAACAGTTGCAAGTGGTGCTTCTTTACAACTTTCAAATGCAATTAATGTTGCTGATGCAATTACTATTTCAGGAACGGGTATTTCTAACAACGGTGCGATTAGATCAACTTCAGGAGATAATACTTTATCTGGGTTAATTACAGTAGCAGCTAATATGGAAATTCAAACAGACGCAGATACATTAACTTTAAATGTTTCATCTGGAGATTCAATTACTGCTTCTAATAAAAATATTATTTTAGCTGGAAATGGTAACACTGTTGTAGCTGACCCAATTGCAATTGGATCTGGAACATTAACTAAAGGTGGTAATGGAACTGTAACTTTATCAGGAACAAATACTTATACGGGTGCTACTACAATTTCTAATGGTGTTCTAATAGCCACTAATGCAAATTCTTTAGGTACAACAGATGGAGCAACAACAATTGCTGATGGTGCTGTTTTACAAATTTCTGGAGGAATTAATATTGGAGATGCAATAAATCTTACTGGAACAGGCGAGGATCTTGCAGGTGGAATTAGGTCTACATCAGGAAATAATACTTTATCAGGTCTAATTACTTTAGGTGGAACAAGTGAAATAGCATCCGATGCAAACACTTTAACTTTAGACGTTTCAACAGGTGCTGCATTAACTGGTACAAATAGAACAATAAAATTTGATGGATCAGGTAATATTACAGTTAACGATCCTATTACAACAGGATCTGGAGTAGTAAACAAAGGTGGATCTGGTACTTTAACTTTATCAGCTGCTAATACTTACACTGGTGCAACTAATATTACGATGGGTTATGTTGCAATCTCTAATGCAACAGGTCTTGGTACAACTGATGGAGCAACAACAGTTGCAAGTGGCGCTACACTAAAAATATCAGGCGGAATTACAGTTGCAGAAGCCATTACTCTTAATGGTGTTGGAAGATCATCTTCTGGTGCAATAGCATTTACTGCAAATGATAACACTTATTCAGGTGCAATTACTTTAGGTTCTACCTCAACTATAGTTAGTACTGGTGGTGCTCAAACAATTTCAGGAGCAGTTAATGGTGGTTATGGTTTAACAATTACAGCAAATGGCAACTTAATTGTATCAGGTGCAGTTGGTGGAAGTACAGACTTAAGTTCTTATGCGGTTACAACAACAGGTTCTGCATCTCAAACCTTTAGTGCAAATGTTGAAACTACAGGCAACCAAACTTATACAGCAGCAGGTGGAATAGTCACTAGTGGTGCTAGAACTTTTGATAGTTCGGGTGGAACAGTTAATTTTGCTTCAGCTTTAAGTGGAGATAATAATGTAACTGTAACAGGTAACGCAGACATTGATGGTGCAATAACTGATATAGCTGTTCTATCAATAACAGGAACTGCTAATATTGGTGCAGATATAACATCAAGCGATACTCAGACATATGGTGATGCTGTAACTTTAAGTGCTAACGTTACTTTAACAACTAGCAGTGATGTGGTTACTTTTGATAGCACAGTTAATAGTGACGGTTCAACTAGAAACCTAACAATTGCTACAGGTGGAAACTCAACAGAAATTAATTTTGATGGTGTAGTTGGTGGATCAGCAGCAGTTGGTGCAATAACTATTACAGGTGCTCTTGATCTTAATGCACCAATTATAAGCGCAACATCTTTAAGCGTTAGTGGTGTATCTAACTTAGGTGCAAACGTTACAACATCAGGCACTCAAACTTATTTAGCTGCAACAACATTAAGTGGTGGTGCTAGAACTTTACAAGGTTCAACAATTCAAACTGTTGCAGTTAGTGGTGCACAAAATTTAACAATCACTGGTAACCTAGATTTAAATGGAGCCATCACTCAAGTTGCAGTGTTTGCAGTTAGTGGAACAACTGACTTAGGTGCAAATGTTACAACAACTGGTACACAAACATATTCAGGTGCAGTAACTATTTCTGGATCAACAGTTACTAGAACTTTAACTACTTCAGCAGATACAATTACTTTTTCAAATACATTAAATAGTTCAGCATCAGCTGGTAATCATTTAACTTTTGGATCAAACACAGGAACAGCAACATTTACAGGAGCAGTAGGTGGAGCAACTAATGGAACGTTAGGAACAATCACTAATATTGCGTCACAAACATTAATATTCTCTGATGCAGTTACAGCAACAACGATTGCAAACTATGGTACATTATTATTTAACGCAACTTCAGCTAAAACAATATCTTCCAATATTACTGATAACAACACTACCGTTCTTCAAGTTATCAATAGTGCAGACAACGCTCCTGAAATTATTACTTTCTCAGGCAACATTGTTGCAGACACAATAACAATTGGAACAACTGCTAAAGCTGGTTCTGCTTTATTTAATGGTACAGTTACACATTCAGGTACTTCAAATATTAACATCGTAGGTGGAAATGCTGCTGCCGAAGACTCGTTAGCAAACTTTGCAAACACAGTTACAGTTAGTGCAATCACATTAGATGATAGAACAGGGGATGCTACTGCTACATTCTCAGGAAGTTCAAAAACAATTACTGGAACCATTAATGGTGTGGGTGCTACAGAAGGAACTGTCACAGTTACGGGAACACCTACATTTGCAAGTACTATTGGAAATTCCAACCGAACAGCACAATTAACTATTGGTGGAGCAACAACATTTGAAGCAGCAGTTCAAACCACAGCATTAACAACAACTGCAGCGATATCTGGTGGTACAACTTTAAATGTATCAACCACTTCTAATTTAGGTGGTAATGTTACGACATCAGGGGCACAAACTTATACAGGTGCAGTAACTTTATCAGGTGGAGCAAGAACACTACAAGGTTCAACTATCACAACTCAAGGAACATTAGCTGGTGGAACTCAAAATTTAATCATTACAGGTAATGCAGTATTTGGAAATGGAACTACAGATAGAATTACTGGTGTTGGAACACTAAGTGTTAGTGGTAACACAACTATTCATACAGATGCAATTACTACATCTGGAACACAAACTTATGGAGATGCAACATCAGATGCAATTGTAATTGGAACCGCAACTACATTAACAACTTCTGATGATCAAATTACTTTTAAAGGTACAGTTAATAGTGAGGGTTCTGAAACTAATAATTTAACATTAGTAGTAGGTACTTCTGAAGTGGAGTTTGATGCAACAGTGGGTGGAGGAAGAACTTTAGGAGCAATTGCAATTACGGGTGCTTTGGATCTTGATGCAGTAATTACAGCTGCAACTTCTTTATCTGTATCTACGACTTCAAACTTAGGAGCAAGTGTTACAACAGCTGATACTCAAACATACACAGGTGCAGTAACGTTAAGTGCTGATGTTGCTCTTACAACTACTAATGATCAATTTTCATTTGGTAGCACAGTACAAAGTGATGGCACTGCTCGTGACTTAACTTTAAATTCAGGAAATGCTACAATAACTATTACAGGTGCAATTGGTGGTAACAGTAAACCTCTAGATGTTTTAACTATTACTCAATCAGGTGGAACAACATTCTCAGGTGCAGTTAATGCAGACACAGTTACTTTAACAGATACAACAGGCAGTGTAACGTTTGCTGGAAGTGTGGACCTTGAAACATTAAATACCGCCGACCAAACTTATAATGTAATCTTAAATGGTGATTCAAATGCAATTACTGATGCTGTTACTTTCTCAAACACAGGATATGTAACTTTAGTTAGTGGAGGAGACACTTCAGTATTTACAGGTGGTGTAACTGCAGCTATTCCAAGTCAAATTAATATCGGTGGAACTGTACAATCAACTAATACTGCTATCGTTCTAGGAGATTCTGGATCTCATGTAATAGTATTAACTGCTAACTCAACTATTTCTGGAAATACTTCTGGAGCAATTTCTTTAAATGGAACGGTTAATGGTGCTTACACTTTAACTTTAAATACAACAGCAGCTACAACTTTTGCAGCAACTGTTGGTAATAGTGCACCACTTACAGCAATTACAACTAACTCAGGTGGAACTGTTGTCTTTAATACAACAGCAATTGAAACAAATGGTAATCAAGTTTATGGTGAAAATGCTACATTAGGTGGCAATATTACTTTCACAACAGGTGATAATGATCTTACTTTCTCAGGCACACTTATTAGTGATAGCACAACTAGAACTTTAGACATTGTTGCAGGATCAGGTGATACAACATTCTCCGATGCAGTTGGTGGATCAGCAGCCTTAGGAAATACTACAATTGGTACAGCTGCATTAGACGCAACTGCTATTAAAGTTCAAGGAACTCTAGCAATTACTAATAGTGGTGCAGGGGCAATTACAGGCATAATTAGCAATGGTTCTTCTGCTGCAATAATTACAAAAGCTGGAGCTGGCACTTTAACATTATCAGGAGATAATACTTATACAGGTGCAACAACAGTTAACGCAGGTGTGCTTGCTATAACTCACGCTGATGCTTTAGGTGGAACTGGTGGAGCAACAACAATTGCCGATGGTGCTGCTTTAAATATTTCAGGTGGTATCACAACTGCAGCTGAAGGAATTACAATTTCAGGAACAGGTATTTCTTCAACTGGTGTAATTAGAAATACATCTGGAAATAACACTTATTCAGGTGCAATAACCTTAGGTGCAAATAGTGAAATTCAATCTGATTCTGGCACTTTAACTTTAAATGTTGGATCAGGAAGTGCAATTGCAGCTTCAAATAAAAACTTAACTTTTGATGGAGCAGGCAATGTTACAGTTGCAGACCGAATAGCAACTGGATCAGGTACATTAACTAAAACTGGAAATGGAACTTTAACATTATCAGCTGCTAACACTTATACAGGAGCTACAACAATCTCTGATGGTACTTTAGCAATTTCAAACGCAACAGGCCTTGGAACAACTGATGCTGCAACAACTGTTGCTTCAGGTGGATCATTAAGTATTTCAGGTGGTATTACAGTTGCTGAAGCAATTACAATTAATGGTACAGGTCATTCAAGTGGTGGTGCAATAATCTTTACTGCAAATAACAATACTTATTCAGGTGCAATAACACTGGGTGCAACTTCAACAATCGTAAGTACTGGTGGAGCACAAACAATTTCAGCAACAACAAATGGTGGTAACGGTTTAACTATCACTGCTGATGGTAATTTAGTAATTTCAGGTATTGTTGGTGGAAGTACTGAGTTAACTACTTATGCAGTAACAACAACTGGATCAGCCTCACAAACCTTTAGTGCTAATGTTACAACAACAGGTAACCAAACTTACACTGCAGCAGGTGGAATTGTAACTAGTGGTGCTAGAACATTTGAAGGAGATACAATTAATTTCGCATCTGCTTTAAGTGGAGATAACAATGTAACTGTTACAGGTAACGCAGACATTGATGGTGCAGTAACAAGTATTGCAGTTTTAAGTGTAAGTGGCACCTCTAACATTGGGGCAGACATTACAACATCTGGCACTCAAACTTATACAGATGCTGTAACTTTAAGTGCTAACGTTACTTTAACAACAAGTAGTGATGCAGTTACATTCTCATCAACTATTAACAGTGCAGATAGTACAAGAAGAAATTTAACGATCGCAACAGGAGGTGACTCAACTACAGTAACTTTTGATGGTATAGTGGGTGGAAGTCAAGCTGTTGGAGAAATTGCAATAACAGGTGTATTAGATTTAGATGCAGCAATTACTGATGCAACATCTGTTAGTGTTAGTGGTACATCTAACTTAGGAGCAAATGTTACTACAACTGGTACACAAACTTACTCAGGTTCAGTGACTTTAAGTGGTGGAAATAGAACTTTAGAAGGTACAACTGTTGCAACCGCAGCATTAAATGGTGGTTCAAGTAATCTAACAATTACTGGTATTTTAGACCTAAACGGAGCAATAACTAGTACAGCTGTTTTAAGTGTTAGTGGAGCATCGAACTTAGGTGCAAATGTTACAACTAGTGGAACTCAAACTTATACAGGTGCAGTAACCTTAAGCACAAATGCTACCTTAACATCTTCTAATGATAATTTTACTTTCTCAAATACTATCGATAGTGATAGCAGCACAAGAAATTTAACTTTAAATCCTGGTAGTGGAACAATTGCAGTATCAGGCGCTATTGGTGGTGGTGAAGCGTTAGGTACTTTAACTATAACTCAATCAGGTGGCACAACTTTTGGAGGCCGTGTTACTGCAGCAACTGTTACTCTAACCGATACAGCTGATGATGCGGACATAAGTTTCAATGCTGGAATTACAATTGATACATTAAATACTGCATCACAAGGTTATGACATAAATCTTTATGGAGCAACAAACACAGTTACTAATGCTGTAACTTTCTCAAATACAGGAACTTTAAAAATTAATAACGGCAATACATTAATTACTAACTTTAATGGTGGTGTAACTGCAACTGCACCAAGCTCAATTACCATGCAAGGAACTATTAGAGATCAAAGTGGAACAGGTGCAATTACACTTGGAGACTCTAATACAGGACTTACATTAGTTGGTAATTCTACTGTTGGTGGCACATCAACAGGTAACATTACTTTAGGTGCTGTAACGGGTAGTTCACACACTTTAAATTTAGGTGTAAATGGTACATCAAACACTATTAGTGTTGGTGGAATTGTATCACTTGATACTTTAAATATTTCAACAAACTCTACAGCAACATTTACCGCTGCAGTAGGAAGTGGTTCAACTTTAACTAATTTAATAATTAAATCAGGATCAACGTTTAATGAAAATGTTACTTCAACTAACATTTTAATTAACAATTCAATCACTGGTACATTTAAAAAAGCAATAACTGCTTCAGAAATTCTTTTAGATGGTGGTACAATAGTATTATCAGAAGATAATAGTGTTACCATTGCAGGAACGATTAATGGACGCAATACTACTGAAGGAACTATTCAAGTTACTGGTGCTACAAAAACATTCTCAGGTATAGTTGGTGGATCTCAAGTCTTAACATTAGTTGATATTGATGATATTGCAGTGTTTAGTGCAAATGTTTCAGCTACAACTGCAAACCTTGCAGCAACAACTACATTTGGTGGAGATACTACCTTAACAACTTTAACAGTTCAGAGTGCAAGTTATAATGTAATATTCAATGGTTCATCTAATACAATTACTAATGCTGCTAATTTCCAAAACACAGGAACAGTAACATTTGGGAATGCAAGTGCTGACAGCTCAACATTTAATGGTGGCCTTACAACAACTGCACCAAGTCAAATAAATATTGGTGGAACACTTCAAACTTCAGATGATGCAATGTCATTAGGAGATAGTAATACTCCAATAGTACTTGTTGCAAACACAACTTTAAATACTGGAAGTGCAGCTTTAACATTAAATGCTACAGTTAATGGAGCATATACTTTAACTTTAAACTCCACTGCAGCGACTACATTTGCAGGAATTGTTGGTGGTTCAGCAGCTCCTACAGGAATTAATACTAATGCAGATGGAACAGTTGTCTTTAATACTACTGCAATTACATCTGCAGGTGCTCAACTTTATAGAGAAAATGCAACAATTGGTGGGAATATTACCTTCACAACTGGAGATAATAACATCACATTCTCAGGTACACTTGATAGCGTTAGTGATACTAAAACTTTAACAATCGTTGCAGGATCTGGTGATACTACGTTCTCAGGAACAGTTGGTGGATCTGAAGCTTTAGGAAACACTACAATCGGAACAGCAGGATTAACAGCAAGTGCATTTAAAGTTCAAGGAACTTTAGCAATTACGAATAGTGCAGAGAGTGAAATTGATGGTGTAATTAGTGATGGTGATAGTGCTGCAATACTTACAAAAGCAGGAAATGCTAAATTAACATTAAGTGGAAATAATACTTTTACTGGTGCAGTTACAGTTAATGCAGGTAGATTACAGATTACACATGCAAATGGTTTAGGTGGAACAGATGGAGCAACAACAGTTGCAGATGGGGGGAGATTAAATATCAATGGTGGTCTTACAATTGCTGAAGCAATAACTATTAACGGAACTGGAGACAGCTCAAAAGGTGCTCTTCATTTTAATGGAGGAAACAATACAGTATCAGGTAATATAACTCTAGGAGCTGATGCAAAAATTCATAGTCATACAGGCACCCAAACAATTTCTGGAACAATAAATGGTGCACATGGTTTAACAATTACTGGAACAGATGATTTTACTATCTCAGGTATTATAGGTGGTAGTACTGCACTAGATTCAGTTGCTGCAACAATTACAAATTCTGGAACATTTACTGTTGGTGCAAACATTACAACATCAGGCAATCAAACTTACACTGCAGCGGGTGGAATAGTAACTAGTGGTGCTAGAACGTTTACAAGCAACTCAGGAACAGTAAACTTTGTATCTGCTTTAAGTGGAGATAATAATGTAACAGTTACAGGTGCTGCAGACATTGATGGTGCAGTAACTGATATAGCTGTTCTAGCAATTAGTGGAGCATCTAATATTGGTGCAAATATTACAACATCAGGAACTCAAACTTATACAGGAGCTGTAACTTTAAGTGCTGCAGTTACTTTAACTACTAGTAGTGATGTTATTACATTTGAAGACACAGTTAACAGTGCAAGTAGTACGAGAAGAAATTTAACACTTGCAACAGGTGGTAATTCAACTGAAATTAATTTTGATGGTATAGTTGGTGGAAGCCAAGCTGTTGGTGCAATTGCAATTACAGGTGCTCTAGATTTAAATGCTGCAATTACTGATGCAACTTCATTAAGTGTAAGTGGCGTATCTAACTTAGGTGCTGATGTTACAACAACTGGGACACAAACATATTCTGCGGCAACTACATTAAGTGGAGCTGCTAGAACTTTAGAAGGTTCAACAATTCAAACAACAACTATTAACGGTGCACAAAATTTAGCTATCACTGGTAACTTAGATCTTAACGGTATCATTGGTGGATCAAGTGCAATTGGTGTATTTAGTGTGAGTGGAACTTCAAACTTAGGAGCAAATGTAACAACAACTGGTACACAAACATATGCTGGTGCAGTTACATTAAGTGCTAATGTTGCTCTTGCTACATCAAATGATCAATTTGCATTCCAAAGCACGGTAAATAGTGACGGTTCTACACGTAATTTAACCCTAAATTCTGGATCTGCTACAATTGCAGTTTCTAATGCAATTGGTGGAGGTGCTGCATTAGGTACTTTAACTATAACGCAATCAGGTGGAACAACATTCTCAGGTACAGTTAATGCAGACACAGTTACTTTAACAGATACAACAGGAAGTGTAACTTTTGCAGGAAATACAACACTTGCAACTTTAAATACAGCGTCACAGAATTACAACGTAATCTTTACAGGTGCTGCAAACACAATTACTAATGCAGTTACATTCTCAAACACTGGTTATATTAAATTTGGTGATGCAAGTGGAGATAGTTCAACATTTAATGGTGGTCTAACAACAACAGCACCAAGTGGAATTAGATTAGCTGGTACACTTCAAACATCCGATGATGCAATGTCATTAGGAGATGCTAATACTGCAATTGTTTTATATGCAAACTCAGTTTTAAATACTGGAAGTGCTGCTTTAACAGTTAATGCAGCTGTGAATGGTGGATACACTTTAACTTTAAATTCTTCTGCTGCTACAACATTTGCTGGAATCATTGGTGGTAGCACTAAACCTACAGGAATTACAACAAACTCAGGTGGAACAGTAGTCTTTAATACGACCGCAATCTCAACTAATGGTGCTCAGGCTTATGGAGAGAACGCAACAATTAGTGGTAACATTACTTTCACTACAACAAATAATGATATTACATTCTCAGGAACGGTTAACAGTGTTAGTGATACTAAAACTTTAACAATCGTTGCAGGCTCTGGTGATACCACTTTCTCAGGAACAGTTGGTGGATCTGAAGCTTTAGGAAATACAACAATTGGTACAGCAGGATTAACTGCTGGTGCATTTAAAGTTCAAGGAACTCTAGCAATTACAAATAGTGCTGCGAGTGAAATTGATGGTGTAATCAGTGATGGGGATAGCGCTGGAATAATTACAAAAGCAGGCGCTGGTAATTTAACTCTAAGTGGAGATAACACTTACACAGGTGCAACAACAGTTAATGCTGGTACTTTAATAATTTCACATGCAGATAGTTTAGGTGGAACGAGTGGAGCAACAACAGTTGCTAGTGGTGGTGCTTTAAGTATCTCAGGTGGGCTTACAATAGCTGAACCAATTACAATTTCTGGCACAGGTGTTTCATCTGGTGGTGCAATTGTATTTACTGGTGGAGATAATACTTACTCAGGTGCAATAACTTTAGGAGCAACTTCTACAATTGTAAGTACTGGTGGAGCACAAACAATTTCAGGAACAGTTAATGCTGGTAATGGTTTAACGATTACATCTAATAGTGACTTAACTATCTCTGGTGTAGTTGGAGGAAGTACAGCTTTAAGTGCTTATGCAGTAACAACTACGGGATCCGGAACTCAAACATTTAGTGCAAACGTTACAACAACTGGCAATCAAACTTATACTGCAGCAGGTGGAATTACCTCAAGTGGAGCAAGAACATTTACAAGTAACTCTGGAACAGTTAATTTTGCTTCAGCTTTAGCGGGTAATAACAACAATTTAACAGTGTCAGGTGCTGCAGATATTGATGGTGCAGTAACAAATATTGCAGTTCTAAGCATAACAGGTGCATCAAATATTGGTGCAAATATTACAACATCAGGAACTCAAACTTATGGTGGTGCTGTAACTTTAAGTGCTAACACAACTCTTACAACTAGCAGTGATATTGTTACATTCTCAGATACAGTTAACAGTGCTGATAGTACAAATAGAAACTTAACAGTTACAACAGGTGGCAACTCTGTACATATTAATTTTGATGGTATCGTCGGTGGAAGTCAAGGCCTTGGTGCAATAGCTCTTACAGGAGTTTTAGATTTAAATGCAGCAATTGCTGACGCAAACTCTTTAACAGTTAGTGGATCTACTGCTCTTGATGCTGATGTAACAACAAGCGGTACACAAACATATACATCAGTTGCTTTAGGAACGGGTGCTAGAACTTTAGAAGGTTCAATAATTCAAACCATAACTATTGATGGTGGTCAAAATTTAACTATTACTGGTAACCTAGACTTCTAATGGTAACATAGGTTCTAATACCCCAATTGGTGTTTTCGAAGTTAGTGGAACCTCAAATTTTGCTGCTAATGTATTAACAAGTGGAACACAAACATATTCAGGTGCAGTAACTTTAGGTGCAAATATAGTCTTTACATCATCTAATGATAACTTCACATTCTCAAGTACTGTAGACAGTGATGATACAACTCGTAACTTAACTTTAAATGCTGGATCAGGAACAATTGGTATTTCTAATGCAGTAGGGGGTGGTGAAGCAATAGGAACTTTAACTATAACTCAATCTGGTGGCGTTACTTTTTCTGGAAATATTAATGCAGCAATAGTTACTTTAACAGATACATCTAACAGTGTAACTTTTGCAGGTAATACAGTTCTTACAACTCTAAATACAGCATCACAAGATTACAATGTAGTCTTCACAGGTTCTACAAACACAATCACTAATGCAGTTACATTCTCTAACACAGGATATGTGACTTTTGGTAATGCAAGTGGTGATAGCTCAACATTTAATGGTGGGCTTACAACTACAGCACCAAGCCAAGTTAATGTTGGTGGAACCTTACAAACTTCAAATGATGCAATGTCATTAGGTGATGCAAATACTGCAATTGTGCTTGTTGCTAATTCAGTTTTAAATACTGGAAGTGCTGCGCTAACAGTTAACTCAACAGTTAATGGTGGGTACACTTTAACTTTAAATTCTACTGCTGCCACAACATTCTCAGGAATAGTTGGTGGAAGCACTAAGCTTACAGGAATTATAACAAACTCAGGTGGAACAGTAGTATTTAATACAACAGCTATCTCAACTGATGGTGATCAAACTTATAATGATGCCGCAACATTAGGTGGCAACATTACTTTCACAACAACAGGAGATAATATTGTTTTTGCAAGCACACTTGATAGTGATAGCACAACTAGAACTTTAGATATTGTTGCTGGAGCAGGTAACACAACATTTACAGGTGCAGTTGGTGGATCAGAACCTTTAGGAAATACTACAATTGGAACTGCAGTTTTAACTGCTGCTGCAATTAAAGCGCAAGGAACATTAGCAATTACTAACAGTGGTACTAGTGAAATAGATGGTGTGATTAGTGATGGCGGATCTGCATTAGCTCTTACAAAAGCTGGCGCTGGCTCACTTACTTTATCGGGCACAAACACATATACTGGTACTTCAACAATTTCAGCAGGTTCAATTATAATTGGAGCTGATGCTGGATTAGGTGCTGCACCAGGAAGTGCTGCTGCAGGACACTTTGTTTTTGCTTCCGGTGGATCAGGAACTTTGAATACTACTGCTTCATTTACATTACATGCTAATAGAGGAATTGCTTTAACGGGTAATGGAATTATTAATACAAATGCTTCTAGAACATTAACTTATGCTGGTGTAATTGCTGGATCAGGAACAATCACCAAGGCTGGTGCTGGTACATTAACTTTATCAGGAACTAATACTCATTCAGGTTCTAATATTATCTCAGCAGGAACATTAAGTGTTGCTGGTGATAGAGCTTTTGGAGCAGTTCCAGGATCAACAGATGCTGATAATATTACTTTTGTGTCAAGTGGATCAGGAATAATAAATGCTTCTGGTAACTTTACATTAAATACTAAAAGAGGAATTACTTTAACAGGTGATGGAAATATTGGTGTTGCTGCATCTAGAACATTAACTTATGCAGGTATTATTACTGGTGATGGAAAATTAACCAAATCTTCTGCGGGTACACTTACAATTTCAGGAGCTAGTAATTTCGAAGGTGGAACACTTATAAATGCTGGTTCGCTTACACTTGGTGCAAGTGGTGTACTTTATGATTTAGGAACTGTAGAGCTTGCAAATACAACAGGTGCTGTCTTTAATCTTGCTGGATATGATGAAACAATTGGAAAATTACAAGGAGGAGGTAGTAATGGTGGAAATGTTACCTTAGGCTCAGGAACGCTAGGCATTTATATTTTACAAGGTCAGTCAGCAACATATGCTGGTGTAATTAGTGGATCAGGAAATGTCTATAAAACATATTGGGGAAATGGTGATTTAACATTAACTGGTCAAAATACATTTGCTGGTGGCATTACTATTTCAGGAGGAAGTATTATAATTGGTGTTGATAATGGCTTAGCAACATCTGGGACAGTTACCTTTACTCATGCCACTCATGCTTTTGGAGCACGTTTGGTAGTTGAGAATGGGTTTTCTCAAACGATTGGAACACTTAGTGGTAATAACACACAATCAACTGTAGATCTTTTTGGAGGAGATTTAACAGTTACTCAAGGAAGTGATGCAACTTATGCAGGATCTCTTAGAGGAACTGGTACATTTACAAAAGCTGGCTCTAACACTTTAACACTATCTAATAGTATTATATTCTCAGGACCCGTTGTTATTAATGCTGGTTCATTAACCATGGGTGGTGATAGTGGTCTTCAGAATTCAGTTTCATTAGCAAACACATCAGGTGTTATATTAAATTTAGGTGGCAATGATGTTTTTGTTAGAAATTTATCTGGTGGTGGAACTAGTGGAGGAAACATTGTTTTAGGTTCAGGTGAATTAATTATTGATACAGTTAGTGGATCAAATGCTACATTCACGGGAGTGATCAGCGGCACTGGATCAGTTGTTAAAAAAGGATATGGTAGTTTAACATTAGCAGCTGCAAATACTTACACTGGTGGAACCACTATTAGTGAAGGTTCAATGATAGTAGGAATTAATAATGCTTTAAAATCAACAGGTGCAGTTGTTGTATCTAGCACAGAATTTAACAGTGGAAGTGGTGCAGTATTAGTGATTGCAGATGGTTTTTCTCAAACTATTGGTACGTTAAGCGGTAGTAGTGGAGGTTCTATGTTAAACTTAATAGGAGATTTAACAGTTACTCAAGGAAGTGATGCAACTTATGCAGGATTACTTGGTGGACAAGGCACATTTACAAAAGCTGGCTCTAACACTTTAACACTATCTAATAGTATTATATTCTCAGGACCCGTTGTTATTAATGCTGGTTCATTAACCATGGGTGGTGATAGTGGTCTTCAGAATTCAGTTTCATTAGCAAACACATCAGGTGTTATATTAAATTTAGGTGGCAATGATGTTTTTGTTAGAAATTTATCTGGTGGTGGAACTAGTGGAGGAAACATTGTTTTAGGTTCAGGTGAATTAATTATTGATACAGTTAGTGGATCAAATGCTACATTCACGGGAGTGATCAGCGGCACTGGATCAGTTGTTAAAAAAGGATATGGTAGTTTAACATTAGCAGCTGCAAATACTTACACTGGTGGAACCACTATTAGTGAAGGTTCAATGATAGTAGGAATTAATAATGCTTTAAAATCAACAGGTGCAGTTGTTGTATCTAGCACAGAATTTAACAGTGGAAGTGGTGCAGTATTAGTGATTGCAGATGGTTTTTCTCAAACTATTGGTACGTTAAGCGGTAGTAGTGGAGGTTCTATGTTAAACTTAACAGGAGATTTAACAGTTACCCAAGGAAGCACAGGCAGTTATGCTGGAATACTTGGTGGACAAGGCACATTTACAAAAACTGGTACTAGTTCTTTAACACTATCTAATAGTGTTAACTTTTTTGGATCTGTAGCTATTAATGCTGGTTCATTGATAATGGGCTCAAATAGTAACTTTTATAAAACTGTAACGTTAGCTGATACATCAGGAGCTGTATTAAATATTGGCAGTACAACACTTTCAGTTAGAGGTCTAGTAGGTGGGGGTAGTAGCGGTGGTAATGTAACGGGTAATGGAAGATTAAATATTGTATTAACAGGAAGTGCTGACAGTATAGACATAACATTTAGTGGAGCATTATCTGGAGGTGGAACACTTAATAAATCAGGAAGCGGAACACAAACAATAGGCTCAGATGAAGTAGACGACGGAACAGCAGACTTTAGTAGCTTCTAGAAGTAAAAAGTTTAAAAATATTAAGGAATGATTTATTTAATTTCTTTACCAAATCATAAAAAACATCAAAATATTAGCGGCAATTCATTGATGTCAGAAAAAATTTATTCAAGATATTTTAAATTAAATGAAGATCTATTACTGAACGCTACTAGTGATAGCAATATAAAAAATAAAATAAAAAAAATATATTTAATTATTAAATCAGTGCTACTGATAATAACTAGACAGCAGAAAAGCGTATATACCGTCCTTTATGATTATAAGGGTTTATATTTACAAATAATATTTTTATATATTACCTCTTTTTTTGTAAAAAAATTATAGTTCATCACCACAGCTTTAGATATTTAATTGATAAAAAAATAATAAAATTACTTAGATCGAAAAATATAACACATATAGCATCTTCAAAAAAACAATATTTTAAACTTAAAAAAAATTATAGTTTAAAAAAAATTTATTTTGTGCCAAATTATATTTTTATATTAGATGAGAATATTAAAATTATAAGTAGGAATAAAATTAATAGATTAAAAATTTTTTATTATTCAAGAATTAATGAAAGCAAAGGAATATCTGATTATTTAAGAATAGTAGAGGAAATGAATAGAAATAAAAAAATAATATTTAATATTTTTGGAAACGAATGCTCTAATAATCATAAAGAAAAAATTTTAAGTTTGAAAAAAATTGGAAAAATTAAAAAGTTTAAATTAAATATTAATCAAAAATATCAAAAAAAAATATTTACTGAACATGATATTTTAATCTTTCCTACAAAGCACACATCTGAAACAACACCAATGGTTATCGACGAGTGTATTAATTATGGAGTTGTACCAATATCATATAATAAAGGAGATATAAAAGGTCAAATTGGAAAATTAAATTTAGTGGTTAATAACTATACACAAATGAAAAAAAAAATATTAAAAACTATAAAAAATTTTAAAAATGAAAAAAAAAAAATAATAAAAGATAAAGAAAATAAAAAAAATAAAACTGTGAATTACTTTAAAGCTTTAGATAACATTTTTATGAATAAATGATCCGATTTTTATTAGATATTAGGTTTTTTAGAAATAAACTAAAAAAAATTTTTTTTATTATTCTAAATTTTAATTTTCTTAAAGGATATTTAAACCTTGTTTTTCCATTATTAGAACTTTCAGAATTGTTAAAAAAATTACCTAAAATAGATAATTGTATAGATATTGGATCCAATAAAGGTCAATTTTTAATGATTTTCAGAAAATATTTTAGTCAGGCTAAATTATATTCTTTTGAACCACAAAAAAAACTTATTAAGATACAAAAAAGTTTTCTAAATAATTCAAAATTTTACAATTTCTGTTTAGGAAACTACAATGGAACTAGTACATTTAATATAACAGAAAGAAATGATAGTTCATCTTTATTAAAACCAAAACAATTTACTGACACTATCTATAGAATAAATAAGAAAATCAAAACAAGAGTCTGTAAATTAGATGATGTTATAAAATTAGATAAAAATGATACAAATCTAATTAAGATTGACGTTCAGGGTTACGAGTATCAGGTTTTACTAGGTTCCAAAAAAACACTTAAAAAAATTAAGTTTATTATTATTGAAATAAGTTCAGATAAAAATTATTACAAAGAGTTTGATAAGGCAAAAACACTTTCATTTTTAAATGCAAATAACTTTCATTTAAAAAAAATTTATAATAAAACATACGATGGAAAGTCATGGCAAGCAGATTTTTTATTTATTAATAAAAATAAAAACTTAAAATGAAAATTTTATTTATATCTTCACAATTTTATCCAACATTGGGTGGCATACCAACTATTTCACAATATTTAATTGAATACTTTATTAAACAAAAAAATAATACAATCCTAATTACCAAGACTGAAATGACAAAATACGAAAAAAAATTATTTAATTTTGTAATATGCAGCAATCCATCACGTAAAAAAATAAATGAATTACACGAATGGGCTGACATAGTGTTTCATAACAACATATGTTTGTCACTAAGCTCAATAAGACTTAAATATTTCAAGAAAACTATTGTTACTAGCCAATATTGGCTAGGGAGAAAATTTTCTTTTCGTTATTTGATTAAAAAAATATTTTTAAAATTGTCAGCACAAAATATATTTATTAGTAAATGTATTAAAACACACATTGATATACCAGGAAAAATAATCTCAAATTTTTATAATGAAAAATTATTTTATAAAATTAAGCCATTTTCTTTAAGAAAAAAAAAAATTATATTTGTTGGACGGACAACAGAAGAGAAAGGTGTTGATATTTTTATAAGATCTATAAAATTAATCGAAAAAAAATTGAACAAAGGAGATATAACAATTATAGGCATTGGTAATAAATTAAATGAATATAAAAAATTAACGAAAAAATTAAAGATATTTAATCTATTTATTTTTGTCAAAAAAAAAAATCATGAATTAAATAAATATTATAATAACCACAGGATCCATGTTGTACCATCTAAAAAAGAACCATTTGGAATAGTTTCTCTTGAAGGTATTGCATCTGGCTGTATTGGCGTTCTTTCAAATATGTATGGCTTAAGTGAATTTAATAAAAAAATTTTTCAATCTTATGATAATAACGACTTTGTTAAACTAGCATATCTTCTTAAAAAAAATATTATTAAACCTAAAATAATTAATAATAATATTAAAAAAAAATATCTGTCAAAATTTCATTTAGATACTATAGCCGATAAATATCTTGCAATATTTAATAAAGTTAAAAAAAACAATAATGATTAATGAGGTTAAGAGATTATTTGGTTCAGATTTTTCAAGAGTCAAAAATAATTCAAAAGCATATTTAATTGAATTTTTATCAGTAACAGTACTTAAACTGTTAATAATCCCGATAATGATTAAAGCTTGGGGTCTAAATACTTATGGTGTTTGGATTTTTTTAATGTCTATACCTTTAACTTTATCCCTTGTAAATATTGATGTAATTGATGCAACCCGACAAGAATTAACTTTAAAACATAATAAAAGTGCAAAGTTTTTAAGTAATTTATTTTCAAACAGTATTGCTTGTACTTTTTTAAATTTGTTGATTTTTGGTGCATTATATTTTTCAATTTATTTTTTGTTTTTTGATAATCTCAAAGTGTTAGATAATTATGATTATAACAACTTTAAGTTGTTAACTGTTATAGTCTATTTTGGCATTTGCTTTGATACTTTAGCAAGAAATGTTTTGGTAGTATTTGATTGCTCAGGGCACACTCGAAAGACTACCTTAATATCAAATAATTTTCATATATTTCAAACTCTGACTATAGCTTTAATTGCTTTTTTAACAGATGATTTATTTTTACCTGTAATGATTTTTTTTATTTTGAGTTTAGTTAAATTAATTTATTCATCTTTTATTATACCCAAAGAAAAAATAATTCTTTTATTTCATTTAGTAAAAATTACTGAAATAAAAAAAATTTATTTTTTATCTAAAAGTTATTATCTTAACAATTTAACAGGTATAATTTATATTTCAGGATTTAATAGTTTGGTAGGTATTTTTTACTCTGCTGAAAGTGTTACTTTAGTAAATTCCTTAAATACTCTTTTTAGATGGTCCATAAGCAGAGTAACACATGTTTTATTAATGCCTTTAAACTATGAATACGCTAATCATTTTAAAAATAAACGATATACTAAACTTAAAAGAATTTTTAATTATCAGTTTAAACTACTTTTATCTATTTTATTTCTATATTTTTTAGGTTCAATTTTGTTTGGTGAATTTTTATTTAATATTTGGACCCTTCATAAATTTGATGAATTTAAAATCTTATTATTTCTAATAATATTAGAAAATTCTGTCTATATTTTGGGTAACAATTATCTTTTTTGTCTAAAATCAATTAATAAATTTTACAATCTCTCTAAAATAGATTTCTTTTTATCTCTCTTTATATTATTTGTAATTTACTTGTTAGCATTCTACAGCTTTAGTATTGAGACCTTAATTTGTATTTTACTCTTAAGGAGTTTTATTGCTTTAATTTTATCAAGATATTTTTATAAACAACAAAAAATGATTAATTAATTATGAAAATTTTAATTTTTGCGTCAGGTAATATTTATGAAAAAGAAATTGCTTATGCTTTTCAAAAAGCAAATATAGAATATACATTGGTTACCTCATATCCTAAGTTTAAATTAAGTGAATACTTTGTTAATAATAAAAATATTAAATCTCTATTATTTCTTGAGGTTTTTAAAAGAGTTTATACAAATTATTAAAATTTATTAACTGGAAATTAATTAATGAAGATAATTTTAATTTATTAATAAATACCATAACTGATTATTTCTTTTCTTTTTATATTAATAAAGATTATGATTTATTAATAATATTAAGCACAATTCCTTGGACTAAATCTATAGAAAAAGCTAAGCAAAATAATATTAAAACATTGTATCATTTGACAGTATGTAACAGTCAGTTTAGAAACAATATTGTTTCTGCTGAGTATAAAAAATTAGGACTAGAAGATTATTATCTAAATTTACACAATAGCACTGTATTAAAAACAGAAGAAAGCATCAAAAAAGTAGATTTTGTTGCATATGTTTCTCCATATCAGTTAGTAACATTTGTGAAGGCTGGCTTTAATACAAAAAATTTTTTCTATTTACCACAACCTACAAATACTAAAATATTCAATAACAAATATATAAGAATAAAAAAAGAAAAATTTATTATAATATTTGTTGGTAATGACTTCGTAAGAAAAGGAGCTAATTATTTAATTGAAGCATTTAATTCTTTATCGTTAAAAAACGCTGAACTTTGGATGATAGGAAATGACTTAAAAAAGTTTGCCTCAATATTAAAATTAGACAATAACAAAAATATTAAATTTTTTGAAGGCTTAAATCACTTGCTTATTAATGATTATTATAAAAAATCTTCAGTATTTTGTTTGCCATCATTTGAAGAGGGCTTGCCAATAGTAATTCCTGAGGCTATGACTTTTGGACTTCCTATAATCACAACACAATTTGGTAATGATGTAATTAAGAATTTTGTGAATGGCTTTATAGTGGATCCGGGCAGTACATCACAATTAGCTAAATATATTAAATACTTATACGATAATCCAGACAAACTTAGATTTATGAGTAATAACGCAATTTTATCGCACGATAAATTTTTTAGCCCAAAAAAGTATACAGATACAGTTTTATCTACAATTTTTAAAGTATAAGATTAATAAATGACCTTTATAATATTTTTAGTCGGATTAATAAATGTCATTCTATTTAAAAATAATCCTAAAAAATTTGTATTTTATTTATTAATATTATTTCCTTACTTTGGTTTAATTGAATTTTATTTAAGAGATTTATCAATTCTTTATGCAATTTTTTTTGATTTTGTTTTTATTATACCAATTTATTTTTTATATTTTTTTAAAAAAAATAAAAATTCTAACTTTATAGAGTTAAAAAAAATTACACTTTTAATAGTTTTTTATATTTTGCTTCATATAATATATATATTTACACCCAATAATCCCTACCCATTAATAGGAAGGTTGATAGGATTTAAAATATGGACATTTTACTTATTTTTTATTTTTATTGGTTATTATTTTTTAGAAACTAAAGAAGACTTTAAAAAAATTATAAATATACTTTCATTGGGTGTAATTATACCTTGTTCAATTTTGATAATTCAATATTTAATTGCACTTTTATACGGATATGAGCAAGCTTTTTTTTTAATTGAAGCAATTAACAAAGTCCCAATTGACATAGCACAACCTGGTTATTCTCTATTTTATTTGGGCACAATTAAACTATTTAGGCTTAACTCTACATTTACTTCTGTTACAGAGTTAGCTAATTATCTTATCTTTTCTTTTGTACCTGTAATTACTGCATTACATTTAGACAATAATAGAAAATATATATTTTTAAATAGAATGGCATTTACATTGCTCATTGTGGCTTCATTTATATGTGGAGCAAGGTCAATGTTTCTATTCACTCCTATCATTTTATTATTTTACACGTTCTTAAAATATAAAATTAAAAAGTTTTTTACATATGTGCTATTTTTTACTTTTATTTTAATCTTCTTCTATTTTTTTAACATTTTATATCTTAAAAATTTCTTAACAGATTATTATTTATTATTTTCAGGATATTCAAGTATGGTTACAAGTGGTTTATTTAATTTTATTATAAATAATTTTTGGGGTAATGGAGTTGGATCTGCTACAGGTGAAGTTAGATTTCTATTTAATGTAGACCCAACTACAGATTTAGCATCTATAGCCGTTTATGAAAGATATTATTATAAAATATTATATGAAACAGGCTTTATTGGATTAATTGCATATCTATTTATCTCTTTTAAATTTATCTCATACCCATTAAATTTATTAAAAAAAGATATATCCGAACCCTATAAATCCTTTGTTTCAATAAGTTTAACATTTTTAATATTAGTATTTTATTTATTTGCTTTTAAAGGATTCTCAATAGATCTTTTTCCTATATCATTTATGAAATTTTTTTTAATTGGACTGTTGTTGAAAATTTATTTTTTAAACACTGATGATTTAAATAACACTTCAAATAAATTTATTTAGATTAATAGTATGATTAAAAAAGTTTTTCTTTTAAAAATTAGATTTTCAAATTATGAGATAAAAGACTTTAAAAAGTTAATCAAAAAAAAAGGTTTATTCTTATTTCCCTCAGGGCCAGGTTTGGCAACTTTAAAAAGTAATAAAAAATATTACCAATCATTAAAAAATGCAGATATTAATTTTTTTGATAGTGGTTTTTTTGTTCTTTTATTAAAATTTTTAAAAAATATTAATGTTCATAAATTCTCTGGCTATTTATTTACTAAGTATTTTCTTGAATATCTTAAATATAGTAAAAGAAATTTAAAAATTATATCTGTTAATCCTAATAAAAAATTATCTATATCGATAAACAAGTTTCTATTAAAAAATGTTTTAACAAAGAAACAATTAACAAACTACGTCGCACCTTTATATAATTTAAATAAGATTGTTGACCCAACGTTATTAAAGATAATAAAAAAAAAGAAACCAAAATTTATTCTGATTAATATAGGAGGTGGAATTCAAGAAATACTTGGTCTTTATTTAAAAAAAAATTTAAATTATAAACCATCTATAATTTGTATTGGTGCGGCACTTACTTATTTTACTGGAGACCAAGCTCCAATCTCTGCAAAATTAGATAGATTTTATTTAGGGTGGCTTATTAGAATATTATATAATCCCAAAACTTTTATGTTGCGTTATGTAAAAGCTTTTAAGTTGTTTTATATCGTCTGGAATAATAAAATTATATTTAAATAATGTATTTTTGTTATAAATAACTTTCTTTATCAATCTTTTAAAATCTTAATTTCAAAACTTTCAATTATTTTATTCCTAATTTCACCTGAAAATTTTAAATAGTTTATAGAAAAATATTTTTTAAGGTTGGTTTTGTTGCTGAGATCATTTTCTGAAAGTATGTAAGTTCTATAAAAACTTTTTTCAAATTCTAATTTATTTTTATTATCAAAACTTTCTATCGTTTTTTTATAATCCCAAAAACTGATATCTAGATAATTTTTTTTCTTGTTTTTATTTAAGAATTTTAAAATTAAATCTCTATTTTCTTTATTTAGTAACGAAATTTTTGATAAATAATTTGGGGATACTGTTAAATTTTTATAATCGTATGGTGTAATTTCCCAGAAAATATTTTTTAGTTTAAGATTACCGGTATATAATATTAATAATGTTAATATATTATAAAAAATTAAACACAAAATCGTTATTTTTAAATATTGAAAAATGTTTTTTTCTATCATCAAAGTTAATATCTAATATATTTTAGTTATAACATTTAATTGATTTTTGTGTTTAATTTTTTGATCTATTTGATTGCTAAAAAACCGTTTAAATCTAGATACTAATAAATTGGCATAACATCCCTTTAGCCAGTACTTTTTAAATAATCGTAGTTAGTTTTTTATAGTTTGACGTTCAAGTATATTTCTTAAGATAACTTCTTTATTTAATATCTCAAAATCTTGTATCATTCCCTCTAATATATTTAAATAATATGAGCAGCTCCTTCAATTTATTGATTTGTAAATATTGACTGCCTCAATTTTGGCAGCATAAACTGCTTTCTATAAAGAGATATAAATGAGTGATTTTTTTAAATTTTAACTTATCCAAATCATTTTGATAACAACTAATATTTTATGAACTTTAATTCAGCATATATTGTTACTGTAAATATCTTCATTTATGAATATAAATCAACTTATGGTTGGTAATTTTTTTTCATTTTTATTATTACTCTTATTTTCATTTATATTTAATCCTACCAATTTATATAGCGACGAAAAAGTAGGTACTGTTGTTAAAATTCTAGGTAGCTCGCATGCAATAAATAATAAAAATGAAAAAAGATCATTGAATTTATATGATGCCATATATTTAAATGATGAAATAATAACTACTGATAGATCAAATTTAATCTTAGAATATCTTGATAATTCAACAATAATACTTAAAAAATCATCCTCTATTAAGATTACTGATTTTAACCTTATAGCAACAAAGAAACTATTTCTTGGTGTAATAGATAAAGGATCAGCCATTATAGAGTCTGGCAAAATTGCCAAAGATAGTAATGGTAAAATGGAAATAAAACTTCCAACGATATCTTTAGGTATTAGAGGGACACGTTTTAATATTGGTCAAAAAGAAGATGGAAGTTATGACGTTGGTTTATCAGAAGATAGTTTTGGTAATGTTGGAACAATTAATGTCTCTTCTGCAGGTTCAGTCAAAACACTTTTTGATCCAAAGCAAGTGATCTCAGTTAATTCTGATCAAATTGTTGAGAGACCACAAACAGATATAGAAAAAAATGAGTTAGATGAAGTGACACAAGACTTTGTCGATGTTAAAATAATTAATGAGGAAGATATTCAAAAAACACTCGAGTCACAATTATTTAATGGAAATATTATAGATATAAATAATGACGGTCAAATTGATCTTTTGGATGTGGAAGTGATTAAAGAAAGTATTGTAGTCACCAAACAAGAAACTATAGATTTTATTGTTGAGAATAGTAAAGAAGATAATATTAATTTTCTATCAAATGTTTTAAATGAATCCGATGAAAAAAATGTTGGACAGTCTATAGATAAAATTTTTGAAACTAAAAATGACTTAGTAACTGGTGTTCTAACTGGTTTGTCTAATACAGGTAATAAATTTATAACATCCTCAGGTTTGGAAAAAAATAATGAAATTAAAGAAAAAATTTTTACCCAACTATTAAGTGGTAGCGAGCAAACTGAAAAAAAATCTAAGAATATTGAATTAATGAGTAAGATTATTACAAAATCTGACGTTAAATCCATAGAGAATATTGTAAATATTGTTAAAACTTCTAACGCTTCTGAAGCAAACTCTAATCTATCATTGCAAATTTTATCTTCAGTAGCAGATCGACAAACAGAAGAAGGAACTTCATTGGAAAATGAAGAACAAACCCAAGTTAATAGACTAATTGAAGAAGCGGTTGCCTCCGCTGCAGCAAATAATAGTGCTGAAAATTCTGCTTTAATTGCAAATGTGATTACTAAATCAAATGTAGAAACCATTACTCAAGTAGTAAATAATGTTCAAACATCAAGTGCTAGTACAGTAAACTCTACTTTTTCTTTACAAATTTTATCTTCAGTAGCAGATCGACAAACAGAAGAAGGAACTTCATTGGAAAATGAAGAACAAACCCAAGTTAATAGACTAATTGAAGAAGCAGTAGCTGCAGCTGCAGCAAATAATAATGCTGAAAATTCTGCTTTAATTGCAAATGTGATTACTAAATCAAATGTAGAAACCATTACTCAAGTAGTTGATAAAGTTCAAGCATCAAGTGCTAGTACCGCAAACTCTACTTTTTCTTTACAAATTTTATCTTCAGTAGCAGATCAGCAAATAAATGAATCTGTTTCATTAGAAAATGAAGAACAAACCCAAGTTAATAGACTAATTGAAGAAGCAGTAGCTGCAGCTGCAGCAAATAATAATGCTGAAAATTCTGCTTTAATTGCAAATGTGATTACTAAATCAAATGTAGAAACCATTACTCAAGTAGTTGATAAAGTTCAAGCATCAAGTGCTAGTACCGCAAACTCTACTTTTTCTTTACAAATTTTATCTTCAGTAGCAGATCAGCAAATAAATGAATCTGTTTCATTAGAAAATGAAGAACAAACCCAAGTTAATAGACTAATTGAAGAAGCGGTTGCCTCCGTTGCAGCAAATAATAGTGCTGAAAATTCTGCTTTAATTGCAAATGTGATTACTAAATCAAATGTAGAAACCATTACTCAAGTAGTTGACAATATAAAGCAAAACAATACACAAAATCCTAACGCAGGCCTTTCATTGCAAGTATTAAGTAATGTGGAAGTAAGTACTAATAATGAATCATTAACACTTGAATCTAACAAGCAAACACAAATTAATAGATTATATGAAGAAGCGTTAGCAGCTGCAGCCGCAGAAGCTGCAGCAATATTAGCAGCAGAGGTAGCCGCCGAACAAGCAGCAGCAAAAAAAGCAGCAGCAATAATAGCTGCAGAACTAGCAGCAGCAGAAGCAGCGGCAGCAATATTAGCGGCAGAAGAAGCTGCAATATTAGCAGAGGAAGAAGCAGCAGCAATATTAGCAGCAGAGGAAGCTGCGGCTCAAGCAATAGCTATTGCAAATGCAAATAATCTATCCGCAAAGTGCAACGCAGCAATTGCCAACGTTCAAAATATCCGTGGTACAAAAACAATAGCTATAACGAATAGAAATCAAACTCAATTAGATGAGCAAGCAGCATTGATATTGTATAATAATGCAAAAAAAGCAGTTAAACAATTTGCCTCTCCTGTAACAGAAGAAGAGATTGCAGAGCTTGATCAATTGAAGTCTACACGAGATGCTTTAAAAACTTCATATGATATAAGCGTAACGGCAGCAGAGGATGCCAGCATAACGTTAACAAACTTAAATATAACATTAGCAACAGCAATAACTACTAGGGACACATTATGTGCACAAGCAGATGCTGCACAATCAGCAGCAAACCTCTAGTGAATTTATATATAAAAATTAAATGAAAATAAAAAAATTATACAGATATGCCTTTTTAACATTATTTACATTTATGGTAATTTTTAATGGTGGGTATAGTAATTTTTCCATTCAACTTAATTCTATAGGCATATCGCTACTATTTTTATTTCTATTAAGAGAAAAAAATTATTCAAAACATATACAAAAAATTTTTATTCAAAACAAAATAGCAATTTACTCATTTATAGTTTTTTTGATTTTTTTAATTTTTCAAATTTTACCTTTACCTGTCAATTTTGTTCAATTTGCATCACCAATAAAATATAATTTATTGATAGATATGGAGTTTGAACATAATTTTACATCAATCAGCTTAGATCCGTCTAACTCATTTTTTAATTTTTTGAATTATTTTTCATTATTTTTGTATTTAATAATTTTTAAAAGTATTTTTTACAAAACCTCCCATGTAATGAATTTTTATTATTTCTTAACTTTACTGGGTGCGGTAACCTCATCTGTAGCTGTATATTTTTACCTAATAGGTAACCCTAACTTTCTTTTCATAAATAATTTATCTTATAAAGGCTCTGCTACTGGATTTTTTATTAACAGAACTGTATTTTCATGTTTTCTAGTTTTGTGTTTATTTTCTGGCATAGAATATTTAAAGAATTTAGAGATATTTAAAAATGATACTATAAATAATCTCTTTAAAAAAATTTATATAAGAGTTTTTATTTTATTAATTACTATTGGTATAATTACATCCTTTTCTAGATTGGGAAATTTCTTATTTATTTCACTAATAATAATTTATCTAGTTAAGTCGTTGTTATTTGATGAAAAAAAGAACAAACTATTTTTATACTCTCTGCTTATCATTATTTTATTTGATATATTAATTATGGGCTATTATTTTGGCTCAGAAAAACTATTAGCTAGATATTCCTTTTTAGCTGATGATGTGAGTGGTTATATAGAGACTTCCACAGACAATAGCTTGTCAAGGAGCAACCTTTCATACTTTGCTTTAAGAGAGTTTCAAAATTTTATACTTTTTGGTTATGGAGCTGGTGCTTTTGAGTATCTATTTAATATCAGATATGAAAATTTGTCTTATCATTACACTATACATGCTCACTCAGACCTAGCAGAGTTTTTAGGTGAATTTGGTTTAATTGGTTTTAGTACAATTGGAACAAGCATTTTTTTTTTATTTTTAAAAAACAAACTTTTGTATTTTAAAAATTTATTACTTTTATACTTTATGTCTTTAATCTTATTGTTTGATTTTTCTTTGCATGTACCAATAATTCAATTCACCTTTGTAATTTTACTGAGTATCAGTTTAAAAAACAAAAAATTAATTAATAAATGATAAATATCGATTATTCAGTTATGTTTTCTGAACTAGCCTTAAACCCATCTTGAATAATAGGATTATATGAAGTGAATAATTCGGTTTGTGGTGTTAACAAGCTTATAACTCTATTCCACTTAACCAGTCTTGTTGCTGGTATAAAAACTATATCTTTTGATTGTAATTTAAATCTTTTTCCAATTATTAAATTCACTGGATTTGTTACATCTAGCTCGAATACATTTATCTTTAAAAATTGATTATAGTCTTCCCTTATAACATATATTTTTTTAGCATTTGCAGTAAGTTTATTAAGCCCACTTACAGAAAGTAATTCTGTTAGTGAAAAATCATCATTAGGAAAATATATACCTGGTCTACTAACCTCACCAAAGACCTGAATTGAATCTGAGTTTCTATCAATAAAAAGCACGTCATCTTTTTTTAAATAAAAGTTTTCCTTTGGGTTTACGCTCTTAAAAACTTTATTTAAATTTATTTTATAAACTTGATTGTCTCTTCTTAATAAACCTTTGCTACCCAGCAGTTTATCTTGTGAGTTTGGACTGAAGTCAGCTTGAACAGCTGCATCAATTAATCTTATTGGTTTTTGATCAAGGTTAATAGTTAATTGGTTTCTTACAGCTCCAAGTATATATATTTTGCTGCTATTATATTCATCTATTTGAATTTGTAATTCAGGGTTTTTATAATATTTTGATAAAATAGAAATTAATTTACTTTGTGCTTTATTTATATCCAAACCTTCAATCTTAATTCTTCCAATAAAAGGTAAATCAATATCTCCATTTGGATCAATTGTATAAGAACCATCTACGTCATCCGTATCTGTTAAATTAATTGAAATAATATCAGAGGACCCCAAAACATAACTGTAATCATAGTTATAAATATTATCAAAATTTTGCACAGAAAAGGAAATCTCATCTAATTTAGAATCGTTAAATTTATTAATCTCAAATTCATTTAAACTATTAATCTTAATAATTTCTATTTTAACGTCTTTTATTGTGTAATAACTATTTAGTTTATTTGATGCAGACTGGCTTTTAGGATCTTTATTAATTCCAGGAAGTTGTGAGCAGCTATTTATGAAAAACAGAATAAGTGTTATTTTAATTAGTAGAGTGTAAGATTTCACGTTTATTTCTGTGATATAATTGTTAAATAATGTGTTAATTTGAATCATTAAATTATATAACTTATAGCTAATAAAGTCAGTACATAAATATTGTGTAAATTAACCCTAAATAAATATGAGCAGCAAATTACATAATTTAATAGATATATTTGATATAGGAGATTTAAATTTTTTTATTTTACTTGCAAAAAAAAATATAAAAAATCTTATATTTTCAATATTTTTAATCTCATTTGTTGTTTTGTTTATTTCGCTAAATCTTGAAAAAAAATATTTAAGTGAAGCTACCCTGGTTATAGCTCAAGACGAAAATAAGTTTACAGATATAGAGGAGGTCTATTCTCAAGATGCTATTTCAAATCGAGTTAACAACCAGATGGCTATCTTAAAAAGTGATGAAGTAATGGAATTTATTGTGAATGATGAAGAAAATACACTTGAATTCAAAAAGCTTTATTCAACAAAAAAAAAATATTTTTAAAAGAATTTTCACCAAACCAATTAATATAGATAAAGAATATATCAAATCATTATTGACAAATAATTTTACTGTAAACAACGTACCAAGAAGTGACGTGTTGTTACTGAGTTTTATCTCAAATAATCCGAGGGCATCACAATTAGCATTAAAAAATATTATAAGCTCTTATCAAAGATATGAAGTTGATAGTAAAATACAAATAACAAATTATGCCAATATAAAAATCACCGAAAGACTGAAAGATCTGACAATTCAAATGGATATAGCTGATAAAAAATTAGCAAAATATAAGGAAGAAAATGAGTTAGTTGATACGGGAGACGTCAAAGCTTTGAAAATCAAAGAGATTCAATCATTGTCTACTAATATATTTGATCTAAAGCAAACAATTCAAAAACAAGAAAATGACTTGCTTTCAGTAAAGGCTGCTAATGGAGACGTTGATATTCTTTTAGCAATAGAAGATTTAAATGGAAGAAAAGAAATTTCAAATATAAAAAATAATCTTACTGCTAATAAAAATAATATTCAATCTTTGTTATTAATATATACAAAAAACCATCCAAAAGTAACACAAGCATATGAATTAGAAGAAAGTCTTAAGGTTCAATTAAAAGAAATTTTAAATGAAGTGATTCAAAAAAAAGTTTTCGAATTAAGTAATTCAAAAAACTTTATAGAAATGTCAGAAACAAATCTTGAGAATGCAACAAATGAGTTAAGAGTAATAGAAAAAAAAGAAGCAGGAATGTTAAATTTTGCTAGAGAGGTTGAAAGTAGTAGAAAGTTATATGAAAATTTTTTACAGAGAGTTAAAGAAACAAACGAAGCACAAAATTTACAAATTTCAAAACTAAAAATAATAGAGTCTCCCAGTTTACCTGACGCACCATTTTCTCCGACACCATACAAAAATTTTATAATGTCGCTAGTTTTATCATTTATTGGTTTTTATGGATTAATATTTTATAAAGAAATGAATTCATCAATTATCAAAACCCCAGAAGCAATTGAACATTTAAATATTCCTCAAATAGGAATTTTGCCTAAAGTTATTGATATTAAAAAAGGATACCATATTCTGCAAATGTTTTTAGAAGATAGTGAATCAAATTTTTCAGAGTCTATTAGGTCATCAAGGGCAGTTATCGAGTCAAAATTTAAAAAAAATTCAAGTTATTTAATAACATCTAGCAATCCATCTGAAGGTAAAACTACTTATGCTTTTAATTTGGCCTTATCTTTGGAAAAGACGTACAAGGTATTATTTATTGAAGCTGACATTAGAAGGCCATCTGTACTGAATAGTTTTTATAAATTTGATAAAGAAATATTTGGTTTAGGTGAAATTATTTCCGCAAACAACAGTTTAAAAGAAACAATTTTTAAAGTACCTGGTACAAATCTTGAAATAATTACGTCTGGTGCCAAAAGATTTGATATGTCAGATATCGTTAATAAAGAACAATTACGTAAGTTTTTTGACGTATTAAAATTAGAGTATGATTACGTGATCATCGACTCGCCTCCAGTTCAGCCAGTATCTGATACATTAATTCTTACACAAGCATCGGATTATAATTTATTTGTTGTAAGATCAGAAACTTCAAGAACATTAGCATTCATGTCTTCCATTAAAAAAATTCAAAACGTTGGAGCAAAAATTGATGGAATTATTATAAATGATTTAGACACATCAAAAGATAGTTATTATAACTATAACTATAACTATAACTATAACTATAATTACTACAAAGATAAGGTTTAAGTGTGTGTTTAGGTTAGAAAAAGTTTTTCAAAATGACGACCATTTTTTTATAAATCTTTATATATTATTAAGATCTCTTATTATTTTTTTTTCGGTCTATGTCTTTTCAATTTTAGAAAAACATTCTATTCATGATCTACTAAATTACGACATTTTTGAAATGTCAAAATTTTACAATTTTGCAATATATTTACCTATATTTTATTTTATAATATCTTTTTTCTTTAAATTTAAAAAAAGATATGGACTTAATTTTTTAACATTTTTACTACAAGATATAGTGCCCATATTACCATCTATATTATTAACTTTTTCACTTTTTTTTTATTTAAATAATAGTTTTGAAATTAGTATTAACTTTATAATTTTACTATTTATGATTGTTCTTAATTTATTAATTTTAAAAAAAATTGTAAATTATTTATACAATTATTTGATAGATAAAAATATTATCCAAAGAAACATTATGCTAGTTGGATCACCGGAATCTATAAAGTTAATTCTTAATGAAAACCATGATAATATTAATGTTTACAAATGTTGTTTAGTTATTGGAGATAATTTAGAAATAATTGAAAAATTTAGACTAGAATCTAAAATTCCAACTTTTTTTCGAGGAGATGACATTAGATCTATTTTGGAATACCATTCATTAGGACAAATTTGGATTCTAGATGATAAAAGTAAAAATATTTATCCTTATTTACATAGTATTTTAAAATTTTCAGTTGATCTTTTAGTTGTTAATTTAATAGATAAACCAATTTTAGGAAGTGAAAATATGATCAATAATAAATATCAATTTGTTAATTATGAAATATCTAGATTTTATGGTTTTAATTTATTTATTAAAATTTTAATTGATAAAATTTTATCTTTATTTTTTTTAATCTTGTTATCTCCAGTTTTTATTTTATCACTATTCTTAATTTATTTAGAAGATGGTTACCCTTTATTTTTTACACAAGATAGAACAGGGTGGGATGGTAGAAGATTTAGAATTTTTAAAATTAGATCACTAAAAAAAGATAAATTTGATACTAAAGTTCAAGTTATACGTGATGATAAAAGACTTTTAAAAATTGGAAAAGTAATTAGAAGATTAAGTATTGATGAGTTGCCTCAATTTTACAATGTTTTAATTGGTGATATGTCAATAGTTGGTCCTAGACCCCACATGGTTGAACATGACATTTTATACTCTGGTTTGTTTGATAGTTTTTTAAAAAGACACAAAGCGAATCCTGGGTTAACTGGCTGGGCTCAAGTTAGTGGTTTTAGAGGTGCAACTCCTACAAGTGATCTTATGAGAAAAAGAATGGAGCACGATTTATGGTACTTAAAAAATTGGACTATATGGTTAGACCTTTACATAATTTTAAAAACATTTTATGTTATTTTTAAAAAACCTGGATAAAAATAAGTTATATTTAATTTTTTCGGAAATATTCTTTTTTTGATAAATCTTATTGATCCAATAACGCATAAACAAAATAGAAAAATCATATTTTTTAGATTTGATTATCTTTAGTTGTTTTTTTAAATAATTCTTATTAATTTGTGACCAATCCTTAACTATAATTACTGGTAACTTGCTATATAATGGTGTTAGAAAATTATCTTTAATAATTGGAATAGTTCCTAATAAGAGACTTTCCCATATTCTATGTGTATCCACGCCATTACCTTCAGGGCAAGCAATAAATTGATGTTTTCTAATTTTTTCCCAAGCAATTTTTTGGTTAACTCTTTTAGGGGGGAAAAAACAAAGAGGTTTAATTAATTTTTTTTTACAAGTCTCTCTTTTCGAATTCATTGCAAAATGAAAGTCACAGTATATTAAAAATTTTTTATCAGTTTTTAATTTAATAGTTTCAATTAATTTTTTTTGACTAGTAAAGGGAAATATTTTATTTTTTGTAATAAAATTATAATAAAATGAACTGTGAAAATCTACTCCTATAGGCAATTGAATAACTTTCTCATGGTCAATATTAATGTTTTGTGAATATATTTTAATAAGCATTTTATTATTAATCAATTTTGATATACCATAAGTTTTATTGTCGATTGTTAAATCAGAATTTCCCATAATAATAATAAATTTATTTTTTAATTTATTAATTCTATTTAAATGAATACGTATTCCATCTGATGTTAAATAAATAATTTTAATTTTTTTTTGTTTTATTTTCATTGTTTTTTCAGAAAAATTTAAACTTTCATGTTGATAAGTTGTGTTGGAAAAATAGTTAAGAAAACTTCTGCTACATATGATTTTCAAATTTTTTAATTGATATGAGTTAACATTGTAATCTTTGATAACTTTAATATAATTTAGATTGTAATAAAAAATAAATTCTATTGCCCTATTGTAAAAATGTCTTAAATAGTTTTTATAAAAACTAATTTTTATGAAAAATATATATTTAAATAATTTTTTTTTATTTTTTTTTTTCACGTATAAAATAAAATGTTTTTTTCGTTCTAATTAATTAACACTGCTTTTGCATTTTCAAAGTCAATAATCTTAATTTTATAATTATTATCATTTAACAGATTTATACATTTAATAAAATTTTTACCTATTAATAGATGTCCATCTGAAAATTTGTGTTCAAAAATAATTGTTTTCGGTTTAATTTTATGAAATGGAAAACTTAATAGTATTTCTATATCTGAACCTTCTGTATCAATAAATAGATAATCGATTGAATCACAGTTTATTTTACCAAGTAGTTTATTAACTGTTAAAGAGGGAATACTAATTTTCTTAGTAAATTTCTCTAAATTTTTGTTATGATTTTTTGCATGTTGTGAGTTTAGAGAACCTAATTGATCTCCATACTCATCTATACTATTAGCTTTTTCTGAAGTTATAAAAAAATCTACAGAATTTTTTTCAGTAGGCGTAATGCACTCATTTATTAAATAAATATTTTTATAAGAATCGTATTCTTTTTTTAAAATATTAAATAGATAAGGTGTAGGTTCTATCAAACAAATTTTACCAAATTTTAAAGCTTTATTGATTAACTTTTTCGATTTTCTGCCATTGTGAGCTCCTATTAATATTAGTGAAAAATCTGAATTGACAGTAAAATTATAATTGAATATTGAAGAATCCTCTCGTGATATTTTTAACCCATAATATCCAAGAGCTGATTTAATTATGTTATTTATTAGTTTCGTATTTTTAAATTTATTGTTGTTTTGATAATTTTTTAACACATTAACTTAAAAAAATTAATTATAAAGAAACTATTTTAATGCTCCATTATATATTTGAATTAAATTAATAATTTTAATCTATATTCGAATATAAAAAATTTTACCTGTTATTTCATTTTAAAAAAATTATAGAACATAAGTTTAAGTGTTGAGTAATATTGACTCATTATATTACTTTTTTTATTACTAATGACTCATTTATTTATCCTTTAATCTAATAATATTGACTTTTTAAATATAAAACTTATGGTTGAATCATGTTAAATATTTATTCTATAAAAGAAATTCTAGAAGCATCGGATAATATCCTTACGTCTCCCACAAAAAATGAAGATGCCTCATTTTTGGATGATGGTATAATTGACAATAAAAAAAGGATTAATATCTCTCTGGATAAACCTTTAACTTTAAGAAATGCTGACACTAAAAAAAATATTCCAACCGATATAGAAAAAATTATATTAGAAGCTGAAAACTCACAGTTGAAAAATAAAATTACAATAAACGAGTTACCAGACAACAATAAAACGGAAGCTTTATTAGTAGAAAATAAAATTAGTCAAAAGGAATTAATTGATGATCTTTACAAAAAGTTTGGAAAAAAAATAAAAAAAAATACACTTCAATTGATATTAGAGCTTAAAAAAAATATAAATTTTTTAACAAAAAATATATCAGATCTAAAACAGGATAAAAAAGAAATAGAAAAAAATAATATAAATTTAAATAATAATATTCTCGAATTAAAGAGTAATGAAAAAAACCTTGAAAGCAATTTAAAACAAAGCATAGGGGGTTTTAATTCACTTTATGATAAACATAAAAGTTTAAAATTAAATTTTAATGTTTTAGAAGAAGACCAATTATACAAACAAAAAAAAATAAACGAAACTAGTGAGCTTAGTCAAAAATTAGAAAATAAAATTAAGAATTTAGATGAACAGTTAATTGAATATAAAGACAATAAATCAATTTTAGTTTCAAAAGTTAAAAAATTAGAAAATTATATTTTAATAAATGACAATTCAAATGAAGAGTTAACAAATAAAAATGATATTCTAAAAAAAAAGAACCAAGAATTAAAAGTCAAGCTAGATGCGGTAGGGCATATTGATGTATACCTTGAAGAGATAACCCAACTAAAATTAAAAAATAAGGATTTAGAAAATACAATTGAAAAATTAAAATCATACGAAGATAATAATGATCAAAACTTAAACATTATTAGCGAACTTGAAAATAAAATAAAGTATTATCAAGAGGAAAATATTAGAATTAGTAATCAATTATATGAAGCAAATAAAAGATTTGACATTATAAAAAGTGAAATTGAAGTATTGCAAGATCAAAGATCTAGCTTAATTACGAAAATAAATTCAGTAAATGATGTGATTGGTAATTCTAAAATTATTACTAATGTATTTAATAGCCCTTGAGTCAATTAAAAATGAAATTAACATACAAAACCCACTAAAAAAAATTGAAGCTAAACATGTAGATATTAATGAAGAAATATTAAATATATTTAATAATAAATAATTACAGCAAATATATTAAAAAAATTTAATATGAAATGTCTACACAATAAATTACCTGGTAAATTTAGTACTAACGATGGTTCTATAGACTTTTATTTGAGAATAAGAAACTTAATTGATAAAAAAAAGGTTGTATTAGATTTAGGTGCTGGTAGAGGTGATTGGTATCTAGATAATAATAATCGAATAGCTAAACAAATTCAATTTTTAAAAAATGATGTTAAAAAATTTTATGCTGCTGATGTAGATTCTTTAGTTTTAAAAAATAAGGCATCCAGCGAAAAACTTGATTATTAAGAACGGTAAAATTCCATTAAAAGATAAGTCAATTGATATAATTATATGTGATTGGGTTTTAGAACACGTTGAAAACCCGGATTTATTTTACAAAGAAGTTAATAGAATTTTAAAAAAAGGTGGAACTTTTTGTGCTAGGACACCTCATAAATTTAACTATGCGTCAATAATTTCAAACTTTCTAGAAGGATGGAAATTAAAAGATTGGCTATTGAATAAAAGTCAACCAGGAAGAAAAAAATATTTTAAATCATTTTATAAAATGAATACAATAACGAAAATTAATAGAATTTTTTTTAATTTTAAAAGTAATAATTTTATTGCTATTCCTGATCCCGCCTATAGCTTTAATATAAAGATTATTTATAATATTTTTAAATTTATTCACTTTGTAACCCCAAGATTTTTTTCTGGAATTATAATAATTTTTCTTAAAAAAAATTATTGATAGATTTTATTTATTTTATGAAAATACTTATTTTAATTGGACCTTTTGCATCACTCTCTAGTGAAAGTTATGGGGGAGTGGAAAAATTTTGGCTTACAATGGGTAAGAAATTTAATGAATTAGGTCACCAAATTACCTTTATTTCAAAAAAAATTAACGGAGACTCAAAAGATAAAATTATAGATAAAATTTTATTCAAACGTATTAATGGTTTTTTATCAACTGAAAGTAAATTTTCTAGATTAGTTTTGGATTTTTTATATACAATAAAAGCAGCTTTAGTTTTACCAAATGAAATTGATATTATCGTAACAAACACTTTTTGGTCTCCCATAATTCTCCCATTCATTGTTAACAAAAAAACTAAAATTTATGTTGATGTTGCAAGAATGCCCAAAGGGCAAATCTTCCTATATAAATATGTTGCAAGATTAAGAGTTAATACAAATATTGTTAAAAAAAATATAATTAAAGAGGTTTCCTCAAAACTTGCTAAAAAAATTAAAGTAATACCCCCATCTCTTCCCTTTATATCTCCTCGTAATATTAATCTTAAAAACAAAAAACCACTTATTGTTTATTTAGGCAGGATACATGAGGAAAAAGGTATAGAGCTTTTTATTAATTCATTGAAAAAAATTAATTTAAAAAAATGGAAAGTTAAAATTATTGGACCATGGAAAATAAATGATGGAGGTAGTGGACTAAGTTATTTAAATTATTTAACTAACCAAATTACAAGCAAGTCAATTACTATTGATAACCCGATATCAGTAAAAAAAATATTTGAACTTTATCAACAAACCGCAATTTTTGTTTATCCTTCATTAGCTAAAAATGAAACTTTTGGTTTGTCTGTTGCTGAATTTATGAGTTATGGTGCTGTACCAATAGTTTCTAATCTTGATTGTTTTAAAGATTATATTACTCATAATTATAATGGAATGATTTTCAATCATGAAAAGCACAATTCAAATTTATTATTATCAAATTATTTAGAAAAACTAATTAAAAATAATAAATTTCGTTTAAAATTATCAAAAAAGGCATTTAATATAAATAAGACTCATTCAGTTAATAAAATAGCACAAGCTTTATTATCTGATTTTAAAAATTTAATTAAATGAATAAAATAGTTAATCAAATTGTTATACTCAATGGTGGAAAAGGGAGTAGAGTTAAATCTATTGCTAGTGGCAAACCTAAATGTTTAATAGATATTAATAATAAACCCTTTTTATATAGACAATTAAAGTTAATTAAAAAAAACAATGTTAAAAATGTAGTTATTTGTTGTGGTTTTAAATCTGAGATAATCATCAATGAAATTAAAAAAAAATATATTAAAGATTTAAAACTTAACATTAAGATTTCTACTGAAAAAAAACCTTTAGGAACTGGTGGCGCAATATTAAATGCATATAAATATTTAGAAGACAATTTTTTTATAATTTACGGTGACTCCTGGTTAAAGGTAAATTTTAATAAGGTTGCAAAAAAATTTATTTATTCAAAAAAAAATGGATTAATGACATTAATAAAAAGTTCACTAGTTAAAAATCACAACCCAAATGTAAAGGTTGAAAAAAATACTATAATTGCTTATAAAAAAAATAGTATAATTAAAGATTTTAAATTTATAGACTATGGATTAATAATTTTAAAAAAAAATGTCTTGTTAAGTTTTAAGAAAAAATTAAAAACTAATAAATTTGATTTGAATAGAATAATAAAAAGTTTGATTACAAATAATAATTTAAGTAATTATAATGTTGATAATCAATTTTATACAATTGGTACACCACAAGATATTAAAGCTATTAAGAAAATTTTTAAATAAATAATATTAATGAATTTTACAAAACTATATTTTGATAATGTAACAAAATCTTTAGCTAAACTCGATAAAAAAAAAGTATTAGAAATAATTAATATTCTTAAAAATTTAAGAAAACTTAATGGTAGATTATTTATTATAGGTGTAGGCGGAAGTGCCGGTAATGCCTCACATGCAGTCAATGACTTTAGAAAATTATGTAATATTGACACTTATACACCTGTGGATAATGTTTCAGAAATCACATCCAAAACCAACGATGAGGGCTTTGATACTATATTTGATACTTACTTAAAATTATCTAAATTTAATAAAAATGACGCTTTGATGGTTTTTTCCGTAGGTGGCGGCAATTTTAAAAAAAAAGTATCAGTTAATTTAATTAAAGCTATTAAATTTGCAAATTTAAAAAAAGGTAAAGTCATCTCTATAGTTGGTCGAAAAGATGGTTATGCTTATAAAAATTCAAATGTTAAAATATTTATTGATGTTGAAGAAAAAAAATTAGTGACACCTTTAGCAGAAACTTTTCAAGTTCTTTTATGGCACTTACTCGTTTCTCACCCTGATTTACAAAAAAACAAGACTAAGTGGTAAAATTAAAAAAAGCTATTTTCTTTGATAGAGATGGTATTTTAATTTATGCACCTGTTGTTAAAGGTAAACCAAAGTCAATTAATGGTATTAAACAATTAAAGTTTTGCTCTGGTATTAACAAAATTTGTAAATATTATAGAAAAAATTATTATTTAATTATGGTTACAAATCAACCGGATTTTTCAAGAAAAATTAACACAAAAAAAAATATAAATGAAATTAACAATTATATTAAAAAAAAATTAGGTCTACATAGTATTTACGTTTGTTATTCCGATAATGACAAAGATCCAAATAGAAAACCGAATCCAGGAATGCTGCTTAAAGCAAAAAAAAAATATCAAATTAATCTTAAAAAATCATTTATGATAGGTGATAGATGGCGTGATATTGGAGCAGGGAAAAAAGTCAATTGTTCTACAATATTTATGGATAGAAAATATGATGAAAAATTGCTATATAAACCTAATTATATAATTAATAATTTATCAAGTATTTATTCAATAATAAAATTAAATGAAAAAAAATAAAATTAAAATATTTGCAGATGGTGCTGATTATAAAAGTATTATTGATTTTAATAAAAAAAGTTTTGTTAAAGGTTTAACTACAAATCCATCTTTGATGAAAAAATCTGGTGTTTCTGATTATTGTAATTTTGCAAAAAAAGTTTTAAAAAATGTGAAAATAAAGCCTATTTCATTTGAGGTATTTGCTGATGATATTAATGGAATGTATCGTCAGGCAAAAATAATTTCTACTTGGGGTAAAAATGTTTATGTTAAAATCCCCGTGACAAATTCAAAGGGCGTTGGTTGCTATGATTTAATAAAAAAATTATCTAATGAAAAAGTTAAATTAAACATAACTGCAATATTTACATATGACCAAGCAAAAAAAGTTATTAGCTCATTAAATAAAAACACCAAGTCAATTATTTCTATTTTTGCGGGAGAATTGCTGATACGGGTAGAAATCCTGATTTATTAATAAGTCAATCTTTAAAATTTATTAAATTAAAGAAAAATAACAACTGTGAAATTTTATGGGCAAGTACAAGGGAAGTTTATAGTATAATTCATGCACAAAAACTTGGTTGCCATATAATCACTGTTCCAAATAATATTTTATCAAAAATTAATTTAATTGGAAAAAATTTGAACCAATATTCAATTGAAACTATAAAAGACTTTTATAAAGATGCATTATCTGCTGGATTTAAAATTTAATGATAGTTACTCGCTCACCCCTAAGAATTTCTTTAGGTGGTGGGGGTACCGATCTTCCCTCATACTATAAACAATATGGTGGTTTTTTAATAGCTGCAACTATCAATAAACACATCTACATTTCTTTAGCAGAAACATTTAATGATAAATTTTTAATTAAATATTCTTCATTTGAAGAAACCAAAACAATAAAGACACTCAAACATCCTTTGTTTAGAGAAATTCTCAAAAAATTTAAGATCAAAACCCCACTTATTATAACTAGCCATGCTGATATTCCTGCTGGTACAGGAATGGGGTCGTCTGGAGCATTTGCTGTAACTTTAATAAATGCCCTTTCTATTTATACAAAAAAAAATTTTTCTAAAAGACAAATTGCTGAAATGGCATGTGATATTGAGATTAATACGTTGAAGGAACCTATTGGAAAACAGGATCAGTATACTGCTAGCTATGGAGGTATTAATTCATATGAATATAAAAAAAACGGTAAAGTAATTGTTAAAAAAATTAAAATATCTGACTTAAGAACCAATACGCTTAAAAAAAAGTTAGCTATTTTTTTTACTGGATATTCAAGAAGTTCTTATGAAATTTTAAAAAAACAAAATGATAATACGATAAATTTAGATAAAAAAATGTTAGAAAATTTACATATGGTTAAAAGTTTTGGTTATGAGAGTAAAAACATTATTGAAGAGGGTAATTTAGATGATCTAGGAAAATTAATGCACGAACATTGGATCTTTAAAAAAAAGAGGTCATTAAATATGACTAATAATAAAATCGATCAATACTATAACTTCGCACTAAAAAATGGTGCTTTAGGTGGTAAATTGATTGGTGCAGGCGGTGGAGGATTTTTAATGTTTTATTGTGAAGATGTTAATTTCTTAGAAAAAAAACTCAAAAAATTCAATATTAAAAAATTAGATTTTGAATTTAGTGGAATTGGAGCAGAAATTATTTCAAATAACAAGACCCAATCATGAATACCGATACCACTTTTTAATCTATTTTTATAAATGAAAAACGCTAATAAAAATAACAAAATATCTGCGATTATCTTAACGTACAATGAAGAAATCCATATAGACAGATGTATAAAATCTCTTAAAAATTTTGTAAAAGAAATAATAATTATTGATAGTAATTCTAATGATAAAACAATCGAAATTTGTAAAAAAAACCATATAAGAATTTATCAAAATAAATTTATTAATCAGGCAAACCAAATGAACTGGGCATTAAAAAATGTAAATATCAAATCTAAGTGGATTTTTAAAATCGATGCAGACGAAATAGTTGAAAAAAATTTTTTTAATAAAATCAAAGGTATTATAGAGAGTAAAATTGATATTTCAGGAATTATAATAGAGAGAAAAATTAAATTTTTGAATAAAATTATAAATTATGGACTAACATCACCCCATAAAACTTTAAGGATTTGGAAAAATGGTTCAGGTAAATATCAAAAAATAAATGTTGATGAGCAGGTAGCAGTAATGGGTAAAATAGCTATATCTAAAGCTATTATAATAGATCATAATTTGAAAAATTTTTCATGGTGGTTAAAAAAACATAAAAATTATGCTTTTAGAGAAGCTGAAAGCTATTTTACTTATAAGAAAAAGTACAATTACAAGAAAATAACTTTTAATGACACATCTAAAATAAAGCAAAATAATAAATTTAGAATATATTATAAATTACCGATCTTTATTAGACCTATCTTGTTATTTATGTATAGTTATTTTGTAAAGTTTGGTTTTCTATCTGGAGTAAGAGGCTTAATTTTTTATTTTTTCCAAACATTATGGTATAGGATGCTCGTAGATATTTTTATTTTTAAAAAATATTTTTTTAAATAATTTTACATTATTATCATTTGCTCTGAATAAAAAATTAAATTTATTTAATTATTATTTATCTAGTAATAATTTTTTTAAATTATTTTTTGTTTAAGATACTTATAGGTAAAATATATAATTCATATCTGTATCCATTTTTTTAATATTGTAATTAATTTCTTTTAATAATTCTTTAATCTGATCAATGTTTCTATCCTCACATTCAATTATTAAGTTAGGTTTATTTAACTTAAGAATTTTAATCATGCCTTTTATAACATTCACTTCATTGCCTTCAGTATCTATTTTAATCCATGAAATGTCTTCTATAATATTATAAAAATTGTCTAATTTGAGAGTAATAATATCCTTTTTTAAATAAAGCTCTTGTCTTATTTGACCTACATTTTTTACACTAGAAATTGATCCTGTTGCACCACTTATGTGGTCTATTAAGAAAGATTCAATTTTATCTTCATTAGATATTGCTAATGAAATTATATTAAAATCCTTTAATTGATTTTTAATTTTACTCCTTAATAACAAGCTTAAGTTGTCATCATCTGGCTCAAAAACAAATACTTTCGCGTTATAGTTTTCTTTAAAAAATAAACTATAGGTTCCTATGTTTCCACCTATATCTACAAATGTCTTATTTACTATATTTTTTTTTAAATTTAACTTTGTAACAAAGTCGTACGTTTCTTTTTTCAATATTCTCATTATTTAGCAGATACCCCAAGTGCCGTGGTAAATAAATATAAAAATTTCCAAATCTTTTTGTTTTTTTATAATAGGTTATTTTAATTTTAGATACTAAAGTTCTTATAAATTTAAATTTATATAAAAACCATAATGGATGATATTTGTTTCTTATGTAGTTAATTAAAGACACATAAGTTGATTAAACTATTTTCTAAACTTTTTCTATTTAAACTTCAATTTTTTGATAGTGATTTTTTGTAATTTTTTAATATAACAATGTAATCTTTATAGAAATAATTCAGTAAATATTTTCATTGAAATTATACTTACTAAGCCAACAGTTACCATTGCAATAAATCCTACAACAAAGGGTTTATAACCCATTGACCTTAAGTCTTTTAAGTTAGTCGATAAACCAATCGCAGCCATTGCCATACTTAAGAAAACTTTAGCTAAATCTTTAATCATTGATACAGAGTTTTGCCAAATAACTTGAGTATTAGTTGTTAAGAATAGTTGGTCTCCAATACTTCGAAATATAATCATTCCAACAAAACCCAATACAAAATATGGGAAAATGTTTAGTAAAGAATATTTTTTAGCCTTAGTCTCGTTCCTATTATACAGATAAGCAAATAGAGGGATCATGATAACTAAAAAAGTATTTCTAATTAACTTTGTAACTGTTGCGATATTTAAAGTTTCAGGACTGTTAAATTGTTGATCATAAATTAATCCTGCTGCTGCAACTTGAGAGGTTTCATGAATAGCAGTTCCTAAAAAAAGCCCCACATACATAGGGTCTCCATTAAAATAAATATTTGCAAAATATGGGTAAACCAACATTGAAATTATTCCAAAGACTGTGATATTTGCAATTGCATAAGCAACCTCACCTTTATTTGCTTTAATTATTGGAGCAGTTGCCATTATTGCTGTTGTTCCACAGACAGTACTTCCAATAGATATCAAGTAAGCCATTCTTGTTGAGATTTTTAATTTTTTAATTAGTAATTTAATTACAATTAATACACTTATAATGCAGACAATAATTAATGGTATAGCAACAGAACCAAATTTTAAAAATTCAAATGGTTTTAATTGAATGCCGAGACAAATTATTCCAAGTTTTAAAATATATTTTTGAGTAAAATTTATCCCAATTAAAAAACCCTCTCTCATTTGAAAAATATTTCCAAGTACAATTCCCATTAGAATTGCAATCATGGCTGTTGATATTGGGCTTTTAGCGTACCCCAATAATTCAATACCAATAATATTATTTAATCCTTGTGAAAAAGTGTAGAGAATAAATGCTAAAATGATACCTGGGATAATGACCAGGTATTTTTTAAATAACATTATTTAATATATGAATCTTTAAGCACTTCTATAAAGTTTAGTCATAACAAATTCTTTATGACCTAAAGCTTCAGCACAAGTTAATCTACCGTTAGCAACTCTAATCATTGATTTGATCAATTCATCACCAGCTTCAGACATAGTCATCTCACGTGATAAAATTTTTGATACATCACAATCAATATGCTCGCCCATACCTTTTACAGTTAATGGGTTGGCAGTTAATTTTACAACTGGTTCGATAGGGTTACCTACGATATTACCTTGACCTGTTGGGAATAAGTGAATGTTAAATCCAGCTGCTGCCTGAAGTGTTACACATTCAGCTGCTGCTGAGGATGTATCCATAAAGTATAAGCCTTTACCTTTAGTTGGTTCTTCAGCTGGCTCTAATACATCAATAAACTTACATGAACCAATTTTTTGAAAGTTACCAAATGCTTTTTCTTCAATTGTCGTTAATCCACCTGCAATATTTCCTGCAGTTGGTTGACTTTCAGAAAGGTCATCTGTTGCTTCTTTAAGTATAAAATCATTATATGAATTCCATGTTTTCATAAATTTTTCTGATGCTTCTGGGGTAGCACCTCTTTTAGCGCAAACAGTTTCAGCTCCAGTAAGTTCTGAAGTCTCCCCAAAACATAAATGAACACCCATTGGTTCTAATTTATCCATTAAATTTCCAACAGTTGGGTTAGCAGCAAGACCAGATGTTGTATCTGACTCTCCACACTTAACTGATATCCATAAATCACTCATTGGACATTCTTCTCTTTGTTTTTCAGATGCCCACATCACAAATTCCTGAGCTTTTTTTGAAGCTTTCATGACAGTACCGATATCTCCAGTTCGCTCAATATGAAATCCTTCAACTGGCTTTCCTGTTTTTGCTATTCCATCAACTATTTTTTTTGTCCATTTTGGCTCTATACCAATAACAATTACAGCAGCAACGTTAGGGTTTTTTCCAGTCCCAATCATTGTTCTAAAGTGTAAATCTAAATCAGCACCAAATTGAAGTCTTCCATAAGAGTGAGGAAGGGCCATTGTACCTTTAATATTGTTTGCCACAGCTTCAGCGCAAGCGTTTGAAATATCATCTACAGGTAAGATGATTACGTGGTTTCTAGTACCAACTCTGCTATTTTCTCTTTTGTAACCTAAAAAACTTTTTGGAATTTCCATATTTTTTACCACTTTTTCGTTTTTACATTGTGAACATGAACATGCTCACCTTTTTTGATTGATTTAACTACTTTTCCAATATCATGACCATATTTCAAAATAGTATCACCTTCATTAAGGTCAACCATTGCAATTTTATGTCCTAATTGAATTTCATCTACTGATTGAATTTGAACTGTTTTATCATTCTCCATAATCCAGCACGCACAATCTTGTTTTGGAGTGATTTTATCAATAACAACTACTCCTACGTTGTCTTTTTCGTCGTGTATAATAATATCTGTAGCCATAATTGTGTCGATTTGTTTGTTTGAAATTTTTTAATTCTTATATATTAATCTTTAAAATTAACAAATTATTTATAGATTTTTTTAACAACTTAAGCAGGAAGGCCTAATTATTATGACTAAAATGACAACAGAGGAAGCTTTTGTAAAAGTTTTACAAATGCATGGAATTGAACACGCATTCGGAATTATTGGTTCTGCCTTTATGCCAATATCAGATATCTTTCCTGATGCCGGAATTACTTTTTGGGACGTTGCTCATGAAACAAACGGTGGATTAATTGCTGATGGTTACACAAGATCTACTGGTAAAATGTCAATGGTCATTGCTCAAAACGGCCCTGGGATTACAGGTCTTGTAACACCTATTAAAACTGCATACTGGAACCACACACCATTATTATTAGTAACCCCTCAAGCTGCTAATAAAACTATGGGTCAAGGTGGTTTTCAAGAAGTAGAACAAATGAATTTATTTAAAGACATGGTTTGCTACCAAGAAGAAGTTAGAGATGCTTCTAGAATGGCAGAAGTATTAAATAGAGTAATTGAAAAAGCGATCAGAGGATCAGCCCCTGCACAAATAAATGTTCCAAGAGATTATTGGACACAAGTAATTGATATTGATCTTCCTCCAATTGTTAGACTTGAGAGACAAGCAGGTGGAGTTGATGCAATAAAAAAAGCAGCTGAATTATTATCAAACGCTAAGTTTCCAGTAATTTTATCTGGTGCTGGTGTTGTAATTGGTGGAGCAATTGAAGATTGTAAAAAATTAGCTGAGAAATTAGATGCCCCAGTTTGTTCAGGATATCAGCATAATGATAGTTTCCCAGGAAGTCACCCATTAGCAGCTGGACCATTAGGATACAATGGATCAAAAGCTGGAATGGAATTAATTAAGAAAGCTGATGTTGTTCTTGCGCTTGGTACAAGATTAAATCCTTTCTCAACTTTACCTGGTTACGGAATGGATTACTGGCCTAAAGATGCAAGTATCATTCAAGTTGATATGAATTCAGATAGAATTGGTTTAACTAAAAAAGTATCAGTTGGTATTTGTGGCGATGCAAAATTAGTATCTCAACAAATTTTAGCTCAACTATCTCCAACAGCAGGAGATACGAATAGAGAAGAGAGAAAAAATACAATTCACCAAACTAAATCTGCTTGGTTACAAGAGTTATCCAGTTTAGATCATGAAGATGATGATGAAGGTACAGTTTGGAATGCAGAAGCTAGAAAAAGAGATGCAGACAGAATGTCTCCTAGAGAAGCATGGAGAGGAATTCAAGCAGGTATGCCTGATAATGTAATCATATCAAGCGACATTGGAAATAACTGCGCAATTGGAAATGCTTATCCTACATTTGAAAAAGGTAGAAAATATTTAGCACCAGGATTATTTGGTCCTTGTGGTTATGGTTTTCCAGCAATTCTTGGAGCAAAAATTGGATGTCCAGATACACCGGTAATTGGTTTTGCAGGTGATGGTGCATTTGGTATCAGCATGAACGAAATGAGTTCAGTGGCAAGACCAGAATGGCCAGCAATTTCAATGGTAATTTTTAGAAACTATCAATGGGGCGCTGAAAAAAGAAATACTACTTTATGGTTTGATGACAATTTTGTTGGAACAGAGCTTGATCCAGAATTAAGTTATGCAAAAGTCGCTGATGCTTGTGGATTAAAAGGTGTTACTGTTCGAACTATGGAAGAAACCACAGCTGCTATCAAGCAATCATGTGAAGATCAAAAGAAAGGAATTACAACATTTATCGAAGTAATTCTTAACCAAGAACTGGGAGAGCCTTTCAGAAGAGATGCTATGAAAAGACCAGTTAAAGTTGCAGGGATTAAAAAAGAGGATATGATAAAGCAACCTTCTTTAATTTCTTAGTATTTTTTAATTACCTTTATTTAAGATAATACTTTCCTTAGCTTAGTTAAGATAAATTAAATAATGTATAAATGCTTATAGATGACAATTTATTTTATAAAATTTAAAAAAATTTTATTAGTAACACTTTCATATTTATTTTTTTTCATTGTAGGTGATTTAATTTTTAGTAATTATATCTATATAAATAAACCAGAAATTAGATATGACTGTTTTGATTATAAAAACTATTCATTTAATAAAGAGGACTATCATAGTTATAATTTATCAAAAAATTGTATAGCAACTGAAAAACAAAAAACTGTAATACCATATAAAGTTTATACAGATGAAGAGGGGTACAGATTTTCAGGAAAAAAAAGATTATCAAAAATTGATAATTTAATTTTTTTAGGTGACTCATTTACGTACGGTTATGGTGTAAAATTTGAAAATTCTTTTCCTGGAATAGTTGAAAGCAAAACTAATGATTATGAGATTTATAATCTTGGAGTACCAGGATATGGAATTCAAAAACACTATGAAGTATTAGAAAAATTTTTTAAAAAAAAGAATGCATCTAAAGTCTTCATAACATTAGACATGACAGATATTAGTGATGCAGCTTTTCGATGGGTCAAATTACCAGAAATTAATTCACCTGTTTTAAAATCAAAACATATAAATAAAAGTATTACAAATTGGCAAAATATTAAAAATTTAAACTTTAAAGGAACAAGACTTATGTTTTTTTATTTCAGAAACTTTTTAAGACACATTAAATTGAGTATTAAATCTAATAATTTTGGAAAAGAAGAACTCGGCTTTAAAGTCTGATATAGCAAACTTTACATATACAGATCTCAAAAAACATAATGAATTAAATAATGATAATTTTGAAAAAAGCTTAATTACCATAAGCGATTATTTTAAAAAGATTTCTTTATTGTCAAAAAAAAATGGAGCTGATATATATTTAATAATATTTCCATGGCCAGAAACACTAATTTATGGGCAAGAAGTATTTAATTGGGAGGAATTTAATAATAAAATCTGTGAAGAAAATTACTGCTCAAAAGTTATTAATTTGTTTAATGACTTTAAAAGAATAAAAACTACAAAAAAAAATTGGAAGAATTTAATCTATATAGATGATGATGTTCATTTAAAATTTTTTGCAAATAGTCTAATTGCTAATAAAATTATTAATGAAATTAATTAATATTATAGCTTTTTTCTCAATACTTGTTAATTAAGTCTTATGAAAATAATTAATAAAACAACTAATAAAAATTTTGGTATCGTTTTTTTTGTTTTTTTTTTAATTCTCTCTATTTACCCTTTTTTGAATAATAAGATTATTAATTTTTGGTTTTTATCTATAAGTTTTATTTTTTTAATACTTGGCTTATTAAATTCTAATTTACTTTCTCCTTTAAATAGAATTTGGTTTAAATTTGGAATTCTATTAGGTAGTTTTGTATCACCAATAGTCATGGGTATAGTTTTCTTTGCTATTGTTACGCCCACATCTCTAATTATGAGGATTTCAGGAAAGAATTTATTGAATTTAAAAAAGGGCAATAAAAAAACATATTGGATTGAAAGATCTAAAATTGAAAGTAAGATGAAAAATCAATTTTAGTTATGGATTTTTTAAAAGAATTTTGGGAATTTTTAAAGGTTAGAAAAAAATATTGGCTACTACCAATCCTATTAGTTTTAGTATTATTTGGTGGGTTGATTGTTTTAAGTCAAGGCACAGCTGTAGCTCCATTTATTTATACAATTTTTTAAGTGAAAACTATTTTAGGTATTTCAGCATTTTATCATGATAGCGCAGCCACTATTCTTGTAGATGGCAAGATTATAGCTGCTGCTCAAGAAGAAAGATTTACTAGAAAAAAACATGATGCAAGTTATCCATTTAATGCAATTGAATTTGTTTTAAATTTTGCAAAAATTAAACTTAACGATGTTGATCAGGTTATTTTTTTTGAAAAACCTTTCTTAAAATTTGAAAGATTATTAGAGACCTACGTTGCCTTTGCACCAAGAGGCTTCAAATCTTTTTGTATGGCAATGCCAGTCTGGCTAAAAGATAAACTCTTTCAAAAAAAAATGCTTTTTAATGAATTGAAGAGACATGATAATAATTTTAATAATGATAAAAAAATTTTTTTTTCAGACCATCATTTAAGTCATGCTGCAAGTGCCTTTTTTCCATCTCCATTTGAAGAAGCAGTAGTATTAACTGCTGACGGTGTTGGCGAATGGGCAACAACTACAGTTGCTATTGGCAAGGGAAATAATTTGGAAATCAAAAAAGAAATCCATTTTCCTCACTCTTTAGGATTGCTCTATTCAGCATTTACTTATTACACTGGCTTTAAAGTAAATAGTGGTGAATATAAACTTATGGGCTTAGCTCCTTATGGAGTTCCAATTTATGAAGATAAAATAAAAAATAATTTAATTGATGTAAAAGAAGATGGATCATTTCATCTAGATCAGTCATATTTTAATTATGCAACCGGTTTAACAATGACTAATAAAAAATTTGATATCTTATTTGGTCAAAAAGTTAGAAATTCAAAACGTGAAAAACTAACACAATTTCACATGGATATTGCAGCATCCATCCAAAAAGTGACAGAAGATATTATGATTAAGCTTATAAAATCTTTAAAAGAAGAATTCAATATACCCAATCTATGTTTAGCTGGTGGAGTTGCTCTTAATTGTGTTGCTAATGGAAAAATATTAAAAGAAAAAATATTTGATAATATTTGGGTTCAGCCTGCGGCAGGTGATGCTGGTGGATCCTTAGGTGCTGCCCTAGCTTTGTGGCACATTGATCAAAATAATCATAGAAAAGTTGATCATAATGACAGTATGCAGGGATCTTATCTAGGACCAGAATATTCACAAAAAGAAATTGAAGAACATCTTGATAAAGCTGGTGCAAAATATGAAATTTTTAAAGATGAAGAATTACTAGATAAGACTGCTATAGATTTAGCAAATGAACAAGCAATCGGATGGTTCCAGGGAAGAATGGAATTTGGTCCACGTGCACTTGGTGGAAGATCTATTTTAGGTGATCCAAGGTCAGAAAAAATGCAAAAGAATTTAAATTTAAAAGTTAAATATAGAGAAAGTTTTCGTCCATTCGCCCCATCAGTATTAAAAGAAGATTTATCAGAGTGGTTCGATATTGATGTGGATAGTCCATACATGTTAATGGTTTCAAACATTAATAATGATAAAATCATAGAAATGACTGATGATCAAAAAAACTTATTTGGTATAGATAAACTAAATGTGAAAAGGTCAGAAGTACCTGCAGTTACCCATGTTGATTATTCTGCAAGAATACAAACTGTTCACAAAGAAACTAATGAAAAATATTTTAGGTTAATTGAAAAATTTAAAGAAAAAACAAATTGTCCTATTCTTGTTAACACTTCTTTTAATGTTAGGGGGGAGCCAATTGTTAACACCCCGTTAGATGCATTTAATTGTTTTATGGGTACAGATTTAGACAAACTGGTTATTGGTAATTGTTATTTGGAAAAGAAAGATCAAAATCCATCATTAAAAAAAGACTATACAAAAGAATTTGAGTTAGATTAGATAAATTAGATGAAAAAAAATTTTTTGTTATTGTTAATTTCATTTAATATTTAGCCTAATCATAATAGAAGTTTTTTTAGATAAATTTTATTATAAAAAAAAAGTAGCCTATAATCATAATGATAGAATTATTTTATTTGAACAGGGTAAGGTTTTTAGAAATATCAACGAGAATTTTTTTACCTATCATCCCCAAAAAAAGATAAGAACTTCAGTATATTATTTTAATAATAAATTTAAAAAATTATACGATTATACAGTAAATTCAAATAACTATGGCTTGTTACAAGAAAATGATATCAAAAAAAACAAACCATCAATTCTTTTTTTAGGTGACTTCATTTACAGAAGGTCAGGGTAATGGTAGTTGGCTTGATAATTTTAAAGGTTATCACAAGTCTTATCAAATAATTAATGGTGGAATATTAGGCACAGGCCCTCAGCAATTTTTATTATTAGAAGATTATATTTCAAAAGAAATTGACATAAATCATGTTTTTGTTCTGTATATAGGTGATGACTTTCGAAGGTCTACTTATATTCATAGCAAGCAACATTTATTATGCTTAAGTAATTACAAATTCTGTAATGGAACTGAAATTTTTTTTGGTTACCCATTGTTAACAAAAAATCCAAATGATTTTTTAAATGAAATAAAAACTATAAGATCTGGTGTGGAATCTGAATTATCATTAAAGAAAATTAGAAGAAGTATTAAGATCTGGATTAAAGATTTATATGTTTTTAATATTCCTACTGGATATCTTAAAAATAAATTTTACAAATCAAAAAATACCAAAATTAATAATAACTTTTTAGCAATTGAAAAATTAATAAACAAATATAAAGACAGAATTACTTTTATTAATCTTAAGCAAAAACAAGAAATTTTTTACAATAAAGATAGTTATGAAACTTCGTATGCTAGAAATTTTATAAATAAAAAAACTAAAAATCATTTTAATTGTAATTTTAAAAATAATTTAGATTATTTTCATACTCTTGATGGGCACCCAAATAAAAAAGGATATGAATATCTTTATAAATGTGTGTCTCAAATAGTAAATAAAACTAGAATTAATTAATGATTTGTTGTTTTAAATCTCATCTTTCATTAATTAAATGAATGTGGTTAATGACAATAGTTGTGGTTGGATTAACGACCTTGACAGAAGATCTGGTATAAAAGATTTAAATAAAGATAAATCTTGTGAGTGGATAATAGTAGGTGCTGGCTATACAGGTTTATCTGCTGCTAGAAAATTATCAGAACTTCATCCTAATCAAAAAATTATTATTGTTGATGCCCAATTAGCAGGTGAGGGTGCAAGTGGAAGGAACTCAGGTTATTTAGTAGATACTACCCTTAATGATGGCTTCACCTCCAATAAAGAGCTTTCTAATTATAAAAAGAAAACAGACATTTACAAATTAGGAATTGATGTCGTAAAAAAGTTTATTAAAGAGCATCAGGTAGATTGTGATTGGAATGAAAGTGGAAAGTATTTTGCCTCATCAAATGAAAAAGACAGAAAGATATTAGTCAATTTTAGCAAAACTTTATTAAAATTAAATTTCGAACATAATATTTTAGAAAAAGATGATTTAGGTAAAAGATTAGGCACAAATTTTTATAACTTAGCACTTTATACTAAAGGAGGAATTTTATTACATCCAGGAAAATTAGTCAGAGCTATGGTTGACACTTTGCCAGATAATGTTGAGCTATTAGAAAACACTCAATTAGATGAATGGGAAAAAAATAATGATACAATTATTTGTAAATTTAGTAATCATAAAATAATTACTAAAAAGATTATTTTCTGCACAAATGGTTTTTTAAAATCGCTTGGTATAAAAAATAATTATAATTTTCCCTTAACTTTAACTGCAAGTATGACAAGACCATTGACTGATACAGAATATAAGTCCATTGGTGAACCTAAAGAGTGGGGTGTGCTACCCGTTAGACCAATGGGTGCAACTATTAGAATGACAAAAGATAAAAGAATTTTAATTAGAAATACTGCAGAAGTTCATAGTCCTTTTAAAATGTCTAAATCAGAGTTAGATAAAAGATCTTTAAATCAAAAACTTGGAATAAAAAAAAGATTTCCAAGTTTAGCAAATGATATTATTGAATCTAGTTGGTCTGGGATTGTGTCTAGAACAAGAAATAGCTCTCAAATTTTTGAAAAAATAGAAGATAATGTTTTTGTAGCAGGTTGCTATAACGGCTCTGGTATTGGAGTTGGAACGTTATTTGGTGAACAAATAGCAATTAAAGCAAGCAATGTAAATAGTGATGAAATTAATATAATAGAATCTAGAATTAAGCCTAATTGGCTTCCACCTCAGCCATTTTTAAATATTGGAGTTAAAACAAGATTAATATTCGAAAGATTTAGATCTCGATCAGATGTGTAGTTATTGATTTCTTATAAGTGGATAAACCTTAGGGCTTAAATACTTAAAATTAGTAATCATAATTAAGATTAACGTAGCAAGCCCAATACCAAGTGTTACCTGCAAAAATATTGCTAAATCAAACTTCCAAGTAATTTGAAAAATATTTTCAATGATAAATTGTGAACCTATGACCGCAAAAAACAGAGCTATTAAAATTATGGATGTGAATATAATAAAAAACTCTATGATTGAAGAAAGCACAACTTCAAACTTGGAAAAACCTAGAATTTTAAATATTAAGTTTTGAAATTCTTTAATTTTACCTTGAACTATAATTGCACTAGATATGACAATTAAACCAATGACTATAGTTATGGCAGAGATAACTGTTACAGCAATAAACACTTTATTTAAAAGATCTGTTACTTTCTCCAAGTAATCAGTAATTTTTATAATAGAGAGACTAGGCATTTTATCTAGTAAAGCAGTTTCATTAAAATTCTCTAAGTTTTTAAACTTTGAAGTTGCTAAATATTCGTGAGGTATATTTTTTGCAAATTGAGGGTTTAATAACATTGCAAAGTTAATAGTAAAATCTCTGTAGTCTACTAACCTGAAGTTTACAATTTCACCTTCAATTTCACGACCATAAATATTTAGAGTAAAAATATCACCAATTTTAATATCAAAATCTTTAGCAATTTTACTATCAAGTGAAATTTGAAGTTTATCAGGTCTATCTAAATCCCACCACTTTCCCTCTATAATTGGGTTATCTTTTAAAACTTTATCAGCCCAAGAAGACCTTCTGTCATTTCTAATCACCCAGTGGCTATCATTACTTGAATCGATATAAGTATTTGGATCTATTCCATTGATTTTCAGAATACCCGTTGAAACCATGGGAACAATTTCAAGGTTAGCCTCTTTATCCATTTCAAAAATTAAATCTTCAAATATTTGTCTTTCATCACTTTGAATACCAATGAAAAAATAATCAGGTGCAAGCTCCGGTATAGATTTAGCAATTTCTCTTTTAAAGTTTGAACCCACAAAAGCCAAAGTTAATAATAAGGTGACGCCCAAACCTAAAGACATAATAGTTATAGGAGTAATACTTTTAGTTTGAGTAATATTTTTAACTGATACTTTAATTGAAATATTTGGGTGTTCTTTAAGTCCTTTAAATAATTTTATAATTAAGTTTGATAATAAATAGAAGACGAATAGACAAATAAAGAATGCTCCAAAATAACCCAAGCTATAAATGGGTCGAGCTGAACCAATGGTAAACAAAGAAATTAAAATTGATAATAATAATAGACTTAAAAAAATTGATTTTTTTGAATAATAAAATTGAAGGTTTTGAAATACATTTCTAAATAAGTTTGATGCCTTAACTTGATCAATTGCATTAATGGTTGGTATAGAAAATATGATTAATACCAATAAACCTACTGAAAAAACTTTGAAATAATTAAGAATAGAAAAACTACCTTCAATATTTAATCCAAGACCAGCTGATAAATAAACATCAACAATAGGGACTAGAAAGAAACTAAAAGAGTAGGCAGCAGTTGATATTATGAATAATAGAATAAGTAATTGTAGATAGTAGACTATTTTAATATCTTTTGAGAAAAAGCCTAAAGACTTCTTAACTGCTATAGACATATTGTTCTGATTAATGAATGAAAGTAGAGTGTTAGCAATTCCAATTCCAGCAATTAACATTGCACTAATAGATACAAGAGACAAAAACTGAGAGAAATTATCAATTATTCTCTTTAAAGGACCGTCAGATTTTTCGTGATATTTAAGTCTAACCTTTTTTTCATCTTTGAATAATTGTTCAATTTTTTTAGATAAAGTCTTTGGATTATCTCCCTCATTAAATCTTACTTTATATTCATAGTTTAAAAAGCTGCCTAGGTTGTTAAGTTTTAGTAATTCTAATGTTTGTTTGCCAGCTAAAGCAAAATCACCAAATACAAAAGCACCTCCAATATCTGGTACCGATTTTACGATACCAATTACTGTAAAGAGTTTGTCTTGAACTTTGATTTTATCATTTATTTCTAAATTAAGATTTTTGAAAATATTTTCATTAACAAGGATTGTATTTTCTGTAGTTTGTAATTTTTTAAATGCACCACTTGGTTCATAACCTACTTTACCAAATAATGGATAATTTTCGTCTACAGTTTTGATTCTAGAAAATATTGATTTATTTTTTGTCTTATTAGTAGTTGAAATCATAGTACTAAACTCAACCATTTGTGAAACGGTAGTAAATTCTTTAACTTGGTTAATTAATTCTAAGTTGCCAATGTTACGATTGTAATCAATCTCAATATCTCCACCCAAAAGTGCTCTTGAATTGTTATTTAATTCTTTATTTAAACTATCTTCAATTGTGAAAATTGAACTTAAGATAAATAAACTGATAAAAAGTGTTAAAATGATACTAGAAATTTTTTTATAATTTCTACTCAAGTCTCTTAAGGCATATATCAAAGTTAACTTGTACTCTGAAAGCTTAGACAATTTTTCCATCTTTGATTTTAATTTTTCTTTTTGCTTTATTTGCAAGTTTTGGGTCATGGGTGACCATAATTAAAGATGATTTTTCTTCTTTAATATATTTAAATAAAATATCTGCAATCATTTGAGAATTTTCACTGTCTAAATTTCCCGTAGGCTCATCAGCTAAAATTAGTTTAGGTTTCATAGCTATAGCTCTTGCAATTGCTACACGTTGTTGTTCGCCACCTGAAAGTTGACTTGGTAAATTGTTAAACCTATTTTTTAACCCAAATTGATCTAATAATTCTTTGGCTCGTTCGTTAGGGTTTTTTAGGTTATTTAACTCTAATGTTAGGGCAACATTTTCAACAGCAGTGTAATTTGGAATAAGATAGAAAGATTGAAAAACTATACCTATGTTCTTTCTTCTAATTTTAGAAACCTCATCTTCACTCATTTTAGATATTTCTTGATCTTCAAAAAATATCTTACCAGAGGTTGCTTTCTCTAACCCCCCAGCAAGCATGATTAAGCTAGTCTTTCCAGATCCACTTTCACCAACTATTGAAATAAACTCATTTTTTTTAGTCTCTAAATTAATATTCTTTAAAACCTTGATAGTATCATTACCAGTTTGGTATTTAAGATTAACGTTTTTTAGCTTAAAAAGACTATCCATGATTAAAAGATTTATTATTAAAATTATTGCCTTCTGTCTAGTGAGCATAAACGTCAATGCCATAGAAAACGTTATCTTATTTGGTGATAGCTTAATGGCTGGCTATGGTCTTCCAAAGGAAAAACATTTAGCCATTGTCCTTCGAAACAATCTTAATGATAGTAGTTATAATCTTGAGGTTATTGATGGAAGTGTATCTGGGAGCACATCTGCTGGTGGATTAAATCGAGCTGAGTGGTCTTTATCTCATCCCGATATTGATTTAATGATCTTAGGATTGGGTGCTAACGATATGTTAAGAGGAATAAGTCCCATTGAGACAGAAAAAAATTTAGAAAAAATTATTCAAATAGCAAAACTAAAAAATATAGAAATAATTTTAGCTGGAATGATTGCTCCAACAACTCATGGCATTAGTTATAAAAAAAAATTTGATAATATTTATCCAAATTTAGCAAAAAAATATGATCTAAATTTAATACCTTTTTTATTAGAAGGTGTAGCTTTAAAACCTGAGCTTAATCAAGATGATGGTATTCACCCAAATGAAAAAGGAACTTTAATTTTAAGTGATACACTTACAAAAAGTATCATCAGTTTTATAAAAAAATAGTATAGTTAGAGATATTAATAAAATTTAGATGCAGTAAACTTTATAGAATAACTAAATCTAGCTTCTGTTTTCCTAACCTTTCATTACCAGTCTCGGTTACTAAATAGGTTTCACCTAAATTCATGGCTAATTCATTGTCTGAATCCATCAATATCATGTGCATGAAGAAGACATTACCAGGAGTGATTACGTAAGGATTACCAGTGTATAGCATTGGCCAGTCCATCCAATTGGGAGAAAAGGTCGAACCCAATGAATAACCACAAGCATTCATTCTTGCTTTATTGTATCCAAGGTCATCAAAAGTTTTAGCATGTATATCAAATACATCTCCAGCAGTTTTTCCTGGTATTAAAGTTTTTGCACAATTATTTAAAGCCTCAACGCAAGCTTCGTGCATCATAATATGTTTTGGATCAGCTTTACCAATAGGGATGGTTCTAAACATTGCTGAGTGATAATGTTTATAAGTTCCAGCCCATTCAATAGTTAACTGATCAGTATATGACAAAATTCTTTTTTCAGATTGATATCTACAAAGTAATGCATTGTGGCCTGATCCAATTATATATTCATTTGCTGGATAATCACCGCCACCTTCTAAAACAACTCTTTGCATTTCAGCTAAAATTTTTGCCTCACTAGCGCCAGCTTTTGCATATTTCCAGGCTTCCTCAAGACCTTGATCGGCAAGTTCTGCAGCTTTTTTTACATAAATAATCTCCTTTTGAGACTTAATAACTCTATGTTTGGTGATTAATTCTGATTGATCTTCTACCTCACAATAACTTTCTAGTGACTTATTAAGTATTAAAGCGCTACGACCTGTCATACCGTAAGCTTCATACTCAATACCAACTTTCTTATCTTTTAAATTAAGTTCATTTAAAATACCTTTAAGATCTTCAGTTGGGTTTGACTGAACTTTATCGACCCAAATTCTTATATCTTCAATATTTGAGGTGTTTTGCGCTTGTCTTAAGTCAGGTGCACGAGTTAAAAGAATAACATTCCCTTTTAGATCTAATATTAAAGTTTGAAAAAAAACATAACCAAAAGTGTCATAGCCTGTAAGCCAGAACATCAACTCTTGCCTGAACATTAAAAGAGCATCTAAATTTTGCTCTTTCATTGATTTTAAAACATCACGTTTTCTTTTAGAAAATTCTTCTGGTGTAAAATGCAACCCCATTAATGGATGATAGCTTTTGCTGAACCTAGCTTATCAATTATACCTGCATACAATCCTTTACCAAGTATGGGAACAACACCAACTGTTGAACCAGTAAATACGTAGAAATCTTTATTAAGATTTACTTTATCTTTTTTAAGCTTGTTTAGTACAAAACGAAGTGAATTTAGAGGGCTAATATAAACAGCTCCTGTATTGCCTGAAACAGTCTGATTTATTTTCTTATTTGAAATAATTGTTTTAAGGTTACTGATATTAATTTTTCTATATTTTTTCTTTTGTCCAATTAAAAATTTTACATTTGCACCAAAATCACTAGATAAATCACCAAAAGAAGTAACACCTTTTTTATTTTGTCTATACCCTACAACCTCAATACATGGCGCCATATGAGAAATATATTTAGAAATATTTTTCATAGTTACTACACCTTTTGATAGAAAGAAATTTTTTTTAATCAAATAACAAACTTCTAACTCTATACCTAAAGTAGATTTATTAATTTTAACTTTTTTTCCACTTTTTAAAAAATTTCTTTTATAAACAGATGCATAAAAAGGTTCTTTTTCTTTTAATTTTTTCATTACAGGAATTCCTGTTCCACCAGCCTTAAATCCAATAATAGGTTCTTTAATTTTACTTTCACATAATTTTCTAAATTCATCAGCGTCAGTAAGTTTTTTTGTAATTTCTTGAGGAAGTGGTGAGATTATTTTATTTTTTAAAAATGCGTTAACAAGTCTGTCTGAGATTTTATTTTTTAAATTTTTATTCATCTAACTTTTTTATTTCAATACCGACATGGGATCAAGCCTTGTTTGAAACCAATTAACTCTAAAATCTAAATGGGGTCCAGTAGACCTTCCGGTAGAACCCACAGTTCCTATAATATCTCCTTGGTTAATTTTTTCCCCAACTGAGACTAAAATATTTTCAAGGTGAGAATATATTGTTGAAATACCATGACCATGATCCATGATAATCGTACCACCTGTATAATACAAATCATCTTCGGCCAATGTAACAACTCCGGCTCCAGAGGATTTTATCTTAGTTCCTTGTTTTGCTGCTATATCTATACCGTAGTGAGGCCATTTAGCTTTACCATTTAAAATTCTTTGACTGCCATAGACACCACTAATAATTCCTTCAATAGGCATCACAAATTTATCTTTAAAAAATTTTAAATTAGAATTTATTGCTCTTGCCTCACCAATTGCATTATTTTCTTTCTTAATTCTTTTATAAACAAACTCAGGAGGGGTCACTTTACTTTCTTCTAGACCATCAATTCTTTGAATGTTGTACTTTCTTTTTAAAACTTTTTTTTTAATTACTGATTTTTTTCCATCTAATATCTTAGTGAAAGTTAAATCAAACTTTCTATCTCTATCAATTCCAAAAACAAAAAAACCATCGTTAGATATTTTTACTCCTTTTTTATCTACAATAATTTTTGCATTTGGATTAGTTTTTCCTAGAATATAGTGCCCTTGTATAAATTTTCCCTGAAACTCAATAGCTTTAACTTGTGATGTTGAAAAAATTAATAATGCTAAAAGAAATTTATAAATTACTTTGCAGTCCATCCACCGTCTACTAAAATTGATGTGGCAGTAACCATTGATGATGCTGAGGAAGCTAAAAAACAAACACTTGTTGCAACATCACTTTCTGTTGCTAATTTTCCTATGGGTATGTTGCCTAATGCTAGCCTTTTGAATTCTTTATTTTTAAAAAATTTTTTAACCATTGGTGTTGCAACAAAAGTAGGAGCAACTGTATTTACTCTGATATTGTTTTTTGCAAGCTCAACACCCATACCTTTGGTTAAACCTTCAATTCCAAATTTTGTCATATTATAAACATTTCTACCAGCCATTCCAACATGGCCAAGTTGTGAGGACATATTAATAATTGATCCACCTCTTTTTTTATTCTTTAGCATTTTTTTAACAACTAATTGAGCAACGTTAAAAGCTGCTTTTAGATTTAAATCTACTAAGTAGTTCATACTTTCTTGTTTAATTTTTTCAAAAGGTTCTGGGATATTTGTACCAGCATTATTAACTAAAATATCTATGATTTTAATCTTATCTAGATTTTCTTTTAAAACTTTGTAATTCATTACATCACAATTAACTTTGATAACTTTACCTTTTATCTTTTTTATTTCTTTTTCAAGCTTATCAAGATCTGATTGTGTTCTACTTAATGCAATTATTGTAGCTCCAGCTTCAGCAAGTGCGATAGAGCAGGCTCTTCCTAATCCTTTACCTGCACCAGTAACTAATGCATATTTGTTTTTAAGATTTATTTTTTGTAAGTACATTTAAATAAATAATTTTAAATCAGTATAGATTAATTCGATTGCAACAATTAGTATAGCAATTAAACCAATCCAAGCTATCCATTTATATTCAGTAATCCACTTTGATATAACGGTTGCAGCTGTTGCCATAAGGATTATTGACAAAGCTAAACCAAATATTAATAATACATAGTGATCACCAGCAGCACCAGCTACACCTAAAACATTATCTAAACTCATTGTAAAATCAGCAAGTAAAACTGTCCATATAGCTTTCATGAAACTTGAATTATCTACTTTAATGTCTTCATCTCCTGACTGACCTTTGATTACATCTGTGTAGAGTTTGTAGACTATATAAAGGAGAAGCAATCCTCCTATCAGTCTTAATCCTGTTATTTGTAATAAATAAGCAGTTAGCATAGTTAAGATAATTCTTAAAATTACCGCACCACCTATTCCCCAAAAAATTACTTTTTTTCTTTGTTCAACTGGAAATTTAGAAGCAACCATTCCAATAATAATCGCATTATCACCAGCTAATACTAAATCTATAAATATAATTTGACCTAAGATAACAAGCTGTTCAGGTCCAAATAATTCTGCAAACATTAACTGCTTAGTATCATATCAGCACCTTTTTCTGCAATCATTATTGTGGGTGCATTAGTGTTTCCAGATGTAATATTGGGCATGATAGAAGCATCTATTACTCTTAAATTTTTAATTCCATGAACTTTTAACTGATCATCAACAACTGCCATATCGTCTTGACCCATTTTGCATGTTCCAACAGGATGAAATATTGTTTGAGCATAATCTGCTGCTGCTTTTAAAATATCTTCATCTTCTGTTAAATGAGGTCCAGGACGATATTCTTCTGGACTAAATTTTTTGAAAGTCTCAGATTCTAAAACAATTTTTCTTGTTAATTTAAGTCCAGCAGCTGCAATTCTTCTGTCTTCATCAGTTGATAGATAGTTCATTTTTATTTTTGCATAGGTTCTAGAATCTTTTTCTACGATACTTACATGACCTCTGCTAGTGGGTCTTATGTTGGAGACAGTAGGGGTGAAAGCATGAAAGTCGTGGTTTTTAGTTGCACCCAATGTATCCATACTCATTGGTTGAACATGCCATTGTAAATTAGGCATTTCAATAGAAGGGTCACTTTTAGCAAACATACCAAGCTGGCTTGCTCCTATGGTCATAGGACCGCTTCTATTAAATACATATTCTAATCCAATTAATAACTTACCAAAAAGACTGTTAATTTTTTTATTAAGAGATTTTATATTTTGTATTTTGTATATTGGTCTAAACATTAAATGGTCTTGCAAATTTTCACCAACTCCTTTTAATTCATGAACTGTTTCAATTCCAAGTTTTTTTAATTTTTCTGAATTTCCTATTCCTGAGACTTGTAATAATTGAGGAGAACCGATTGCTCCTGAGGATAAGATGATTTCTTTATTTGCACTTACAGTAAATAATTTATTTTCTATCCAATATTCAACTTCTTTAGCAACTTTATTTTCAAAGTTAATTTTCTTAACATGAGCATGTGTAATTATTTTTAAATTAGGTCTTTTTTTTGCAGGATTTAAATAACCAACTGCAGTACTACATCTAAATCCATCTTTTACTGAAACCTGATAGTAACCAGAACCGTGATTATCACCTTTATTAAAATCTTTTGTTTTTGGGATACCAAATTCTTGGGCGGCATTTTGAAATTCATCTAATAATGAAAGATGCATTCTTTGATTGGATATAGATAGAGGTCCATCAACACCATGGAATTCATTTTTACCATCTTCTTGACTTTCTGCTTTTATAAAATAAGGTAAAACCTCATCCCAACTCCAACCTTTATTACCTAACTGTCTCCAAATATCATAATCTTTATGTTGTCCTCTAATATATAACAATCCATTTATAGATGAACTCCCACCAAGAGTTTTACCTCTTGGATATCTTATAGATCTATTATTCATTGTTTCATCAGGTTCTGTATTGTAACACCAATCTACATCTGGGTTATGCATCGTCTTAAAGTAACCAACCGGTATATGAATCCATGGATAATTATCCTTACCACCTGCTTCAATCAAAAGAACTTTGTTACTAGGATTTTCTGAAAGTCTATTTGCAATTACACAACCAGCGGAACCTGCTCCAATAATGATGTAGTCAAAATTATCCATATATATTTTTATAAATTAATTTTTATTAATAATCTAATAATATATAGAAAATTATATTTATTTCTGATAATTCAACAACCATTAGATTATGAAAAAAATATTAACACTTATATTCACAATTTTTTTATCTTTATCATTTCAAGTTAAGTCTGTTGAAATTGAAATTATCACTGATAAGCCTGGTATGGGAAAAAAGATTATAAAACATTCATGGGTTCAACTTGAATACACAGGCTCATTTGAAAATGGAAAAGTTTTTGATACAAATATTGGCAAAGATAGACCTTTAGTAGTGCAAATGAGTATGAAAGAGGTAATTCCTGGTTTTGAACAAGGAATAATAGGAACCACCAAAGGAACTAAAAGAAAAATTAAAATTCCAGCTGAATTAGCTTATGGAAAAAAGGGTGGTGGTGATATTATACCACCTAATACAGATCTGATATTTGAATTTGAAGTAATTGACGTTCTAGATCCTAGTTATAAATCAGTTTCATCAGATGAATTAATGGACATGATTGAAAATAATGCTGTGGCACTTGATATTAGAACAGAAGAAGAGTGGGATGAAACAGGCGTCATCAAAGGTTCATTCCCAGAAACAGCTTTTGATAAAAATGGTAAATTTCAAGTTTATGTTATGGATAAAATTAGAGCACTAGCAGCTTCTCAATCTCAGGATGTTAATCTGATTTTTATAAGTCATGATGGAGAGACTGCATCAATGTTAGCTAATTCATTTTCTGAAGATTTGGGCTTTACTGATGTTTCAGTTTTAAAAGGTGGTATTTTACAATGGCTAAAAGAAGATAGAAAATTATTTTCACATAAAAAAGATTACTAATTTAGATAGTTATTTTACCTTTTTTAATTAAAAGTTTTATTTGTTTTAAAGTGAGCTCATTTTTATATAATTCTATAAGTTTTTGATATTTAGATTTTAGCTGTTGAGTGCTCTCTTTTTTATTTGTAGACCCCCATTTAATAAGTGGTTTTAAAAAGATATCTGTAGATTTTCCATATTCTGATAATGAGTATACAACATGTGGAAGCTTACTTTTAAAAACCTTTCTTTTAATTAATGAATTGATCTCCATTATTTTTAATTCTCTGGATAAGCTCTGAGACGTAATTAGTTTTAATACTTTTTTTAGTTCACCAAAACGCATTTCACTATAGCTTAATTTTTCTATAATTTGAATTTTCCATTTTCCACTTAATAGAGAAAGAGCTTTCAGTAAATGATTGTTTGTATGAGGATTAGTTTTTATTTTCATAGTATATATTTGTGACTAGTATACTTAAAGTAATATAAGAATAAATAAAAAAGACTTGGATTAAATTAAAAAAAAGAATATTTTAAAAAATAATTAATTTAAAAATAATAATATGAAATTAAAAAACAGAATCGCAATTATAACTGGTGGTGGAAAAGGAATTGGAGCAGAACTTTCATTAAAATTTGCTAGCGAGGGAGCAAAAATTGTTATTGCAGAAATGGATGTTCCTAATGGAGAGCTTATTGTTAAAAAGATTAAAGAAAATAATGGTGAGGCGATTGTAATTAAAACAAATGTTGCTGAAGAAGACAGTGTAAATAATATGGCGAATGAAGCAATCAATGAATTTGGCAAAATAGATATTTTAATTAACAATGCGGGAACAAGGCATATTAATAATATTTTAGATCATACTAAGCAACAGTGGGATGACATGTTAAGTGTAAATCTTACTGGTCCATATCTATGCTGTAAGGCTGTTATTCCTCATATGATTAAAGGTGGAAAGGGAAAGATTATAAATTTTGGTTCCATAGCAAGTTTCATGGGTAGACCAGATCGAGTAGCTTACGTTGCCGCTAAGACTGGTGTTCTAGGACTTACAAGAGCTTTAGCTGTCGATTTAACTGGTAAAAATATAAATATAAATACTATTTGCCCAGGATTAATCTCAACTCCTTTTAACCAAAAGTTTGCAGAAGATCCTGAGCTAGGTGAAGTTTGGGGTAAAGAAACTATAGTAGGACGTTGGGGTAAGCCATCTGATATTGCTGGTGCTGCTATATTTCTCTCTAGTGATGACTCAGACTTTATTAATGGTTCTGAAATTAAAATTGATGGTGGATGGTTAGCAGCTAAGACTCGAAAAGGAGAAATAACCAATAATGAGTGATTTTAAAGATAATTTAGAGTTAGCATTGGGTAATGCAAAAAAACTTTCTAATAAAATTATAATAGATGGAAAATTAGTTTCTGCAAAAGCTTCAGGAAAAATTCAAGTAATCAACCCAAGCACAGGTGAAACCATTGGTGAAGCTCCACAATGTGATAAGAATGATGTTAACACAGCAGTAGATTCTGCAGAAAAAGCTTTTCATAAATGGAAAAAAATTCCAGCTCGTGAAAGAGGAAAGGTAATGATTGCTGCAGCAAGAAAACTTGAAGAAAAAAGAAATGAAATTGAAACTTTGTTAGCTTTAGATACTGGTAACGCGCTTAGAACTCAAGCTATACCCGAGACTGCAGCAGCAATTGAATTAACTCATATGTTTGCTGGACTTGCAGGGGAAATAAAAGGTGAAAATTACCCACCAAATATTTCAAATACGATTCATTATTCAACCAAAGATCCAATTGGAGTTGTTTGTGCAATTATTCCTTGGAACGCTCCTTTATTTTTGACTGTTGCGAAAATTGCACCAGCTATTGTAGCCGGAAATACTGTAGTGTTAAAAACTGCAGAGCAAGCACCACTTTGTGCTTTACTCTTATGCGAAATATTACAACAAGAACTTCCTCCTGGAGTTTTAAATGTCATTTCAGGTTATGGAAAAGAGTGTGGTGAACCATTAATTGATCATCCTAAAGTTAGAAAGGTTACTTTTACAGGATCGTTTTCTGTTGGAAAAATTATTGCAATGAAGGCTGCTCCAAAATTATGTCCAGTTACATTAGAATTAGGTGGAAAAAATCCAAATATTATAATGAGTGATGCTGACTTAGATATAGCAATACCCGGCGTAATTGATGGTATGAGGTATACTCGTCAAGGACAGGCATGCACCGCTGGATCAAGAGTTTATATACATGAAAAAATTTATGATAAAGTTTTAGAAGAGGTAGTTTCTAAACTAAGTAAACTTAAGATGGGAAATGCACTTGATAGTAAATCTGATATTGGTGCAATAATATCTGATGAACAGCTCAAAAGAACCCTACATTATATGGATATTGCTAAAAAAACATCATCAGCAAAGGTTTTGCATGGGGGCAATCAACCTAAAGGAGGGGATTATAAGGAAGGATTCTTTTATGAGCCAACTTTATTGTCAGGGGTTCCTGTAGAATCTCCTGTATGCCAAGAAGAGGTATTCGGGCCTGTTGCTTGTGCAATTCCATTTAAGAGTTTTGATGAAGTTATGAAGAGCGCTAACGACACACCTTTTGGTTTATCAGCAGTTTTATGGACTCAAAACCTATCTAGAGCATTACAATTTGTAGATGAGATTGAAGCTGGCTTTGTTCAGGTAAATCAATGTGTTGCTCCAAGAGCCAATGTTTCTTACGGAGGAATTAAAATGAGTGGTTTAGGGAAGGAGTATGCTTTTGATAGTATGATTAACCACTTCACACAAAGTAAAACAGTTTTAATTAATAGAGGTAAATCAAATTTAGATGACTAATCATATTGCATTCATAGGTGTTGGAAATATGGGAAACCCTATGGCTGACCAATTAGTAAAAGCTGGTAAAGAAGTAAAAGCTTTTGATGTTTCACCAGAGGTAATAAAAATTGCAAAAGAATCAGGTTTAAATGTTGTATCTACTATTGATGAATTATTAGATGGTGCCAGTACCGTTATATCCATGTTACCAGAAGGTAAACATGTTCGATCTCTTTATTTAGGAGATAAAGGAATATTAAATAAAATTTCAAAAGAATGCTTGATAATTGATTGCTCAACAATTGATATTGAGACCTCTCTAGAGTTAGGTAATGAAGCAAAAAAACTTGGAATTAAAATGATAGATGCACCAGTTACTGGTGGTGTGATGGGAGCAAGAATTGGAAAATTAAATTTTTTAGTAGGTGGAAGCAATGAATCTGTAGCATTAGCAAAACCTTTGTTTGATATTATGGGACAAAAGATCTTACATGCGGGTGCTCAAGGAAGTGGAGTAGGCGTAAAAATTTGCAACAACATGTCTTTAGGAATTTCTATGATAGCAGCATCTGAGTCTTTAATGTTAGCTAAAAGATTAAAAATGGATATTAAAAAGGTTCATGAAATAATAAAAGCAGCTTCAGGAAATAATTGGGCTATGACTAATTATACGCCTTTACCAAATCTTACTGATGGAGTTCCTTCAAATAACAAATACCGACCAGGTTTTACAGCGGCAATGATGAGGAAGGATTTAAGATTAGCCATGGACGCTGCTCATTCTGTTGATGCCTTTACACCATTAGGTAAAGCTGCTTTAGAAATTTTTTCAAAATTCTGTGATGAGGGTGATAGCGATACTGACTATTCAGGTATATCTAAAATGATTGGTGGTGATGCCTGGAATTACCCATTTGATCCAAAGGGAAATCAATAAAAATATTACTTGTTAAGTAATTAATAGTATTAAAAGTATACCAAGTTAATCAATTGATTATGATATATCATAGGTTGTATCTTTAATATTACTTTATTTTAAGTTTTACTTTTCTCTTACAATAATGTTTATTTCTAACCTTATTAAGACTTAATAAAAAAACAGAGAGGGAAAAACATGAAAAAAATCACAACATTGATTTTAAGTTTAGTTTTTGCAGTATCTATTATTGCTTCTGCTTCAGCTAAAACTTTAAAAATACAAATGACTTTTCCAAAAACTTCTTATGATGCACAAATCGTAGGAATGTGGGCTGATAGAGTTACTGGCCTTACTGGTGGTTCATTAAAATTTGAACTTCTAGGAGCTGGAGAGGTTGTAGGTGTTAAAGAAACATTAGAAGCTGTTGACAAGGGTCTTGTTGATGGTGGTGCTGCTTGGACTCACTATTGGTCTAACTATCACCCTGCTGCGATGTTATTTGGTTCGCCAGTTGCAGGTGGTGGTATTGGTTTAAGTACTAAATCTTGGTTAGCTTGGTATTTCGATAATGGTGGTATGGAATTATACGATCAATTATGGGATGAAATGGGGATGAACGTAAAAGGTTTCATCATGGCATCTTCTGGTCCAGAAGCTTTAGGTTGGTTCAAAGAGCCGATCAACAGTATGGCGGATTTCAGAAAATACAGATTCAGAACTCCTCCTGGAATTCCTGGTCAAACATACAAAGATATTGGTGTTGCATCAGTTTCAATGGGTGGTGGAGATATTCTACCAGCACTTGAAAAAGGAACAATCGATGCTGCTGAATGGTGTTGTCCAAAACCAGATCTAGTATTTGGTTTCCAAAAGGTATTAAAAAATTACTACCTTCAGGGTTTACACCAAAACGTTGTGAATGGAGACGTGTTCTTCAACAAAGATGTTTACAATAAGTTAACTAAGCAAGAGAAGTATGCAATGGAAATTGCTTCTGAAGCGATGATAACTAGAAACATCACTAACAGAGCTGTTGAAAATGGAAAAGCGTTGATTGAATTAACTACCAAACATGGTGTTATACTTCATGATACTCCAGCAGATTACTTTGTTGAGTACATGGCTGCTGCTAAAGCTACTATTGAAAAGAACTCAAAAGAAAATGCGTTCTTTGATAAAGTGTACAAGCACATGACTGCTCACGCAAAAATCGTAGTACCTTTTATTGCTCAAATGGAAACATCTGATGCATCAATTGGAAATGCATTTGCAAAAACGCAAAAGTAAATAGATAATTTAAACGGGGGCTTAATAATTTTAAGTTCCCGTTTTTTTAAAGTAGAAAAAAATTTAATCGACATTACTAATCAATAAAATGGTAAAAAATAAATCTCATTCTGCTGGTGTTAAAGAAACTTTAGATATTACAGATGAGTTAATAGCAGAACGTCGTACTAGCTTAAAAATGCCTAAGGACATGGCTCCTTGGATGGCTAAAACTATAGAATTTATTGACCTTAACATGTTAAGAGTTGGTAAAATAATTAGTTGGATGGTAATTCCTTTAATTTTTGCAATAACTTTTGAAGTTATTGGTAGACATTTTTTTAACAGACCAACTCTTTGGGCTTATGATGTAACTAGAATGATTGCAGGAGCATTTTTTATGTTGGGTGCTGGTTATGCATTATCAAAAGGTATTCATATAAGAGCTGATTTTTTATATAGAAATTGGAAAGTTAAAACTCAAGCTAAAGTAGACTTATTCTTATATTTGTTATTCTTCTTTCCAGGTTTCATCGTCTTTTTTTGGGTAAGCTTTGATTATGCTTATACTTCTATCTGCGGTAAATTTATTTTAGCTGAATGCTTAGATGGAAAAGTTAGAATTCAAAGAGCAATGGATACTACTTGGATGCCTGTAATGTGGCCATTAAAAATCTGCATGCCAATTGGGGCTTTTTTGTTATTAATTCAAGGGATATCAGAATTATTTAAAACGTATTATGCGTTTGTTAAAGGTAGATGGCCATAATGGAATTTTTTTCACAAGAAATAATTGGAGCACTAATGATAGGGGTAATGTTATTTGCCATCTTTATCGGTTTTCCTATTTCATTCACATTAATATTTTTAGGTCTTGTGTTTGGTTACTGGGGTTTTGGAAAGTTAGTTTTTTACTTAATGACCCTACAGTTCAACATGATTATGACAGAAAACACGCTGGTTGCTGTCCCGCTCTTTATTTTTATGGGGATATTAATGGAATCTGCAGGTCTTATGGAAAGACTATTTTCAGCTATACAATTAATGCTATCTAGAACAAGGGGTGCATTATTTTATGCGGTTATGTTTGTGTCTACAATTTTTGCTGCTGCAACGGGAATAGTTGGAGCATCAGTAACAATTCTTGGAATTATGGCAGGTAAAACTATGATTAGATCTGGATACGATACTAGATTATCAGCAGGTTTAATATGTGCTGGAGGAACTCTTGGAATTTTAATTCCACCAAGCATCATGTTGGTGGTAATGGGGCCTGTTTTAGAAATCCCTGTAACAGATTTATTTGCTGCAGCAATAATTCCAGGAATAATGTTGGCATTTCTTTATGCTCTTTACACAACTGTTAGATGTTATTTTGATCCAAAACTTGGTCCAATTTTACCAAAAAGTATGCAACCGAAAAGTATGGGTAAAGTTTGGATTGAATTCTTTTTAGGGTTAGTACCTCCTGCAGGGTTAGTATTTTTTGCTCTAGGTAGTATATTATTTGGCTTAGCAACACCCACTGAAGGTGCTGGTATTGGAGCTATTGGATCAATTATTTTAGCACTAGCATATAGAAAATTAACTTTAAAAACTTTAAAAAATTCTTTAGTTAAAACTTTAGAAATTACTGCTTTAATAATGTTTTTAGTTGCTGCATCAAATTTCTTTGGAGCGGTTTTTTCAAAATTAGGAACACCATCTTTGTTAACAGAATTTTTGTTAAATCTTGATGTTAATAGATATGTTATTTTAGCTATATTAATGGCGGTAATTTTCCTACTAGGTTGGCCTTTAGAGTGGGTACCAATAGTTCTTATTGTGTTGCCAATTTTTGTGCCGTTAATTAAAGAATTAGATTTCAACCTAACTTGGTTTGCAATACTTGTAGCGGTAAATTTACAGACCGCCTGGCTCTCTCCACCTGTAGCTCTATCTGCATATTTTTTAAAAGGTGTTGTGCCAGAATGGGAGCTTAAAGATATTTATCTTGGTATGATGCAGTTTATGGGAATACAGGTTCTAGGTTTAATCTTAATTATTATATTTCCTCAGATTGCACTTTGGTTACCAAGTGTAATGTACCCATAAAAATTTATTTTTTATTAATATAAGGAATTACAGTTCCAACTAAAATAATTCCCAATGAAATAAATATCTTTAAAGTAATTTCAGCATCAATTACTAGCCAGGCAGTTAAAGCTCCTATGGGTCCTGTTAAAGGATACATAAGACTAATTCTTCCTACTGAAACTCTTCTTAAGGCATAATTATAAAACAAATAAGAACCAAAAGTTATAAAAGATAAAGTGATTGCAGCTATTACTGATGGTGTAAACTCTAAATTAAATGAACGACCAAAGGTAGAGTTAGGCCAAATAATAAATAATATTAAAAATGATAAAATGAAACCAGTAAAATACTGATAAGTATTTACACCTAGCTGGTTAACATTAGTTTGCATTTTTTTCCTACCAATAACCTCATTAATTGAAGCTAAAGTCATTCCTGCAAAAATAATAAAGTCCCCAATAAAATTTCCGTGACCGATAATTGTTTGACTTAATAAGAGGATATAAGTCCCAATAATAGTTATAACAGCTCCTATTAAAACCTTTATTTCAATTTTTTCATTTAAAAATATTTTAGCAACAAAAGGCTGCATAATTGGCATTGCACTTATAATCGCAACACCGTTAATAGGTGACGTAAGCATTAAACCCACATGAAAAGCTAACGTTACAAGAAAAGGGTTTAACAAACCCATTAAGAAAGGTGTTAGACCTATTTTTTTAATTGATAAGTCAACTCTCATTATTAGAGCAAAAGTTAGCATAAGCAAAAAAGCAATTGCAAACCTTACTGCTAATAGATCAACAATTTGAAATTCTTCTAGAGCGAGCTTTACAAACGGAGGACCTGAGCCAAACCCAATTACAGCAAGAAACATTGCTAAGTAACCAATATTTTTTTTAAGAAAGTGCATTAGATGCAAAATACTATTACAAATGAAAAAAAAAGATATTCCATTTTAACTTATTAGTTTATTATTTATTGATGATTTAGCAAAAAAGTAAAATTAATCTTATTAACTGGGAGCTAGTGACAGTTAACCCAAATGATAAAACTTGGGACTGGAAGGATATTTTTTGTTTTTGGGGTATCAATATACAGAGTGTTATTGCTTTTTCCTTAATAGCATCATTATACCTTGTTTATGACTTAAACGTTGCAGTTGTTTTTTTAGGATGTTTAATTGGATCTTTTCTAGTTTATTTTTTAGCTAACTTGATAGGAAAACCATCTCAAAAATATGGTCTTCCATTTCCTGTTATTTTAAGGACCTCATTAGGTGTGTTTGGGGCAAAATATTTTTCTTTAATAAGAGGCTTTGTTGGTATCTTCATGTTTGGAATTCAAACATATTTTTTATCAAAAGCATTTAGTTATTTAATTCGAATATTTTTCTTTTCTATTGATGATACATTTCTTCAACATGATATTTTTTTAATTTTTATTTCAGGTCTTAACATTATTGATTGGGCCTCTTTTCTAATAGCAATTCTATTACAATTTTTTTTATTTAGTAAAAGTCATAAATTTAATAAGTTAATTATTAATTATTCAGCAATAACAGTTTACTCTGGAATGTTGTTATTTTTTTTTGTTGTACTTCTTTTGGATGTAAAAGAGGTTTCAAGATCATTTGCTGATATTTTTACCTATAACAATATATTTCTTAAGAGCAGTATTGCTCCTTTAATTACTGTAGTTGGAATAGTGTTTGCTTACTTTTCAATTATTCTTGTAAATTTTGGAGATTTTGCTCGTTACGTTAAGAATGAAGAAGAATTAAAAAAAGGTAATTTAAGTTTATTTTTAAATCTTGTTATTTTTTCATTTTTTGCTGTGTTCATAGTTGTTGGAGCTGATGTAATTTTTCATCAAAAACTTGAGGAAATTGGAAAGATGCTTACAAATCCTACAGATATTATAGGAACTCTAGATAATATTATTATAACTGTAATAGTTTTATTTTTCATTATTATAGCTTCAGCTTCTACCAATCTAATTGCAAATTATGTGCCAGCTCAAAATTCCTTGTTAAATTTTTTTCCAAGTAAACTTAATTTAAAAACCTCTTCTTATATTATTGTTATTTTTGGATTTTTAATTGGTATTTTTTGGTTACCATTATTAAGCCAGATAGGAATTTTATCTTTTGTTGATACATTTGCTTCATTTTTTGGACCTCTTTTCGGTGTTATGATTATAGATTATTATTTCGTTAAAAAATCAAACCTAGATAATAAAGATATATTTTCAGCAGAACCTGAAGGAGCTTATTTTTATTCTAATGGATGGCATATAAAAACTATATATTCTATAGCCTTGGGTTTTATTTTTGCTGCTTCAACAATTTGGAATGAAAGTTTAATGAATTTTAATTCCTATTCTTGGTTAATTGGGGCTTTTATCTCTTCATTGACTTACTATTTATTAGCAAGTAAATAATTTTATGCATCAATTCGATTTAAAAAATAAAACAGCAATTATCACGGGTGGAGCACAAGGTTTTGGTTTAGATATTGCTAAACGGTTTTTAAAGTCAGGAACAAAAGCTATTATCTGGGATATAGATGAAGAAGAATTAAAGAAAGTTGTTAAAGCTACGAATGATCCAAATCTTTTATATAATGTTGTTGACGTATCTGATTTTAAAAATGTCAAAGATACAGTCGATGAAATAGCAAAATCTTCAAATATTGATATTTTAATTAATAATGCAGGTATTACTGGGTCTACGTCTTCACTTTGGGATTATGATGTAGTTGAATGGAATAAAATAATAGAAATTAACTTAATGGGTACATTTAACTGTTGTAAATGTGTGGTGCCTCAAATGATTAAAAATGATTATGGTAGAATAGTTAATGTTGCATCGGTTGCTGGAAAAGATGGTAATGCAAACGCAAGTGCTTATAGCTCAGCAAAAGCGGGTGTTATTGGTTTAACAAAATCGCTAGGAAAAGAACTGGCTGATAAGAATATAGCTGTTAATGCTGTCACTCCAGCAGGGGCTAAAACAAGAATATTAGACCAAATGTCAAAAGAACATGTGGCTAGAATGTTATCAAAAGTGCCAAGAGGTAGATTTTTAGAAATTGAAGAATTTACATCTCTAATTTGCTGGCTTTCATCTGAGGAAAACTCATTTTCAACAGCTGCTGTTTTTGATATTAGTGGTGGTAGATCTACTTATTAAGACTAATTGTTAAAGTTTTTAGATCAACTTTATCTTCTTTAGAGATTACTGGTGCAAGTAAAATTACTGACCAATAAATTAAAAGTACAAATATAGAAATTGATTTCATTCCTTTTAGTAATATTAAATATTGATCTTAGAATGTTTAAAGTGTGTTCAAATGTTGTTTTTTAAAAAATTTTAGCTATACAGTTTTCTTATGTTAAGAAATTTTATAATAACAATATTTTCTTCTTTTTTACTTCTAACTAATGTTAATGCTGAAAAAATTACTGTTTTTGATTTTACAGATGAAGAATTCAACACACTAAAAGTTAAAAAGGTTAAAGGTGAAACAACATGGACTCTTGGCTCTAATGAAAAAGGTAATTTTATTAAAGCAGAAGCTGAAGGTAAAGGATCTGGCTTAGGTAAAGAAATTAAAATTGATCTACTAAAAACCCCTTTTATTAATATTACTTGGAAAGTTGAAAAAGACTTATCTGGTATAATAGAAAACAGTAAAAAGGGACATGATTATGCTGCAAGAGTATTCGTTATAAAAAAAACTGGCTCTACAGCCCTTTCTAATAGAGCTATAAATTATGTGTTTTCTAGCAATAATAAAGTAGGAAAAAATTTGCCTAGTCCATACACAAAAAAATCAATTGATTATGTTTTATCAACAACCCAAGAAAACCTTGATAAGTGGGTGACTGTCAAATCTAATGTTAAGGAAGACTTTATGAAACTTCATGGAATAAATGTGGAAGATATATCCGGAGTTGCAATAATGACTGATACAGATAACTCAAAGTTAAAAGCTATATCTTATTATCAGGATATTTATTTTTCAGCAGAATAAGATTATTTAAATACTTTATTAAGAGCCAATACTTAAAAAGGATAAAAGTACAGCTACAATTACATCCTCAATGGGTGCAGCATTCGGTACAGCAAAATTCCATAAAATAACACCAATTAACCAGATAATATAAACTTTTATTATTATGATTGTATCTTAGTTTAGTATTAAATATTATTTTTTTTGTTATTATATATAAATGCATGAAAATTTTTTTCACAATGTTAAAGTTTATTATGAAGATACAGATGCTGGGGGCATCGTTTATTATGCTAATTATTTAAAATTTCTTGAAAGAGCTCGTACAGAAGCTTTAGTTACATTAGGTTTTAACAATAAAAAAATTAAAAATGACTTTGGAGCTCAAATTATAGTTAAGTCATGTAATATTGAATATAAAATTTCTGCTCATCTAGAAGATGAGCTAATTATAAGATCTTTTGTTAAATCAATTACGAAAACATCATTTTTTATGAATCAATTTATTAAAAGGGGTGAAGACTTAATAGTTGAAGCAAAAGTTCATTTAGTATTTGTTAATAAGGAGGGTAAACCCATAAAAATACCAGGTACATTGTTTCAGAATTTTAAACCTTACTTTTGTGATACTATTAAGCCTTAGAGTGATTTTTAGCAGCTTTAAGTACACTTATCATTTTTTTCTTATCAATTACTTTAGTGTTAACATTCCGTGGACTAGGGTGATAACAGGCAATTAAAATTTTCCCATCAGGCAATTTATATTTAATACCATGCTTAAATATAAATTTTTGCTTAATTAAATAATTTTTTTTATAAAATTTAATACAGTTATCAAAAGCAATTTTACCTAAGCTTATTATAACTCTTAAGTTTTTTAAATTTTGAATTTCATTATCGAAATAATTTGAACAGTTACTTAGCTCTTTATTTAATGGTTTATCTTCAGGTGGAACACATTTTAAGATATTTGTAATATATGTACTATTAAGTTTTAAGCCATCTTTACGGTGTGTAGAGGTTGGGATGTTGGATATACCAACCTTATGGAGACAGCTAAATAAAAAATCTCCAGATTTATCACCCGTAAATGCTCTTCCAGTCCTTGTTCCACCATGTGCAGCAGGCGCAAGACCAATAATCATTAATTTAGCATCAATATCACCAAAGCCAGCAACTGGTTTTCCCCAGTAAACTTCGGTTATATTTTGCTTTCTTTTAGTTATTGAAATTTTCTTACTAAATTTAATTAATCTAGAGCATTTTTTACATTTAATTATTGAATTATTTAGTTTTTTAAATTTAGTATTCATTTATGAGAATAATTAAAATTACTTTACTCTTGCTTATATCTTTCAATGTATCTTTTAAAGTTATTTCAGCAAATGATCTTCAAAATATATTCAGTGATGATGGAAAGATAATATTTATAAGGCATGCATATGCACCAGGTGGTGGTGATCCTGATGGATTTGATATATCAAACTGTGCCTCACAACGTAATTTAAATTCTGAAGGTATTAGTACAATCAAAACGTATAGGTAAGTTTTTCAAAGAAAATAATATAAAAATCGATAAAGTTTTATCTAGCGAATGGTGCAGATGTAAAGAAACGTCAAAATATGCTTTTAACAATTATGAAACTAAAAGTTTCTTGAATTCATTTTTTAGTCAAAAGTTTGCTCACAATAAAGAAAAGCAAGTAAAAGAATTAAAAGATTATATAATAAACTGGGAAGGAAAAAAAACCTAATATTAGTAACACATTATGTTGTAATATCAGAAATTTTAAATGTGTCTACTTCTTCAGGTGAGATTGTAATAACGGATAAAAATTTTAATATCTTAGCTAGCATAAATACAAGTAATAATTAAACTATATTTCTTCATAATAAAATATAGAATAAGTTTATGTCATCTAAAAAAGCAATGAAGTTAGCTCAAAAGCAAGCTTTTGCAAAACATCGAAGTAATATTACAAACAGTAAGTTTGGATCAAAAAAAATAAATTTAATTAATAAACTAAATAAGACAAAATACTATTAATAAAAAATCTTAATTTTTTCTCTCATGCTTGTCTGCATAAAATAGTGCGATTAAAAAAATAATTGTCCATACAAATATTGAAATAGTTTTTATAAATGATGTTTCCGCACCCCAAACTTTTAAAAAAAAAGCACCAATTAAGATACCAAGTACATAAATTATAGTTGCTATTGTTGTTTTTTTCATTCAATCAAATTTTTTTTATAAAGTGAAATTCCATTCTCAACTTTATGATTATAAGATTCTTTAAAACTTTCTAATTGCCAGCCACCCAGTCTTGCCTGGATATCAGTTAAATTAGATTTTTTCCATTCATCTGATGTTTTCTCTAATTTCCACATCTTTTTTTCCTCATTACTTCTACCACAACCATAACAGTATCCAGTTTGAGGATCTGTTTTACATATGCTTATACATGGGGAAACAATCATTTTTTTTAAATTTTTAGTTAATATAATTGAATATTATTATATTTCATAATTATTCTCATTGGACAAATAGAATCTATCCTATATAAAGCCACAAGAATTGTGGGCGAATGGCGGAATTGGTAGACGCGCTGGTCTTAGGAACCAGTATTGAAAGATGTGAAGGTTCGAGTCCTTTTTCGCCTACCAACAAGTTTAAAAAATTATGAAAGTTACAGTAGAAAATAAAAAAGGTTTAAATAAAGACATTAAAGTTTTCATAGATAAAAAAACTATGAATTCTTATATGGATGAAAAATATGAAGAAATTAAAAAAACTGTTAACTTAAAAGGTTTTAGACCTGGGAAGGTGCCTAAAGAAATTTTAAAAAGACAATTTGGTCAGGCAATTTTTAGTGAAGTACTTGATAAAGTTCTTAAAGACACTTCAGTTAAAGCTTTAGAGGATAATAAAATTAAACCAGCAGGACAACCCAAGCTTGATCTTAAAACTTATGGTGAGGATAAAGATCTGGAATATGTAATGACAGTAACAGAACTTCCAAAAGTTGAGTTAAAGTCTGTTGAAAATATTAAATATGATGAATATTCAGTTAAAATTGATGCAAATGAAACTGACAAAAGAATTAAAGAAATCGCAAAAAGTCAAAATAATTTTAAAGAAGTAGCAGCAGATGTTAAGTCAGTAAAAGAAAATTTAGTTATTTTTGACTACAAAGCAACAATTGATGGAAAAGATTTTACGGGTGGTGAAGGAAAAAATACGCAATTAATTCTAGGTAAGGACTTATTTATTAAGGGTTTTGACAAACAGCTAACGGGTATTAAGAAAAATGATGAAAAATCTGTTGATGTTACTCTGCCTGAAAATTATCCACAAAAAGAATATGCAAATAAGAAAGCTAATTTTATATGTAAAATTATAGAGGTTAAAAAATCAGAAGAAGTAAAAATTGATGATGACTTTGCAAAAAATTTAGGTGCAAAAGATCTTGCTGATTTAAAAGTATTAGTTAGTAAACAAATTAATGATGAATATAAAAATTCTCTAGATAAATTGACTAAAACTCAAATCTTGAAAGAAATTGAAAACTTTAAGGTCGATGAAATTCCAGAAAATTTAATTGAAGAAGAGGTTAAAATTTTATCACAAGGTATGACGGAAGAAGATTCCAAAAAAAGTAGAAAAAATTTTGAAGAAATTGCTAAAAAAAGAATTAAAGTTGGGTTAATCTTAAATGAATTTGGTGAACAAAATAAAATCAAAGTTACTGAACAGGAAGTTCAAGCTGAAATTCAAAAACAGCTTAAGAATGATGCCTGGCCAAGAAAAGATGGTTATGGAATTTTATCAAAAAAACCCTTCAGCATTAGCTAGTTTAAGAGGAACTGTGTATGAGGAAAAAATTATTGATCTAATCAAAACTAAAGCGAAACCATCTAAAAAAGAAATTAGCAAAGAAGAAGCAGAAAAAATTTTAAAAGAACATCAAAAACAAGATCACAATCATGACCATGACCATGACCACGATCATCCTGAGGAAAAAAAAGCTTCAAAGTCCCAAAAAATTGAAAAAAAGCCTAAACCCTCATCATCTAAAAAACCTTCAGCAAAAAAAGTTAGTAAAAAGTAATCACAAGTTGTATAAGTAAGAGAATCAACTTATGACAACAAATTTATTAGACCAGATGAATACTTTAGTACCTATGGTTGTTGAACAATCTAATAAAGGTGAAAGAGCTTACGATATTTATTCAAGACTTCTCAAAGAGAGAATTATTTTTTTAGTAGGACCAATAAATGATAACGTAGCATCTTTAGTTACAGCTCAACTTTTGTTTTTAGAGTCTGAAGATCCAAAAAAAGAAATTAATTTATATATTAATAGTCCTGGAGGACTAGTGACTGCAGGTCTTGGAATTTATGATACCATGCAATACATTAAACCAGATGTGTCAACATTATGTATCGGTCAAGCAGCATCAATGGGATCATTTTTATTAGCTGCTGGAAAAAAAGGTAAAAGATTTTCTTTACCAAATTCTAGAATCATGGTTCACCAACCTTCAGCTGGTTTTCAAGGACAAGCAACTGATATTGAGATCCATGCCAATGAAGTTATGGATTTAAAGAAAAGACTTAATGAAATTTACTCAAAACATACTGGAAAATCAGTTGATGATGTGAAGAAAGCACTAGAACGTGATAACTTTATGAAGCCAGATACTGCAAAAGAGTTTGGTTTGATTGACGCAGTAGTCGAAAATAGATCTTAATACACTACATCTTGACAGCTCTGTAAACTGATACTTGATTAGTATGAGTCATCTATATTAAGATATCTTAATTGATTCGTTTATAAATTATATGACAACAAATAATAAAAATATTCTTTACTGTTCTTTTTGTGGAAAGAGCCAACATGAAGTTAGAAAGCTTATTGCAGGTCCAACTGTATTTATATGTGATGAATGTGTTGAACTATGCATGGATATCATCAAAGAAGAAAGCAAAGACACATTTGTTAAACATCAAGATGGATTACCACCACCAAAAGAAATTTGTGCTGTATTAGATGATTATGTTATTGGACAACCTCATGCAAAAAAAGTTTTATCAGTTGCTGTTCATAATCATTATAAAAGACTTAATTACGAGAGCAAAACAAGTAAAACAGTTGAACTTTCAAAATCAAATATTCTTTTAGTAGGTCCAACTGGTTGTGGAAAAACTTTATTAGCTCAAACATTAGCAAGAATTCTTGACGTTCCATTTACAATGGCAGATGCAACTACTTTAACGGAAGCAGGTTATGTTGGTGAAGATGTTGAAAATATAATTTTAAAATTATTACAAGCTGCTGATTACAACGTTGAAAAAGCACAACGTGGAATTGTATATATAGATGAAGTTGATAAGATTAGCAGAAAGTCAGAAAACCCTTCTATAACAAGAGATGTATCCGGAGAGGGTGTACAACAAGCGCTATTAAAAATTATGGAAGGGACGGTAGCAAGTGTTCCACCTCAAGGAGGAAGAAAGCACCCACAACAAGAATTTTTGCAAGTAGATACTACAAACATCTTGTTTATTTGTGGGGGAGCATTTGCTGGCTTAGATAAAATAATATCCCAAAGAGATAAAGGTACATCAATAGGATTTGGTGCAAATGTTAAAAAAATAGATGATAAAAAAACAGGTGAATGGATGAAAACTTTAGAACCTGAAGATTTGTTAAAGTATGGCTTAATCCCAGAATTTATTGGCAGACTTCCAATGATAGCGACATTAGAAGATCTTGATGAAAAAACTTTAGTTAAAATATTACAAGAACCAAAAAACTCACTAATTAAACAATACCAAGAATTATTTAAATTAGATGGAGCCAAGTTAAGCTTTAAAGAAAATGCGATTAAAGAGATTGCACAAAAAGCAATTAACAAAAAAACTGGGGCTAGAGGTCTTAGATCAATTTTAGAAAATATTTTATTAAAAACAATGTACGATCTTCCAAGTCAAGATAATGTAGAGGAAGTTATTGTAGACGCTAGTGCGGCCAAAGGACTATCTCAACCAATCATAGTTCATTCAAAAAATAGTAGTAAAACTAAGACTGACAAAACTTCAGCTGCTTAATTTAACGTTAATAAGTAATAAATAGCTATTGCAATATCATATTTAATATCCATATTTAGAGGATGGATGTTAAAATTGAAAGACCTTTATTACCGTTAAGAGACATTGTTGTATTTCCAAATATGGTTATTCCCCTATTTGTAGGCAGAGATAAATCTATTGCTGCCTTAAATGAAGTTATGAAAAAGGACAAAAAAATTGTTCTAGTTACGCAAAAAAATTCAGAAATAGACGATCCCAAAAAAACTGATGTTTTTATGTATGGTTGTGAAGGTAATATTTTACAATTACTAAAATTACCAGATGGAACAGTAAAAGTTTTAGTTGAAGGAAGCAAAAGAGTAAAAATCTTAGGTTTTAAAGATAATGAGAAATTTATTATTTGTGAATATGCTCATCAACATGATGTAGTTACTAAAGATGAAGACTTAATTCCATTAGCAATGACTGCTGTAAGAAGACTAGAAAAGTTAACTTCAATTAATAAAAAAATATCAAGTGAAACAATTAACAATATTAAAAAATTAACTAACGCATCACACATCGCTGATAATATTGCGTCTCACCTAACGGCTACTATTTCAGAGAAACAACAAATTTTTGAAACTATAGATGTTAAAAAAAGACTTAATTCTATAATTAAAATAATGGAAAATGAAACTAGCATTATAGGAGTTGAAAAAAGAATTAGAGGCAGAGTTAAAACTCAAATGGAAAAAACTCAAAGAGAATATTATTTAAATGAGCAACTTAAAGCTATTCAAAAAGAATTAGGAGAAATTGAAGATGGAAAAGATGAGACATCAAGTTTAAATAAATTAATTATTAAAGCAAAAATGCCAAAAGATGTTGAGAAAAAATGTATGGCTGAGCTTAAAAAATTAAAAAATATGAGTCCAATGTCTGCTGAGGCTACTGTTGTGAGAAATTATCTTGATTGGATGACAGATCTACCTTGGTATAAAAAAGACCAGGTTGATATTGATCTTAAGAAGGCACTCGCAGTTCTTGATGCTGATCATTTTGGTTTAGAAAAAGTTAAAGAAAGAATTATTGAATTTTTAGCAGTACAAAAAAGAATGGAAAAAATTAAAGGCCCAATTTTATGCTTAGTCGGTCCCCCAGGTGTTGGTAAAACATCATTAGGAAAATCTATTGCGAAAGCTACTAATAGAGAGTTTGTAAGAGTTTCTGTTGGTGGCATGAGAGATGAAGCTGAAATAAGAGGTCATAGAAGAACTTATATTGGTTCTTTACCTGGTAAAATTATTCAAATGATGAAAAAAGCAGGTACAAAAAATCCACTTATTCTTCTTGATGAAATAGATAAAATTGGAAATGATTACAGAGGTGATCCATCTTCTGCTTTATTAGAAGCATTAGATCCAGAACAAAACGCTACATTTAATGATCATTATTTAGAAGTAGATTATGACTTATCTGATGTGATGTTTGTAACTACAGCTAATACTTTGAATATCCTACCTCCATTATTAGATAGAATGGAAGTAATTAGATTAGCTGGTTACACAGAGGATGAAAAAATTAATATTGCAAATAAGTATCTGCTTCCTAAACAAGTTAAAGATAATGGAGTTAAAGAAAAAGAAATGACTTTATCTGAGGACATCATTAAAGAAATAATCCAAAGTTACACAAAAGAGTCTGGCGTAAGAAATTTAGAAAGAGAAATTTCAAAAGTAGCTAGGAAAGTTGTTAAGAAAGTGGTTTCTGGTGAAGAGAAAGAAGTTAAAATTAATTTAAAAAATTTACCTGATTATTTAGGAATCCAAAAATTTAAATTTGGCGAACTTGAAAGTGAAGACAAAATTGGTGTTGTTACAGGTTTGGCATGGACTGAATATGGTGGAGAAATTCTTAAAATTGAAACTGTCATAATGCCAGGAAAAGGGCGAATGCAAATTACAGGAAAATTAGGTGAAGTAATGCAAGAATCGATCAAAGCTGCAAAATCTTTCATTAGATCAAAAAGCTTAGACTATGGAATTATTCCTCCTTTGTTTGAAAAAAAAGATTTTCACATTCATGTTCCAGAAGGAGCAACACCTAAAGACGGACCATCAGCAGGTATTGGAATGGTTACTTCAATAGTTTCTGCAATCACTAATAACCCTGTCAGAAGAGATGTTGCAATGACTGGGGAGGTGACATTAACAGGTCAAGTATTACCAATTGGTGGATTAAAAGAAAAACTATTAGCAGCACATAGAGCTGGAATAAAACAAGTTATAATTCCTAAAGAAAATGAAAAAGACCTTGTTGATATGCCTAAGAAAATTATCGATGATATAAAAATTACTCCAGTTGAGCATGCTGATGAAGTGTTAAAAATAGCATTAACTAAAGAGTTAAAAAGAGTTGAGTGGGTTGAGGTTGAGAAAATTTCTCAATCCAATGATAAATCTCAAGCCAGTATTCAATAATTACCAATTTACATTATCTATTCCTTGATGTATTAGTAGCGCTTGTTTTGGGCGGTTAGCTCAGTTGGTAGAGCATCTCGTTTACACCAAGCTAATCCAGAAAAACAAAAACTCAAATAATCTTTCATCTACAACAATTACAACTTACTCAATGGGTGACCTATAATCAAGCCAGGTATGCAATAGGTATGGAGTTTGTTCACTTATTTCCCTCATATGCCTTTCTTAAGTGTTTGCTTTCTCAAATAAGTTGTTATAAAAGGTGCGTAATTTGGTTTTGGGCGGTTAGCTCAGTTGGTAGAGCATCTCGTTTACACCGAGGGGGTCAAAGGTTCGAGTCCTTTACTGCCCACCAAAATAACTAAAGTGGGGGTGTAGCTCAGTTGGTTAGAGCGATCGCCTGTCACGCGATAGGTCGAGGGTTCAAGTCCCCTTCACTCCCGCCACTTTTCCTTATTAATTAACATTTATATTATTAAAAATGTGACGTAAGTACCCTTCAACATGAGGTAAAAACTGTTATATAGACTCACATGCTTTCAGAATTTTTAAAAGATTACTTACCAATTATTATATTTTTGATTATTGCACTTGGCCTGAGTTGTGCTTTTGTTGTTGTAAACTTAATACTATCACCAAAACATCCAGATCCTGAAAAATTATCTGCATATGAATGCGGTTTTGAACCCTTTGAAGATTCCAGAATGGAATTTGATGTAAGGTTTTATTTAGTTGCAATTCTATTTATAATATTTGATTTAGAAATTGCTTTCCTTTTTCCCTGGGCAATATCGTTGGGTAATATTGGAGGTCTTGGTTTTATTTCAATGATGATCTTTTTGTTTATTCTTACAATTGGTTTTATTTATGAATGGAAAAAAGGTGCACTAGATTGGGAATAAAATTTTAAATTATGAACCTAGAAAATAATAATAAAGAAATTCCTGAAGAATTTAAGAAACTTGCTGAAGATTTTAGTAAAAATGGTTTTATAACAACATCCCTTGATAATTTAATAAACTGGTCTAGAGCTGGATCATTACACTGGATGACTTTTGGTTTAGCTTGCTGTGCTGTTGAAATGATGCAAACAGCAATGCCTAGATATGATCTAGAAAGATTTGGCGCTGCACCAAGAGGGTCACCAAGACAATCTGATGTTATGATTGTAGCTGGAACTTTAACCAATAAAATGGCACCGGCATTAAGAAAAGTTTATGATCAAATGCCTGAACCTAGATATGTTATTTCGATGGGTAGTTGTGCTAATGGTGGTGGCTATTATCACTATTCTTATTCTGTAGTTCGTGGTTGTGATAAGATAGTACCTGTAGATATTTATGTACCAGGCTGCCCCCCATCAGCTGAAGCATTACTTTATGGGATCTTACAATTACAAAAAAAAATTAGAAACAAAGGATCTTTTGAAAGATAATTTATATGCAAAATTTAATAGATCTTGAAAAAAAAATAAACTCAGAGCTTACAACAAAGATTAAAAAAACTGAGATTAGACATGATCAGCTATATATCAATATTGAAAATCAAGATTTGATAGATGTTACGTTATTTATAAAAAGTAACGAAAATACAAAATTTAGGCAGTTAATGGATGTTACTGTTGTCGATTATCCTGAAAATGCTCAACGTTTTAAAGTTGTTTACTTATTTTTAAGTCATGAGTTTAATCAAAGAATTATATTGAGTTATCTAATAAGTGAAAATGAAGTTATACCCTCACTAACACCTATTTATCCTGCTGCAAATTGGATGGAGAGAGAAGTTTTTGATATGTATGGTGTTAAATTTAAAGATCATCCAGATATGAGAAGAATACTCACTGATTATGGATTTGAAGGACACCCCTTAAGAAAAGATTTTCCTTTAACTGGTCATACAGAAGTTAGATATAGCGAAGAACAAAAAAAAGTTATTTGTGAACCAGTTAAGTTAGAGCAAAATTATAGAAATTTTGATTACGAAAGTCCTTGGGAAGGAACTAAATATATTAAAGATCAAACTGACCTTAAAAATGACAAAAAAAATTAAAACATTAAATCTAAATTTTGGACCTCAGCACCCAGCGGCTCATGGTGTGTTAAGATTAATTTTAGAATTAGATGGTGAGGTTGTTGAAAAAGCTGATCCGCATATTGGACTTCTTCACAGAGGCACAGAAAAGCTAATAGAAAATAAAACTTATATGCAAGCTGTTCCTTATTTTGATAGACTTGATTATGTTGCCCCAATGAATCAAGAGCATGCTTTTGCTTTAGCTATAGAAAAAATTTTAAAAATAAAAGTTCCAATGAGAGCTCAATTTATAAGAGTGATGTTTTGTGAAATAGGAAGAATATTAAGTCACATATTAAATGTAACGACACAAGCTTTGGATGTAGGTGCGCTAACTCCGTCTTTGTGGGGATTTGAAGAACGTGAGACACTTATGACTTTTTATGAAAGAGCATCTGGCTCAAGATTACATGCTAATTATTTTAGAGCTGGTGGTGTACATCAAGATTTACCATTGGGTCTTGAAGAGGACATAGGTAAATTTTGCGTGTCGTTTCCCAAGATAATAGATGATCTTGAGACATTATTGACTGACAACAGAATATTTAAACAACGAAATGTTGATATAGGAATTGTAACTAAGGAAGATGCGTTAGATTATTCTTTTAGTGGAGTTATGATCAGAGGGTCTGGTGTTCCTTGGGACCTAAGAAAATCACAACCTTATGACTGTTATGAACAATTAGAGTTTAAAATACCAGTAGGAAAAAATGGAGATTGTTTTGATAGATATTTATGTCGAATTGAAGAAATGCGAGAAAGCGTTTCTATAATCAAACAATGTTTAGCTAAAATGACCAAAGGTATAATTAAATCTCCAGATGGAAAAATTAGTCCTCCACCCAAAAAAGATATTAAACAATCTATGGAAGCTTTAATTCATCACTTTAAATTATTTACCGAAGGTTATCGGTGTCGATAAAGATGAAATTTATACTGCTGTTGAAGCACCAAAAGGTGAATTTGGTGTTTATTTAATTTCTGATGGAACCAGCAAACCTTATAAATGTAAAATTAGAGCTCCAGGCTTTTCTCATCTACAAGCAATGGATTATTTAATTAAAGGACATATGTTGGCTGATGTACCTGCTGTTTTAGGGTCATTAGATATTGTTTTTGGAGAGGTTGATAGGTAATGAGTTTAAGAAAACCTGCGAAAGAACAACCCGAAAAATTCGATCTTACAGCCAATAGTTTAGCTGCTGCAAAAGAGATAGTTTCAAAATATCCAGAAGGAAAACAACAGAGTGCAGTAATGGCATTATTTATATCGCTCAAAAACAAAATGATAACTGGATACCACTTGTAGCCATGAAGTATATCGGAAAATTTTTAGATATGCCTTATATAAAAGTCTATGAGGTGGCTACCTTTTATACAATGTATAATCTATCACCAGTTGGAAAACACTTTATACAGGTATGTACAACTACTCCATGCATGATTAGAGGGGCTTATAAACTTGTTGAAGCATGCAAAGAGAAAATTTCAGAAAATGAAAGTGAATTATCTGCTGATAAGTCATGTTCTTGGATGGAAGTTGAATGCCTGGGCGCATGTGTTAATGCTCCGATGATGCAAATCAATGACGACTATTATGAGGACCTTGATAAAGAAAAAACTTTAAAAATCTTAGATGAGATACTTGATGGTAAGACCCCAAAACCAGGATCATATAGAGGAAGAGTTAATAATGAACCTGAAAATAACAGAAAAACACTTTTGGATTTAAAAAATGCTTAAAGATAAAGATAGAATATTTCAAAATTTATATAATGACAAAGGTTCAGATGTTGAGTCTTCAAAAAATAGAGGTGATTGGGTAGATACTGCTCAAATAATAAAAAAAGGTAGAGAATGGATTATAGATGAAGTTAAATCATCAGAACTTAGAGGAAGAGGTGGTGCTGGATTTCCTACGGGACTTAAAATGGTCTTTTGCCCCCAAAGAGCTTGGTTCTAGACCTCACTATCTAGTTATAAATGGAGATGAATTGAGCCTGGCACATGTAAAGATCGTGATATTTTAAGGTTTGAACCTCACAAATTAATAGAAGGGTGTTTGATTGCTGCCTACGCAGTTCAGGCCCATGTTTGTTATATTTATATACGTGGTGAATATTTTATAGATGGACAAAAACTACAAAAAGCAATTGATGAAGCTTATGAGAAAAAACTTATAGGGAAAAATGCTTCTGGTACTGGTTGGGACTTAGATATTTATATTCACTATGGAGCAGGTGCTTATATATGTGGAGAAGAAACAGCGCTTCTAGAAAGCATTGAAGGCAAAAAAGGTCAGCCAAGATTAAAACCCCCGTTTCCCGCTTTAATCGGATTATATGGATGCCCAACAATAATTAATAACGTTGAAACTATAGCTGTTGTTCCAACGATTTTGAGAAGAGGTGGAAAATGGTTTGCTTCATTAGGAAAAGCAAAAAACACTGGAACTAAAATATTTTGTATATCTGGAAATGTTAATAAACCATGTAACGTTGAAGAAGAAATGAGCATATCTCTTAAAGAATTAATTGAAGTACATGCTGGTGGAGTAATTGGTGGATGGGAAAATTTAAAAGCTGTAATACCAGGTGGATCTTCTATGCCCCTTATACCAAAAAAAACATGTGAAACTTTAACAATGGATTTTGATTCACTTGTTGCTGAGAAAAGTGGATTAGGAACTGCAGGTATTGTTGTTATAAATAATGACCAAGATATTATTAAGTGTATGGCAAGAATTGCCAGATTTTATAAACATGAAAGTTGTGGACAGTGTACACCTTGTAGAGAAGGTTCTGGATGGATGTGGAGAATGTTAGAAAGAATGGCTAAAGGAGAAGCATCAAGAGATGAAGTTGAAATGCTTGGAGATGTTACAAATCAAATTGCTGGTCATACTATTTGTGCTTTTGGCGAAGGGTCTTCATGGCCTGTTCAAGGTTTATTAAGACATTTTAGAAAAGAAATTGAAAAAAGAAACAATATTGAGCCAACAATAAAAAAACTTAATGATGTTCCTTATTTAATTGATCAACATTTATTGGATAAAAAAAATGCCTAAATTAAAAGTTAACAATATTGAAGTTGAAGTTGAAGATGGCTTAACTGTATTTACAGGCTTGTGAAAAAGCTGGTGTTGAAATTCCAAGATTTTGTTATCATGAAAAACTTTCAATTGCTGGAAATTGTAGAATGTGCCTGGTTGAAATGGAAAAATCTCCAAAACCAGTTGCGTCATGTGCAATGCCTGCTGCTGAAGGTATGAGCATTAAAACGAATACTGAATTTGTTGAAAAAGCAAGAAAAGGTGTAATGGAATTTTTGCTAGCAAACCACCCATTAGATTGTCCCGTATGTGATCAAGGTGGTGAGTGTGATCTTCAAGATCAATCAATGTTTTATGGAGTAGACAAATCTAGATACAAAGAAAATAAAAGACAAGTGTCCTGAAAAAAATATGGGTCCTTTAATCAAAACTCAAATGACTAGGTGTATCCATTGTACTAGATGCGTTAGGTTTGCTACGGAAATTGCAGGTGTAGAAGAATTAGGTGCTATAGGACGTGGTGAAGATATGCAAATAACCACATATCTTGAGCAATCAATGCAATCAGAATTATCAGCAAATGTTGTTGATTTATGTCCAGTTGGAGCTTTAACATCTAAACCGTATGTTTTTGAAGCAAGACCTTGGGAGTTAAAGAAAACAGAATCTATTGATGTTATGGATGCTATTGGATCCAATATAAGGGTTGATACCTATGGATGGGAAGTAAAAAGAATTTTGCCAAGAATAAACGAAGATATTAATGAGGAATGGATTTCTGACAAAACAAGACATGCTTGTGATGGTTTATCTAATCAAAGATTAGACACACCCTACATTAAATATAATGGAAAATTTGAAAAAGCATCATGGTCTGAAGTTTTTAAGTATAATTAAGTCAAAATTTAAAAATACTGATAAAGAAAAAATCTGCGGGTTAACTGGTGATTTAATCAACATGGAAACACTTTATATATTTAAAGAATTTTTTAATAAAACATTAGGTTCTCAAAATGTAGAATCTAGGGACAATCATACTTATTTAAACCCTGAAAAAAGAGAAAATTATTTATTTAATTCATCAATTAATGGAATTGAAGAAGCTGATTTTATTTTCCTTTTAGGGACAAATCCTAGGTTTGAAGCAACAATTTTAAATGCCCGAATTAGAAAATCTTATCTTCAAAATAAAACTAAAATTATTTCTCTAAATGAAATGGGTGACTTGACATTCCCATATCAGTGTCTAGACGGAAATACTGAAACTGTTAAAAAAATTATAGAAGGTAAACATGAGGTATCTGATTTAATTAAACAAGCAAAAAAACCTATGGTTATAATGGGTCAATCTGCATTAAAAAGTAAATCATCAAAATATATCTTTAAATCAATCAAACAATTTTTAGAAAAAAATAACAAACTTTCTGTTAATTGGAATGCGTTAAATGTTATTTCTGAAAACGCATCTACGGTAGGTGCATTTGATCTTGGGATATACAAAACAAATAATGGTGACAATGAAATTTTGAAAGACTTGGAAGCTCACAAGTTTGAAATTGTTTATCTTTTAGGTTTAGACACTATCAATTTTGAGAAAAAAAATGAGTTTATTATTTATCAAGGCTCTCATGGAGATAAAGGAGCAGAAATAGCAGACATCATATTACCTGGTGCTGCCTATACTGAACAAAATGGTTATTTTACAAATTTAGAAGGCAAATTACAAAAAGCTTACAAAGCATCCTATCCACCTGAACTTGCAAAAGAGGATTGGGCGATAGTAAATGAACTTGCAGAATCCATAAATCATAGAAAACTATTTAATGATAAAGATGAATTAGATAGCAGTTTAATTAACCAAATAAATCTACATATTAAAAAAAATATCTCTTTGACATCATCAAAAGTTAAGGAGTTAATTTTTCAAAATGAAGTGATAAAAATAGATAGTGATTATTATTATTCAAACGTAATAGCTAGGGCCTCAAAAACTATGTCTGAATGTAGAAATTTAAAGACAGATTTAAAATCTACAGGTACAGAGGGTTAATTCATGGAGTATCTTAATATAATTTTTTCACAAACTTATAAAATATTATTTTTACTGGTACCTGTTTTAGTTTCTGTGGCTATGATTGTGTGGCTTGACCGACGAATTTGGGCCTTTGTACAAAAAAGACAAGGACCCAATGTTGTTGGACCTTTTGGTTTACTTCAGTCTTTAGCTGATGCATTAAAATATATTTTTAAAGAAGTTATAATTCCATCAAGTTCAAATAAAGTTATTTTTATATTGGCACCAATTGTTACTATGACTTTGGCTTTAGTTTCGTGGGCTGTTATTCCTTTCAGTGCAACTCAGGTATTGGCAGATATCAATGTGGGTATCCTTTATTTATTTGCAGTTTCGTCTTTAGGTGTTTATGGAATTATTATGGGAGGATGGGCTTCAAATTCAAAATACCCCTTTTTAGGTGCCATTAGATCTGCTGCACAAATGGTTTCCTATGAAGTGTCAATTGGAGTTATAATTATTAATGTTTTACTTTGTGTTGGTTCTTTAAATTTGAACGACATAGTTATGGCTCAAGAAAATTTATGGTTTGTAATTCCATTATTTCCAATGTTTGTTATTTTCTTTATTTCTGCTTTAGCAGAAACAAATAGACCACCATTTGATTTACCAGAAGCAGAAGCAGAGCTTGTTGCGGGTTATCAAACAGAATATTCGGGTATGATGTATGCAATGTTTTGGCTTGGAGAATATGCAAATATTCTTTTGATGTGTGCTATGGGAGCAATTCTATTTTTTAGGTGGGTGGCTATCACCTATAGACCTTTATCCATTCAGCTTAATTCCAGGTGCAATTTGGATGATATTTAAAATATTATTCTTATTTGTTTTGTTTGCTTTGGTTAAAGCTATCGTACCAAGATACAGATATGATCAACTAATGAGACTTGGATGGAAAATATTTTTACCATTATCATTAACATGGGTAGTTCTAACATCTAGCTATTTGTTCTACTTCAACTTATTACCAGTGAATTAATTATGAAAATTTCAAGAATATTTAAAACAATTTTTTTATTAGATTTTTTAGGTGGCCTAAACATTGCTATCAAAGAAATATTTAAATCTAAAAAAACTATAAATTATCCTTTTGAAAAAGGAAAAATAAGCCCAAGATTTAGAGGGGAACATGCCTTAAGAAGATACCCCAACGGTGAAGAAAGATGTATTGCATGTAAATTATGTGAAGCTGTTTGTCCAGCTCAAGCAATAACAATTGAATCCTCAGAAAGAGCTGATGGCAGCAGAAAAACTACTAGGTATGATATTGATATGATGAAGTGTATTTACTGCGGTCTTTGTGAAGAGTCTATGCCCAGTAGATGCTATTGTACAAGGGCCTAATTTTGAATTCTCAACAGAAACTAGAGAAGAACTTTATTACAATAAAGATAAATTACTCGATAATGGTGATAGATGGGAAAATATTTTAGCAGCTAATATTAAAGCAGATAACTCTCACAGATAATTATGTTAGCTCACGCAATATTTTTTTATACTTTTTCATTTATAGCAATCGTTTCTGCTATAATGGTAACGGTATCAAAAAATACTGTTCATTCAGTTTTCTTTTTAATTTTAGACTTCATAAGCATTTCATGCCTATTCATAATGATAGGTGCTGAATTCTTTAGGAATGATTATGTTGATCATTTATGTGGGTGCTGTTGCTGTTTTATTTTTGTTTGTAGTTATGATGCTAAATGTAGCCCAACAGAAAAATCAATGGTTCAGTGCTAGAGTGAGCTCAAAACATATTCCTGTTGGATTAATTATCAGTATTATTATATTTTTTGAACTAATTATTGTTATTGGCGGATGGAAATATAAACCAGATCTTGTTTCAGCTATGTCATTAAATATTGATAGTAGATATAGCAATACTCATGCCATTGGTTACGTTTTGTATACTGACTATATCCACATCTTTCAGTTAAGTGGAATGATTTTATTAGTTGCAATGATAGGTGCTATTGTTCTTACTTTTAGGCAGAGATCTGGAGTCAAAAGACAAAGTTATTTTAGCCAAATATCTAGAGAAAGATCTGATGGTGTAGAATTGATAGATGTTCCAAGTAATAAAGGGGTTAAATCTGATGATTGATGTAGGCTTGGGTCATTACCTTACTTTGGGGGCGATAATATTTACCATTGGTATAGTTGGATTATTTTTAAATAGAAAAAATATTATAGTAATATTAATGAGTATTGAGCTCATTCTTATTATCGGTGAATATTAACTTGGTCGCTTTCTCTATATTTTTGAATGATATAACAGGACAAATTTTTACACTCTTTATTTTAACTGTAGCTGCTGCAGAAGCTGCCATAGGTCTCGCTATAATCGTCGTTTATTATCGAAACTCATCAACAATTAGAGTTGAAGATATAAATAGTTTGAAGGGATAATATGGAATTTGTATTATTATTTCTTCCACTATTAGCATCAATTATATCTGGCTTCTTTGGCAAATTTATAGGTGATAGAAATTCAGAGATAATAACAAGTATATTTGTTTCGATTTCAGCACTGTTATCTTCAATTGTATTATTTTATCAAGTCATTGTTAACGGTTATGCAAACAATGTAGTTATAGCAACTTGGATTAATTCTAGGAACGCTTGATGTGAATTGGTCTATTAAAGTCGACGCGTTATCCTCGGTTATGCTCGTTGTTGTAACTCTAGTTTCTGCACTAGTGCACATTTATTCAATTGGTTATATGTCTCACGATCCACATAAACCAAGATTTATGGCCTATTTTCTCTTTTTACATTTGCAATGTTAACGTTGGTTACAGCTGACAATTTCCTTCAGTTATTTTTTGGATGGGAAGGGGTAGGTCTTTGTTCTTATTTTTTAATTGGCTTTTGGTTTAAGAAAGATTCAGCTAATGCTGCAGCTATAAAAGCTTTTGTGGTAAATAGAGTGGGTGATTTTGGATTCGCCTTAGGAATATTTTTTAATTTTTTACCTATTTGGCACGGTTAATTACTCTGAAGTATTTCAGCAAATCCCACAAATTGTTGATAAAGAACTTATTATTTTTAGGATTACACGTCGAGGCCATTGATCTAATTTGTATTCTTTTATTTATAGGGGCCATGGGTAAATCAGCACAAATTTTCTTACACACTTGGTTACCAGATGCAATGGAAGGGCCCACACCTGTTTCAGCTTTAATTCATGCAGCTACAATGGTTACTGCTGGCGTTTTTTTAGTTGTAAGATGCTCTCCAATTTTTGAATATTCGCCTCTTACACTCAATATAATTACAATTGTTGGAATGACTACTGCTTTTTTTGCAGCAACAGTAGCTTTAGTACAAACTGATATTAAAAAAATAATCGCTTATTCAACTTGTAGTCAACTAGGCTATATGTTTTTTGCTGCAGGAGTGGGTGCTTATAATGTTGCAATGCTTCATTTATTTACTCATGCCTTTTTTAAAGCTTTACTTTTTTTAGGATCTGGCTCTGTAATTCACTCATTTAAAGATGAGCAAAATATTAACCAAATGGGAGGTGTTTATAAAAAACTTCCATACACTTATGTATTTATGATTATAGGAACATTGGCTCTTACTGGGTTTCCATTTTTATCTGGTTTTTATTCTAAAGATGCAATTATAGAATTTGCGTATCTCAAGGGAAATACAACTGGATATTATGCAGCAGGAATAGGAATTTTGACTGCAGTTTTAACGTCAATTTATTCATGGAGGTTAATTTTTAAAACATTTCATGGAGACTATAATAATAAAAAAACCAATATTAATGAAATGCACGAATCTCCATTGGTAATGCTTTTACCTTTATTTATACTTGCTATTGGAGCTATCTTTGCTGGTTTCTTATTTAAAGATTTATTTATTGGTCATAGTGGTGAAAATAGTTTTTGGGGTGATTCAATTAAATTTTTAAATCCATTAAGCACGGAACACCCTCCACTATGGTTTCTTTTAATGACACCAGTACTTGTATTAACCTCTATTCCAATTGCTTATTATTTATTTGTAAAAAATAAAAATTTTACACATCAAATTGCTGAAATCTAATAAGCCATTACATAATTTTTTAATAAATAAATGGTATTTTGACGAACTTTATAATGTTTTATTCATTAAATTTTCAAAAAAATTAGGTCTATTTTTTTGGAAGGTAGTTGATGTTAAAATTATTGATAAATTTGGACCTGACGGAGTTTCTTCATTAATTAAGAGTTTATCTATAAAAGCAAGCAAGTTTCAAAGTGGATTTGTCTATCAGTATGCATTTATGATATTATTAGGATTTTCTGCATTATTAACATTTTTGATTTTGAAATAATGAACTTTCCAATTTTATCATCTTTAATTTTACTACCTATAATTGGGTCTTTATTTTTATTATTTTCAAAAGATAAAAATTCTAATACAGGAAAATATGTTGCTTTATTTACTTCATTTGTTAACTTTTTAATTTCTATATATCTTTGGTATCTGTTCGATCCAACTACATCTAATTTTCAATTTGTCGAAGATAGAGAATGGTTAAAAGGATTTATTAATTACAAAGTAGGTATTGACGGAATATCGATTTTATTTATTGTTCTAACTTCACTGATAACTCCACTTTGCATAATCTCAGTAAACAATACAATTAAAGACAGACTAAGAGATTTTTTAATTGCTATCTTAGTAATGGAAAGTTTAATGATCGGAGTTTTCTGTTCCCTTGACCTTGTTATATTTTATTTATTTTTTGAAGCTGGGTTGATACCTATGTTTTTAATAATTGGAATATGGGGGGGAACCAGAAGAGTATATTCAGCATTTAAATTTTTCTTATACACTTTGCTGGGTTCTGTTTTAATGTTAATTGCTATAATTTCGATCTACTGGATATCAGGAACCACAGATATAACACAGCTCTACGAACTTGGTATAGACACTAAATATCAAAATTTATTATGGTTAGCATTTTTTAGTTCTTTTGCTGTCAAAACACCAATGTGGCCTGTACACACTTGGTTGCCCGATGCACACGTTGAAGCTCCAACTGCTGGCTCTGTTTTACTTGCAGCTATATTACTTAAAATGGCTGGGTATGGTTTCATTAGGTTTTCTTTAGGACTATTTCCAGTAGCTTCTGAATTGTTTACACCACTAGTTTACACTTTGAGCTTGATTGCAATTGTGTACACATCTCTTGTCGCTTTGATGCAAGAAGATATGAAAAAGTTAATAGCATATTCTTCAGTTGCACATATGGGCTTTGTTACATTGGGTATTTTTACAATTACTCAGCAAGGAATTGAAGGAAGCATAGTCCAAATGATAAGTCATGGTTTAGTTTCGGCAGCATTGTTTTTGTGTGTTGGAGTTATTTATGACCGTATGCACTCTAGGTTAATAGCAACTTATGGTGGCTTAGTTTCAATTATGCCAAAATATTCAATATTATTTATGCTTTTCACTCTAGCCGCATTAGGTTTACCTGGTACCAGTGGTTTTATAGGTGAATTTTTAATATTGATGGGCGCATTCAAGGATAACTTTTTAGTGGCAGTTATAGCAAGTTTGGGTGTTATTTTTGGCGCCGCATACATGTTGTGGCTATATAGTAGAGTTGTATTTGGAGAAGTTAAAAATAAAGAACTTTTAAAAATGCCTGATCTTGATGATTCAGAAAAATTTATTTTGTGGTGTTTAGCAATACCAGTTTTATTTTTTGGATTTATCCAGAACCTCTTTTTAATACAATTGAAATTTCTGTAAAAAATTTAATTGAGATGTACAATTTTAACTTAAACATAAATATTACTGAGGTACAAAATTGATGGATAACTTAAACTTTATACTACCTGAAATTTTTATTTCTTTGTCTATAATGTTTTTATTGCTTCTTGGGTGTGTACAAAAAAAATAGCTCAAATATTGTTCATAATCTTGCAGTAGGTTCTTTACTGATTACTGGTATTTTAATTTTTAATAATCCATTAGATCAAAATATTTCACTATTTGAATATGGCTACACTGTGGATAATCTTTCTTCATTTATGAAAATACTTACTATTTTAGGAGGTGCATTTGTTTTATCTATTTCAACAAGATATTTAAAAATATTTAAGATTTTTTTAATAGAGTATCCTGTTTTGATCCTTTCTTCAATTTTAGGTATGATGGTAATGATCAGTTCAAATGATCTGATGGTTTTTTATATAGGTCTTGAGTTGCAATCTTTAGCTTTATATGTTTTGGCATCATTTAATCGAGATCAATTAAAGTCATCTAAATCTGGATTGAAATATTTTGTTTTAAGCGCTTTATCATCAGGATTATTATTATATGGATGTTCTTTAATTTATGGGTTTTCAGGATCAACTAACTTTAATATTATTGGTGATACGATGAACTCCTCTCATTATGGTTTAACTTTTGGAATTGTTTTTATACTTGTTGGTTTAGCATTTAAGATATCAGCTGTACCATTTCACATGTGGGCACCAGATGTATATGAAGGTTCTCCTACTGCTGTCACATTATTTTTTGCAATTGTGCCAAAAGTTGCTGCACTTACGGTATTCATAAGATTTTTATATGTTCCTTTCGTTAATATGATCGATCAATGGCAACCTATATTAATTTTTTTATCAATTGCGTCTATGATCTTTGGAGCTATTGCTGCAATTGGTCAAAATAATCTCAAAAGGTTGATTGCATATAGTTCAATTGGCCATATGGGTTATGCATTAGCTGGTTTGTCTACCGGTTCAAACGAAGGTATTCAAAGCTCTATTGTATACATGTCGATATACTTGGTTATGAATCTTGCTTTTTTTAGTTGTCTATTGATGTTGAAGAGAAATGATGTGTACTACGAGACTATTGATGATTTATCAGGGTTATCAAAAAAACATCCAATTTTATCTTTATCGTTACTAGCTATCCTTTTTTCATTGGCAGGAATTCCTCCATTAGCTGGCTTTTTTGCAAAATTTTATATCTTTAAGGCTGTTATAGAGCAGTCGATGTATTTTTTGGCTATTGTAGGTCTCTTATCAACAGTAATAGCTGCATTCTACTATCTAAAAATAATCAAGGTTATTTACTTTGATAAAGAAAAGGAAGGTTACGATACAGATCATAATATTTGGTTAAAAGGATCGTTAACCTTTTCAACTTTATTAATTCTCTTATACTTTATTTTTCCAAGCAAATTGGTGGAAATTGTATCTAGAATTAATATCATTTAATGAAATTAAAAAAGTTCAATTTTAAAATTGTAAATAGTACAAACGATCTAGCTATACAAATAATTAAAAATACCAATAACAAATCAGGAATTGTAATTGCTGATAGACAAAAAAAGGGAAGGGGTCAATATGGAAAAAAATGGACTTCTTTTAAGGGAAATTTGTTTATTAGTGTTTTTTTTCAAATTAACAAAGTCCAATTATCATTAAAAAATTTGACAAAAGTTAACTGTCTTTTAGTTAAAAAGTTATTATCAAATTTTTATAATGGTAAAATTACAATTAAAAAACCAAATGATTTGTTGATAAAAAAAATGAAAATTTCAGGTATCTTGCAGGAAATATTAACCAAGTCTGGTAAAAAATTTATTGTTATTGGAGTGGGTATAAATTTAATTAAGAGTCCAGCTATAAAAGATTATTTAACCACAAACCTTTTTGACTTAACTGGTATCAAAATTACCCCTAATAATGCTGCTTTAAAGCTAAAAAAAATTTATGAAACTTTTATTCCAATGTTTCCTAAATTTAATATAAAAAACTTAGATAGAAATTTAAAATGATTATTGTTGGTGATATAGGAAATACAGAGACAAAAATTTGTTTGGTAAACTCTAAAAATACCATTATTAAAAGAGTTACTTTATCAACAAAAAAAATAAGTCATTCTCTACTTAATAAGTCTTTATTTGGTCTAGGGTTAAAAGACAAATCAATTAATAAATGTTTATTTTGCAGTGTAGTACCGAAATCATTTGATAAAATCAAAAACTTTTTTAATAAAACTTATAAAATTAAGTGTCACGAGCTTAAGAAACTTAAGTTAAATAAATTGATTAAGATTAAGGTTAACTATAAACAAATTGGTTCAGATAGATTGGCAAACGCTATTAGCGTTATTAATAACAAGGATAATTTTATAATTTTAGATTTTGGGACCGCTACAACGTTTGATGTTTTGATTAAAAACACCTATCATGGTGGTGTTATTGCACCTGGAGTTAAGCTTTCACTTGATACGTTGACTGATAAGGCAACGCAAATTCCAAAAATTAGTTTAAAAAAAACAAATAAAGTCATTGGTTTAAATACTATTAGTGCAGTGAGAGCTGGTTTTTTTTGGGGTTATGAGGGTTTAATTGACAATATTGTTAATTTAATTAAGAAAGAGACCAAGATATCCTTTAAAATAATTATTACTGGAGGATTTTCTAATTTATTCAAAAATTCAACAAAAACGAAAGTAACATTAAATAAAGACATTACAATTAACGGCCTAATCAGAGCCACCACTTTAATTAAATAAATATGAAAGATGAACTATTATTTTGCCCTTTAGGGGGCTCAGGAGAAATTGGCATGAATATGAACCTGTTTGCCTATGGAAAACCTGGTGAACATAAATGGATCATGGTTGATATAGGGGTTACATTTGCTGATGACACCTTACCGGGAATTGATTTGATTTACCCAGACCCTGGATTTATTGTAGATAAAAAAGAAGACCTTTTAGGAATTATTTTAACTCATGCACATGAAGATCATATAGGTGCAATTGCACATCTTTGGCCTCAATTAAAATGCAAAATTTTTGCAACTCCATTTACTGCAATTTTAATAAAAGAAAAACTCAAAGAAAAGAATATTGATGCAACTAATTATCTAAAAATAGTCCAATTAAATGGAACAGTAGATTTAGATCCTTTTAAAATAGAGTATATCACATTAACCCACTCAATTCTTGAACCTAATGGTCTTAGAATTGAAACACCAGCAGGTGTAATACTACACACAGGTGATTGGAAGATTGACCCTGAACCATTGATAGGTGAAAAGATTAATTCTGACAGACTTAAAGAAATTGGTAAAGAAGGTGTCCTTGCTATGGTTTGTGATTCAACAAATGTATTTAGTATGGGAAAAGCTGGTTCAGAGCTAGATGTTAGAAAAAGTTTATTAAATATTATGGGTAGTCTTAAAAAAAGAATAGTTATGGCTTCTTTTGCATCAAATGTTGCACGTATGGAAACAGCTTTCTATTGTGCAGAAAAAACTGGTAGACAAATATCCCTAGTAGGAAGATCTATGCATAGAATATTTAAAGCTGCAAGACAATGTGGTTACTTAAAAAATGTTATTGAACCTATTGATGCACGTGAAGCAAAAAAAATTTCTAGGGAAAAAATAGTTTACCTTTGTACTGGTAGTCAGGGTGAGCCTATGGCAGCACTAATGAGAATTTCAAGCTATACTCATCCAGATGTATTCATCGAAAAAGATGATGCTGTTATTTTTTCATCTAAAATTATTCCAGGTAATGAAAAAAAATTATACAAATTACAAAATCAATTAGTTAGGGATGGTATTGAAGTTATTTCAGAGGAAAGTGAATTTGTTCATGTTTCTGGCCACCCAAATAGAGACGATCTAAGAGAAATGTATGATTGGGTTAAACCTCAATGTGCAGTCCCTGTTCATGGAGAACACAGACATATGATTGAACATATGAAATTCGCACATGAAATGAAAGTTCCACACCCTGTTCAAGTAGAAAATGGGGATATTGTAAAATTAGCTCCAGGTAAACCACATGTTTTTGATAAAGCTCCAAGTGGTAGACTTTATTTAGATGGAAATATGAGTGTCGAGGAAGATGCTCAATCAATTAAAGATAGAAAAAATATAGCTGCTAACGGATATATGGAAGTGACAATTTTAATTACACCTAAAGGTAATATTCATAAAAGACCTGTATTAACCTTTAGAGGGTTGCCTGTTTATGATGCTGATGAATTCATCTATGAATTAGAAGAGGCAATAGAAAAAACAACTAGAGCCTTTTCTATAAAAAGCAAAAAACAAGAATATAATTTAATTGATGCATTAAAAATTACATGTAGAAAATGTGCTAAAGAATTGACTGGTAAAAGACCATTTATAAATATCAATCTAGTAAGAATCTAGATGAGCGCAACAGGCCTTGCTATAATCTACATCATAATCTGGTGGATAGTTTTTTTTACAATTCTTCCAATTGATGTAAATAGACTAAAATCTGTCAAAATTGAAGGTGAAGATGCTGGTTCTCCAGAAAATCCTAAAATGTTAAAAAAATTTATCTATTGTACTGGTATTACAACTGTTATTTTCGTGATAATTTATTTATTGATAAAATATGAATATTTAAATTTAAGATATATAATTAGCTAAAAATGTACATTTCAAAATCATTCATACCAATATTAAAAAACAACCCATCAGAAGCAAAAATTAAATCACATCAATTAATGCTCAGGGTAGGAATGATAAAGCAATCTTCTGCGGGTATTTATTCTTGGTTACCATTGGGTTTTAAAGTGATGAAAAAAATTGAACAAATAGTTAGAGAAGAACAGAATAAAATTGGTGCTCAAGAAATACTTATGCCAACTATCCAACCTAGTGATATTTGGAAAGAAAGTGGTCGTTATGATGATTATGGAGATGAAATGCTTCGTATTAAAGATAGACAAGGTAGAGAGATGCTTTATGGACCAACAAATGAAGAGCTGGTTACCGATATATTTAGATCTAGTGTTAAATCTTATAAATCATTACCTCAATTATTGTACCACATACAATGGAAATTTAGAGACGAAGTTAGACCGAGATTTGGAATTATGAGAGGTAGAGAGTTTTACATGAAGGATGCATATTCTTTTGATGTAAATGATGAAGATGCTGCTTTCTCATATGATAAATTCTTTTTTTCATATTTAAAAACATTTAAAAGATTGGAACTTTCAGCAATACCAATGGCAGCTGATACGGGACCAATTGGTGGAAACCTTTCCCATGAATTTATTATTTTAGCAGAGACTGGTGAAAGTAAGATTTTTACTGATAAAAGAGTTTTTGATTTAGACAGTGAGGGATCTGTAATGAATAGACAATCCTTACAAGACCTAAGAAAAAAATATGAACAATATTATGCTGTAGCTGATGAAAAATTTAATAAAGATGAATTTGAAGAAAAAGTTTCAGAAGAAAATAGACTTATTACAAAAGGTATAGAAGTAGGTCACATTTTTTATTTTGGAGATAAGTATTCAAAAGCTTTAAATGCAGCTGTAGATCTTCCGGGTGGTAAAAAAGATTTTGTTAAAATGGGATCTTATGGAATTGGTGTATCAAGACTAGTTGGTGCAATTATAGAAGCAAAATATGATGAAAAAGAAGAAATAATGAAATGGCCATTCTCTGTGGCACCATATGAGCTTGCCATAATACCAATGATTAATAAAAATGATACATCGGCATTAGACAAAGCAAATAAACTTTTTAAACATTTTGAAAGTAAAAATATTGACACAATTATTGATGATATGGATGAAAATCTTTCATCAAAAATTAAAAAATTTAATTTGATAGGTGTACCTTATCAAGTAATTTTAGGAAAAAAATCAGATGGTGATTTATTAGAGTTTAAAGAAATTGGAAAAGATCCTAAAAGTTTAACCATAGATCAAATAACTCAAATTTTAACTGAACAAAAATTAAAAAATTGATTTCTGCATTAGAAAAAGAAATTACACTTAGATATCTAAAAACCAGAAAAAAAGATGGTTTTTTAAATATAATTTCTATTTTTTCATTTATCGGAATTAGCTTAGGAGTTGCAGTGTTAATTATCGTGATGTCTGTTATGAATGGTTTTAGAACCGAGTTAATTAATAAGATTGTAGGATTTAATGCTCATGTTACTGTTAAACCATATGAGAGTCCTATTAGTCTAGAACAATTAGATAATGAAAATTTAAAATTAATTTCAGAAGAATTAATACTTAGTAATACTGGTGAGGCAATTGTCATTAGCAAAGACTACACTAAAGGCCTAATTTTAAGAGGTTACAGCAGTGAAAACTTTCTAAAACTTGATGTTGTAAAAAAAGGAAACTTAATTGGTAAATCAAACCAATTATCAAAGAATTCGATATCAATAGGTAAAGAATTAAGTTTTAATTTAGATCTTGGTGTGGGTGATAAAGTATCAATTTTGTCTCCAGTAGGCATAGAAACGATTATAGGAAGCCTACCTAGACAAGAAACTTTTATTATTAGTTCAATCTTTGATAGTGGTTTATCTGATTTTGATGCCAACATAGCTTTCATAAATTTAAACACACTGGAAAACTTTTTTAATCTTAAAAAAGAAAAGCGTAACCTAGAAATTTACTTGAATAACCCATCTAATATTGAAGAAGAAAAAAATAAAATTCAAAAAATATTCAAAAATGAATTTGTATATAGTTGGGCTGATATGAATAGTTCATTGTTTTCCGCATTAAAGGTTGAAAGAAATGTAATGTTTATAATCTTATCTTTAATTATTATAGTAGCTGCTTTTAATATTATTTCTGGGCTTACAATTCTGGTTAAAAATAAAACAAGAGATATAGCTATACTAAAGTCTATCGGTGTCTTAAATAAATCCATTGTTAAGATATTTTTTCTTGTTGGAGTTATTATTGGAACTACAGCAACATTCTTTGGAATTTTTTTAGGTGTAATATTCTCTTTATATATAGAAAACTTGAGAGAGTTTTTAAGCAATATATTTAATATTAGTCTGTTTCCTGAGGAGATTTATTTTTTAAGCACTATGCCTTCAGAAATCAACCCAACCTCAATTTTTATTATTTCTCTTTGTTCGATCTTTATAACAATTATTGTTTCAATTTTTCCTGCAATAAAAGCTTCAAAATTAGATCCAGTTAAAGGACTTAAGTATGAATAATTTAATATCACTAAAGAACATATCAAAATTTTTTTCTAACAATCGAAAAATAAATGTTTTAAAAAAAATCAATTATTCTTTTGTAAAAGGTAAGATTTATTCTCTAGTGGGTCCATCTGGATCGGGAAAATCTACATTACTAAATGTTTTATCAATGATAGATAAACCTACTGCAGGCTCTTTGTCAATTGGTGGTGTACAAGTGAACTTTAACAATAATTCAAAAAATGATAAAATCAGATCAAGTAAAATTGGTATTATCTATCAACAAAATAATTTACTTCCAGATTTTACTGCGTTAGAGAATGTCTATTTAGCTGGTTTAGCTTTAACCAATGACAAAAAAAATTCAATTTATCGAGCAAAAGAAATTATAAAAACAATGGGTCTTTCATCACGTGAGTCGCATTTTCCTTCTGAGTTATCAGGGGGTGAAATGCAAAGAATTGCAATGGCTAGAGCACTTATTAATGAGCCTGAAATTATATTAGCAGATGAGCCTACTGGCAGTCTAGATCATACTACCGCCAAAGAGGTTTTTAATGTTTTGTATAATTTAAAAAATAAAAATAGATTAATAATCTATGCAACTCACAATAGATTTTTTGCTAATATGGCTGATTGCAAACTAGAAATGATTGATGGTAATATAAGAGCTATCAATGCCAGAATTAAATAATCAAAACTTTAATCACTTAAAAATTCACACACAGTATTCAATTTGTGAAGGTGCTATTAAAATTGATAATTTAAAAGATTTTTGTAAAGAAAAAAAAATAACTTGTTTGGGTCTATCTGATACATCTAATTTATGTGGTGCACTGGAGTTTGCTGAAAATATTTCTAAAGTTGGCACACAGCCAATTATTGGTACTCAAATTTATTTTAGATTTGAAGACACAACAGGGTTATTACCCTTGATTGCTCTTAACGAAACTGGATATAAGAGAATTATAGAACTCTCCTCAAGGTCTTACCTTGAAAATGATGCCTTATCCGATCCTCATTTAGATATTAAGGAACTTTTAATTGATATGGAGGGGGTGTCCTTACTTTCTGGAACTATTCAAGGTTTATTTGGTAAATTATTTGAAAAAGGTCGTTTAGATGAAATATCAAAACTTTATAAGAGCCTATCATCAAAATTTAATGATAACTTTTATTTAGAAATCCAAAGGCACGGTGATCAAAATGAAATTGCCTTTGAAAAATTTAACTTAGAACAATCTTTAAAAATTAAAATACCAATTATTGCTACTAATGAAGTTTATTATTTAACACCTGACATGCACGAAGCTCATGATGCGTTAACTTGCATTGGTTCTAAAACTTATGTTAATGAAAAGAATAGAATTAAATATAGTAACCAGCATTACTTTAAATCGAATGAAGAAATGTCAAAACTATTTTCTGATCTTCCGGAAGCTTTAGAAAATAACTTCAATTTGCCATTTAAATGTAATTTTAGACCACAATTTTCCAAACCTGTACTTCCAAATATTAGTTCCGAAAAAGGAGGTAGTGCTGATGAAATACTTAAAAAAGATTCATTAGATGGATTGAAAGAAAAATTTCTTAAAGTTTTTAAAATTGAAGAAAATAACTTAGAAGCTGATGATAAATTTTTGAAATATAAAGATAGACTAGATCATGAGTTAAAGATCATAATTGAAATGAAATATCCTAGTTATTTTTTGATTGTATCTGACTACATTAAATGGGCTAAGAGTAATGATATTCCAGTAGGACCAGGTAGAGGATCTGGAGCAGGCTCACTTGTTGCTTGGTGTCTATCTATTACAGATGTTGACCCAATTAAATTTAATCTAATATTTGAAAGATTTTTAAATCCTGACCGTGTGTCAATGCCTGATTTTGATATAGATTTTTGTGAGGAAAAAAGAGATCTTGTTTTTAAATATTTAACTACAAAATATAAAGATAGCGTTGCCCATATAATTACCTTTGGAAAATTAAAAGCAAGAATGGTTATTAGAGATGTTGGTAGAGTATTAGGTTTACCATATGGTTTTGTTGATAGTATTTCAAAAATGATACCTTTTGATCCCTCAAGACCTCAAAGCTTAATGGAGTGTATTAACAGCGAACCAAGACTTCAAAAATTAGTTAGTGAAGATCCTCGTGTAAAAAAATTAACTGATCTTTCTTTGAAATTAGAAGGTTTGAATAGAAATGTAGCAACTCATGCAGCTGGTGTTGTAATTGCGGATAGAAAATTAACTGAAGTTGTGCCTTTGTATAAAGATGCATCTGCAGATTTATTATTACCTTCTACGCAATTTGATATGTACTCAGCAGAAAATGCTGGCTTAATTAAGTTTGATTTTTTAGGATTAAAAACTTTAACGGTAATTAATAGAACGCAAAAGTTGATTAATAAAAAAGTTAAAGATTTTAAAATTGAAGATATTGATTTTGATGATAAAAAAGTTTTTGAACTTTTGTCTTTTGGTAATACCGTTGGATTATTCCAGGTTGAGAGTGCTGGTATGCGTGAAGCATTATTACAAATGAAACCCAACCATATTGAGGATATTATTGCACTAGTGGCTCTTTATCGTCCAGGACCCATGAGTAACATACCAGTTTACAATGACTGCAAGCATGGAAGACAAACGCCTGATTACTTGCATCCACTACTGGAGGATATTTTAAAACCTACATATGGGGTTATTATTTATCAAGAGCAGGTTATGCAAATTGCACAAAAGCTCTCAGGTTTTACCGCAGGTGAAGCTGATATTTTAAGAAGAGCTATGGGTAAAAAAAAAAGAGCTGAACTAGAAAAGCAGAAACAAGGATTTATTGCTGGCGCTCTTAAAAATGGAATTAGCAAAGATGTTGCAGCAAGCATATTTCTAAAAATAGAACCATTTGCCGAATATGGGTTTAATAAAAGTCACGCAGCTGCTTATGCTATAATTTCTTATCAAACAGCATTTTTAAAAACTTATTATCCTAAAGAGTTTTTTGCTGCATCCATGACAATGGATATTTCAAACCAAAATAAATTAGGTGAATTTCACGAAGAGCTTAAAAGAATTAACATCAAAGTTATACGACCCGATATTAACAAGTGTTTTGCAGACTTTCAATTTGATGAAAATAATTTTTATTACGCACTTGGTGGAATTAAAAGTGTCGGTTACGAAGCAATTTCAAACGTTGTTAAAGAAAGAAGAGAAAATGGTGAATTTAAATCTATAAATGATTTTTTAAATAGAGTTAACCCTAAAGATATTAATAAGCTCCAATTAGAGGGTTTAGTTAAAGCAGGAGCTTTTGACAATATAGATAACAATAGACAAGCATTATTTAATTCAATTCCAAATTTTATTTTAAAGACAAAAAATATTTATGAAAATAAAGCAGCAAATCAAATTGATCTTTTTAGTTCTGATGAGGAACAAGACAATGAAATAGTTCTTAACATGGAAGATTGGAAGTTTGAAGATCGATTATCAAGAGAATTCGAAGCTATAGGTTTTTTTATATCCGACCATCCTTTAAATCAATTTAAAGAAATTTTTGATGACTACAAAATAGTTGATTATGCAAAATTTAATCTAGACGATAATATAAAAGATGCAAATATTGCAGCTACACTTTTAAAGATCACTGAAAGAAAAACCGCAAAAGGTAATTCGTATGGTGTTATTAAGTTTACTGATTTAACTAGTGTTTTTGAGCTCTTTATTTTTTCTGATATTTTAGAATTAAATAGAGAGGTTTTAGTTGAGGGTAGTTCCTTAATTATAACCTTGATCAAAACCATTTCTAAAGATGAGAGCAAATCTAAAAGAATAAATGTTCAAAAAATAACATCCCTTAAAGATCTCTTTAATAAACCTGTTAATGAAATTGTATTTAACATCAAGTCAATTAAAGACATTGATATAATATCGAATTTAGTAGATGAGGAGGGTACAACTGAGGTAACATTAAATATTAACGATGAAAGCAATGACATTATCTTTAAACTAAAAAATAGGCGTCTTATTGACAGAAAAGCTATCAATATTCTCAAAAACAATGATATTTCCACCATTATTCATTAAAAAAGACTTGTTTGTTCTATAAATAATTTGTAAACAGCTCTTAAATTTAATTAACACGCACACAGTTTGTGGTTTTATACCTCCGGTCCTTAAATGGAAATTACTGTGGTGGCTTAACCGGGAATAAATATGAAAATACCAAGTCTAACTATCCAACAACTATTAGAAGCAGGCGTCCATTTAGGTCATAAGACTTTAAGGTGGAATCCAAAAATGAAAAAATACATTTTTGGAAAAAGAGATTCAATTCACATTATTGATTTAACACAGACATTAGAATTAACCAATGTAGCTTTGGAAAAAGTCTACAATACGATAGCCAATAACGGCAAAATTCTTTTTGTGTCTACAAAAAAACAAGCATCTGAAGCAATTGCTGAAGTTGCAAAAGAAACTGGACAATACTTTGTAAACTACAGGTGGTTAGGTGGAATGTTAACTAACTGGGGTACAATTTCGGGATCAATTAAAAAAATGAAAAAATATGAGGCTGATCTTGTTGCTGAAAATAGAGGCTTTACAAAAAAAGAACTATTAAAGATGAGTGTTAAAAAAGATAAATTAGAAAGAGCACTAGGTGGAATTGCAGAAATGAAAAAAGTTCCAGATCTAGTTTTTATTATTGATACAAATTATGAATCTTTAGCTATTGCTGAAGCATCTAGATTAGGTATTCCAATTTGTGCTATACTTGACAGTAATTCTAACCCTGATGGAATTGACTATCCAATTCCTGGTAACGACGATGCTAGAAGAGCGATTGATCTATATTGTAATTTAGTAAAAGAAACTATTGAAAATGCAAAAAAAGCAGCTCCATCTAAATCTGAAGAAAAACCTGAAGTTGGTGAGACAAAAGTAAAAGAAGTTTCTTCAAAAACTATTCAAGAGATTGATAGAGAGAAGTTAGATGCTAAATTTTCAAAAAAAGATAAAGAAAAGTTGAATTAATATGAGTGATTTAGAAAAAGTAAAACAATTACGTGAAGCAACTGGTGCTGGATTTAAAGATTGTAACTTGGCAGTTAAAGAATCTGGTGGTGATTTAGATAAAGCAGTAGAAATCTTAAGGGTTAAAGGAATTTCTAAAGCTTCAAAGAAAATGTCAAGAGATGCTAAAGAAGGTGTTATCGCAACCTCTGGAGATGAAAGCAAAATATCTGTTATTGAAATTAACTGTGAGACAGATTTTGTTGCTAAGAATGATGATTTTGTATCCTTCGCAAAAGAACTAAGTGAATTGAATAATCAAAATTCATCTGATTTAGAAAAGCTTAATAAATCAAAAATGGGTAATGGTGAAACGGTTGAAGATAGTCTAGTAGCATTAATTGCAAAAATGGGTGAAAAGATAACAGTTGGTAAAGCTAAGACATTTAACCAAACAGGTACCAAAAATTTTAATTATTTGCACACTGTAGTAAAAGATAATCTGTCTAAATTATCAGTTATAGCTTCACTTGAGACATCAGATGAAAGTGACTTAGCTAAAACTTTTGGCAAACAACTTTCAATGCATATTGCAGCGTCAAATCCATTAGCATTGAGTTCAGATTTGATTGATAAAGATCTTCTTCAAAAGGAGCAAGATATTGTTACAGAAGAGTTAAAAAACTCAGGAAAACCTGAAGAGATTGCACAAAAAATTAGTTTAGGTAAAATGAATAAATTTAAAGAAGAAAATGCTTTGTTAACACAAGCCTGGGTTATGGAGCCTAAAAAGAAAGTGCAAGATATTATAAAAGAACTTAATATATCTGATCTGAAGATTAATGATTTTTTTAGAATTAAAATAGGTGAATAAATGTTTAATGACAAAACATACAGTCAGAAGATGGATAAAACCATTGAAGTGTTTCAAAAAGAATTAACCTCACTAAGAACTGGTAGGGCAAATGCCTCAATGTTAGACCTTGTTAAAGTTGATGTTTATGGGCAAGCAATGCCATTAAACCAAGTTTCAAGCATAACAACTCCTGACGCTAGAACAATCAATATCCAAGTTTGGGACCTTAATAATGTCCCACTTGTAGATACTGCAATAAAAAAATCAGAATTAGGTTTAAATCCTCAAATTGAGGGTCAATTAATTAGGTTACCTGTCCCAGATTTAAATGAAGAGAGAAGAATGGAGATTAAAAAATTAATTAAATCTATGGGTGAAAAGTGTAAAATTTCAATTAGAAATATTAGAAGAGAAGCTAATGATGATTTAAAAAGCTTAGTTAAAGACAAGGCAATTAGTGAAGATGATGAAAAAATAAATGAGAAATTAGTACAAACATTTACTGATGAGCACATTAAAACTATAGATACTAAAGTCGAAGTTAAAGAAAAAGAAATAATGACCATATGAACCCAGTTAAACATGTTGCCATCATCATGGATGGAAACGGAAGATGGGGTATTAAAAATAAAGGTTCAAGAAATAAAGGTCATATAGAGGGTTTAAAAGCTATAGAAGATATAATTAAAGAAAGTCTAAAACAAAAAATTAACTATCTAACGCTCTACACTTTTTCCACTGAAAATTGGAAAAGACCTAAAAAAGAAATTGATTTTTTATTTAAAATTTTAGAGAATTTTTTACTAAAAAAAACAAAAAATTTAATTCAAAATGGTATTAAGCTAAATATAATTGGTAATAAAAAAAAATTTTCATTTCAACTTCAAAAAATTATTAAAGATTCTGAAAAAAAAACATCAAGTAACAAAAAACTTCAAATTAATTTAGCACTAAATTATGGTTCAAAAGAAGAAATAGTTAATTCTTGTAAAAATTTGTTAAAAAGAAAAAAGCTTATTACAGAGAAAAATATTGAAGACAACATGTATACAAAAAATATGCCAAATCCTGAAATACTAATTAGAACAGGAAATACTAATAGACTTAGTAATTTTCTATTATGGCAAATAGCATATACAGAGATTTTTTTTATAAAGAAACTTTGGCCAGAATTTAATATCAATGATTATAAAAAGATTCTTAATAAATTTAAACTATTAAAAAGAAATTTTGGTTCGGTTTAATATGATTGAATTAAAAAAAAGAATAATTACATCCTTATTTTTATTTATACTTATGATTTTAATGTATATTTACAGTTATGTTTTAATAATAGCTTTAATTATTATTTCCTTAATTGTATGGGTGGAGTTTTTTGGATTAATATTAAAAATTTTCCCCAAAGACAATTTAAAAAATAAAATATTTAAATTATTTTTTAAAGGAATATCCTTAATTTATCTTTGTTTATTGTCATTTATGATTGTTCTTATCTTTTCAAAAGAAAATGATTATAAGTTTTTTACAATTTATTCATTTCTTGTAGCAATCACATCTGATATTGGTGGTATGGCGTTTGGAAGATTTTTTAAAGGTGTAAAGTTAACAAAAATTAGCCCTAAAAAAACAATCACAGGTGTAATTGGAGCCTTCTTTTTTTCTATATCATTAATATTTATTTTTAATAAAAATTTTGAAAACTATGAGTTTATGAAAGTGTTATTTTTTACAGTTTTTGTTTCATTTATTTCACAAATTGGTGATTTGTTTATTTCGTTTTTAAAACGAAAAGCAAACGTTAAAGATACAAGTAATATTCTTCCAGGACATGGTGGTTTTTTAGATAGAGTTGATGGTATAATCTTTGCTTTGCCTTTCGGAATCTTTTTTAAGTAGATTTTTATTTTGATATGAAAAAAAAAATAGTCATTTTAGGATCTACTGGGTCTATAGGATTGACTACAATCAAAATTCTTTTAAAGAATAAAAAAATTTTTGAAGTTATTTTACTTACGGCAAATAAAAATTATATAAAATTACTATCACAAGCAAAAAAACTTAAATGTAAAAACATTGTGGTTTTTGATAAAGAAAATTTCTTTAAAGCAAAAATTATAAACAAAAATAAAAATATTAAAATTTTTAACTCTGTTAAGGATTTTTTAAAAAATCAAAAATACAAAGCTGACTATACGATGTGCGCTATAAGTGGAATGCCAGGCTTAGAACCGCTAATTGAGATGATTAAAATCACTAAAAATTTAGCTATTGCTAATAAAGAGTCAATAATATGCGCATGGAATTTGATACAAAAAGAAATTATAAAATATAATGTTAAATTTATTCCTATAGATTTAGAACATTTCTCTATACAGTCATTAATAAGAAATAATAAAGACACAGAAATTGATACCATTTATATAACAGCTTCAGGTGGACCTTTTTTAAAACTTCCAATGTCACAGTTCAAAAACATATCAGTAGAAAAAGCAATCAAACACCCGAACTGGAAAATGGGAAAAAAAATTTCAGTTGATTCTTCGACATTGATGAATAAAGTTTTTGAAGTTATTGAAGCTCAGAGAATTTTCAAATTACCTATATCTAAGTTTAAAATTCTGATACATCCAAAATCTTATTTACACTCTATTGTTAAATTTCATGACGGTACTTCTAAATTGTTAATTCACGATACAAGCATGGTGATACCAATTTTTAATTCACTTTTTTATGACGATTCTACAAAAAAATTTAAAAGTAAAAAAATTGATTTAAAAATTATTAATGATTTAAACTTATCAAACGTTAATTCATTAAAATTTCCAGCCGTTAAATTTCTTAAAATGATACCTAACAATATAAGTTTATTTGAAACAGTTCTTGTAAGTGCAAATGATTGCTTGGTAGATCTTTTTTTGGAAAAAAAAATAAAATATGAAGATATATATAAAAATTTAAAAAAAATTTTAAGATTGAAGGAATTTATGAAACTTAGAACATCCAAACCAAAGAATGTTTTACAAATACTCACGTTAAGTAAATATGTAGCTTTAAAAACTAGGTCATTGTGTATATAAGTAATTTTATGAAAAAATTTATTTTAATATCTATAATAATTATTTCTAATTTTTTTAGCCAACTTAATGCCGAAATAGTTAACAAGATAATCATTAACAACAACGATAGAATATCTTTAGGTACGATAAAAACTTATGGCAACATTGAATTGGGTAAGAGTTATTTTGAAGAAGATTTAAATCAAGTTTTAAAAAATCTATATAATACAAAATTTTTTAAAGATGTTTCATTAAGAATTGAAAATCAAATTTTAATAATTGATGTAGTGGAAAATAGATTAGTACAGACACTGAAGATTGAGGGCATTAAATCTTCAACTATCCAGGAGGCTATATTAAAAAGTTTATCTCTTAAGGAAAAATCGCCATTTATGGACTTCGAGATCTCTAAAGATTTAACTAATATTAAAAATTCTTTAATTCAAATAGGTTATTATTTTTCAAATGTATCAAGTAAGATCATAATGAATGACAATAATACAGTGAATATTATCTTTGATATTGAATTAGGTAAAAAATCTAAAATTTTAATTATTGAATTTACTGGTGATAAAATTTTTAAAGATAAAACTTTACGAAACTTAATCACAGCAGAAGAAAATAAATTTTGGAAATTTCTCTCTCGTAAAAAATATTTAAATCAAAAAAAACTATTATTAGATGAAAGATTGTTAAGACAATTTTATTTGGATAATGGTTATTACGATGTAAGTGTAAATACCTCTACAGCTACAATTCTAGACAATGATAGTTTTAAATTAACATATAATATTAATGCTGGTAATTTATTTAAAGTTGAAAAAGCTAACCTAGAAATACCCATAGATTATAATGTTTTAAACTTTACTAAAGTTAAAAAATTACTTAAAAAGTTGGAAGGTGATGAATATTCATTTAGTAAACTCTCTAAAATAGTTAAAGAAATAGACAAAATATCATTATCAAGAGAATATGATTTTATTAATGCAAGTATTTTTGAGGAAAAATTAGATGCTAACAAAATTAATATTACTTTTAAAGTAAGCGAGTCTGAGAAACTTTATGTTGAGCGCATTAATATTCTTGGTAATAATATAACTGAAGAAAGCGTTATAAGATCTAATTTAGAGGTCGATGAAGGTGATCCATTTAATGAGCTTCTTCAAGCAAAAAGTTTAAATAATTTAAGATCTTTAAATATCTTTAAAACAGTTAAATCTGAAACTATTGATGGATCAGGCCCTGCCACAAAAATTATTAACATTAGTGTTGAAGAAAAACCTACTGGGGAAATTAGTCTAGGCGCTGGATTTGGTTCGAATGGTGGTACCGTCGGTTTTTCAGTTAGTGAAAATAATTTTTTAGGAAAAGGTGTGAAATTATCAAGTAGTCTAAGAGTTAGTGCCGACACAGTTAAAGGAAATTTTACATTCAACAATCCAAACTTCAATTATAGTGGAAGGTCTTTAATTACAAATGTAGAAAGTTCTTCAACAGATAAACTAACTGACAGTGGTTATGAATCATCAAAAACAGGTTTTTCAGTTGGAACACGCTTTGAAAAAAATGAGAACCTTTTTCTTAGTCCAAATTTATCAATTTTTCATGAAAGAATTGACACAAACTCAACTGCTAGTGCCTCTCTTAAAAAACAGGATGGTTCATATTTCGAAAACAAATTCAATTATACTTTAGACTATGATGTGCGTGATAAAAAATATCAAACGACAGAGGGTATAAGAAGTATTTTTAGTCAATCTATTCCACTAATCTCTGACGATTATTCCTTATCAAATAGTTATGAGATTACTAAATGGCATCAATTTAACAATAATATGATAGCAGATGTAAATTTATACGGTAAAATGATTAACTCAGTTAACAACAAAAATGTTAGAGTTTCAAAAAGAGTGAATTTATCTTCTAATAGGTTAAGAGGTTTTGAATCTGGAAAGTTAGGCCCCAAAGATGGCAAAGATTATGTAGGAGGAAATTATGCTGCTGCCATAAACGTTAACACAACATTACCAATGTTTCTTCAAAACTTTGAAAGTATTGATTTAAAATATTTTATTGATGCTGGCAATGTCTGGGGTGTTGATTATTCTGACACTGTTGATAATACAAACACTATTAGATCTTCGACAGGCTTAGCTATCAATTGGTTAACACCCATTGGCCCTATGAATTTTGCTCTTATTCAAAACATATCAAAAGCTAGCACCGATAAAGTAGAGACCTTTCAGTTTAATATAGGAACATCATTTTAGTTGTGAAATCTTTACTTTTTATACTATCAATAATTTTATTTACTACAAACTCTGTCTATGCAAACGATTTAAAGATCGTTTATATAGACACAGATAAAATCTTGAATGAGTCAAATGTTGGAAAAGATATAAAAAAACAATTAGATCTCATTAATAAAAAAAATATTTCTAAATTTAATCAAATAGAAAAAGAATTGGTTGAAGAAGATAAAAAAATATCTCAACAAAAAAATATTCTTTCGAAAGAAGAACTGGAGAAAAAGATTAAGGAGTTTAAAAAAAAAGCTATTAAACTTAATAATGATGTAAAAAATAATAAGAATGATTTAATCAAAAAAAATAAAAATGCTACAGAAAAGATTTTAAGTTCTTTAAACTCAATTCTATCTGACTATGCATCAAAAAATTCAATCCAGATTATTCTTCAGAAAAGACACATAGCTATAGGTAGAGAAGATTTAGATATAACTAGTGAAATTTTAGACACAATCAATGTAAAGATTAAAAATATCAAATTACAATAATTATGAATAACACTTTAAGCAAAAAAGAAATAATTGAATTATTACCTCATAGAGAGCCGATGCTACTTATAGATGGGTTAATTAATATTAAAGAATTATCTTCTGCAACAGCAATTGTTAATGTTAAGAAAGATAGTTTTTTTGTCCAAGGACATTTTCCTGGCAACCCAGTTATGCCGGGAGTTTTGATTGTTGAAGCCTTTGGACAAGCAGCGGCTGCTCTTACTGCCCATGGAATTGATAAAGAAACTTATGAAAACAAACTTGTTTTTTTAATGGGTATCGAGAAAGCAAGATTTAGAAACCCTGTTATTCCCGATTGTAAACTTGAACTAAATATAGAGGCAATTAGATCACATGGAAGAGTATGGAAGTACAAAGGTGAGGCCTTTGTTGAGGGAAAAAAAATGGCTGATGCTATATGGTCAGCATCCATTGTTGATAGAAAATAATCAGTAATAATTCTTGATAAGTAAATCTTTATAATTTTGATAAAAACTTTATCAACGATGAATCCATTTTTTGAAAATAAAGGTCCCATAAAAATTAATGATATTTTGGATTACGCAAATATTAATAATAAATTTAAATATACAGGAACAAAAATTTTTGATGTTAAGGATCTTGTTACATCATCAAATAAAGATCTTACTTTTTTTCATTCAAAAAAATATGAAACAGTAGCTTCAAGTACTAAAGCAGCTTATTGCATAACAACAAAACAATTATCAAAAATATTACCAAAAAATTGTATGCCTATAGAGGTTGATAATGTTCTAATCTCAACGGCAATGATTACCAAGTTTTTTTATCCAGATGCGGTTACTGATGACTTTGATGCTCAAACTGAAAATATTGAAAAAACTCCTTTTAACAAAAGTGTAAAAGCATGGTCTAAATATATTGATAGGAAAAAATGTTAAAATTGGGTCTAATACTTTAATAGGTCATAATTCTATAATTGAAAGTAATGTTGTTATTGGTGATAATTGCTCAATCGGATCTAATGTTATTATCAGAAATACTTTAATTAAAAATAATGTTTCTATTTTAGACGAATGTATAATTGGAAAAAAAGGTTTTGGTTTTTTTCCAAATAATAATGGAAATATTAGATACCCACATATAGGAATTGTAATAATAGAAGATGATTGTGAAATAGGGTGTGGTTCTACGATTGATAGAGGCTCCCTATCTAATACTATTATTGGAAAAAATACTTTCTTAGATAATCAAGTTCATATAGCTCACAATAATAAAATTGGAGAAAATTGTATTATTGCTGGTCAAGTAGGGTTTGCTGGAAGTTCTACATTAGGAAATAATGTAATGATTGGTGGCCAAGCAGGAATATCAGGGCACCTAAAAGTTGGAAGTAATGTACAAATAGGTGGTGGTTCAGGCGTTATTAAGAATATTCCAGATAATTCTAAAGTAATGGGTTACCCTGCAAAAAATTTAAAAAATTTTATTAAGGATAATAAATGATTCATGAAACTGCAATTATAGACCCAAAGACCAAAATTTCTTCAAATGTCTCTATAGGGCCTTACACTGTAATAGGTCCGGATGTTGAAATTGGTGAAAATACAATTATTCATTCTCATGTAAATATCGTAGGACATACAAAAATTGGTAAAAGAAATAAGATTTATCCATTTGCTTCTATTGGTAATGATCCTCAAGATTTAAAATATAATGATGAAAAAACTAAATTAATTATTGGTGATAAAAATATTATCAGGGAATATGTCACAATAAACCCTGGAACTGTAAATGATGGTGGAAAAACAATCATAGGAAATAACTGTCTTTTTATGATTTCATCACATGTTGCACATGATTGTTTAGTTGGAAATAATGTAATTATTGCAAATAATGTACCTTTAGGTGGGCATGTTATTATAGATGATAATGTTGTTATAGGGGGCAACTCAGCAGTTCAACAATTTACTAGAATTGGAAAAATGGCAATGATTGGAGGAATGACAGGTGTATTGCACGATGTGATACCTTACGGTCTATCAACTGGAAACAGAAACTCTTTACAAGGATTAAATTTGATAGGGTTAAGAAGGGCAAAGTTTGAAAATAAAGAAATTTTAGGATTAGAGCGAAGCTTATAAAAATATTTTTCTACTAAAAATCTAACAGAAAATATTAGTAAATTAAATGGCTCTTTTGAAGATAACGTGTTGGTAAAAGAAGTAATTAAATTTATTACAAAAGATAAAAAAAGATCTATTTGCACACCATTTTCATAAGATGATAGGATTAATTTTCGGTGATACAGATTTTCCAAAAGAAATTCTTAAGACAGTTAAGAAAAAAAATATCGATTATCTGATAATAGATTTATCAAAATCAAAAAAATTTAAAAAAGACAAAAAATCCTATTCAGTTTCCATTGGCCAATTTGGAAAAATAATTAATATTTTGAAGGAAAATAACTGTAAAAAAGTTTTATTCGCTGGTAAAGTAAATAAACCTAATTTTTCTAAATTAAAATTAGATTTCAAAGGTTTATTTTATGTACCAAGAGTAATTAAAGCATCAAAAATTGGAGATGCAGCAATTCTAAAAGAAATTATAAAAATATTAGCTAATAATAAAATTAAAACTGAAAATTCATTGAAATTTAACTCAGAACTAACTCTTAAAAAAGGAAACTATTCAAAGATCAAACCTAATAATCAAGACCAACTAGATATAAAGATAGCAATTAAAGCTCTAAATAATTTAGGACAATATAGTTATAGTCAAGGTGTTGTTGTGAGAAATAAAAAAGTTGTTTCAGTTGAGGGAAAAGATGGAACTGAAAAAATGCTCAAACAAAGTAAAAGTATAAAATTCAGAAATAATGGAGTTTTAGTTAAGTTACCAAAAAAAAAGCAAGATCTTAGAGTCGACTTGCCAACTATTGGTTTAAAAACTTTAAAGCAATGTAAAACAGCGGGTTTAAGAGGAATAGTTATAAAAAGTAAACAAAATGTTTTTTTAGATAAAAACAAATGCATTAACTTTGCTAATAATAACAAAATGTTCATTACTGCCAAATGAAAAAAATATTTATTTTAACTGGCGAACCTTCTGGAGATAAATTAGCTTCTAAAGTAATTTCCAAACTTATTAATAATAATTCTAATATTGAATATTCATGTGTTGGAGGCACTCATTTAAATTCATTAGGTATTAAGTCAATTTTTGAACTTAAAGAGATAACCTATATTGGCTTCACTAGTGTTTTGTTAAATATTTTTAAAATTAAAAGTAAAATAAATAAAACAGTTGATGCAATATTAAAATTTAACCCAGATATCTTATTTAGTGTTGATAGTCCTGAATTTACTTTGAGAGTTGCAGAAAAAGTAAAAAAAATGAATAAAAAGATTAAAACTATTCATTATGTTGCTCCACAAGTATGGGTTTGGAGGGAGGGCAGAGTTAAAAAATTTAAAAATTTTCTAGATCATGTTTTGCTTTTATTTGATTTTGAAAAAAGATATTTTGATAAAGAAAATATTCCTAATACATTTGTTGGTCACCCTTTACTAGAACATGAAATAAAAAACAAAACAGATTTATCAAATATCATATCTATTGATAAAAAGATTATTTCACTATTTTCTGGTAGTAGATCTTCTGAAATAAATTTACTTTTACCTATTTTAATTAGTTTTATTAATTTAATGAATTCAAATTTTGACGATTATCTTTTGTTTTTCATGCCACAAATGAAAATAAAAGTCAGATCATTGAAAAAATTAAAATTTCTAATTTACAAAATGTTGAGGTTATTTCTGATGAAAATATTAAGAGACAAATATTAGATAAATCCATTTTTGCTGTTTCAAAATCTGGAACAGTCTCCCTTGAAATTTGCAATGCTAAAGTCCCATCTTTAATAATTTATAAAATGAATTTTTTAAATTATTTAATAGTTAGATTATTAGTAAAAATTAAATATGCAAATATAATCAATATAATTAACAATAAAGAAGTCATTCCTGAATTAATTCAAAAAAAATGTAATGCAAAAGAAATTTATAATTTAGTTGTTTATTTTCTAAACAATCCTGAAATGATGAAACGACAAGTTAATGATTGTGAAAAAACTTTAATTCAAATTAGATCAAAAACTTCATCTTCTGATGAAGCTTCTTTGGTATTAACTAAGTTTCTTGTTATTTAATCTTTTTATTACCTCTTCTTTACCTAAGAGATGTAATAATATCATAAATACCAGGCCCAAACTTAGAACCTGTTAAAGCTATCCTAAGTGGCTGTCCAACTCCTTTAAAGTTTGTATCATTTGTTTTGATAAGCTTATTAACAATAGGTTCTAGAGTTTCTTTACTTAGTTTATCCACTATTTCTAATTGATTATTAAAATCTGAAATAACTTTTTTTGCCTTATCGTCAATTAATTTCATATCGTCTTGATGAAATGACACATCATCAAAGATTATGTATTGTCCATTGTTATATATATCCTCTAAAGTTTTAGCTTTATTTTTTAAAAAAGTTAATGAATTTTTAATCTTATCTATTTTATCAGATTTAATTTCAGTTTTAAATAATTTGCAGTACTCGATGAATTGATCAAACAATTGTTTTTCACCCATATTTTTTATATAGTGTTCATTCATTGATAAAATTCTATTCATATCTAATTTAGACGGAGATTTACCAATTCCCTCTAAATTAAAATGTTTTATACTTTCATTTAAAGTAAATATTTCTTTATCTTCAAAAGACCATCCAAGTCTTAAAAGATAATTCCTTAGTGCATCAGGCATTATTCCAATTTTAGAATAATCATCTAATGTTGAGGCATTATCTCTTTTTGATAGTTTTTTACCCTCTATAGTATGAATGAGAGGAATATGTGCGAACTGTGGTAACTCCCATTTCATAGCTATATATATCTGCATTTGCTTGAAAGTATTGATTTTATGATCATCTCCTCTAATAATGTGGCTCATGTTCATCTGATGATCATCAACGGTTGCTGAAAGATTATATGTAGGAGTTGCATCATTTCTTAAAATTATGAAATCTTCAATCGTGCTATTATCAATTTCAACATCACCTTGAACTAAATCTTTCAATATAGACGTTCCTTCAATTTTACTCTTAAATCTAATTACAGGCTTTATATTCTTGGGAGCATCAGTTTCTGCACGATCTCTCCATTCTCTATTATAAATATAAGGAAGTTTTTTTTGTCTTGATCTTTTTTTTTGTTCTTCAATTTCTTCACTTGAGCAATAGCATTTATAAGCATTTCCATTTTTAAGTAATTCATTTGCAACTTTTATATGATCGTCAATTTTTGTTGATTGGATATATTCATCACCATCATGCTCTATACCTATCCATTTCAATGATTTTATAATTTGAAACTTGTGCTCATCTTTGGATCTTTCTTTATCTGTATCTTCAATTCTTAGGTGAAAAGTACCATTTTTATTTTTTGAATATAGCCAATTAAACAAAGCCGTTCTTACACCCCCAATATGTAGGGCTCCAGTTGGAGAGGGAGCAAATCTTGTTGCTACTTTAGACATTGAGAATGTTTAGACTATTTTTTTAGAAGTTTCTATATAAAGATACTAAAACTCCCTGAACTTTAACTCTATCTGGACCAAATATCTTAGTTTCATAGTTTCTATTAGCACTTTCAAGTGCAACTGTTTTGCCTTTTCTTCTAATTCTTTTCAACATAGCCTCATGTTCATCTATCAAAGCTACAACAATTTTACCGTTATCAGCTGTATCTGATCTTTTGATTATGACTGTGTCACCTTCATTAATTCCAGCTTCAATCATTGAGTCACCTTGAACTTTAAGACCAAAATATTGCCCATTTTTTTCAAGATTGCTTGGAAGAGGTATTCTAGAAACTTCATTTTGTATTGCCTCTACAGGTGTTCCTGCAGCTATACTACCTAACACAGGTATTTCCATCTCATTTATTTTAACGTCTTCTGTATCTAGACCACCCTTGATAACGCTAGGTGAAAAGCTATTGTAAATATCATTGGCAGAAGCTGTTTCAGGAAGCTTTATAACCTCTAAAGCTCTTGCTTTATGAGCCAATCTTCTAATAAAGCCTCTTTCTTCTAATGCACTAATTAATCTGTGAATTCCTGATTTAGATTTTAAATTTAAGGAATCTTTCATTTCTTCGTAAGAAGGAGATACACCAGAAGCTCTCAACTTTTTGTTGATGAATAAAAGCAGGTTTTTTTGTTTTTTAGTCAACATAAGAACAAATAAAGTACAAAATCTGTTCTACTAGTGTTCTTCTTAATCAGCAATAGCTAAAAAGCATTTAAAATAAGGCTTTATTTTACTAAAGAACTGAAAAAATTGAGTTTTTATCTAAATTTTTTAAAAGTGATTCACCAATTAAAAAAGTTTTTATTTTTGTTTTGCTCTCTAAAGAAAGAAGTTCTTCTTTTGTTTTAATTCCACTTTCAGAAATTAAAGGAGAAGAGTGATTGCTTAATATGTTATAGATATCATAAGTTGTATTAAGATCTGTTTTTAAAGTTTTAAGATTTCTATTATTTATTCCAATTAATGCTTCTTTGAAGTTAAGAGCTTTCTTGGCTTCTTCAGCTGTATGCACTTCAACAATTATTGACATATTAAGTTTCAGAGCCTCTTCATACAATTCATTAGCAAGGTTATCGGAAACACCAGCTAATATAATTAAAATTGCATCTGCACCATAACTTTTTGCAAGAGTCACTTGAAGCTTATCAATAAAAAAATCTTTACACAAAACAGGTAAGTTTATTTTTTCTTTCACTTCACTAATATCACTTAGCTTACCCAAAAAAAAATCTTCTTCTGTAAGAATGGACAAGCATGTTGCTTTATTATTATTGTAGATTTTTGCTATTTCAATAGGGTTATATTTTTCTATTATAATACCAGCAGAGGGGCTTGCTTTTTTTATTTCTGCAATTAAAGAAATTTTATTATTATCAATATTATTTTTGATTTTGTCTTTAAAGTTAATAAATGTTTTATCTTGATCTATTTTTTCATTTAATGAATTTAATGAAATTGATTTTTTTAATAAATTAATTTTTTTAATTTTTTTTTTAATAATTTCTTTTAGTACGTCTTTAGACATTTTGAATTTCCTTTAAGTAGTTGTATGTTTTTCCTGTTAAAATATGTTTTCTTGCTTCATTATAAGCATCAATAAAGATTGTATGCTTTTCTGAAACAATAAGGCCTGCTGCAGCATTTAAACAAACAGCTTTTGAAAAATCGTTATCCTCCCCTTTAAATATATCCAGCATTTTATTCGCATTAAATTTTGCATCGTCGCCAAGTAAATCTTCAAATTTATTTGCACCTATATCTAGTTTTATAGGGTCAATTAATATTTCAGAAATTTCACCATTTTTTAATTGAACAACATTAGTTTTTGAGTAGGGTGATATTTCATCCAATCCATCTTCACTATTTACAATCCAGGCAAATTTAATATTCAAATTACTTAAAGCACTAGCAAAAATTTTTAATAGCTTTTTATCAAAAACACCAACTACCTGTCTTTCAACTAGGGCGGGGCTACTTAAAGGACCAATCATATTAAAAATTGTTCTTGTACCTATCCTTTTTCTAGTTGGTCCTACAAATCTCATTGCACTGTGATAATTGGGTGCAAACATAAAACCAAAGTTCTTTTTTTTTATTTGTTCTTCAATAACTTTTGGTTCTAAATCTATTTTAATGTTTAAAGCTTCTAAAACATCACCAGAACCACATTTAGAGGAAACAGCTTTATTGCCATGTTTTGCTACTTTAATGCCCATATTAGATAGAAGTAGCGCTGAAGCAGTCGAGATATTGAGTGTATTCATACCGTCTCCACCTGTTCCACAGGTATCAATACAATCTTTAACATTAACTCTTTTAGATTTATTTCTTAGCACATAAACGCCTCCAGCAATTTCATCTGAGACCTCACCTTTAGCCGATAGTAAAGTTAAAAAATCAAATATTTCATCATCTGCAGCTTTACCTTCCATTAGTATTTCAAAAGCATTTTTGCTTTCATTAAATGATAAGTCTTGGTTATTTCTTAATTTATCGATGAAAATTTTCATTTGTTTTTGTAATTAATAAAATTTTTTAATATTTTAATTCCTATGATAGTTTTTATACTTTCAGGGTGAAATTGAACACCATGTATATTATATTCTTTATGCATTATACCCATGATAATTCCATCTTTTGTTTCTGCAGTAATTTCAAGCTGATCAGATAACGTTTTTTTATCAATTATAAGGCTATGATATCTTGTAGCTTCAAATTTTGCAGGAAGATTTTTAAGTATACCTATTTTTTTTGATTTTATGGTGCTTGTCTTTCCATGCATTAACTTATTTGCTTGAATAATATTTGAACCAAAAACTTGACCAATAATTTGATGACCTAAACACACACCAAGAGTTGGTATTTTTTTATAAAGCGCTTTTACTATTTTGATACAATTCCCTGATTGATTTGGATTACCGGGGCCTGGCGATATAATAATTTTATCATATTTGTTCTTTATTATTTGTTGATGAGTAATTTCATCATTTCTAATTACATCAACAGTAACACCTAGTGATGACACATAGTGATATAAGTTAAATGTAAAACTATCATAATTATCTATTAATATAATTTTCATTATCTTAGGGCATTCATTAATGCTTTTGCTTTATTTACAGTTTCTTCGTATTCTTTAATTGGATTACTATCAGCTACTATTCCTGCACCAGCTTGAACATAGAACTTTTTATTTTTTGCAACAGCAGTTCTTAAAGCGATACAGGTATCAAATTCACCATTTGCAGAAAAATAACCTATTCCCCCAGCATAAACTTTTCTTTTAGTTTTTTCTAGTTCATCGATTATTTCCATAGCTCTGATTTTAGGTGCACCAGAAACAGTTCCAGCAGGAAATCCAGCAAGTAACGATTTAAATTTTGAAAATTTTTTGTTATAAACTCCTATTACATTAGAAACTATATGCATTACATGAGAGTATTTCTCAATGATGAAACTTTCTGTCACTTTAACTGTCCCTATCTTAGAGACTTTACCAGCATCATTTCTTCCCAAATCAAGTAGCATTAAATGTTCAGAAAGTTCTTTTTTATCTTTAAGTAAATCTTTAGCAAAAAAATTATCTTCTTTTAAATTTTTACCTCTAGGTCTAGTTCCAGCAATTGGCCTAACAGTAATTTTATTATCTCTTAATCTAACCAAAATTTCAGGACTAGCTCCTATTATTTGAAAATCTTCAAAATTAAAAAAATACATAAATGGTGAAGGGTTAGTAATTCTAAGTTTTTTGTAAATTTCCAAGGGTGTTTTGGATAAATTAGCTTCAAATCTTTGACTTAAAACTACTTGAAAAATATCTCCAATTTTAATGTATTTTTTTGCTCTATTAACCATTCTTAAAAATTTGTTTTTTGATGTGTTGGATTTTACTTTGATATTAGTTTTTTTATTACTATTAGAGTTATCTTTTATACGACAAGCCTGTATTAATAGGTTATTAATTTCATTCTCAATTTCAAAATACTTTCTTTTGTAATTTGAAATTTTCTCATCACTGTAAATATTTATAATATAGAAAATCTTTTTTTTAAGGTTATCGTGAATAATTAATGTCCTTGGTCTTAAAAGTCTAACGTCTGGTAGATTTAAATCATCCATACATTTGTTTGGAATTTTTTCTATATATCTTATTAAGTCATAAGAGAAATATCCTGATAACAAAGAACAAATAGGCGGCAGACCCACGGGTGTTTTAAACTTAAATTCTTCTATTATCTTTTCTATAATTTTTTCTGGCTCACCTTTAATTTTTTTTTTAACATTATTAGTAGTTAGATAAGAGTTTCTATTATTAAATTCCCAAATCTTATCTGGGTTTTTGCCAAAGATAGTATACCTTCCTCTTATCTTACCTTTTTCCACTGACTCAAAAATAAAACTATTTTTTTCTACAAGAAAATTGTCAATTAGGTTTAAAACCTCTTGATCATTTTTTACTTTTTGTGAAGTGTATATTATTTGATTTTTGTTTCTTGAGTGTTGAAACTTAAAATCCTTAAAGTTTCGATTAAGCATCATTTAAAGTAATTTTTTACCCTATCTAGAGTTTTTTCATTAACTATTACCTCATATTTATTGTTTAAAAGATAATCGTATGATTTTAATATTCCGTTTCTATTTTCTGCACTTGCTTCATTAGTGATTGCATTAAGCATATTTAAATCTTGGGAAATTTTTGTATCTTCAAATTTTATAACCTTAGCTATGAATATATTATCTTCTCTATCAGCAATTAAAGTAAAAGTGTTAATTGGTAGTGTGTATAAAATTTTAACAGAATTATTTTCAAATTTATTAATATCTTTAATTGAGTTTAATTGGGTTTTTTCAACCTCACTGTTCCCAAGTTTATCAAATGAAGCTTGGTTAAATTCATTTTTGTCCAACTGACTCAGTATATCTTTATTAAATTCAAATTTTTCTTTTTGAAATAGAAGGTTAGTTATTTGTTTTACAAATCTTTCATCATTTAAATTTGGTAATTTTTGAATAACACTATCTATTTGATAAAAGATAAATGTTTCGTTGTCTTCTAGTATTTCAATCTCGTCTTTTCTAGAATTGTAGATTTTATTTTCAATTGTTTCTTTATTTTCTAAATTTATATAATCATTTTTTGTTATTACATCGATATCCAATTCATTTGTAATTGTCTTAAAATCAACGTTTTTAGATATCTTGTTATCAATTTCATCAATAACATCGAAAAAAGCTTGATTAAATTCATCAATACCTAATAAGTTTTTTGGTGTTAATATCACATATGAAAAATCAATATAATCTTGTTTTAATTTTTCTGAGTTATCATCAATAAACATTTTAATTTCTTGATCAGTAAACTCATCGGCTTTTTTATAAAATTTATTTAATTTAATAAATTCAATATCTAATTTTCTATTTTTTTCTATAAAATACTTATCGGTTAAAAACTTAGGAGATTTTGCTCCACCACTTATATAGGTAAATAATTCTCTTTGTAGAACGTTATTCTTTAATTTCATTTCATACATAGCTGCACTCATGCTATTTGTTAGTAAAAACTTTTCATAAAGTGTTCTTTGAAAGTTACCATTTACATCTAAAAAGTTTTTATTTTTCTTAAGAGTTTCTGCAATTATTTTATCTGATATAACTAAGTTTAAATCTTTTATTTCAAGATTAAGTAAAGTGGATGAAACTAAAGAGGACAAAAGTTCTTCAATTACATTTTTGTCAATATTCTCTTTTATTACTTGCTGACTTAAGCCAGATTGATTTAGGTAGTCCATGAAATCTTGTGTAGAGATATTAGTGTTATTTATTTTAGCTATATTATTTTGATTTCCAGTGTTAAAACCTCCACCAAATCCACCAAAGCCAAAAGCTATAATAATAACAAAAATTAGTATTAAGCCACCTATCTTTTTTTTTGTAAAATTTCTTAATGGATTTATCATTGCATTATTAATTTATTGATCTTTAAAATACCAAGCTATAGATTAAATTTTTCATTATGACAAATAAATATATGTATTTTGTAGCTAATTGGAAAATGTATGGGAATTTATCTTCCTTAAATACATTGGATAAAGTTATTAAATTTTCAAAATCAAAAGAAATAAAGGGAGGTAGATTAATTTACTGCCCTCCAAATACTTTAATAAGTTCTTTTTCAAAAAAATTTAATAATTGTCAAATTGGTATTGGTGGACAAAATTGTCATGAAAGTAAAGATTATGGTGCCCATACTGGCCATATTAATTCGCGTATGTTAAAAAACATTGGTGCACATTTTGTAATTATTGGTCATTCAGAAAATAGAGAACAGGGTGAAAGTGATAAACTAATTAATCTAAAAATAAAAAGTGCTCTCGAAGCTAAATTAAAAGTTATTTTTTGTATTGGTGAAACTTTAAATGAAAAAAGAAAAAAAAAGACGCGCTCAATTTTATCAAAACAAATTAAAATTGGTTTAAAGAATATTAAAGATAAATCAAAAATCTTTTTAGCTTATGAGCCCGTTTGGGCTATAGGCAGTGGTCTTATTCCGAAAGCTCAAGATCTTTTTGAAACAGTAGAATTTATCAAAAGTAAATTTAAAGATAAATTACCAAAAGTTTTGTATGGAGGTTCTGTAAATCCCCAAAATATAACAATCCTAAGAAAAATTAATAATATTGATGGTTTTTTAATTGGTGGAGCATCTCAAAATGCTAAAAAATTTATTGATATAGTCAAAAAAACATATAGTTAACCCTCATGGAAAATATTCTATTAGTAGTCAACTTAGTGCTAGCAACAATACTTGTGCTCTTGATATTGGTTCAAAAATCTGAAGGTGGAGCACTTGGTATAGGTGTCTCTCAAGATAATTTTATGCTTTCCAGATCTGCTGGTAATTTTATGGGTAAGGCTACGGCAGTAGTTGCAACTTTATTCATAATTTGCAGCTTAGCTTTAACAATAATTTCTAGAGGTGAGTTAACACCCACATCTTCTGTACTGGATATCATTGAAGAAAAGTCTAGTGATACACCTTCAATTCCTGAAAATAATAATTAATCCTTTTAAATTCATTAATTAATCGCTATAAGATAATACCATGGCGCGATTTATTTTTGTAACCGGCGGTGTGGTTTCTTCATTAGGAAAAGGTCTTTCTTCAGCGTCCCTTGCGTACCTATTACAATCTAGAGGTTTTAATGTACGTTTAAGAAAATTAGATCCTTATTTAAATGTCGACCCAGGAACGATGAGTCCCTTTCAACACGGCGAAGTGTTTGTAACAGATGATGGTGCAGAAACAGATTTAGATTTAGGTCATTACGAAAGATTTTCTGGAATATCTGCAAAAAAATCTGACAATATTACTACAGGAAAAATTTACAGTGATGTTTTAAAAAAAGAACGTAAAGGAGAGTACCTTGGAAAAACAGTTCAAGTTATCCCACACATAACTGACCGTATTAAAGATTTTATAAAAAGTGATACATCAAAAGAGGATTTTGTAATTTGTGAAATTGGTGGAATAGTAGGTGATATAGAAAGCCTTCCATTTGTTGAGGCTATTAGACAATTTTCTAATGATGTGGGGAAAAAAAATGCTTTATTTATTCACTTAACACTAGTTCCTTACCTTAAAGCTTCAGATGAAATAAAAACAAAACCTACTCAACACTCAGTAAAGGAACTAAGAAGTCTTGGTATACAGCCAGATATAATTATTTGTAGATCTGAAAGGCCCATACCTCTAGAGCATAGAAAAAAAATATCTTTATTCTGTAATGTTGGAATTGAAAATGTAATTCAAACTGTTGATGTTAAAACTATTTATGAAGCACCGATTAGCTTCAATAGAGAAAATTTAGATAAACAGGTTCTTGAATATTTTAAGATGAAATCTAAAAAAAAAATTAATTTAAACCCTTGGAAAAAAATTACAAAAATTGTTCTGAATACAAAAAAATCAATCAATATTGCAATTATTGGAAAATATGTTGAGCTTAAAGATGCGTATAAATCATTAGACGAAGCTTTAACACACGGTGGTATTGATAATAATTCAAAAATTAATTTAGTGAGAATAAGATTCTGAGAACTTAAAAATTTCTGAAATTAAAAAAAAATTAAAAGGAGTTTCTGGAATTTTGATACCAGGTGGATTTGGTAAAAGAGGAACAGAGGGAAAAATTGAAGCAATTAAGTATGCTAGAGAGAAAAAAATTCCTTTCTTTGGAATTTGTTTTGGTATGCAAATGGCCATTATCGAGTTTGCGAGGAATAAGTTAAATATAAAGAAAGCTACATCAAGTGAGTTTGGATTTGGAGGAACACCAATCATTGGTTTAATCTCTGAATGGAATAAGGATGGTAAATTAATTAAAGGTACGGATAAAGATCTTGGTGGCACTATGAGACTTGGTCTTTATGAGGCCAAATTAAAAGAAAATTCTTTGATTAGAAAAATCTATAAATCAAAATCAATTCATGAAAGACATAGACATCGATATGAAGTTAACATTAGCTATAAAGATCAATTTGAAAAAAAAGGCCTAATTTTTTCAGGATTATCTCCAGATAAAAAATTACCAGAGATTATTGAGCTAAAAAACCACCCATGGTTTATAGCCGTTCAATTCCATCCAGAATTTAAATCTAGACCTTTAGCACCACATCCTTTATTCTCATCATTTATCAAAGCTGCTAAAAATCATAAATGAAAAATATAAAAGTTAATTGTGGAAATATAGAAATTTCAAATAATAATAAAATTTTTATTATTGCTGGCCCATGCCAACTTGAAACCGAACAGCATGCCATGGATATGGCGGGTAAGATTAAAGAAATTACTTCTAAGTTTAATATGGGTTTTGTTTATAAAACATCTTTTGATAAAGCTAATAGAACAAGCTTAAAAGGCCAAAGAGGTATGGGTCTTGAACAATCCTTACCTATTTTTGATAAGATTAAAAAAGAATTAAAAGTTCCAATATTAACTGACATACATAATGCTGAACAATGTTCGGTCGTAGCTCCTCATGTTGATATATTACAAATTCCTGCATTTTTATGTAGGCAAACGGATTTATTAATTGCTGCAGCCAAAACTGAAAAAATTATAAATGTTAAAAAAGGTCAATTCCTAGCACCTTGGGATATGGTTAATGTTACAAAAAAAATTGCAGACTCAGGTAATAATAATATTTTAGTTACAGAAAGAGGAGCAAGCTTTGGTTATAATACCCTTGTCTCTGATATGAGATCTTTACCCATAATGGCAAAAAATGGTTATCCTGTCATTTTTGATGCCACACATTCAGTTCAACAACCTGGAGGTCTAGGCGAGACTAGTGGCGGTCAAAGAGAGTTTGTTGAATACTTAGCAAGAGCTGCGGTTGCTGTTGGTGTTGCAGGTGTATTTATTGAAACACATCAAGACCCAGATAATGCTCCATCTGATGGACCCAACATGGTTCCATTAGATAAATTAGAAAAATTACTATCTCAATTATTTGAAATAGATAATCTAATCAAAAAATAAATGAGTAAGATTTTAAAGATAAGAGCCCGTCAAGTTTTTGATAGCCGAGGAAACCCAACAATTGAAGCAGAAGTTTATTCAAAAAATTTAAGTGCATCAGCTATTTGTCCCTCAGGTGCTTCAACTGGAACATATGAAGCATTTGAAAAAAGAGACAACAATAATAAAAAATATTTAGGTAAAAGTGTTTTAGGTGCAGTCAATTTAGTTAATACAAAAATTTCAAAAAAATTAATAGGTGCAAATATTCATGATCAAACACGTATAGATACAATTTTAATTAATCTTGATGGCACCCGCCAAAAAACAAGTTTAGGTGCTAATGCTATTTTAGCTGTATCTATGGCTGCTAAGAAACTTTCTGCTAAAATTAAAAAAGTTCCTTTATATAAAACCTTTTTAATAAAAAATAATTACAGATTACCTTACCCATTAATGAATATTATTAATGGTGGAGCACATGCTAATAACGAATTAAGAATTCAAGAGTTCATGATTAGACCTGATAAAGCTAAAAGCTTTTCGGAGGCGATGAGAATATGCTTTGTTGTAATTAATAATTTAAGAAAGCTTCTTATAAAAAAGGGGTTATCAACCTCTGTTGGAGATGAAGGAGGCTTTGCTCCAATGATTAGTAGCAATGAAAAGGCTTTAGATTTAGTTGTTACTGCAATTAATAAGTCTGGTTTTAAAAATGGCAAAGATGTCTCGATTTGTTTAGATGTTGCAGCAAATGAATTAATTAAGAAAGATAAATATTCTATTCATTCAAAAAAATTTGTTTCAGTAGATCAATCTATTAAAGAATATAAAAAAATAATAAATAAATATAAAATCAAATCTATCGAAGATCCATTTGGAGAAAATGATTGGGTGGCATGGAGTAAATTGATGAAAAATACTAATAATGTGCAAATAGTTGGAGATGATTTGTATGTAACTAATTTAGAAAGACTTAAAAAAGGTTTTTTAAATAACTCGTCAAATTCAATATTAATTAAACTTAATCAAATTGGTACAGTATCAGAAACACTTGAAGTTATTAAGTTTGCAAAAATTATTGGATATAAAACAATAATTTCTCATCGATCTGGAGACAGCGAAGACACCTTTATAGCAGACCTTGCTGTAGGTACTAATTCAAATCAAATCAAAACTGGCTCTCTAGCTAGATCTGAACGTGTTGCAAAATATAACCAATTATTACGTATAGAAGAAGAGCTTGGAAAAAAGGCATCAATGAGTAAAATTCATTAATGCTGGGTAAATTAAAAAAAAATTATTTCTTATTAATCTCTACTTTTTTAATACTTTATTTTTTCTTTAACCTTCTAGATGGTGAAAGAGGCCTTTTTTCATATTTTAAAAAAAAAGAGATTCTAATAAATCTAAAGATAGAAGAGGCTAATTTATCACACAAAATCAAAGATCTTGAATTTAAAAATTCACTATTAAGTACTAAATTAGACCTAGATTATGTTGAAACCTTAATTAGAGAAAAATTTATGTTTGGCAAAGAAGGGGAGACGCTCTATATAATTAAAAATAATGACAATTAAACCAAGACACCCAGAAAAAGTTAATAAACCAGTAAATCCGATTAAAAAAAAACCTGATTGGATAAGGTCTAAATTAACTAACAGCAAAGAATTCTTCTTAACCAAGACTATTGTTAATCAAAATAATTTAGTAACAGTTTGTCAGGAAGCCAATTGTCCAAATATTGCAGAATGTTGGAGTAAGCGTCATGCTACATTTATGATTATGGGTGACACCTGTACAAGAGCATGTGCTTTTTGTGATGTAAAAACTGGTAAACCTGGAAAACTAAACTCACTTGAACCTGTTAAGATTGCTGAAGCTGTAAAAAAATTAGATTTAAAACATGTTGTAATTACTTCTGTTGATAGAGATGATCTTGAAGATGGTGGATCAAATCATTTTTATGAAGTAATTGATCAAACAAGAAAAAAAAATCCCAATACATCAATTGAAGTTTTAACACCTGATTTTCTTAGAAAAGGAGATGCTTATAAAAAAGTACTAGAAGCTAATCCAGATGTTTTTAATCATAACATTGAGACAGTACCTAGACTTTATTTAAAGGTAAGACCAGGCTCTAGATATTTTTCATCATTAGAGCTTTTAAAGAATGCAAAGTTAGTTAATAAAAATGTTTTCACTAAATCAGGTTTAATGGTTGGATTAGGTGAAAATAAAGAAGAGATTGTTCAAGTCATGGATGATCTAAAAGCAGCAGAGGTAGATTTTTTAACTATTGGTCAATATTTACAACCTTCTGCAAGACATCATCCATTAGAGCGATATTATCATCCAGATGAATTTAAAGAGTTAGAAACTATTGCAAAATCTAAAGGATTTTTATTAGTTTCATCGACACCTTTAACCAGATCTTCATACCATGCAGATGAAGATTTTGCTAAACTTCAACAAAATAGAATTAACAATCATTAATGCCCAAGGCATCAGTTAAAAGAAACATAAATAAGAAAAAAGATAAGCTTATTGAGTTTGTTTTAGATATAGAAAAATATCCAGAATTCATTCCTTTTTGCTTAGACTCGAAAGTTTATGATAGAAAAGAAGAAAATAATCAAATTTTAATCATAGCAGATTTAACAATTGGAAAGGGTCCCTTTAGCGACACTTATAAAAGTGATGTTAGATTTAATAAAAAAGATGACACGATTAATGTTACTAATTTAGATGGCCCACTAAAGCACTTGCAAAATAATTGGAAATTTGTAGAAAATAACAACATGACTGAGGTTTATTTTGATGTTGATTTTGAAATTAAAAATAAGTTTTTAAATTTGTTAATGGAAAAATCATTTGAATTTGGTTTAAATAAAATTGCTGATGCTTTCCAAAAAAGAGCTGAAACATATGAAATTTAAGACTGTAAAACTTACTTTTTTATTATTATTTTTTTCATTTAATCTTTTAAAAGCAGACATAACCAAGGATGCTTTTTTAGATGTTGGAATTAACTCAATTAGAGAATGGTCTTCATGCAAAACCAATAATGATATTCCTACAGCTAAATATGAAGAGTATGAGCAAGTAATAAATGATGGATGGCGACATATAAATATTATTCTGTGTGCTCACAATGATTTTCCAAACGACAAGTTTAGCAGTAAAGGTTTTGATATTAGAATTATGAACCTTAGAATACAAATTGAAGCATTATTAAAAAAATATCCTGATATTGCTTTTGGAATAAGTTTTAAGGGGCACATGCCTGTTGGTGGTTGGGATGCAAAAGGGATTCGACAAGCAATATTATATAAACGTATAGAAGACTCAAAAGATATCCAAAAAGAATATATTAAATGGTGGCGTTTTGTTGCTAATGAATTTAAGGACATTGAAAGAGTTGCTTTTACCATAATGAACGAACCGGAATGGCATAAGAAAACTAATGGTAAAAAAAAATGGCGCAAACTATCTTTGGACGTCATTGACGCTATTCGTAAAATTTCTCCTAACCGTTGGATTATTTTAGAAGGAATTAATAAGTCACTAATTGGCAGAGACTGGAGCGTAACTGGTGTGATGGGTAAACCTTTAGAAAGATATAAAATTATTTATGGTTTTCATTACTATTTATCAAATGATGCTGGTCCTGAATCTGAAAATAATCCAAAAGTAGTTGTAAAAAAGATTAATAAAAATGAATACACAAATGCACTAAAGGCACTAAAAAGTGTCATTAAATATGGGGAACGATATAATGTGCCTGTAAGTATTACTGAATTTGGAATGACCGGTCTTTTAGAGGGCATAGGTGGAGTGGATTTAAATGTGCGAACAGATTTTGTCAAAAATACAATTGTAAAATATAAAGATATTTGTAAAGATTGCGGACTTACATGGTGGGCGCTAGGTGATTATAATACCCCTTACCTGAGACAAAGCCCAAATAAGTATCAATATTTTCCAAGAATTTCTGATCAAAATTTATTTGTAGCCTTAAATTTGAAAAAAAAAAATTTCGAACTCTTCTTCTGATAAGGTTGTGCTTCCATATAAGCTGCTCCCCCTCAAGCCTCGTACTCACGAAGATTTTTCATCAGAAGAAATAGTTTTTTTAATGACTGCAGATGGAGAAGACGAAAAATGTATTAGAGATCAGTTGGGTCCAGGGTTAGATCTTTTACGAAAAGATACAATTAATCATAAACGATACTCCAGACCTATCATTTATACATGGATTAAAAAAATAGTAAAAGATTGCTCAAATTAAAGAATTAACAATATCCAAAGCTTTTTTAACTGATGCTTTTTGAATTGAGTTTCTTGTTTTTTGTTTAAAAATATTTTTTGTTATTACTAATTTATTGGATCTTTTTACCCCTATATAGACTAATCCGACCGGTTTGTTTTTAGTTCCACCATTAGGACCGGCAATGCCAGTGACAGATACATTTATTTGAGCTTTAGATATCTTTGCTAAATTTTTAACCATAGCCTCACAACATTCAGCACTAACAGCACCATATTTTTTGATAACATTTTTATTTACTTTTAAAATATTGATTTTTGCCTGGTTAGAATATGTAATAAGACCTATGTTGAAGATTTTAGACGCACCATTAATAGAAGTAATAGATGCAGCTAACATCCCCCCTGTGCAAGACTCGGCAAAAGATATTTTAAGTTTTTTTTTGATTAATTTTTTTACAATATTTTTCATTATAAAATATAGCTCTTTAAAATCATGAAACACACAAGGGTCAGAACCACATAAAAACCAGCGCAGATATCATCCATAATTACACCAAAACTATTCTTAAAGTTTTTATCAAAAAAGCTTACGGGAAATGGTTTCATGATATCAAAATATCTAAAAAGAATAAAAAATAGAGCATAATAAATAATAGCTTCACCAGCATCTTTTGTTGTTCCGTGAGATATTTCATAAAGATATATGGGTATCGATTGACCTAAAAATTCATCAATAATAATTTCACCAGGATCTTTATTTTCATTATTTTCTATATGACTTGAAACAGCATAAAATGAGTAAATAAATATTATTATCAATCCAACTAAAATTATATTTGGTGAAATATTTAGAGTATGGAATAAATAATAAAGAATAATTACAGTCGCCAGTGACCCAAAAGTTCCAGGCATATACTTAATCTTACCGAGACCAAACATAGTAACGAATAATGAGTTTAAAGTTTTAATCATTTTTAATAACTGAAGCTATTACTTCACAAGCTATAGCTTTTTCTTTACCAATTATACCTAACTTTTCAGTTGTTTTACCTTTTATATTGATTTGAGTAGGGGAGATATTGCAAATTTTTGCAATACAGTTTGATATTTGTTTTTTATACTTTTGAATTTTAGGTTTTTGAGTAATGATATTTATATCAAGATTATTGACTAGGTAGCCTTTTTTTACAGTTTGCTTAATTATTTCACTTAATAGTATTGTAGATCTAATATTTTTAAATTTTTTATTCTTATCTGAGAATTTTTCACCAATATCACCCATAGAACAAGCTCCAAGAATTGCATCTGTTACAGCATGTAATACAGGATCTCCATCTGAATGACCTAATGTACCAATAGGTGAGGGTATTTTAATACCACCTAAGTAAAGTTTTTTATTAGGTACCAACCTATGAACATCAAAACCTAGTCCATATCTTATTAAATTGTTATAATTGATATCTGTATTTACTGTAATTTTATTATTAGTAGTTTCACCTTCTATAATTTTTATTTTTTTTCCAGCTCTTACAAACAAATTTGCATCATCAGTAACCTCAGTACTTTTATTACTCTGAAGTGAATAAAGTTTTTTATAGTTAAATGCTTGAGGTGTTTGAATTAAGTAAATATTTTCTCTTTTTAAATTTTTGACAATATTCGAAATTTTTTGTTTAACCGAATCTGCAGTTTGGACTGCAGGATTACACAATCATACGTTTTTAATCCAGCCATTAATTTTTTTAAAAGTTTAAGAGAAAAATTTGGTCTTGCAGCATCATGAATTATTACATTTTTATAATTATTTTTTTTAATACTTCTTAAGGCATTATAAGCTGATTCTGCTCTAGTTTTACCACCAGTGATAATTTTTATATTTTTGATATTAAGTTTTTTGATATAATTTTTATGTTTTTTATTTATTACAAGAATAATTTTTCTAAATTTATTAAAAACTTTAGCTTTATCTATTGAATGTAATAATAAAGGCTTACCTCTATAATTTATGTAGAGTTTTGGAATATTTGAATTAAATCTTTTACTTTCGCCACCAGCAAGTATTATAAAACAACTATTCATGATAAAAATATATAACACATTATTTTGTTCACAATGATTGATTTTATTAAAAAAAATATATTCATCATTATAATATTTTTAATCACTTTATTCATAGGTTTTATAACTTTTTTAACATTTATTGATAAAAGTTTTTTAAAACTATCTGACAATAATCTCCAGATTTTATTAATTGGAAATATTGCACTGTTAATACTTCTTTTCTTTATGATATTTTCAGAAGTAAGAAATTCCTTAAAGATAGATGTTGATGTAAGTGGTTATAAAGCCAATAGAAAATATATAACATTTTTTGCATTATTTACTTTAATTCCTTCAATTTTAATTTCTTTATTTTCATTATTTATTCTTTCATTTGCTCTTGATAAATATCTGGATAAGAAAATTACAACAGCAGTTAATAACTCTTATGAAATTGCAAAAAGTTATACAGAGGAAGTTAGAAGTAAAACTCAATCAGAGATAATTTTAATAGCATTTGATTTAAACAAAAGTATCAATTTTTTAAACACAAATATCAATCAATTTAAAAGTTTTCTAAATACTCAAAAATTAATTAGAGGTATGGATGAGGTTCATATTATTGATGGTAATGGGAAATTATATCTATCAACATTACAAGATAACACTTTGTATACACCACCTTTAAACGATGCTTTAGAAATGGTGCAAAATGATAAAAGACCACTTAAAATTATTAATGCTTTTAAAAATCAAACAGCATCTATTATAAAGCTTGAAAATTTTGATGGTAAATATTTATATATAGTTAAGTATTTAGATAAAAAAATTTCTCAATATTTAGTGGAATCTCAAGAGGCACTTAATTTTTATTACACAGTTTTAAATAAGCAAACTGGTATTAAGATATCATTTGTATTTATTTATCTTGTTGTAGTCTCATTGTTATTATTTTTATCCATATCAATTGCTATAAGATTTTCATCAAGATTTTTTAGGTCTATTAATAATTTAATTATTGCATCTTCAAATATTGGAAAAGGCAATTTAGACATTAAAGTACCAGAAATTGAAACTGATAAAGACATGGAGGTTTTAAATCAAAATTTTAATTTAATGATAGATAAATTAAAATCTCAACAAGAGAAGCTTATAATTAAAGAAAGACATGAAGCTTGGGAAAATTTAGCTAGAAAATTAGCTCATGAAATTAAAAATCCACTCACACCCATTCAATTAACTATTGATAAATTAAAGAGTAAATATTCAGAAAAAATAGCTGACCATGAAAAAGATGATTTTTCAAAAAGCTTGTTGATAATTGGTAAACAAATTAAACAAATTGAAAATTTAGTTAATGAATTTTCTGACTTTGCCAGAATGCCAAAACCAATTCTTAAAGATAACAACTTAGTTTTACTGATAAAAGATAATATTAAATTAATAAATGAATTGGATAATAAAATTATAATTGAATTTAAATCAAGTAAATCTGATATTTTCTTAAATTCTGATAGTGAGCAAATAAGTAGAGTTTTCTTCAATTTGATTAAAAATTCTATTGAAAGTATACAGGATAAGAAAATTGATAATGTTAATTTTAATGGAAAAATCGATATTTCTATAAATGAGAATGAGGAAACAATTAACTTCACTATTATTGATAATGGATTAGGATTTGGAACACTTGAAAATAATATAAAAGACATCCTAAATCCTTATTTTACAACAAAGAAAAAAGGTACGGGCTTAGGTTTATCTATTGTTAATAAAATTATAAATGACCATAATGGAAAAATAAATTTTGTTTCATTAGAAAATGGAGCAAAAATAGAAATTGTATTTACAAAATAATGAGTACTGAAATATTAATTATTGATGATAATGCAGATATTAGAAATATAATTAATGATTTAATAATTGAAGCTGGTTACAAAACAAGATTAGCTGCAAACTATAATCAAGCTTTAAAAGAGATTGACAAAAAACTTCCAGATGTTGCAATTATAGATGTCAAGCTAGATAAAGGTGATAATGATGGACTAGAACTTTTATCGCATATTAAAAATAAGGATAAAAATATTCCAGTTATAATAATTACAGGGCATGCAAACGTAGAAATGGCAATCAAAGCTTTAAAAGCTGGTGCTTTCGAATTTATTGAAAAACCTTTTAATCAAGAGAGATTATTAAATTTTGTTAATAGAGCCGTTGAAAACTTAAATCTTAAAAATAAGAATAAAGAATTTGAAAGCAAACTTTTTTATTCTTATGAATTAATCGGTAGTAGTGATAATATTAAGAATATAAAAGATCAAATAGCTAAAATATCAGTTTCTGAAAGTAGAATTTTTATCAATGGACCTACTGGTTCTGGTAAAGAGTTGATAGCAAGAAAAATACATAAAGAATCTAAAGAGACAGAAGGGTCCCTTTATTACTCTGAATGGTGCATTGTTAGGTATAGAAAAATATGAATTAGAATTATTTGGGTGAGGAAAAAGATAATGGTTCTATAGCTTATGGTGCTCTAGAAAAATCATCAAAGGGCACACTTTTAATTGATGAAATTTCTGAAATCCCACTTGATACGCAATCTAAAATTTTAAGAGTCTTAATAGATCAAAAATTTAAGAGAATTAATGGCAATCATGATATTAATGTGGATGTAAGAATTATATGCTCATCTAGAAAAGATATAAAAAAAGAAATAGAAAATGGTAATTTTAGAGAGGATTTATATCATCGACTTAATGTATTCGAGATTAATATTGACCCTCTAAAAGACAGAGTTTCTGATATATCTTTATTAGTTGAATATTTTTCTGAAAAAATTTCAACAAACTATAATCTAAAAAAATTTAGAATTGATACGAACAATAATTATCTACTCAATTATGATTGGCCAGGTAACGTTAGAGAACTAAGAAATTTAATAGAGAGAATTGCAATACTTTCACCCGATAGTACTGATAAAATTTCAAATATTATTAAAGAATCACTAAAAACGCCTGATATTAAGAATACATCATCAGAAAACTCTTTATCTATACCATTAAAAGAAGCTAGAGAAAATTTTGAAAAAGAGTATTTAACTACACAATTGAAAAAATTTAATGGCAATATATCAAAAACTGCCGACTTTATAGGAATGGAAAGATCTGCCTTACATAGAAAACTTAAAGGGTTAGGGATCAAGGAATTAAATTAAATGAATATTATAATTTGTGGTGCTGGCAGAGTAGGTTTTACTATTGCAAAAATTTTAAGTGAACAAGGTCACTCTATAACTGTAATTGATCAATCAAGTGAAGACATACAAAAGATAGATGACACACTAGATGTTAAGTCTATTGTAGGTAAAGGCACCTATCCATCGATTTTAGAAAAAGCAAACGCAACTGATGCTGATATGATTATTGCAGTAACACGAAATGATGAAATTAACATGTTAATATGTCAAATAGCATTTTCAATATTTAATGTTCCAAAAAAAATAGCAAGGATTAGATCGCAAGATTATTTAAATCCTAAATTTACAAAAGTTTATAATAAAGAAAATTTACCAATAGATGTTATTATCTCACCTGAAATAGAGATAGCAAAGTCTCTTCAAAGAAAATTAGAAGCTCCTGGCTCGTTAGATAATGTCCCTTTTGCAAATAATAAAATTAGATTGCTTGAGATTTTGATAGATGCCAGCTGTCCAATAAAAGATATTAAACTTAACGAGCTTACTAAAAAGTTTCCAAAACTAAATTCAAATATAATAGGTGTAATTAGGGATGAAAAATTTGTTTTACTAAAAAAAACTGATGTAATGCTTAAAGACGACAAAGCTTATGTTGTAATTAACGCCTCACAAATGAACGAAACTTTAGCAGCCTTCGGTCATACAGAAAAAATTTCTAATAAAATTTTGATTATTGGAGGAGGAAATATAGGCTTTAACTTAGCAAAAAATTTAGAAGAAAGTTTTGATTCTGCTAGGGTTAAGATAATAGAAAAAGACAAAGAAAGAGCAGAACTTATTGCAAGCCAATTAAATAACGCAATTGTTATAAATGGAGATGCTCTTGATGAAGAAGTTTTATTGGAAGCAAATTTAGAAGAGGTTCAAACTGTTTTGGCGCTTACAAATGATGATGAAGATAATTTAATGGTAAGTGTATTAGTTGAAAAATTTGCTAAAGATAATGATGAGTTAAGTGACAAAAGAACCATGGCTTTGATTAACAAGCCTAATTATTCTCTTTTACAAACTTCTTTAAAAATTGATGATTTTATTGATCCTAGAATGAATACTGTATCAAGTATCTTAAAACATATTCATAAAGGTACTATTGAAAATGCTTATAGTATTTTAAATGGTGAATATGAAATTATTGAAGCTGAAATTATTGAAACCTCAGAGTTAGTAAATAAAGAATTAAAAAATTCAAATTTACCAGATGAAATAAGAATTGGCGCTGTTTTAAGAGCTGATGAAGTTATTATTCCTAGATCAAATTTTGTGTTTAAAAAACATGATATTGTTGTTCTTTTGGCTAAAAAAGATTTCTTACATGTTGTAGAAAACATGTTTCGTATAAGCTCTATTTAATTTAATGAAATACTTTAAACTCGTTTATTTGAGTGTTTTTTTTGGAATAGTTTCTATTTTAGCTTTTTTTAATATTGCCTATTCTTATTATCTAAACCTTTACCTAAATTTAAATACTTACATATATACATTTATAGTATCGATTTGTTTAGCAATATTATTTTATTACATAAAAAATAATAATGAAACAAAAATAACAATATATGATAAAATATTAACAATTCTTCTTGGATATTTTTTATTACCATTGGCAATCTCAATACCATTTTATTTTAGTATTTATAATTTAACTTTTGTTAACGCCTTCTTCGAGTCAATATCTGGTTTTACATCTACTGGCTTCACTATTTTTGATAATATAAATCACATCGATCAAAGTTTAATATTATGGAGATCTGCATCACAGTGGGTTGGAGGTCTTTATTTTTTATTTTCTATAATATTTTTAATTGATATCTTTGATCATAGTTTTAAAAAATCTTTAACTAACTTTTTATCTTTTAATAAATCTGAAACCTTCAAACAAGCGTTAAAAATATTCCTATTTTATTCATTAATTACTATTTCAATTTTCATAATATTAAGTCTTTTTGATATTAGGTTGTTTAATTCTCTAAATCTAGCTATGACTATAATCTCATCAGGTGGCTTTTTACCATCAAATAATTTGTCTAATATCTTGATTGATAACTCTCAAGTAATAATTATGTCAATTTTATTATTATCTTCTTTTTTTAGTATTTTTTTGATTTACAATCTAATCTTTACAAAAAATCATAACCTTAATTTCTTCAATGAAGACATTCATTTATTATTTTATTTCTTATTTTTATTAATCATCTTTTTTGTATTTCTAAATTTTGAAAATAATTTTAGTGAATTGTTTTTATCTTTAACGAGCAGTATTTCTAATGCAGGGTTTTCTTTAAATAATTCTTCAAATAATCTATCATTTATCTTTCTAATACTTGTTATTATTGGTGGTTCTTTTTTTTCCACAAGTTCTGGTATTAGATTTTTAAAAATTTATTCCTTATTTAAGTACTCAATTAATGAAATTCTTTCTTACAGTAGGCCTAAAAATATTTACATAAACAAACACTTGTTTTCAAAAGATTCATTTAAATTAGATGAAATTTATAAATATTTTTTATCTGTGATAGTTTTTATAATTTCTTTATTAATCTTAACTATTTTATTAACTTTAAGTGGGATTGGATTTGAAAGCTCTTTTAAACTCTCGATTTTAACAATAATGAATACTGTAAACTCTTCAATGTTTGGTTTAAGTGATTTTAGCTTTTATGATCTACATTTTACAACCAAATATTATCTAATTTTCTTTATGATTGTTGGTAGACTTGAGCTTCTAACTTTATTAATTATTTGTAAAAAATTTCTTTTTAAAAATTAGATTCGTACTATAAATACACTTGTATTAATTTGCGCTCTTAGCTCAGCTGGATAGAGCATCGGTTTTCTAAACCGAGGGTCGGTGGTTCGAGTCCACCAGAGCGCACCATTACCAGATATATCATCCAGCTTTTGATGCGACACTACATATAGGTAGAATGGTTCTAATAAAGGCAATTTTACTTTGATCATCTTTATAAAATGATAAACACTTAACTTAATTCAAATCATTTTGAATTATTTGTTAACAAATAAATAAATAAAACAGAGGAATAAAATATGTTTAAATACGTAAAACAATTAACTTCTCTAGTTGCTATGGTTGCAGTTCTGTTTGCTTTTACAACAGAAACAATGGCCGCTAAGAAGTCAAAAACTCTTAAGAATACTATGAAAAAAGGTTTCGTAAGATGTGGTGTATCTCAAGGTCTACCAGGATTTTCAAATGCTGACGCTGCTGGAAATTGGACAGGTGTTGACGTTGATGTATGTAGAGCAGTTGCTGCTGCAGTATTAGGTGATGCGAACAAAGTTAAGTTCACTCCACTAAGTGCTAAAGAAAGATTTACAGCTCTAACTTCTGGTGAGATTGATATCTTATCAAGAAACACAACTTGGACACTTTCAAGAGATGCGGATCTTGGTGTAACTTTCGTTGGTGTAAACTTCTATGATGGTCAAGGTTTCATGGTAAGAAAAGACTCAGGAATTACTTCTACGAGCCAATTCAAAAATGGAATTTCAGCATGTACAAACATCGGAACTACAACTGAACTAAACATGAGAGACTTCTTTAATTCAAAAGGAATTTCTTATGAGCCAGTTGCTTTCGAAAAAGCTGATGAAGTTGTTGCAGCTTATGACTCAGGCAGATGTGATACTTACACAACTGATAAATCTGGTCTAGCAGCACAAAGAACAAAAATGACTAACCCTGATGACCACTTAGTGTTACCAGAGACTATTTCTAAAGAGCCTCTAGGACCAGTAGTACGTCAAGGTGATGCAGTTTGGGAAGATATCGTAAGATGGTCTCTAAACGTAATGATTGAAGCTGAAGAATATGGAATATCTTCTTCGAATGCTGACATGATGAAAACTTCAGAAAACCCAGCAGTTAAAAGATTAGTGGGTACTGAAGGTGAATTAGGTTCGTATTTAGGTCTAGATCAAGACTGGAGCTTAAGAATTATCAAGCAAGTTGGAAACTATGGTGAAAGTTATAAGAGAAATATAGCTGACACTGGTATTTTACCTGACAGAGGTCCAAACAATATTTGGACTCAAGGCGGACTACTATACACTCCACCAGCTAGATAATTATTATCTAAAATAATTTAAAAAGGGCTAGATTTATCTAGCCCTTTTTTTATAATACTTCACAAATGAAATTAAAAAAAATTCTTCCACAACTATTAACTTTACTATTTATAGTATTAATATTTGGTTTCTTTACCATGAACGCTCAAGAGAATATGGGTGCAAGAGGTTTAGAGTTTGGTTTTGGTTTTCTTAAAACTCAAGCCTCTTTTGATATACAGTTTTCTCTAATAGATTATGACGGTTCTAATTCATACGCCAGAGCTTACTTGGTTGGGTTATTAAATACACTTCTAGTAGCCATTATAGGAATTATTTTAGCAACTTTTCTTGGTGCTGTAGTTGGTGTTGCGCGTTTATCACCAAATTACTTGATTAGAAAAACTGCCTCTTTCTACATAGAGTTTTTTAGAAACATTCCTTTGTTGTTACAAATTTTTTTTTGGTACTTTGCTGCGTTAAGAGCTCTACCAATGCTTGAGGATGCACCGATGTTATTAAATTCATCTTTTATGACGATCAAAGGTCTTTACACACCAGCTCCAATTTGGACAAACTTTGATGTTTTTTTGACAACAATAATTATTGCGATGATTATAATTTTTTTCTTTGCAAGGTATGCAAAAAGGAAACAAGAGCAGGAAGGTAAAAGATTACCTGTATTTTTCATATCTCTGGCAATTTTTATAACATTACCATTGTTAACTTTTTTAATTGGTGGTGTAGATTTATCTTGGAGCTTTCCTGTAATACGACAGATGTCACAAACATCATATACTTTTGACGGTGGCTTAAAAATACCACCTGAATTAATTGCCCTAACTCTTGCACTTACACTTTATACGGCAACTTTTATTGCTGAAAATGTAAGAGCTGGAATTCAAGGTATTGGCAAGGGTCAAAAAGAGGCTGCTGCCTCAATTGGTCTCACACCAAGCCAAGTTTTAAAATTAGTAATCATGCCTCAAGCTTTAAGAATTATTATTCCACCAACAACTAACCAATATTTAAACTTAACTAAAAATTCATCTCTTGCTGCTGCTATTGCATATCCAGATTTGGTTTTAGTTTTTGCTGGAACTGCAATGATGCAAACAGGTAGGGCTATAGAAATTGTGGGTATTACAATGGCAACTTACTTGACTATTAGTTTAGGCATTTCACTCTTAATGAACTGGTACAATAAAAGAATAGCGATACAAGAAAAGTAAAATTATGACAAATATTAATTTATTAAAACCAGATAATAAAAATTTACCTTTATTTCTTACATTGGGTGGATTATTTTTTGCGTTTGGGATTTTTGATTTTTATTTAAATAATTTTTTGAATATTAATATTACTTCTTTTTTACCTAGGCTTATTAACTTTTTTATCCCTTTAATTTTTGCAGTCATCGGACTTCATTTTATTAGAATTGAATTTTCAGGTATAAAAAATTTAGATAAACTTAATAAAAATATTAATACAAGTAATTTCAATGCAGCTTTAAGTGTATCTATAATTTTACTTATAATTTTTGCTTTGCCCCCATTGTTAAATTGGCTTATTTTTGACGCTAATATTGCTGGTGATTCTAAAGAAGCCTGTACAGGAGGTGGCGCATGTTGGGTTTATATTAAAATTTGGTTTAATAGATTTATGTATGGAATGTATCCAAATGCTGAACAATGGAGGGTTAATATTACATTTATAGCCGTTCTTGTATTTATGTCGGCTGGTTTTTTTGTTCCAACAAAGCTTAAAAATTATCTTTCACTTTATTATACTCTTTTGTTGCCTATTATTTCTTTTGCATTGATATATTACATAATTTCAGGAGGTTCATTTGGATTAGTGTGGGTAGAAACTGGAGCTTGGGGAGGTTTATCCTTAACTTTCATGGTATCTTTCTTCTCTCTAATTTTTTGCTTCCCTATAGGTATGATGTTAGCTCTTGGAAGAAGATCTAATTTACCTATTGTTAAATACTCATCACTTTCTTTTATTGAATTTTGGAGAGGTGTTCCTTTAATTACAGTTTTGTTTATGTCAGCAGTAATGTTCCCCTTGTTTTTGCCTGATGGAACTTATGTCGATAAATTAATTAGAGTTGTTGTAGCGATCACATTATTTGAAGCTGCCTATACGGCAGAAGTTATAAGAGGAGGGCTACAAGCGTTACCTAGAGGTCAATACGATGCTGCTAAATCTCTTGGTATGGGTTATTGGAGAATGCACGTCTTCGTTATCCTCCCTCAAGCTTTAAAATTAGTAATTCCAGGTATTGCTAATACATTCTTAGCATTAATAAAAGACACACCATTAATATTTGTTGTTGGTCTTCTTGAGTTAGTTGGAATGTTGAATTTAGCTAAGACAAATCCAAAATGGCTTGGTTTTTCTATGGAGGGTTATGTGTTTGCTGGAATAATATTCTGGATTATTTGTTATAGTATGAGTAAATATAGTCAAAAATTAGAATTAAAATATAAAACAGATAGATAAATTATGTCAGATTCAATAATTCAAATTCAAGGAGTAAATAAATGGTTTGGTGACTTTCAGGTATTAAAAGAAATAAACCTTGAAGTTAAACCTAAAGAAAAAATTGTTGTTTGTGGACCTTCTGGATCTGGTAAATCTACCTTAATTAGATGCATTAACAGACTTGAAGAACATCAAAAAGGATCAATCATTGTTGATGGTACTGAAATTTCTGAAGACACAAAAAATATAGAACAAGTCAGAGCCGAAGTTGGAATGGTTTTTCAACAGTTTAATTTATTTCCTCACTTGTCTATTTTAGATAACTGTACTTTAGCCCCAATCTGGGTAAAAAAAATGTCAAAGAAAGATGCTGAAAAATTAGCCTTAGAGCATTTAGAAAGAGTACAAATTTTAGACCAAGCTCAAAAATTCCCAGGTCAACTGTCAGGTGGTCAACAACAAAGAGTTGCAATTGCTAGAGCACTTTGTATGGAACCTAAAATTATGTTATTTGATGAACCTACATCAGCATTAGATCCTGAAATGATCAAAGAAGTGCTTGATGTTATGGTTAATTTAGCAAAACAAGGAATGACTATGATCGTTGTAACCCATGAAATGGGTTTTGCTAAAGAGGTAGCTGATCAAATGATTTTTATGGATGAAGGAATGATTGTAGAAAAGGCAGTAACTAAAGACTTTTTTGCTAATCCCAAAAGTGATCGTACTAAACTTTTCTTAAGTCAAATTTTATAAGCTTTAATTAGCTATATGACTCAACAATTATATTTTTAAAATATACTTATAATTTCTTGACACAATTTGCAATCTTATCCCTAATTTTTTAAAATAAAAAAATTTTTCTGTTGCGGTAACATCTAAAAATTAGTTCAATAGGTTTTTTTAAAACTAACTTTAAGAGGGGTCTTAATGGAAGATAATTTCAACAAACATTTAGGTAACAAATTAAAGCTAAGAAGATTAGCTTTAGGTCTTACACAAACAAAAGTAGCAAAAGCAATTAATGTTACATTTCAACAAATTCAAAAATATGAAAAAGGAACAAATGGGGTTAGCTCAATAAGACTTCTTCAGTTAGCAAATTATTTAAAAGTCCCAGTAAATTATTTCTTTGAAGATTTTTCAGAATATTTAATAAACCTGGAAAGATCTCAAGAAGGTCATATGAATGTAAATTATAATTTTTTAGTTAAATTATATTCTGAGCTTAATAATGATCAAAAACTAAAATTTAGTAAATCTTTACAAGTTTCAAACATTGGAATTTCAAAAGTAGGTTAATACAAATCTTATTTTAAGACCCTAATATTGTTTAAATATTTACAGTCAATTAATTTAATTAATTAAAAATTTTCTTTTAATAAAATTTAGTAAAACGGAGAAGGTATTTTTTGGCTCCTCGGGCAGGACTCGAACCTGCGACCAATTGATTAACAGTCAACTGCTCTACCAACTGAGCTACCGAGGAATATCAAAATCACAATCTACTTTTTTTTTAAAGTAAAACAAGATTTTTTTTGGAGGCAACGCCCAGAATCGAACTGGGATACAAGGATTTGCAATCCTCTGCGTAACCATTCCGCCACGTTGCCCTCACATCTCATAATAAATCAAATAGTGAACCTTTTATATATAAAATATTAATAATTAGTCTACCAAATAAGCTACCAAATTGATTATTGTTAATTGATATTATTAAATTATAAACTTATGAATACCTTATGAGTAATGATAAATACATACATTCTGATGTTGAAGATAAGATTTACTCTTATTGGGAAAAAAATAATTTATTTAAACCCACAATAAATAAAAAGAAATTTTCAGTAGTTATACCTCCGCCCAATGTAACTGGTAGTCTTCATATGGGTCATGCTTTAAATAATTCAATCCAAGATCTTTTGGTGAGATATCACCGTATGAATAATTATGAAACGTTATGGCAACCAGGAACAGACCATGCAGGTATTGCGACACAGGCTTTAGTTGAGAAAAAATTAACTGCTCAGGGAATTGATAAAAATGAAATTGGAAGAGAAAAGTTTATAGAAAAGGTTTGGGAATGGAAAGAGGAACATGGCGATATCATCTTAAATCAGCTTAAAAAACTTGGTTGTTCTTGTGATTGGTCAAGAAATGCTTTTACTATGGATGAAAACCTTTCAAAATCAGTTTTAAAAGTTTTTGTAGAACTTCATAAAAAAGGTTTAATTTATAAAGATAAAAAACTAGTTAACTGGGACACTGTTTTAAAAACAGCAATATCTGATTTAGAAGTGGATCAAAGAGAGGTTAATTCTAAGATTTACTATATTCAATACCCTATAGAAGGTTCTAGTGATTTTATAACTATAGCAACAACCAGACCTGAAACCATGTTAGGTGACACAGCAATTGCTGTAAATCCAAAAGATGATCGATTTAAACATTTGGTTGGTAAATTTGTAACAGTACCAATTGTTGGAAGAAAAATAAAAATTATTGAAGATGAGTATGCTGACCCAGAGATGGGAACAGGTGCTTTAAAGATAACACCAGCACATGATTTTAATGACTATGAAGTGGGACAAAGAAATAATTTAGAAATCATAAATATCTTTACTGAAGGTGGCAAAGTAAACGAAAATGTTCCTAAAGAATACGTTGGACTTGATAGATTTGAAGCTAGAAAAAGAATTTTAAAAGAACTTAAAGAAAAAGAGTTTTTTGTTAAGGAAGAAAATATAAAGAATAAAGTTCCGTATGGGGATAGATCTAATTCAATAATTGAGCCTTTTTTAACTGAACAATGGTTTGTCGATGCAAAAAAATTATCAATTAAAGCTAAAGATATAGTTAACTCAAAAAAAACCAATTTTTTTCCTGCAAATTGGTCAAAAACTTATTTTCAGTGGATGAATAATATTGAGCCATGGTGTATCTCAAGACAGCTTTGGTGGGGGCATCAAATACCAGCATGGTATGGCCCAGATAAAAAAATCTTTGTTGCAATAAATGAAGATGAAGCAAAATTAGAAGCAAAAAAATTCTATAATAAAGAGGTAGATTTAATTCGTGATCCAGATGTATTAGATACTTGGTTTTCATCAGGCTTATGGCCTTTTGCTACATTAGGGTGGCCTGATAATAAAGAATATGTTGATAAATTTTACCCAACATCAGTACTTGTTACAGGATTTGATATTATATTTTTTTGGGTTGCGCGTATGATTATGTTTGGAATGGAGTTTTTAGACAAAGAACCTTTTAAAGATATTTATGTTCATGCACTTGTTAAAGATGAGAAGGGACAAAAAATGTCTAAATCTAAGGGAAACGTAATTAACCCTTTAGACTTAATTGAAAAATATAGTGCAGATGCTTTAAGATTTACTTTGCTATCAATGGCATCACCCGGCACAGATGTAAAACTTTCTGAAGATAGAGTTAAGGGATATAGAAATTTTTTAAATAAATTATGGAATGCAAACAATTTTTTAATTACCAATAATTGTGATTTTTCTAAAATTGAAGAAAAACCAAGTTTAACAATTAATATTAACAAATGGATTTATTCTGAGCTAATTGAAACTAAAAATAAAATTGAAAAAAACTTGAAAGATTACAGGTTTGATGAAGCTGCAAAAAATGCTTACCAATTTACTTGGCACTCTTATTGTGATTGGTATTTAGAGTTATCTAAAACAATACTATTTTCAGAAGATGAAAAGGCTAAAGATGAAGTAAGACAGGTATCAGCTTATATATTTAAGCAAATATTAATATTATTACATCCATTTATCCCATTCGTTACTGAAGAAATTTGGCTAAATAATAAATTTGATAACTCGGGTAAAGATTTTCTAATGTTAGCTAATTGGCCTTCTGGAAAATTTGAAAAAGACACGTCCACTAATCAAGTTGAAAAAATTATTAGTATAGTCTCTGAATTAAGATCATTTAAAAATGAATTAAGTGTAAGCCCTGGTTCTTTTATAGATATTTCAGTAGAGACTGTTAGTAAAAAAGAACAATCATTTTTTACTGAAAATGAAATTATTCTAAAAAAACTTGGTCGTATCAAAAATTTACATAATAAAGATTTAGATAAACCAGCTGCTACTTTAGTAGTTTCTGGAGATCTATTTAAAATATACTTTGATGAAGATGTTGATTTAGAAATAATTAAAAAAAACTTAACTACAAGACAAGATAAATACCAAGAGGAAATGAATAAAATATCAGAAAGATTAGCTAATAAAAGCTTTGTTGATAGAGCACCAAAAGATATTGTTGATCAGGAAAAAACTAATTATAATAATTTAAAAAATGATGTTGAGAGAATATCAATAACTATAAAGGGTATATAATGGCAAAATTTAACAAAAAAAAATTACCAAGCAGACATACTTCATTAGGTGCTGATAGAGCTCCACATAGATCTTTTTATTATGCGATGGGTGAAACGGAAAAAGATGTAGCAAAACCATTTGTTGGCGTTGTATCAACTTGGAATGAAGCTGCTCCTTGTAATATTGCTTTAATGAGACAAGCTCAATCTGTTAAAAAAGGTGTTAGAGCTTCAGGTGGAACGCCTAGAGAATTTTGTACGATAACTGTAACTGATGGTATTGCTATGGGCCATGAAGGAATGAAATCATCTTTAATTTCTCGTGAAGTAATTGCTGACTCAACTGAACTTACTGTACGTGGTCATTGTTATGATGCATTAGTTGGTATTGCTGGTTGTGATAAATCTTTACCTGCATTAATGATGGCAATGGTTAGATTAAATGTACCAAGTGTTTTTATTTATGGTGGCTCAATACTTCCAGGCCAATATAAAGGCAAAGATGTAACTGTTGTTGATGTTTTTGAAGCGGTTGGAAAACACTCAGCAGGACAAATGTCTGCAAAAGAATTAAGAAAATTAGAACTTGTTGCATGTCCGAGTGCTGGAGCATGTGGAGGACAATTTACTGCAAATACTATGGCCTGCGTTTCTGAAGCTATTGGTTTAGCTTTACCTTATTCAGCTGGAACACCTGCTCCATACGAAGAACGTGATAAGTATGCATTATTGAGTGGAAAGACTGTAATGAATTTATTAGAAAAAAATATTCGTCCAAGAGATATTGTTACAAAAAAATCTTTAGAAAATGCCGCAACAATTGTAGCTGCTACAGGTGGATCGACAAATGCCGCGTTACACTTACCAGCTATTGCTAATGAAATTGGAATTAAGTTTGATTTAATGGATGTTGCTAAAATATTTAAAAAAACTCCATACCTTGCTGATTTAAAACCAGGTGGAAAATATGTTGCAAAAGATATGTGGTTAGCTGGTGGAGTTCCCATGTTATTAAAAACTCTTTTTGATGGTGGTTTTATACATGGTGATTGCATGACAGTTACTGGAAAAACAATGAAACAAAATTTAAAAAATATTAAATTTAATCCTAAGCAAAAAGTTTTAAGAGCATATGATAATCCTTTATCACCAGATGGTGGTGTTGTTGGTCTTAAAGGTAATTTAGCTCCTGATGGTGGAATTGTTAAAATTGCTGGTTTAAAGAAATTACAATTTACTGGAAAAGCTAGATGTTTTGATAATGAAGAAGCAGCAATGGCTTGTGTACAAAAGAAAAAGTATAAAGAAGGTGATGTAATTATTATTCGTTATGAAGGACCAGTTGGTGGTCCTGGTATGAGAGAAATGCTGTCAACTACAGGTGCTATTTATGGTCAAGGCATGGGTGAGAAGGTTGCTCTGATTACTGATGGAAGGTTTTCTGGTGCTACGAGAGGTTTTTGTGTGGGTCACGTTGGCCCTGAGGCGGCTTTAGGAGGCCCTTTAGCTCTTTTACGCAATGGAGATATAATTGATATAGATGCAAAAAAAGGAACTATTAACGTTAGATTAACTAAATCACAATTAGCTACAAGACGAAAACAGTGGAAAGCAAAAAAATCAAGCTTTGGATCTGGTACTATTTGGAAATACGCTCAAACAGTAGGTCCTGCCTATTTAGGTGCACCAACACATCCCGGTAAAAGAAAAGAAGTAAAAGTTTACGCTGACATTTAATGAAAATTAGACCCGTTATATTATGTGGCGGAGCAGGAACTAGACTTTGGCCTAATTCTAAAAATCATCAAGCAAAACAGTTTATTGATTTTGGTAATTGGACTTTGTTAGGAAAAACTCTTGAAAGAGTTAAATCTTCAACTTTTGATGCACCGATTATAAGTACAAATCTTAAATATTTAAAAGAAGTCAAAAAACATCTTAAGAAGCATAAGATAAGTAAATATAAGATTGTTTTAGAACCTGCAAAAAGAAATACAGCACCAGCAATTCTTGCAGCAGCATTAATTAAAGATATTCCAAACGAACAACCCTTAATGTTTTTTGCAGCAGACCACTTAATAGAAAAAGCAAACATTTTTAATAAAGCTATTAATAAGAATAAAACTAACTTAACAGATCAAAATATCTTTATCTTTGGTATTAAACCAACAGCACCTTCTAGTGAATATGGTTATTTTATAACTAATAAAGTTAAAGGAAATATTAATAAAGTTACAAAATTTATTGAAAAACCAAAAGAAGCTAAGGCTAAGCAAGTTATTAAACAAAAAGGTTATTGGAACTCTGGGATGTTTTTTTTGAGAAAAGACTCAATAATAAATAACTTTAAAAAGTATCAACCAACTATATATAAAAATTGTGTTAATGCTGTTTCAAAAGCTAAACTTAAAGATAACACTTATTACCTAAATAAAGCTTCATTTGAAAAAGCTACAGCAAAGTCATTTGATTATGCAATTTTAGAAAAAACTAAACAAATCAATGCTATTAAATTAGATATTCCTTGGTCAGATCTTGGCAGCTGGAAAGAGATCTTAAAAATGTATGACAAAAATAAGAACAAATATTATAAGAAAAAAAATGTTTATTATCGACCTTGGGGTAGATACGTTAATTTATTTGAAGGTAAAGGCTTCTTAATCAAAGAATTATTTGTTAAATCAAAAGGTGTATTAAGTTTACAAAAACATCACCATAGATCAGAACACTGGCTGGTTACTCAAGGAACACCAAAAATTACACTTAACAAAGATAGCTTTTCTAAAGAACAAAACGATCATATTTTCATTCCATTAGAAGCAATTCATAGAATTCAAAACCCAGGTAACAAGCCGGTTAAGATTATTGAAGCTCAAGTTGGCTCAATTTTAAAAGAGAGTGATATTGTTAGGTATCAAGACGTATACGGCAGAGTAAAATAGATTTTAAGGTTTTTCAGAAATTTTTAATGGCAGATCTGATGTTACGTCAAATCTTTCTTTTTTTGTTATATCTTCAACCTGTTTAGCTTTTTTTTCTAAACACCATTTTTCATAAATTTTACAGAATGTGAATATCCCATTGTATCTATCAATCATTTTTACATTGTCCAATTCGTCTTTTATCAAAAATTTAATATCATATAATTCTTTAATATTAACTTCTGTTAGAATTTCTCTTGAGTCAGGGTTATAATATCCAGAACCATCTTCACATGGTGTTTCTAAAACCTCATCTATATATTTTTGAAAAATTTTTCCTCTGACAAAATTTTCTTCAAAGTCTTGAGAGTTAATAGTTTCATAAATTAATCTTCTTAAAGGAGGTTTATTCATCTCAAACCACATTATAAGTAATTCGTAATAAATTAATTCATACAACCTTATATGTATGGGTTTGCCCTTAACTATTCTTGACCAATTAAGATATCTTCTTATATCTATATTTCTTTCAATACTTTTCATGACAAGTATTTTTATTTACCTCCTTTAATTGTAGTGTAACCACATCTTTTGCACTCAAGTGTTGTAACTCTATCTGTTGGTCCAAAACCAAACTCAATATTTAACGTTTTGTAGTCATGTATGCCCATAAAACAGAGTATTTTTATCATTTTCAAAAACATAATTTTGACACTTTAAATTGTTAAATTTACTTTTTGATGGTCAGCTGATAGCTGAAATGATTGTGGTGATTTGAGAAATAACTATACCGCAGAATTAGATAAAATTCTACAAGTGTTCAGCTATTTTAAACTTATTTAATTAAGTAGAGATCTTTTTAAACTTTTTTTAAAAACAAATATGGCCGTATTAAATAATATTAATACGACCACATAATTAATATTTAAAACCAATTATTTGGAATAATGATGTAGTGAATTGCAAGTACAATTGCAACTGACACTGTCAATCCTATAGTCATTTTAAGGAAGTCTTTACCAATAAGTGGAAAGACATACTTGAACTTATAGTCTTTATTCATTGTGGATATTGCAAGCTCTCTACCACATAACAAACCAACAAATACCCATGTTGTTGACATTGGTAAATCATTAAGTTCTTTAAAGTAGTAAAGAACAGCAGCATAAATCACATTAATTATTGTTGCTGATCTTGCGTATCTAGTTCCAGTTTTATCTAAAACAACTTTTTGAATTGTTCCTCCGTTTATGTAGAAGATATAAAAAAGAAGAGCTGTAAAGTATGCAAGAACAATTAATAATAAATTTACATCTATTTGTCTTGGTAGATATACAGCTATATTAGCTACGTCGTGAGATAACCAAACCCACCATAACCAAGCAGAAGTTACCCATACAGAGTTTCTCCAAAAACCTATCCATTTATCTTCAACTTCATCAAATTTCTCATTGATAAATTTTGATACTACTATCCAACAAATGTATGCTGCAACAGCTGCTAATCCATATCCTACAACACTCTTCATAAGCATTTTTTCAAGAACTACAGTTGATGCAAATGCTGACAGAACTAAAAAGGTAGTTGAAACAGGTATACCTATTCTTGTTAATATTAAAAGTATTCCAGGAGCCACAGCATGATACCACTGTATTTCTTGGAAAGGAATTCTTGTTAATCTTCCATAAGATATATCACCAGCATTACTGTACCAGCCCCATGTGATTGCAAGTATCATCACAAATGAAGCAGCGCTTGCTAGCGTATACCATTTAAACCATTTTTGTTTTGACGCTATAAATGTTCCAAGCGTTTGAATTGAATCATTTGCTATAACGCTATATCCCGCTAAAGCAAAACCAACAATTGTGTAAATTAAGGTAAGTGTCATGTAATATTTTTTGTTTTATATAGTTAATTATTAATTACAAATTTATTTTTGAAGTTATAATGCTACCTGTGGTTTTAAAATTATGAGTTCTTTAAGTAAAACAAGCTTTCAAGAAATGACATTTCTTGATGAGATGATCGATCAGGTAATCATCCTTGATAAATCTAGAAATGTTTGTTGTGCAAATAAAAGTGCCTTTACAAGATTTGGAAATGATATTGATGGAAAAAATATTTCATTAATTTTAAGGGATGCAAATCTTTTAGAAAGTATCGATATAGCAATAAATACAAAGAAAACTCAAATAGTTGATATTGAAATTAAATTACCAAATTTTGAATTTTTCAAAGCAAATATCATTCCTGGACCCTCAAAACTTTGCAATCAAGATCAATCAGTAATGATTTTTTTAAAAGATTTAACAGAGATTTACAAAACTCAAAAGTTCAAATCTGATTTTGTTGCAAATGTTTCTCATGAATTAAGAACACCCCTGCAATCAATTAAGTTAGGATTAGAAACAATAAATGATGGTCATGCCTCAAAAGATTTTAAAGTTCAAAAACAGTTTCTACCCATTATGCTTCAACAAACCGAACGAATGGAAAGTTTGATTAATGATTTACTTTCATTATCAAAAATTGAATTGCAAGAACATATTCGACCTACTAGTGAAGTAGACTTAAAGGAAATAATCAATCAAGTGATTGAATTAAATTTAGAGTTAATTAAGAAAAAAAGATAAAGATAGAAAGCAATATTGCAGACAATGTTTATAAAATGTTTGGGGACAGAAGTAGATTAATAGAAATTTTTACTAATTTAATCAACAATGCATACAAGTATAGTGAAGCTAATACTATTATTAAAATATCTTTGATTAATAAAAAAGATACTTTTTTATTTTCTATTAAAGACCAGGGTGTAGGAATTCCTAAGAAATATTTACCACGAATCACTGAACGCTTTTTCAGGGTAGATCCTGCAAGAAGTAAAGATGGAGGTGGCACAGGTTTAGGGCTAGCTATTGTTAAGCATATAGTAAACCAACATCGTGCAACTATGGATATTATTAGTACCGATGGTGAAGGCACTGAATTTACCATTGAATTCCCAAAAATCTAAAATTTTATAAAATATCAATATATCCTTTGTCATAAAAGTTTCATAAATTTGTAATAAAATTGAAATATAAAAATTCTATAAGTGCTGAATATAAATAAACAAAGGATAAATAAAAAATGAAAAATATTAAAATTATTTTATCAATCTTAACTGTGATGTTATTTGAATCAAATGTTCAAGCAAGAGATCAAATTCGAATAGTGGGATCATCAACTGTTTATCCTTATGCAACTGTCGTTGCTGAAAATTTTGGTAAAACAGGAAAATTTAAAACCCCTGTAATTGAAAGTACAGGAACAGGTGGTGGTATGAAATTATTTTGTGCTGGTGTTGGTACGGATCACGCAGACATTACGAATGCTTCAAGAGCAATAAAATCTAAAGAAATAGACTTATGTGTTAAAAATGGAGTAACAGAAATTATCGAAATCAACGTAGGAAATGATGGTATTTCATTTGCTCACACAGCAAATTCACCAGATGCAGACTTTACTAAAGAACAATTATGGAGAGCCTTAGCAAACGAAGTAGATGTAGATGGAAAATTAGTTGCAAACCCATACAAGCAATGGAGTGACATTGATCCATCTCTACCTTCTAAAAAGATAGAAATTCTTATAGCCCCACCAACATCAGGTACAAGAGACGCTTGGAATTCATTGGTAATGAGTAAAGGTTGTTCAGTAGGAGCTAAAGCCCTTTTTGGTGATAAAGCTAAAAGTGAATGCACTAAGATGAGAGAAGATGGTTATGCAGTAGAAGCTGGTGAAAATGACACTTTGATAGTGCAAAAACTTGCATCAAACCCCGATGCGTATGGCTTTTTTGGTTATAGTTATTTAGTCGCCAACAGAGATAAAGTTAAAGCTGCAGCAATAGAGGGTGTTCAACCAAGTCTTGAAGGCATTCAGGATTATTCTTATCCAATTGCTAGACCTTTATTCTTTTATGTAAAGAAAGCACATATTGGAGTAGTTCCTGGAATTGATGCATTCTTAAAAGATTTTACGTCAAAAAAAGCAATGGGACCAAGGGGTTATTTAGGTGAAATTGGTTTAGTACCTTTAGCTAAAGAACAATATGATGCTGTTAGGTCTGCTGCGATAGAGTTAAAAACTATTAGCACTAATTAATTTAGATTATTTAAATACGATTAAGGCCAGAATTAAACCTGGCCTTTTTTTGTTTATTCAATTTCTAGTTTAAAATTGTAATAAAACTGTAACATTAAAATCATAATATATTGGCAATGAATATTATAATTTTATTGTTGGTTACAATATTTAGTTACTTGTCATTTTTATATGGACGTTCAAGAATTAGAACGATTACATCTACCCAATCTATTAAGATTAATGCACTGCCAAATTATTATGGTTATTATTTAGCATTGTGGTGTGCAATACCTGCTTTAGTTATATTATTACTTTGGTCTATATTTGAACCTGCTATTATCAAACTTTTGATATCACAAACTCTAGCTCAAAATGATTTAAATTATTCGAGTGATCAGCTTAATTTAATTTATCAAAAGATCAGATCTCTCTATGAAGGAAATTTTACAGGAGCTTTAACTGAAGAAATTATATTGGGAGTTAAAAATTATGAATCATTTCATGTAATAGCTCAAAGTTCTAAAATTGTTTTATTATTATCAACATTAATTGCAACTATCTCATATGGAATTATGAGGATTTCAAAAAACAATAAAGCAAGACATGATGTTGAAAAAATTTTAACAGGATTACTTTTTGCATGCTCTTTAGTTGCTATATTAACAACGATGGGAATTATTTTCTCACTATTATTTGAGAGTATAAAATTCTTTTCAGCAATTAATATTTTTGATTTTTTATTTGGAATGTCATGGAGCCCTCAAAGAGCATTCGTTAGTGATGCTTCAGCAATCACTACTTTAGAGTATGAAAATTTAAAAGGTGCTTTTGGTTCTGTACCATTATTTGCTGGTACAGCCTTCATAGCTCTGATTGCAATGATTGTAGCAGTTCCCATTGGACTGTTTTCAGGAATTTATATGGCAGAGTATGCAAGCTCAAAAGTTAGAAAATATTCTAAACCTATTATTGAAATCCTTGCTGGGATTCCAACTGTAGTTTATGGTTTTTTTGCAGCCCTTACAGTTGGTCCTTTTTTTAGAGAAGTTGGGGAAAAGTTTGGCTTAGAAGTTTCTTCAGAGAGTGCTCTTGCAGCAGGGTTAGTGATGGGAGTTATGATTATTCCCTATGTGTCATCCTTATCTGATGATGTAATTAATGCAGTTCCTCAATCATTAAGAGATGGATCTTACGCAATTGGTGCAACTAAATCGGAAACCATTAAAAGGGTTGTGATACCCGCAGCATTACCAGGGATTGTAGGTTCAGTTTTATTAGCAGTATCAAGAGCCATAGGTGAAACAATGATTGTAGTTATGGCCGCTGGTTTAGCAGCCAATTTAACAATTAACCCTCTAGAGTCGACCACTACGATCACTACTCAAATTGTAATGCTTTTAATTGGTGACCAAGAATTTGACAGTCCAAAAACTCAATCTGCTTTTGCATTGGGATTAACTCTTTTCTTTGCAACGTTAATTTTAAATTACATAGCTCTAAGGTTTGTTAAAAAATATAGAGAAAAATATGAATAAAGAACAACGATTAAAAAAACGACACAATGCAGAGAAACGGTTTAGATTGTATGGTCTAGCTTCTGTGTTACTGGCAATTTTCTTCGTATTTTTTCTACTAAATGCTATTTTTTCAAAAGGTAGTGGTGCTTTTTTAAAAACAACAATTGATGTTGAGGTGAACTTTAATGCAGATACTTTAGAATTAAGTAAAACCCCTAATACTGAGGATTTAGAAGATGCAGACTATTATGATTTAGCGATCGATAATATTATTAATGTGAAAAATGTTAATGGTTTAAAAGAAGAAAAGTCATTAATTAACTTATTTAGCCCAGATTATGAATATGAAATAAGACGTTTTTTAATCAATAATCCAAATATTTTAAACCAAACTGTTTTATTAAAACTAACAGCATCCGATGATATCGACCAACTACACAAAGGCAACTATCCAAGAGAACTACCCGAAGAGCGAAGACGGATTAATAATTTTCAATTAAATCTTTATGATGAATTAGTTAATGAAGGTAAAGTTGATAAAATATTTAACTCATATTTATTTATCAAAGGAGATTCTAGAAATCCAGAGTTAGCTGGTATTGGTGGTGCCTTAGTGGGTTCATTTTTTACTATTGTAATAACTTTATTATTATCTTTTCCAATTGCTATTGCAGCTTCAATTTACTTAGAAGAGTTTGCTCCAAAAAATAAAATTACTGATTTTATAGAAATTAATATAAATAATTTAGCAGCAGTACCATCCATTGTGTTTGGATTATTAGGTTTGGGAATTTTACTGGGTACATTTCATCTACCAAGATCAACTCCATTAGTTGCAGGGATTACTTTAGCGTTAATGACTTTACCTAGAATTATTATTCCATGTAGAGCATCACTTAAAGCAGTACCACCTTCAATAAGAGAGGGAGCTCTTGCAATTGGTGCCTCTAAAGTACAATCCGTTATGCATCATGTGGTACCTCTTGCAATTCCAGGAACTTTGTCCGGAACTATTATTGGGTTAGCACAAGCTTTAGGAGAGACAGCACCTTTAATATTAATCGGTATGGTCGCCTTTGTGGTTGATATTCCATCTATTCCAACCGATCCATCAGCATCGTTGCCAGTACAAGTTTATTTATGGTCTGAACAAGCAGAAAGAGGGTTCGTAGAAAAAACTTCAGCAACCATTATGGTTCTTTTAAGTTTTTTGATTACATTAAATTTTATAGCAGTTTATTTAAGACAAAAATTTGAAAGGAAGTGGTAATGATAAATAATAGAATAAAAATCAAAAGTAGTAATTTGAATGTTTATTATGGAGAGAAACAAGCACTCTTCAATGTTGATTTAGATATACATAGTAAAGAAGTTACGGCTTTAATTGGACCTTCAGGATGTGGTAAATCCACTTTCATTAGATGTATTAATAGAATGAATGATGTAATCGATATTTGTAAAATTGAGGGGTCGATCACAATCGATAATGAAGAAATTATTGATAAAAACCTTGATGTTGTAGGGCTTCGAGAGAAAATTGGAATGGTTTTTCAAAAACCTAACCCTTTTCCAAAAAGTATTTATGATAATATTGCTTACGGTCCTACTATCCACGGCTTAGCTGAAAACAGAACTGATATGGATGAAATTATTGAGAATAGTTTAAAAAAAGCTGCTTTATGGAATGAAGTTAAAGATAGATTAAATGAACCAGGCACAGGTTTATCTGGGGGTCAGCAACAAAGATTATGTATCGCAAGAGCCATTTCAGTTAATCCTGAAGTAATTTTAATGGATGAACCGTGTTCAGCGCTAGATCCTATTGCAACTGCTAAAATTGAAGAATTAATTGATGAACTTAAAAAAAGTTATACAATAGTTATTGTTACTCATTCAATGTCACAAGCTGTAAGAGTTTCTCAAAGAACTGGCTTTTTCCATTTAGGGAAAATAATTGAAGTAGATACAACAGAGAAAATATTTAAAAACCCTGGAAATAAAAAGACCCAGGATTATATTACAGGAAGGTTTGGTTAATTATGTCAGATATCACACATATCGTAAAATCCTACGAGGATGAGTTACAAAGTTTAAATGATAATTTAATTAAAATGGGTAGCTTAGTCGAAACTCAACTATCAGACTCAATGGAAGCCATCATCAAAGTTGATAAAGAAGCTGCTGAAAATATAATTAAGAACGATGAAAAAATTAATGAATTAAGAGCAACTATTGAAGAGCAGATTGTGACGGTACTTGTTAAAAGAGCTCCTATGGCAATAGATTTAAGGTTAACTATTTCAACTTTAAAAATCTCAAGTGATCTTGAGCGTATTGGTGATTTAGCAAAAAGTGTTGCTAAAAAGATCAAACCTTTACCACACAATCTTCCTGAGGAATTAATTTCTAGTTTAAAGAGATTGGGAGAGTTAGTTCAAAGGCAACTAAAAGATGTTTTAGATGCATATCTTAATCAATCAAAAGAAGCTGCTGTTAAAATTTGGAAATCAGATGAAAAAGTTGATGACCTAACACATATTGCTATGAACGAAGTTGCAAAATTTTTAAGTACAGATACTAAAAATTTAGATTTAGCAACGCACTTATTATTTGTTACTAAAAATATTGAAAGAGCGGGGGATCACATAACTAATATAGCCGAAGCTTTGTTTTATCTGATTGAGGGAGAGCACATAGAGGGTGCTAGACCAAAAGGTAAGGATTTTGATCCCAACTAATGAGTGTTAGTATTCATATTGTAGAGGACGAACAACCTATTATCACCCTTGTTAAGTATAATCTTGAAAAGGAAGGTTATAAAGTTTCATTTTCAGACAACGGAAATGATGGCATTGAAGATATTAAAAGATTATCTCCTGATCTTGTTTTGTTAGATTGGATGCTACCAGATTTTTCAGGTGTAGAAATTTGTAAAAGTTTAAAAAAAGAAAAAAATTTTAAAAATATTCCAATTATTATACTAACTGCTAAAGGTGAAAATGAAGATAAAGTTAAAGGATTAAACTCCGGTGCAGATGACTATATAACTAAACCATTTAGCTTCCCAGAATTGCTTGCAAGAATAAAAGCGTTGCTTCGAAGATCCAAACCCTCACTGATTTCTGATATTATTGAATTTGAAGATCTTAAAGTTGATAGAATAACACGTCGTGTTTTTAGAAAAAATAAAGAAATTCATTTAGGCCCTAAAGAATATGATTTAATTAATTTTTTTATTAAAAATCCTAAACGTGTTTATTCAAGAGATCTAATTCTGGAAAATATTTGGACTAACAATATTAATGTAGAAACAAGAACGGTAGATGTTCATATAAGAAGATTGAGACAAACTATTAATATCAAAGGAACAAAAGAGTTAATTAGAACTGTTAGATCAGCAGGTTATTCTTTGAGTTAAAGTATTATTTTATAAATCCCTATTAAGAACAGTGGTATTTGTAATCCAAAGTTTGTTAATATAGCTTTATCTTTTGATATAAATCCAGCTATCGTCCAACCAATAACTCCAAGACCATGGAAGTAGATGTTAATAGGGTAGATATTTAAATTAGTTAATAATATTCCAGTTAATACTAAAGCAGTACTGATCCATTTAAGGTATTTTTTAATAAACATAGTCTCCTCTATATGTAAGTTTTATGAGGATTTTATTACAATATAGAAGAGACTGAAATCTTTATTTAATTACTAAATAATATTAGCAATTAAATGAAGCCGACATATTTCTGATTAAATCAAAATATAAATCTTTTCCTGGCTTTAGATTAGCACCTAGTGGATCCAAGACACCAGTTTTTACACTTGTATCTTTGGCAATAGATTTGATTATATCAGGATTAAATTGAGGCTCTGATAATATACAATTTACATTATCATGTTCAATGACTTCATGAATTTCATGAATTTGTTCTGCACCAGGCATAACATCAGGATTAACAGTCATTGCACCAAGTATGTTTACATTAAATCTATTTTCATAATATTGATATGCATCATGAAATACTACGTAACTAAGGTCTGTATTAGTTTTGGTGATTACATCGATTATTAGCTTATCAATTTTAGCTAAAGCTTCAGCTAAATTAGATTTATAAGTAGCTGCATTTTTTGAATCATTTTCAATTAAATGTTCAGTTATCTCATTTAATATCACTTTTGCATTAATTGGATCTAACCAAATATGTGGATCATATTCACCATGCCCATGATCATCATGCTCTTCTTTCTTAGCATCATGTCCGTGATCGTCGTGCTCTTCTTTTTTAGCATCATGTCCGTGATCGTCGTGCTCTTCTTTTTTAGCATCATGTCCGTGATCGTCGTGCTCTTCTTTCTTAGCATCATGCCCGTGATCGTCATGCTCTTCTTTCTTAGCATCATGCCCGTGATCGTCATGCTCTTCTTTTTTAGCATCATGCCCGTGATCATCGTGACCTTCATGTTCTTCAAAAATATTTCTTTCTCTGAATTTTAATTTTTTAATGCCTTTAATTTCTAGTAATTCAATCTTTTCAGCTTTCTTAGCAATTGTAGCTAGCGGTTTTTCTAAAAAATTTTCTAAATCTTCTCCAATCCAAAATATAATATCTGCCTGTTCTAACATTTTAGCGTGAGAGGGTTTTAACTGGAAACTATGAGGTGAATTATAACCATCAACTATTAATCCTGGTGAACCTACACCATCCATTATATAACTAGCCAATGAGTGTATAGGCTTAATAGATGTTACAACTTTTAAGTCTGCTTTTGCTAATGTTGAAAATGCTAATAGTCCAATTAACGTTGATATTAAATGTATTTTTTTCATAGTTTTAATTTGCTTTAAATTAATGTTATAATATAACAAAGCGTAATAATATAACATATTTAATTAGTCAAGTCGTTTTTTAAAATAAAATGAATTTAAATAAAAAAGAAATATTAATTAAATTAGAAAATGTTGGAATTTTTCAAGATAATAAATGGTTAGTCCATGATGTATCTTTAGAAATTGAAAGAGGTAAAATTTTAACTTTAATAGGCCCTAACGGATCTGGTAAAACCACTACAGCAAAAATTGCATTAGGAATTCATAAAAATATCGAAGGAAAAGTTACAAAAAATACAAATAAGATTGGTTATGTGCCTCAAAAAATATCAATCGATTGGACGTTGCCAATTAGAGTAATTGATTTTATGAGTTTAACTCAAACGCTTCAATTTGATGAAGTTGTAAGTGCTTTAAAATTAACAGAAGTAGAGCACCTTAAGCATAATGATTTAAGAAGTCTGTCGGGTGGAGAATTTCAAAGAGTTTTAATGGCTAGAGCAATAGCAAAAAAACCTGATTTACTTGTTTTAGATGAACCAGTTCAAGGTGTAGATTTTTCAGGAGAAATTGCACTTTACGAATTAATCAAAAAAATTTCTGATGAACTTAATTGTGGAATATTATTAATTTCTCACGATCTAAATGTGGTTATGTCTAAAACGGATTATGTTGTTTGTTTAAACGGGCATGTTTGTTGCTCTGGAACTCCCACGAATGTTGCAAACAACAAAAACTATAAAGAATTATTTGGAGACCAAGCATCAACACTATTATCTGTATACGAGCATAAGCATGATCATACCCATTCTACTGATGGTAGTATTAAAGAAAAGAAACATTGATAATGCTAGATGATTTTTTTATAAGAGCTCTAATTGCTGGCATAGGCATTGCTTTAGTTGCTGGTCCTCTTGGATGTTTTGTTATTTGGAGAAGACTATCTTTTTTTGGTGATACTTTATCTCATTCTGCATTACTTGGCGTAACTTTAGCTTTATCTTTTGATATTAATATTGCTTTATCAGTTTTTTTTATTTCTTCAGCTGTAGCACTAGTTTTGTTAAAGCTACAAAAAACTACCAACTTGCCTGGTGATGCCTTATTAGGATTGCTGGCTCACTCATCTTTAGCTGTAGGTTTAGTGGTGATTAGCTTTTTATCATTTATTCGTTTTGATATAATGGGACTATTGTTTGGTGATATTCTTGCTGTAGCTCCAAATGACATATTTATTATTTGGATTGGTGGGGTATTAATATTATTAGTTTTAAAGATTATTTGGAAACCACTTTTTGCTTCAACAGTTAATTATGAATTAGCTGAAGCTGAGGGTATGAACCCAGCAAGAGTAAATGCAATTTTTACTATTCTAATGGCTGCTATAATTGCAATTTCTATTAAAATGGTTGGATTATTGTTAATTACAGGAATGTTAATTATTCCTGCTGCTATGGCACGTAATCTTTCTAATAATCCAATTCAAATGGTTGTTTATTCTGTAATAGGTGGATTGCTGTCAGTAATTGTGGGTTTATTTGCTTCATTAGAATTAAACTCACCGTCAGGACCATCTATAATCACAGCAGCATTAGTTTTGTTTATCTTGTCATTAACAAAAATAAATAAATTCACTCGATTGAAAAACTAGTGTGTAATTGTTAGAAGTATATATGAATCATAAAGAAGAATTTTTATCTAAAAATCAGCAAATTATTTTTGATTTTATAGAAAAAGCTAAAGAACCACTTAAGGCTTATTCCATTTTATTTAATGTTAAAAAAAAAGGAATTAAAGCACCACTACAAGTTTATAGAGCACTAGATAAATTAGTAGAGATTGGAAAAATACATAAAATTGAAAGTCGAAATGCTTTTATAGCATGTAAAAATTCTAGTTGTGAAATTTCACAAGCAACAGCTTTTTCAATATGTAATAAATGTGAAAATGTTTCTGAAATTAATAATCCAAAACTTTCAAAATATTTAACTAATTTTGAAGACGATACCGGAATGCAATATAATAAATATAATTTAGAGTTTTTTGGTTTGTGTAAAAAATGTAAAGCAAAATAAATGAATACAGTATCCTTAACATTAAATGAAATTTTAGAACTAGCTAAAAAAACATTATTAGCTAATGGTTGTGATGAGGAAAATGCTAGTATTTTAGCAGATACTATTATGAGAGCTGAAAGAGATGGTTCTGTTTCTCATGGTTTGTTTAGATTGCCTGCTTATGTGGCTGGCTTAAAAAGTAAAAAGATTAATGGTAAAGCAAGACCTGAATTAGAAAATGTTGCTCCAAGTATTATTAAAGTATTAGGTAACAATGCAGTTGCTCCAATGGTTTTAAGTCTAGGATTACCTGCTGTTATTGATTTGGCTAAAAAAAATGGTGTAGCTGTTCTTGCTATAAAAAATTCACATCACATGGCAGCTCTTTGGCCCGAAACTGAAGCTATTGCAGAAGCAGGCCTTGTTGGTATCGCTTGTACTTCTTACAAACCAGCTGTTGCACCAGCGGGTGCTACGAAACCTTTATATGGCACAAATCCAATTTCTTTTGCATGGCCTAGACCTGGTAAAACTCCAGTAGTCTATGATATGGCAACTGCTTCAATGGCAATGGGTGAAGTTCAGATTGCAAAAAGAGAAGGGCATAAAGTTCCTCTTGGAACGGGTTTAACTAAAGAAGGTAAAGAAACAACTGATCCTGGAGAAATTGCTGATGGTGGAGTTATACTTCCTTTTGGTGGCTATAAAGGATCAAGTATAGCAATGATGGTTGAATTATTAGCTGGTGCATTAATTGGTGAAAATTTTAGTTTTGAAACTGCTGCTAAAGATAATAATGATGGTGGTCCTCCAAGTGGTGGTGAATTTATTATAGCAATCTCACCTGAGAAAATTTCTGGTAAAGGTTGGAACAAGCATGCTGATGAGTTTTTTAGTAAAATGTCAGCTATGGAGGGTGTTAGACTTCCAGGTGAAAGAAGACATAAAAATAGACTAGATAAAGGTCCAAGAAATATTAATGAAGAACTTGTTAATAAAATTAAATCTTTAAGTTAATTCAATTTCAATAGGTGTGTGATCTGAAGGTTTTTCTTTTCCTCTGGGGTCTTTATTAATATTAACATTCTTAACTATATTTAATAAAGAATTTGATACTAAAAAGTGATCAATTCTTAACCCATTATTTTTCTGCCAAGCACCTCTCATATAATCCCAATAAGTATAACCTTCTTTTTCACCATGAATATGACGGTAGGCATCATGAAAACCTAGATTAATCATTTCTCTAAATTTTTTTCTTATCTCAAGTCGATATAAAGCATCGTCTTCAAACCCTTTAATATTATAAGCATCTTCTGCTGAAGGAAGAATATTAAAATCACCTGCTAAAATAATGTTTTCATTTTTTTTTGAAAGATTTTTTAGTTGTTTAATCAAACTATTTAGCCATTCTTTTTTATAAGTATATTTATCTGTATCTACAGGATTACCATTTGGTGTATAAATGTTAATCAGTTGAATATTTTTTTTCTTATATTTTAACTCTGCTGAAATAATTCTAGATTGTTTTAATTTGTCTTTAATCAAATCTAATTTAACATTCTCTAGTTTATGCTTAGAAATGATTGCTACACCATTATAACTTTTTTGTCCAAATACATGACTTTCATAATCTAATGATGAAAAATCATCATAAGGAAAAGTCTCATCTTGAGTTTTGATCTCTTGCATCATAACAACATCAGGAGAAAATTTTTGAAGGTATTCTTTAATATTTTCTATTCTTGCTCTAACAGAATTAACATTCCATGATGTGATAATCATTATATGGAGAATGAAACACCACAACCACAAGAAGATTTGCTTTGAGGATTAGAGATTTTGAATTGATCACCAATTAGTTCTGAAACAAAGTCAACTTCTGAACCTTTTAAAAGGTCTGCTGAAGTTTTATCAATGAGAATATTTTCATGTTTTAAATCATCTGCCTCTAATTTATTGTCGAAGGTAAACTCATATTGAAAACCTGAGCAACCACCACCTTTAATAGCGATTCTAAAAAATGACCCTGGATCTTTTTGAGACAACAAATTATTAATCTGTTTTATAGCTTTATCTGTAAATTTAATTTCTTTAATCATATAACAACACTGATATTACTAATATAATATCAATTTATTAAATTTAAAGTATGAATAATTACTCAAATTTAGCTCTATCTAAAAGTAAAGGTCGTATTTTTAAAGAAGCTAATTCACTTTATAGAACACCATTTCAAAGAGATAGAGATAGGATTATTCACAGTGCCTCATTCAGAAGACTAAAGCATAAAACACAAGTTTTTGTTAATACAGAAGGGGATCATTTTAGAACTAGAATTACCCATTCAATTGAAGTTGCACAAATTGCAAGATCAATAACAAAACATTTAGGTTTAAACGATGATCTAGCTGAAACCTTAAGTTTGGCTCATGACTTGGGACACACACCATTTGGACATGCTGGAGAAGATGCTCTTAATGAATGTATGGTTAACTTTGGAGGCTTTGATCACAATCTTCAAACTTTAAGAATAATTATGTTTCTTGAGCACAAATACCTCAAATTTAAAGGCTTAAACTTAACATTGGAAACTTTAGACGGATTACTAAAACACAATGGTCTAATTGAAAACCTATCTTCAGTTAATAGGCTGGTTGGATTAAAAAGTTTTAAGAATAAAATAAATTTTACTAACTCTGGATCATTGGAAGCTCAAATATCATCAATCTCAGATGACATTGCTTATAATAATCACGACATACAAGATGGGATTAGAGCCAAAATGTTTAACTTAAACGACTTGATTGAAATTAATTTTTTTAAAGATATTTATAAATCGCACAAAAGTAATATTAAAAATAATAATAAAGATATTTTGATATATCAAATAATAAGAGACTCAATTGATTTAATGGTTAGAGATTTGATTAAAAATACTAAAAATAATTTAAAAACTAATAAAGTTAAATCGTTAAAAGATGTTTACAAATTAGAAGAGCCTATAGTATGCTTTTCTAGTAAATTCCTAAAAATTGAAAAAGAAGTTAGGTTTTTTTTAAGAAGCAAAATGTATAACAATAAGAAAGTATTGTTAAAAAATAATCATGGAAAAAAAATTGTTACTAAACTTTTTTATAAAATTAAGAATAAGCCCAAAAAATTCTTAAATACTGACCAATTAAAAAATGATCCCAATAGAGCAATTGCTGATTTTATTTCAGGTATGACAGATAGATATGCAATTAATTTAAACAAAAGTATTTAATGAACATTTTTGATCTCTACTTAGATAAAATAATAATTTTGATTAAAAAACTAAATAAAGACGGCTCTTTAGAAATACCTGAATCTTTAAAAGGAATTAATGTAGATATACCACCATCAAATTTTGACTGTGATATATCAACCAATGTAGCCATGGTACTCTCTAAAGCGAATAAAAAATCTCCGATCGATATTGCAAACACTCTAATTGATTTAATTAAAAATGAAGATGAAAAAATTGAAACTATTTCTGTAGCAAAACCTGGATTTATCAATATTAAATTTAAAACGATATATTGGAACAATTTTATTAAAAATGTTAACCAAAATTACAAAGATTTTGGTGTTAATATAAAAGAAAAAAAACAGAAATATCTTGTAGAATTTGTTTCAGCTAACCCAACAGGTCCTCTTCATGTAGGTCATTGTAGAGGTGCGATATTAGGAGATGTAATTTCAAATATATTAATTTTTAACAAGCATGATGTTTCTAAGGAATATTATGTAAACGATTATGGCAATCAGATCATAAATTTTACAAAGTCTGTTTTTTTTAGAATTAGAGAAATACTTTTTAATGAAAAATTTCCCATTGAAAATTCAGATTTATATCCCGGTGATTACTTGGTTGATATTGCTAAAAATATTATAGAATCTAACAAAGTTTTAAAATTTGATAAATTTGAAGATGTTTCAAAAGAATTAACTTTATTGTCAGTCTCAGAATCCTTAAAATTAATTAAAAACAATTTATCAAACCTTGGAATAGTGCACGATAAATTTACCAGTGAAACTGATATTGTCCTAAATAACGAAGTTCAAAAAGCAATTGACAAATTAAAGGATAAAAAACTTGTTTATAGTGGAAAAATTAAGGCACCTAAAGGTGAGGATGATCAAAACTGGGTTGAAAGAGAGCAACTTTTATTTAAATCAACGGATTTTGGAGATGACAAAGATAGAGCACTTCAAAAATCTGATCAATCCTGGACTTACTTTGCTAGTGATGTGGCTTATCACGATAATAAATTGAATAGAAATTACGATACACTTATTAATATATTAGGAGCTGACCATGCTGGTTATATAAAAAGGATAACTTCTGTCGTTGAAGCGTTATCTGGAGATAAAAAAAAATTAATTTGTAAGGTAAGTCAACTTGTTAAACTAATTAAAGATGGAAAACCTTTCAAAATGTCAAAAAGAAAAGGTGACTATATAACTGTTGAAGACTTGATTGCTGAAGTTGGTAGGGATGCTACTAGATTTATTATGCTTAATAGAAGTAGCGATGTAGAGTTAGATTTTGACTTTACAAAAGTTAAAGAAAAATCAAAAGATAATCCTCTTTATTATGTTCAATATTGTTATGCTAGAATATCATCTGTTTTTAGACATGTAGATCTTAATATAAAAAATGATTTAAATATAAAAGATTACGAATTTGAGTACACTGGAGATGAAATCAAGATATTAAAAAAAATAGCCGAGTGGCCCAAGTGTATTGAAGCTGCAAGCTTAAGACTTGAACCTCACAGAATACCTGTTTATCTTTATGAGTTATCATCAGAATTTCACTCTTATTGGAATATGGGCAAAGATGATCCATCAAAAAGATTTATTAACGAACAAAAGAAAATATCAAATGATAAGTTAGTTTTTTTAAAAGTTATATCTAATGTTATCAAATCTGGAATGGATATTGTTGGAGTGGATACTCCACAAAAAATGTAATGTTAAAAGAACTTAAATATCTTTTATTTTTAATTGTTATAGTTTTATTTTTTTTTCTATCTTTCAAATACTACTTTTCAAATGAAAATAAAAAAAATTCATATAGATCTTTAAAAAATATTGAAGATAAAACTGAAAATTATTCTCGTAATCTTATTTTACTTAATAGTGATACCGTTAACATCGTAGAATATGTTGAAAAAAGTATAGATAAAAACAAAAAGAATTACAATTTTTGGAAATTAATAAATAATGATGGATGATCGTAAAAGTTTTATAGTTGGTTTAAAATCAACTAAATTATTGATTAAAGAAAAAAAATTTTTAATTAAACATAAGCCCTGGGGAATAATACTTTTTTCACGTAATATCAAAAAAATTGCACAAGTTAAAAAATTAACAGATGCAATTAGAAAAATATTTAATGATAAGAAATATCCTATTTTAATTGATCAAGAGGGTGGGAGAGTAAATAGATTAAGTAAATTTTTTAAAGCAGATAAGTTTACAGGAGAATTTTTTGGTAATCTTTATCTTAAAGATAAAAAAGAATTTTATACTGAATATAAAAAGTTTATAAATAGAACTGTCTTATTATTAAAAACTGTAGGTATAAATATTAATACTTTACCCGTTCTTGACGTAAGATCAAAAGGGTCTAGCTCAATAATTGGTGACAGATCATTTTCAAGTAATGCAAAAATTGTTTCACAAATTGGAGATATTTGTATTAATGAATTTCATAATAATAAAATTGCCACTGTAATAAAACATATTCCTGGTCATGGTTTGGCTAAAGTTGATAGTCATAAAAAAACCCCTTCAATTGATAAGGAATTAAGACATTTGAATAATCATGACTTTATGGCATTCAAAAATAAAAATAGTTTGTTTGCAATGACAGCGCATCTTATTTACAAAAATATCGATAAAGTTAATACCGCAACACATTCGAAGAAAGTTATAAAATTAATAAGAAATCAAATTAAATTTAAAAGTATTTTGATGTCTGATGATATATCAATGAAGAGTTTAAAAGGCTCTATAGAAATTAATACAAAAAAATCCTTTATTGCTGGTTGCGATCTAGTTCTTCATTGTAATGGAAATTTAAAAGAAATGAATGATGTGGCTCTGAATTCACCATTTATAAGTAAGTTTATTATTAAAAAAACATCACAATTTTATAAGATTATAAGTTAATATTTAATATGTCTGACAGCGATTCTAAAAATTTTAATGTAGATATTGATAATTATAACGGACCGCTTGATGTTTTATTGGATTTGGCAAAAGCTCAAAAGGTTAACCTTGAAGATATTTCAATAACATTACTGGCTGATCAATTTCATAATTATATTACTAGCGAAAAAAATCTTAATCTAGAGTCTGCATCAGAATATTTATTGATGGCTACCTGGTTAACTTATCTTAAATCAAAACTTTTGTTGCCAGGAAATCCAGAAGAAGAATTTAAAGTTTTAGAAGTTGCTGAAAAATTAAAATTACAATTAAAAAAATTAGAGTTGATTAGATTACTTTCTGACCAAATGTTAAAAAGAAAAAGACTTGGTAGAGAAATAAGAGTTAGAGGAATTAAAGGAAACATAAGATCTATATACAGTACTGAATATAAACTAAATCTTTACGAACTAATAAAATCTTATTCATCAATTATTATGACTAAAGATTTTCAAAGAATGAATATTCCTAAACTTCCAGTTTTTACTACTGAAGAGGGCATAAAAAGAATAAAAGAATTTTTTGGTAAGTTAATTGATTGGAGGAATATTAATGAATTAATACCACCTTCATTTAAGAATAGTTCAAAATATAAAAGAACTGGTAAAGCTGGAATTTTTGCAGGTTCTTTAGAGCTGGTTAAAGAAGGTAATTTAACTATAAAACAAGAAAATTTATTTGATGAAATTTATATTAAAGAACTAAAATGACAAAAATAAAAAAGAAAACAAAAAAAATAAATGACAATATAGTTACTTTCCCATCAAAAATGAATGCTGGTGAAAGAGAAGTTGAGGCAATTGTTTTTGCTGCTGCTGAACCGTTGGATATCGACACTATCGAATCTAAAATTTCAAAAAAAATTGATGTTTTAAAATCATTGGAGAAGTTACAAAAAGAATATTCATCTAGAGGAATTAATTTAGTTTGCATTTCTAAAAGATGGTCTTTTAGAACATCTGAAAATTTATCAAACCTTATGTCTCAAGAAAAAACTGTAGAAAAAAAATTATCTAGAGCTGCAGTTGAAACATTAGCTATAATTGTTTATCACCAACCTGTTACCAGAGCTGAAATTGAAGAAATTAGAGGTGTTGCTTTTGGAGCGAATACACTTGAGATTTTAATGGAGCTAAATTGGGTAAAACCACAAGGCCGTAAAGATGTACCTGGTAAACCAATTCAGTATGGAACTACTAATGATTTCTTAAGTCATTTTAGCCTTCAAAAACTGTCTGATTTACCTACAGTTGACGAATTGGGATCTGCTGGTCTGATTGATAGCTCAAACATAGATAATGCAATATTTGGTACTGGTAAATTTTACAAAGAAAAACAAGTAGAAAAAAAAGAAGATATTTATGAAAATATCGATGAGATGCTAGGTGGAACACTAAGTCCAGAAGAAGAAAAGTAAAAAGTTACTTTAAAATTAAATTTAAAAGAGGTATAAAATATTATGAGCATTGGAATTTGGCAAATAGCAATTGTAGTAATTTTAGTTGTCCTTTTATTTGGTAGAGGTAAAATTTCTAGTCTAATGGGTGATGTGGCTAAAGGTATAAAAAGTTTTAAAAAAGGTATGGCTACAGATATTACTGATGAGCCTGAGCCTAAAAATGTTTCAGAAAACAATCAAGACAGCAAAGACAAAGAATAAATTAAATGCCCACTATTGGCTGGTTTGAGATTTTAATAGTAATAGCTGTTGCAATCATTGTTATTGGCCCAAAAGATTTCCCACATATGTTAAAAAAAGTTGGTTCATGGATTGGTACTGCAAAAAAATACATTAGCAATATACAAAATGAGGTAGCTGACCTTGATCTTAATTCTAATGAAATAGAAAAACCTATAGAAGAAAAAAAAGATAATGACAAAATCTGAAAATGAAAGTGGTTTTGTAAGCCATCTAACTGAACTTAGAAAAAGATTAATTCATTCTTTTATTTTTTTATTCATCTTTTTTATCGGATGTTATTTTTTTTCAGAGCATCTCTATGGCTTTTTAGTCGAACCTTTTGCTAAAGCGGTAAATGAAAGTGGAACTGATAGAAGATTAATTTTTACAGCCTTACAGGAAACATTTTTAACATACTTAAAGGTTTCTTTTTTTGCAGCATTCTTTGTTACTTGTCCCTATATATTGGTACAAATATGGAAATTTATTGCACCAGGGCTCTATAAGCATGAAAAAATTGCAATCGTTCCTTATCTAGTTTTAACGCCTATATTATTTTTTCTAGGAGGAATGCTTGTTTATTATTTAATAATGCCACTAGCCATAAAGTTTTTTCTCTCTTTCGAAAGCACAGGGGCTTCAACAGGATTACCCATCCAATTGGAAGCAAAAGTTAGTGAATATCTTTCGCTTGTAATGAAATTAATTTTTGCATTTGGTATAAGTTTTCAGCTACCAGTTGTTCTTAGCTTGTTAGCTAGAGTTGGCATAGTTAATGCTAAGTTTCTTAGAGAAAAAAGAAAATATGTTGTTGTAATGATTTTTGCAGCAGCTGCATTATTAACACCACCAGATCCTATAACTCAAATTGGACTAGCAATACCATTATTGATTTTATATGAATTATCTATATTTTCAGTAAACATTATTGATAAAAAAAATAAAAAAGATGCATAATATTAAAGAAATTAGAAATGATATTGAGGCTTTTAAAAAAGCTTTAAATAAAAGATTCCTAGATATAGATGTCGATAAGATTTTATCATTGGATGAGAGTAATAGAGAATATATCCAACAAAGAGAACTGCTTGAAAAAGAAAAAAAAGACATCTCAAAATCTAAAGATCAGTCACTTTTTGAAAAATCTAAAAAAATTTCTTCTGCAATCGATAATATTAGTAAATTACAAAATAATGTTAAAAATGAATTGGAAACTATTTTATCATCAATACCAAATATACCTCATTCTGACGTTCCTACAGGTAAAGATGAAAATTCAAATATAGAAATTTCTAAATCAGGAACAATACATAATTTTACATTTAAGCCTAAATCTCATTATGAATTAGGTGAAAACTTAAACATGCTTGATTTTGATCTAGCCACAAAAACTACCGGTTCTAGGTTTGTTTTTGTAAAAGATAAATTGGCCTTGCTAGAAAGAGCTTTATCAAATTTTATGCTTGATACACATGTCAATACTAATAGTTATGAAGAAATATCACCGCCACTAATTGCAACAGATGCTACTATGTATGGCACAGGACAATTACCTAAATTCGATAATGATCAGTTTGAACTTAAATTAGATGATTCTACTGACAGAAAGTTTTTAATTCCAACTGCTGAAGTTATTTTAACCAATATTGTAAAAGATCAAATTATTGATAAAAAAAAACTACCTATGCGAATGGTTGCTTCAACTCCTTGTTTTAGAAAAGAAGCTGGAAGTTATGGTAAAGATACAAAAGGCATGATTAGACAACACCAATTTTACAAAGTTGAAATGGTAAGTATTGTTGAGACTGATAAGTGCATGCCAGAGCTTGATAGAATGACTGATTGCGCGACTAAAATTTTAGATTTGTTAAAACTTCCATATAGAAAAATTGTTTTGTGTACTGGTGATATGGGTTTTAGCGCTGAAAAAACTTTTGATATTGAAGTGTGGCTTCCATCTGAGGATAAATATAGAGAAATCTCAAGTTGTTCTTCATGTGGCTCATTTCAAGCTAGAAGAATGAAAGCTAGATATAAAAATGAAAAAAAAGAAATAGTGCTTGTTGGAACCTTAAATGGAAGTGGTTTAGCGATTGGCAGAACATTAGTTGCTATATTAGAAAACTATCAACAAGAAGATGGTTCCATTCTTGTACCAGAAGTTTTAAGGCCCTACATGAATAATATTGAGAAAATCAACAAGATTTAAAGTTGTTTTAATTAGATAGATGTTGTAAGAATTCACTTTAATCAAGGAGAATTATGGATCAAGGAATAGGCCAATTTATACCGCTAATTTTAATTTTTGTTATTTTTTACTTTTTTTTAATAAGACCTCAACAAAAGAAAGTTAAAGAGCATAAAGCCATGGTAGAAAACTTATCAAGAGGAGACAAGGTTGTGACGTCTGCTGGTATTATTGGTACAATTGAGAGAATTATTGATAGTGAAAAAGTTGAAGTACAAATTGCTGACAACGTTAAAGTTGAGATTATCAAAGCTACAGGTATCCAAGGATTACTTAACTCCCCTGAAGTAAAAAAATAACATTAAACCAAAGTGTTATACTTTTCCAAATTAAGAATTACCTTAGTTTCTTTAGTATCACTTTTTTTTATTTTTATTGCTACATCAAATTTTCAGAATTCTGAAAACAGCCTTATTTCTAAAAAAATAAACCTAGGTTTAGATTTACAGGGTGGCTCATACCTATTACTAGAAATCGACAACGGACCTGTTGAAGTTCAAAAATTACAAAACACAACTACTGTTATTAGAAATTTTCTCAAAGGTAAGAAAATAGTATTTAATGATTTAAGGATACAAAATAAAAAAATAATGTTTAATGTATCCAACGACAATATTGAGTTAGTTGAAACAATTTTTCTAGATAAGGAAAGTGACATTAACCCTTATTATAATCAATATAAAGCCCATCAGTTTGACGTAAAAATTAAAGAAAATGAATTTGCCTTATCGCTATCTAAGTATGGACTTATTGAAATTAAAACATCTTCACAAGATCAAGCTTTAGAAATAGTTAGAAGAAGGGTTGATGAGGTTGGCACAAATGAACCCAATATATTAAAAAGAGGTAATAATAGAATTTTAGTTGAACTTCCAGGCTTAGATGATCCTATGCGTATAAAGTCACTTTTAGGAAAAACTGCAAATTTAACATTTAGATTTGTCACTCAAAATAATAATGACACTTTTGGAGCTGAAATGCTTCAGTTTGAAGATGGAACTAACGAAGCAATGGTTAGTAAAAGAATAATCTTAAATGGTGAGAATTTACTGGATGCTCAACCACAAATGAACAATCAAACAAACGAAACAGTAGTATCATTTACTCTTGATAGAGTGGGGGCTAAAAGATTTGGTAAAGCAACTAGTACCGGTGTTGGCAAGCAATTGGCTATCGTTCTAGATGGTAAAATTGTTAGTGCTCCAGTAATTAGAGATACTATAGCAAGTGGAAATGGCCAGATCAGTGGAAATTTTACGTTCCAATCTGCAACAGACTTGGCTCTACTATTAAGATCGGGAGCATTACCAGCTCCACTTAATATAATTGAAGAAAGAACAGTAGGACCTGACCTTGGTCAAGACTCAATTAATGCTGGAGTTATTGCTCTTATGATTGGTTTTTTATTAGTTATAATTTTTATGTTTTTTAAATATAAAATATTTGGTTTAATTGCTAATATAACACTCCTAATCAACTTATTCTTTTTAGTTGGTATTTTAACTTTATTTGAAGCAACATTAACTCTTCCTGGAATAGCAGGTATCATTTTAACAGTAGGTATGGCAGTTGATGCTAATGTATTAATTTTTGAAAGAATTAAAGAAGAATGCAAGAAAGAAAAAAATAATATAATAGCTTTTGATACAGGTTATGTGAAATCAAAAACTGCAATTATAGATGCAAATATAACCACATTAATTGCAGCTATTATTTTATTCTTTATGGGCTCTGGCCCAGTTAAAGGCTTTTCAGTTACCTTAGCTGTAGGAATATTTACTACACTGTTTTCAGTTTATTTTATTGCAAGAATGCTAACTGGTCTTTATGTGGTAAGAAATAAAGAAAAAACTAAACTAATATAAATGATTAATTTTAATAAATTTTATAAACTATTTAATCTTATCTCTTTAAGTCTAGTCGTTGCGTCTGTTCTATTGTTATTTTTTAAAGGACTTAATTTTGGCGTAGATTTTAAAGGTGGGACCTTAATAGAACTAAGGTCTAATGATAAAAATATTAATGTCACTTCTTTAAGACAATCTTTTAATAAAATGAATTTAGGAGATTTTAATGTCAAAAAATTTGGTAATGAAAATGATTTTTTAATTAAGATAGAGAAAAAAGACACAAGTGCAAACGCTATTGAGGTTATTAAAAAAGATTTAACATCTTCTTTAGGGGGCTCTTTTAATTTCAGAAGAGTTGAAAATGTAGGTCCAAAAGTTAGCTCTGAATTATTAAAGTCTGGTATTATTGCAATTGCACTATCTCTAGCTGCAATGTTATTTTACATATGGATAAGATTTGAATGGCAATTTAGTTTAGGTGCTATTTTAGCCTTATTCCATGATGTCATTATAACACTAGGTCTTTTTTCGCTATTCAGTCTAGAAATAAATCTATCAATAGTTGCCGCTGTTTTAACTATAGTTGGTTACTCAATGAACGATACTGTTGTTATTTATGACAGAGTTAGGGAAAATTTAAGAAAGTTTTCTGATATCAAGATTTATGAACTTACAAATATCTCAATCAATGAAACGCTTTCTAGGACTATAATTACATCAGCCACAACATTGCTTGCTTTAGTTTCAATTTATTTATTTGGTGGGGAAATATTAAAAGGTTTTTCTTTAGCCATGATAATGGGTGTTATATTTGGAACCTATTCCTCAATTTATATAGCTAATCCTATACTTGTAAAACTTAGAGTTTCACAAAGAACAATCTTAAAAGAAGATACAGAGTAGATTTAATAAAGATTTTGAGCTGCTACCATTGAAAGTAGCATGGGTATCGATAAAAGAGTATTTGTTCTTGAAAACAACATTGCTGTTCTTGCGGATTTTGCTTTAACATCAGGTTCACACTCAACCATACCTAGTGCTCTTTTTTGATTTGGCCAAATTATAAACCAAACATTATAAGCCATATATAAACCAAGCCACATCCCAATACCTATAGCTGTACTCTTTCCACCACCACCTAATGTCATAGCATCGTGTAAATAACCATTCAGATAAGCTAAAATTAATCCCGATATTACTGTTAGTAATGCAGCGTATCTAAAATAAAACAAAGCAGCTGGAGCAATAACTTTACCTATAGCAGGTTTTTGTTCGTCAGGGATTTTTGGCATGTTTGGAATTTGTACAAAGTTAAAATACCAAAGAAGTCCAATCCACATGATAGCAACTGTTACATGGATCAATCTTGTTAACCAACTCCAAAAAATTGTATCAAAATCGAAACCACCATTACCATAAAATAACCCTAGAAAAAAGATTATAGTTAAAGCTAATGATGCATGGATTGTTTTTGGTAGAGATGAAAGTAAATTGCCCATAATTAGAATCACTTATACACTAATTGTTTAAATCTTTAACTTCTTTTTAAATTTTTCTTCGAGCATAGGTTTTAAGAATTCACCAGTATAACTACCTTTTATTTTGATAATATCCTCAGGTTTACCCTCTGCGATAATATTACCACCTTTGACACCACCTTCAGGTCCCATATCGACAATATAATCTGCTGTTTTAATTACATCTAGATTATGTTCAATAACAACAACTGTATTTCCTAGAGCTACAAATGTATGAAGTATTTCTAATAGTTTTTTAATATCATGCTGATGAAGACCCGTTGTTGGTTCATCTAATATGTACATAGTTCTTCCTGTAGATCTTTTTGATAGTTCCTTAGCTAATTTAATACGTTGAGCCTCACCACCAGATAGAGTTGTTGCCTGCTGTCCAATTTTTATATAGCCAAGCCCAACTTTTTTTAATGTTAATAGCTTAGTTTTTATGTTTGAAATGTTTTCAAAATATTCACATCCTTCATCGACAGACATATCCAATACATCAGCTATACTTTTATCTTTAAATTTTATCTCAAGAGTTTCTCTATTATACCTGGTTCCCTTGCATTCATCACATTGAATATAAACATCTGGTAAGAAATGCATCTCATATGTAATCACACCATCACCCTCGCAAGCCTCACATCTTCCACCTTTAACATTAAAAGAAAATCTACCTGGTTTATATCCTCTTGTTTTTGACTCTGGTAATGCTGTAAACCAATCTCTAATGGGGCCAAAAGCTCCTGTATAAGTTGCTGGGTTTGATCTAGGTGTTCTTCCAATAGGAGACTGATCTATATCTATTATTTTATCTATAAGCTCTACACCCTTATAACTCTTAAACTCTTTAGGAACTTTTCTAGCTTTATTGTTTAAGGTTAAATTTAGTGCATGATATAACGTTTGTAATATTAGTGTAGATTTACCACTACCAGAAACACCTGTCACACAAGTAAAGCTTCCTGTTGGAATTTTAAGATTAACGTTATTCAAATTATTTCCACTAGCACCATTAATTTCAACAAACCTTCCATTTTTTGCAAGCCTTCTAGTTCTTGGAATTTCTATATATTTTTTATGAGATAGGTATTGACCAGTGATACTATTTTTATTTTTTAGTATTTCATCATAAGTGCCTTGTGCAATTATTTCACCACCATTAGTTCCAGCTTCTGGACCCATATCTATTATATGATCTGCATTTTCCATAGTTTCCGTGTCATGCTCAACAACTATTACAGTGTTACCTAAATCTCTCAGTCTTTTTAATGCATTTATTAATTTAACATTATCCTTTTGATGTAATCCAATGGAAGGTTCGTCAAGAACATATAATACACCTGTTAATCCAGAACCAATTTGTGATGCGAGTCTTATTCTTTGAGCCTCACCCCCAGAAAGAGTACCTGACTCTCTTGATAATGTTAAATATTCAAGCCCAACATTTAAAAGGAACGTTAGTCTTTCATTAATTTCTTTTAAAATATGTTCTGCTATCTTAAATTGTCGTTTATCAAGGTTTTGCTCTAAACCTTTAAACCATTTAGCTGCATCTAGAATAGATTTTTTAGTTACTTCGCTTATATTCTGATTATCAATTTTAACACATAAGGCTTCTTCTTTTAATCTATTACCGTTACATCCTTCACAAGCAGAATCAGATTGGTATTCAGCTATCGCTTCTCTTTTCCATTCACTGTCAGATTCAAGAAATCTTCTTTCAAGATTATTTATTACACCTTCAAAAGTTTTTTTATGAGAATATTTTTCATAACCATCATCATAAACAAACTTAATTTCTTCTTCGTCTGATCCAAATAAAATTACATCTCTAAATTTTTTTGGAAGTTTTTTCCATCTCTCATCTAAAGAAATTCCATAATGTTTAGCAATAGAGGCTAAGGTTTGAGCGTAATATAGTGTTGTTGATTTGGCCCATGGTTCTATAGCACCATCAGCTATACTTTTTTTCTCATCAGGAACTACTAAATTTGGATCTACATTCAATTTAATACCTATACCCTCACATTCTGCACACGCTCCGTAAGGACTATTAAAAGAAAAAAGTCTTGGCTCAATCTCTTCAATTGTAAAACCACTTTCTGGACAAGCAAATTTTGTAGAATAAATTAACTTTTCAATTTTTCTAAATTTTTGTGGCAATGTTTCATCTTCGTACTCAACAAATACCAATCCATTTGATAAATTTACAGCTGTCTCAATACTTTCAGCGAGTCTATTACCAAGATTAGAATTCAAGACAACTCTATCAACTAAAACAGATATGTCATGTTTGAGTTTTTTATCTAAATTAGGTGCATTATCTATTTCATATATGACTTCATCAATTTTAATTTTTCTAAAACCTCTTCTTTTATAACTTAAAATATCTTTTCTATACTCACCCTTACGACCTCTAACCACAGGAGCAAAAATATAAATTGTAGATTTTTTTGGTAATTTTTTTATTAAATCAACGATTTGGGTTATTGTTTGCGATGTAATTGGCTTTCCTGTGAATGGTGAGTAGGGAACACCAGCTCTCGCATACAACACCCTCATATAGTCATAAATTTCAGTAACTGTTGCAACAGTTGACCTTGGATTTTTAGATGTATTTTTTTGTTCAATAGCTATTGCTGGGCTCAATCCCTCAATAAGATCTACATTTGGTTTTTTCATTTTATCCAAAAATTGACGAGCATAAGCTGATAAACTTTCAACGTATCTTCTTTGTCCTTCTGCATAGACAGTGTCAAATGCTAGTGAGGATTTTCCTGAACCAGAAAGACCAGTAATTACAACAAATTGATCTTTGGGTATTTCTACAGAAACATTCTTTAAATTATGCTCCTTTGCACCCTTGATAACTATCTTTTTGATCATAATTTTAGTTGCTTTAAATTAATAAAATTAATATTGAGTTTATATTGTGATATAAAACTAATTAAATAAATAAACACTTATAAAATATTATGGCTGGAAGTTTAAATAAAGTATTATTAATTGGGCGTTTAGGCGCAGACCCAGAAATCAAACAAATGTCGAATGGCAAAAGTCTTGCTACCTTAAGTTTAGCTACTAGCCAATCTTGGAAAGATAAAGCAACTGGCGAAAAAAAAGAAAAAACTGAATGGCACCGAATAGTTGTATTTAATGAAGGGTTAGTCAATGTTGTTCAACAATATTTGAAAAAAGGTGCTCAAATTTATGTTGAGGGACAGATAACGACTAGAAAATGGAAAGATGAACAATCTGGTCAAGACAAGTATTCAACTGAAATTGTAATTCAAGGATACAATTCTTCACTTACTATGTTGGGTGGTGGAAACACTGGTGGTGGTATTCAAAATGACAATTCGCAAGCCGTTGCTAGCAATTCTGATGATAGCCCCCAAGCCCCTAATGATATGGATGACGAAATTCCATTTTAGTTTCTATGAAAGACACAGAAATACCTAAAGACAAAAATATTAAACTTATCTCAATACATGATGAGATGAGCTCATCATATTTATCATATGCAATGAGTGTAATTGTGAGCAGGGCTCTTCCTGATGTCAGGGATGGACTTAAACCTGTTCATAGAAGAATATTATTTGCCATGTATAAAGGTGGCTACGATTGGTCGAAACAATTTAGAAAATCTGCAAGAATAGTTGGGGATGTTATTGGTAAATATCACCCACATGGAGATCAATCTGTTTATGACGCTCTTGTCAGAATGGTTCAGGATTTTTCCATGAGTTTACCTCTTGTTCAAGGTCAGGGTAACTTTGGTTCTATTGATGGAGATCCAGCTGCGGCTATGAGATATACAGAAACAAGATTAGCTAAAGTTTCTCAATACTTAATTGATGATATAGAAAAAAATACTGTTGATTATAAAAGTAATTACGATGAAACTGAAAAAGAACCAACGGTTTTACCTGCTCAATATCCTAATTTACTAGTAAACGGTGCAGGCGGTATTGCTGTGGGAATGGCTACAAGCATTCCCCCACATAATTTAGGTGAAATTATAGATGGAACATTAGCTTTAATTGAAAATAAAGATGTTAAAATTAAAGAGTTAATGAAGCATATACCGGGTCCTGATTTTCCAACAGGTGGTGTCATCATTGGAAAAGAAATTATTAAAGCTGGATATAATGTGGGTCGTGGGTCATTTAAAATTAGAGGTGAAATTAGTGTTGAAGCACAAAAAAATGGTAGAGAGAGACTTGTTATAACTTCTGTGCCATACCAGGTAAACAAATCTGTTTTAAATGAGAGAATTGCACAACTTGTTAGAGAGAAAAAAATAGAGGGAATAAAAGATATTAGGGACGAATCTAATAGAGAAGGGATTAGAGTTGCTATTGATCTAAAAAATGGTGTTGAACCAGAAACTATTAAAAGATTACTTTATAAAAACACATCAATAGAAAGCTCTTTTGGCTTTAACACTTTAGCTATTGTCGACGGTAAACCTAAAATTTGTAATTTAAAAGAATTTTTATCAAATTTCTTAACATTCCGTGAAGACGTAGTAATCAAAAAAACTAAGTTTGATTTAAAAAAAGCTGAAGACAGAGCTCATATCCTTATTGGATTATCAGTATCTGTTGAGAATTTAGACAAGATTATAAAAATTATACGGTCTTCAAAAACTCCTGATGATGCTAAAAAATATTTATTAAGCACTAAGTGGAAAATAAATAAATCTTTAAAGCTAATTTCACTTGTTGAAGATAAGAAGGGAAAAAATTTATACTCACTAACCGATCCTCAAGTAATTGCTATTTTAGAACTTAGACTTCAAAAACTTACAGCTCTTGGAATTAATGAAATAGAAGTCGAAATTAAGAAATTAGCTGATCTGATTAAAGGTTATAAAAAAATAATTAATTCTAAAAAAGAACTTTTAAACGTAATAAGTGAAGAACTTAAAACTATCAAAGAAAAATTTGCAGTTCCAAGAAGAACTAAAATTATAGATGCTGTTTTAAACTATGATATTGAAGAGACTATTCAAAAAGAAGAAGTGATTATTACAGTTACTCTTCAAGGCTACATTAAAAGAGGAGCTTTAAGTAGTGTCAAACAACAAAAAAGAGGTGGTAAAGGAAAATCTGGAATCACAACGAGAGATGAAGATTCTGTGGTTCAAACCTTATCAGTTAACACTCGTACTTCTGTTCTTTTCTTTTCAACAGAAGGACTTGTCTACAAGATTAAAGCTTGGAAAATACCTGAAGGATCAACTACATCAAAAGGTAAATCTCTATTCAACATCTTACCATTAAAAAATCATCAATCTATCAGTTCAATAATGCCATTTCCAGATGATGAGAGTGATATGAAAAATCTTCAAATTGTTTTTGCAACCGCAAAAGGCAAAGTTAGAAAAAATAGTTTAGAAGACTTTTCCTCAATTAATTCAGCCGGAAAAATTGCAATAAAGTTAGACCCTAATGACAAAATTGTAGGCGTTGAAATTTGTAAGGATGATCAAGATGTAATGTTAAGTACAAAAAATGGTAAATGCATTAGATTTGAATCAAAAAAACTACGAATGTTTAAGGGTAGATCGTCCAAAGGTATCAAGGGTATAGAGTTATCACCTAATGATGAAATTGTTTCTCTTTCAATTACAAATAAAGAAAAGACAAAAAAAGATTCTAAATCTGAGGAAAGATTTGTTTTATCTATTACAGAAAATGGATACGGTAAAAAAACTCTAAACAATGAATATAGAGTTACCAATAGAGGTGGTAAGGGCATAATTGGAATTATTAACTCACCAAGAAACGGTAGTATATGTTCCTCATTTCCAGTTATTGAAGGAGATGATGTAATGATTTCAACTAACAAAGGAAGAGTGATTAGAGTTGCTGTTAAAGAGATAAGAACGGCAGGAAGAAATACTCAGGGTGTAAGAATTATCAAATTATCTGGTGATGAAAAAGTTGTTTCAGCAATAAAAATTGATGATAACTTGGAGTAATGAAAAAAGTTGCCGTATATCCTGGAACATTTGACCCAATAACCTTCGGTCACATTGATGTTATAAAAAAAGCTTTAAAACTATTTGATAAAGTTATCATTGCAGCTTCTGATGGTACTAACAAAAGTTATCTTTTTAATTCACTTGAAAGAATACAGTTAATTAAAAAAGCTCTATTTGCTGATTTAAAGTTTGATAAAAAAAGGATTGAAATTATTTCATTTACATCATTAACAACTGATTTATGTAAAAAATACAAATCTAATATTATTTTAAGAGGCCTAAGAGCTGTATCTGACTTTGAATATGAATTTCAATTAGCTGGTATGAATAGAAAATTAAATAACGATATAGAGACAATCTTTTTAATGTCTGATGTTGAAAATCAAATTATTTCATCAAGATTTGTTAAAGAAATAGTGAGACTAAAAGGTGATATAAAAAAATTTACTACAAAAAGTACAATAAAGTCTTTAAAAGAGAAATATGAATAAATTTATAACAAAATTTTTAATTTTATTTTTTATACTAACCAACAATGTAATAGCAGAGGAGAATATAATGATTTTAAAACTTAAAGATGGAGACATTAAAATAGAACTTTTTGAAGATGTTGCCCCTAATCATGTTAAAAGAATTAAACAATTAGCCAAAGATGGAAAATATGATGGTGTTGTATTTCACAGGGTAATTGATGGTTTTATGGCTCAAACAGGAGATGTACAATTTGGTAACTCTTCTAATGACCAATTTGATTTAAAAAGAGCAGGAATGGGTGGTTCTGATTTACCAGATCTAAAAGAAGAATTTAGCGACTTACCCCATGAAAGAGGAACCCTGTCTATGGCTAGATCACAAGATCCAAATAGTGCTAATAGTCAATTTTTTATTTGTTTCAAAGAGGCATCATTCCTAGATAGACAATATAGTGTTTTTGGTAAAGTTATTGAAGGTATGGACCTAGTCGATAAAATTAAAAAAGGAGACCAAAATAATAACGGTTCCGTTTCTAACCCAGATAAAATTATTAGCTTTAAATAATATTAATACACATTTCGATGACATTAAAAAAATTCAAATTTAATGTCATTGAAAATGATAAATTTGCCAGAACTGGTATTATTGAAACCCATAGAGGCAACATTCAAACACCAGCTTTTATGCCTGTCGGTACTCAGGCAACTGTAAAAGCATGTCTTATTGATGATGTTATTAAAACCGGTTCTGAAATAATATTATCTAACACCTATCATTTAATGATTAGACCTGGTGTGGATAGAATAATTTCTGCAGGAGGACTTCACAAGTTTATGAATTGTAAGCTTCCGATACTTACAGATTCTGGTGGGTTTCAAGTTATGTCACTTTCAAAATTAAACAAAGTAGACAGAGAAAAAGGTGCAATATTTAACTCCCATGTAGACGGTAAAAAATTCATATTAAGTCCTGAAGAAAGCATAAGAGTTCAAAGAGGATTAGACTCAGATATCGTTATGATCATGGATGAATGTCCCAAAAAAACTACCGATTTTGATATAATAGATAAATCTATGGAACTATCCATATATTGGGCTGAAAGATCTAAAATAGCTTTTGGTTTAAACCCACATAAAGCTTTATTTGGAATAGTCCAGGGTGGTTTATTCAAAGATTTAAGAACTAAATCTCTTAATGAGTTAATTAAAATTGGCTTTGATGGTTATGCGATTGGAGGTCTTGCTGTAGGGGAAAGTCAAAATGAAATGTTTAGTGTTCTAGATGATTTAAAAAATATTATGCCCGATGATAAACCAAGATATTTAATGGGTGTAGGGACGCCAGCTGATATTCTGGGAGCTGTTAAGAGAGGTGTTGATATGTTTGATTGTGTAATGCCTACGAGATCTGGAAGAACCGGTTTAGCTTTTACTTGGAAAGGTCGTATAAATATTAAAAATAATAAATTTAAAAATGACAACGAACCTCTTGATCCCAATTGTTCAAATCTAAATCTTAACAGATATTCAAAAAACTATCTAAATCATCTATTTAATACGAATGAAATACTGGGTTCTACACTTTTAACCTTACATAACATCAATTTTTATCAAGAATTAATGTCTTCTATTAGAGATAATATTAAAAAAGGTACATTTGATAAATTTCATGATGAATACATTGATAAGTTGTAATTTAAATATTTGCAATTTGTGATGTTATGGAATAAATAATTGTTTTTTGGTAATAAAAATTATTCAAGTTTGATATTTTTTTATTGTTTAAATTTTTAAGTGTAAAGAAATTTAAAAATTTTAAAGAAGACTTCACCAAAAGTTTTTTTTTAAAATTAGATAAAAAAAAACATTTATCTTAACTTCATTAATTTATATGTGGGCCCTTAGCTCAGTTGGTAGAGCAATTCCCTTTTAAGGAATGGGTCGATGGTTCGAGTCCATCAGGGCTCACCAGAAAATTAATTTCTAAAATATTAACATTAGATGATTGGTGGATAGTCTAATATAACACTATTTTCCCATCCCTTTAAATCTATTATTCTTTTAGATGATGATGGGTGTGTGCTCATAAATTGAGGAGGCTCTTTTCCCTTATTAGCTTCTTTCATTCTTTCCCATAATTTTTTAGTTTCCCTAATATCAAAACCTGACAATGATGCAAAAATCATTCCTAAATAATCAGCTTCACTTTCTTGTTTTCTTGAAAAAGGATTCATAATTCCTATTTGAGACAGTAAACCAACAGTATTCATGCCAGTAACTCTATTAACTTGAGATAATTTTCCTCCCGTAAATATATCAATAAGTTGAGTGCCTGTATTTAAGATTACGCCTCTACTAGCTCTTTCAACAGAGTGTTTAGCAACAGCATGCGCAATTTCATGACCCATAACTGATGCAAGACCATTTGTATTTTTTGTCACATCAAGTATTCCTGTGTACACAGCAATTTTACCACCAGGCATACACCAAGCATTTTTAACTTTTTTATTATCAATTAAAATATATTCCCAATCAAAATTTACAGTAGGATCATTTAGATCCTCTCTATAAAAGTATTCTGATATAGAGTCTTCCATTCTTTTTCCAATATCTTTAATTTCATTTAGTGATTTAATGTCATCACTCATTTTCTCTTTTTCTTTGACTTTTTCAAAAATTTGAGCTGCTTTAGCATTTAACTTAGCCTCAGGTATAATTTTGAATTGTTTCCGATCTGTTATTGGTGCTGTAGAACAAGCACCAAGAATCAAGCCTGAACATCCGCACCCAATATAATTTAAAAATTTTCTTCTATTCATTTTATTAAAATTTTGATAATCATACAAATATATACTTTTATGAATTTAAACAATAAAATCTTAGTTACACTTTTCATTATAGCTGTTTCATTTGTTATTTATTCTAGTTATCACTAAATTATCTATGCCTATTAAGAAAAAAAAATCATTAGCTCTTAAATTAAGAAACTATTTTTTCACAGGTGTAATTGTTTTAATACCGATTGGGTTTACACTTTATCTAAGTAAATTCTTAATAAATTTTTCAACAAATTTAGTACCATCAGGATTAAATCCTAATACTTATCTTCCATATGCAATTCCAGGTATTGAAATAATTTTAACAATTATTTTTATTACAGTTGTTGGTGGCCTTTCTTTAACTTTTATAGGTAAAAAATTTTTACAAATAATTGATGATTTATTTAAAAGAATGCCGATACTAAGAACTATTTACTCTGCGATTGGACAAATGACAGATTCTTTTAGAGAGCAAGAGGGTAATAAAAAAAGTGTAGTGCTAGTTGAGTATCCAAGAAAAGGATCGTGGGCTGTTGGTTTTGCTACCAAAGAAAATACAGGTGAAATTAAAGCTAAAACAAATATTAACTTGGTTAATGTTTTTGTTCCAACAACGCCCAACCCAACAAGTGGCTTTCTGCTAATGATACCAAAAGAAGATTTGATTTATTTGGATATGACATTTGAAGAAGCGTCAAAATTTATAGTTTCGGCGGGAACCTCTAAGCCAAAAAGCTAAACCATATCGTTAATTATATCTGCTTGATCGTATAACTTGAGTAATGCTTTATATTTTTTAATATCAATATTTTCTAATTCTATTTTTTTAATTTGTTTCTCTGCCATTAAAAATAAGTCTTCGTTTTGAATGGGGTCCGCCAATCTAAAATTTTTAACCCCACTTTGTTTAAACCCAAGTAAATCACCAAAACCTCTTAACTTCATATCTTCTTCTGAAATTTCAAAACCATCATTGGAATTCTTTAGGATATTTATTCTTTTTTTAGCATTAACGGTTAAATTAGACTTAAACATCAATATACAACTAGCTTGTTTTGTTCCACGTCCAACTCTGCCTCTTAATTGATGTAACTGTGATAATCCAAATTTATTAGCATTTTCTATTATGATTACATTGGCATTAGGAAAATCAATACCAACTTCTATAATTGTTGTTGAAACTAAGATTGAATATTTTTTGTTTAAAAATTTATTCAATATTTCTTCTTTTTCTTCATTGTCAATTTTTCCATGAAGTAATGCAACGTTATTTGGGAAAATTTCATTAAGAAATTTGTATTTAGTAACTGACGATTGGTGATCTAATTTTTTTGATTCTTCTATCAAGGGACATACCCAGAAAATTTGGTTTCCTTCTTTTATTTCTTTTTTTACAAAATTAATAACATCATCTATTTTACTTTCTAATTTACTATAAGTTTTAACCTCTTTTCTATTACTTGGTTTTTCCTTAATAATAGAAACATCCATATCACCATAAACTGACATAGTTAGGGTTCTTGGAATTGGCGTTGCTGACATTAAAAGAACATCACAATTATCACCACCCTTATCTGATAAAAGCTTTCTTTGCCTAACTCCAAATTTATGCTGTTCATCAATTATAATATAACCAAGGTTTGCAAAAACTATTTTTTTTTGAAAAATTGCATGCGTGCCAAAAACCATTTGAATTTCATTGTTTTCTAATTCTTTTACAATTCTTTTTTTTTTACTCTTTTCACTTTTACTGGAAAGTAATTCAATTTTAATATTTTTAGGAAATAGTTTTTTTGCCAACTATAATGCTGTCTAGCTAATATGTCAGTAGGGGCCATCAATGCAACTTGGAACCCTGAACTAATGACACTTAAAGAAGAAATTAATGCAACAATAGTTTTGCCACTTCCAACGTCACCCTGCAAAAGTCTAAACATTTTACTTTTAGAATTTAGGTCATTATTGATATCATTTAATGAAATTTTTTGATCATTAGTAAGAGTAAAATCTAATTTATTAACTATATTATTATAGGCTTTTTCAGTAAAATTTTTTGATATTTTTTTTATTTTTTTTATTTTTTTTCTAATTTCTGAATTAACTAAAAATGATGCCAGTATTTCATCATAAGCAAGCCTTTTATAAAAATCAGATTTATAATTTTCAATATTTTTTGGATCATGTAATTTTATTATTGATTCATTCCAGCTTTGATTATTAAAATTTTTTAATATGTCTTTGTCATGCCATTCAGTTAAAGTAGGTAAGTTTTTTAATATTTGATTAATGATTTTATTATAAGTTTTTTCAGTAATCCCATCTGTTAGCGAATACTTATTATCAATATTTTCAATTAAAGAGCTGTCCTGTGAAATATACGTGGGATTTGTTATTTGATATCTTCCTTTATAATTATTTATCTTACCACTAATTGTTACCTCTTCATTTAATGGTAAAATTTTCCTCACATATCCTTCGTGACTATTAAAAAATATACAATCAATCTTTCCAGTTTCATCAATACAATTTACTCTATTTGGTAAGTTTCGAATTCTTGGAAATTGATATTTTAGTGGAACAATTCTAATAGTTTGAATAACACCTATTTGGAGGTCACAAATTTTACTAACTAGGGTTCTGTCTGTATAAGACTTAGGCAATCTCCAAAGTAAGTCAAAAATATTATTTACTTTTTTTTTCTTTAAAATTTCCATGGTTTTTTTACCCACCCCATTTAATTTAGTGAGATCTGCCAATAAATAATCGTAATTATTCTTATTTTTCATGTTAGATGTAATATAATAATTTTTATGACCATTAATATAAAGGATTTAAAAAATAAAATAATTTATAGAGCCAACTATAGAGGCACTAAAGAAATGGATAAACTGCTAGGTTCATTTACTAAAAAATATATTGATCATTTTAATGAACAAGAGTTAAAGCTTTTATGTGATTTGCTGGATTATGATGATGAAAATCTTTATAAATTTAATCAAGGTCAAAATTTAACAATTCAAATTAAGCTAAATAAAGTTTCAGAGATTTTTAAAAATTATAAATACATCGGTGAATAGTGGCGGAGAGACTGAGATTCGAACTCAGGAAAGAGTTGCCCCTTTGCCGGTTTTCAAGACCGGTGCATTCAACCGCTCTGCCATCTCTCCGTTAGCAACGTTTTATTATTATAAATTTTTAATTCAACAATAAAATTGATAAATTGAACAGATAATTATTTAATAAGTATAATTTTATTACTATGGAAAAGAAAAAATTCAATAAAGGTATAGGTTTAACTGCATTAGGATCTTTTTGGTGGGGTGTTATTGGGGTTATTTACTTCAAATATATTTCTTTTGCTGGGTCTATAGAGGTAGTAATCCATCGTTGCGTATGGACATCTGTATTTTTAATAATAACTACTTTTTATTTTTCTAAATGGAATGTTTTTTTTGAAATTATAAAAAATAAAAGAAACATAATTTATTTATTTTTTTCAAGCATACTAATTTTTATAAATTGGGCAACTTGGATTTATGCAGTAGGTACGGAAAAAATTATTGATGCAAGCTTTGGTTATTTTATCATGCCGATCTTAAGTGTATTCTTAGGGTATATTTTTTATGGTGAAAAAATATACAAAAGAAGAGGCCTTTCCATACTGCTAGTTTTGTTATCTATATTATTTCTCCTATTTAAAAGTTTTCACTCAATCCCTTGGGTCGGAATAATTGTTGCTCTGAGTTGGGGTTTTTACAACCTTCTTAGAAAAAAAGTTAATGTTGATACTGATGTTGGCCTTTTAATAGAAAGTCTTTTCATATTACCGTTTGCTTTATTTGCATTTTTTTTACTTTTTAAAAACAACCTAAATATCTTTAGTTTGAATGATACTTCGCTGATGTTTATATTAATGTTAGCGGGACCAATGACTGTGATACCATTATTTTTATATGTAAGGGGTGTTGAGCTATGTGGACTTGGGCCTACTGGAATGATTTTTTATATAACTCCAACATTTCAGTTTTTATTAGGTTTTTTTTATTATGATGAGGCTTTTTCCTTTGATAAATCATTAAGTTTCATTTTAATATGGATTGCTGTAATTATTTATTTAAAAGATTTATATGAAAATAATTAAATATTTTATAATTATATTTTTCACATTTATTCATGGAACATTAAATGCCAATGAAAAAGAATTTAATGAGTGGTTGGTAAAATTTAAAGTTTATGCTTTAGAAAAAAAAATTTCAGAAAAGACATTCAATCTAGCAATGTCTGATGTTGTGTTTTTACCTAAGGTAATAAAATATGACCGTTTTCAACCTGAGTTCTATGAGGATACAAAAACTTACATATCCAAGAGAACTTCTAAACAAAAAGTAAATAAGGGTGCTCAACTTTATGAATTGAATAGGGATTTCATAAATATGATAGATAATAAATTTTCAGTGGAGAAAGAGTTACTTTTAGCATTAATGGGGATAGAGACTAATTTTGGAACTTATGTAGGAAAAATGGATATACTGTCATCACTTGCAACTTTAAGTTTTGATCAACGTAGATCTGATTTTTTTACTAATGAGTTAATTACAATTCTTCAATTAATAGATGCAGGGAAAATAGACCATGATATTTTATATGGTTCGTGGGCAGGAGCTTTTGGTTTTTTTCAATTTATGCCCTCTACTATAGATAACTATGCGATAGACTATGATAAAAATAACATTATTGAGCTTAAATCGACTATAAATTCATTTGCTTCTGCAGCTAACTATATAAATAAAATAGGATGGAAGAAAAACCAACCTTGTTTCATAAAAGTCAAATTAAAAAAGAATATACCTATCGATATATTAAACACATCCGCAAAAAAACTTCACAATAAAAATAAGTTTAAACTATTAAAAAAATATTTAATTAATGAAGATAATTTTAATGTTGTTGACAAAAATTTGATTGCATCAATAATAACTCCAGATAAAGATATTATACCTGATGCTCAAAATTTAGATCCAGCCTACATAGTTTTTGAAAATTATGAAAAAATACTACAATGGAATAGGTCCTTACGATTTGGTCTTGCAGTATGTACTTTAAAAGAAAAATTTGAAAATGCTTTATAGGAAATTATTAATCTTATGCTGCTTCATTTTGTTAAATAACTGTACGGCAACCACCTTAACAAAATATAAAATTTCCAATTCATTGGATAATCCATTTATAAACAAAGGATTTAGTCTTATCTATAGTGATAAGTTTTATGATAATAAGATTATTTCAAAAAAGATTGACGAACGAAGCCTGGTTATTTTTCAAAAAAATTTGAAAAAAAATACAATTGTTAAAATTACTAATATTTTAAATAATAAATCTGTTATAGCCACTGTTGGTAGTAATGCTGATTATCCCTTATTTAATAATGCAGTATTATCATTGAGAATAGCGGATGAAATAGGTTTGAATGAAAATGAACCTTACGTAGAAATTTTAGAGGTACTAAAAGATGCGGTATTTGTAGCAAAAAGAGCAAAAACATTTGAAGAAGAAAAAAAAGTTGCCAACAAAGCTCCAGTTAACAATATCAATATTAGTGATCTTAATATTAAAAAATCAAAAACCAAAAATGAATTAAGTAAAAAATTTTCTTACGAAATAAAAATAGCTGATTTTTATTTTAATGATACTGCGTCACTGCTAGTTGGTAGAATCGATCAAAGAAACAAAGATTAAGGATGCTAAAATCAAAAAAATTAATGAAAAAAAATATAGAGTATATGCAGGTCCTTTTAATAACATTAACTCTCTACAAAAATCATTTAATGATATAAGCATACTTGAATTTGAAAATATCGAAATTATAAAAAATGATTAAATTAAGACTTATAACAATTTTATTGATACTCTTACTAACAACTAATTCTAGTGCTGCTTTTGATATAAAGGCTAGAACAGCAATATTACAAGACTATCTTTCAGGTGAAATATTATTTGAAAAAGATGCTGATAAATCAATTTATCCAGCTTCAATGACAAAAATTATGACTACCATTATTGCGTTTGATTTAATTAGAAGTGGTGATTTAAATCTAGATAAAAAATTTTTAGTGTCTGAGAATGCTTGGAGACTTTCGTCAGCTGGCTATTCTTCGATGTTTATAATGGTTGGTGATGAGGTTAGTGTAGAAAATTTACTTAAGGGAATAATTATTGTATCTGGTAATGATGCATGTGTTGCGTTAGCTGAAGGTATAGCTGGTACAGAGAGTGAATTTGCAGTGATGATGACAGCTAAAGCCAAAGAAATAGGAATGGATAATACTAATTTTGCTAATTCATCAGGGATTAATAATACTGAAAACGTATCAACTGTAAGAGATATTATGCTTATGTCTAGATATCTTATTAAAGAATTTCCTAAAGAATATAAGTATTTTGCAGAAAAAGAATTTACTTGGGATAGAACAGGGGGTGACCCAATTACTCAAGGTAATAGAAATCCTTTATTATATAAAAGCCTTGGAGCAGATGGAATTAAAACTGGTTATTTAGCTATTGAAAAATATTCACTAGCATCATCTGTAGAAAGAAATGGAAGACGATTAATAGCAATAGGTAGTGGCTTTAATACTAAGAATGATAGATCTCGTGAAAGTGCCAAACTTTTAACGTGGGGTTTAACTAATTTTGACTTAGTTGAAATCACAAAAGCAAACACTCCATTAGAGGATATTGATGTTTGGTTAGGTAAAAAAGATACTGTTAAAACTTATATAAAAAATGATATCTATAAAACTATTCCAAAAGCAAAAAAAAGACTATTGAAGGTAACATTGAATTATAACGGTCCAATTCAAGCTCCTATTAAAAAAGATGATATTTTGGGAAAATTAAAGATAACCTTTGATGGTGAGCTTATTAAAGAATATGATTTACTTGCTTATGAAGATGTTAAAAAATTAAATGTTTTTTCAAGGTTGATGAAGTCAATCAATTTTTTAATTTGGGGCGATGTCTAAAAAACCAATAATAGCGTTTGAGGGTATAGAGGGTACTGGTAAATCCCATCATATAAAAAAAATTGCAGATTACTTAACTCGTAAAAAAATTAAATTTATTAAAATTAGAGAACCAGGTGGTAGTGCAAATTCAGAAAAAATAAGAAATCTTATTCTCGATAACAAATCTACATTTAATAAAGAAACTGATTTACTACTTTATCTTTCTGCAAGAAGTGAAAACTTAGAAATCATAAGACAAAATGCTGGTAAAAAAATCATACTGATAGATAGATTTTCAGACTCAACAATTGCTTACCAACATTATGGAATGGGTGTAAACCTTAAATTTATACAAAATATCAACAATCATCTTTTAAGAAATATTAAAATTGATTTTACTTTTTTAAATACTGTTAATTCATCAAATATGAAAAAAAGACTTAGACTAAGAAAAAAGCTTAATAGATACGATAAATTTAACAGTAAGTTTTATGAAAAAGTACAAAATGGTTTTGTAAAAATACTAAAAAAAAACCCAAAAAAATATATTAGAATAAATTCAAATCTAGATATAGATGTTAATGAAAATATAATATTAAATAAAATTAACGACTTAATTTAGATTTATGAACTTAAAACCATCAGAAAATACTAAGATTTATGGTATGGAAAGTTTCTTTAACGAGTTAGTAGGACTATATAAGCAGAAAAAAATACCTAATAAAATTTTACTATCTGGAAAAAAAGGATCAGGAAAATCAACATTAGCCTACCATTTAATCAACTATATTTTATCCGAAAATGAGGAGTACAAATATAATTTAGAAAACTTTAGTATCAATAAGGATAATAAATCCTATAAGCTTTTACAAAATAGCTCACATCCTAATTTCTATTTAATTGATCTATTAACTGAAAAAAAAGCATTGATGTAGGTCAAATACGTGAAATGATTAATTACACAAATAAATCAACATTTAATAATATGGCAAGATTTATTTTAATAGATAATGTTGAAAATCTAAACAAGAATTCTGTTAACGCATTACTTAAAATTATTGAAGAGCCAAATGAAAATGTTTTTTTTATCTTAATAAACAATAGTGAAAAAAATATACTACCGACTCTTAAATCACGATGTTTAACATTTAAGATTAATTTAACATTTAATGAGTTTTTAAATATCTCAAACTCAATACTTGAAAAAAATGTACTTGAATTTGTTAATTATGACTTACTAAGTTATTATAATTCTCCTGGTGAAATCATTTGTTTATTTAATTTTGCTGAAGAAAAATCAATTGATTTAAAGGATCATACTATTTCAAGTTTTATAAACTTAATAATAGAAAATAATTATTATAAGAAAAATAAACCTATTAAAGTTTTATTAATAAACTTAATTGAGTTATTCTTTTTAAAAAGATACATGATAACAAATACAAAGATTTCCTTAATTAATTTTTATCATAAATTTATAAAAAAAATTTATGATACAGAAAAATTTAATCTGGATGAGGAAAGTTTGTTTTTAGAATTTAAATCAAAGTTATTATAAATGGATAAAAATTACTATATTACAACTCCAATTTACTACCCATCAGCGAAACCTCATATGGGTCATGCATATTCAAGTATTGCTGCTGATTTTTTTGCCAGATTTAAACGTATAGATGGTTTTGATGTTCATTTTTTAACAGGGACTGATGAACACGGTTTAAAAATACAAAGAGCAGCGGAGAAAAAAAAAGTTGATCCTCAGGTTTTTTGCGATGAAATTAGTCAAACATTTAGAGATCTTTCAAAAACATTAAATTTATCTAATACTGATTTCATCAGAACTACTGAAGAAAGACACAAAAAAACAGTTCAACACTTATGGAGCGAGCTAGAAAAAAATGATGATATCTATTTATCAAAATATTCGGGCTGGTATTCTGTTTCTGACGAAGCTTTCTATGGTGATGAAGAGATTACTGAAAAAGAAAACATTAAGATAGCAACTGCATCTGGTTCACCTGTTGAATGGATAGAGGAAGAGTTCTTATTTTTTTAGACTGTCTAAATGGCAAGATGAATTACTAAATTATTATGAAAAAAATCCTGACTTTATTTCACCAAAATCAAGAAAAAATGAAGTAATTAGCTTTGTAAAAGGGGGATTAAAAGACCTATCTATAAGTCGTAAAGCATTCTCTTGGGGGATTAAGGTACCCAACAGCCCAGATCATGTAATTTATGTTTGGCTCGATGCTCTAACTAATTATATAAGCGCTTTAAACTATCCAGATACAAATGATGTGCTGTTCAAAAAATTTTGGCCTGCATCTGTTCATTTAATAGGTAAGGATATATTAAGATTTCACTCTGTATATTGGCCTGCATTTTTAATGGCTGCAAAAATACCTTTACCTAAGAAAGTTTATGGTCATGGCTGGATTTTATCTGGTGATGTAAAGATGTCCAAATCAAAAGGAAATATTCTTGATCCTTTAGATATTATTGAAATTTATGGTCTTGATCCCTTGAGATATTATTTGATTAAAGAAGTTTCATTTGGTAATGATGGTAACATTTCACAAGATAGGTTAGTGGATTGTATCAATAGTGATTTGGCCAATAATTATGGAAATTTATGTCAAAGAGTTACTGCTTTTGCTGAGAAAAATTGTTCTTCATTAGTACCAGACAATAAAAAATTTAATCATCAAGATTTAGTGATGCTAAATAAATTTACTGATAATTTAACGGCAATACGTACTGAAATTGATAATCAAAATATTAATTATTATATTAATTTCATTGTTAGTGCTTTATTTGAGGCAAATAAGTATTTTAATGATCAAGAACCTTGGAAAAAAAAGGATGATAAAGATAGATTAAATACAATTGTCTACACATCATTAGAAATGATCAGAAAAATATCATTCATGCTTTATCCAATAATCCCAAGTTCAATAGAAAAAGCCTTAAAGATTTTTAATTTAAATGTAGATGCAATTAATCTTGAATCAATTGCCGAACATGATTTTCTTGTATCTGGAAAACCTATAAAAAAAATAGATATTTTATTTAAAAAAATTGAAAAGAAAAATGATTGATTCTCATTGTCATTTAGATCATGAACCTTTACTTGAGAATTTAAGTGATGTTATAAAAAGATCTAAAGAAGTTGGTATCTCAAAACTATTAACGATATGCACTACGGTAGAAAGTTTTGGTAAGATCAAAAATATTATTAAAATCGACCCGATGATTTATGGAACGTTTGGTATTCACCCTCATGAGACTGAGGAAAGTCTTTTAATTGATAAAAATTATATAATTAAACAAATAAATCAAAATGAACGAATTATTGGTATAGGTGAAACTGGCTTAGATTTTTTTTATAATCATAGCAACAAAGAAAGGCAAATTGATAGCTTTAAAGCCCATATAGAGGCTTCTATAGCCGTTAATATGCCTATTGTTATACATTCAAGAAATGCTGAGGATGAAACATATGAAATCCTAAAATCATATAAATCAGAAAAATTAAAAATTTTAATGCATTGTTTTACCGGTTCATTAAATTTTGCAAACCAATTACTTGAATTAGATGCATTTTTTTCTGCAAGTGGAATAATTACTTTTAAAAATAGTTTAGACCTTCAGGAAACTTTTAAAAATATTCCCTTAGACAAACTGCTTGTTGAAACAGATAGCCCATTTTTAGCCCCTATACCGATGAGAGGAAAAAAAAATGAACCAAGTTTTATTAAATATACTCTAGAGAAATTATCCACTCTAAAGAAAAAGACTGATCAAGAAATGTCTGATTTAACTACTAGAAATTTTAATAAACTTTTTAATCTTTAATGTCTCTTAAATTTATCATTTTGGGTAGTGGTAGCTCAATGGGTGTGCCTAGAGCAGATGGATATTCAGGCGATTGTGATTTAAAAAATAAAAAAAATTTTAGAACAAGATGTTCTGCTTTAATTAAATTTAACGATCAAAATATCTTAATAGATACATCTCCAGATCTGAGGTCACAACTTCTAAAAAATAAAATTAAATCTATTAGCAAAGTTTTTTATACACATCTACACGCTGATCAAACACATGGTATTAATGACCTTCGTCCATTTTTTTTAATAAACAAGAAAAAAATTCCAGTCTATGCGGACACTAATACTGAAAAATATTTACTTTCAACTTTTAAATATTGTTTTAAATCATCTTATGGTTATCCATCTACCTTAAATATTAATAGTCTTAAAAAAGAATATCAATTTACAAATAAAAAAAAAAAAATTAAAATTGAGTCAATACCAGTTCAGCATGGTAAGATTAAAAGTATATGCTATCTAATTAATAATAAATTAGCCTATGCAAGTGATATTAGTTTATTCTTTAAGAAAGATTACAAAAAATTAAAAAATTTAGAATATTTGATTGTTGACTGTCTATGGTACCGTAATCATTCAGCACATTTCAATTTAGATCAAGTTTTGGAAATAGTTAAAATCCTTACTCCTAGAAAAACTATATTAACAAATATGCATAGCGATATAGATTATGCAAAAATTAAGAAAAGATTACCTAAAAATATTATTCCTGGTTTTGATGGTTTGACTGTTAGATTATAGAATTAAATCTATTTGTTTTGTTATTTTATCTGACATTGGTGTAATAAAAGAATTGAACGTGTCCTGTATTTTTCCTTCTTTATTAATTAAAATTTTATGAAAATTCCACTTAGGAACGGTCGAGTTACCATAATTTTTTTTTGCCCATTTATATAGGTCATGAGCATCATCACCTTTAACGTCAGTTTTGTCAGTTATTGGAAATGTAATATTAAAATTAGTTTCACAAAAATCCTTAATTTCGGAATTAGACCCTGGTTCTTGTCCACCAAACTGATTTGAAGGTACACCAATTACATAGAAACCTCTGTTTTTATACTTCTTATAAAGTTCTTGAAGACCTGTATATTGTTTAGTAAAGCCACATTTACTAGCAACATTTACTAAAAGTATAGTTTTTCCTTTGTATTGATTTAAATCAATAGTTTCATTATTAATATTCTTTATTGAGTGATCAAAAAATAGCTTTTCGTATTTAGCATCAACTTTTTCAAAAAATGTGAACATAGATATAATTAGTAGAATTAATAAATTATTTTTATAAAGCATGAATTATTTTTTAGAGGCATACAATAATATAAAATATCCAAATACTGTAGACAATAAAGATCCTGCAAGAACACCAATTTTTACACCATCTATATACTGAATATTTTCAGCAAATGCCAAGTTTCCAACAAACAAACTCATTGTAAAGCCAACACCTGTTAATATTGAAACTCCATATAGACTTAACCAGTTGGACTTGTCTGGCATTTGAGCCACTCCAAATTTAACTGCAAAGAAAGAAATCAACATTACTCCAACTTGTTTGCCCACAAACAACCCTAAAAGAATACCTAATGGAACAGGTTCTAATAATGAAGTTAATGATAATCCCTCTAAAGACACACCTGCGTTAGCGAATGCAAATATAGGCATTATCATAAAAGCAACATAAGGACTGATTGCATGCTCAAGTTTAATTAATAACGAGAAATCTTTGTCTTTAACTCTATGAGGTATGGCAGAAGCCAGGAGAACACCGGCTATTGTAGCATGAATTCCAGACTTGTATGTGAAGAACCACATGAATGCACCAATTATCAAATAGGGGATAAACTTTTTAACACCAAATTTATTTAAAGTAAGTAATAAAATATATGAGATTAAGATTAAACTTAAATAGCTTATGCTTAAGTCACCAGAATAGAAAAAAGCGATAATCAATATCGCGCCAAGGTCATCAATAATAGCAAGAGCCGTTAAAAAAATTTTTAAAGAAATTGGGACTCTTGAACCAAGTAAAGATAAAATTCCTAGTGAAAATGCTATGTCCGTAGCTGATGGAATTGCCCAACCATTCAATGTTTCCGTATTACCAAAGTTTATAAAAATATAGACTAGGGCAGGGACAACCATTCCCCCAACAGCTCCTATAATTGGAAGTAACGCTTTTTTTAAATTAGAAAGTTCACCTTGAATAAATTCTCTTTTAATTTCTAATGTTACAAAAAAAAAGAAAATTGCCATCAATAAATCGTTAATCCAGTGATGTACGGAAAGTTTTAAGCCAAAATCATTGATACCCACAAACAAGTATTGGTTTAATGTGTTAAAATATAAATTACTAAAAGTAGAATTGCTTATTACAAGAGCAATAATTGCAGCAATTAACAAAACAAGACCACTTGCCGCTTCTAATTGAAAAAACCATTTAAAAGGCTTTGAAAGATTTTTGATCATAATTTTAAGTTAAATCTTTAATAAATAATGAGATATCTTTAATACTTTCATATAAATTATAAAGTATAAATTCGATATTTGGGACAATTTTTCCAATAGGAAATTTAAACGTATCTACAATAATTATTAAAGCTACAAATGAAATAATTGCTACTATAATAATATATAATATTTTAAAGTTTTTTTGTTTTTTTGGTTTAGCAATAACAGCTGTGTTTTCATCTTTATTAACCTCGGTGATTTTCTCAGATTCTTCTTCAGTGTTAATCACAATTTCTTTGCCAATTTCTTCTTCTGTGTCTACTTCAATCACTTCCTTTAGTATATTAGATGGGTTGATCTCATCGTTATTTGAAGGGTTATTTTGATTAAAAATATCAACACTAACGTTGTCAATATCTCTAACAATTGGGTTCAAAGTATTTTTAAGAACTTCATTTTTAAAAAACCATTTATGATCACAGCTAGCACACTGCAACAATCGACCCATGTTTGGAATTAAGTTTGAGTTTATATTAAATTTTTTATTACAATTAATACAAGTAATGATCATTATTGATGTATATCCGATTCTTAAAAAAAAGCTTTATTTTGATGTTCTTTATTCTTTGAAATTATCAATATCTGATGTATTAGTACCTCAATCGGGGCGTAGCGCAGCCTGGTAGCGCATCTGGTTTGGGACCAGAGGGTCGCAGGTTCAAATCCTGCCGCCCCGACCATTTTATGAAAAAAGCAAAAATTTATATTCCTACAAAAAATTCCATGCAGTCAGGCCTGGGCAAATCAGACAAATGGGTTATCAAATTTGAAACTGAAAATGCTGGTGTTAACCCCTTAATGGGTTGGGAGACAAGCACTAATACTCTTTCAGAATTAAATTTAGAATTTTCAACCAAAGAACTAGCAACTGAATATGCAAAAAAAAATAAAATAGATTTCGAAATTATTGAACCACAAAAACGAAAAACAATTAAAAAATCATACGCTGATAACTTTCTTAAATAGTTTATATGTTTAAATTTTTTACAAAAAAAAAAATGGCAATTATGGTCTTGGTTAGGTTCATTTCTAATTTTATTATCATTATGGGTTCAAGTAAAAATTGATGTAAAAATAAATGAATGGTTTGGTGTGTTCTACGATATGATTCAAAAAGCATTGGCCAAACCTAACGCTATTACAATTGAAGAGTACTGGGCAAATTTAGCATCATTTATTACACTAGCGGGAGTATATATAGCTCTTTACGTTGTAATTAGTTTTTTTACAGCACACTTCTTGTTTAGATGGAGAGCTGCGATGGTGGAATGGTATCATTCTGTTTATGATAGAGCTCGTAAAATAGAAGGTGCCTCACAAAGAGTTCAAGAAGATACAATTAAGTTTACCCGTATTATGGAATCTCTAGGTACAAGTTTTATTGAATCAATTATGGTATTAATACAATTTACTCCAATTTTATTAGGGCTATCTGTCGGCATACCAATTTTCTTATTCGGCGATTGGCAATATGGGTTGATAACTGGTGCATTACTTTGGACATTGGGTGGTACAGCATTCTTGATAGGATTAGGTTGGATATTGCGTTTAGTTGGCGTTGAATATGATCTACAAAAAAAAGAGGCCGCATACAGAAAAATATTAGTAGTAGCTGAAGATGATGGTAACATTAGACCTAAAACAATAAATGAATTATTTGATGACGTTCGTTCGATTCACTTTTTAAGCTACACAAGGTATTTATATTTTAATATTGGTCGTATGGCTTACTTACAAGCTAATGTATTATCAGCTTATGTTTTCTTAGCTCCAGCTATTGTAGCTGGTGTTGTAACATTAGGTGTTATGCAGCAAATTATAAGAGCTTTTGGAAGAGTTGAAGGTTCCATGCAATACCTATTAAAAGCTTGGCCTACCATTATAGAGTTAGCAAGTGTTTATAAACGTTTAAGAGAATTTGAGAGTGTAATAAATTCAACTGAAATAGTTACTCAAAAAGATTAATGTCCATTGATAAAAAATTTGTTGATCAGATTTTAAAAGTTTCTGAAAAAGCAGCTCTTGCATCATCTTATTTGGTTGGAAAAAAAGACAAGATTGCAGCTGATCAAGCAGCTGTTGACGCAATGCGATCTGAATTAAATAAAATAAACATGAATGGTGAAGTAGTTATAGGTGAAGGTTCACTTGATGAGGCACCAATGCTTTATACAGGTGAAAAACTTGGAAATAAAAATGGACCCTATTTTGATATTGCCGTTGATCCTCTAGAAGGAACAAATTTTGCAGCCAATAATTTACCTGGTGCAACTTCTGTTATTGCTATTGCTGAAAAAGGAAATCTTTTAAATGCACCAGAAACTTACATGAATAAAATCGCAACCGGACCGATTGAAAAAGGATTAGTTGATCTAGATTTTCCATTAAAGAAAAATGTTACAAATCTTGCAGATTTCCTAAATAAAGATGTCTCATCACTCACAGCATGCATTATGGATAGACCAAGACATAAAAAAATAATTGATGAGCTCAAGCAATTAACTATTAAGATTAAATTAATTACTGATGGTGATGTTCTTGGTGCATTGTATGTGACAAATCCAAAATATAATGTTGATATATTTTTGGGTATAGGAGGTGGCCCAGAAGGTGTTTTGGCGGCATCAGCTCTTGATACATTTAACTGCCATTTTCAATGTAGATTTATTTTTGATAATGATAAAGATATTAAAGATGCAAACAAAATGGGAATAACTGATTTGAATAAAAAATATGAATTAAGTGAAATTATAAAGGAGATTTTATTTTTTGTTCAACTGGTATTACTTCTAGTGACATGTTAAGTGGAGTCAAAATTAATGATAATAAGTATACAACAGAGACACTAGTTACACACAAAAGTTTAAAATTTAAAGAAACGATAAAAAGAACAAATCTTATTGAAGAATGATTTCTGTTTCAGGTAAGAGGTGGGAACAAAAAAAAATTAATCAAAACTTGGTCGATAAATTAAAACAAGATTTTAATTTTAGTGACATTTTATCTAGACTAATTATTTCAAGAAAATTTGATGATGATGAGATTGCAACAATTAATACAGATTTAGATTTAAACAACGTTTTTCTAAACAATGAAGATTTCAATCAATCTATTAAACTTGTTGTTAATTGTATTAATAACAATGAAAAAATATGTATTTTAGGTGATTATGATGTGGATGGGTCTGCTGCTACTTCATTATTTGTAAAATTATTTGAAAATATAAATCACCCCTTTTTTTACTATATACCCGACAGAGAAAAGGACGGCTATGGAGCCACTAAAAAATTATTTCAAAAACTGATCTTGGAAAAACCTAAATTAATTATAATGGTTGATTGCGGTTCTACCTCCAATGAAGCAATAAATTTTTTAAATAAAAATGAAATAAAATCCTTAATTATTGATCATCATGAAATTAATAAGCCTTTTCCAAATGCAAACTCAATTATAAACCCTAAACAAGATAATGGTTATAAAGAGTATGACTATTTATGTGCCACCTCGCTTTCTTATTTTTTTTTAGATTTACTAATTAAAGAAATTAAAAGTGAAATAAATATAGCTGATTATTTGATATATGTTTTGTTAGCTACAGTGTGTGATGTTATGCCTTTAAGAAAACTAAACCGATTAATTGCATTAAATGCTCTTAAAAATTTTGATATAACAAAAAATGTGCCTCTTAATACCTTATTTGAATTAAATGATAAAAAAAATAAAATTAATATTAATGATTTAGGTTATTTAATTGGCCCTATATTAAATGCTGGAGGCAGACTAGGTAAGTCTCAATATGCTACAGAATTATTGTCCACCAATAATAATCAGGTTGTAATGAATAGGTCTAATCATTTGATTAAATTAAATAATAAAAGAAAAGAAATTGAAACTTTAGTGTTAAATGAAATTGATTTTCTAAAAATTGAAAAAGAAAACAAAAAAGTAATTATCTATTATAATCCCAATATTAACGAAGGTTTAATAGGAATTATTGCAGCAAGATTAAAAGATTATTTTAATAAACCGTCTATCGTTATAACTGCATCTAATAAATTATTAAAAGGATCTGCAAGATCAGTCTATAATTATAATATTGGTCGTGTAATTAAAAATTCTCTAGATAAAGAATTGATTATAAATGGTGGTGGTCACAATATGGCTGCAGGATTTACACTAAATAAAGTTAGTCTTAAAAGTTTTGAAAACTATATATTAGAAGACTATTCAAAATCTAATACTGTAAATAATAATATATTTACATATGAATCTGAAATTTCATCATTAGCTTTTAATCAAGATTTTTATGATGATATAAAAAAATTAGAACCTTTTGGTACAGGAAACTTAGTACCAACCTTCATGTTAAGAGATTTAAGAATAACTAAGCCCATAGTGCTAAATAACAAGCACATATCTACAATATTGAGATCAAAAACAGGATTTTCAATCAAATCAATATTTTTTAATTATATTAATACTAAGATTGGTGAGTATTTAATGTCTTATAAAAATAACATTAATGTCATAGGACAAATCAATGAAAATATCTGGAATAATAAAAAAACTCTTCAATTAACTATTAGAGACCTTATCGTATAGCTTAATTACACTTGATAAATAATGACTTTTAAAATAAAAGATCACAACATGGTCCCTTCGTCTATCGGTTAGGACAGCTGGTTTTCATCCTGCAAAGGGGGGTTCGATTCCCCCAGGGACCGCCATAACATTTTATGTATTATTTCACATATATGCTTAAATCAATTACACCAGGTACTAAAAAAACTTATGTAGGCTATACTGATGATATTGATAAAAGATTAATAAAGCATAATTCAAATAAGGGTGCTAAATCAACGAAAGGGTATAAATGGTTGTTAATTTACACTAAAAAATTTATGACCAAAAGTGAAGCAATGTCTTACGAGTATAAACTTAAAAAAGACAGAAATAAAAGAAAAGTAATTTTAAATCGATATAAAATCAGTAATATTGGCATCCATGAAGATAATTAAATTAAAAATTTCAGGCCTAAAATTAATTAAAACCAAAATATACAAAGATAAAAGAGGGTTTTTAAAAGAAGTATTCAAAAAAAATATAATTAAAAAAGAGAATTTTATTTTTGATCTAATGTCAAAATCAAAAAAAAATACTCTTCGCGGATTGCACATACAGTTAAAAAAAAAACAAGCCAAATTAATTACTGTTACAGAGGGTAGTATTTACGATGTTGTTGTAGATTTAAGACTCAAATCAAAGACATTTGGTAAATATGTGGGCTTAAAGATATCTCATAAAGATGATTTTTCTTTTTTTATACCTGCTGGTTTTGCTCATGGTTTTGTATGTCTTTCTAAAACATGTACAGTTTATTACAGAACGTCAAACTATAGAGACGCCAAAACAGAGAAAACTTTAGCATGGGATGATAAAAGTCTTAATATCAAGTGGCCAATAAAAAAACCCTTGCTCTCTAAAAAAGATAAAATTGGTATGAGTTTGATAAACTTAAAAAAAGAATTGTAGTATTACTTATGAATATTAATTTAAAAAAATAAAAATTATTTAAATAAATATGCTTAATTTTAAAAAAATTAAAGATAACCTAATACACACAACAGCAGTTATTAATTGGAAAAAAATCACAATAGGAAAAGGTAATATAATTGGTCCATATGTAATTATAGGAAATAATGCACAACACCCAAAACTTAAAAACGATGGTATTATCAGAATTGGAGATAATAATGTTTTTAACGAATTTACCAATGTTCATTTACCAACAAGTATAAAAAAAAAACTACAATAGGGAATAATAATTATTTTATGAACTCCACTACAATAGATCATGATTGTCAGCTTGAAAATAATATAATCTTAAGCAGTAATGTTACTTTAGGGGGCAATGTTTATGTTATGAATAATGCCCAAATGGGTATTAAATCTAGTGTTCACCAAAATCAAATTATTGGATCATATTCAATGATAGGTATGCATTCATTTGTTACTAAGAAACTGATAGTTACACCTGGCTTTATTTTTTATGGAAAGCCAGCAAAGAAGGTTAAAAAAAACTTAATTGGCCTAAAAAGAAATAACATTAGTGTGGATATAATAAAAAAAGAAACTAAAAGATTTAATGATTTGATTAAGCTAAAAAAATGATAAAAAAAAAAATTGCAATATTGTTACCGTATAAAGAAAACTATACTGAGAGTTTTGCTGGTGCAGCTTCAATTTGGGTTAAAGATTATCTCGATTTAAGTAAATTGAAAAATATAACGACTGTTTATGGAAATTTAAAAAATAACCTAAGACCATTAACGTCAAATTTTACTAATATAGATATTTCGGGAAAAATAATTAGAAAAAACCTAAAATACACAGATATCTTATATAAGAATTATCTTAAAAAAAAATATTCGATTATAGAAATTCATAATAGACCGAAATCGTTATTATTTCTCATAAAAAAAAAAATTGATGCAAAATTAATATTTATATTTCACAACAATCCAAAAGATATGCGAGGATCTGCTACTGTTAAAGAAAGAATGTTTATAACAGAGAACTGTCATCAAATTTATTTTGTAAGTAAATGGGTTATGGATAAATTTTTTGAAAACTTACCTTACAATCATAGGAATAACTGTCAAATATTGTACCCTGCAATAAAACCACTTAAAAAATTTCCAAAAAAAAATAATCTTATTATCTTTTGTGGAAAGCTAAACTCATCGAAGGGATATGACATATTTGGGGTAGCAGTTATGAAAATTCTTGATAAATATAAAAAATGGAATGCTATAGCCATAGGAAATGAACCTAGGGAAAAATTAGCTTTTAATCATAAAAATTTTAAAATTTTAGATTGGATAAAACATAATGAAATTTTGAAATATTACTCAAAAGCATCCATATCTGTAGTTCCTTCAAGATGGTTAGAACCTTTTGGAAGAACGGCCATGGAATCAGCGGCTCATGGCTGTGCAACAATTACAAGTAAAAATGGGGGCCTACCAGAAACTTTTTATAATGATTTATTTTTAAAAAATGTATCAAGTAAAGAAATATACACTTCGATAGAAAAACTTATTTTAGATAAAAAAAAGAGAAAACAAATACAAAAAAGCAATTTTTTAAATGTCAGACATAAATTAGCCGATAAGGTTAAGCAAATTGATGATTTAAAAAATTCTTATTTAATGCCTAATGTTTTTATTAATAGAAACACAAAATTGAAGATATTTCATATTTCACAATTTGATGAACGAAATGATTACCGACTTTTTAATATTTCTGTTGCTTCTAAATTATCTAAAGGCCTTGTTAGAAATGGCCATGATGTAATTAATTTTTCATATAGAAACATTAAAAATAAAAATTTTATTAAAAATAAAAACATAATACTAAATAAAAAAGTATCAGATATATGTGATAATTATAGGCCTGATTTAATTATTTTAGGTCATAATAACTTTTTATATAGAGATAATTTAGAAAAACTTAAATCAAAATTTAATTTAAAAATTTCATTATGGTATGAAGATGCCTTGGGACATAGAGGTGAGGGACCCAATTGGAGAGATAATTTAAGTCTAATAGAAAATAATCATGATTTAATTGATACTTATTTTACTACTACGTACCCTGATGAATTAAAAACCACTATAGATAGAAAGAAATTGAATTTCTTGCCCATTCCTGTTGATGAAAATATTGAAAATATGAATATTTATGATAACCCAAATAAGTTTAAAGATTTATTTTTCGCACTTAGCCATGGGGTTAATTTTGGAAAACTTAAAAATAGAAAAACAGACGAAAGAGAAAGTTTTATTACAAATTTAACAAACAAATATACAAATATAAATTACAACATTTTAGGTATAGCCAATGAACCTCCTAAGTGGAACTATGAGTTTCTAACTGAACTTAATAAGTGCAAAATGGCACTTAATTTAAGTAGAGGAAAACCGATAAAATACACCTCTAGCAATCGAATAGCTTCATTGATAGGTAATGGCATTTATACTTTTATTGACAAGAAAACTAAATTTAACGAGATATTTGATGAAGATGAGGTTGGTTCTTACAATACTTTTGATGATCTTGGCAGTAAAATTGAATTTTTATTATCAAACGAAAAAAAAATTAATAAATATGGTAAAAATGGTAAAACAAAATATTTTAGACTTCTTTAATAACAAAATTGTTAGTAATATGATCATTTCTAATACATTTTAGTAAACTTAAAATGATTAAATTTTTAGACATCACAAAACAAGATAAGAAAATTCACAAATTAATATTTAATGATATTAAACGTATCATCATAAAAAATAATTTTATCTTAGGAGATAAAGTGTTTAAATTTGAATCTGCTTTTGCTAAATATTGCAATGCCAAATACGCTGTCAGTTGTGCGAATGGTACTGATGCTTTGACAATTGCTCTAAAAGTTTTAAATCTACCTAAAAACTCTGAGGTAATTATACCAGCAATGACTTATTGTTCTACAGCATTTGCTGTAATTAATGCTGGTCTTAAGCCAATTTTAGCTGATATAAAAAATGGCACACCTACTATTTGTTGTGAAGAAATTAAAAAAAAAATTACTAAAAATACACGTGTAATCATGCCTGTTCATTTATATGGTTCTGTTGCTAGAATTGATGATATTAAAAAAATTATTAAAAATAAAAAGATATTTTTAATTGATGACTGTTCTCAAGCTCATGGTGCTATTTACAATGGCAAAAAAGTAGGTTCTCTTGGTGATATTTCATGTTTTAGCTTATACCCAGGAAAAAATTTAGGAGCATATGGCGATGCTGGTATTATCACTACTAATAATAAGATTTTCTATAATAAAATTAAAAACTTTAGAAATTTAGGTTCAGATATAAAATTTATCCATACACAAGTTGGTTTTAATAGCAGATTAGATACAATACAAGCTGCTATTTTATTAAGAAAAATAAAATTTCTTAATGAAAACAATAAAAAAAGAAAATCTATTGCAATATTTTATAATAAGAATTTAAAAAATAATAAAATTACCAAATTGAGTTACTCAAAAAATTGTGTTTATCACCAATATGTAATTCTAACAAAATATAGGAATAAACTTACTAATTTAATGAAAAAAAACCTCATTCCATTTGGATTTCATTATCCATCATCAATAAATCAAATTGATTCATTAAAATCAAATTATAAAAAACAGAAGTTCCCACTGTCTGAAAAAATTGCGAAAGAAGGTGTCAGTTTACCCATAGATCCAAATATAAGTAAAAAGAATTTAATAAAAATTGTTAATATTTTAAATTCTTTTAGTAACTTTAATATTTCATATGAAAATTTAAAGTCTGTAATTGGTCTATTTTTGTTTATACCACTATTTAAAAAATGTTTAATTTCATTTTCTAATGCAGGTGTTGTTTTTATTTTTGGAGATATATTTTTCCCATGATGTATTAATGCTTTTGCATTAAAAAATTTTTTATCGAAATCTTCAATTTTGGGATATCTTGCGTATTTATCATATATTTTGATTGGTTCATTTATATCCATTTCATTGAATAGAAGCATTTTTTTAGATCCGATAATGCACAATGTTCTGACTTTTATTGGGCTCAACCAACTATTGTTTATGTCAATATATATTTTATTTAACTTCATGTGAAGATTTGAAATATCAAAAATATTTTTTTTTAATATTGAGTACTTAATATGCTTGATAACAAGAGGTATTTTTTTGAATAAAAATAAAATAATACTTAAATCATGTGATGACAAATCATCTGCCACACTAACATCATTTCTTATTGGTCCTAAGTTTTGTCGTTGTAAATTTATATACAAAACAGTTCCTAATAATTTTCTATTTAGTATTTTTTTGATATATTTAACATAATCATTATAACAATAAACATAACCAATCATTAGTTTGCATTTATTTTTTACTGATAAATTACCTATTTGTTTAAGTTCAGATTTTTTTATTACACCAGGTTTTTCTAAAAAAATATTTTTTTGAAAATTTAAAGCCATTTTTACGATTTTAAAATTTACTGAGGGAGGTGTTGCAAAAAAAATATTTTTTATCTTACTGTCATTAAGTATTTTGGAATACTTTTCACATATTTTAAGATTTGAAAATTTTTTTTGTAATGTTATTGAATTAAAAGCATTAGAATCAAATATTATAATATTCTTAAACTTTAAATCAGTTAAAGTTTTTGCAATAATAGTGCCCCAATATCCACAACCGATTAGTGCAATTTTTTGTTTTTTATCATTAAAAGAATACATAATTTTTGACAGTTCTTTAATATAATAATAAAGAATATTCTATATAAATTAAATATGAAATTTTCTATTATTATACCAACCTATAATAACTTTAATTACTTAAAACTTTGTATAGACTTAATCATTAAAAACTCATCATTTAATCATGAGATAATTATCCACATTAATGGCACAGATAAGTTATCTGAGGATTATATGATAGAAAATAACTATCCATATACATCAACACCAAAAAATGTCGGGTTATGTACTGGTGTAAATATGGCTGCAAAAAAATCATCAACTAAATATATTGTGTATGCTCATGATGATATGTATTTTTTGCCAAAATGGGATTTATATCTATCAAGTGAAATCAATACTATAAAGCATAATAATTTCTATTTATCAATGACACAGCTATCACCCAATGTTGGTTTAAAGAATAATTTGCAACATATTCATTTTGATTGTGGATCTTCATTGGAAAATTTTAATGAACAAAAACTTCTTAGTAAGTACAATAGTTTTAACTTTCATGATCTTCAAGGAAGTCATTGGGCCCCACATGTAATACATAAAGATCTGTGGAATAAAGTTGGTGGATTTAGTGAAGAATTTAATCCTGGTTTTGCTTCAGATCCTGATTTGAATATTAAACTTTGGCATCAAGGTGTTAGAATTTTTAAGGGTGTAAGTTTATCTAGAGTTTATCACTTTGGCTCTTTAACAACTAGAAAAAATATAAATATTATACCAAACCGTGGGAAAAAAACTTTCTTAATGAAGTGGAAATTCACAGTTGAGTTTTTTACAAAACATTACTTAAAAAGGGGAGATGTATATTGTGGTCCTTTAAAAAACCCAACTAAGAACACGTCTTATTTTATTGACATATTTATTTCTAAATTGAAATACTATGCAAATTTATTATTATGGAAAATAAAAAAATCATAGTTCAGATTTCTGAAGGAATTGGCAATCAATTGTTCATGTATGCTCATGCATATGCCTTATCAAAAAAACTAAAACGCGATCTTTTTATTGATAACGTGAGCGCATATCGTAAAAGCAAAAATTTATTGAGAAATCATCAAAAATACATTCTTAATAATTTTAAGATAGAAAATAATCTAATAAACAAAGATATTATTATTAATTTTTTTTTTTCAGACCTCTTAAAGAAAATTTTATTATTTATAGATAAATTTAAAATTAAAAAAAAATTCCTTGTTGAGTTAAAACAAAAAAAAAATGGTATTAAAATTATTGAAACGCAAACATTTTTGGATTTTTCAAAATTATCAGATAAAATATATGTTATTGGTAATTTTGAAGATCCTACTTATTTTCAAGAATATAAATCTAAATTTAATCAAATCTTTCAATTAAAGAATAATTATTTAAAAAAAAATTTTTATCTTATGAAACAGCTAAAAGAATCTAACTCTATATCAATTCACTTAAGACGTAATAGATTTTCAGATCAAACAAATCTTACTGACAATGTTTTTTACACACAAAAATCTGATGATTTTACAAACGATTGTATAGACTATATTAATAAATCTATTATCTATTTTAGAAACAAAATAGATAATCCTAAATTTTTTATATGGTCTAATGATTTTAATAATATCGAAAAATTCACTAATAAATTAATAATTTCTGATTTTAGCTATATTAGAACTAATAATTCTTTAAGTGATTTTTATCTTTTTAGTTTTTCAAAACATTTCATAGTAAGCCCATCTTCATTTCATTGGTGGGGAGCCTGGTTAAATGAAAACCCTAAAAAAATATGTTTACGGCCTTCTAAATTAAATCCCTCTAATAATATTAACTTTTGGCCACAAGAATGGATTTCAATATAGTTTAAATTTTTATTTTATTTAATGCATTGTTTTTAAATAAATTTGCTTCTTTAATATATCTTCTCACCATTTCTGTCGATTTATGACCTGTCATGGCCATTATATTTCTTTCTTCAGCTCCAGACTTTGCTGTAGATGTTGCAAACCCTGATCTTAGGCTATGTCCAGCATATTTATGACTGTCTAAACCAGCATAATTTGCATACTTTTTAATTATTAATGCTACACTTTTATCTGAAATATCAAAAATTTTACCTTTTTTTAAATCAAATATTTCAATCCAACATTTCAATGCATTTACAGGACAAAATTTTTGATTATCAAAGTAGGGGATAGCCTTAGTCATGCCTTCTCCAGATTGATCAGTCTTTGATCTTTTTAAAAAAATCTTAACTCCCTCTGATACAAATTCTAAGTCTTCATATTGGATATCAACCAACTCAGATCTTCTAAAACCACCTGAAAATCCTATTAAAACTAAAGCCTTATCTCTAATTTTTCTCTTATCTTTTTCGTTGGATTGATGTATTGCATTAATTAATATTTTTAAATCGTTGATTAGTAATGGTTTTTTACCTTTTTGGTTACTTCCATTTGTTCTTTTAATGCCCATTAAATTTTCCATAATTATGGGATGTTTCGTATCTATATAATAGCCTTTAGTTTTATGAAGTATGCTGATTGATGCTAATCGCCTTTTTAAAGTACTGTATTTAGAATATGAAGATAAATGAGTTATATATAGAGCTAATATTTTTGGCTGTGTTGGCATTGCCTGAAATCCATTTTTTGAACAAAATAATGAAAAATCATTATAATCAGACTGATAAGCTCTAAGTGTATTTGCTGATTTAGAATTTCTTAAATTCTTAATTGTTTCTAATTCAAGACTTTTTATATCTGTTATTAAATCATTCATATATTTCCGATAACCATTAATTATCGGAAATATATATTAGCTTTAAAACAATGTCAATAGCTTATATGAATCATTTATGAGCATGGCAACAAAGTTTGTAGAAATTAAACTTTGTAAATGGAGAGTTGCTGATTTTTATGAGAAGCTATTAGAAAATAAATAAATGTTTAATATCAACAATTTAAAAGTGATAATTAAAGTAAATGATTAGAAAATTAGAACAGAAAGACAAAGAAAATTGGGCTAAATTATATAATGGTTATGCTGATTTCTACAAAGTACCAATGAATACAGGGGTTTTAGACACTATTTGGGGATGGATTCATGATGAAGGCCACGATGTTAAAGGACTTTGCTTTGAACTAGAGGGTAAAATCGTTGGTATTGCCCATTATAGAACAATGCCAAGACCAATTAAGGGCCAATATATTGGTTTTATAGACGATTTGTTCGTGCAGCCAGAATTTAGAGGTCAAAAAATAGCTCAAAAACTCATTGCTCACCTAAAATCATTATCTAAAGCCAATAATTGGAATGGAATTCGTTGGATCACCCACTCTTCCAATGCAAATGCAAAGAAATTATACGATAAAATAGCCAATAAAACTGGATTTGAACTCTATGAACTTAAAGGGAAATAAGTTTCAGCTAAAAGTTTGGAATTATCTAAAAAAAATACCCAAGGGCAAAGTTAAGACCTACTTAGAAGTTGCTAAAGCCATTGGAAAACCTAAGGCATTCAGAGCTGTTGCTAATGCAGTGGGTAAAAACCCCTACCCACCTAAAATACCCTGTCATCGAGTGATCAGATCAGATGGAAGTCTCGGCGGATACTCTGGAAAAGGTGGAATTCAACAAAAACGCCGTTTATTGAGGTCTGAAAAAGTCTTCATAAAATAAGGTTTTTAAGCTTCTAAACCGTTTAAAAGTGTTGGTATTAAATACTTATAGATAATTTAGCCATAATTATTTCACAATTGCTTAATGCATCCTTCAGTTGTACTGCAAAAGACCTTTCAGTTAAAATAAGGTGTCCTATGGACGTTTAAACAGCATATTCTGATACTGCATTGCTCTAGTTATCAACAATACCAACACTTTTAGAAGTAAGTTAAAAAGCCTAATTTTAAACAATTTTTTGACCCCCACTCTATCTCATTAGAAAATTAAAAAATCTTATATTTTCAAAGTTGATTATAAACCCTGTTATTAAACACTTTTTTACTAATTTGAATAACTCATAGAAAATTAAGCTCTAATGAAAAAATAATGACTTTAATTTAAAAAATTAATAGAAATTTTTAACCATAAATCTTATATTTTCCTATTAATTTTATGTTTTTGTATAATAATAAAAATTTAATAATTACAATATTTTAAACGATTAAATTAACATATTATATTAAGTATTAGTAAACAAGTAACACCTAATTAATTAGATTTAATATAAGACTTCTCTTCTAGAGATATAAATTCCACTCATAATAATAATAGACAAACCTAAGAATGTCCAATTATCAGGAAAATCACTAAAGAAGTAATACCCAATAATTATATTAGTAATGATTTCAAAGTAGCTAAATGGGGCTAATTTAGAGGCATCAGCATATTTAAGTGATAATATAAGAAATAAGTGTCCAATGCAGGCAAATACACCTATAGAAGCCATCATAGACCATTGAGAGACACTTGGATTAACCCAAACGAATGGCATTAATCCTGAAACAGCAACTAATCCAACTAATCCAGTTAGTAATAAGGTTAATAAAGGGTTATCTGAAGTGCTCAATTTACGTGTAATTATTAAATAGAACCCATACATTATACCTGTTCCTAATGCTGCTAGACTAGCCAAGTTGATCTCTACAAACCCTGGTCTTATAACCACTAGAGAACCTATAAACCCTATAATAACAGCAGTCCACCTCCTTATACCCACCTTCTCACCCAATAATATGGGAGAAAATGCAGTAACAATTAAGGGAGCCACAAAGGCGAGTGTTAAAGCTTTAGCTAAAGAGATAACAGATATTGCATAGAAGAAACAAATATTTGCACAAAGCAGTATTAAACCTCTTATAATTTGTAATTTAGGTTTATCAGTCCAAACAAGCTGCTTATTATAAAAGAAAAACATTATTGGAAGTGTAAATGCAACTGTAAAAAAGTATCTTGCCCAAGTGATCTGTAAAACAGGCATATCGGCACTTAAATATTTAGCAAAACCATCCATGATTGGAAGCATTACCCAAGCTAAAAGGTTAAATATGATGGCTTTCATAAGCCAATAGATACAGTTTAATTAAAGTATTTTAAAGCAAAGAATACGACCACTGGAATGGTAGCAAAAGACATAACTGTAGAAACAACAATGGTACTAGCAACGCTATCTACAATTTTTTTCGGCGAATAAATTGAAGCTACAAGATAATTTAAAACTGCACTAGGCATTGAACATTGAATTAAGAGAACACCGGCTGCAAACCCTGATAGATCAAAATATCTAATTATTAATAACGCAATAATAGGACCTAAGACAACTCTTCCAATTGATGAAATCACAGCTTTCTTAAAAGAAAAAACTTTAAAACGAGTTAAGGCAATTCCTAAAGACATTAATATTAAAAAAATTGTAGCATACATTAGTAGAAAGGTTGTGTTTTCTACAAAGACTGGAAGTTCTATTTTGAAATATAGGAAAATCACCGAAATTATGATTGCATAAAATGGTGGATTTTTAAGAATAACATTAATATTGAATTTTCTATCAGCAAGAAAAATTCCTAACGTAAAGTGACATAGAATTATTAAAGCTGAAATAGCAGCAGCAACACCTAATCCTTGAGATCCATAAGCAAACAAACATATTGGTAAGCCCATATTTCCAGTATTTGGCATAATAAATGGTGGAAGCTCGCGGATGATGTCTTTAGTTTTTAAGAAGAATAAAAAAAGAATTCCAATAAAAGTAAAGGCAACAATTGCAATTAAAAAATACCAAAAATAATCTTTAAATATTTCAAAAGATGTACCAGTTGAAGTTAGTGCATATATAATCATTGCTGGTGTTCCGATATTCGCAGCAAAATTTGTTATGAAAGTGGTGTCAATTTTTGGATTATTTTTACCTAAATAATATCCAATACCAACAACAAAAAAGACAGGAAATAGAACCTCAAACAGTTTTAGATATAACTCCATTAATTATATATTCTAATCAGTGTTGGATATTTAAGAATATTTTTGTCTTTTTTGAAAACAGAAAGACAATTCTTAGAATTAAGTTCATTGGTTTTATGAGTAATAATAACAATAGTGGCTTTATTATTTTTTTTATCAGGAGTTTGAATTAGTCTTTTTACTGAAATTTTATACTTAGCTAATCTGTTAGTAATTGTTGATAAAACACCAGGTTTGTCTTTAACTTCAAATCTCAAATATAGAGAATTTGCATAATTATTAACGTTATAACATTTAATTGATTTACGTTTGCTACCTGAAATACCAAAAGGTTTTTTAACATTCCCATTCAATATTGAAAGTAGATCAGATAATAATGATGATGAAGTTGGACCAGGGCCAGCTCCCTCTCCCTGTAATATACTTTCACCAACAGGTTTACCTTCAAGAATAACAGCATTCATAACGCCACCAACATTACCAATATATGAATTTTTACTAACTAGACATGGATGAACAGTTTCAAACAATTGATTATTAATAATCTCAGAAATACCCAATAATTTAATACGTAAATTTAATTGATTAGAAATTTCTATGTCTTTTAATTCAATTTTCTCAATACCTTCCATTAGGCATTTATGTTTTGAAATTTTAATATTAAATGCAAGAGCAGATAAAATTCTTACTTTAGCAAATGCATCAAAACCATTTAAATCTAATTTAGGGTTACCAGGTTCAGCATACCCTAATTTTTGAGCTTTCTTTAATACGTTGGAAAAACTATCACTAGAATTTTCCATTTCAGAAAGAATATAGTTAGAAGTACCGTTAAAAATTCCATAAACTTTGGAAATTTTGTTAGTCGCGAGTCCCTCTTTAATAGTTCTTAATATTGGAATACCACCAGCAACAGATGCTTCAAATTCTAAGTTAACACCATTGTCTTCAGCTAACTTTCCTAGATAATCACCATGTTTAGAAATAAGTGCTTTATTAGGAGTGATTACATGTATTTTATTTTTTAAAGCAGTTTCTACAACATTTTTAGATATCCCGTCAGACATACCTATAGCTTCAAACAAAATATCTACTTTAGTCTTATTAAAAATTTCTAATGGGTTTTTGAAAAAAATTTTCTTATTAATCTTAAATCTTCTCTTTTTAGAAATGCTTCTTGCTGAAACAGCTACTATATTAATCTTTTTACCCGTCTTAAGTTCAATATCTTTTTTTTTAGTATTGAGTTCATTTAATAAATAGATTCCAACCTGTCCTAAACCAACTACGGCAATGTTAATTATTTTTTTCATCTATTAGTTAATATCTGGGTAGTCTGAATTTTTAGAATATTTTTTAAGAAACTGATCAAATTCATTGAATGACATTTTTTTAAAGTCTGCGTCTAGTAAATCAGCACTCTGATTTTTTGCATTTTTACTAGATTGTTTAATGGCTTTTTCATTTAAATTAACTAATTTTCCATCTATATGACAGCCTGCTAGGATAAATAGACTAATTAAAAAAAGGTATTTCATTTTAATCCTTTTGTTTCTTTAAAACCAAATCTTATATTCATATTTTGTATTGCTTGACCTGCTCCACCTTTAATTAAATTATCAATAACTGATAAAATAATAACTCTATTTTTATACTTAGTTTTACAAATTGCTATAGAGCAATTATTTGTGTTAATTACGTCGTTTGTACTTAACAATGAATTTGTTTTTAAAATTTTAACGAATTTATTTTTTGAATATTGACTCTTTAAAGTATTTTCTAATTTTTTAATAGTTACACCTTTATTAAGATCTACATAAATAGTGCTAAATATCCCTCTAAACATTGGACTTAGATGGGGTGTGAATGTGAAAGAAAATTTCTTTTTAGTGTGGTTATCAATTTCTTGTTGAATTTCAGAGTTATGTCTGTGAAAACCTACACCATAAGCACTTAAGGATTCATAAAGGTTTTTATCTTTATATTTATTATGTACTCCTCTCCCAGCTCCAGAGTAACCAGATTTTGAATCTATAATAACATTCTCAGATTTTATTAAATTTTTCTTAACCAAAGGAATAAGAGGTAAAAGTATTGAAGTTGGGTAGCAACCTGGACAACCAATAATATTAAATTTCTTTACTTTGTCACCATTAATTTCTGGTAATGAATAAATTGATTTTTTAATATTATTGACAGATCTGTGTTTTTGTTTGTACCATTTTAGATAATCTGATGCTTTATTAAGTCTAAAGTCTGCTGCTAAATCAATTAATACATTGTGGTTTAAAAGATCATTTGAAATATCTTGCGCCTCACCATTAGGTAGAGCTGTAAAAACAAGGTCTATGTTTTTTAAAAGTGCTTTATTGTATCTAATAATTTTAGGTAATTTCTTTGAACTTAGTGATTTTTCATAAGTAGAGATTTTTTTTCCAACAGAGGAATTTCCACAAAGATATTTAATCTTAATATCACTGTGTTTAACTAATAATTTAATTAATTGAACACCGATATAACCAGTAGATCCAGCAACTAAAACATTAAGCTTAGGCATTTTTTTATTATAGCAGTTTTGAATTAAAAAAGAATTATCTTTTAGAGAATTGGAAGCTTCTTCTAGCTTTTTTACGACCAGGTTTTTTTCTCTCAACTGATCTAGAATCTCTGGTATTTAGCTTTTCGGTCTTAAGTACCGCTCTATTCTCTGAATCAAATAATATTAATGCTTTGGCAATACCATGAACCATAGCACCAGCTTGACCTGTGTGACCACCACCTGCAACACTACATCTTACATCGTAATCTGTTGCTTGGTTTATAATTTCAAATGGTCTTGTAATTTGCATTTTGTGACTTCCACTAGTGAAATATTCATCCATAGTTCTGCCATTTACATAAATTTTACCAGTACCTTTTTTCACCCAAATTTTTGCAATAGATTTTTTTCTTCTACCAGTTGCGTATTTACTATCTTTAAAATCTAATTTAATTTTAGGTTTTTTTGTAGATACTTTAGTTGGTGCGATTACTGTTTCCATATTAATTTCTTATTAAATTTTTACTGTTTAATTTACCTAGATCTAGAAGCTTAGGGTTTTGTGCTGCATGCGGGTGCTCTTCACCTGCATAAATCTTTACTTTAGTTAACTGTTTTCTTCCAAGAACTCCTCCGGGTAACATTCTTTTAATAGCTAATTTTAGAGTTTCACCAGGTTTATTTTTTTCTAATAATTTTTCAGGAGTAATTTCTTTAATTCCACCTGGATGACCAGTGTGTCTATAATATTTTTTGTCTTTGAATTTTTTTCCAGTAAATTTTGCTTGTTCAACATTTTTAACCACAACAAAATCACCGTCATCCATATGAGGTGTAAAAGTAGTTTTATTTTTTCCTCTAACAATCATGGCAATGATCGAAGCTAACCTGCCAACTACTGCATTTTTGGCATCTATCTCGAACCAGTCGCTGTTTAATTCACTACTTTTTAGAAATTTTGTCATTGTGCGAGGATTAATACTATTATTAGATATAATGTCAATTTTATATTTCTCTTGTAATATCATACTTAAATGATAGTTTGATCAAGCCGATTTGTTCCTATTGCAGGCTAGTTAATGCTAAAAAGGATTTTTTACACACATTATCGGTAGGCACATTTGAACTGTATTGTACGCCTTGCATTAAGCAAAAGTACTAAAAAAGGAGTATTAAGATGAGCACAAAAAGACAAAACCCTGAGACTATAGCCATACATGGTGGTGATTACAGAAGCGATCCAACAACAAAAGCAGTAGCTGTTCCAATTTATAGAACAACATCGTATCAGTTCGACAGCACCGAACATGCTGCAAATTTGTTTGCCCTTAAAGAGTTTGGAAATATTTATACAAGAATAATGAATCCGACCAATGATGCTCTTGAAAAAAGAGTTGCTTCACTAGAGGGAGGTTTAGCCTGTTTAACAGTAGCATCTGGACAAACAGCATCATCTTTTGCAATTTTAAACGTTGCACAAGCTGGAGATAATATAGTTAGCTCAACAGATTTATATGGAGGCACTATATCGTTATTTACACACACTTTAAGTAAGCTTGGTATTGAGGTTAGATATGCAGACCCTTCTGATCCAAAAAACTTTGAAAAAGCTGTTGATAATAAAACTAGAGCTTTTTATGGTGAGACTTTACCAAATCCTTATTTGAGAGTTTTCCCAATTAAAGAAGTTTCTGATATTGGTAAAAAATACAATATACCATTAATAATGGACAACACAGCTGCTCCTGTAATTTGCAAACCTTTAGAGCATGGTGCTGCTGTAGTAGTTTATTCACTAACCAAATATATAGGTGGACATGGCACTGTTGTAGGTGGAGCTTTAGTTGATGGTGGTAATTTTGACTGGACAGCTGACCCAAAAAGACAACCTCTATTTAATGAACCTGACGCAAGTTACGGTGGTGCTGTTTGGGGAAAAGTAGTACCAGAATTAACTGGGGCTAATGTTTCTTTTGCAGTAAGAGCTCGCGTTACATTGCTAAGAGATCTTGGTTCTGCTCTATCTCCTGACAACGCATTTGGTATTATTCAAGGCCTTGAAACAGTTGCTCTTAGAATGAAACAGCACTGTTCTAATGCATCAAAAGTTGTTGACTATTTGAAAAAAAATAAGGAAGTAGCTAGAGTAATTTATCCAACAGAACATGAAGGTAAAATTGCAGATCGTGCTAAAAAGTACCTTAATGATGGAAATGGTGGTTTAGTTGGTATTGAACTCAAAGGTGGTATTGAAGCAGGTAAAAGGTTTATAGAGTCTTTAAAGATGTTTTATCATGTAGCAAATATTGGTGATGCTAGAAGTTTAGCAATTCATCCTGCAACAACAACTCATAGTCAGTTAACAGAAAAAGAATTGTTAGCTTCAGGTGTTACACCCGGATACGTAAGATTATGCATTGGTATAGAGCATATAGATGACATTATTGAAGATTTAGAACAAGCATTAAACAAATCTTCAAAGGGAAATTTGAAAGCAGTTAGTTAGAGTTTTTGTATAATATCAAAAGATAAGAGCTCAAAACTAATATTGAACCTAACTGGTGTAGTGACGCATATTTAATCTCTACACCAGAAATTAAAGTTACAATCCCTAAAAGAATTTGAATTAAGACAGCAAGATCAAAAAATAATACATATTTAAAATCATATTTTTGTTTAAAATAGATAAAATTCAAAATGATTATAAAAAATAAAAGTAAATAAGCAGTTGATCTATGCAAAAATTGAACAATAGATGGATTGCTTAATAATTGGGTATTAATTACATCTTTATACCCAACATCATTTGGAAAAAAGCTACCGTTCATATCGGGCCACGAATTATATATAAGTCCACCATCTAAGCCTGATAAAAAAGCACCCAATACAATCTGTAAAACTATCAACTTAAGAATGAATAATAAAAAGAAATTTGAAATTTTTATGTGAAATTTTTTTATTTGATTAATATCTAAAATATACCAAAAAATTAAACATAAGATAAATAAAGCTAAGGACAAATGAATACTAAGTCTAAAGTGACTAACGTCATTATTTTCAATTAATCCACTAGATACCATATACCAACCAATAAATCCTTGAAGGCACACAAGGAAAAATATCCAATAATATTTATTCGAATAATTTTGGGTATTTTTAAAATACAGACTAAAGAAAAGCAAAGGTACTAAAGTAAATAGGCCAACAAATCTTGCTAACAATCTATGAGCATACTCCCAATAGAAAATTACTTTAAACTCATCTAAAGACATACCGTAATTAATATTTAGATATTCGGGTATTTTTTTATACTCTGAAAAATAAAAGTTCCATTCAGTAATATTGAGTGGTGGCAGAATTCCAGTAAAGAGTTCCCAAGCAGTGATGGATAGACCTGAAGTCTGTTAATCTAGTAAGGCCACCAACTGCCACCATAAGAACAATTAATGAAAATAAAGTTATTAACCATAATTTTAAATATTTTATATAGTTGTCGCTATTTACAAACATAAATTATACTTATAATAATTATCTTAATAACCAATTGTATAAATGTCGCCCACTAATAAAAAAAACTAAATCAAATCAGAATAAAGCTTGATATGCTTGATAATGATTTACTTAAATTAATCAAAAAGAGATCATCACTAGTTAATGAGGTATTAAAAATAAAAATCTATAAGAAAGAAATAATTGATCAAAAAAGGATCAATTTTATTCTTAAAAAGATTAAAAAAAAATCAATACAAATGAATATAGACCCAAAAATTACTAATAGAATATGGAAGAATATGATTTGGTCTTTTATTGATTACGAAAAAAGAAACTTTAGTAAAAAATAATACTATTTGCTATGTGGAGGTAGTTTTTTTTCCACAAACATTTCATGTTTTCTTGTAGAAGGATTATATTTCTTTGCAGATAATTTAACTTTAGCTTTTTCACCACCAGCTGGTTTTTTAACATAATAAAAAAATGGACTATCAGGTTTAGCCTCTGGTACTAGTCTAACTTTAACGTGCGTTTTTTTTGCCATACTATTTTAAACTTTTTATTTTTTTTATTAAATCTGAAATCTTTTTAAGTTTATTTTTAAAACTATAATCAGCATTTATAGAATTATTTGCTAATTCGTCAAGTTTTAATGATTTATCAGAATTAAGAACTTTTTTAACACCAATAATTGTCATTCCTTGAACTTTGAGTAGATATTTAACTTTTTTTAAAACCTCAATTGTATCATTATTATAATACCTTCTATTGCCGTTTAAAATTTTTGGTTTAATTTGCTTAAATTCCTTCTCCCAAAAACGAATGGTATGGGTATTAAGGGTTCCTTTTTTTTTATTTACAAGATCAAGGATTTTAGCAACCTCACCTATTGATTTATAAGCATCATTATTTTTATGAATCATTCTTAGAATTTACCAAATCTTTAAATTCCTTAGAAGCTTTAAATAAAACAACATTTCTATTAGATATTGTTGTTTGTTCTTTTGTTTTAGGATTTCGTCCAATTCTACTTTTTTTGGCCCTTATAGAAAAAGTACCAAATTTTGAGAGCTTTAATTGTTTTTCTTTTTTTAAATTTTCTACTATTGTAATTAGAAAATCATCAATCAAATTTTCAGATATATTTTTTGAAAAACCAATCTGCATATAAATTGAGTTTATAAGGTCTTTTTTTGTTAAGTTAGTTCTTTGCATTAACTGATGTTGTTTCTTATCTTTTCTATTAAATTACCACTAACAATTCTAGTACAAACACTTAAAGAGTTTGAAAATCCTATATAATCTGTTCCACCATGACTTTTGATAACCGGAGAATCTAAGCCTATAAAAATTGCACCATTATAAAGTCTAGGATCTAGTCTTGCTTTAAATTTTTTTAAATTTGATATGTTTAATAAAGATAAAATTTTACCAATAATATTACCTGTCATAGCTTTCTTTAATTCACTCGTAATAAAGTTTGCAGTTCCCTCAGCTGTTTTTAAGGCAACATTTCCAGTAAATCCATCTGCAACAATAACATTTACATCACCATTCATTAACTGATTACCTTCGATATAACCTTTAAATTCAAAGCCAGTATTATTTCTTTGATTAAGTTGCTGATAAGTTTCTTTTATTATTTCATTTCCTTTAAGTTCTTCTGATCCAATATTTAATAAGGCAACTTTTGCTATGTCATCTGGATATAGAGATTTAAATAATGAAGATCCCATAATAGAAAAGTCAATTAAGTTTTTTGGGCTGCATTCAATATTTGCCCCCAAATCTAACACAACACTCATATTTTTTTTATTTGGCCATAAAGCTGAGAGTGCTGGTTTATCAATATTTTCTATCATCTTAAGGTTAAGTTTTGAGATGACTAGTAACGCCCCAGTATTACCGGCAGAAATTACTATATCGGATTTTTTTTCTTTAACACTTTGTATAGCTAACCACATGCTAGTGTTTTTTCCCCTTTTAGCTCCCTCTAAAGGACTATCTGTACCCTTAACTACATCATTAGTGGTAATTATTTCAAAAGCAAGATTGGGGTAGTTGGACATTAATGTGTTTTTTGATTTTTTCTTCATTTCCAAAAATTTGATAAAAAGTATTAACATTTTTTTTATAGTGGTGAATAATTCCATCTATAATTTTTTTTGGTGAATTATCTCCACCCATTGCATCAACTGCAATTTTTATTATTTTGCTCATTAGATTTTGGACTTTTATTCCTTGGGATCTAAAACTTGTCTACCTCTGTACATGCCAGTTTTTAGATCTAAGTGATGAGGTAATCTGTATTCTCCAGATTTCTTATCCTCAACAATATTAGTAGATTTGAACTTCATATTCTGAGCTCTTCTCATTCCGGTTCTTGATGGGGATTGTTTTCGTTTGGGTACAGCCATAATAAATTTAATGCTTATCTACACCTTTTAAATGAGAATTTAAAGTACTATTTGATAAAAACTTCATATATTTATCAAAATATTCAACTAAATAATCATTATCCACATTATTATCCAAAAATATTACCAGAATTTTTTTTTTTAAATCTATGTTTAAATCATCCCAGTAATGAATTTTATCAATCATACCATAGAATAAATTAAGATAATCCTTCATCTTTTTATTTATAGATTGGTCGCCATAACCTATTTCTCTAACACTCAACTCCATTTGCCTAAAAACAAAATCATAAATTTCTTGCAATATAGATTTATCATTATTTTCTTTGTAAATTTTAAAAAAAAAAGCAAAATGTAGTAGAAAAAAGATCAATCTATCTGAAAATGTGTCTTGATTTTTAAAATCTTTATATAATTCTTTATTTCTAGTTAATTTAACTAAATTATTGTAAATATTTATGTAATTATTCATGAAAATATTTTTATTATTAACTGTTTTTTTATTATTTGCAAATTGTTCCAATAAATTAGCAATTAATCATCATGGTGTTAATAAACTCAGCGAAAAACAAGAAAAGCTTTTACCAAATGAAACGAATAAGAATGATATAATTAAAATTTTAGGTCCTCCTTCAGCTATAAGTTTCTTTGATAATGAGATTTTATTTTATATAGAAAGAAAAGAAGCATCAGAGTCAAGTCTTAAAATTAGGTAATAAAAAACTTATAACGAATAATGTGTTGATTGTTGAAATTAATAAATATGGGTTATTAGAAAAGAAAACCTTTTATGATATTGAGCAGATGCAAAAGATAAAAATTTCAAAAAACATAACTGTTACCAATTACCAAAAAGAATCATTCATATATGATTTTTTATCAAGTATGAGACAAAAAATTAATGATCCCCTTGGTAAAAGAAGAAAAAATTAACCAGCTATAACAGCCAATAACAACAAGGCCACGATATTTGTAATTTTTATCATTGGGTTAACAGCTGGACCAGCAGTATCTTTATATGGATCTCCAACAGTATCGCCAGTTACAGCAGCTTTATGTGCTTCAGAACCTTTTCCACCATGATTTCCATCTTCAATATACTTTTTTGCATTATCCCAAGCACCACCACCAGCAGTCATTGAAACAGCAACAAATAAACCGGTTATAATTACACCAAGTAACATTGCACCTACAGCTGCTAAAGCAGCTACTTGACCACCTATAGCTAGTATTACAAAGTATAAAACTATAGGAGAAAGAACTGGTAATAAAGAAGGTATAATCATTTCCCTAATTGCAGCTAACGTTAATAAATCAACTAATTTAGCATAATCAGGTTTTTGTTTTCCCTTCATGATACCTGGATATTTCTTAAATTGTCTTCTCACTTCAACAACTACAGCACCACCTGCTCTACCTACAGCTTGCATGCCCATTGATCCAAATAAATATGGAAGCATTCCACCAATTAATAAACCAACCACAACGTAAGGGTTTGATAAATCAAAAGTTACAACAATTCCTTCAAGCTTTGAACCAGCTACACCTGAAAAATGTTTAATATCCTCTACATAAGCTGCAAATAATACTAATGCACCTAAACCTGCCGAACCTATAGCGTAACCTTTAGTAACAGCTTTAGTCGTATTCCCTACTGCATCTAATGCATCTGTAGTTTTCTAACATTATTTGGCAGTTTAGCCATTTCAGCAATACCACCAGCATTATCTGTTACTGGACCATAAGCGTCAAGAGCAACAACCATACCTGCTAATGCAAGCATTGTAGTTACAGAAATAGCAATTCCATAAAGACCAGCAATTGAGTTTGTTGCTAATATGCCTGCAACAATAATTAAAGCTGGTATAGCAGTAGCTTCCATTGAAACTGCTAAACCTTGAATGACATTTGTTCCATGACCTGTTGTAGAAGATTTAGCAATACTTCTTACTGGCCTGTATTCAGTTCCAGTATAGTATTCAGTAATCCAAATTAATAATCCGGTAATCACTAGACCAATAATTCCACAATAATACAAACTCATACCAGTAAAAGTTTTTCCATTAACAGTATATTCACTTGCAAAACCAATTACATAATCTGTAACAGGATATAAAATTACTAATGAAGAAATAGCTGAAACAACAAACCCTTTATATAAAGCATTCATAACGTTTTTACTTTTTCCAAGCTTAACAAAGAAAGTTCCTAAGATTGATGTTAAAATACAAGCTCCACCAATACTTAAAGGGTAGATCATCATATTCATATCACCAACAAAAAATATTGAAGAAAGAACCATTGTTGCAACAATGGTTACAGCATAAGTCTCAAATAAGTCTGCTGCCATACCAGCACAATCACCAACGTTATCTCCAACGTTATCAGCAATTACAGCCGGATTTCTAGGATCATCCTCAGGGATACCAGCTTCTACTTTACCTACTAAATCAGCACCAACATCAGCACCTTTGGTAAAAATTCCACCACCTAATCTTGCAAAAATTGATATTAAAGAAGCACCAAAACCTAATGCAACCAATGCATTAACAACTTCTCTATCATCAATACCCATTTTTAATAAAATATAATAATAAACTGCAATTGCAAGTAAAGCTAATCCAGCCACCAACATTCCAGTTACTGCACCTGATTTAAATGCAACAGCAAGGCCACTTGCTAAACCTTTTCTTGATGCTTCTGCTGTTCTAACATTTGCTTGAACAGAAACTAACATTCCAACATAACCTGCTATTCCAGATAACGCAGCACCAATTAAATATCCAAGACCAACTAATGGACTAAATACAAGGCAAATAATAACTAAAACAACAACTCCAACCACGGCAATTGTTTTATATTGTCTTGCTAAATAAGCCTTTGCACCAATTTGAATTGCAGATGCTATTTCTTGCATCTTAGCATTTCCAGGGCTTAAGTTTAGAATATTCTTACCAGTAAAAAAACCGTAAACTATTGCAAGTGATCCTGCTGCTATGGTGTAAAGTAATATTGTTTCTATAAGTGAGTTCATGATGCCTTTTTAGTTGTTTGGTTGTTAAAATTTTATTATTTAAAGTCCGGACAATACAAAAAAAGCAATAAAAGGCAATATTTAACTTACTAAAATTTATGAAAATAACCCTTTTTTTTAAGAGATATTTGAAGATTTTTGCCACCAATAATGGATGATTTTTCAACATAACTTTGGATTGAGCCAATTTTTGTAAGCTTAACTCTACAATTAGAAGCTATTTTCTTTAAAATTCCCATCTTGTTTTTTGAGGCAGTAAATAAAATCTGATAATCATCACCATGAGAAATAAAGTTGATCTTAGATAGTTTCTTAAAATCAAGTACTTTTTTAAGATTATCTGAAATAGGAATATCTTTTAAAAAAAGTTTGTATGATAATTTTTGACTATTAATCATTTTATCAAGATCCGCTAATAATCCGTCAGAGACATCAATTGACGTGTTGGCAAATTTCTTAATTTTGTCTGTTAATTGTAACTGAATATTTGGCATAAAATACTGGTTAATAAAATATTTTTTTAATCGCTGATTAAGTTTAATTTTATTTTTTAAAACTAATAAACCCAAATAACTATCACCTAGATTGCCAGATACATAAATATCATCATTAATTTTAGCTTTATTTCTATAAATAATATCATTAGCAAAACCAATTGAGGTAATTGTAAAACTTAACTTATTTGAAAAAACTGTATCTCCACCGCTTAAAAATATCTTATATTTATTTTGTTCTTGGCTAAGTGCTTTGCTAATTTTGGATAAATTTGATTTAGAAAAACTTTTTTTATTACCTGACGCCGAAATGAAATAATATTTTGGCTTAACACCTTTACAGATAAGATCTGATATGGACGATCTAATTATCTTTTTAATAACTAATTCTGGCTTTTTAAAATCTATAAAGTGATTACCCTCAGTATATGTGTCAACTGAAACAACTAATCTATTTTTTTTATCAAAAAAAACATCATCATTTAAATTTAGAGCACTAGGAGATTTTGTAGAAAGTTTTTGAAAGTAATTTTTTATTAATTCAAATTCATGCATTAGTTGTTCTTATTTTTTTAGCTATTTTATCCAGTATAGCATTTAAGTATTTTGTTTGAGAGTTTCTAAAAAAAAATTTGATGCATCAAGATATTCTTTGATAATTATTTTTGTAGGTACTTTTGGCTTATATAGAAACTCGAATATAGCAGATTTAACAATTATTTGAAAAACTTTATCTAAATTAGTTAGTTGAATATCTTCGCTTAAATACTTTTTAACCTCTTCTTTAATCACTTCGTCTCTTTCTATTGTACCTAAAACCACATCCTTAATGAACTTTTTAAATCTATGTTTAGGAAAAATTAAATCTGTGTCATCATTAAAAAAATTTCCATATAATTTTTGGATAATTATAACTCTAGGACTTTGATTGGGATTGTATGGAGTTCTCATATTTATTGAGACAAGACAGATATAACAGCATGAGCTGCCTCTTTCCCCTTTTTTTTTTCTAGCTATAGCTTGACGCATATTTAGACAGGTAATAATTCCGTTACCAATAGGTTTTTTATTTTCTATAGATAGTTTCATTATCGCTTCAGTTGTAGTGTGAGAAATGAAATCAAAGTGTGGTGTCTCACCCTTTATAACGCAGCCAAGTGCTAAAAAAGCATCATATTTCTTAATATTTTTTGAAATTGTGACTGGTATTTCAAAAGCACCTGGAACACTAATAACTTTTATTAAACTTGATTTCGGTAAAACTTTTTTAGCACTACCAAGTAACCCCTTAGCAATGTCCTTATAATAATCTGCAATAACTATTAAGATTTTTTTTTTCATTAAATGATTTCCTGTTTAGTAATCTTTATATCATAACCTTCTAAACCAATAACTTTTTTGAGAGATTTAGTAATTAATATCATATTTTTGATCTTTAAATCTTTGATTATCTGAGCACCAATGCCATAATTTCTTATAAGTTTATCATTTCCCTTTTTGTAGAAATCTTTATTCTTATAATCCTTGAGTGTCTGCGTAACAGATCTTAAGTTTGTATCTTTTATAAAAACTAAAACACAGTTATTAAATCTCTTAAAATAATTTAAAGTTTTATCAAATGAATTTGGTAATTGCTGATTAATTAAATAATTTTGAACTACGTTAGATGAAATTACTCTAACTCTTGGTACTATCCCTTTTTTAATATTTCCTTTAATTAGAGCAAAATGCTCAGATCCATCTAAGAGATTTTCATAAATTCTAATTTTATATTTCTGATTTTTAACTTCAATATCAGATTGTTTTTTAAGTTTAATTAGTTTTTCTTTTTTTAAACGATAAGCAATAAGGTCTTCTATCTTGCCAATCTTTAAATTATGTTTTTTTGCAAAGTTAAATAAATCTTGACCCTTAGCCATTGTACCATCTTCATTCATTATTTCACAAATAACTGCTGAATTATTTTTTTTAGCTAGTTTTGAGATATCAACAGATGCTTCTGTGTGACCGGCTCTAACTAAAACACCTCCATCTTTGGCAATAATTGGAAAAATATGACCGGGTGAAACAATATCTTTTTTATTTACATTTTTCTTTGACGCAATTTTAATTGTCTTAGCTCTATCTTTTGCTGAAATCCCAGTTGTAATTCCTTTTTTTGCTTCGATAGAAATTGTAAAAGCAGTTTTATTCCTTGATTGATTTATTGGCGACATTAACGATAAATTTAAACGTTTTGCCTGTAAGCTATCTAGTGCTAGGCAAATTAATCCACGACCATATTTGGCCATAAAATTAATGTTTTTAGCACTTGAGTTTGTTGTTGATATTATTAAGTCTCCTTCATTTTCTCTTTTTTCATCATCAACCAAAATAAACATGCCACCTCTCTTGGCTATGGCAATTATGTTTTCTATTGGAGTAAAACTATTTTTTTTCATTAAAATAATTTCTAACGTATTTAGATAAGATATCTATCTCTATATTAATGAGACTGTTTTTCTTTAAAGATGATAAATTAGTGAGATTATATGTGTGTGGTATTACCCATATTTGAAAACCCTTTTTGGTTACTTTAGAAATTGTTAAAGAAATTCCATTGATACAAATAGAAGCTTTTTCAATTAAATTTGCTCTTTCTTTAACAAGCTCAAAATCAAATAAATATGATTTATCGATCTTCTTAATACTCTGAATTTTACCTATTGCATCAATGTGACCTTGACAAATGTGTCCTGATATTTTTTGACCGAATTTTAAAGGAAGTTCAAGATTAATTTTATCATTAATTTTTAAGAATTTGAACTTTGATCTTTGTATAGTTTCATCTGAAAGATAAAATTCCATTATTTTATTTTTAATATCAATTAATGTTAAGCAAACACCATCACAGGCAACTGATACACCTAGATCTTTACGTGTTAATTTTAGATTAGCTTTTACAAAAATATTAATACCCTTTGATCTTTTTTCAAATTTAGTGATTAGGCCTTGGTTGAAAATTATTCCATTAAACATAATATTATTTGTAAAGTGTAATTAAGTCTTTGCCTAATTTTTTATTAATTTTTAATTTATTTTTATAATTTTTCTTTAATTCATTAAGAAAATTAAACTCTTTATAGTTAACCAACTTTGATAAATTTTTTGCACATTTGTATAAATAAAACTCATTAAATAATCTTTTTTTAATAATGTGTTTAGAAAGATCATTTCCTCCTTCAACTAATAAATTTCTGCAGCCAAGGATATAGAGTTTTTTTAAAATTAACTTAATATCAAAGCTATCTTGAATTAATTTACCTTTGATGAGAGTTATACCTTTTTTTATAAACATTAATTTTTCTTTGGTTTTAGCGTTATGATAAAAAATTATAGTATTGTTCTTATTTGCTGTTTTAAAAATATATGAATTTTTTTTTGTTTCTAGGTTTCTGTCTAAAATTATTCTTTTCGGAGAAAATTTATGCAAACCTTCTAGTCTGCAGTTAAGTTTTGGGTTATCTTTTTTAAGAGTTTTTGAAGAAATCATTAATGAATGATTTTTATATCTAAGAAAATGTGTAAATTTATCAGTATGAATATCTGAAATTCTTTTTGTATCCTTGCTATATATCAAATTATTTTTAGAAATTGCAATTTTACCAGTAACATAAGGAAGTTTATTTTTTCTATTAAAGAAATAAGGTGTATAAAATTTATTAACTTCTTTTTTAAGTAAATTTTTTTTTACTAAAATGTCTTTGAACTGAAAAATCTTTAAAGTTTTACCTTTAACTTTTTTATCAATATCTTCTACAGCATACACAACTTCTTTAATTTTATTTTTAATTATAATATCTGTGCACGGAGGAGTTTTTCCATAATGACTACAGGGTTCAAGCGTTACATACATTTTTGCACCTTCTAAATTTTCATTTGAATTTTTAATTGCATTAAATTCAGCGTGAGGTATGCCGTTAAAACCTGTTTGGCCAATTGAAAGTATTTTATTATTTTTAACAATTACACATCCAACGGAAGGGTTAACTCCAGTTAGTCCATGTCGTGCTTTAGCCAAATTTAAGGCAAGCTCCATAAAATTTTTATCTTTTTTTGAAAATTTATCTTTTTTTGTAGACATCTAATTTGTCCACGAATTGCACAAAGTCTTTTTCTTCTCTAAAATTTCGATATACAGATGCAAATCTAACGTACGCGACTGGATCAAGATCTTTCAAACCCTCCATAACCAATGTACCAATTGTATTTGATGAAATTTCACTTTGGCCAAGCTCCTCTAATTCTCTTGAAGTCCTGCTAATAAACTTTTCTGCTGTTTCAGTATCAATCGGTCTTTTCTTTAATGCTATGTAAATTGATTTTGAAAGCTTATCTCTGTCAAAAGATGATTTTCTTCCGTTCTTTTTAATAACCATTATTTCCCTAAATTGAACTCTTTCAAAAGTTGTAAATCTGGCTCCACATACACAAAGTCTTCTTCTTCTTATGGCGGTTCCATCTTCTGTAGGTCTAAAGTCTACAACCGATGTTTCACCTTTTTTACAAATCGAACAAATCATTATTTTAAATTTTTATATATTGGGAAGTGAGAGGTAAGCTCTAAAACTTCATTTCTAACTTCTTCTTCGATTTTACTGTTGTCTTCAGGATTGTCAGACAAACCTTTTACAACTTTAGTTATTAATTCTCCTACTTTTTCGAATTCTTTTAATCCAAAACCTCTAGTTGTAGCGGCTTGAGTTCCCAATCTTATACCAGAAGTAATCATTGGCTTTTCTGAATCGAAAGGTATTCCATTTTTATTACAGGTAATATTAGCATTAGAAAGGCTTTCGGCTGTTAAGTTACCTTTAACATTAAAAGGTCTTAGATCAACTAACATTAAGTGAGTATCCGTTCCACCAGAATAAATCTTAAAGCCATTATTCTTAAGTGTCTCTGATAAAATTTTAGCATTAGTTAAAACTGATTTAATATAATCTTTAAAATCTGGTCTTAATGCTTCTAAAAAACCAGCAGCCTTTGCTGCAATGACGTGCATCAATGGTCCACCTTGATAACCAGGAAATACTGCTGTGTTAAATTTTTTTGCTAAGTCTTCATGATTGGTTAAAATAATTCCACCTCTAGCACTTCTAAAAACTTTATGAGTTGTTGAAGTTACTACGTGTGCATGTTTACATGGATTTGGGTAACCTTTACCAGCAACTAAACCTGAAAAGTGTGCCATATCTACCATTAAATATGCTCCTACTTTATCAGCAATATCTCTAAATCTTTTAAAATCAATTACTCTAGAATAAGCACTGCCACCACAAATTATAAGTTTTGGTTTATGTTCTAATGCAAGTTTTTCAACATTATCATAATCAATAAGTTCAGATTCTTTATCAACATCATATCCTATTGGATTAAACCATTTACCTGACATTGAAATTTTTAATCCATGAGTAATATGACCACCAGAATTTAAGCTCATCCCCATAAAAGTATCACCAGGATTTAATAGTGCTAAAAATACAGCTCCATTCGCTTGAGCTCCAGAATGTGGTTGAGCGTTTGCAAATTTACAATCAAATAATTTTTTTAATCTTTCAATAGCTAAGTTTTCAGCAACATCAACATGTTCACATCCATTGTAGTATCTTTTTCCAGGATATCCTTCTGCGTATTTATTTGTTAAAACGGAACCTTGCGCCTCTAGAACGGCTTGTGAAACAATATTCTCAGAAGCAATTAATTCTATATGCTGTTGTTGTCTTTTTAATTCATCACTTATTGCTTTATGTAATTCTGGATCAGTTACAGATAAGCTATCTTCAAAGAAGCTTTTATAGTTTTCGTTTAAATAGTTTTTTTCACTAGACATAATTAAATTTTCTTAATTCTTTTTGCGTGTCTTCCGCCTTCAAACTTTGTATTTAAAAAAACACTAACACAATTTAAAGCATTTTTTTTAGTAAGCAGTCTAGATCCTAATGTAATGATATTTGCATCATTATGCAATCTTGATAATTTAGTAGATTTTAAATTAAAACATTGAGCTGCACGTATATTTTTATGTCTATTTGCAGCAATATTCATGCCCATCCCAGAGCCACAAACTAATATACCTGTATGATTGTTATTGGTTTTAACTTTTATTGCAACTTTATGAGCATAATCAGGATAATCAACTCTATCACTATTGTATGGGCCTAAGTCTGTATAATTAATTTTTTTTTTATCTAAATGAAGTTTAATTAATTCCTTTAACTTATAACCAGCGTGATCTGATGATAAAAATATTTTTTTCAATCTAATTAAACTTATAATCTAAAACACATGCTACTAGATGAACTCTATTTTCTTCTCCACCATTAAAAGCATTATGATATTTTGTATTGTTAGTAACCCACACTGATCCATCTGCAGGCATATGTTTTGCAACATTGTCTATAACCATTAGGCAGCCTGGATTTGAAATTAGGGGTATATGCAATCTTGGTTCTGGATCTCTATGCCAACTCAATGTTGATCTTGGCTCCTTTAATAAAATCCTAACTCTTCCTAATTTATATTTTGAAGAAAGCACATCAAACACTTCTTTAAAGTAGGTGTTTTCATAGTCGGGTATAAATTCTGAATAAGCAGCTTCATCAATTGAAATATCTCTTGAAACTTCTTTTCCTGACTTATCTGGTTTTGTCCAATAAACACCTCTAGCTTTACTTCCTTTAACAGAGTCTGGATCACCAGGAATTTGTGTTAGAGAAATAGCTCCAAAGTGGGCAATTCCTCCACCATCATCAAATTTTTTAGTTTGAATAATTTGATTGTAGGCTTCTTGTAATTTATCAATATCAAACTTGATATTTTGTTTTTGAAAGTCACTAAAATCTAAAATCTTCTCTTCTTTTTTTAGATCTAATTTTACAATATTTTTATTTTCAATACTCATGCTGATTGTTTTTTACTTAATTTAATATATATTTGTATAATACATTTGTCGCATTTTAAAAATAGATTTAAACATGATTACAGGAAATTATCCAAATTTAAGGCTTAGACGCAGTCGTAAAAACGATTGGTCTAGAAGGTTAATTCAAGAAAATAGCCTTTCGTCTAGTGATTTTATATTACCTATATTTTTAATTGATGGAAAAAATATAAAACAATCTATTAAAACAATGCCTGATGTTTATAGGTACACAATAGATAAACTTGGAATTATTATTGATAGAGCAATCAAGAATAAAATACCTATGGTCGCATTGTTTCCCTATACAAATAAAACAAAAAAAAATGAGATTGGAACTGAAGCATTAAATGAGGACAATCTTGTTTGTAAAGCCATTCGATATATAAAAAAAAGATATAAAAACGAAATTGGTATTATGTGCGATGTAGCTTTAGATCCTTATACTTCTCATGGTCATGATGGTTTAATAAAATCAGGTTACGTATTAAATGACGAAACTATTGAGGTCTTGATAAACCAATCATTGCTACAAGCAGAAATTGGTTGTGATGTTTTGGCTCCATCAGACATGATGGATGGAAGAATTGGTAAAATAAGAAAAGCTTTAGATAAAGAAGGTCACGAAATGGTTCAGATACTTTCTTATGCAGTAAAATATGCATCAAGTTTTTATGGTCCGTTCAGAGATGCAGTTGGTTCAAAAGGATTGCTAAAAGGTGATAAGAAAAATTACCAAATGGACTTTAGAAACAGTGATGAAGCGATAAGAGAGGTAGCTCTAGATATTAAAGAAGGAGCTGATATGGTTATGGTTAAACCTGGCATGCCTTATCTAGACATAATTAAAGTAGTTAAAGATAATTTTAAAATTCCTGTTCTAGCCTATCAAGTCTCAGGTGAATACAGTCTATTAAGTAATAGTATAAAAAAAGGGCTGATAGATAAAAACTCAGTATTAGAAAGTTTGATTTCATTTAAAAGAGCTGGGGCAAACGCTATAGTAAGCTATTACGCTGATAGAATTAACAATTTAATCAAATAATTATTTTAAAAGATTAATAAAATGAGTCCTAGAAGTTGGAAGGTTTAGATTGTTTGGTTTTAGAATACTTTTTTCAAGGTAATCACTAACAAGTTTTAAACCTTTGAGTAAATTTTTTAAATTAACATCTGGATTGCTTTCATCTATTAGAAAATTTGGAATACTTTTTTTTTCAGTTGAGGATTTAACAAAATAATTGATTTCACTATCAACAATCTCTTTTTCAACTATATTTTTTAATTCCAAATCATATCCTAATAATTTTAAAAGTTCTAACTCCCAGAAAATATATTTTTGTATCCAATTATCATAAGTTAATATTTCAAAAAATTTATCAATTAATTTAAAAATTTCTTTATTAGACTGAGCTTCAGCAGTGAGAAGCTTTATAAGATGCATAGCCGAGGTAATACATGATAGTTTTTGATTTTCATCAAAATAGAGTGGAGTTAAAGCTTTTAGAATTTCTATTTTAAAATAACCAATTCTAGTAACACTTTTAGAATTATAGTTTACATAAATTTTATTACCGACTTGTAAATAGTTTTTGATTTTCTTTGATGTACCACCAAAAATTATCCCCGAAATTTTTCCATGGTTTTCAGTAAAAACTTCAGCAATTATTGAATTTTCACTGTATCTATTTTTGGAAACTAAATAAGCACTATCATCCCAATTCATTTTTTAAAAACATCCTCAATGCATAAAGAGGCAGCATTCTGTTCTGCGTCTTTTTTAGAAGATCCCTCTGCTGTAAAAAATTTAGTATTTTTTAATTTAACAGCAACTTTAAAGAGTGGTTTATGGCGAGGCCCAGTATTGGATATTAGCTTATAAATAGGCAAGACTTTAAAAATCTTAAGCGAGTATTCTTGAAGTTTTGTCTTTGCGTCAATTTGGGTTACAATACTCGCTGTAATATGCTCACTCCATAAATTGAGAATAAATTTTTCAGTCATATTTAAACCTTTATCAAGATAGATCGCTCCAATTAAAGCCTCTAAACAGTCCGCTACTATTTTATCTTCAATTTCAATTTTTTTATTCTTAGGGTTTAAAACTAAAATATACTTCTCTAATTCAATTTTTTTAGCAATTTCTAGACATTTTTTTTTATTTACTAATGAAGCAAATTTTTTATCCAATACCCCTTCTCTTTCTTCAGGATAAAGTTCTAATAATTTTTTTGCAATAATAAGACCTAAAACTCTATCTCCTAAAAATTCAATTTTTTCATTATTGTTTATTGAATCAAAGCTTTTGTGCGTTAAGCTTTTAATGAAAATTTTTTGATCTGAAAACTTTAATTTTAATTTCTTTTCTAATGCTGTGGGATTAATTTTCATTAAATGATTTTCTTAAAAAACCTGTCAAATCTAATTGTTTTATGCCATTTCCAAAAAGAAAAAATACTTCCAATTCTAAAATCAGATGAAAAAAAAATAAATTGAGCTTTGCCAACTAAATTATCTTCATGAACATAACCGACACTAGTCAGGTATCTACTATCTTTAGAGCAGTCTCTGTTGTCACCTAAAAAAAAGTAGTGTTTAGAAGGAACTATAAAATTATCAGAATTTTGAAAACTATAACTTTTTAAATATACACTGGTATATGTTTTGCCGTTTGGAAGTTTTTCCTCAAATGTATTAACGTCTATAGTTTGTTTTCCACAATAAATTTTATCATTTTGGGAAATTCTAGATTTGAATATTTGATTATTGTTTACAAATAGATCACCGTTAATGAATTGAATATTATCACCTGGTAGACCAATTAATCTTTTAATATAATCTGTCCTATTATCAGCTGGTGTTTTAAAAACAATAACATCACCAACCTTAGGTTTCTTTGAAAATAGTCTTCCATTTATTATTGGTGGGCTAAAAGGGAAAGAATGCTTGCTGTAACCATAAGAATACTTCGTAACAAACAGTCTATCACCAATTAAAAGTGTTGGTTCCATTGATGACGAAGGAATGTAGAAAGGTTGAATAAAAAGAGATCTGATAACAATAGCTATTACTAAAGCATAAAAAATTGTTTTAACATTATCAATTATAATATTTTTGGTTATCATTTTTTTTGTAAAATTACGTAGGCTATAGAATATTTTTTTTCATCTGAAATTGACAGAAAGAAATCAAAGGATGATATCTTAAATTGCTTTTTAATAATTTTTTTAATTTTATCGGTGACTACAAAAGAGGGTTTTCCTAATTTATCATTAGTTATAGTTATATCTTTAAAATTCAAATTACCCCTAAAACCTGTTCCAATTGCTTTAGAAAATGCTTCTTTAGCAGCAAATCTTTTAGAATAATAAGATTTTTTATTTGTTATGTTTTTGGATAACAATATTTCTGAGCTTGAAAAAACTCTTTTAATAAAACTAACATTTTTTAAAGATTTATGTATTCTAATATTTTCTACTATATCGACACCGATACCAAGAATTTTCATATCTATTTATTGGTTATTTTTTTAAATGCCTTAATAGTGTTTTTTAAACCATGAGTGAGCGACTCACCGATTATAAAATGACCAATATTAAATTCTGTAATTTCTTTAATTTTACTTAATATAGCTGTAGTTTTATAGTCAAGACCATGGCCAGCATGAACCTCAATTCCAAGTTCAACACCAAGTTCTGAACATTTCTTAATTTTTAAATATTCATTTTTATAATTTTTATTTTCTTTTACTAAATTAGAAATTTTCCCAGTATGTAATTCAACACAAGATGAATTTAATTCTTTTGCAATTTTTATATCTTTTAACGTTGGGTCAATAAATAAACTTGTTCTAATATTTTTCTTATTAAATAATGATATTATTTCTTTTATTTTTTTTTTATTTTTTATTAGGTTTAATCCACCTTCTGTTGTTACTTCCTTTCTTTTTTCTGGAACTATGCAAATAAAATTGGGTTTATTTTTTAATGCTATATTTATTATTTTTTTGTTTAGTGAAATTTCTAAATTAGTGATTATTTTTTTATTTTTACAAATTTTAATAACATCAATATCTTTTATATGTCTTCTGTCTTCTCTCAAATGTATGGTTACTGAATGAGCTCCACATTTAGTTACATGCTTGGCAATGGTTAGCGGATCTGGGTGGAACGATCCTCTTGCATTTCTTATTGTAGCAACATGATCAATATTAATACCTAGTCTTTTCATTTTATAAATCTACTTCCTGGAACTGTAATCGGAGTATTTTTAAGAATTTCTGGAAGATTATTTTTCTTAAATGTCGGAACGTCTATCTTCATATGTGAGATAATATTCTTTTTTATCTTTAGAGAGTTTTTGGTTGATCTATCGATAATCGAGGCAAAGCCGATAAGTTTCGCACCTGGTTTTGTAATCAACTTGACGCATTCTAAACTTGATTTTCCTGTTGTTATAACATCTTCAATTATTAAAACTTTTGATCCTTTTTTTATATGAAACCCACGTCTTAAAACAAATTTACCATTAACTCTTTCACAGAATATTGTCTCTTTTTTTAGAAGTTTACCAATTTCATAACCAATAATAACTCCCCCCATTGCTGGGGCTAAAATCAAATCTATAGATTTAAATTTTTTTTTAATTTTTTTTGCTAATGAATTACAAATATCCTTAGCTAAATGTGGAAAGCTTAAAAGCTTAGCACACTGAATATATTTAGGTGAATGCAAACCTGATGAAAGAATAAAATGGCCTTCTAAAAGTGCGTTAGTTTTTTTTAAAATATTTAAAGATTTTTCGTGTGAAAGCATTACGTTCCTTTAACCAGTTATCCTCATGTCTAATGATTTTAAATTTTATTTCCTTTTGTTTTAACTCACTGATAAAATTTGTAAAGTTCTTCAAGTCTCTTATAATTAGATTGAATTTAAAATTAATATATTCTTTAGACTTTTCTTTCATTTCAACACTCGAGATGTTTAAGCTATGGCTACCAAGTAAAGTTGTTATCTCTCCTAGCTTTCCTGGTTTATCAGGCAAAGAAATCCATAGCGTAGTATTGTATTTTTTAATTCTTTGAGCCTTCTCTTCTCCTTTTTTATACCAATACTTTCTAATTGCTGATCTTGCTTTTCCAGTTTTTGTAACAGGTATCCAGTGCAATGAAGGTGATTTATTTTTAGAAGTGATAATATCCACAACATCTCCATTATAAAGTATACTTTGTAACTCACTATCGTTACCATTTATCTTACAAGCTATAGTGTTATTACCTATTTTTGTATGCACAGCATATGCAAAATCGATTGGTGTTGCGTCCTTTGGTAATTTAATTACCGATCCTTTTGGAGTGAAGCAAAAAACATTTTCCTGAAACATTTGTAGCTTGGTATACTCATAAGAGTGTTCTGGGTTTTCATTTTTATCAATAATCTCAACTAAATCGGCAAGCCAATCATATTCTTTCCACGTTAATGAATTAAATTTTTCCGAAGATTTATATTTCCAATGTGATGCTATGCCTCTTTCTGCATACTCGTGCATTTGTAACGTTCTAAGCTGTATTTCAATTGGTCTTCGATTAGGTCCTATAATTGAAGTATGTAATGATTGATATTTATTAATCTTAGGCGACGAAATATAATCTTTAAATTTTCCAGGTATACAGTTCCACTCTTTGTGAAATATACCAAGAGCTTTATAGCAGTCTTCGATGTTATCGAGTATTACTCTAAATCCAATAATATCTGAAATTTGCTCTAGTGATATTCTTTTTTTTTGAACTTTTCTCCAAATAGAAAAAGGAGTTTTTTCTCTACCAATAATTTCAGCATTTATTTTGTGTTCATTTAACAATCCACTGAATTGCAATGAAATTTCGTTAAAGCTATTTACTTTATCATCTTTAATTTCATCTAACCTTTTTTTTATAAGTTCTCTTGCGTTATTATTTAGAACTTTAAAAGATAAATCTTCTAGTTCATCTCTAATTCTATGCATGCCCATTCTGTCTGCTAATGGTGCGTAAATTTCCATAGTTTCTTTTGCGATACGTTCTTTTTTTTCAATTTTTGAAATTGCATCGATAGTCCTCATGTTGTGTAATCGATCAGCGATTTTAACAAGAAGAACCCTAATATCTTTTGATGTTGCTAAAATTAATTTCCTAAAATTTTCAGCTTTTGATGTTGATGTGGCTTGATTTTCAAAAACTGATATTTTAGTTACACCGTCAACTAAATCGGCAACCTCTTGCCCAAACTCATTCTTTATAGTTTCGTATGTAGCATGCGTATCTTCAATAGTATCATGAAGCAGTCCTGTTGCAATAGTTGCACTATCTAGCTTTAGTTCAGTTAATATATTAGCTACTGCAATAGGGTGAATTGAGTATGGGTCGCCGAGAATCACGTTTTTGATTTTCATGTGCTTTAATGGCAAAATTATAAGCTTTATTTAACTTTTCTGGATTTAAAAACTTATTATAAACTTTGACTTTATTTATTAACTCTTCTGAATTAAGCATTTTTAACTATAACATCAATTTATATTTGTTTGATAGATCTTAAATCTTTAATTGGTAAAGAATTAATTAAATTAACTATATTAATCTTAGATTTTGGATGTTTCCAACCTCTATCTATTTCAAATAATGGCAACAAAACAAAATTTCTCTTAGTCATTTTTGGATGAGGGATTGTTAGTTTATTGCTATTTATATTCAAAATTTTTTTATCGTAATCAATTATATCAATATCGCAAGTTCGTGGATCATTTTTTTTTGATCTAACCCTGCCTAATTTTAATTCAATAAAGTTACAAATTTTTAATAATTCTAACGGTTCTAAGATTGTCTCAATTTTTATAACAATATTTATAAAATTTGGCATTAAAGGGTTTGGCCAAGATTTTGATGAATAATGAGATGATACTTTTGTTATCTTAATTTTATTTTTTTCTAATTCAGACATAGCCATATGAATGTTGGTAATTTTGTTACCTAAATTTGATCCTATTGCTAAATATGATTGTTTAACTTGATTTTCTAATGTGTCTTGCTTTTTCACGATTCCAATCTCTATTTTTTTTAGTAGCTCTTTTATCAAATTGTTTTTTACCTTTTGCTACTGCTATTTCTATTTTAGCTTTTCCCTTTTTAAAATACATCTTTGTTGGAACAAGAGTAAAACCATCTCTCTGCATTTTACCAATTAATTTGTTAATTTCTTTTTTATTTAACAACAGCTTTCGTTCATCAGTGGGGTTATGATTTGAATAACTGGCTTGTTTAAAGGCTGCAATATGAGAATTAATTAAAACTATTTCACCTTCTTTCTCTACAGCGTAAGAGTCTGCAATATTCACCTTTCCCTCTCTAATGGATTTAATTTCTGATCCTTTAAGAACTATTCCTGCTTCAATTAAGTCTTCAAAAAAAAAGTTAAAACTTGCTTTTCTATTTAAGCAAATAATTTTTAAACCAGAATTGGCTTTCTTGTTCATTAGAGTAGATTTGCTGATACTAAAACTTTTTTAACAATATCCTTGGTTGGGTCTGTAACCTTGACCAAAGGTAATCTAACATCGTCATCGCAAAGACCCAAAAGTTTTGCGGCATACTTTACGGGGCTTGGATTGCTTTCTACAAACATTGAGTTGTGAACGGGTTGTAAAATTTTATCTAGTCTGATTGCTTCAAGCTTGCTCTTGTCATTTTCTGTTTTTGAGGCTTTCTGAAAATCAGAACAAAGTTTTGGAGCAATATTTGCAGTTACACTTATAGATCCAATACCACCTCTGTTATTAAATTCTAAAGCGTTATCATCATTACCTGTCAGCTGAACAAAATCAGTTCCCATTTTATCTTTTTGTTGATTAACTCTATCTAAATCGCCAGTAGCATCTTTAACACCAACAATATTTTTCAATTCAAATAATCTAGCCATTGTATCAACAGTCATATCAACTACAGATCTTCCAGGAATATTATAAATTATAATTGGTATCCCACATTTGTCGTTTATTGCTTTATAATGCTGATATAATCCTTCTTGAGTTGGCTTGTTATAATATGGGGTTACTATTAGAGCTGCATCCGCACCTGCTTTTTCAGCGTGTGTTGTCAAAGAAATTGCTTCTTTAGTTGAATTAGAACCAGTGCCAGCAATAACTATAGTTTTTCCATCACTTTCTTTAACGCATAAATCTATTACTTTTTGATGTTCATCATGGCTTAATGTTGGCGATTCACCTGTTGTTCCAGCAGGCACCAAACCGTTAGTACCATTTGATATTTGAAAATGAATAAGCTTAATATAAGCTTCTACATCGAGCTCATTATTCTTGAACGGGGTTATTAAAGCAACATTTGATCCTTTGAACATAAATACTTATAACATAGTTTAAAGATTCATTTAGTAAATTTATGCCCAGAAAGATATTTTTTTTTATAAAATCACTATTATTAAGTTCGATAATAATAGGAAATGTATTTGCTGCTGAAATATCAATAATTCCTTTAAAAAAACCTTTTTTAAATGAAGAGACTTAGAGTGCAAAGATATCACAAGGTATACTTAAGCCCAAACCTAAACCATCCAAAAAAAAAGAGGAACCTAAAACTACAATAGTCAAAAAAGATCTAAAAAAAATTAATTTTCTTATTCCTAAAAGTAAACCTTTAGTTGTTAAAAAGAGCAAACCAGTAGTCAAGAGTAAGTCAAAATACTACAGTCAAAAAGATTATGGAATTGCAAAAAAATCTATTGCAGCAATGCAAAAAAGTCAGTGGTCAACAGCACTATCGCAGTCTAAAAAAGCTAAGGACAAATCTATATATAATTTTATTCAATGGAGACATTTGCTAACTACAGGCAACCAAGCAAGTTTTTATGACTATTTATCATTTATAAAAAATAATGAAAACTACCCAAGAATAAGTAGAATTCGGTATTTAGCTGAACACAAACTTTCAACAAATAAGATCTCACCAAATAAGATCATAGGTTGGTTTAATTCTGAGGAACCATTAAGTGGTTATGGAAAACTAATACTTGGAGAAAGCTTTATATTAACAGGTGATATCACCAAGGGTACCTCTCTAATTAAAGATGGCTGGATAACTGCAGATCTAAATAGGTCTAATATGAAATTTTTTAGGAAAAAATACAAAAAATATTTAGATGCAAATGATTATATTAAACGTGCAGATTATTTAGCTTGGGAAGGTAAATTTTGGGATTTAAAAAGAATGTTAAAATATTTACCTAAAGACTATGAGTTGCTTTATACAGCTAGGCAAATTTTAATGAGTAAGTCTTATGGTGTTGATAATGCAATCAAAAATGTTCCAATAAAACTTAAAAATGACGCTGGACTAAATTACGATCGACTTAAATGGAGAAGAAAAAGAGGAAGAGTTGACGACTTTTTGGAGATTATATTTAAAGTTCCAAACAATAAAGATTATTTAGTTAGACCAGACAAGTGGTGGAAAGAAAGAGCAATAATGACACGAGCTCTTATTTATAAGAAGAAATATGAGTCAGCTTATAAAGTTGCGAGCAAACATTCTTTGGACATAGGGCCAGAATATGCAGACGCTGAATGGATGAGTGGTTGGATTGCATTAAGCTTTTTAGATGATCCTATTTTAGCAATAGACCATTTTAATAATTTTTATCAAAATGTGAGTTACCCAATTAGTTTATCTCGTGGCGCTTATTGGCTTGGGAGATCTTATGAAAAAATTGGTGATAAAAAACAATCTAATCAATGGTATGAAGAAGCAACCAAATATTTATCAACGTATTATGGTCAACTAGCATTTTTAAGAATTAGACCGAATGAAACATTTGAATTAGATGAACAAGCTATTGTACCTGACACTTATAGAAAATATTTTTATAAAAAAGAATTAGTAAAAATTGTTCATCTTTTAGATGAGCTAAATAAGGATAGGTATACAAAAAATATATTAAGACACTTAGCTAATGATAATATTAAAGGTGGAAGTGAAATTTTAGCAGCCGAACTTGCAACTAATATATCAAGATATGATTTTGCAATACAAGTTTCAAAGATTGCATCTTATCAAAAAAGATTTCACAATAGTTTTAACTATCCAATAATAAGTACGCCAGAATACGTTAATGGAAGAAAAATACCAGAAACTGCTTTTATTCTTTCTCTTATTCGTCAAGAAAGTGAGTTTGACATGAGAGCAAACAGTCATGTTGGTGCTCAGGGATTAATGCAATTAATGCCTTACACTGCTAAGCTGGTTGCCAAACAAGCAAAGTTACCCTATTCAAAATCAAGATTAACATCCGATCCTGAATATAATATTAATCTAGGGTCTCATTATATAGCTGGTTTAATTTTACAATATGATGGGGCTTATCCTTTTGCTGCAGCTGCTTATAACGCTGGTCCTAAAAGAGTTAAATATTGGAAAAAGATAAATAAAGACCCACAAAAAAAACAAGTTGATTTTGTAGATTGGGTTGAATTAATTAAATTTAAAGAGACAAGAAATTATGTTCAGCGTGTTATGGAAAACTATAATGTGTATAGATATATCTTGGAAAAAAAGCCTATTAAAATGAAGAACTTTTTTAAAAATCAGCCTTTATTTTAATGGCGGAAGAGGAGGGATTCGAACCCTCGGTACAAGTTTCCCCGCACGGTCATTTAGCAAACGACTGGTTTCAGCCTCTCACCCACTCTTCCACTGCGACATTGATATAACCGATTGTATTGAATATTCAATATTTATAAAGTAATTCTTGAATAATATTATGAAAAATAAGTACTCAATATTCTCATTAATCAAAAATGCTTTTTCCTATCATGAAAATTGGCAAAAAGCCTGGAAAGATCCCACTATAAAAAAAGAATATGATGCAGTTATTATTGGTGGTGGTGGTCATGGTTTGGCTACTGCGTATTATTTAGCAAAAAAACATAATATGAAAAATATTGCTGTTGTAGAAAAAGGCTGGATTGGTGGTGGTAATACAGGAAGAAATACTACGATTATACGATCCAATTATTTATGGGATGCTAGCGCTGGTCTTTATGATCATGCATTAAAATTATGGGAAGGTTTATCTCAAGAAATAAATTACAATGTTATGTTTAGTCAAAGAGGTGTAATGAATCTTGCACATAACTTACAAGATGTTAGAGATTTAAAAAGAAGAACACATGCTAATAGATTAAATGACATAGATGCAGTTTACTTAAGCACAGAAGAAGTTAAAAAATTTTGTCCAATCATTAATACTTCACAAGATATTCGATACCCCGTATTGGGTGGAACTTTGCAAAGAAGAGCTGGTACCGCAAGACATGATGCTGTTGCTTGGGGATATGCTAGGGGTGCAGATGAAATGGGAGTAGATATAATTCAAAATTGTGAAGTTAAAGGAATTAAAAGAAACGGTGATGAAGTAGAAGGCATTGAAACAACCAAAGGTTTTATAAAAACTAAAAAAGTTGGAGTAGTTGCTGCTGGTCATTCAAGCGTATTAGCGAACATGGCAGGCTTAAGGTTACCGTTAGAAAGTAAACCTCTTCAAGCTCTAGTTTCAGAGCCAGTTAAACCAATTATTGATACAGTGGTAATGTCTAACGCTGTTCATGCTTATGTTAGTCAATCGGACAAAGGTGAACTTGTAATAGGTGCTGGTACTGATGATTATATTTCTTATTCACAAAAAGGTAGTCACGATATTGTGGAGGGGACGTTAAATGCAATCTTAGAACTTTATCCAATTTTTAGTAGAATGAGAATGCTTAGACAATGGGGTGGAATTGTTGACATCTGTCCAGATGCTAGTCCTATTATTAGTAAAACGACAGTAAAAGGTTTGTACTTTAATTGTGGTTGGGGAACTGGTGGATTTAAAGCAACACCTGGATCGGGTGATTTATTCGCTCACACAATAGCAAATGATGAACCACATAAATTAAATGCAGCATTTAATTTAAATAGATTTATTAGCGGAGACCTTGTCGATGAACATGGTGCAGCGGCGGTAGCTCACTAATGTTTTTAATTACCTGTCCTTTTTGTGGTGAACGTGAACAAAGTGAATTTAAAGCTGGTGGTGAAGCACATATTGAAAGACCTAAACAACCCACAGAATTAAGTGATGATGAATGGGCAGAATACTTGTTTATGAGAAAAAACATTAAAGGTATTCAATTTGAAAGATGGAACCATGCGCACGGTTGTAGAAAATGGTTTAACATGGTTAGGGATACTTCTAATGACAAAATTAAAGCCGTATATAAAATGGGTGAAAAACCTCCTATAAAATAATTTAATGTCAAAAAATTTAAGAGTTACAACCAGTAAATATATTGACGAAACTTCTAGAGTTTCTTTTAAATTCAATGGCAAATCTTATTTTGGATACAAAGGCGATACTCTTGCTTCAGCTCTACTTGTTAATGATATTCATTTAGTAGGACGAAGTTTTAAATATCATAGACCACGTGGAATAATGACTTCAGGGTCTGAGGAGCCTAATGCAATCGTACAAGTTAATAACAACACAGCACTAACAGAACCAAATGTTAGAGCAACCGAACTTGAGATATATCATGGGCTAGAAGCAACTAGCCAAAACTGTTGGCCCAGTGTTGACTTTGATATTGGAGGTATAAATAATTTCTTATCCCCTCTTCTGCCTGCTGGTTTTTATTACAAAACTTTTATGTGGCCTGCTAACTTTTGGGAAAAGTATGAATATGTTATAAGACATTCTGCTGGCCTAGGAAAATCTCCAACAGAACCTGACCCTGACATATATGATCACAAATACATTCATTGTGATGTTTTAGTAATTGGAGCTGGTATTAGTGGAATTATGGCTGCAAAAACTGCAGCAAAAAATAATCTCAAAACATTATTGCTTGATGAAAAAAATGAAATTGGAGGATCTACAATTTTCCAAAACTCTGAACATATAAAAATAAATGATCAAAATTCTTCTACATGGTTAGAAAATGAAATTAATGAATTAAAAAATGTTGAAAACCTAGAAATTAAAACAAGAACTAGTGTTGCCGCTTATCATGGGTACAACTATTTATTGGCGAGAGAAAACTTAACTGATCATCTTCCTAAAAATGAAAAAAATAAAAAAGTAAGACAAAGGTTATTAAAAATTAGAGCTAAAAAAGTTATTGTTGCTACAGGCTCCTTAGAAAGACCTCTAGTGTTTAACAATAACGATAGACCTGGTATTATGCTTTCATCTGCAGTTAAAAAATATGCAGATTATTATGGTGTTGCAACTGGCCAAAAAAATATATTTTTTACCAATAATGACACAGCTTATGAAAGTGCAATTTCATTACAAAAAAAAGGTATTAAGGTTGAAGCAATCATAGACATTAGAGAACAATCTAATACTGTATTTACTAAAGAAGCTGAGGGTTTAGGCATCAAGGTTTATAGATCACACACAATTGTAAATACAGAAGGCTATAAAAAAATTAATAAAATTACGATAATGGAATTATCAAGAGACGGACAATCTTTTGCAAGTCCAGAAAAGATACAGCTTGGTTGTGATTGTCTAGCAATTGCTGGTGGATGGACGCCAGCTGTTCATTTATTTACTCAATCTGGAGGTAAATTAAAATTTAGAGAAAAAGATCAAGTTTTTATTCCTGATATATACCCATCAGATCAAATTAGTATTGGCTCAAGTAATGGTGATTTTGAATTAGATGATTTGATTAAAAATTCTACAAAATCTTTAAAAAAATTTCTAGATATAAAAGAAACTGAATTTGACAATTTAGAAATAAATTGTCCTAAAGATAATGAGATTAGAACTATTTGGTTACTTCCATCTGATAAAGTTTTAGGAAAAACAAAACCTTTCGTTGACTATCAAAATGATGCTACTGCAAAAGATATTAAACTTGCTCTAAGAGAAGGCTTTAGATCAATTGAACATGTAAAAAGATACACAACAACTGGTATGGGTACTGATCAAGGTAAACTTGGTAACATGCATGCCCTTGGTATTATTGCAGAAACTGCTGGTGTTAAGATGGGTGAGCTTGGAACTACAACGTTTAGACCCCCTTACACACCTTTAACATTTGGAACAATTGTTGGACGAAATGTTGGTGAATATTTTGATACATTTAGAAAAACGCCAATGAATGACTGGCATATAGAAAATAAAGCTGAATTTGAAAATGTGGGTCAGTGGAAAAGAGCTTGGTATTATCCAAAAAATAATGAAACTATGCATGATGCGGTTCAAAGAGAAAGTAAGGCTGCAAGAAATAGTGCTGGTATATTAGATGCTTCAACGCTTGGTAAAATTGACATTCAGGGAACTGATGCTTCAGAATTTTTAAATAGAGTTTATACAAATGCTTGGTCAAAACTAGCCATAGGAAAATGTCGTTATGGTTTAATGCTTAACGAAGATGGTATGGTTTATGATGATGGGGTAACAACTAGACTTGACGAAAATCATTATATCATGACAACTACAACTGGTGGTGCTGCAAACGTATTAGGAAAACTAGAAGATTACCTTCAGACAGAATGGCCTGAGCTGGATGTTTATTTGTCATCAGTTACTGATCATTATGCAACAGCTAGTATTTGTGGACCAAATAGTAAAAAAATTTTAAATAAATTAATACCTGATCTTGATCTTTCAGATGAAAGCTTTCCACACATGTCTTTCAAAAACACAAAAATTAATAATATTAAATGTAGGATTATGCGTATTAGTTTTACAGGTGAGCATAGTTATGAAATCAATATTCAGGCGAACTATGGTGAAGATTTATGGAAGAAATGCATGGAAGCAGGTGAAGAGTTTAATATCACATCTTATGGTACTGAGACGATGCACTTATTAAGAGCAGAAAAAGGATTTATTATTGTTGGCCAAGATACTGATGGAACAATGACACCCATAGATTTACAAATGGATTGGATTGTTAGTAAAAAGAAATATGACTTTATTGGTAAAAGATCTCTTTATAGATCAGACACCATGAAAGAAGATAGAAAGCAATTAGTGGGTTTAGTGACGGATAATCCAAATGAAGTTTTGGAGGAAGGAGCTCAGATAATTGCTAGCACTAGTTTAAAACCTGTTGAAATGCTAGGTCATGTAACATCAGGTTACTATAGTCCTAATTTAAATAAGTCTATTGCACTAGCTGTAGTTAGAGGTGGTAAAAATATGCTAGGTCAAAAATTATTTATTCCTATGGAAAATAAAAATATTAATGTAACTATTGTTGATCCTGTTTTTTTTGACAAAGAAAATTTGAGGTTAAATGCTTAATTATAAAACCTCTATTAAAGGAGATATAATTTATTCAGATTTAGAAATTAAACAAATTAAACCTATTATGAAATTAATCATAAGAGGCAAAACAAAAGATTTTATTACAACTATTGGTAAAAATCTTAATATGGTCTTACCAACAGAGGCAAATACATCTACATCAGCAGAACTGTTAACTGCATTTTGGTTAAGCCCTGATGAGTGGATGTTGATATCAAATGAAACTGTGAGTGAGGATAATAATGCTTATCAAGTTGAAGACGAATTAATCAAAAATATATCTAAAGCTAAATTGGGTGCTGTAACTGATGTTAGTGACCAATTTGTAATGTTAAATATAAAAGGTAGTAAGGTTTTTGATTTATTTGCCACTGGATCTCCTTTTAACTTTAATGAATTTAAAAATAAGAAAGGTTCAGTTGTTCAAACAATACTGTCGCATATTGATGTAATTATCCATCTTACGGAAATAAATGAGGTTAATTTACTTGTTAGACGCTCTTTTTCAGAGCATTTGCATTCTTGGATGAGTGATAGTGCGTCAAGGTTATAGCCTTATATTTATTTAAATTGTTGTTATATGGGTAATATGAAAAAAATACTCCTTGTGGTGCTATTAGCACTTTTACCCTTCTCTCTTAACGCAGAAACTAAACTTGATCAGATTATATCTTCTGGTGAATTAAAAGTTGGAACTACAGGCGACTGGGATCCAATGACGATGAAGGATCCAGCTACTAATAAGTATGTTGGTTTTGATATTGATGTCATGCAAGAATTAGCAAAAGATATGGGTGTAAAAATTACTTTTGTACCCACTGAATGGAAGACTATTGTTTCAGGAATTACTGCAGGAAGATATGATATTTCTACAAGTGTAACTAAAACTCCAAAAAGAGCAGAAGTTGCTGGATTTACAGATACTTACTACAAGTATGGAACTGTTCCACTAGTTCTTAAAAAGAATTTAAAAAAATATTCAACTTGGAACTCTTTGAATAACAAAAGTGTAACTATTGCTACAACACTTGGAACATCTCAAGAAGAAAAAGCTAAAGAGTTTTTTCCAAAATCTAAATTGCAATCAGTTGAATCTCCTGCAAGAGACTTTCAAGAAGTATTATCTGGAAGAGCAGATGGAAACATTACGAGTTCAACAGAGGCCAATAAATTAGTTATCAAGTACCCTCAATTAGCAATTGTTCCTGATGGAGAAAAAAATCCTGCCTTTTTAGCAATGATGGTTGGTAAAAATGATCAGGTTTGGAATGATTATGTTAATGTCTGGATTAAAGATAAAAAATCGTCTGGTTTCTTTAATAAACTACTCGCTAAATATAATTTAAAAAGCTTATAAAAAATTAGATATTAATCTCTAATTCATTATAACTTTAAGAGTGAAAAATTTATTTTTTTTACTTTTAATTTTACCCCTTAACTCTTGTAGTGGTCAGGAATTAGGGTGGTTTATTCTATCACCTAATAATGTTGAAGGATTAACAAACTTAAAATTTTTACTAAGTGGCTTAACAACAACTATTTATATTTCAGTAATATCTATAATTATTTCTGCAATTTTAGGGTTTATTGTTGCAATACCATCTTTAGCTAAGAATAAATTTTTAACGTACATAAATATTGGATATGTAGAAATTGTAAGAGCTATACCTTTGCTTGTTTTAATTTTATGGATTTATTACGGTCTACCTATAATGACTGGTTTAAGTTTCAGTCCATTTGTGTCTGGAATAATTGCACTAGCAATTAGTGAGAGTGCTTTTCAAGCAGAAATTTTTAGAGCTGGTATAAACTCAATTAAAAAATCGCAGTGGGAAGCAGGTTCATCATTAGGGTTAACTTTTTATAAAAGATTAAGATTAGTAATCCTTCCACAAGCTATTAAAAACATCTTACCTGCATTAGGTAACCAGTTTGTATATGTGCTGAAGATGTCTTCATTGGTATCAATAATAGGTATTGGTGACTTAACAAGAAAAGCTAATGAATTAGTTGTGTCAACTTATAGACCATTAGAAATTTATACATTCTTAATTTTAGAGTATTTAATTTTGATATTAATTGTTTCATTTTTTGTAAGAAAATTAGAAAAAAAACTTGAGCAAGATGGTAATAATTAATGAATAATTTAGATAATAAAAATTATGATGTCGATCTAAGTGATGGTGTAATTACCTTTAAAAACATTAATACCACACTTGGTTTTGTTAGATATAATGAGACAGCTGAAGTTGAATACATCTTTGTTAATCCCATGTTTAGACGTCAAGGACTTGCTAAAAAACTACTGAGTATTGTTGAGGAAAAAACTAAAATCAAACCTACACCTCAGGATCCAATCAGTCCTTTAGGCGAAAAGCTCTTTAAGATTAATAAACAAGAGATTAACTAAAACTCTGGGGCACCGGGTAACAGAACTGCCCTTTAATTTTTCTTAGATTTTCTATAATCCCAAGGGTAATCAAACTCCATAGACCACATACCTATTTTATTGATTCTTGCATAATCTTCATCAGGTACAAACTTTTTTGAATACCTTCTGTACGCAAATGCATAGCCACTTCTAACAAGGTAACTTGATAGACTTTCATTATTAACAAAACATTCTGCTAGTGTTCTTTTGTATTGATCTTCTCCTTCACTAATACATTCGACATTATTATTTCCAATTTTATCAATAAGAATTTGCTTTGCCGTAACACCACAAAGATCTTTTACACCATCTTTAAGACAAGTTTGTTTCAATTCAGGTGTATCTATTCCAGTAAATCTAATTTTTTCTCCATTAAAATGAATTGTATCTCCATCAACAATTTTGATTGTTTGAGATTTGACCTGGTTAATAGATAAAATAAATATTAGTGCTGAAACACTAATAAGAAAAATGGCTTTTCTTTTGTTTAAAAACATTATTTAAAAAATATCCAATAAAGATGATTACTGCAATACCCATAAACCAATTGGTTGCCATGATGGTATAAAAAATATCTGCATAATCTCCACCTCTAATATTAATTACATACCATAATGATAAGAAAGGGAATGCAGTCAACCTTAGAACACTTAAGTAAAGACTGTAAACTGGCTTTTTAAGTGCCTGAAAAACTGCTGTTGTAATAAAGAACACAGGATAAATGGGAGCTATTAATGCAGCAACTTTTAAATATATAGCACCATGATAAATGGCTTCTGCATTATCTGTAAATCGAGATACAAAAAACTCTGCACCAAAGAATAAAATGATACCCGCTACTGCCATGAATGATGATCCAAAAAATAATGCTTTAGTATAAAGCTCTCTTATACGATTATAATTTTTAGCACCAAAGTTTTGTCCACCAATAGAAAGTACCGCTGTATTTAAACCAATTACTGGAAGTAAAAAAACTTGCTCAACTCTTAAAGCTGCACCATAACCTGCTGTTGCAAGATCACCAAATTGTCCAATAAAATATAAAATATTAAAAATACCCACACCAATAAACAACATGCTAATCATTATAGGCATTGCTTGAGAGAACAATTCTTTAAGAAGAATAAATTTAGGAATAAAGCATTTAATAGATAAATACTTTCTTAATTTACACGAGTTAATTTTGTAAGCTAAATAAATAGTACCAATAGATTGAGCAATAACAGTTGCTATTGCAAGACCACCTATACCGTAAGCTGGAACAATTCCGTATCCCCAAATAAATAATGGATTTAAAAATATATTTAAAAAGAAACTAAAAATAAGAACATTTCTATAACTCTTAGTATCACCCTGTGCATTCAAAGCTCCATTTAAAGAGATTTGGATCATAACTATAAATGTTCCATAAAAAATTATATCTAAATATTCTCTAGTTAAAGCAATACCAGCAGCATCAGAGCCCATAACACCCAAGAGAAAATCAGAAGCATTTAATCCAAATAAAGTAACAACAATTGAAGTGACCAATGCAAAAATTAATGATTGAGCAATAAATAGTGATGCTTTATTAATTTTTTTAGCACCTAATAAATTACCTATACAAGAGTTCGTTGCAGCACCAATACCAACACCAACAGCGATGATGACAAAATATATTGGGAAAGATTTAGCTATTGCGCTTATAGCTTCTGCAGAAATTCTACCTGCAAACCATGTATCAACTAAATTATAGAATGTTTGAAACAAAGAACCAACACTAGCTGGAATAGTTACTTTTTTAAGTAATGACCAAATTGGATCTTTGGTTAAATTTATGGCTTTAGACAATTGTTTTTCCTATTTAAATTCTTTTTGAAATATATGCTTTGAACCACTCTTTTTTGCAAGGTTTATTTGCTTTTGTCTCATTCGAAATCTCTCTTTTTGAGTTTGAGTTAAATTATCATAACAGTTTACACATGAAACACCCTCCTCATATTTTTTAGACTTCTTATCTTTTAGTGAAACAGGTTTTCTACATCCACTGCATATTGAGTATGTGCCAGTTACCAATCCATGTTTAACACTGATTCTGTTATCAAAAACAAAGCATTCCCCATTCCATAGACTTTCTTTTTTCTTAACATTTTTTAAGTAATTTAGAATTCCACCTTTTAATTGATAAACATTTTTAAAGCCTTTTTTTTCTAAAAATACTGAAGCTTTCTCACATCTTATTCCACCAGTACAAAACATTGCAATTGGCTTTGTTTTTTTTAGTTTATTTAAGTATTTTGGAAATTCTCTAAAATTATCAACATCAGGATTAACAGATCTTTTAAAGGTACCCACATTATACTCAAATGGTTTTCTAGAATCTAAAACTAATGTTTCTTTATCACCAATCAACTTATTCCATTTTTTTGGGTCAACATGATTATCTTTTTTATTTTTTGATGATAAAGAAAAACCCATAGGAACTACTTCTTTTTTAATCTTAACTTTTGGTTTATGAAACGGTTGAAATTTACTTTTTGAAGTATTTTCACTATCAAACTTTTTAAAATCTAATATCTTTTTAATCTTTGTGATAGTTAACTTTAGATCGATAGTTTTCCCAGAGATTGTTGCATTTACTCCTTCACTAGCTATAATTATTGTTCCTCGGATATTTTTTTTGATTAAAAAATCCTGTAGTAAAATCTTATTTTTTTTTAAAGAGGTAAGTTTTTTAAATTTGTAAAAACCAAATACACCAAACATTATAACAATCTACAAACAGTCATTCCATCACCTAATGGTACAATGATTTGTTCCACTCTTTTATCGTTTGCAACATAAGTATTAAAATCTCTGATATTTATTGTATATTTATCCAAATTACCTTCATCAGCAACTTCACCATGCCATAAAACATTGTCTACAATAATCAATCCACTTTTATCTAATAACTTCAGGGATCTTTCGTAATATTCCTTATAGTTCATTTTATCAGCATCAATAAAAACCATATCAAATTTATCATTCTTTAACTCTTCCAAACTATCTAATGCAGGTTTAACAATTGTTTGAATTTTATTATTAAGATTGGCTTTTTTAAAAAAATCTAATGCAACTTTGTTCGTTCCTTCATCTTTATCTAGTGCTACAAGTTTGCCATCATCCGGTAATGCTAATGCTATAGAAAGTGCACTTAACCCAGTAAAAGTACCAATCTCAAGTACTGTTTTGATATTAGAGGTTTTTATAATTAAATGAAGAAAATGACATTGAGATGTTGCTACTTGCATTCTCTTAATATCTCCAAGTGTATTATTGTAATCAATTATTTCTTGCTGAATGGGATTTAACTTTAAACTAAAATTATTTATATATTTTTCAAGTTTTTCGGTAATTTCAAGGTTCTTACCCATGATATTAAAGTTTCTTCTTCAATATCTCATTTATTAATTGAGGATTAGCTTTACCGCTTGAAGCTTTCATTGCTTGTCCTACAAAGAAACCAAATAGCTTTTCTTTACCATTCTTATATTCAATAGCTTTTTCCCTGTTATCATTGATAATCTTATCAATTAAAGCTTCTAATGCTTTGGGGTCACTTTCTTGTTTTAAACCTTTTTCTTCAACAATTATTTGTGGATCTATGTCTCCATCCATCATCAATTCAAATATTGTTTTAGCTATTTTTCCAGAAATTGTTCCATTCTTAATCAAATTAATTAACTTAGCTAAATTTTTTGCACTAATTGGACTTTGTGTAATTTCTAAATTTTTATTATTTAAAACAGCAAACAATTCACCTGTAATCCAGTTAACGGCTAATTTCATATCTCGATTTTTGCCCATTTTAGCAACAACTTCCTCAAAATATTTAGCTGTATCAATGTCAGATACTAATATTGTAGCCTCGTAAGCAGAGACTTTAAATTCATCAATAAATCTTTTTTTCTTAACGTCTGGCAGTTCAGGGATATCTGCTTTAAGTTTTTCAATAAATTCATCTGTTACTTCTAATGGTAATAAATCTGGATCTGGAAAATATCTATAATCATGAGCATCTTCTTTAGATCTCATAGATCTTGTTTCATTTTTCTTAGTATCAAATAATCTTGTTTCTTGATCAATTGTTTTACCCTCTTCGATTAAATCAACTTGTCTATTAGCTTCGTAATCAATAGCCATTTGCATAAATTTAATTGAGTTAACATTTTTAATCTCACAACGAGTTCCAAGTTTATCAGAACCTTTAATTCTAACAGAAATATTAACATCAGCTCTTAAAGAGCCTTCCTGCATATTTCCATCGCACGTACCAAGATATCTCATAATGGATCTTAATTTCTTAACATAAGCACTAACTTCATCTGGAGTTCTCATGTCTGGTTTACTAACAATTTCCATTAAAGCTACACCAGATCTGTTTAAATCAACTAAAGTATTTTGTGGATCCATATCATGAATACTTTTTCCAGCATCTTGCTCTAAGTGCAATCTTTCAATCCCTACTTCCTTTTGACCATGTTCCATATCAAGAATAACAATGCCCTCTCCTACTATTGGATATTTAAATTGTGAGATCTGATAACCTTGTGGAAGATCTGCATAAAAATAATTTTTTCTATCAAAAACTGATCTTTTATTAATTTGAGCTCTTAAACCTATGCCCGTTTTAATTGCTTGTTTTACACAGTACTCATTAATAACTGGAAGCATTCCTGGAAATGCAGCATCAACTAAACTTACTTGCGTATTAGGTTCAGCACCAAAAGTAGTTGATGAAGACGAGAATAATTTTGAATTTGATGTAACTTGAGCATGAACTTCAAGGCCGATTACCACTTCGTAAATATTGTCTCGTCTTTCGATTAAATATTCTGAATTATCTTTAGTCATTTATTTGATCCACCAGTCAGTAATTTTATTTTTAAACTGAATTTTCTCTTCCATAGCATAAGCGATGTTTAAAATATTTTGTTCATCAAAAGCTTTGCCGATGATTTGTAGTCCTAGAGGATAGCCTTTAACGTCTACACCAGCAGGAATAGAAATTGCAGGTAATCCAGCTAAATTAACTGGAACTGTAAATATATCATTTAAATACATTGATACTGGGTCGTTATTTTTTTCACCAATTTTAAAAGCAGCACTTGGTGTCGATGGAGTTAAAATTGCATCAACTTTCTTGTAAGCTTCATCAAAATCATTTTTAATTAATTTTCTAACTTTTTGTGCCTTTAGATAATAAGCATCATAATAACCAGAGGACAAAACATATGTTCCAATCATTATTCTTCTTTGAACCTCAGCACCAAAACCTTCAGATCTTGTTTTTTCATACATATCAATAAGGTTTTCACCTTTAGATCTAAAACCATACTTAACACCATCATATCTAGCTAAGTTTGAAGAAGCTTCAGCTGGAGCTACTATATAGTAAGCAGGTAAAGCATAATTTGTATGAGGTAGTGAGATTTCAACAATTTCAGCACCACAATCTTTTGCATACTGAATTCCCTTAGTCCATAAATCTTCTATCTCTTTAGGCATTCCATCAACTCTATATTCTTTAGGAATTCCAATTTTCTTACCTTTGATACTGTTTGTTAATTCTTTGCTATATTCATTTCTTTTAAAATCAATTGATGTTGAATCTTTTTCATCATAAGTGCTAATTATTTCTTGAAGTAATGCACAATCTTTTACATCTTTAGACATTGGTCCTGCTTGATCTAATGAAGATGCAAAAGCAACTATTCCGTATCTTGAACAACTTCCATAAGTTGGCTTTAATCCAACAGTACCTGTAAAAGAAGCAGGTTGTCTAATAGAGCCACCTGTGTCAGTTCCAATTGTAATAGGTGTTAAATTAGCTGCCAGAGCTGATGCAGAGCCTCCTGAAGAGCCTCCTGGTACCAAACCTTTATCTACTGGACTTTGTACATTTCCAAAAAAACTAGTTTCATTAGATGAGCCCATTGCAAATTCATCACAATTTAACTTACCAAGTAATATTGCACCTTCATTCCAAATATTTTGCGTAACAGTAGACTCGTACGGTGGAATAAAATTATTTAAAATTTTACTACCTGCTGTAGTTTTTACATCTTTGGTGCAAAACAAATCTTTAACAGCCATTGGAACACCAGGAAGCTTTAAATCAAAATTAGGTTTTTGATCAAAACTTTTAGCTTTCTCAAGTGCATTAGAAAAATCTTCTGTTATGTAAGTATTTAAATCTCTAGACTTTTCTCCTCTATCAATAAAAGCTTTGGTAGTTTCTTCAGAGGAAATTTTTTTATCTTTAATATTTTTAACTAATTCAGTTAATGTGAGTGATGTGATATCTGACATTATTCAACAACCCTTGGTACAACAAAAAAATCTTCATTTTCTTCTGGTGAGTTTTTTAATATTTGATCTCTTATATTTTCACTTTTAACTTCATCAGCTCTTAATTTTAATGTAGTTTCTGCAACAGAGGTTAAAGGCTCAACATTGTCAGTATTGAGTTCATTCAATTTTTCAATGAAATTAAATATAGAGTTAAGATCCCCAGATAATTTATTAGCTTTTGCATCATCAACTGAGATTCTTGATAATTTAGATATATACTTTATTGTTTTAAGATCAATTGTCATGTGGTAATTAAATATGTCGGCAAACTATCACTTAAGTATAAAATATACAATATGATCACAATTGAAGATTTTAAAATAAAACACTCAAATAAGGTAAGATTTATTGGTTTAGATTTAGGATCTAAAAGAATTGGTGTCTCAATTTGTGATGAAAGACAATCCATAGCCACACCCTTTAAAACCATAAACAAAACCAACACAAACGAACTAATTGATGAACTTAAGATAATAATTAAAGATAATAATATTGGTGGAGTAATTGTAGGAAACCCAGTTAATATGGATGGTAGTCTAGGAAGATCCGCTCAATCAGTTAATGACGTTGCATCAAATATATCAAAATCTATAGACCTGCCTGTAATATTGTGGGATGAAAGACTTTCAACAGTTGGTGCATTTAATCTATCAAGTTTATTAGACGTTAATGTTTCAAAAAGAGTTAAAACAATTGATCAAAACGCTGCAGCCTTTATTTTACAAGGGGCAATAGACTTTTTAAATAATTAATACTTGCCATAGTCATGGTTAATAGTTATAGAGTTAATTTTAATGGCAACTAAAATAAATAAAGCTATTAAGATTTCTCAAAAACACCTCCTAGGTATTCAAGATCTATCGATTAACGATGTTAATTGCATTTTAGAAGAAGCTAAAAGTTTCATTAAATTAAATCAAAGTAAAAACAAAAGACTAAATGTATTAAGTGGTAAAACTCAAATTAATTTGTTTTTTGAACCCTCCACTAGAACACAAAGTTCATTTGAATTAGCTGGAAAAAGATTGGGCGCGGATGTTATGTCAATGAATATGGCTAATTCAGCAATTAAGAAAGGTGAAACACTAATAGATACCGCAATGACTTTAAATGCAATGCATCCAGATATAATTGTGATTAGACACCAGGATTCAGGTGCATGTAATCTTTTATCTCAAAAGGTAAATTGTGCAGTACTTAATGCTGGTGATGGAAGCCGTGAACACCCTACTCAAGCTTTATTAGATGCTTTAACAATTATAAATCGTAAAAAGAGAATTGAAGGTTTAAGAGTTGCAATTTGTGGTGACATAGCTCATTCACGTGTTGCAAGATCAAATATTTATCTTCTAAATATGTTGGGTGCAGAAGTTAACATTATTGCACCATCAAATCTAATGCCAAAAGAAATAGAAAAGTTTGGCGTTAATACATTTACAGATATGAAAAAAGGTCTGAAGGATTGTGATATTGTAATGATGTTAAGGTTACAAAATGAAAGGATGACTAGTTCTTTCTTGTCTTCTAATAGAGAATACTATGAATATTATGGACTAACTCCAGATAAACTTGCTCATGCAAAAGATGATGCTTTGATTATGCATCCAGGTCCAATGAATAGAGGGATCGAAATTGATACAAAATTGGCAGATGACATTAACAGAAGCGTGATTAAGGAACAGGTTGAACTAGGTGTTGCAGTTAGAATGGCTTGTTTAAAAATATTTTGTGAATAAATGAAAAAACAATACTTTATAAATGCAAATATAATTGACCCTCATAACTCTATTAATGAGAACGGTGGATTAATTATTGGTGAAGATGGTTTAATTGAAGCTATTGGTAAAAAAGTAAACTCTAATAACATTCCTTCAAGAGAAAAAGTAATAGACTTAAATGGTAAATATATATTCCCAGGTCTTGTTGATATGCGTGTCTTTGCAGGTGAACCTGGTTACGAATATAAAGAAAATTTTAGAACTCTAAGTAATGCAGCACTTGCAGGGGGTGTTACTTCAGTTGTTACTATGCCTAATACGGATCCAATTATAGATAACGTTTCAATAGTAGATTTTTTAAAAAGACGTGGAAGAGACAAATCTAAAATTAATGTTTTTCCAAGTGCCGCACTTACAAAAAATATTGAAGGAACTACAATGACTGAATTTGGTCTACTTCAAAGTAGAGGAATAATTGGATTTACTGATGGAGTTAAAACAATTCAAAATACTAGACTGATGTCTCGTATAATGAACTCAGCTAAAGATTTGGGCACACTAATCATGCAACATGCTGAAGATTATAATTTATCCAAAAATGGAATGATTAATTCTGGAATTATTGCAACCAAACTTGGGTTAACCGGAATACCTGCTGTAGCCGAAAGAATAATTATTGAAAGAGATTTAACGTTGCTTGAAAATATTAAATGCAGATATCACATATCACAAATTTCAGCAGCAAAATCAGTTGAAATTATTGAGGAAAGAAAAAATAAAGTTAAGTTTACGACCGGTGTATCCATAAACAACCTTTCATTAAATGAGAATGATATAGGAGATTTCAGAACTTTTTTAAAATTATCACCACCATTAAGAACTGAAGAAGATAGAATTGCTCTAGTGCAAGGATTAAAAGATGAAACGATAGATGTTATTGTATCTGATCACAAACCAGAAGATGAAGAGCAAAAAAGATTAACATTTGCACAGGCATCTACAGGAGCATCAGGAATAGAAACGCTTTTATCACTAAGTCTAGAGTTATATCACAATGGTTCTGTTAAATTAGAAACCATAATTAAAGCCTTAACATCAAACCCTGCAAAAATTTTAAAAATTGATAAGGGTAATCTTTCAGTGGGTAATGAAGCAGATTTTTGTATTGTAGATATTGATAAGCCATGGGTTGTTAAAAAAGATAAACTTATCTCCAAATCAAAAAACACTTCCATTGAAGATAAAAAACTCCAAGGTAAAGTCACTAATACATTTGTAAAAGGCGAAGAATTATTTAAGTTATAATAATGGAATTTTTAATTGTTGCATTAAGCTCATATTTATTAGGATCAATACCTTTTGGTTTTATACTTACAAAAATCTTTTTAAAAAAGGATATTAGAGATATTGGCTCAGGGAACATTGGAGCTACTAATGCTCTTAGAACAGGTAATAAAACATTAGGCTACGGAACTTTATTGCTGGATATAACAAAAGCTGTATTGCCTGTTTTATATGTAAAATTTAATTATCCTGATTATATCTTTATTGCATCACTAAGTGCATTCTTGGGTCACGTTTTCCCTATATGGCTCAAGTTTAAAGGGGGTAAGGGTGTTGCAACATATGTTGGAATATTATTTTCAATAAACATGATTTTGGGTTTGGTATTTATCGTTAGTTGGGCTGTTACATTTCTTATTTCAAAATACTCATCACTTTCATCACTTACAGGTAGTTTAATGGTTCCAATTTATTTAATAATTTTTGAAAATTATAATTCAATTTTTTTCATAATAATGTTTGTACTTATATTCTATACACATAGAGAAAACGTCAAACGATTGAAAAACAAAGAAGAAACCAAGACTAAAATTTATTGATTTGACTATCTAAGTCTTTTAAGTAATTTGTTTAGTAATGAATCTTGTAGTCGTAGAAAGTCCAGCTAAAGCAAAAACTATCAATAAATATCTAGGTGATGATTATATTGTATTAGCAAGTTATGGCCATATTAGAGACCTTCCTTCGAAAAATGGTTCTGTTGATCCAGAAAATAATTTTAAAATGGAATGGGAAGTAGATAGTTTTTCTAAAAAATACCTTAAAGAAATTACAGATGCAGCTAAAATTTCTTCAAAAATTATACTAGCAACTGACCCCGACCGAGAGGGAGAAGCAATTGCTTGGCATGTTAAAGAATATTTAAATGAGAAAAAATTAATTAAGGGTAAGCATGTCGAAAGAGTTGTTTTTAATGAAATTACAAAAAAAGCAGTTATTCATGGAATTAAAAACCCACGACAAATAGAACCACTACTTGTTGATGCCTATATGGCTAGAAGAGCCTTGGACTATTTAGTTGGCTTTAACATATCGCCTATTTTATGGACAAAATTGCCCGGTTCTAAATCTGCAGGGCGTGTTCAGTCAGTTGCTTTAAAATTAATTACAGAACGAGAACATGAAATAGAGCTTTTTGATCCTGAAGAATTTTGGACTTTAAGTGTTCAATTCAACGACAATGATAAAAATTCTATATTGGCTAGTATCACTCAATTGAATGACAAAAAAATTGAAAAATTTTCTTTTAAAAATAAAGCTGAAATTGATAAAGTAATTGAAGAAGTTAAGTCTAAGAAGTTCAATATAAATGACATCTCAAGCAAAGTTATTAACAGAAACCCTTCTGGTCCTTTTACTACCTCTACATTGCAGCAAGTATCTTCTGGTAGATTAGGATTTGGAGCATCAAGAACAATGCAGATAGCTCAAAAACTTTATCAGGGTATAGAAATAGACGGTGAAACTATTGGTCTTATCACTTACATGCGAACTGATGGTACCAATTTATCTACAGACGCTATCGACACCTTTAGGAAATATATAAAAAATGAGTTTGGCGATGAATATGTTCCAGATAATGCGGCAAGTTATTCTGGTAAAAAAGCTAAAAATGCTCAAGAAGCACATGAAGCAATTAGACCTACAGATATTGTACGTGCACCAGATACAGTTAAGAAATATCTAAGTCCAGACCAGCATAAATTATATGATTTGATTTGGAGTAGAGCCCTATCCTCTCAAATGAAACCTGCACAATTTGATAGAAATACTATTACGATAAGCTCAGAAGATGATGCAACTATTTGTAAAGCTAGCGGTTCTGTTATTAAATTTGATGGTTTTTTAAAAGTTATGAAAGATACTAAAAAAGATGATGATGAAGATATTCTTCCAGAAATGAATAAGGGTCCAGTTAATATAGAGGCTCTATTAGATGAACAACATTTTACACAACCACCACCAAGATACTCAGAAGCAAGTTTAGTTAAAAAATTAGAGGAGCTTGGTATTGGAAGACCTTCTACTTATGCGAGTATAATATCAGTTATATCTACCAGAGGGTATGCTGAAGCAATTAATAAAAGATTTCACCCAACAGATCGTGGTAAATTAATTTCTGCTTTTCTTGAAAAACTTTTTTCAAAGTATGTTGACTATAACTTTACTGCAAGTTTAGAAAATCAACTTGATGACATCACAACAGGTAAAGAAGGATGGATAAAAGTTCTAGAGTTATTTTGGAAAGATTTTAATCAAAATATATCTGATGTTAAAGAGAAAAGAACTAGAGAAGTTTTAGATCTATTAAATGATAGCCTAGGTAGTTTAATTTTTGAAAGAGATAAAGATGGAAATATTAATAGACAATGTAAGTTATGTGACAGTGGATCATTAAGTTTAAAAAATAGCTTTAGAGGTGGTGCTTTTATAGGTTGTTCAAATTATCCAGATTGTAAATTTACTAGACCCCTTTCTAAAGCTAAAGCAACTGCTCAATCTCAACTAGCTGAACCAAAGTTTATAGGGAAACATGAAAATGGTAATGATATGTATCTTAAAAATGGAAGATTTGGTCCCTATCTTGCAGTATGAAAAATTGACGAAGTGAAGGAAGAAGTTGTTGTTGAAACAAAAAAGAAAAAGAAAACAAAAAAAAAAAGGCAGAAAAAGAAGATAACAATTTAAGAAATGTTTCTATACCTAAGGGAGTTACATTGAATAGTGTGGATCTTGATAGGGCTAAATTTTTATGTTCATTACCCAAAATTTTAGGTACTAACCCTGAAAATCAAAAGGATATAATTTTAAACTCAGGTAGATTTGGTCCATATCTAAAGTGTGAAAATAAATCTGCTAGAATTGAAAATGTTGAAGAAATTTTTTCAATTGGTTTAAATAGAGCAATAACCTTAATAGCAGAAGCTAAACCTGGCAGAATGTCAGCATCAATAATTAAAGATCTTGGTGAACATCCAGAAGATAAAAAACCTGTTAGAGTTATGAAAGGTCAATATGGACCTTACATCAAATATAAATCACTCAATGCAACAATACCTGAGGAAAAAGATCCTTTAGAAATTAATATGGAAGAGGCACTAATATTGATTGAGAAAAGAAAAGAATACGATAAAAGTAAAAAAAGCAAAAAAAAGAAGAAAGGTAAATAATTATGAATTTTGAACAAAAAATTAATGAACTAAAAATAGTATTACCAGAAGCGAAAGCTCCAGTAGGATCATATGTAGCTTCAAAAATCATAGGGAAAATGCTTTTTATCTCAGGTCAAATTTCTATATCCGCTAGTGGTGAATTAATAAAAGGTAAAATTGGTAAAGAATTAAAAACTGAAGATGGTTATGAGGCCGCTAAAAGATGTGGCTTAAGTATAATCTCACAAGTCAAAAAAGCTTGTAATGATGATCTATCTAAAATTAAATCATGTATAAAATTAACAGGCTTTGTAAATTCTACAGAAGATTTTACTGAACAACCTAAGGTGATCAACGGTGCTTCTGATTTAATAGTTGCGGTTTTTGGTGACGCTGGAATGCATACAAGGGCTGCAGTTAGCACAAACAGTTTACCACTTGGAGTATCAGTTGAAGTTGATGCTATTTTTGAATTAAATTAACAACCTATAGCAAAATATTTAATCTTCAGTTCTTTCATTTTTTTAGATGAATAAATATTTCTCATATCAAAAATTTTATAATTTTTATTTTTAACATATCTTTTAAAATTAATTGACTTAAAGTCATTCCATTCTGTGTGAATAATTATTAAGTCGGCTTTTGCTATTGCAGACTTAATATCATTAGAAAATATAACATTTTTAATTTTATTAAAATCATTCTTTTTACCAGTTGGGTCAAAATAATTTATTTTAGCTCCTTTTTTAACTAAAGAAGGTATCATGGTTAGGCATGATAAATCTCTCATATCATCAGTATTAGCTTTAAATGTTACACCTAAAAAACATATTTTTTTATTTCGAACATTGCCATTTAATATGTCAAAAACTCGTTTTAATAATAAGAAGGATCTATTATCATTAGATTTAATTACGCTTTTAATAACAGATAAATTAGTTTTAAATTTATCGCTTGTAGAGACGATAGCTTTGGTGTCTTTTGGAAAACAAGATCCACCATAAGCTGGTCCTGCTCTTAAAAAACGACTACCAATTCTTTTATCAAGACCCATACCAATAGAAATATCCTCAATATTAACATCTATTTTTTCACATAAGTTTGATAGTTCATTAATAAAAGTTATTTTTGTTGCTAAAAAAGCATTGGAAGCATATTTAATTAATTCAGCTGCTCTTCTTGAGGTGTTAATATATTTTGCTCCTTTGGAAATAAGTGGTAAATAAAGATTTTTTAATGTTTTATTAGATTTTTTATATTCTTAGTACCAATAACTACTCTGTCCGGGTAACTAAAATCTCTTATAGCCTCACCTTCTCTTAAAAATTCTGGATTTGACACCACAGAAAATAATTTTTTGGATACATTTTTTGAAATTATTTTTTCAATTTCATCACCTGTAGTGACTGGTACTGTAGATTTGGTAATAATAATCTTGAATTTGTTAATAGAAGTACTGATTTCTTTTGCAACATTGTATACTTGACTTAAATCAGCAGCACTACCATTTTTCTTAGTTGGTGTTCCAACACATATAAAAATAATATCTGATTTTGATATTGAGTCTTTTAAATTTGTTGAAAATTTTAGTCTTTTATTTTTGAAATTTTTTAAGGCTAACTCATCGAAACCAGGCTCATAAATTGGAATAATTCCTTTTTTTAAATTCTCAATTTTATTTAAATCTTTATCAACACAAATAACATCATTACCAAGATCAGAAAAGCACACACCGCTCACCAACCCAACGTATCCTGTACCTATCATGCAAAGTTTCATATTTTAGAAACCTCTAAAGTTGAATTAACATAACCTTTCATTGTGCCGCAATCTAAATATTTTCCTGAAAAATTATGACCGATAAACTTATAATTTTCACTAATTAAAGATTGAATGGCATCAGTAATATGGATTTCACCACCTTTACCAGGTTTAAGTTTTGATAATTTATTAAATATTGTTTTAGGTAAAATATACCTTCCAATAACAGCATTATTTGACGGTGCTAGTTTAATAGAAGGTTTTTCTACAACATTTTTAATTGTAAAATTATTTTTATTTACTTTATTTTTAACACTATAAATTCCCCATCTTGAAACTTCATTTTTATTTACCTTCATACTAGCCATTACAGATGAATTATATTTTTTATGCACGGCAATCATTGATTTAGAGCAATTATTTTTAATAATCAAATCATCAGGTAGCAGCATTAGAAAATATTTATCTTTAATGTATTTTTTTGTTTTTAATACGGCATCACCTGTTCCAAGGGGTTTATCTTGAAAAACAAATTTAATCATTTTCTTATATTTTAAGATTTTTTTATACTCTTGTATAATTCTTGGGTCTCTTTTTTTCTTAATTATATCTTTATAAAATTTATCATTATAAAAATATTTCTTAATCATTAATTTTTTTTGAGATATAATAAAAATTACTTCTTTAATTCCTGCGCTTATACATTCATCTAAAATATATTCTATTCCTGGCTTGCCATTAATAGGTAGAAGCTCTTTAGCAAAAACACTAGTCAGTGGTAACAACCTTGTTCCAAGTCCTGCTAGAGGAATAATAGCTTGTTTAATCATATAAATGTTTTACTTATTAATATTAACATTACAAATGAAATTAATAAGACAAATTACTGATTTAAATAAGGCAATTAGTAACCAGAAGGAATTAGGGTTTGTTCCTACCATGGGAAGTCTACACAAAGGACATGCTTCGCTTATTAACTCCTCTAAACGAAAATGCAAGAAAACATTAGTTAGTATTTTTGTTAATCCTACTCAATTTAACAATGTTAATGATTTTAAAACTTATCCTCGAGATCTAAATAAAGATATAAAGTTACTCAAAAGCTTAAAAGTTGATTTTCTTTATTTACCTACTGTTACTCAAATTTATAATAATAAAAAACACAAAGTAACCAGATTAAATAAATCACAAAAAATACTTTGTGCCAAATTTAGAAAGGGACATTTTGAGGGTGTGCTTGATGTTTTGAGTAGATTTACCGACATAATTAAACCCAAAAATATTTTTATGGGAGAAAAAGATTATCAACAATTTTTTTTAGTACGTAACTTTATTGAAAGAAAATACAAAACTAAAGTTATTGCATGCAAAACAATAAGAGATACGAATAAATTAGCATTGTCTTCAAGAAATTCATTGCTGGATTTAAAAGATTTTAACAAAGCTGGGAAGATATCTTTAGTATTAATCAAACTTAAAAATTTAATTAAAAAAAATATTAAAGATAAAAAATTGATAAAAAAAATAAAAATTGATCTTATAAAAAAATTCAAAATTAAAATTGAATATTTAGAGTGTAGAAACCTAATTAATCTAAATACTAATTTAAAAAATAAGCCATTTAAGCTTTTTGTTGCCTACCACCTAAAGGGCGTAAGGCTTATAGATAATTTTTAAAGAAAGTAAGCGCTTACTCCTAAAAATGAAACAAAGCCAATTACATCAGTAATTGTAGTAACAAAAACACTAGACGCGATGGCTGGATCAATTCCCATTTTTTTTAATGTTAAAGGGACAACAATTCCAAATAAGCCTGCCACCATCATTGTAACAATCATTGACATTGAAATAATTAAAGAAAGCAAGTTGTCACCGAACCATAAGTGCACGATGAAAGCACTAATTATTGCAAAAATAATTCCATTCAAAACACCAATATTAAATTCTTTTAAAATATTTTGTGTGAAGTTATTTTTAGTTAAATCATTAGTAGCTAAAGTTCTTACAGTAACAGCTAAAGTTTGCATACCAGCATTACCCCCCATAGAAGCAACAATTGGCATTAAAAATGCAAGAACAACCATTTGTTCGATTGTTGCACCAAACAGACTAATCACCCATGTTGCAAGAAATGCAGTAAATAGATTTAATAAAAGCCAATTAAATCTTCTTCTAGTTTTCTTAAACACACCGTCAGTAATTTCTTCATCACCTACACCAGCTAATCTTAAAGCATCTTCTTCAGCTTCTTCTTTTAATACAGTTAGGACATCATCATACATAATCATACCAACTAACTTATTTGATTTATCGACAACAGCTGCTGAATTTAAGTTATAGTTTTCAAATACGTTACCAACCTCCTCTTTATCCATATCTACAGGAATAAGTAGCTGAGATTCTGACATAATAGAAAGCATTTTAGTTTCTCTTGAAGTTGTTAAAACTTTCGATGATGGAACAGTTCCAATTGGCTTAAAACCTTCATCTATAATGAAAATTTCTAAAAATTCTTCAGGTAAATCTTTATTTTCTCTTAAATAATCAATCGTTTGGCCAACAGACCAATTACTAGGGACGGCTGTAAACTCACGTTGCATTATTCTAGCTGCTGTGTCCTCCGGGTAACTTAAGCTTTCTAATAAAGCAAATCTATCTTTTGGAGGTAAAGAACTTAATATTGTATTCTTATCTTTTTCGTCAACATTTTCTAAAATTGATATCGCATCGTCAGATTCAAGGTTTTTTAATAGTCTAACAATAGTATCAGGTGACAGATATGCTATGATTTCAGACTGTACTGACTCATTTAACTCAATAAAAACTTCTGGATCTATATTAAAATTATTAAGTTTTATTAAACTTTCTCTGTCATTTTGACCAAGGTGTTCAATTATATCAGCTGCATCAGCTGGGTGCATTTCATTAAAAGAATTCGTAATAAATTGAGCATCATTGTTAGTTATCTTTGAAGTAACAACTTTTATGTACTCTTTATTAAACTCAAAATTAACTTTTTTATCTTTTATTTTTTTTATTAAAGACATAAATTTACCTATAAATCAGTTTCGCACTAATAGTGTATAATAAGAATAATACAATTTATAAATGAATATAGAGATTAAAAAGTCAATAAAACCGATAAAATACGAGGATGCAATAAAACTCCTTGAAGAAAGATTGTTAGAGATAAACAGTGGTCAAAAAGAGGATTTAATATGGATATTAGAACATGAAGAGGTTTATTCAGCTGGTACTAGTTATAAAGAAAAAGAAATTCTTAATAAAGATATAAATCTAATAAAAACAAATCGTGGAGGAAAAATTACCTATCATGGTCCGGGTCAAATGATTTGTTATTTTGTTATAGATCTAAAAAAAAGAAAAAAAGATATTAGAAAATTTATAACTTTAATTGAAGAGACAATTATTGACAGCTTATCAAAATTTAATATTAAGACATTTGGCGATCCAAAAAATATTGGTATTTGGACTGACCATAAAGGTGAAATTAACAAAGTTGCAGCAATAGGTGTGAGGGTAAGTAAGTGGATAGCATATCATGGATTTGCAATAAATATTAATAACGATCTTTCAAAATATAAAAACATTATTCCATGTGGTATTTCTGATAAAGGTGTAATCAATCTTAAAAAAATTAAAGACCAAGACTATAAGGATTTAGATAAGATTATTATTGATACGTTTTCTAAGAATTTGGAAATCTAAGTCTTTTTGTTTTCAAAAGTTTTTTAAAATAATCTGGTAACAATGCAGTATAAGTATATTTTTTATCATTAATCATAAATTTAATTTGGTATGAATGAAGCATTAAATTTTTATTTATTGCTTTATCGGTGTTACTAAATTTATATTTTTGATCCCCATAGATTGGGCACCCTACTGCGTAAAGCTGTTTTCTTAATTGATGCTTTCTTCCTGTAATTGGCTTCATTTCAACAAGACTACATATAGAATTTTTATCTAATACCTTGTAAAGAGTTCTAGCTTTTTCAACCACCTCCCTATCATTGTCATATCTAGTTAAATCATCATTCCACTCACCAGAGTCTTTCTGCAATTCTCCATGACATATGGCCAAATAAGTTTTATGAACTTTTCTAAGTCTAAATAAAGAAGTTAATAACTGGGCAGATTGTCTATGCTTTGCCATAATAAAAACTCCAGATGTATCTTTATCAAGTCTATGTACAGAAAATGGTTTTGTGTCTTGAAAAATTTCGCTACGTGCAAATATATCTACAAGATTTTTTTTAGATTTAGTACCACCTTGAACTGAAATACCAGAACTTTTATTAAGAACAATGAAATCATCATTGTTATCAATTATTAATTCTTCATTCTCTTTAATAACTTCTTCTGAAGGCACAAATTTAATTGTTTTTTGAACAATTGTTTCTTTAAAATCAAAATTAAATAAATCTATAATGTCCCCTGTCTTTACTTTATGAGAACTTTTTATTTTTTTACTATTAATCTTAACTTTTCCACTCTTCAAACTTTTCTCGATTAGGCCTTGTGGGTAATTACCTAGGTTGTTACGTATCCACCTGTCGATACGCATATCGTTAAACGTTGAATCAACGTTAAAAGACTTTTTCATGATGGTATGATTTTATATAAAAAATTAAGCAGTAGCTAATTTTTTTTCTTCAGTTTTATCTTTTGCTGGATCTTTTTTCTTCCTATCCACTCTTTTTGCTTCAACATCTCTATCTACAAATTCAATTACAGCCATAGGTGCATTATCACCATATCTAAAGCCAGCTTTGATAATTCTAGTATAACCACCATTTCTTGCTACATATCTTTTTGATAATGTTTTTTTAACTTTATTTGTAGATGTTATGTCTTGTAACTTAGACATTAACATTTTTGTCGTTTGAAGGGTTTCTTTTTTTCCTAAAGTTATGATTTTATCAGCTTGAGGTTTTAAGAATTTGGCTTTTGGAAGCGTTGTAGTTATCTGCTCATATTTTATTAAAGAATTAAGCATATTCTTCAATAAAGCTTTTCTATGTTCAGAAGTTCTATTTAACTTTTTATTAGCCATTCCGTGTCTCATTAGATTTGCTCCTCTAACTTTTTAGACATTTCAGCTATGTTTTCTGGTGGCCAGTTTGGTATTTCCATACCTAAATATAAAGACATACCAGTTAAAACTTCTTTTATTTCATTAAGTGATTTTCTTCCAAAGTTAGGTGTTCTAAGCATTTCACCTTCTGACTTTTGAACTAAATCTCCAATGTAAATGATATTATCATTTTTAAGACAATTCATAGAACGCACAGATAATTCAAGCTCATCAACTTTTCTTAATAAATTCTTATTGAATTCAGGCTCAGATGAAACTTCTTTTATTGGTGCTTCAACAGGTTCGTCAAAATTAACAAACATATTTAGCTGATCTTGGAAAATTCTAGCAGAATAAGCAACAGCATCTTCTGCAGAAATTGATCCGTTAGTTTCAACTTCCATAATTAATTTATCATAATCTAAAGCTTTTCCTTCCCTTGCAGTGCTTATAGAGTAAGAAACCTTCTTAACTGGGCTATATAAAGAATCTATAGCAATTAAACCTAAAGGTGGCTCTTCTGGCTTATTCATCACTGCTGGTACGTACCCCTTACCTGTTCCAACATTCATCTCCATGTGAAAATGTGTATTTTCATCCAAATTACAAATAACTAAATCAGGATTTAAAATTTCAATATCAGGAACTGGCACTATGTCAGAAGCTTTGATTTCTCCAGGACCTTTAGCATCTAAAATAAGTTTTTTAGTACCATCCGAAGAGCTTTTTAAAGCTAATGATTTAACGTTTAAAACTATGTCAGTAACATCTTCTCTAACACCTTTAATCGATGTAAATTCATGTAAAACACCATCAATTTGAATTGAAGTTACAGCAGCACCTCTTATTGATGAAAGTAAAATTCTTCTTAAAGAATTACCTAAAGTTAAGCCGTATCCTTTTTCTAAAGGTTCAGCAATAATTTTTGCATGTGATTTGTCATCACTAATTTTAACATCTAATTGAGCTGGTTTAATTAATGCTTTCCAATTTTTAGCATTTACATTTAAACTTTCCATTTATTAAACTCTCCTTTTCTTTGGTGGTCTTACGCCGTTATGTGGCATTGGTGTTGTATCTTTTATTGAAAGAATCTTAAATCCTTTCGCTTGTAAAGCTCTCAAGGCAGTTTCTCTACCTGAACCAGGTCCTTTAACTTGCACAGTTAATGTTTTCATTCCAAACTCTAGCGCCTTAGAGGCTGCAGAATCTGCAGCAATTTGTGCAGCATACGGTGTTGATTTTCTTGAACCCTTAAAACCTTTTTGTCCAGCAGATGCCCAAGAAATTACATTCCCATTAGTATCTGCAATTGAAATTATTGTATTGTTAAAAGTAGACTGTACGTAAGCAATACCATTAAGAATATGTTTTTTTATTTTCTTCTTTTTGGAATAAGAGCTTTTCTTGGATTTTTTATCAACTTTTTTTTCTACAACAGCTTCTTTATTTTCAACTTTATCTACTTTAGCCATAAATTAATTATTTTTTAAGTGGAGTTAATTTTTTACCAGCAATTGCGATTGCTTTACCTTTTCTTGTTCTTGCATTACATCTTGTTCTTTGTCCTCTAACAGGAAGTTTTTTTCTGTGTCTAGATCCTCTATAGCATGCAAGGTCAATTAATCTTTTAATAGTTAAAGAATAATCTCTTCTAAGATCACCTTCTACTTTAAAATTTGCATCAATATATTCTCTAATTTTTAAAATATCTTCGTCAGTAAGTTCGTTAATTCTTTTTGCTTTAGGAATTTCTAGAGAAGTACAAATTTGGCTAGAAAATTTATTACCAATACCATAGATATACGTTAGTCCTATGTAGACGAGTTTATTTTGTGGAATGTTTACACCTGCTATACGAGCCATATTTTTGAGAATAAATTTAGCCTTTTATATAAGAAGATGTTCCAAAGTCAACTTCTTAAACCTTAAGAATTTCATTGATTTTATTGGTTATTTGATCAATTTCACACGCACCATCGATTTCTGTGAAATTTGAATTTTTTGAATAGAAATCTAATACTGGTTTTGTAGAGGACATATAAGTGTCATATCTAGAGATAATAATATCGAGATTATCGTCTTTTCTTTTCTTTAAATACTCAACACCACATGGGTGAAGCTCTATTTGGTCTTTATTAAAATATTCGTTTAACGTCATATTACATTTTTCACAGGTCATTCTGCCCATAATACGCTTTTCAATGATGTCTCTTGAGACATTTAAAAATATAATATGACCTATTGTTTGATTAAACTCTTTTAATGTAATTTCCAAGTTAGTAGCTTGCTCAACATTTCTTGGATATCCGTCAAAAATAATTCTGTCTCTATATTTTAAATTAGTTAGAGATTGTCTCAATAAGGTGTTTACAATTTCATCTGAAACGAATTTTCCATTAGATATCAACTTTTCAATATCAGCTCCAAGTTCAGTTTTAGATTTAACCTCATCTCTTAATAGGTTTCCTGTTGAAAGTTGAAAATAATTGTATTTTTTGACTATAGATTGAGCTTGAGTCCCTTTGCCTGCACCTGGAGGACCAAAAAGAATTATATTCACTTAGTTATTTTCCGAATTTAGTTTTTTTAACTAATTGCTCATATTGAGAGCTCATCAATCTAGTTTGGATTTGTGTAACAGTATCAATTGCAACTACAACAACAATTAAAATAGAAGTTCCACCTAGGTAAAAAGGTATTGGATAATTGGCAATTAAAAATTCTGGCATTAAACAAACTATTGTTAAATACAGCGCACCTATTGTTGTAAGTTTTATTACAATTTTATCAATATACAAAGCAGTGTTTTCACCAGGTCTAATCCCAGGAACAAAGCCACCATATTTTCTTAAATTATCAGCTGTCTCAGTTGGATTAAATGTTATCGATGTATAGAAAAAAGTAAAAAATATTATTCCAGAAGCGTATAGCAACATGTAAAGGGGTTGCCCTTGTGTAAAGTATGAACTTAAGTTTAAAAATGTGTCATTGTCTGAAAAACTAAAATTAGAAAAAGTCACAGGTAATAGCAATAAAGCAGATGCAAAAATAGCTGGTATAACACCAGCTTGGTTAATTTTTAAAGGTAAATGAGAAGATTCACCACCATACATTTTATTTCCCATTTGTCTTTTAGGATAGTTTATTAAAATTTTTCTTAATGCTCTCTCCATGAAAACAATGAACAATATGGTTGCAACCAATAATACAAAAATTCCTATAATCATAATTGTAGATACTGCACCAGTTCTACCAAGTTCAAATGTGGTAACTAAAGCACGTGGAATTTCAGCAACAATACCAGCAAAAATAATCAATGAAATACCATTACCAATACCTCTTTGCGTTATTTGTTCACCCAGCCACATTAAAAACATTGTACCAGCAACAATAGTTGAGACCGCTGTTACAGTAAAAAATAACCCTGGATTAATAACTAGATCGGCAGAAGATTGTAAACCTATAGATAATCCATAACCCTGAATAGTAGCAAGAATAACTGTTCCATACCTTGTGATTTGAGTGATTTTTGCTCTTCCAGTTTCACCTTGTGCCTTTAAATTTTTAAAATAATCAGATACGCCAGTTAACAACTGAACTATAATTGAAGATGAAATATAAGGCATGATTCCAAGTGCAAATATAGCCATTCTACTTACGGCTCCACCTGAAAAAACATTAAACATTCCAAGTAATCCTTTTTGATTACCACTCATCATTGTTTGTAATTGCTCTGGGTCAATACCTGGAATTGGCACAAAAGTACCAAATCTATAAACTGCTAGGATAAAAATTGTAAAGATTATTCGATTTTTAAGATCATTAGTTTGAGAAGATGCACTCATAATATCTTAATTATTTTTTCAATTGTATTGTGCCGCCTGCTTTTTCTAATTTAACTACAGCAGCTTTTGATATTAGATCAGCTTCAATGCTAACTTTATCTTTAATGTCACCTGTGCCTAGTATTTTTAATTTTTGAGAATTCTTATTAATTAATTTCAATTTAATAAGTAAAGCCATGTTTATTACATCGCTTGAATTAATTGTTTTTTCATCAATATATGATTGAATTTTTTCCAAATTCATTATTGCTATAACGGCTTGGTATCTCTTAATTGCATTAAAGCCTCTTTTAGGTAATCTTCTATATAAAGGCATTTGACCACCTTCAAAAGCTTTAATAGCAACACCAGATCTAGATTTTTGACCCTTAACTCCTCTTCCAGAAGTTTTACCTTTTCCAGAACCGATACCTCTACCAACTCTCATTTTTTTTTTATATAAAACTTTTCCTGTAGTATTTAATGTGCTCATTATCCTCTTTTTTCAATTACGTCAGAAATTTTTTTATTTCTAATTGTTGCTATATGTTTTGGTGAATTTTGTTTTGAAAGAGCCTTCATTGTAGCTCTTATCATGTTGTGAGGGTTTGATGTTCCCATTGATTTAGCAACTATATCCTTAATTCCTAAAACTTCACAAACTGCTCTTACTGGACCCCCAGCAATAATACCAGTTCCTTTTGGAGCTGATCTTAAAATAATCTTACCTGCACCATCTTTACCGTAAACATCGTGGTGTATAGTTCTACCTTCTCTTAAAGGTATATGGATTAATTTTCTTCTAGCAGTTTCATTTGCTTTTTTAATTGCATCTGGAACTTGTTTAGCTTTCGCATGTGCTATACCAATTTTACCTTCTTGATTTCCAACAACAACTAATGCTGAAAAACCAAATCTACGTCCACCTTTTACAACTTTAGTTATTCTATTAATGTGAACTAATTTTTCTAAAATTCCATCGTCAATTTTCTTTTTAAAGTCCATAATTAAAATTCCATTCCATTTTTACGTAACGTTTCAGCAAATGCCTTAACTCTACCGTGATATTTATAAACACCTCTATCAAAATAGATTTTTGTTATCTTTTTTTCTACTGCTTTTTTTGCTAATTTTTCAGCAACAATTTTAGAAATATCGGTCTTATTAACTTTACTCATAGCTTTAACATCTTTTTCAATAGAAGAAGAAGAAAGTAAGGTAATATTTTTAACATCATCAATGATTTGTGCAGATATATTTTTTAAAGACCTTGAAATACTTAGTCTAAATCTATCAGGAGAAGAAACATTTTTAACTTTATTAGTTACTCTAAATTTTTTTCTTTGGATTGCATTTAATTTCATTATTTTTTCTTTCCTTCTTTTCTTAATATATACTGACCTTTTTCTCTAATGCCCTTACCTTTATAAGGTTCTGGCTTTCTAAAAGATTTAATTTTTGAACAAACCATACCAACTTGTTGTTTGTCAGATCCGCTAACTTTAACAGTCGTTTGTTTTTCAACAACAATTTTAATACCATCTGGTATATCAAAATTAATATCATGACTATAACCCAGCTGTAGATTTAATTGTTTTTCTTTTAGCGCAGCTCTATAACCAACACCGACTAACTCTAATATTTTTTCATATCCAGTACTAGAGCCAATAACAGCATTATTTATTAAACTTCTATTCATTCCCCATAGTCTTTTTGAATTTTGGTCAACTTTCTTTGGTTTGATTGATATCTCTTTTCCTTCAGTAATATCAATATTAAACATTTCTAAATCAACATTAAAAGATTTTTTCCCTAATGGTCCTTCAATATTAAGCACGTTACCAGATAGCACTGCTTTAACTTTTTCAGGAATTGAAATACTTATTTTACCAATTTTAGACATTAAAATACCTTACAGATTATTTCACCACCGACTTTTTGTTTTCTAGCATCAACATCTGTCATAACACCCTTTGGAGTAGAAACTATTGCCACACCAAGCCCACCATTAATTTTTGGTAAACTGTCAGCACTTGAAAAAATTCTTCTTCCTGGCTTTGACACTCTTTCAAATGTGCTAATAACTGGATTCCCTGAATAATATTTAAGGTCTATAGATAAAACTGGTTTTTTATCTTCAGTATCAATTTTATATTCTTTAATAAAACCCTCATTTTTTAAAATATCTGCAATTTTCACTTTAAAGTTAGAAGAAGGCAGTGCAACTTTCTTGTGATTTCTCACTAAAGCATTTTTTATTCTTGCGATCATATCCCCTATCGGGTCACTTAAGCTCATATATTCCTTTCTACCAGCTTGACTTCGTCATGCCTGGAATTAATCCATGCAATCCTAAGTCCCTTAAAGCTATTCTTGATATTTTTAATTTTCTGTAAACACCGTGTGGTCTTCCAGTAATTTGACATCTATTCATCACTCTATTTTTAGCTGAATTTCGAGGTAAATTAGATAATTTTTGTTGTGCTTTAAATCTTTCTTCAAGAGAAATTTTCTTATCCATGATGATTTTTTTTAAAGCTAATCTTTTTTTAAACAATCTATCTGAAAGTTTAATTCTTTTATCGTTTTTTTGAACTGCACTTACTTTAGCCATTTCTAATTGTCTCCTTTTTTAATAAATGGAAAATTTAATTTCTCTAGAAGAGCAAAACTATGATCTTTGTTTATAGCAGCAATTACAACCACAACATCAAGACCTCTAATTTTGTCTATTCTATCAAAATTAACTTCATGAAAAATTATATGTTCTTTAATTCCAAAAGTATAATTACCAAATTTATCAAAACCTTTGGGAGATAGACCTCTAAAATCTTTAATTCTTGGTAACGCAATATTAACTAGTCTATCAATAAACTCATACATTTTATTACCTCTTAGGGTAACTTTTAAACCTGCATTGGTACCTTTTCTTGTTTTAAAGTTAGCAACTGATTTCTTAAATTTTGTAACCGTAGGTTTTTGTCCGGTAATTTTTCCTAAATCTTCTTCAGTCGATTTCATAATTTTAGCATCTGCACCATCAAGACCTAGGCCCATATTAATAACAACTTTAACAAGTTTTGGTCCCTGAAAAGTATTTTTAAAACCTAATTGCTCTTTAAGAGCAGGTTGAATTTCTTTATAATAAAGTTCTTTTAATCTTGGTGTCATTATTTTTTAGCCTCAGTTTTTTTAATTTTTTCTTTTACATCAATAAGTGCAAGGTTTGAAATATGTATAAAACTTTCTTTGGAAATAATTCCACCTTTTTTTTCTTTTGTAGTTTTAACATGTTTTTTCACAATATTAATTCCTTGAACTTTTGCTCTACTGTTAGGTCTATCTATTTCAATAACCTCACCTTCTTTTTTTTTATCTCTTCCAGTTAATACTTTTACTTTAGAACCTTTTTTAATCATTTTATAATACCTCTGGAGCTAATGAAATTATTTTCATTTGACCTTTATTTCTTAATTCTCTTGTAACAGGTCCAAAAATTCTAGTTCCAACAGGTTCACCTTTGTCATCAACTAAAACTGCTGCATTGTTATCAAATTTAACTTTTGAACCATCTTCTCTATGAATTCCATATTTAACACGAACTACAACTGCTTTGTGTACAGAGCCTTTTTTAACTTTACCCTTTGGTATCGCTTCTTTTACAGCAACGACGATTGTATCACCAATACTAGCATATCTACGTTTTGATCCACCTAGAACCTTAATACATTCAATTCTTTTTGCACCAGTGTTGTCTGCCACTAACATTTCAGTTTGTACCTGTATCATTTAGAATCATCCATTACTTGAAATTTTTTATTTTTTGAAAATGGTTTACATTCAATAATCGAAACCTTATCTCCAGTTTTAAATTTATTATTTTCATCATGTGCATTATATTTTTTTTGAACCTTAACCACTTTTTTTAATACTGGATGTGAGTATTTTCTCTCAACAGCTACAGTAATAGTTTTATTGGGCTTATCACTGGTAACTACTCCTGTTAATATTTTTTTAGGCATTTAATTTTCCTTTTAGTATAGTTTTTAACCTTGCAATTGTTTTTTTTGTTTGTCCAATTTTTGATGGGTCTTTAATTTCAGAATTAATTCTTTGAAATCTAAAATTAAATAAATCTTTTTTCAATTTATCTATGTTTTTTAAAACTTCGTCTTTAGATAATTTTTTAATTTCTTGTTTTTTCATATTATGCAAATCTTTTTATAAACTTAGTTTTAATAGGTAATTTAGCAGACGCTTTATAAAGAGCTTCTTTTGCAATTGCTTCTGAAACACCATCAATTTCAAACAAAATTCTACCAGGTTTAACTCTGCATGCCCAATATTCAGGAGCACCTTTACCTTTACCCATTCTTACTTCAACAGGTTTTTTTGAAACTGGTATATTTGGAAAAATTCTAGTCCAAACACGTCCTTGTCTTTTCATGTGTCTAGTTAAAGCAACCCTTGCAGCTTCAATTTGTTTACCAATAATTCTTTCAGGAGCCATAGCTTTTAAAGCAAATGATCCATAATTGATCTTCGCAGCACGTGTAGCTGTTCCATGAATTCTACCTTTGTGAGCTTTTCTATATTTTGTTCTTACTGGCTGTAACATAATTACTCTTTAACCTCTTTAGGTATAACTTTATTTGTTTCCTGGCTAAATTCCCTTGCAAAAACTTCACCTTTGTAAATCCAAACTTTAATTCCAATAATTCCAAATGTTGTTAAAGCCTCTGCTTCATCGTAATCAATATCTGCTCTTAATGTATGAGAAGGAATACTGCCCTCTCTCAACCACTCTGTTCTTGCGATTTCGTTACCACCAAGTCTACCACTTATTGCAACCTTAATACCCTTGGCACCTAATCTCATACAAGACTGCATGGCTCTCTTCATTGCTCTTCTATATGATATTCTTTTTACTAGTTGTTGTGCAATATTTTCAGCTACTAAAAAAGCATTAGTTTCAGGTTTTTTAACTTCTTTAATATTTAAAGATACTTCATTGCTTGTAAATTTAGATAAATTGTTTTTAATTTTATCAATATCACTACCTTTTTTACCAATAACAAACCCTGGTCTTGAAGTGTAAATTGTAACAAAACATTTATTTGAAGTTCTCTCTATCATTACTTTTGATACACCAGAGTTAACTACATTTTTCTTGATATAGGCCCTAATTTTAAAATCTTCAATTAGATAGTTTCCAAAATCTTTCTTTTTAGCATACCAAACAGAGTCCCAACCTCTATTCACACCAAGTCTAAAACCTATCGGATTAACTTTTTGTCCCATGACTTTCCATTTGTTTTGCTTCTGATAATATAATTGTAATTGTTGAATATGGTTTTAAAATTGGTGCAGCTCTACCTTTTGCTCTAGGTCTAAATCTTTTCATAACAACTTTTTTTCCACAATAAGCTTCTTTAACAATTAACTTATCAATATCATATTGATTATTATTTTCAGCATTAGCAATAGCTGATGAAACTGTTTTCCTAATCTCTCTAGTTATTCTTTTTGCTGAAAATTGTAATTCTCTAATAGCAACATCAACTTTTTTTCCAACAATTGCTTTAAGAATTGGATTGAGTTTTCTTACACTAGATCTAATATTGTTATTTACTGATCTAACAGTATCTACTTTAATTCTATTAATTTTCTTTTTCTTATTCATGGTTATTTCTTAGCTGTTGCTGGTTTTGCCTTTTTATCTGCAGGCGTATGTCCAAAAAATGTTCTTGTTGGTGAAAACTCACCAAGTTTGTGTCCAACCATATCTTCAGAAATGGTAACAGGTATAAATTTTTTCCCATTATAAATCAAAAAACTAACACCAATAAATTCAGGAATTATAGTAGATTTTCTTGACCAAGTTTTAATTGGCATTTTTTTTGGGTCTAATTTTTGTTTTTCAACTTTTTTAATTAAGCTCTCTTCGACAAAAGGACCTTTCCATACTGATCTAGCCATTATTTTTTAGTATCCTTTCTTTTGTTTCTTCTTTTAACAATAAACTTATCTGTTCTTGCGTTTGTTCTTGTTTTTAATCCTTTTGCACCTTGGCCTGTCGGAGATACTGGATGTCTACCACCAGCACTCTTACCTTCACCACCACCGTGCGGGTGATCAACTGGATTCATTACAACTCCTCTTGTATGAGGTCTTCTACCTAGCCATCTTGATCTTCCAGCTTTACCAATCTTAATATTTTTTTGATCTGGATTTGACAAGACACCGATTGTTGCCATGCATCTTGAAGTCTATTCTTCTAACTTCGCCAGAGGTCATTTTAACCAATGAATAATTACCATCTAAACCACTTATAGTCACAGAGGTACCAGCAGATCTAGCTATTTTTCCACCACCACCTGGTTGCAATTCAACGTTATGAACGTTTACACCAACTGGAATATCTCTTAACGGCATACAATTACCAACTTTGATTTCTTTTGCAGAGCCATTTTCAACAACATCACCAACGTTAATTTTTTGAGGTGCTAAATAATAAAAATGAGTTCCGTCTTCAAACTTAATTAACATAATATAACATGATCTGTTTGGGTCGTACTCGATACGCTCAACTGTGCCGGGCACGTCAAATTTTTTTCTATAAAAATCTACAAGTCTATACATCTTCTTATGCCCACCACCTGACATATTTCTAGAAGTGATATGACCATTGTTATTTCTTCCACGCATTGAATTTTTAGGCTCAACAAGCATTTTAAAAGGTTTACCCTTCCATAGACCCGTTCTATCAACAAGAACTGTTCCTCTAGTAGATTTTGTATATGGTTTGAATGTTTTTAATGCCATTATTTAAATTCCTGTTGTTAGATCGATACTTTGACCTTTTTTTAAAGTTATAATTGCTTTTTTATATCCTTGAATATTTACTTTTTTCCCTCGTTTAACAACTTTTCTGTTTTGTTTATTAATTATGTTAATTTTAATAACATTTACTTTAAAAATTTTTTCAATATTTTTTTTTAAATTTGTTTTGTTAGCTTCTCTCGGAACTTTAAATACAATCTTATTTTGCTCAGAAAGATTTGTTGTCTTTTCAGTTAGCATTGGTGATAAAATTTTATCGTATAAATGTATCTTATCCATTTTAAGAATATCTCTTTTCTAGTTCTTTTATTGAACTTTCAGTAAACACAACTTTTTTAAATTTAATAATATCGAAGGCGCTAAAGTGGTTTACGTCAGTAACCTTAACATTTGGTATGTTTCTCATTGATTTTTCAACTTTATCTTTTGAAATCTTATCAAGAATTATTAATGAATGATTTAAATTAAATTTTTTAATGATTGAGTGCATTTCTTTAGTTTTTTTAATTTCAGTAGCAAAATCACTAAAGATTAATAAATTATTAAGTTTATTCTTTTCGGTAATTAGTGATGCTACGCTTAATTTTTTTTCACTTTTGTTAAGTTTTCTTTTTTTATAAGCTAGTTGACCTTTTGGACCATGTGCTACACCACCACCAACAAATATAGGAGCTTTTCTACTCGCATGACGTGCTCCACCCGTTCCTTTTTGAGCATAAATTTTTGAAGTAGATCCTGCAATTTCATTCTGTTGTTTTGTTTTAGCGTGTCTACCTTTGTAGTTAGCATTAGTTTTATATAGAACGTTATCTACCAATTTTTTATTTATCTTTGCTGAAAAAATTTTATCCAAAACTTCAATCAAGTCTTTTTTTCCATCTAAATTTATTTTATCAATTTTCATTATCTTTTCTTTTTATCTGGTGTTTTTTTAGCCTCTTCAGCGGCAGCAATTTTTTCTTTAACAGTAAGTTTATTAATAACCTTAACTGATTGTTTTACTAATACTTCTGAGTTCTTAGAACCTGGTATTGAGCCTTTTAAGTATAATAATTCATTTTCTAAATCAGTTTTAATTATCTCTAAATTTAGCATAGTTCTAACTCTGTCCCCCATATGACCAGCCATTTTTTTTCCTTTAAAAACTTTACCAGGATCTTGTCTTTGACCTGTTGAGCCATGAGATCTATGTGAAACAGAGACACCGTGTGTAGCTCTTAAACCACCAAAGTTGTGTCTTTTCATTGCTCCAGCAAAACCTTTTCCAATAGTTTTTGAAGTGGTATCAACAAATTTAACTTCATTAAAAATTTCTAAACCAAATTCATTACCTTCTTTGTATGGTTCTGTATCTTTTACTCTAAATTCTTTTAATTTTTTCTTTGCTTCAGTATTTTTTTTAGCATACATACCCTTCATTGCTTTTGTAAGTTTTGAGTTTTTAATGTTACCAAAGCCTAATTGTATAGCTTTATATCCACGTTTCTCTTCTTCAATTACACTAATAACTCTAGCTTTTTCCATTTTGATTACTGTAACAGGAACTAAACGACCAGTTTTATAAAACTCTCTTGTCATACCTATTTTTTTTCCAACTAAGGCTATTTCAGTCATAATTAAATTTTTATCTCCACATCAACACCAGATGCTAAATCAAGTTTCATTAAAGCCTCTACAGTTTGAGGAGTAGGCTCAATAATATCGATTAATCTTTTATGTGTTCTAGTTTCAAATTGCTCTCTACTTTTTTTATCAATATGTGGACCTTTAAGAACTGTATATTTTTCAATTCTAGTTGGTAAAGGTATTGGACCCTTGATAGTCGCTCCAGTTCTTTTGACAGTATTCACGATTTCTTCTGTAGATGCATCTAGAATCTTATTATCGTAGGCTCTTAATTTAATTCTAATATTTTGTTTTTCCATAATAATTATCCAGCAATCTTTTTAGTTACTTCATCTTGCACATTTTGTGGGACTTTAGAGTAATGATCAAAGAACATTGAGTATTGGGCTCTTCCTTGAGACATTGATCTTAAGCTGTTTATATATCCAAACATATTCGCTAAAGGAACCATTGCAGTTATAACGGTCGCATTTCCTCTGCTTTCTTGTTCACTTATTTGACCTCTTCTACTATTTAAGTCACCAATAACATCGCCCATATAATCTTCAGGAGTTACAACCTCAACTCTCATTACTGGTTCTAATAATTTTAATCCACCTCTAGTACAAGCTTCTTTAAAGCAAGCTCTACCAGCAAGTTCAAATGCAAGAACACTAAATCAACATCATGGTGTAATCCATCTAAAATTGTAACTTTATAATCAATCATTGGAAATCCAGCTAAAATTCCACCATCAGATATTGTTTCAATACCCTTCTCAACACCTGGAATAAATTCTTTAGGAATTGATCCACCTTTAATTTTGCTATCAACTTCTCTTCCTTTACCTGGCTCTTGAGGTTCTACTAAAAGTTTAACTTTAGCAAACTGTCCAGCACCACCACTTTGTTTTTTGTGTGTATACTCAAACTCAGATGCATTTTGAATAGTTTCACGGTAAGCAACCTGAGGTGCTCCAATATTAGCCTCAACATTAAATTCTCTTTTCATTCGATCAACAATAATGTCTAGGTGTAGTTCTCCCATACCTTTAATTATTGTTTGACCAGATTCTTCATCTGAAGTCACCCTAAATGAAGGATCTTCTTTTGCTAATCTAGCTAAAGCTTCACCCATTTTTTCTTGGTCAGCTTTTGTTTTAGGTTCAACAGCAATTTCAATTACTGGCTCAGGAAACTCCATTGGCTCAAGTAAAACTGGGTTAGCCTCATCACATAAAGTGTGACCAGTTATTGTGAATTTAAGACCAGCTAATGCAACGATATCACCAGCATTTGCCTCCTTAATATCCTCTCTAGAATTTGCATGCATTAAAAGCATTCTGCCAACTCTTTCCTCTTTTTCTTTTGAAGTATTATAAACTGCAGTTCCAGTTTTAATTGTTCCAGAGTAAATTCTTATAAAAGTTAATGATCCAACAAATGGATCGTTCGCAACTTTAAAAGCTAAAGCTGAAAAACCAGCTCCATCATCAAATTTCATTTCAACTACATCTTCAGTTCCCGGTTTTGTTCCATTAATAGAACCGATATCAACAGGACTTGGGAGATAGTTAATAACTGCATCAAGTAACGGCTGAACACCTTTGTTTTTAAATGCTGAACCAGTAGTTATTGGAACAAAGCTAAAATTTAGCGTTCCTTTTCTTATGCATTTAACTAAATCTTCTTCTTTAATTTCTTCGCCATTTAAATAACTTTCCATTAATTTTTCATCTTGCTCAACAGCAGTTTCAACAAGCTCGGTTCTATATTTTTGAGAAATCTCTTTTAAATCATCAGGAATCTCTTTGTATTCCCACTCTGCACCTAAAGCCTCATTTTTCCAAACCTGGGCTTTCATCTTAACTAAGTCAACAACTCCAACTAAATCTGCTTCCATACCAATTGGGACTTGTATAACTAGAGGTTTGCAACCAAGTCTATCTCTAATCATATCCACACATCTATAAAAATCTGCACCAGTTCTATCTAGTTTATTTACAAAGCAAATTCTTGGAACTTTGTATTTATCAGCTTGTCTCCATACTGTTTCTGATTGAGGCTCAACACCAGCAACACCGTCAAAAACACATACAGCACCATCTAAAACTTTTAATGATCTTTCAACTTCAATAGTAAAATCTACGTGACCTGGGGTATCAATAATATTAATTCTATGATCGTTCCAGAAACAAGTAGTTGCAGCGGAGGTAATTGTAATTCCTCTTTCTTGTTCTTGCTCCATCCAATCCATTGTTGCCGCACCATCATGAACTTCGCCAATTTTGTGACTTTTTCCAGTGTAATACAAAATTCTTTCAGTAGTAGTAGTTTTACCAGCATCAATATGCGCCATAATTCCAATATTACGATATGTGTCTAATGTATTAATTCTAGCCATAATTTTTTTTACCACCTAAAATGAGCAAAAGCCTTATTCGACTCAGCCATTTTATGTACATCTTCTCTTTTTTTAACTGCTGATCCTTTTTTTCATACGCGTCATACAGTTCGTTAAAAATTTTATCAGACATATGTTTGTCTTTTCTTTTTCTTGAAGCGTCAACTAACCATCTAATAGCAAGTGCTTGAGCACGATTGTTTTTAACTTCAACAGGAACTTGGTACGTTGCACCACCAACTCTACGAGATCTAACTTCTACAGTAGGTTTGATATTATTAATAGCTTCGTTAAACACATTAATTGGCTCTTCTTTAGTTTTTGATTTAATTTTTTCAATTGCTTCATATACAATTTTTTCAGCAACAACTTTTTTTCCATCATACATAATTGAGTTAATTAGTTTTGGAATAATGGTTGATTTAAAAATAGGATCTGGAGTGACAACTTTTTTTGGTTGTGTTTTTTTTCTAGACATAATTATTTACCTTTTTTAGTTCCATACAAAGATCTACGTTTCTTTCTATCTGCAACAGCTTGAGTATCTAGATTTCCTCTAAGAATATGATAACGAACACCAGGTAAATCTTTAACACGACCACCTCTAATTAAAACTACTGAGTGTTCCTGGAGATTATGACCTTCACCACCAATGTAAGCTGTAACTTCAAAACCATTTGAAAGTCTAACTCTTGCAACTTTTCTTAATGCAGAGTTCGGTTTTTTAGGAGTTGTTGTGTAAACTTTAAGACACACACCTCTTTTTAAAGGTTGTTTTTCAAGTGCAGGAACTTTATTTCTTGCGACTGGTCTAGTTCTTTTCTTTCTTAACAACTGGTTAATAGTTGGCATAAATTTTTTAATTAATTAATTAATTTATTTTTGAATGAAAATAACTGACAGGTTATTTTGTGGCAGCGTTTAGTTCCGTAAAGTAGGTACTACATTCCAACCAAAAACAGCGTCAAAATACTATTAAATCTATGATTGTCAAACTAAAACTACAAGTTAAACGTGTTTTTTTTATTAATTTGCTGGAGTTTCAGTAACTTCTACAGGCTCAATTTTTTCCTGATCGGCTAAAAATTTATTGTCAGCCGCAATGGCATTTTCATTCCATTTATTTTTGATGTGACCAGTTCCAGCTGGAACCAATCTACCAACAATAACGTTCTCTTTTAAGCCATTTAAAGGGTCAACTTTACCTTTAATTGCAGCATCAGTTAAAACTCTTGTAGTTTCCTGGAATGAAGCTGCAGAAATAAATGACTCTGTTTGAAGTGAGGCTTTAGTAATACCCATTAAAACTCTTTCACCGGATGCAGGATTTTTTCCTTCAGCAACTAGTTTTTCATTTGCATTATCAAACTTAATTCTGTCAATCATTTCACCAGGCAAGTAAGACGAATCACCCGATACTTTAACCTCAACTTTTTTAAGCATTTGTCTTAATATTGTTTCAATGTGTTTGTCATTAATAACTACACCTTGTAATCTGTAAACTTCTTGAACTTGATTAACAAAGTATTCTGTTAAATCTTTAATGCCTAAAATTCTCAAAATATCATGAGGTAAAGGCTGACCATCTAATAGGTACTCACCTTTTTTAATTTTCTCACCTTGGTTAAAATTAATATGTTTGCCTTTAGGTATTAAATAATTTGAAGGCTCACCATCATCTGGTTGAATTGAAATTTTTTGTTTACCTCTCACTTCTTTACCAAATAACACTTGTCCATCGTTCTCAGCAATAATTGCACTGTCTTTAGCCTTTCTAGCTTCAAACAATTCAGCTACACGAGGCAATCCTCCAGTAATATCTTTTGTTTTTGTTGTTTCTTTTGGAAGTCTTGCGATTATATCACCAGCAAATATTTTTTGACCATCTTTAACAGAAAGAATTGAATCAGGAACTAAATAGTATCTAGCTTCGTTGTCATCTGCTTTTTTGATAACATTACCCTTCTCATCTCTTAAAGTAATTCTTGGTTTTAAATCTGTGTTTTTAGATTGTGCTCTCCAATCAACAACTGATTTAGAAGAAATTCCAGTAGCATCATCTGTTGTCTCTTGAATAGAAACACCATCGATTAAATCTACATACCCAGCAATACCACTTTTTTCTGCAATAACTGGAGTTGTATAGGGATCCCATTCACAAATTTTTTCATTAGCTTTTATTTTATCACCATTTTGGAAAAATAATTTTGATCCATAAGCAACTTTATAAATTGCAACTTGAACACCGTTATTATCTTCAATTGATAGTTGGGTGTTTCTTCCCATAACAATTAGATTTTTCTTAGAATCTTCTAATAAATTAGTGTTAATAATTTTCAAAGTACCTGCAGATTTTGTAACAATTTCAAACTCTTGCTTAACAGAAGCGGTACCACCAACGTGGAAAGTTCTCATTGTTAACTGAGTACCAGGTTCACCTATTGATTGGGCTGAAATCATACCAATTGCTTCACCAACGTGAACCATTTTTCCCCTAGATAGATCTCTTCCATAACAAGTAGCACAAACACCAATTTTAGAGCTACAAGTCATAACTGAATAAGCTTTAATAAATTTAACACCAGCTGCATCAATTTTATCGCAAACAGATTCATCAATCATAGTTTCTTTTTTAATAACCACTTCACCTGTAATAGGATTTTTTACTTCAAAAGCTGTAACTCTACCAAGCGCTCTTTCTGATAAACTAACAACTACATTTCCACCTTCTAAAATTTCTGCTAACTCAATAAATCCTGGATTGTCACATTTAATTTTTGAAATTGTAAGATCTTGAGCTACATCACAAAGTCTTCTAGTTAAATAACCTGAGCTTGCAGTCTTTAGGGCTGTATCAGCTAAACCTTTTCTGGCTCCGTGCGTTGAATTGAAATATTCCAAAGCAGTTAAACCTTCTTTAAAGTTAGAAATAATAGGAGTTTCAATAATTTCACCAGATGGTTTTGCAATAAGACCCCTCATACCAGCCAACTGTTTCATTTGAGCAGCTGAACCCCTAGCACCACTATCCGCCATCATAAATACTGAGTTGATCTTCATACCATCAGGAGTACTTTCAGTAGCAGAAATACCTCTCATCATTTCACCAGCTACTTTATCAGTACATTTTGACCAAGCATCAACTACTTTGTTATATTTCTCACCTCTAGTAATTAAACCTTCTGAATATTGATTTTCATAGTCAGCAATTAATTTTTTAGTGTCATCAATCAATTGTCCTTTGTTTGCAGGAATAACCAAGTCATCTTTACCAAAAGAAATACCTGCTTTAAATGCATGTTTGAATCCTAAATCTTTTAAATGATCACAAAAAATAACTGTGGTTTTCTGACCACAAAATCTGAAAACACTATCAATAATTTCTGAAACAGTTTTTTTAGGAAGCAGTCTATCAATCATTGAAAAAGTAATGTCTTTATTTTTTGGTAATAAATTAGCTAATAAAAATCTTCCAGCAGTTGTTGTATGTTTCTCAACTTTTTTGTTACCTTTCTCATCAAGTGTTTCAAACCTTGAAACAATAGTAGAGTGTACTTTTATCTGACCCGTTGATAAAGCATGTTCAATTTCATCATTATTTATAAAGTAACCATCAGGCTTTTCAGTTTGAAAAGGTGCTTGAGATAAATAGTATAGACCTAAAATCATATCCTGACTCGGTACTATGATAGGTTTTCCATTTGATGGACTTAAAATGTTGTTCGTCGAAAGCATTAAAATTCTAGCTTCTAGTTGAGCCTCTAAACTTAGAGGAACGTGAACAGCCATTTGGTCACCATCAAAATCAGCATTAAAAGCTGCACAACATAATGGGTGTAGTTCAATTGCATCACCCTCAATTAACTTAGGTTCAAAAGCTTGAACTCCTAATCTGTGAAGCGTTGGTGCACGGTTTAATAAAACTGGGTGCTCTCTTACAATAAGTTCTAACGCATCCCAAACAGCATTAGTTTCTTTTTCTACTAATTTTTTTGCTTGTTTAATTGTAGAAGCTAATCCTAATTTATTTAATCTAGCATACAAAAATGGTTTGAATAATTCTAAAGCCATTTTCTTAGGTAAGCCACACTCATGAAGCTTAAGGTCTGGACCTACAACAATTACAGATCTTCCTGAATAATCTACTCTTTTTCCTAATAAGTTTTGTCTAAATCTTCCTTGCTTACCTTTAAGCATCTCAGCTAAAGATTTAAGTGGACGTTTACCAGTTCCAGTAATTACTCTTCCTCTACGACCATTATCAAATAAAGCATCAACAGACTCTGAAGCATTCTTTTTTCATTTCTAACAATAATGTCAGGAGCTTTTAGATCCATTAATCTCTTAAGACGATTATTTCTGTTTATAACTCTTCTATAAAGATCATTAAGATCAGATGTTGCAAATCTCCCACCATCTAATGGAACTAAAGGTCTTAATTCAGGTGGTATAACCGGTATCACTGTCAAAATCATCCATTCTGGCTTTTGACCGGTTTCTATAAATGACTCAATCAACTTAAGTCTTTTTATCGATCTTTCTTCATTAACTTTTGATTTTGTTTCTTTAATTGTATTGATTAAAAGCTTTTTTTCAAGGTCAAGATCCATTGACTTAAGAATTGATAAAATTGCTTCAGCTCCTATGCCAGCTTCAAATGATTCTTCACCAAACTCATCTTGATATTTGGCTAATTCTTCTTCGTTAAGTAACTGGTTTTTTTGAAGACCCGTTAAACCAGGCTCAATAACTATGAAGTTTTCAAAATAAAGAACTCTTTCAACTTCCTTTAACTTCATGTCAACAGCTAAAGAAATTCTACTAGGTAACGATTTTAAAAACCAAATGTGTGCAACAGGAGTAGCAAGGTTTATGTGACCCATTCTCTCTCTTCTTACATTAGATTTTGTTACTTCTACACCACACTTTTCACAGATAATTCCTCTAAACTTCATACGTTTATACTTACCGCACAAACACTCGTAATCTTTTATTGGTCCAAAAATTCTAGCACAAAACAAACCATCTTTTTCTGGTCTAAAAGTTCTATAGTTAATGGTTTCAGGTTTTTTAATTTCACCATATGTCCAAGATTTAATTTTTTCAGGACTAGCTAAAGTAATCTTAATGCTATTAAAATTTTGAGCTTCAGAAACTTCACTATTCTTAAATAAGTCTGTTAATTCTTTTTTCATATTTAATTTAACTCTATGTTTAATGCTAATGATTTAATTTCTTTAACTAAAACGTTGAACGACTCTGGTATTCCAGATTCAAAATTCTCTTCGCCTTTAACAATTGTTTCGTAAACTTTAACTCTTCCAGCCACATCATCAGATTTAACAGTTAAAATTTCTTGTAGATGTATACGAAGCACCATATGCTTCAAGTGCCCAAACTTCCATTTCACCAAATCTTTGACCACCTAATTGAGCTTTACCACCCAAAGGTTGCTGGGTTACAAGACTATATGGTCCAGTAGATCTCGCATGAATTTTATCTTCAACAAGGTGATGAAGTTTTAACATATAGATAATTCCAACTGTTACTGGTCTATCAAACATTTCGCCTGTTCTACCATCCCATAAATTAGTTTGGCCAGACGTTGGTAATTTAGCTAACTCAAGCATTTCAGACACATCTTTTTCTTTAGCTCCATCAAATACTGGAGTTGAAATTGCTATACCATTTTGTAGATTTTCACATAAATCTGCAAATTCAGTCTTGTTTAATTTGTCAATACCTCCATCAAAAACTTCTTTTCCATAAACTGATGTTAAAAAGGATGAAATTTTTTGGGTTTTTTCAAATTTTTTATTATTTTCATTTACTAGTCTTTTAACTTCTTCACCAAATTCTTTACAGGCCCAACCTAAGGTGTGTTTCTAAGATTTGACCTACGTTCATACGACTAGGAACCCCAAGTGGATTTAATACAATATCAACTGGTCTTCCATCTTCTCTATAAGGCATATCTTCGACAGGTACAATTTTACTAACTACACCCTTGTTTCCGTGTCTACCAGACATCTTGTCACCAGGTCTTAATCTTCTTTTAATCGCTACAAAAACTTTTACCATCTTCATCACACTTGGTAATAAATCATCACCACTTCTAATTTTTAAAACCTTGTCTTCAAATCTTTCTTGAATATCTTGTTTTGCTTGATTGTATTGATCTTTTAATTGGGCAACACTTGCCTCATCATTAACATTACCTACTGTTATTTTGAATACATCATTAATATTAATCTTATTAATTGTATCAAGTCAAGTTTGGTACCTTCATCTAAATCTTTAATCTTTTTAGTCAATGAAGCTCCAGACAAAATCTGATTAGCTCTTTGCTTTATACTTCTTTCTAAAATTTCTTCCTCTACAATTTTATCTTCTTGAACAATTTCAATTTCTGCTCTTTCGATTGTTATAGATCTTTCATCTTTTTCTATACCATGTCTGTTGAAAACTCTAACATCAACAATCGTTCCACTGCTTCCTCTAGACATTTTTAAAGATGTATCAGTTACGTCAATGGCTTTTTCACCAAAAATTGATCTTAATAATTTTTCTTCAGGTCCTGATGCTGAATCACCTTTTGGTGTAACTTTACCAACTAATATATCTCCAGCTTTTACTTCAGCGCCGATATAAACAATCCCAGATTCATCAAGATTTTTTAAAGCTTCTTCATTTACATTTGGAATATCTCTAGTGATTTCTTCTTCACCTAACTTTGTATCTCTAGCCATAACTTCGTATTCAACGATATGAACTGATGTAAACACATCATCTGTAACACATCTTTCTGAAATTAGAATAGAGTCTTCAAAGTTATAACCTTGCCAAGGCATAAATGCTACTGTCACATTTTTTCCAAGCGCTAATTCACCTAGCTTAGTAGATGGTCCATCAGCAATAATATCACCTGATTTAACTTTATCACCTACTCTAACAAGTGGTTTTTGGTTAATACATGTGTTTTGGTTTGATCTTTTAAATTTTTGTAGGTTATAAATATCTACACCTGATTTTGAGAAATCTGTTTCTTCAGTTGCTTTAATTACAATTCTTTTTCCATCGATTTTATCAACTGTACCATCACGATTAGCAACAATAGTAACACCTGAGTCAAGAGCTACATCACTTTCAATACCAGTTCCAACTAATGGTGATTCTGGTTTTAAAAGAGGGACTGCTTGTCTCATCATGTTAGATCCCATTAGAGCTCTGTTTGCATCGTCATTTTCCAAGAAAGGAATTAGTGATGCTGCTACAGAAACCAACTGTTTAGGTGAAACATCAATGTAATCAATTTTTTCAGGTTTTGATAAAACGAAGTTCAAGTTTTCTCTGCAAGGAACAAGTTCTTCTAAAATTTTTCCATTTTTATCAAGTTTGGCATTAGCTTGTGCGATTGTATATTTTGTCTCTTCCATCGCTGATAGATACTCAACTTTATCTTGAACTACACCATTCTGTACTTTTTTATATGGGCTTTCAATAAAACCATATTTGTTAATCTTAGCATAAGTAGATAAACTATTAATCAAGCCAATATTTGGTCCTTCAGGAGTTTCGATTGGACAAATTCTTCCATAGTGAGTTGGGTGAACATCACGAACATCAAATCCAGCTCTTTCTCTTGTTAGACCACCAGGTCCTAAAGCTGAAACTCTTCTTTTGTGTGTAATTTCAGATAGTGGATTTGTTTGATCCATAAATTGTGAAAGTTGTGAGCTTACAAAAAAATCTTTAAGGGAAACCGTTAAAGGTTTTGCATTAATTAAATCTTGTGGCATTGCTGACTCAATATCAAGAGTTGTCATTTTTTCTTTAATAGCTCTTTCCATTCTATAAACACCAATACGTGCTTGATTTTCAACAAGCTCACCAACAGACCTTACTCTTCTGTTACCTAAATGATCAATATCATCAACTTCATCTTTACCATCTCTTAAATCTAACATTTTGTGAACAATGGCTATAATATCGTCATTTCTTAAGATTGTAATTTTATCAGAACATTCAAGGCTCAATCTTGAATTCATTTTAACTCTACCCACATCTGAAAGGTCATACCTATCCGAACTAAAGAATAAGTTATTAAATATTTGTGTAGCAATCTCAACTGTTGGTGGTTCGCCCGGTCTTAAAACTTTATAAATTTCAGTAATCGCATCATTTTTAGAATTATTTTTATCATTTAATATTGTTGATAATAAATAGGGACCTTTATTGATAGAATTTGTAATAGAAATTTCAATTGAGTTTATGTTAGCTTCTAAAATTTGTTTGATAATAGTGTCATTTAACTCAGTACCAATTCCAAAGGTTCCTTCTTCTTCATCGTCGCTAACTTTAACTTCATTATGTAAATATTTTCCAATTAAAGATTCTTGAGATACCAAAATATCTTTAAGTCCATCCGTAGCTAGTTTTTTTGCACTTAAAAAATTAATTTTATCACCAAGCTTAATTACAATATTTCCAGTTTTAGCATCGGTAACTTCTTCAGAAAAATTTTTAGCTTTATAGTTTTCAGGATTAAATTTAGTCTTCCATTTACCTGTTTTTGCATCAAATGAATAAGTGTCTTTATCGTAAAATTCATCAGCTATTTCAGATTTAGTTAAACCTAAGGCCATCAAGAGAGTTGAAGCAAATATTTTTTTCTTTCTATCTATCTTGAAATATAAGAAATCTTTAACATCGTATTCTAAATCTAACCAAGATCCTCTATTAGGAATAACTCTACAATTAAATAATAATTTACCACTTGCGTGTGATTTGCCTTTATCATGATCAAAGAAAACTCCAGGACTTCTATGCATTTGGTTTACAACTACTCTTTGAACACCATTAGTTATAAAAGTTCCACTATCAGTCATCATAGGCACTTCACCCATGTAAACTTCTTGTTCTTTTGCAGATAAAATATCTTTAGTGTTATTTTCCTGATCTATTTCGTAAACAACTAATCGTAAAGTACATTTTAATGCTGACGTAAAAGATAGTCCTCTTTGGATACATTCTTCAGTATCAAATTTTGGCTTTTCAAGTCTATATGTAACGTATTCTAAGTGTTGCTTTATCATTAAGATCCTCTATTGGAAAAATACTTTTAAAAACCCTATCAAAACCTTTTGATAAATCCCCTGCTTCATGATCAAAGTCAGTAAGCTGTTTGTATGAATTTTTTTGAACTTCAATTAGATTTGGAATAGATAAAGTTTCCACAAGCTTTCCAAAGCTTTTTCTTACATTTTTCTTCTGAGTAAAAGATAATTGCATTTAATACTAATCGCTGGTTAATAAATTAACCAGTTTATAAAGTCTTTCTAATTTATTTATTTAAGTTCTACTTTTGCGCCTGCTGCTTCTAATTTAACTTTAAGTTCTTCAGCATCTTTTTTGTTAACACCAGATTTTACTTCTTTTGGAGCACCTTCAACTAAATCTTTTGCTTCTTTAAGACCTAATGATGTTGCTGCTCTAACTTCTTTAATAACATTAATTTTTTTATCACCAGCAGAAATTAACATAACTGTAAAATCATCTTTAGCTTCTTCAGCTGCTCCACCTGCTGCTGCTGCTGGTGCTGCTGCAGCCATAGCTGTAACACCCCATTTTTCCTCAAGTTGTTTTGAAAGCTCAGCTGCTTCAACAACAGTTAAACTTGATAGGTCTTCAATAATTTTATTTAGATCAGGCATATTTTTTTTTACTCTTTAGGTTGTTTTTTTAAGAATTTTCTGGGCTCAAACTACTCATTTTTTCGGAACGTGCAAGCAAAATACTTACAAATTTTGACGCTGGTGCTGCTAGAATACCCACAATATTTGCTCTGGCCTCATCTAGTGTCGGTAGATTAGCTACATTCTGAACTCCAGCTTGATCTAAAACATCGCTACCCATAATTCCACCTAAAAGTTTTAGGTTTTCATTAGTTTTCGCAAATTTTGATAAAATTCTAGCTGACATGATAGCATCATCAGAAAAAGCTACAGCCGTCGCCCCAGTAAATAAATTGGAAAGTTCCTTACACTTCGTTTTTTCAAGTGCTAACTTTGTGATTCTGTTTTTAGTAATCTTAAACTTAATGCCGTGCTCTCTCATTTGAGCTCTTAGTTCATCTAGCTGTGTCATTGTAAGACCTTGGTAATGTGTTACCATTACAGCTTCATTATTTTGAAACTGAGTTTCCATTTCACTAATATAATTCTTTTTTTGTTCCTTGTTCATCATAACTATATAACTTTTCCTAATTTAACTTTATACGAAACACCCATACTAGATGTTACAAAAGTATTTTTAATTAAATCACCTTTTAAAGTAAGGTTACCTTTTTCTTTTTCTAAAGTGTCTAAAATAGTATAATAATTTTTTAATAGCTGATCGTCATGGAAAGATTTTTTTCCAATGCTAACACCAATATTTCCATCTTTATCATTTCTAATTTCAGCTTGACCAGACTTAGCGTCAGTTACCGCTTGTTTTACATCGTCAGAAACAGATCCAAGTTTTGGGTTGGGCATAAGCCCTTTTGGTCCTAAAACTTTTCCAAGTTTTGAAAGTTTAACCATCATTCCTGGTGTGCAAATTAATTTTTCGAAATCTAACTCACCTGCTTTAATTTTATCAATAAATTCATCACTTCCAACTATATCAGCACCTGCATCTTTAGCCTCTTGTGCCTTATCATCCTCACATACAACAGCAACTTTTACTTTTTTACCAGTTCCACCAGGTAAATTAACTACCGTTCTAATATTGACCTCACCTTTTTTTTGTTTGTTATTAACTTGAAAAGATAGATCGATAAACTCATCAAATTTTGTAGTACAATTCTTTTTAACATCTGATAATAATTTTTCTATCAATTCAGAAGCTAGATCCTTAGTTTTTTCTGGTAATTTTTTAAATCTCTTTGATGCCATTAGTCTTTAACCTCTATACCCATTGATCTTGCTGAACCTGCAATAATTTTTACAGCTTGTTCTAAACTATGTGCATTAAGATCTTTCATTTTTTGTGTTGCAATTTCTTCTGCTTGTTTTTTTGTAATTGATCCAGCTATACTTCTACCAGGTTCTTTTGATCCACCTTTAAGTTTTGCAGCCTCTTTAATAAAATGAGATGCTGGTGGAGATTTAATTTCAAAATCAAATTTTTTATCTTTGTAAACTGTAATAATAACTGGGATTGGTTTTCCAGCAAATGCTTTTGTTTTATCGTTAAAAGCCTTACAAAATTCCATTATGTTAATTCCACGTTGACCTAAAGCAGGACCAACTGGTGGAGCAGGATTAGCTTGTCCTCCCATAATTTGTAGTTTTATATATCCACTAATTTCTTTTGCCATTAACTTGCTTTCTCTACTTGGTTATATTCTAAGTCAACTGGTGTTGGTCTTCCAAATATTGAAACAGAAACCTTAAGTCTTGATTTCTCTTCATCTATATCTTCAACCATACCACTGAATGATGCAAAAGGACCATCAACAACCTGAACTTTTTCACCAATGCTGTACTCTATACCAGATTTTGGTTGAGCTACACCATCTTTTATTTGTCCTAAAATTTTTTCTATTTCTTTATCAGAAACAGGAACAGGAATACCTTTTGAACCTAAAAATCCACTAACACGCTTTAAGTTTTTAATCATATGATAGAGATCATTGTCCATTTCACTTTTAATTAAAACGTAACCAGGAAAGTATTTCTTTTTTCTCTGAATTCTCTTTCCTCTTTTTACTTCTGTTACATCATGTGTAGGAACAACAATTTCTTCAATTTTATCAGAAATTTTTGCTTTTTCAGCTTCTTCTTTAATTAATCCAGCAACCTTATTCTCAAAATTTGAGTGAGATTGAACAATATACCAATTTTTCATTAAATACTTACCTTTAGTAAAGCTTCCAATAAAAATTTAAGCACTTGATCAAGAAGCAAAAAGAAAAGAGACATGATAACTGCCATAGCAAATACCATTAATGCACCTTGCATTGTTTCTTTTCCAGTAGGCCAAGAAACTTTAAAGGCTTCTTGTTTAACTTCTTGGATAAATTTTATTGGGTTTTTCATAATATATTGTTTAACTTATTGGCAGGAGCGGAGGGAATCGAACCCTCAACCTCCGGTTTTGGAGACCGGCACTCTACCAATTGAGCTACACTCCTATAGAGTTTACTCTATAATTTTAGTTACTACTCCAGCTCCAACTGTTCTACCACCTTCACGAATAGCAAAGTTTAATTTTTCGCTCATCGCAATTGGAGTAATTAAAGTAACAGTGAATTTAGCATCATCACCAGGCATAACCATTTCAGTTCCAGCTGGTAATGTAACTTCTCCAGTCACGTCAGTTGTTCTAAAATAAAACTGAGGTCTATATTTAGTAAAGAAAGGAGTGTGTCTTCCACCCTCATCTTTTTTAAGTACATAAGCCTGAGCTTCAAATTTAGTATGTGGTGTAATTGAACCAGGTTTACAAAGAACTTGTCCTCTTTGAATATCATCTCGCTCAACACCTCTTAATAAAATACCAACGTTATCACCTGCTTCACCAGAATCTAAAAGTTTTCTGAACATTTCAACACCAGTACAAACTGATTTTTTAGTGTCAGTAACCCCAACGATTTCAACTTCTTCACCAGTTTTAATAACGCCTGATTCAATTCTACCAGTTGCAACAGTTCCTCTACCAGAAATTGAGAAAACATCCTCAACAGGCATTAGGAAAGGTTTGTCAATATCTCTAGTTGGCTGAGGAATAAAATCATCAACAGCTTTCATTAATTCCAAGATAGAATTTTTTCCAATTTCTTCGTCTCTACCCTCAACGGCAGCCAAGGCAGATCCTTTAACAATAGGAGTTGTTTCACCTGGGTATTTATAAGAAGTTAAAAGTTCTCTAATTTCTTCTTCTACAAGTTCAATCATATCTTTGTCATCAACTTGATCAACTTTATTTAAGTAAACAACAATTGAAGGAATTCCAACTTGTCTTCCTAAAAGAATGTGTTCTCTAGTTTGAGGCATAGGGCCATCAGCAGCATTAACTACTAAAATTGCTCCATCCATTTGAGCTGCACCTGTAATCATGTTTTTTACATAGTCAGCGTGACCTGGGCAATCAACGTGTGCATAATGTCTTTTTTCAGTTTCGTACTCAACGTGCGCAGTTGAAATTGTAATCCCTCTTTCTTTTTCTTCAGGGGCTTTATCAATCTGATCATAAGCAACCGCTTTTGCTCCACCAGTTGCCGCTAATGTAATTGTTATAGCTGCAGTTAATGTTGTTTTACCATGGTCGACATGACCAATTGTACCGATGTTACAGTGTGGTTTATTTCTTACGAACTTTTCTTTTGACATTACTTTTTTACCTCAGTTTAGTTTTATTAATAATTTCTTTTTTCTTGGAGCGGGTAAAGAGAATCGAACTCTTACATCCAGCTTGGAAGGCTAGCGTTCTACCATTGAACTACACCCGCACAACATCAAGAATAACACTCCATTGTTATAAAAAATTTTATTGAATGGTGGAGGGGGAAAGATTTGAACTTTCGAAGACCGAAGTCAACGGGTTTACAGCCCGCCCCATTTGACCGCTCTGGAACCCCTCCTTTTTGGGGAAGTGTCCCCTTCTTCAATAAAGCTTCAAACAACATGCGTTTTATATATTTTTATTATACAAATGCAACACGAGATTTACTGTGAAAATGGAGGAAAATACGTATAAAACAAAGATAATTTATGAATAAATCATCATTTTTAATAGTTGGTCAACATGCGGTTATTGAGGCTTTAAGAAACCCAAAAAGAAAGGTTTTAAAAGTTTTTTTAACAGAAGAAAGTAAAAAAAATATTCATAGAAAAAACCCAAAGAAAAATGTTCTTGAAGACGTTAAAGTTTATTTTAAATCAAAAAAAGAATTAGATAAGTACACTTCTAAAGATCAAATGATGCATGGTGGTTATATTGCAGAAGTTGAACATTTAGACCAACCTGAATTAAAAGAATTTATAAAAGGAAAAAATAATCTAACGTTTGTTTGTATAGATGAAGTAACTGATCCAAGAAATATTGGGTCATTAATTAGAAGCGCCTCATCGTTTCACATAGATGGCTTGATAGTTAAAGAAAGACAATTTCCATCTGATAGTAAACTTATGTATAAAGCTGCAAGTGGTTGCATGGAACATATTAATATTTTTGAAGTATCAAACATAAATTCCACACTTAAAAATTTAAGAGAAAAGAATTTTTGGGTTTATGGGTTTGATGCAAGAGGAGAAAAAAGCTTTACGGATGTTAAATGGGAAGGAAAAAATGTTCTTTTATTTGGATCTGAAGGATTTGGTATGAGAGAACATACTGGAAAGTACACAGATTTTTTAGTTAAGATTGATATAAATAAGGATGTAGAAAGCTTAAATATCTCTAATAGTGCAGCGATTGTGTTTCATCATTTAAGTTATTTAAAAAAAAATTCTTGATTAGTCTAAGATTTCTTAATAGAAATCGGTTATGCCCTTGTAGCTCAGCTGGTAGAGCAATTGATTTGTAATCAATAGGTCCGCGGTTCGACTCCGTGCGGGGGCACCATCACTCTTGAAATAAGTCCCAGTTAACACTACGAGTTATTATTTCTTTCTACTAGAATCGTAACAACAAACCCAGAACGATGATCCCTAAAAGTTTTTTCATTGATTTAGAGTAATCATTTACACTCATTAATAATATATGGATAGATATTTTTGAAAATTTCTTGGCTGATTATATTTTTAGCTGATTGGGTAATATGAATTGCGTCTGTAAAATCACCCTCACTAATACTATCAGAAATATCTATCAATAGTTCATTATTATTAAAAAACTTTTTAGTCATAATTACAATTTTTTTTGCAAATTCATCTGATCTATCAATTGAAAGTGGTTGATAAAATGCAAAAAATTTTGTTTTATTACAAGCATTACTATTAATTACTCTTTCGGATATTTTTTTTGCTTTATTTAATGTTGAATAATAATTTTTGATTAAATTACTTATCCATTTGTCACTTTTAAAATTTATATCTTTTTTAATCTGTTTGATTCCCGTTTACATTGCCAGTTTTTTTTTCATATTCTGCATAAATAGAAGAATATTTTAATAACAAATATTTTAATTTGTCCATTTCATTTCTTGCCCAAAAATTAAAAGGATAACCTGGTCTTGGATCATACAAGTAAGTTTGTATTGTTTCATTACCACCACCATAAAATATAACCACGTCAAAATTTAAATTGGAGTGTTTAATCAATCTATGTATGTGCTGATTATGATTAGATGAAACTGATGAAAAATTATAAGTTTCAACTTCTAAATTTTTTTCAATTAGTAATTTTTTAACAAGATTAATAATTGGTGGATCCCCATTATAACCTGTCGATCCACCAAAAAAAGCAATTTGAATTGTATTATTTTTTTTGTTATTTTTAAATTCAATACCTCTGAAGCCTAATGAATTATGATCTTTATAATAAGGCGCACCAGAAAATGCATCGTAAGGCGATGGTGCTCTCTCATATTTCTCCTCGCTTATACTTGATGGGTAACCATGACCAAAAAATTTAAATACATAAAAATCTAAAAAAATAAATACAATCAGTGATGAAAAAAAATAAACAAAAAAACTTTTTATAAAGTTTACAAATCGTATTTTTTTTAAAAATAAATAAAGATAAAAATTAAATAAACCTATTAAAATCAAGGAAATTAGAATTAACAATATAACATTTTTCATCCAATTAAATTCAAATTAATTATTTAAAGTTTCTTTACGCGTTTGTTCAATCTTTATTTTTTTATGAAGACTGTTATTTTTATCGTACAACAATTCAAAGCTAATTTTTTTATTAGCTTGAATTTTAATTGTCTTTGCATTTCTAACTTCAAAATTATCTGCAACAGCGCTAATAGGTCTTTTATTTGTGTCTAAATTTTTTATTAAAATTTTAGATTTATCACTAACAATTATACCCTTCCACCTTCTAGGTCTAAAAGGACTAATAGGAGTAACTGCTAATTTTCTTGAATCTAAATTTAGAATTGGTCCATGTGCTGATAAATTATAAGCTGTACTGCCTGCTGGTGTTGAAACTAACACTCCATCGGAGATAAGATTTTTAATAACATTTTTCTTATTAGCTGTAATAGAAATTGATGATGCCTGTTTGCTTTGTCTTAATATTGACACCTCATTAATAGCTATTGATTTTTTTGTTTGATTATTTTTATTAGTAACAGTCATTTGTAGAGGATAAATTTTTATACTTTTGGATATATTCAAATTTTTAATAATGTTTTCATTAGAAAATTTATTCATCAAAAAACCATAGTTTCCAGAATTAATTCCATAGAAAGGTTTTTTATATTTGTGTAATTTTTTTAAAGCTTGAAGCATAAAACCATCTCCACCTAAAACAATTATTATGTTGGATTTTCCTAGTGATGTAATGTTAATTTTTTTAATAAGAATTGATTTAATCTTTAGGGAAGCCTTAGTTTTATCAAATACTAAATATACTTTGTCTCTCATATAGTGGTGCCCTCGGCCAAACTCGAACTGGCACTCCAAAAAGGCACGGATTTTAAGTCCGTTGTGTCTACCAATTTCACCACGAGGGCATGTACTATTTTCATTTGTTTAACTGTTTTTATTTATAACTCAACTTATTTTTGTTAACAAATCATATCAATATTTTAATTAACCTTTTAATGCTTTTTTAAGAATATGATTATCTAAATTGCAATCTTTATAACCCCTCTTTACAACATTCAAATATCGTTCTGTTGGATATGCAAATAAAGTTTTTTTTGTCATGGTATAGGTCATTACTTTCTTACCATAATAAGTAAAATAATGTTTTTTATATAAAATTGGATAATCTTCATAAACGTCTAATTTTTTTTCATCACTTTTAGATATTTCAAATAAAGCTCCCGGAACAATTGATTTTTTTTTAGGGTCTATATCAGCAGCTTTATATTTGCTTCTAAAAGTTAATTTAAAATTAGTTAAATTAATTTTCTTTAAAAAGACACTGTCTTTACATCTTCTTTTCATTTGAAAATGATTTAGATTGCTGCCGTAAGCGAAATAAAGCATTAAATTATCTAACTACTACTTCTATTTTTTTTTGATTAACAAATTCTAATATTTCAGAACTACACTTATCAATTTTAAGCTGGTTTTCAGATCTTATTACTATTGATACGCCTAGTTTGCCTGCTTGAAAAAAAGGGTAACTTCCAATTTCAACATCTTTATTGTTATCTTGAACATTGGTTAAGGAGTTTGCAATTTCACTTTCAACAGTTTTTAAACTTATTGTATGGCTTAATATTGGATCTCCTCCTACTATTTTATTTTTTAATCCACCTAACATTGATTTTAAAATTGAAGGAACTCCAGGTAAGCAAAAAACGTTTTCAACATTAAATCCTGGTGCGCCACTTGTTGGATTTAATATTAAATTAGCATTACGTGGCATCCATACCATTTTTTGTCTACCCTCATTAAATTCACCAACTTTGTAGTAAGCTTCTAATATTTTAAAAGCTTCTTTATGAATTTCATACTTAAGGTTAAATGCCTTTGAAATAGATTCAGCGGTAATATCGTCATGTGTTGGTCCAATACCACCAGTGGTAAATACATAATTATTAACTTTTCTTAAATGATTAACGGTCTCAATAATTGTATTTTCAATATCGGGAATAACCCTAACCTCATTAACTTTTACACCAATTGAGTTCAACCATTGAGCAATTGTGCTGGTATTAGTGTCTTGTGTTCTTCCAGATAAGATCTCATTGCCAATAATAAGTATTGCGGCATTAAATTTTGTATTTTGCGTCATTATTAAATATACAATTTAAATATGGAATTTACCAAAGCTTTAATAAAAGGCAAACTTATCAAACGATATAAGAGATTTTTTACAGATGTTAAAATTGGTAAGGAAACTGTTACGGCACATTGTCCTAATACTGGATCCATGAAGGGTTTATTGGATGAGGGAAATGAGGTTTATGTGTCTAAAAATGACAACCCCAAAAGAAAGTTAAAATATACCCTTGAGATAATTAAAGTTAAAAAAAATTTAGTAGGTGTTAATACCCATTTTGCAAACAAAATTGCCTTCCATGGATTATCAAATAATCTAGTTAAAGAAGTCGCAAATAATGACAGTATTAAACCTGAGGTATTTTTCGATAAAGAAACACGGTTTGATTTTCTTGTTAAAAAGAATAAACAAAAAATATTTGTAGAAGTTAAAAATGTTACTTTATTTAGAGAAGAAAAAATTGCAGAATTCCCAGACGCCGTTACTACTAGAGGTTCAAAGCATTTAAAAGCCCTTATAGAGGCAGTTAAAAAAGGTTATAAATCCTATCTATTATTTTTGGTCCAAATACAGGGTGTGGATAATTTTAAAATAGCAAAAGACATTGATAAAGAATATTATAAAAATTATTTACTTGCAAAAAAAGCTGGAGTTTTTTTTTTAGCTTATAGGTGTAAAATAAGTTCAAAAGAAATACTAATAGAAAAAAAACTTAAAATTATAAATAAATAAAATATGAAAAAAATTATTTTTTTAATCATTTTATCATCATGTAGCTTTAAAGCTGAAAATAATACTTTAGATGTTATGTTTCTAAATATTACAGATTCTTCTATTGAAAAATATAATTTTTCATTGGATGATAAGAATAGAAAAAATAACAATTAAATAAATGAATAACTATTCTGAAAAATTTGAAAAGATGCGAATTGCAGGAAATCTTGCAGCAAGAACTCTTGATATGCTTACAAATAATATTAAGCCAGGTGTCACCACAGAGTTTGTGGATAAATTAGGTTATGAATTTATTAGAGACAATGGCGGATACTCAGCTCCACTTTTTTATAGAGGTTTTAAAAAATCATTATGCACCTCTTTAAATCATGTTGTCTGTCATGGTATCCCTTCTGATAGAGTTTTAGTTGAAGGCGACGCTTTAAATGTTGATGTAACAGCTATAGTTGATGAACATTATGGTGATACAAGTCGAATGTTCTGTATTGGTAAAACTCCAATAAAAGTTAATAACTTAATTGATGCTACATACGAGTCAATGATGAGAGCAATAAATTTACTAAAGCCAGGATTAAAATTGGGTGACATTGGATATGAAATACAATCTTTTGTTGAAAAAAAAGGATATTCAGTTGTTAGAGATTTTTGTGGTCACGGAATAAGCACAACATTTCACGAGCCACCAAATGTTTTACATTATGGAAGAAGGAATACAGGAATGGAGCTTAGACCTGGTATGACTTTTACAATTGAACCTATGATAAATACCGGTGAATGGGATGTAAAGATGCTAAAAGATGGCTGGACAGCAGTCACAAAAGATAAATCTTTATCAGCACAATTTGAACATACGCTAGGTATTACTGAAAATGGTTATGAAATTTTTACAGAATCTGTTAAAGGTTATTCTAAGCCCCCTTACTTATAATTAATGATTGAACGATATTCTAGAAAACAACTTACTGACATATGGTCAGAAGAAAATAAATACCAAATTTGGCTCGATGTAGAGGTTGCAGCAGCCGAAGCCATGGAAAAATTAGGTCAAATTCCTAAAGGTGTTGCTTCAATTGTTAAAAAAAAGACTAAAATAAACGTTAAAAGAATTCACCAAATCGAGAGTAAAGTGAAACATGATGTAATAGCATTTTTAACCTCTGTTACTGAAAAAGCAGGGATTAAAGCAAGGTACCTTCACCAAGGTATGACCTCTTCTGATGTTCTAGATACCAGTTTAAATATTCAGTTAGTACAATCAGGTAAAATTTTACTTGGTGATATCGATCAAATTCTAAAGGTTTTAAAGAAGCAGGCCAAAAAATATAAATACACACCTTGTATGGGCAGAAGTCATGGAATTCATGCAGAGCCTATCACTTTTGGTTTAAAATTAGCCTCATTTTATGAGGAATTTAAGAGAAACAGAAAAAGATTAGTTGATGCAATTGATGAAATTTCAACATGTGCAATTTCTGGTGCAGTAGGCACATTTGCAAATATTAATCCTAATGTTGAAAAGCATGTAGCAAAAAAACTTGGGTTAAAAGTTGAACCTATATCAACGCAAGTAATACCAAGAGATAGACATGCTTTTTATTTTTCTATACTTGGAATTATCGCCGGATCTGTTGAAAGAGTTGCGATTGAAATTAGACATTTACAAAGAACAGAAGTTTATGAAGTTCAAGAATTTTTTTCAAAAGATCAAAAAGGTTCCTCTGCAATGCCTCATAAAAAAAATCCAATATTAAGTGAAAATTTAACAGGTCTTGCAAGAATGGTTCGAAGTGCTGTTATCCCTGCCCTAGAAAATATTGCACTATGGCATGAAAGAGATATTTCTCACTCAAGTGTTGAAAGAAATATTGGTCCTGACGCTAACATAACTTTAGATTTTGCTTTAGCTAGACTTAGTAATATTTTAGATAAAATGATTGTCTATCCAAAAAAGATGATTGAAAATTTAAACATAACTAAAGGTTTAATTTTTTCACAAGAAGTTATGCTAGAGCTAACAAAATCAGGATTAAGTAGGGAGCAATCTTATAAAATGGTTCAAAATTATGCAAAAAAATGTTTTGCTGAAAACCTAAATTTATTCGATATTATTTCTAATGATGAATTCATAATGACTAAAATTTCCTCAAAAAAGCTGAAGGCTATATTTAACTATTCATCGCACTTTAAAAATGTAGATTTAATTTTTAGAAGAGTTTTTAAATAATGAAAAAAGGTAAAAAGTTATACGAAGGTAAAGCTAAAATAATTTATGCAACATCTGATAAAAATTTGGTTATCCAGTATTTTAAAGATGATGCAACAGCTTTTAATAACTTAAAGAAATCAACTATTGAAGGTAAGGGTGTTTTAAACAATAGAATATCTGAACATATTTTATCTAACTTAACCCAAATTGGAATTAAAAATCATTTAGTTAAAAGACTAAACATGAGAGAGCAAATTATTAAATTGGTAGAGATTATTCCTATTGAGTTTATTGTTCGTAATGTTGCAACTGGTTCTATTACTAAAAGACTTGGTATTGAGGATGGAACAGTTTTAAAGCAGCCACTATTAGAATATTGCCTAAAAGATGATAGTTTAGGTGATCCACTTATTGCAGAAGAGCATATATTAGCTTTTGATTGGGCTACAAAATCTGAATTAGAAAAAGTTAAAAAAATGATCCTTAGAATTAATGATTTTATGATTGGAATGTTCAGGGGTGTTGGAATTAAACTAATTGATTTTAAACTAGAGTTCGGAAGACTTAAAGAAAATGGAAAAAATGATGTTATTTTAGCTGATGAGATTAGTCCTGATACGTGTAGATTGTGGGACAGTATTACTGATAAAAAACTAGATAAAGATAGATTTCGTAAGGACTTGGGTGATTTAATTCCAGCTTATACTGAAGTTGCTAAAAGGCTTGGTATATTGCACGAACAATCAAACTTAAGTGCTGTTAATGTTACAAAATTAAGATCAGTTAAAAAAAGAAAATAATATGAAAATATCTGTAATTATAACTCTTAAAAAAGATGTTTTAGATCCTCAGGGTAAAGTTATTCATCAAACCTTAGATGGCATGGGATTTGAAGGCATCAATGAAGTAAGACAAGGTAAGTATTTTGAAATTGATACTAAAGAAGATGATAAGAAAAAAGCTGAAGAAAAAGTTGAAGAGATGTGTAAAAAACTTTTAGCAAATTTAGTAATAGAAGACTTTAAAATTATTGGATCTCAATAATAAATAATGCATTCATCTGTAATAACCTTTCCTGGATCTAATTGTGACAGAGACATGGATGTTGCTTTGAAAAAATTTGGCTTTAAAAATAAAATGGTTTGGCATGATGATGTTGAGCTTCCAAAAAGCGATTTAGTAGTTTTACCAGGAGGTTTTTCATATGGAGACTATCTTAGATGTGGAAGTATGGCATCAAAATCAAAAATCATGAAATCTGTTTTAAACTTTGCTCAAGGGGGTGGTAAAGTTATGGGTATTTGTAATGGTTTTCAAATTTTAGTTGAATCAGGTTTGCTACCAGGTGTGTTGCTTAGAAATAAATACCTAGAATTTATTTGCAAAAATGTTTTTGTAAAAGCAAATAATAAAGACAACTCTTATTTTAAAGATGATAAAAAAGACGTCTATGAGTTTCACATTGCTCACAATGAAGGAAATTATTTTTGCTCTAATGAACAAATTAAAGAAATTAATGACAATGACCAAGTTGCTTTATTTTATTCAGATGAAAACGGAAATATTAATGAACAATCTAATCCTAACGGTTCATTGCAAAATATAGCTGGTATATTTAATAAACAAAAAAATGTTATAGGGATGATGCCTCACCCTGAAAGAATGATAGACCCTGCTCTATCAGGTGAAGATGGTTCAATATTTTTTGAAAATTTAATTAATAATTTAAAATAATGATAGTTAACGAACAACTTGCAATTGATCATGGTTTAAAAAAAGATGAATATAAAAAAATCTGTGATTTATTAAAAAGAGTTCCCAACATTACTGAACTAGGTATCTTCTCAGCAATGTGGAATGAGCATTGTTCTTACAAATCTTCAAGATTTCATCTTAAAAACCTTCCCACTAAAGGAAAGAACGTTATTCAAGGACCTGGTGAAAATGCTGGCGTTATTGATATTGGTGATAATGATGCAATTGTATTTAAAATTGAAAGTCATAATCACCCTTCATTTATTGAGCCCTATCAAGGTGCTGCAACTGGTGTTGGTGGTATTATGAGAGATGTCTTTACAATGGGTGCAAGACCAATAGCAAATTTAAACTCAATTCATTTTGGCTCACCCCAGCATAAAAAGACTAAAAATTTATTGCGTGGCGTTGTTCACGGTATAGGTGGATATGGTAATTGCATGGGGGTTCCAACAATTGCTGGTCAAACTAGTTTTGATGAATCTTATAACGGTAATATTTTAGTAAATGCGATGACTTTAGGTCATGTCAAAAAAAATAAAATTTTTTATTCAAAAGCTGCAGGTTTAGGAAAACCTGTAATCTACGTTGGTTCAAAAACTGGTCGTGATGGAATTCATGGAGCTAGTATGGCATCAGCTTCTTTTGATGATAAAATTGAAGAAAAAAAACCTACCGTTCAAGTTGGAGATCCTTTTACAGAAAAACTATTATTAGAAGCTTGTTTAGAGTTAATGGCAGGAGACTCGATTATTGCTATTCAGGATATGGGTGCTGCAGGATTAACTTCTTCAAGTATTGAAATGGCTTCAAAAGGAAATTTGGGAATTGAGATCAATTTAAACAAGGTTCCTTGTAGAGAAGCAAATATGTCTCCATATGAAATCATGCTATCAGAAAGCCAAGAACGAATGCTCATTGTTTTAGAAAAAGGCAAAGAAGAAATGGCTAAAAAAATATTTGATAAATGGAATTTAGATTTTGCGGTAATTGGCAAAACAACAAAAAGTAAAAAAATTGAACTTTATTTTAATGAAGAAAAGGTAGGAGATATTCCTGTTAATACATTGGTTGAAAACTCACCTATGTATGACCGAAAATGGAAAAAAACTAAATTACCTAAAAGAATTAAAATTGATAAAGAACTATTTAAAACCTTAAAGGTAAAAAATGTTTTAAACAAAATATTATCTAATCCAAATGTGTGTAGCAAAGAATGGATTTGGCAGCAGTATGACCACACTGTTATGGGTGATACTATTCAAAAACCTGGTGGAGACGCTGGTGTTGTTAGAGTTCATGGTACCAATAAAGCTGTTGCAGCATCCGTTGATTCTTCTGCTGTATATTGTTGGGCTCACCCTTTAAGTGGTGGAAAACAAATTGTTTGTGAAAGTTGGAGAAATTTAATTTCAGTTGGTGCAAAACCAATTGCTATTACTAACTGTTTAAATTTTGGTAGTCCTGAGAATGCAGAAAATATGGGTGAATTTGTTGAATGTGTTCAAGGTCTAGGTGAAGCAAGTGCATACTTAGAGTTTCCGGTAGTCTCAGGAAATGTTTCATTTTATAACCAAACTAAAGATATTGGTATTAAACCCACTCCTGCAATTGGTGGTGTTGGTTTAATTAAAGATTATCAAAATATGGTTACAATGAATTTAAAAGAAGCTGATAATATACTTTTAGTTATAGGTAAAACTGAAGGTCACTTGGATCAAAGCTTATTTGCAAGAGATATTTTAAATGAAAAAAATGGACCTCCTCCTGAAATTAATCTTTTTAATGAAAAGAATAATGGCGAAACAATATTGAAGCTTATTGATAAAAAATTTATAAAATCTGCTCATGATGTGTCTTTAGGAGGAATAATTACTGCTCTTTCTAAAATGTGTATTAAAGGTAAAAAAGGTGCAACTCTTAAAAAGCCTAATTACTTAATTAATCAGTTCGAATACTTATTTGGCGAAGACCAAGGAAGATACATTATTGAGATTAGTAAAGATGATCTTGAAAATGCTACTAAGATACTTCAAGAAAACTCAGTACATTTTGATGAACTTGGATCAGTAAATGACGATAGCTTAATAATTGATGATAAGACAAAAGTATCAATTGACGATTTAATTAAATCGCATACAAATTGGCTAACTAACTACATGGAAAATTAAAATGGCAATGGATATAAAAGAAGTTGAAACACTTATTAAAGAAGCTTTACCAGATGCTATAATAGAAATTGAAGACTTAGCAGGAGATAGTAATCACTACTCAGCAACAATAATCTCTAAAGAGTTCTCTGGAAAAAGTAAAATTGAGCAACACAAGATGGTATATAATTCTTTAAAAGGGAAAATGGGAAACGAACTTCACGCATTAGCAATTAAAACAAAGGAGCAATAATGGACGATAGCACAAAAAATTTAATTCAAAGTCATATAGATACCAACGAAGTATGTTTATTTATGAAAGGAACACCGGATGCTCCTCAGTGTGGATTTTCTATGGCTACATCAAACATGTTAAAAATTTTAGAAGTAAATTATAAAGGGATCAACGTTCTAGAATCTCAAGCTTTAAGAGAAGGTATAAAAGAATTTAGTGACTGGCCTACTATTCCTCAGATTTACATCAAAGGTGAATTTGTCGGTGGCTGTGACATCGTTAAGGAAATGTATGAAAACGGTGAACTCAAGAAAGTACTTGAGGACAAACAAATTAATTATAAAAAATAAATATTTATTATCTAGAGTAATATTCAATTACTAGATTAGGTTCCATTATTACTGGGTAAGGAACTTCATCAAACTTGGGTGTTCTAACAAAAGTAACTTTTTTATTCTTTTCATCTAGCTGAATATATTCTGGAGTTTCTCTTTCTTTGTTTGCTAAAGCAATATCAATAAAAGCTAACTGTTTAGATTTATCTCTAATTTCAATTACATCTTCTTCTTTAACAACGTAACTTCCAATATTAACTTTTTTACCATTAACTCTTACGTGACCATGGTTAATAAGTTGTCTTGCTGAAAATACTGTTGTTGAAAATCTCGCTCTGTAAACAATTGAATCTAATCTTCTCTCAAGTAATCCAATTAAATTTTCACCAGTATCCCCTTTTAGCATGGTAGCTTTTTTGTAAATATTTCTGAATTGTCTTTCGTTAATGTTACCGTAGTAACCTTTTAATTTTTGTTTAGCTTGTAGCTGAATTCCGTAATCAGAAGGTTTTCCTTTTCTTCCTTGTCCGTGTTGTCCCGGACCATAATCCCTTTTATTAAAAGGACTTTTAGGTCTGCCCCATAGGTTAATTTTTAACCTTCTGTCTATTTTATGTTTGGCGCTTATTCTTTTTGTCATCTGTTACGAGGGTTTATAAACTTACTCATTATTTTGTCAATCAACCTTTTTGGACAAACTAGCAAATACACTCGATAAAATACGCGTTTCCTTCTCAGAAAGCTCCATTTTAGAAAAAATGCTTCTTAAGTTTTCGAGCATGATAGGTCTCTTCTCCAAAGGTTTAAAAAAGTTCTTTTCCTCTAATTTTTTGATGCATAAGTTGGTCATCGCTTGAATATCCTTCTTGCTAGATAATGTTACTTTTTTTGATTTTGAGTACTTTGTCCCCTTTATTTTAATGATACTTGCTACTGTGTGAGCAATAATAATGACACTATGTGACAAGTTTAAAGATTTAAAATCAGGGTTAGTTGGGATTTGCATAGTGTAATTAGCATAACTAATCTCATTATTAGACAAACCAGATGCCTCAGAACCAAATAAGAAGGCTATTTTTTTGTTAAAATCAATTTTTTTTAAATCTTCTAGATTAATGTGTTTAATGTTTTTATTTCTAAATCTTGCAGATGTTGCAATAACGTAATCTACTTTTTTTACCGCAGATTCTAATGTTTCATGCACTTTAGCATTAATAATTAGATCTTTTGCACCAACTGAGGTTGCTAGAATTTTATCATTTGGGAAAATAGGTTTTGGTTTAACAATAACTAATTTTTTAAAATTAAAGTTTTTAATAGCTCTAGCACAAGCTCCAATATTTTCAGATAATTGAGGATGATGTAAAATAAATGAAATATTATTAAATGACATTAAAGACTTGCTGGAGCATTATCTTTAAACAATTTGTAATCCAAGCTATCAACCAGCGCTTTAAATGAAGCATCAATTATATTTGCTGAAACACCAATCGTAAACCAGTTTTTACCTTTTGAATCAGTACTTTCAATTGAAACTCTAGTAATCGCCTCTGTACCTGTATTTAAAATTCTAACTTTATAATCTACTAATTTTAAATCTTTTAAATATTTTGAATATTTGTTTAATCGATCCACATTTTGTCTAATTGCATTATCTAATGCATTAACTGGACCATTTCCTTCACCTGCGCACATAATTTTTTCACCATCTACTTCAAGCTGTGCTTTAGCAGAAGATATAATTGTACCAGATGAATCTTTTTTAACAGAAACATCATATTCTTTAATTGATATATATCTTGGTATTTTGCTAATAATTCTTCTAGCTAATAATTCAAACGATGCATCAGCACCATCATAACTATAACCAATAAATTCTCTATCTTTTACTTCATCTAAAAGCTTTTTAATTTTAGGGTCACTCTCTTCTATTTCAATACCAATAATTTTTAATCTTGAGATTATATTAGATTTCCCTGATTGATCAGAAACTACAATATTTCTAGAATTGCCAACTTCTTCAGGATTAATATGCTCATATGTTTTTGGATCTTTTTGAACAGCTGAAACGTGAAGACCTCCTTTATGAGAAAAAGCAGCAGCACCCACGTATGGAAGATGTTTGTTAGGTTTTCTATTTAAGATCTCATCTAATAATCTAGAACATTCTGTTAATTTTTTAATGTTGTCTGGTTTAATTTTTAATTGAAATTTAGATGAAAAATCTTCTTTTAAAAAAAATGTTGGAATTAATGACATTAAATTAGCGTTACCACATCTTTCACCTAAACCATTGATGGTACCTTGCACTTGTCTAACCCCTGCCCAAACTGCAGCCAAAGAATTAGCAACAGCATTACCTGTATCATTGTGAGCATGTATGCCTAAATTTTTCCCAGGGATAGTTTTAGAAACTTCTGTTATAATTTTTGTAACTTCATGAGGTAAAGTTCCACCGTTAGTATCACATAAAACAATCCATCTTGCTCCCTCATCAAATGCTGATTTTAGACATGATAAAGCATAATTTGGGTTGGCTTTATAGCCATCAAAGAAATGCTCTGCATCAAACATAAATTCTTTATTTTCTTTAACAAAATGTTTTGCTGTCTCTTTAATGTTTTCTAAGTTTTCTTCATTAGAAATACCAAGGGCTATATCAACATGAAAATCCCAAGATTTTCCTACAATACAAACTGCTGGCGTATTTGAATTTAAAAGTGCTGATAGACCTGGATCATTATCTGCACTACGACCAGTTTTTTTAGTCATCCCAAATGATGTTAGTTTAGCATTATTAAATGAATGTTTTTTTTGAAAAAATTCAGTATCAGTAGGATTTGCTCCAGGCCAACCACCTTCAATATAATCAACACCTAAATTATCTAAAGTTAAGGCAATCTTTAATTTATCATCTACTGAAAAGTCTACACCTTGTGTTTGCGCACCATCTCTTAGCGTTGTATCGAATATAAAAAGTTGTTCTTTGCTCATTTTAGTTTCCAAATTGTTTTACCATCTTTGTCTTCTATTAAAACCCCTTTATCTAAAAGCTTATCTCTAATGATATCTGCTTCTTTATAATTCTTGTCTTCTCTTGCTTTATTTCGAAGAGCAACCATTTCCAAAATTTTACCTTCATTAATAGATGATTTTTTCTTTTTAAACTCAATCCATTCTTTTTTTGTTTTGTTTAAAATTCCAATGAAATTACAAGCTAATACAAATAATCTTTTTTCTTCGTTACCTCCCTTTAAAGCTTTGTCATAAAGTTGATGCAACTTTGCAATATAACCAGGTGTATTCAAATCATCGTATAACGGAGATAAAATATTTTCATCTAAAACTGTTTTGTCATTTGATGGTAAATAAACTTCATACCATTTATCAATAGTATTTTTACAATCTTCCAGGAGCTTTTCGTTCCAGTCCAATGGCTGTTTATAATGAGCACTCATAAGAGCAAGTTTTAAAACTTGTCCATCAACGTTGTCTTTAAAATCTTTAATCTTTATTATGTTGCCAGTAGATTTAGCCATTTTTTCATTGGACATGGTAATAAACGCGTTATGGATCCAATAATTTGCAAAAACTTTAGTATCATTAGCACATCTTGATTGAGCAATTTCATTTTCATGATGAGGGAAAATCAAATCTATTCCACCTCCATGAATATCAAATACGTCACCTAAGTATTTCTTAGACATTGCAGAACATTCTAAATGCCAACCAGGTCTTCCTTTGCCCCAGGGCGAATCCCAAGCAGGTTCATCATCATTAGAAGGCTTCCACAAAACAAAGTCTTCGGATTTTTTTTTGTTCACTGAAACTTCAACTCTAGATCCTGCAATTAAATCTTCTAATTTTTTATTCGATAGTTTTCCATAATCTGCAAATTTACTTACTTCAAAGTAAACATGATTATTTGCCTCGTAGGCAAAATCTTTTTCTATTAAAGATAATATCATTTCAATCATAAGATCAATATGATCTGTAGCTTTTGGTTGTTGTATTGGGTTATCTAAGTTTAAATAATTACAATCGTCATTAAAATCTTTAATAACATTGTTCGTTAATTCAGATATTAAAATATTTTTTTCTTTTGCTGATTTAATTATTTTATCATCAACATCGGTAATGTTTCTTATATAATTTATTTTATCATGCCCATATTTTGATTTTAAAACTTTGTATAAAATATCAAAAATGACGAGAGGTCTTGCATTACCTATGTGTGGGTTATCATAAACAGTTGGACCACAAACATACATGCCAATGTTTTCTTTATCTAACGGAACAAATTTTTCTTTTTCATTACTAAGATTGTTTGTTAAAAAAATATCTTTATTCATTACTTTAGAATTATACTTTAATTATAGATTTGTGAATTTATCAGATTAGTTGGGAATCTTGCAAACTGGAATTGGCTCCATTTTATGCAAGTTTATATTTCTTATTTTTTCGTATTTTTCACGATTTATTGAATTTACATTATTCATTGCTTCTTCTAATTCTTCGTATCTAAGACCTAACTGACCTTCATCAGTTCTACCATCATCCCATAATCCATCTGTTGGAGCAGCATCAATTATCTCTTGAAGAATATTGATGGATTTACCTATTTCCCATACTTCTGATTTGTTGCAATCTGCAATTGGGAAATATCTACCCCACCATCTCCATACTTCGTATAAAAACCTACTCCAAAATCCTCAACTTTATTTCCAGTACCGACCACAATACCTTTGTTTGCAGCAGCTACTTGATAAAGAGTGGTCATTCTAATTCTTGCTCTAGAATTAGCCATGCCATGTTCACTATCAAAATTGGATAGTGTACCCTCAAATGTTTCAAATAATTTATCTAAATTTAGTGTGTGTGCTTCAACATTATCAAAATTTTTAACTAACCATTCTTGGTGTTTTAAGCTTAAGTCGTGTTGTGATGATTTTTGTTTAATAGGCATTGATAAAACAATTGTTTTTATACCCGTCATTGCACTTAATGTGCTTGATACGGAAAAATTTATTCCTCCAGAAATTCCAATGATTAAAGATTGAGCCTTGCTTGGCATCTTTTCTGCGTAATCTTTAATCCAATTACTTATAAATTGTGCTTTTTCTAAAGGTTTCATTTTTTAAAATTTAAACAAAATTGTATTTAATACAATGGTTTAAGATGCCGCTTTAATATTTTTTTTAGAATATGCAGCATTTTTTTTAATCTCATCAGAAATCAAAAAAGCTAACTCCAGTGCTTGGTTAGCGTTAAGTCTTGGATCACAATGAGTGTGGTAACGGCTAGATAAATCTTGATCAGATATTTTCTGAGCACCACCTGTACATTCTGTAACATTTTGACCTGTCATTTCAATATGTAGTCCACCTGCATAACTTCCTTCACTTTGATGACATTCAAAAACATTTTTTACTTCTTTGACAACACTATTAAATGGTCTTGTTTTAAATCCAGTTGTAGCTTTAATTGTATTTCCATGACAAGGGTCACATGACCATATTACATTTAAACCTTCTTTTTTAATTGCCCTAATTAATTTTGGTAAAAATTTAGAAACGTTTTCGTGTCCAAATCTAGAAATTAAAGTTATTTTGCCTTTTTCATTTTTTGGATTAATTTTATTACAAAGATTTATCAAGTCTTCTGCTTTTAATGTTGGCCCACATTTAATTCCAATTGGATTTTCAATTCCTCTACAAAACTCAACATGACCTCCATCTAATTGTCTGGTTCTATCCCCTATCCAAACAAAGTGAGCTGAAGTATCGTGATATTCACCTGTTGTTGAATCTACTCTTGTCATAGCTTGCTCAAAAGGAAGTAATAAAGCTTCATGTGAAGTCCAAAAGTTTACTGTTTTTAACCTTCTGTTAAAATCTGAATTAATTCCACAAGCATCCATAAATGCCAATGCATCTGCAATTCTGTCTTCTAAATCTTTAAATTTTTTTGCAGCTGGAGAATTTTTAATAAAACCTAAGTTCCAAGTATGCACTTTTTTAAGATCGGCAAAACCTCCATGAGAAAAAGCTCTTATAAGGTTAAGTGTAGATGCAGACTGAGAATAAGCTTTAAAAAGTCTTTTAGGGTCTGGAACTCTAGATTTTTCATTAAATTCCATTCCATTAATATTGTCTCCAAGATAACTAGGTAATTCAACACCATCAATATTTTCAACAGGAGAGCTTCTTGGTTTTGAAAACTGTCCAGCAATTCTTCCAAGTTTAATAACTGGTAATGATGCGGAATAAGTAAGCACGAGTGACATTTGAAGTATCAGTTTAAATGTATCTCTAATATTATCAGGATGAAATTCTGCAAAACTTTCTGCACAATCTCCACCTTGTAATAAAAAAGCTTTTCCATCAACAACATCAGCAAGTTGCTCTTTTAAATGTCTTGTCTCACCAGCAAAAACTAATGGGGGAAAATTTTTAATTTTACTTAAAACATCGTCTAAATCTTTTTGATCAGGATATTCCGGGATGTGTTTTACAGGATAGTTTCTCCAGCTATTTATTTTCCAATTTTTCATATTCAACCTAGGGGTGTTGTAGCAGAGTTTAATTATTATTCAACTGTGACTGATTTTGCTAAATTTCTAGGTTTATCGATGTCATAACCTTTTTTAAGAGCTGAATAATAAGCTAATTTTTGTAATGGAACGGTTAATAAAAAAGGTAATAGGTCATCATTAGCACTTTCAACTAATATTGTTTCCCAAATATTTTCTGAAAAAACTTCATCTTTACTTTTATTAGTAATCAATAAAACTTTGGCCCCTCTTGCTATTACTTCCTGCATATTGGAAATTGTTTTTTTATAATGATTATCTCTTGGTGCTAAGACAACAACTGGCATTCCATCTTCAATTAAAGCTAAAGGACCATGTTTCATTTCACCTGCGGGGTACCCTTCAGCATGCACATAAGCTAATTCTTTTAACTTTAATGCTCCTTCTAATGCAATTGGGTAAGAAAAACCTCTCCCTAAAAACATCGAACCTTTTGCGTCAGTAAATGAACTTGAAACTGTTTGAATTTTACTCTCTGTAAGTAAAGTTTGCTCAACCAACTTGGGTAATACTTTTAAATCTTTAATTTTGTTTAAATATAAATCTTTATCTAAGTCTTTTCTTAAAATACCTAATTTTAATACCAAAATATAAAGAACTAACATTTGACCCATAAAAGCTTTTGTAGAAGCTACACCAATTTCTGGTCCACAATGTATTGGTAAAACAAAGTTAGAATCTCTTGCAATCGAACTTTCTATAACATTAACAACACTACAAGTTTTCATGTTATTTTTATTACATAAATCCAATGCAGCATATGTGTCTGCTGTTTCGCCAGACTGAGAAACAAAAATGTATAAATTATCATTTTTAAATCTATTTTTTCTGTATCTGAACTCAGATGCAATATCAATTGTTACATCAAGTGAAGTATTTACTTCAAACCAATACTTTGCCATTAAACAAGAATGGTAAGCTGTTCCGCAACCAATTAAAGTAATTGAAGAAATTTCTTTTATATCCCATGGAAAATTATAGATATTGATGTCGTTGTTAATTTTATCAACATACTCATTTATACAGTTCTTTAATGTTGTTGGCTGTTCTTCAATTTCTTTGGCCATAAAGTGTTTAAAATCACCCTTGTCATACTCCTGCTCTTTTGAAGATAATTCTAAAACTTTTTTATTAACTTTTAAGCCTTCTTCATCGAAAAATTCAACTTGGTCTTTTTTTATGATACAAAATTCTCCATCATTTAAATACGAAATTTTATTAGTCATAGATTTTAAAGCATAAGAATCTGAGCCTAAATAATTTTCATTAGGGCCATAACCAACTGCAAGAGGCGATCCTCTTCTTGCACCTACTATAAGATCAGGCTGATCTTTAAAAATTATACCTAAAGCAAAACTTCCATGAAGCTGTTTAAGTGTTTTAATAATTGCATCTTTTAAATTAAGTTCTTTTAAATATTCTGTTATTAAATGAACAATTACCTCTGTATCTGTCTGAGATTTAAATATGTGACCCTTGTTTATTAAATACTTTTTTAAAAGTGTAGAATTTTCAATAATACCATTATGTACTACCGATACGCTTTCTGATGAATGAGGGTGTGCATTGATAGTGTTTGGAATACCGTGTGTAGCCCATCTAACATGTCCAATTCCAATTGGACCTGACATATTCTTAACTGCAAGATTTTTTTCTAAAATATCAACTCTGCCCTCTGATTTTGCTTCATTTAATATGCCGTCTGATAAAGTTGCAATACCAGCAGAGTCGTAACCTCTATACTCTAATTTTCTAAGAGAATTGATGATTGCAGATGAAACTGATTTGTTACTAGCTATTCCTATTATTCCACACATCTTATTTTATTTTTCTTTTATAGTTATTAACTTCAGTTTGAGAGCTTCTAGTTAAAGCTAATGAATTTTTTTTAACTTTTTTTGTAATTACAGAGCCTGCTCCAACAATACTATTTTTTTCAAGAGTGATAGGTGCAACTAACGAAGAATTAGATCCTATAAATACATTGTCTTTAATTTTTGTTTTACTTTTTTTAACACCATCATAATTACAGGTAATTGTGCCAGCTCCTACATTAACGCCTTTACCCAATTCACTATCACCAATATATGATAAATGATTAATTTTTGATTTTTTTCCAACTGTACTTTTCTTAACTTCTACAAAATTTCCAATTTTAGATCCTTCTTCAAGAATAGTTCCAGGTCTTAATCTTGCATAAGGCCCTACTTCAACTTTATTTTTTATTTTACAATCTTCTAGATGAGAAAATGAATTGATAGTTACATTGTTGCCAATTTTAACTTTTTTCCCAATGACAACATATGGATTGATAGTAACGTTTTTTCCAATCTTTGTATCTTTTGAAAAAAAAATAGTTTCAGGGCCAACCATTTTTACACCAGACTTGATAAAAAATTTACGAAGTTTTTCTTGTTCAGTATTAGAATTTATTTGTTTCATCTGGAAATATTTTTATATTAAGTGTATAGATAGTTTAATTCACAATTTATTTCTTAAAAATACTTTATTAATGACTCAAAAATATTCAATTTTATTTGACCTAGATGGAACATTGGTTGATACCGCACCTGATTTAATGAATGCTCATAATCATGTAATGAAAAAATATGGTTATCCTACGAAATCTACCACAGATATCAGAAATCTAGTAGGTCAAGGCGCTGGGGCAATGATTGGTAGATCTATATGGGGACAAGCTAAAAAAGAGTTTAGTAAAATTGATAATCAAAAAATTAAAGCTGAAATGGTTAGGGATTTTGTCAACTTTTATGGAAAAAATATCATTAAAGAAAGCACACTCATCAATGGTGTAATAGAATTTCTAAAGTGGTGTAAAGAGAAAGAAATTTCAATGGCAGTTTGTACAAACAAACAAGAGCACTTAGCAATCGACCTTTTAAAAAAAATTGGAATTTATGATTACTTTGAATATGTTGCTGGTTCAGATACTTTTGATTATTGTAAACCTGATCCAAGACACATAACAAGTATAATTGAAATCATTGGTGGTGATATAAAGAAATCTTTAATGTTTGGCGATAGTGAAACTGATGCAAATGCTGCAAAGGCTGCTTCTGTTCCTGTTATTTTATTAGAAAATGGTTATACAGAAAAAAATTCCAATGAAATTTACCATAATCATTTGATAAAAGACTTTATTGGTGTTGAAAAGATAGTTTCAACTTACTTAAAAGATTGATTTAATTTTTTTTCTTACTATTAATAGGGCTGCATAATTAAGGAGGCCTAATGATTTCACATAAAATTAAAGTTTATCCATCAAAAATTCATTTACATAAAAAAAATCAATTAGCATGGAAAATTGCTGAAATAGCTTCTGATAATGCAAAATTAGATAAAGCAGCCATTGAGATGGTTATTAATAGAATAATTGATAATGCTTCTGTTGCCATTGCTTCTTTAAATAGAAAAGCGGTTATCTCTTCAAGAGAAATGGCTCTAAAGCATCCTAGAAAAAATGGTGCGAATTTATTTGGTATTGACTCAAAATTAAAATTTGATTGTGAATGGGCTGCTTGGTCAAATGGAACAGCTGTTAGAGAACTTGATTTTCATGATACTTTTTTAGCAGAAGACTACAGTCATCCTGGAGATAATATTCCACCGATTTTAAGTGTTGCTCAACAAACTAAAAAAAGTGGACTAGATTTGTTAAGAGGAATTATCACAGGTTATGAAATTCAAGTTAATTTAGTTAAAGGAATTTGTTTACATAAACATAAGATTGATCACATAGCACACTTAGGACCAAGTGTTGCAGCAGGTTTGGGTACAATGTTAAAGCTAAACACTGAAACAATTTATCAAGCTGTTCAACAAGCTCTACATACAACAGTTTCAACAAGACAATCTAGAAAAGGTGAAATCTCTAGTTGGAAAGCTTACGCCCCTGCTCATGCTGGTAAACTTGCAATCGAAGCAGTTGATAGAGCAATGCGTGGTGAAGGTGCGCCAAGTCCTATTTATGAAGGAGAAGATAGTGTTATAGCTAGAATATTAGATGGTAAGAAAGCTTTATATAATGTGCCTCTACCTAAGAAAAAATGTAAGAAAGCGATACTAGAAACCTATACAAAAGAATATTCAGCAGAATATCAGTCTCAAGCACTAATAGATATTGCTAAAAAACTTAATAAAAAAATTCCAAATTTAAATCAAATCAAAAAAATTGATATTCACACAAGTCATCATACTCATTACGTAATTGGAACTGGTGCAAATGATCCTCAAAAAATGGATCCAAATGCAAGTAGAGAAACTTTAGATCATTCTATCATGTACATTTTTGCAGTAGCACTTGAAGATGCTGATTGGCATCATGTTAAATCATATACCAAACAAAGAGCTAATAGAAAAAGTACTATAAAAATTTGGAAATCAATTACTACTTTTGAAGATAAAAAATGGACTAAAAAATATCATAATCCTAACCCAAAAAATAAATCATTTGGTGCAAAAGTTGTAGTTACTCTAAACAATGGTAAAAAAGTTACAGAACAATTAGATAGAGCAGATGCTCATCCATATGGAGCACGTCCATTTAAAAGACAAAATTATATAAATAAGTTCTTAACTTTAACAGATGGTATTTTGGATAAAAAAGAAAGTGATCGTTTCTTAAAAGTTGTACAAAATCTTAAAAACTTGAAAGTTGGGGAGTTAAACAAACTAAACATCCAGATTAAAAGAAGTCAGATTAAAAAAAATACAAAACAAGGAATTTTTTAGTGCATTTTGTAGATAAAGAACCTAGCCAAAAAAGAGCTGACTTTGTCAGCAAACTAAAATCCAATAAAATTTTAAGAGTTCCAGGTGCTTATAATCCACTAACTGCAAAACTAATTGAAGAAATTGGTTATGATGCTGTTTACGTATCAGGTGGAGTTATGGCTAATGATTTAGGATTTCCAGATATTGGTCTAACTACACTGCAAGATGTTAGTACTAGATCTTATTTAATATCCAGAGTTACAAGCTTACCTACAATTGTTGATATAGACACTGGTTTTAAGTCTTGTGAAGAAACTATTAAAACTTTTGAAGAGTTTGGAGTGGCTGCTGTTCACTTAGAAGATCAAGTAGAGCGTAAAAGATGTGGTCACTTAGATAACAAAGAATTAATCTCAACTGAAGCAATGGTTAAGAAAATTAAAGAGTGCGTTGCTGCTAAACAAGATGAAAATTTTAAAATTATAGCAAGATCTGATGCCAAAGGAGTTGAAGGAATAGATAAGATGATTGATAGATGTAAGGCTTATATTGATGCTGGAGCTGAAATTATCTTTCCAGAAGCCTTACAAGATGAAAAAGATTTTGAAAAAGTTAGAAAAGAACTGTCGTGCTATTTATTAGCTAATATGACTGAATTTGGAAAATCTAAGTTATTCAATTACAAAGAATTAGAAAATTTTGGATATAATATTGTAATTTATCCAGTAACCACACAAAGATTAGCCATGAAAAATGTAGAAGATGGCCTTAGAGACATCTTTGTGGATGGACACCAGAACAATATTATTGATAAAATGCAAACTAGAAAAAGACTTTACGAATTAGTTGAGTATGAGAAGTATAATTCGTTAGATGAAAAAATTTATAACTTTAGTACGGAGGGACATGAATAATGAGTGATGATATTAAAAAAGGTTTACTAGGGATAATTGTTGATGAAACAGAAATTTCAAAAGTTATGCCAGAAATCAACTCTCTTACTTATAGAGGTTATGCGGCTCAAGATTTATGTGCAAGATGTGATTTTGAAGAGGTTGCATATTTAATTTTAAATAAAGAATTACCAAATAAAAAACAACTAAAAGAATTTAAGAAAGAATTATCTAAAGAAATAACTTTATCAAAAAATTTAATAAATATTTTAAAACAAATTCCTAAAAAATCTCATCCAATGGATGTTGCAAGAACTGCTGTCAGTGTTATGGGTCTTGAGGACAAAGAAACTAAAGATAACTCTCCAAAAGCAAATTTAAGAAAAGCAATTAGAATTCTTGCGAAAACCCCTACTGCATTAGCTGCTTTTTATAGACTTAGAAAAGGAAAAAAAATTATAGCTCCAAAGAAAAATCTTAGTTTTTCTGAAAACTTTTTTCACATGTGCTTTGGAAAGGTTCCTAATAAAGAAATTGTTAAAGCCTTTGATGTTTCATTAATTTTATATGCCGAGCATAGTTTTAACGTATCAACTTTTACAGCTCGAACTATTACAAGTAGCTTATCTGATATTCATGGAGCAATTACCGGTGCTATTGCAAGTCTAAAGGGTCCTCTCCATGGTGGTGCTAACGAAGAAGTAATGCACATGATGAAGAAAATTAAAAAACCTGAAAACGCTTTAAAATGGATTACTAAAGCTTTGAAAAATAAAGATGTAGTAATGGGATTTGGTCATAGAGTTTACAAAAGTGGAGACTCAAGAGTTCCAACAATGAGAGAATATTTTAAAAGAGTAGCAATTATTAAAAAAGATAAAACATTTGAAAAAATTTATGACATTGTTGAAAAGGTAATGATTAAAGAAAAAAATATTTATCCAAATGTTGATTACCCAACAGGACCTACCTACCATTTAATGGGTTTTGATACTGATTTCTTTACACCTATATTTGTAATTTCAAGAATTACAGGTTGGTCTGCACATATTATGGAGCAGCATGCTGCTAATAAATTAATTAGACCCCTTGCTAGTTATAAGGGTAGTAAGCACAGAAAAGTTATACAGTTAAATCAAAGATAATTAGTTTTTTTCTATTTTTGCAAATCTCTCAAAAATAATTTCTGATTTAAGATTATTATCTCTAACAAATTCATCAATAGCTTGTTTTACACCTGGGGCTTGACTTAGGTTGTAATCATCACAAAGAATAGTGCCGTTATTTTCTAGAACTGGTTTTGAATAATATAAATCATTTTTAACTGTTTCATACGCATGTCCTCCATCTAAAAAAACATAATCAATTTGAGACATGTCCATCTTTTTTAATAGTAAATTTGAATTCCCCTTAATTAAATTAATGTTTTTTTCAAATTTTTTTAAAAGATAAGTTACCGCATCAATTGAGTATGGGTCTTGTCTTAAGATATATTCAAAATAAATTCTTTTTAATGGATTGTTAAACTTAGTGTTTGGAATAACCTCGTTAGCATTTTCGGTACTTTCACCAAATAAATCTAACCCTACATATTTAAAATCATTTCCATGAATACTGTGTAATAGTTCACAAACATTTCTTGCAGTAACACCATGGAATACACCAATCTCAAGGAAATTTTTAGGTTTCTTGGAGGCTATTTCATTAAGAAAATGCTCTCCAATACCCTCTTGTTTAAGGCTAGTTTTTCGAAAATACTTTTTGTACTTCAAAAGATTAACTAAAAGCTTCTGTCCAAGTTCCTTGTGTTGATGCTTTAGAATATTCAGTAGAACGACCTTCAAAGAAGTTCATGTGTTCAACTGCATTCAACATAGAATCTAACCAAGTAAGTGGATTTTTTTCCACATCATAAATTGGGTCTAATCCAAGTTGAGATAATCTTCTATTAGCAATAAACCTTATATAAAGTTTTACATCTTGTGCTGTAAGACCTTCCATAGGACCCATTTCAAAAGCTAAATCAATAAAAGCGTCTTCATGCTCAATGATTGTTCTGCATGCTTTATAAAGTTCTTTTTTCAATTCAGGATTCCAGATTTCTGGGTTCTCATGAATGAACTCTTTAAACAATCTAATCATAGAATTACAGTGCAAAGTTTCATCTCTTACTGACCAAGTAACGATTTGGCCCATCCCTTTCATTTTATTATGTCTTGGGAAGTTAAGTAAGATTGCAAAACTTGCAAATAATTGTAAGCCTTCAGTGAATGCACTAAATACAGCTACCGTTAATGCAATATCTTTTTTTGAACTCATGTCAAAATTTTGCATGTAGTCGTATTTATCTTTCATCTCTTTATATTTCATGAATGCAGAATATTCAGACTCAGGCATTCCAATAGTATCAAGTAAATGAGAGTAAGCAGCTATGTGAACTGTTTCCATTGAAGCAAAAGCAGTCATCATCATTAGAACTTCTGTAGGTTTAAATACAGTCGTATAATGTCTTAAATAACAATTTTGCACTTCAACATCAGCTTGTGTAAAAAATCTAAAAATTTGAGTTAATAAATTCTTTTCAGACTGTGTTAAATTTTTCTGCCAATCTCTAACATCATCACCAAGTGGCACTTCCTCTGGTAACCAATGAATTCTTTGTTGAGTTAACCAAGCATCATAACACCATGGATATCTGAATGGTTTATAAACTGGGTTTTCAACTAATAATCCCATTTTTTGTGGCTGAGCTATTTCTTTTTTTTCTGGTTGAATAATTTTAGTATCCATTTTTTCTACTGACATGATAGGCACTCCTCGTATTCTGGTTGTTCAGTTGTTTGTGGTTTTGACTTATAGACATTTGCGGTAACATCAGTTGCTTTAGTATCATTAACATTCTCCGCACGTTGAATTGATTTTGATCTACAGTAATAAAGGCTCTTTAAACCTTTTTTCCAAGCATCAAAATGAATTTTATGTAGTTCTCTTTTGTGAATATCTGCTGGTACAAATAAGTTAATTGATTGAGCTTGAGAAATATATGGCGTTCTATCTCCACTTAATTCAATAATCCATTTTTGATCCAGCTCAAAAGCAGTTTTGAAAACATCTTTTTCTAGATCAGTTAAAAAATCTAAATGAGAAACAGAACCTTGGTTTGTTGTAATACCAGACCAAACATCGTCTGTATTTTTCCCATGTTTTTCTAATAACTCTACTAAATATCGATTTCTAACATTGAAAGATCCTGAAAGAGTTTTGTGCGTATAACTGTTAGCTGCAACCGGTTCTACTCCAGGGGATGCTCCACCACAGATAATAGAAATAGAAGCTGTCGGTGCAATAGCCGTTTTATTAGAAAACCTTTCATTAAAACCATAATCAGCAGCATCTGGACAAGCTCCTCTTTCGTCTGCTAGATCTTTTGATGCTTGATCTACATGCTCTTGAATATGTTTAAATATCTTTTTATTCCAAACTTTACTCATAACAGATTCAAGTGGAATACTGTGTTTCTGTAAATAAGAATGGAAACCCATAACACCTAAACCAACACTTCTTTCTTTTTCAGCAGAATATTTTGCATCATCAAATTGCTCAGGGGCTCTTTCAATAAAATCAGTTAATACATTATCTAAAAATCTCATAACATCATTAATCATGACGTTATCGTCTTTCCACTCATCATACTTTTCTAAGTTTAAAGATGATAAACAACAAACAGCAGTTCTATCTCTTCCATTTTTATCTATTCCAGTAGGTAAAGTTATCTCACTACAAAGGTTAGAAGTTTTAACAGTTAAGTTAGCAAGTTTGTGATGTTGAGGAATTTGTCTATTAACTGTATCGATATAGATAATATAAGGTTCACCCGTTTCAATTCTTGCAGTTAACAATCTAATCCATAAATTTCTTGCAGAGATAGTTTGTTGTACAGTTCCGTCAGCAGGACTTTTTAATGCCCACTGCTCATCTGTTTCAACCGCTCTCATAAATGCATCTGATACTAAAACACCATGATGAAGATTTAATGCTTTTCTATTTGGGTCACCACCTGTAGGTCTTCTCATTTCAATAAACTCTTCAATTTCAGGATGCTCAATTGGAAGATAACATGCAGCAGATCCTCTTCTTAACGAACCTTGGCTAATTGCCATTGTTAACGAGTCCATTACTTTAATAAAAGGAATTATTCCTGATGTCTTTCCAACTTTACCAATTTTTTCTCCAATAGATCTAAGGTTACCCCAGTAACTTCCGATCCCACCACCTTTAGCAGCTAACCAAACGTTCTCACTCCATAGATCAAGTATTCCATTTAAGCTGTCTGAAGCTTCATTTAAAAAACATGAAATTGGTAAACCTCTTTTAGTTCCACCATTTGATAAAACAGGTGTTGCTGGCATAAACCATAAATTACTAATGTAGTTATAAATTCTTTGTGCATGTAAATTGTCATCTGCGTATGAACTTGCAACACGAGCAAACAAATCTTGGTAAGATTCATTATGACCTAAGTATCTATCTTTTAAAGTTGCTCTACCAAAGTCAGTTAACTTAGAATCTCTTGATCTATCAATCTTAATAATTATTCCTTTTTCATTTTGAAAAAGTTCAGTGTCATTACTAAGTGAAAATAAATCTGGTCCTTTATTTTTTGAAAGTTCGCTATTATCAGGGCTATATTCGGAGACAGCTTTCTTAAGTGCCTGTGATAGTATTTTGTTCATATTTTAATATTTTATAAGTTTTTTTTTACAAAACAACTACATGTTGTATGCTGAAAGCATTGATACACCATATAAATCATTATTCAACAGAACGTTTATAGAACATAGGAAAAAAATATCAATAAAAAAATAAAATGAATGTAAGAAAGGTTAACAATGACAACAATTTTAAAAATAGATCCATATGGCTTCAGGGAGTATGACGCAAGATGGTTGTATGAGAAGGACATAAACCAACTCGGAATAGAGAATCTAGGTAAAGGTTTAGGCACTCAAATTATAAAGCATACAAAAAAAACGAATCCAAGGGTAATTGTCGGTCATGATTATAGATCTTACAGTGAAGAAATTAAAACTGCTCTTAAAAAAGGACTACTTTCAACAGGATGTAATATTGAAGACATAGGTTTGTCATTATCTCCTACTGTTTATTTTGCACAATTTAATTTAGATGCTGATGCTGTTGCAATGGTAACCGCTAGTCACAATGAAAATGGTTGGACTGGAGTTAAAATGGGTATCAAAAAAGGTTTAACCCACGCACCAGAAGAGATGAAAGAATTAAAAGACATTACTTTAAATGAAAATTTTATTAAAGGCGAAGGTAGTGAAAAACAAATAGAAGGTTTTCAGCAAATTTATAAAGATGATTTAATAAATAAAAATAAAATCAAAAAGAAAATTAAAGCAGTTGTTGCATGTGGTAATGGTACGGCTGGAATATTTGCACCTGAAATTTTAAGAGGTATTGGTTGTGAAGTAATAGAACTCGATTGTGATCTTGACTGGACTTTTCCAAAATATAATCCAAATCCAGAAGATTTAGAGATGTTACATGCTATAGCAAAAGCTGTAAAAGATAATAACGCTGATATTGGTTTTGGCTTTGATGGTGATGGCGATAGAGTTGGTGTAATTGATAATACTGGTGATGAAATATTCTCTGATAAAATTGGATTATTGATTGCAAGAAATTTATCTAAAACTCATAAAGGCTCAAAATTTATTGTTGATGTAAAATCAACTGGATTGTACGCAACTGATAAAGTCTTAAAAGACAATGACTGTGAAACAATTTATTGGAAGACAGGTCACTCACACATTAAAAGAAAAGTTAATACTGAAAAAGCTTTAGCTGGATTTGAGAAAAGTGGTCATTTTTTCTTTAATAAACCTTTAGGTTTTGGTTATGATGATGGAATTAACTCCGCTATTCATGTGTGTCATTTACTTGATAATGAAAATAAATCTATGCATGAAATTATAAAAGAACTCCCTAATACCTTTCAAACACCAACAATGGCTCCATTTTGTAAAGATGAAGAAAAATATCAAGTAGTTGAAGATTTAGTTAAACAAGTAAACACTATTAAAGATAATAAAACTAAAATTGATGACCAGGAGATTAGTGAAGTGCTAACGGTTAATGGTATAAGATTTTCTTTTAAAGATGGATCATGGGGATTAATTAGAGCCTCATCAAATAAACCATCACTTGTAATTGTTACAGAAAGCCCAACTTCAGATGAGAGAAAGAAAAAGATATTTGATTTTATTGATGACCTTTTACAAAAAACTGGCAAAGTTGGCGAGTATGATCAAAAAATATAAATATCTACTAATCTTTATTCTTCTTTTTACCTCTAAAAGTCATGCTCTAAGCCCTGAATATGAGAAGGAATTATATATTGGTTGTTACACTAACTCTAAGCAATACCTTGGTGCAGATGGTGCTAAAATATACTGCCAGTGCACAATTGATAAATTAAGCGCAAAATTTAATGACGAACAGATGGATGAAGTCTTCAGTAAAGAGCCTGATGAAATTCAACAGCTAACTGCATTTGCGACAATTGAGTGCGAAAATAATAAATAGCTTTTCAAATAATAAAATAATTAATAGATTTTAAAAATGGAAGATAAGAAAAACTTCGGTTTTGGTACTCAAATTAGAAAATCTCCTTACTTTAACTCAACGGTTAAATGGGGTGCAACTGGTTTTTCAGTTTATAATCACATGTACATTCCTCGTGACTTTGGATCTCCTGAACAAAACTTTTGGAATTTAGTTAATGAAGCAATTTTATGTGATGTTTCAGTTGAACGACAAGTTGAAATTACTGGACCAGATGCTACTAAATTTATTCAACTCTTAACACCAAGGGATTTATCAAAACTTGCAGTTGGCCAATGTAAATATGTTTTAATTGTAAATAATGAAGGTGGAATTTTAAATGATCCAGTTTTATTAAGATTAAAAGAAAACCATTATTGGTTGTCTCTTGCTGATAGTGATATTTTATTATGGGCACAAGGGGTTAAAGTTAACTCAAATCTTGATGTTAAAATTATCGAACCCGATGTCTCCCCTCTTCAATTACAAGGACCAAACTCTGGAAAAATTATGGAGGCTTTATTTGGTGAAAGTATTAATGATCTTAAATATTATTGGTTACGTGAATTAGATTTAGACGGCATTCCTTTAGTGGTCTCTCGTACTGGTTGGTCAAGTGAACTAGGTTATGAATTATATTTAAGAGATGGTTCTAAAGGAGATGAGTTATGGGAAAAGATAATGGCAGCTGGTAAACCTCACGGATTAAAACCAGGTCACACATCCTCAATTAGACGTATTGAAGGTGGAATGTTATCTTATCATGCTGATGCTGATATTAACACGAACCCTTATGAGTTAAATTTAGGACGACTTGTGAACCTTGATACCGATATAAACTTTATTGGTAAAGATGCTTTAAAAAAAATAAACAATGAAGGCATTAAAAGAAAACAAGTTGGAGTTATCTTAGATTGTGAACCGCTAACTGGACCTAACACTACCTTTTGGGAAATCTTAAAAGACAATGAAGTAGTTGGTAAAATTACTTCTGCAGTTTATTCACCAAGATTAAAACAAAACATAGCTCTTGCAATGGTTTCAATTAACAATTCAGAGATTGGAACAGTGCTTGATGTTAAAATGAATGACAAAATCATTAAAGCAACGGTTGCTGAAAAACCTTTCTATGATCCTAAAAAGAAACTAGCAAGTTCATAGCAATAAGAGTATTTATAAACCATGTTAACTCCAAAAGATTATATTTCCCTTTACTTACTAGTTATTATCTTAACAGTAGTCTCAGTTAACTTCATGTACCGTCTTTATTTCTAGTAATATTCCTTATCTTTTTTTTAAGAAAAAGACCTAGAGGAGCCAAGTTTCCCTTTATTTATAGGTTCAGAACAACTCACAAAGCGCATTCCTCGATTAGGATCTTTTCTAAGAGGCTCTACAGAAGTAAATTTTACCTTATTATCTTCCTCTCTTAATCTCTTAAGTTCCTCTGCTCTTTCACGGTCTCTCATTTCTTGATATTCTTTAAGTACATCAACCTTGTCATCTTTTTCTTCTTTTACAGGCTCTTCTTTTAAATAAAAAGCAGACGTATCAATATCTTCAACTTTTACTGATGTTTCTTGCGTTTTTGCATAAGCCTTTTCTAGTTCTTTTATCTTTTCATTAATTGGCTTTGTTTTGACACAAGAATTATTATTTTTATCAAAAGCTGATATTTGCCAATCAGGTATATTACGTTTTACCATTAGGTCTCCTTTCCTTTAGATTTTTTATATTTTAAATACTGATTAATTAAACTTGATTGCCTGCTTAACAATCTTCCCTCCATTGTATTTAATTTCATCATCCGATCACCACCGCTGCAATCTTTAACATAAGCTGCACCCATTAATTCACTTCTGCGATCTAGATCTTTTTTAATGGTTTGATGAAACTCTTTATGCTTAATCTTAACAAAGCTAGGACTGTTATAACTCCTATGGTATTCAGACATTTCAATACCAAACACCCCACATTCAATTTGAGGTATTCGTTGTAACCTCCACCCTATACTAATGATTTGTTGTATGATTAAGCCACTGATTGCATCAAAAACCTCAAAGGTTTTAAACATAAGATCTACATAACCTTTGTATTGCTCAGTATCTTCTCCAACCATCACATGGTGTTCTGCATAAATGCCAAGTTTCATTGCATTCATTGATACTTTTTCTTTACCTAACTCTGTTTTAGGTCCTGTTGATTTTTTAGCATTTAGTTTATTTGCTAAAAGTTGTTTCTTGCTGACGTTAGTCATATTTTACTCCTTAAATTATTTTTAATTAAGGAGGTTTCTATAAAAATTTTTACTGTTAAGAAATGTTCAGTTATTATCTACTTTTGAGAGTGCTTAAGGATTTTAGGGTACTTTTTTAAGAGATCCTTATTAACTAAAGATCCAATGCCTAAAGTTCTATTTTTTATCCATTTTTTAATATGTTTATAATAAAAATTTTTAGAACTATCGTAATCATTTATTAATTGATTAACTCTAAAATCAGCTACTTCCTTTTTAAAATGTTCTTTCATTAAATCTCTAAAAGCTCTGTGTTTGATTAATCGTTTCCAAGCTATAAAAGGACTTTCATTATACCGATTGCAGTACTGGATGACTTTATAACTAATAGAAATCTCAACAAATTCGCTAACTTTAGGCTGTCCTCTTCTCTCAACCATTACCACTCAACAACAAACCCAAAACGAAGATCCCTAAAAGTTTTTTAATCATTTTTTAATAAATTCTTTTAATTCTTCTATTGTATATGGTTCTTTTCTTTTATGGGCCATTCGATGACAATTAGAGCATAGCACTGCAAAATCTTCAATCTTAAATTCTAGAGTTTCATTTTCTGGCAACGTATGGATGGGGATTTTATGATGTGCTTCAATAAATTCTTCTTTCTTTTTATTTAAGCTAATATCTCCATATATATTTTTAAAGTTAAAATCACAAACTTGACACGTATACCCAAGTTTCTTTTTAACTTTTCTTGAATTTGTACTAGATCGTTCTGATAATCTATGAAGACCAATTCTTCTTGTTTCTGTTAAACTTTCATTCTTATTGTCTTCTTCATCGTTCTTATCAGAGACATACTCATCTAATAAATCTCCATCTAGCCCACCTCTAAAGATCAATGTTGAATATAGATCTAGCATGTTATTTAAATCATCAACTAATTCGTTTTCATTAAGATTTTTTGTTAAATCATACTCTTTGCCGAATGCATGTCCCTTTTCATAAAGCATTGGTCTTGAAGTGCTCCCAGCAAGATCAATGGCCAAATCTATTGGCTCATATTTAAAAAATTTTTTATAAAGACTGACCCTATCTCTAATAAACTCTGCTCTTCTCAATAATTCTTGTGCAGCACCTTTCGTTCCTAATTCTTTCTCTATATCTGTCATCCCTTGGTTGAGACTTAAATAAACTCGCTTCATGTCTACTGAAAATAAATAGACTAAATAATAGCCTCGTTGAGAGGAGGTAGTGACGTTAGGGTCATAAACTCCTAACCATGGCACAGAGGCCCAATTTGGTGGTCTACCAGGGCTGCTCTTATAAATAAAATGTTCTCTTTTTTTTAACTACAGGTTTTAAGATTTGTTCAGAAACTTTTCGAACATAATCTGCAAATGGATTGCTTGCTATTGGTCCATTTTTTTCATCAACAAATTTGGATGAGATTTCTTTAAAAGCCCCACTTATCATTAATGAAGCCTAGCACAATAATCCTTGGCACAATAGTGGCACAATTCAGTTCAAACTTCTGCTATTTGCTAAAGCAACTTTGTTGCTAAATAAGGATTATAGAAGCACGGTCTGGGGCACCGGGTAACAGAACGCCCCTTAGCATCTTACAATTATCAACTATTATTTAGCTTAATTTAATTCTGGTCGCTTTCTGATCGCACTAAATTTTTTTTTACATGGTCTACAACCTGGTTTTCCTATTCCTTTATTTACACGAGTTGAGAAAGCAACTTTCCATGATCTACGACAAAATTTGCATATCCACCAAACTTTTTTTTGGGAACCATAAGTATACAAGTTTGGATCTATATTTTTATTTTTATTGTAATCAAATTCTTCTAAAAATTGAGGATAGTTAAGTGCGAATGAATTTTGTTTAGAAACTTTTTTTCCAGCACAGTATACACAATTTCCTCCTGTCATAGCCGCTATTCTAGCTTTCCAGACATGTTCTTTAAATTTATTGCATTTCCAAAAAACTCTTACATCTGACCTGGGGAAAAACATTTCAGGTTTCAATGGATAGTTTAATTTATAATTCCATTGTTTTGCAATTTTTGGCGATTTAGCTAGTAAAGAATTTTCAGGTGTAGGACCAGGTAGATACGAACTAATTCTCAAATATTCTTTTTCGTTAATAAATTTTGCTCTATAAATGTATTGTTTTAATTTTCTAATTAGTTTTCTATTACTAATTAATTTGATAATTTTTTTTAATAGATTGTGAATTATATCTATGTGAGCATCGGTTTGGGATATGCTTAAATCATTTTTTGATATAATTTTTAGAGGTTTTTCCCTTAATCTAATTAGTTTTACTTTTGCTTTATTTAATACCTTGTTTTTATCAATATCTTTTTGAAGTTTATTTTTATGCCAATGAGACCCTGTCGATCTCGATACCTATGAACTGCTCTTTTAGAAATATATCTATCTCTTTTCCAGTAATTTTTTCCCTCCAAGTTGTTTTTGGTACTAATGATTTTATTTCTGAATATAAACGTATTTCTAGTCTTGAGCTATGAGGGTTACATTTTGGACACCCTGAGCCACCAGTTCTATTCCTAATAACTGCTTTCCATGTATGTTCTTTTTTACATATCCACCAAACTTTTTTTTGACTTCCAAATGAATAATCTGCTGGGGTTTTTTTTCCATTTTTTGTTGGATGCCATTCTTTATTAAGTTCTGGAAATTTTACAGATAGCCTATTTAAATTTGAAACTACACGACCTGAGCACGCAGGACATCCTCGGGGTTTTTTTTTACTGGCTCTTTTGTTTATTGCAGATTTATAAGCAAATAAACATTTCTTACATTGCCACCAAACTTTCTCATCTGATCCATATGAAAAATCCTCTGGTTTTTTATTTCCATTTTTTTTTGGGTGCCATTCATCAATTAACGTCGGGAATAATACTGACAATCTATTTTGATCCGTAATAACTGTTCCTGAACAAGCTGGACACCCTGATCCTTGGCTAGCTCTATTATTAATTGATGCTTTAAAGTTATATTTACATTTTTTACAGTTCCACCAAACTTTCTTTTTTGAACCATAATTTGTTGCTTTTGGATCTATTTTATTTTTTTTAAAATCCCATTCTTCTATTAAATCTGGGCAGTTAAAATCTAAACTTCTACAAACTAAACATCTTATTGGATTTTTTTTTCTTGTTCTTTCTTTTGGTTCAGCAATCCAAGAATGATTTTTGGGACAAATCCAATATATCTTGTGCCTTGAACCATAAGTTATTTCTTCAATGTTTAAAATATTTTTACTCTTGTCAAATTCCCTTGCTACTTTTGGATGGGTTGTTTGAATTGATTGCCTCATATTATTAAACTAACATAATTATTATGATCGCACTATGATCGCACTATGATCGCACTAGTAGTGCAAAATCTCACTTTTCAATTCAAATTATTCACGAATAATGGTACAAAGTTCGGGGCACCTAGCAACAGAACGCCCCTTACTCTCAAGTGATTCACTTACTCACATAACACTTTTAACAACTGCAATTCAGTTTGGCACACTGGTGGCACAACAAACCCACAACTATAATCCCTAAAAGTTTTTTCATTCCTTTGAATACAATCCTATCCTTAACTTTATTAAGATATAAGAAAGAAATATTGATCCAACTGAATAAAGAAATATTGGTAAAGTTCTCTCTAGGCCTGTCTTGAACGAAAGAACAATAAACATTATAAACATGATCACTCCAAAGATACTGGCCAACAACGAGCCTCCCCATATTAAAATATGAAATAAGTCAGTAACCATTTTGCTATCAGACTTAGTGCTTGGACTGTTAATAAGTAGGTCTATTTCTTCAAAAAGTTTTTTCATATCCTGTCTAACTCTTTTTCTTTATCTAATACCTTTTTTACAATAGCATTGTTAAATTCATCACTATCATTTGATTTTTCTGTTCTCCTATGACAATTAGGACATACAGCAGCAACGTTTTTAGGATGATCGGACCCTCCCTTACTTATCGGCAAAAGGTGGTGAACTTCTAAATATGGTTTACCATTTTTAGTTGTAAATGGTGCTTCTTCCTCACAACTTTCACAAATACCTTTTGATCTTTGAATAGCATAGGTATGTACCGCCGTACTTGTGGACCTTCCAGTAGATGTTGTCTTGTAAGTTCTAACTTTGATTATAGATTTTTCATATGCATTTTCTCTTAACCTAATTAAAGGGTTTTTTAATATTTCAGGGGTTTCTGAAACATACTTGTAAAGCCTATCTCCTGCCTCTACTGGTATTGCATAAATTTGTTTAATGGGTGAGTAGTCTTTAACTAAATCTATGGTCTTATTTGTTGCTACTAAATAAGGAACACCAACAACCTTACCTGTTTTTTTGTTTGTTTTTTGAGCAACTTTAACTAAAGCTCTAAACTGTGTTCCAACTGGATTGTCTTCTCTTAAGCTTCTTGGAAATTCAACCCTAATATCATCAGCAAACATTTCTACCGGTCTAACTCTTGGTCTGCTTATTCCAGCTTCTTTAAATGTCTCTAAAAGCACACCTGTAAAATAATCACCAACATTGTAATCAATATTAAATTTCACAATCAAACCCTACCAAACCTTAAATCAGGTGTCTAGGTGATGGAATAATTACTACTTAATGAAATAGATAATGGTTAGAATTATAAGGATAATGACAATCCAAATAGTAAGATTAGTTAAGAATTGTTTTAATTTAGAATTAGATTGTAGAAAAGCTGGAAGTACTAATAAGAGTATCCCTAGCATATAAACAAAGGGTAATATCTGATCCATCATTGTATCTAGTTTGTGTTAGGCAACGTTTGTTCGAGACCGTCGTTCATTTTGTTTTATTTTATCAAAGGTTTTCTCAATTATTTTAGCTTTTGGTCTTAGCTCTTCTTTGCTATCTTTTTCTAAAAGATTTGCCCTAGCTGTTTTATTAAATCCGTCTATTCTTTTAAAATATTCTTTGTTTTTAGATTGAGATTTACTGTACCAAAGGTCTTTTAATTGTTTGGTGTAATCTTCAAGTTTACTTTTATCCCAAGTAATATTTTCTTGTTTTCTCATTAAATTATAAAATTGAATAAAGTCTTTTGATTTAACCCACTGTCTAATTATATGAGTAAGTGTTTTATCTTTATTTTCTGGATCAAGTTGCTTTTGTGTAACTATCGCAATAATATTTAATGAGTAAGACGCTCTATTAACATCATAATTAGATGCATTCCCTTGGTCGCACCCTTTTAATAAGCTTAATACTTTATCAAGATCACTGTCTGAATGTGTTAAATGTTCAATTACCTTATCCCACTTATCTTTTGCAACTTTACCCATTTATACCTAAATTTTTTATTTACACTCTTATACTGATGATAACATCATTTTTTTGGAATACTTTTTCTTAGGAGAATTTTTTATAACTGCTTGAGCACAACGCATTACCCCTCTTTTTTTATCAAAAGTCATTTTTGGTTCACCATACAATTTCCATCCATTGGATATTGCCTCTGTAACACGATGACAAAATTCTGAAGTGTCATCGTTTGTAATAAATCTATAACCTTTCATCTATTCTCCTTGTTAAGTTTATTTTTTAGTTTTTTTCTTCATCGTAGCTAATATGGTTTTGTGTTTCATTTGAATGCTTAAGATTATAACAATCCGTACAAAGTAAGATCACTTCAGGCCCTGAACTCACTTGTGTTAAGATAGCAGTATCATCTCCACATTCACTGCACCCTGATAAACGTTTTTTCATTTATGTTTTTTACGTGTTATCTCATTAATTCTATCAATATAGTTTTTTATCTCAGGGTTATCTGTAGGTTTATTATCTTGCTTAGGGTTTTTCTTTTGGTAATAATAATAAATAGGCATAACAACAGATAAGGAAACGATAATAATTGCTAGTATAATTTCTGAAGTTGTAACCATTTAAATATTTAATGACAAGCTTGATTAAATTTTTTAAGTCTCCAGTAATTATATGGCCATGGTGTTAAAAAACCAACTGTTAACATAATAGGTACTACCCACCAAGTTAGCATCGCTCCTCCAGTTAAAAAATAATCTGTAGCATTCATTGAAATTTCCATACTAACCATAGAGATAAAACTCATGCCACAAGCTGTCTTTAACGCACTGATAAAATCAAACTTTTGCTTCATTAAAATATAAGTCTCAAGCATAATACTAGTGATCAAACCATTAATGATTGCTAAAGTCATAATCCCTAATACTGGAAAAGGAATTTTACTTAACTGAAAAAATAATATGGTTCCAAAATCTCCAATAGAACAACCGATAACACACCACATCGTATTCTTCGCACTAGTTCTCCAACTATCTTTGCATCCCCAATGAAATCTATCAGTTGCCATATGATTTATTTACTCAGATTTATTTGATGCTGGTAATAATCATCTGGCCAAAAACTTTTAATATATACTAAAACTGAATCTATATCTTTGTCGCTAAGATTGTCTCCAAAGCCACCCATCTTCCCTTCATAGTCACTAATTATTCCAACTAATCCATATTTAATAATTTTATGTAATGTTTCATCATCATGGTGCCAAGTATGACCCGTACCATTTAATGGTGGAGCTTTTCTATGGCCATCTTCATCAACGCCCTTCCAGTTTTCAGCTCCAGATAAATTCACCTGATGGCAACTTGCACAATTATTTTGATATGCAATTTTACCTTTAGCAATCATTAATACAGAATCTCTTGTAATTGGATAATGATTGTCTGAGTAAGAAAGGTTACTTAATGATATAAGCAGAGTTAAAATTAGAAGTATTTTTTTCATAACTACTAAGTTTATATAGCAAATAAAGTCTTTTTATAACGTAGATATTTTTAAATTTTATAACAATGGATGATGTTTTAGATTTTCGGTGATCTAAAAATCTATTTATTATTGTCATCTTTAGTAAGATTGCTTCATCGAATAGGTTTTTGTTCTGATGGTTGCTCTGTAACCTCTGGTGTTATTTCTGGTTCTGATGGTTGCTCTGTAACCTCTGGTGTTATTTCTGGTTCTGATGGTTGCTCTGTAACCTCTGGTGTTATTTCTGGTTCTGATGGTTGCTCTGTAACCTCTGGTGTTATTTCTGGTTCTGATGGTTGCTCTGTAACCTCTGGTGTTATTTCTGGTTCTGATGGTTGCTCTGTAACCTCTGGTGTTATTTCTGGTTCTGATGGTTGCTCAGTTCTTAGGCTTGTTTCATTTACAGATTGATTATTTGATTGATTGTCTAAAGGCTTGTCTTCATCATTGGTAGTATTTGTAAATTCTGCTGATGGTTTATTTTTTTGACCTCTAAAATACATATATCCAAACGTAACAATGAGTAAAATAAGGCCAATTATGTAATATAAATATTGATTAATAAAACTTTTATTTGAATCCGCTACATCAACAGTTGTCTTAACAACTTCTAAAATTTCTGGTTCTGTTGCTTCTTCTTTAACAACTTCTAATACTTCTGGTTCTGTTGCTTCTTCTTTAACAACTTCTAAAACTTCTGGTTCTGTTGCTTCTTCTTTAACAACTTCTAAAACTTCTGGTTCTGTTGCTTCTTCTTTAACAACTTCTAAAACTTCTGGTTCTGTTGCTTCTTCTTTAACAACTTCTAAAACTTCTGGTTCTGTTGCTTCTTCTTTAACAACTTCTAAAACTTCTGGTTCTGTTGCTTCTTCTTTAACAACTTCTAAAACTTCTGGCTCTTTTATAATTTTTTCTTTAGAATTATTTTCTAAGGCATTAGTTGCTATAAATGCTATTAATACTATGACAATTATGCTCATCCAATTTACATCATATACCTTTTAAAAAGAAATGCCTGTATTAACGGTAATTATTCAATAAATTTAATAGATAGATTTCATGGCTTTTTGGTTAAGTTCTGACCATATTTAGCTAATCTATCTTTTTAATCACATGTTTGAGAGTTCTTTAAACTTATATTTTTTTTAGTTTGTTGGATTATAGTATTTTTAATGAATAACTTTTTCTTATTTATAGTCACACTTTTTTGCTGGTCACCTACTTGGTACGTTATTAAATTTCAATTAGGTTACGTTGATCCATTAGTATCTGTGTTTTATAGATTTTTAATGGCTGCAATCATCATTTTTGTTTATTTATTTTATAAGAACAAAAATCTTAAGTTTTCTTTAAATCAGCATCTTTGGTTTTTAATCTTTGGTATCTGTCTTTATTCTCTAAATTATGTTTTCTTTTATATATCAAATACTTATTTAATAAGCGCATTCCCAGCGATCGTCTTTTCAACGGTGGTGATTATGAATATTTTAGGAGAAGGGTTTTATTTTAAAAAGAAACCATCTTATAAAACTTTACTTGGTGCAACTATTGGAATGATTGGAATTATAATCATCTTTAACGATGAGATTTTCAATTTCAGCTTAGCAAACGGCACTCATGTTGGATTATTTCTAGCATTACTTGGTACATTTTGTGCATCAACGGGTAACATGGTTCACCAAAGAAACTTAAATAACAATTTTCCTTTAATACCAACCATTGCATATGCGATGCTTTATGGTTCACTGGTTACACTATTAATAACTCAGATAAAAGGTACTGAATTATTATTTGAATATAGCTTCAGCTATATCGCGTCTCTTGCTTATCTATCAATAATTGGCTCAATATTTGCTTTTATATTTTATTTAAGATTATTAGAGAAAGTTGGAGCTGGACGAGCGGGTTATGTTGGAGTTGTAATGCCTGTACTTGCTTTATTAATCTCAACAGTATTTGAAAAATTAGAATGGCAGCAAGATTTAATAGTAGGCTTACCTATTTTAATAATTGGTGCAGTGCTCGTTATTAATCAGAAAATTAAGCCTATAAAATAATATTTCCTAAGAATTTTTTATTTATTACATTTACCAATAGAACCTAAAGAACATTTGGTTCCATCAATCCAAGTTGCATTGTTTAGATTAGCACCTTCAAAGTTAGCATTTAAAATATTAGCACCTGTTAAATCAGCTTCAAAAAGATTGCTATTAGTAAAGTTTGTCTCAATTAATGATGAGCCTTTGAAATTTACTCTTGTTAAGTTCGCACTTGAAAAGTTAGCTTTTTCAAAAATACCCCCTTCAAGATTTGCTTCATATAAATTAGTTCTAATAAAAGAAGATTCTACAAAATTACCATTAGATAATGTTGCATTCATCATTACTCCTTTATCAAAAGTAACTTTAATAAAGCTAATAAAAGAAAGATTAGAATTTGGAATATAGGCTCTACTTAGATCTTGGCCTTCTGAGAATTGGCAATTAGAATAATCCACTCCATCAGTTGGAGCATCATCACAACCAGCTTTTGCACCACTAGTTAATAATAAACTTAAGACTAAAATAGTAAAAAGCTTGCTTATAAAGCCTGCTCTTATTAATTTTATCATATCAAATGCTAACAAATCATAGATTGAGAGTCTTCTATTAATTTAGTTATAGGTAAAATTAAGCTGCTATTATCGTTTTGGAAAGCCTTCTACTGTATAAAAATTTCTTATTTTTTTTAGAGATACATAATAAGCGCTATCTCTAAATGATTTTTTAATTTGTTTTTTAGCATTATAAATTTCAATAAATGCATTTCTCATACTGTCTTCTAGACCTGAAAAAGCTAAATCCTCTTCATCTGCTCCATGAATAATTTTTTTAATGGTGTCAAAATCTGTTTTGGTATTAGTTTTTTTATCTATCAAATCAATAATGTCTAATATTTTTTGTTCTTGAAATCTTTTTTCAACTCTACCAAAGCGTATGTGAGAAATATCTTTTACCCACTCAAAATAAGAAACTACTACACCGCCTGCATTGACATAAATATCAGGGATAATCATAACTCCTTTTTCAAATAATTTTTGATCTGCTTCAAATGAAATGGGTCCATTAGCAGCTTCAATTATTAATTTTGTTTTAATTTTATTTACATTATCAATAGTAATTGCATTCTCTAATGCAGCTGGAATTAAAATATCACAGTCTAATTCTAAGAGTTCACTTGGGTTATTTTTAAATTCTCCAAGTTTAGGATTATTAATACTTTTATTTTTTTGAAAAAATTCAATTAGTGCATTTATATCAATGCCTTTTTTATTATATAAATAACCATCAAACTCTCCAATAGCTATAATCTTTGCATTGTCTCTATTGTATAAATGTTTAGCTAAATTACTTCCTACATTACCAAAGCCTTGAACTATAATTTCATTATCTTTTAATTCATTTTTCAATCCTGCTTCTTTAACGATATCTTCATGTCTAAAAATTTCTCGAACTACTTCTTCTATACCTCTACCAGTTGCTTCTGTTCTTCCAGCAATACCTCCTCTATGTAGTGGTTTACCAGTTACACAACCTCTATAATTTATATCATCTGGTTTAAGAGTTTTATAAGTCTCTAAAATCCATTCCATTTCTCTTTCAGAAGTTCCAACATCTGGAGCTGGAACATTTAATGCTGGAGAAATAAAACCTTTATTAATTAGTTTACTTGCAAAGGCTTTAGTAATTTCTCTAAGTTGAGGCATTGTGTAATTCTTAGGATTAATTTTTAAACCCCCTTTTGCACCACCAAAAGGAATATTAACTATTGCACATTTGTAAGTCATTAAAGATGCCAAAGCTTCTGTGTCGTCTTGATCGACCGTTTCTGAATATCTTAGTCCACCTTTAGTTGGAAGTATGTGCTCTGAATGAACTGCTCTCCATCCAGTAAAATTATTAATTTTACCATCTAAGACAACACCCACATTTACTTTAATTAATGAGTGAGTAGATTTTAAATGTTCAAGTAAATCATCACTAAAATTTAGTAATTTAGCTGATTTATCTACATGTAAGTTGACGTTATCTTTAAAGCTCATTTTTAAAAATCATATATTAATGAAATGTATTAACCACTTTAATCTTTGAATTTTTACTTTAATCTTAACTTTTTATCTTATTTGGAGTTTCTAAAATTTTAACTTATAAATCAGAATTATACTCACCACGCGCTGGGTAGTTTTTTGTAATTGAAAATTCTACAGCTTTTATGAGTTCTGCAAAAGAAGGCCTCGCAAATGGCATAGTTTGTGTTGCACCATAATATAAAGTTTTATCAGGTTTGATTAAGAATATTCCTGGTTCTGAAAATTTTGCAGGCTCTTCAATACCAATAGAAGTTTTACCAATTCCTTCCGATATATAAAGTCCCCATTTTTTAGCATCCGTTAAGTTTAAACCATAACCAAATTTTAAATCAGGAAAAGCAACTTTAGTTGCAAATTCTTCAGCTCTTTCTTTCGTATCCGATGAGACAACAACAATTTCAACACCTTTTTCTTGATAGTCTTTTTGCAATCTTCCTAATTCTTTAATTTGTAATAAGCATAAAGGACAATGTAGACCTCTATAAAAAACTATTAAGTTAAAACTTTTTGGGTTTTCTTTATGTAGATCAAACTCACTATTGTTTGTTAGAGGAAATTTTAGATCAGGAACTTTTGTTCTAGGGATTAACATTTGTTAAGTTTCTATATGATTAAATAAAAATAGCAATTTTATTGATAACTTTTATCTTTATCTAATTAGGTTTTGTCCAATATCCATAAACACAACGTGTGCCACGTCTAGTGCAATCATAAGTATCATGTAAGACACCATCTTTAACAACGGTTATGTGTTTTGAGCAAGATACAATTAAAGTTCCCCCTGGAAGTTCATTTTTTTTTAAATGAACCTTGCAACCTTGACCAATAAACATAGTCGGCGTCCATTGCCATCCTAGTTTTTCAAGATATTTTTTAACTACAACTCTATGAGTGCCAGATCTTGGGCTGTCATTTTTTTGTTTTAAACTTCTTGCAAGTCTTGTTCTTGATGTGGTTCTAAATTCTTCATTTGCCTTATAAAGATCGTCATAAATTTTTTGATAAGGAAGACCTGATACAATTGCTATAGATCTAACTACACAGTCTCCAGCTTTTCCTTTATAACCAGCGGCAGCTCTTCCACCGTCATTGATTTCTAATTCTAAATTGCTACTTGAAAATAATTTCTTAAAGAAATTCAAGATTTACTCTTGTGATCAAGGATCTCTACCATACACTGAGTTGCATATTCACGCCATTCTTCAGCTGATTTATCCTTAAGGTTATTAAGGTGGTTCATATTACTATCTATATTTTCTTGATGCTTGGCTTTGTCAGCTTCTTCTAGGTTTTTTTCCATGTTAGTAAGATTGGTCTTCATTGCATTAATCCAACTATTGCCAAGCTCAACACATTTAACATCATCTTTCTCATCACAAATTTGTTTAAAGAAATTGAAAATAACGTCATCAGCTTTTATCTCTTTACTCATGTTAATTTCCAAAAATGCCTAATTTAACATCATAATCAACTGCAATTCCGTAATCGGGATCGTCATCACTATCAACAACAAGCTGACCTGCTCTACTTAATAATCTATGACAATCGCGGGTTAGATGTCTTAATTTAACTTTTTTCCCAAAACTATTATATTTATCAGCTATGTCTTCAATTGCTTTTAATGCAGATTGATCAATTACTTTTGATCCTGCAAAATCGATAATGACTACTTCAGGATCTTCTTCTGGTTTAAATAATTCTAAAAAGCTATCAGTTGAACTAAAGAAAAGTGGACCTTCTATTTCATAAACTTTAGCACCCTTTTCTCTGATCGATGGTCTCTCTACTGCTCTAATTCTTGATGCAGATTTCCAAGCAAACACTAATGCTGAAACAATTACTCCAACAATTACAGCAACAGCTAAATCTTCTAAAACAGTTACAACAGTTACAAGAACAATAACTAACGCATCACTCTTTGGAACAAAAAATAATATCTTTAATGAGTTCCACGCAAAAGTTCCAATCACTACCATAAACATTACACCAACTAGTGCTGCAATTGGGATCATCTCAATATAACTTGATGTATATAAAATAAAAATTAATAAGAATAATGCTGCAGCTATTCCTGCAATTCTTGTTCTACCCCCTGATTTTACATTAATCATAGATTGACCGATCATCGCACATCCACCCATACCCCCAAAAAAACCAGTAACTGTGTTTGCAAAACCTTGTGCTAAACATTCCTGACTAGCCCCACCTCTTTTATTGGTAATTTCACCAACCAAGTTAAGGGTTAACAAGCTTTCAATTAAGCCAATTGCAGACAAGATAAATGCATACGGGAAAATAATTTTTAGAGTTTCAAAGTTTAAAGGAACATTTGGGATTGAAAATATAGGTAATCCTCCTTTAACACTTGCAAGATCTCCAACACTTGGGATATCGATCTTTAATACTAAAACTAATACAGATGTTGCTAAAATAGCAGCAAGAGTTGCTGGTACTGCTTTAGTAATCTTTGGTAGTAACCAAATGATTAACATAGTTAATGCTACAAACCCTATTGAATAATATAAAGTGTTTCCTGAAATCCATACTGATTGCCCCATTACATTAAGGGTTTTAAACTGGCTAAGTTGTGAAATACCAATAACGATTGCAAGGCCATTAACAAAACCAAGCATTACGGGTTGTGGCACCATTCTAATAAATTTTCCAAGCTTAAAAACACCAGCTAATAATTGTAAAATTCCCATTAACACTACGGTTGCAAATAAATATTCCGCACCATGATCCATAACAAGAGAAACCATGACAACAGCTAAAGCACCAGTTGCTCCTGAAATCATTCCAGGTCTTCCACCAAATACAGCTGTAATTAAACCAACGATAAAAGCTGCATAAAGCCCAGATAAAGGTGCAACTCCTGCAACAAAAGCAAAGGCAATAGCCTCTGGGACCAATGCTAAAGCAACCGTTAAACCTGATAAAACTTCAATTCTAAATAAAGAAAAGGATACCCCTTCTTTTGGAATATAATTTTGTGAGTTAAAACCAATAGATTTAGCAAATGATGAGAGTGTGGTTTTAATCAATGTATTTAATTTAATTATTTGTGAATCGAGGTGTTATCTATTTAGTAAAGCAAGCGGTTGATAAAGTCTACTTTCAATTAATACGTGTTAACAAATTTGCAACGAATCAGATACATAATGATTAAGAGGTAGTGGCGGGAGACTAAAGCTACCTCTGTCCTTACCCTTTTACCCTTTAATCCTTAAAATACTTTTTTATCTTATTGATAGCTTTAGTTAATAGAACTTTTGAATAAGGTTTCCCTTTAACCACCCAAACTGACAAAGGCCACGTACTATCTTTAGTAGATCTTGCGATAATGTGAATATGTAATTGAGGAACAATGTTACCAATCTTTTCAACATTAAGTTTTTTTGTCTTAAATATTTTTTTCATTAACTTGCTGCAATAAACAATTTCTTTCATTAATAACATTTGATCTTTTAAGTTAAGTTCTGAGATATCATTAATTTTTTTTCGTTTTGGAATTAAAATGACCCAGGGAAATTTAGCATTATCAATTAAACGAATACTACATAGTTTTAAATCAGCTATTAAATGAGAATTTTTTAGAAAACTTTTACTTACTTTATTAGTCATAGTTAAATATTAATATAAATGTGTTCTATAAGCAAAAATTATTATACGCTAATTATATTATGGCAGATAAACAAATACGTTCCGTTGCTAAAACATTTTCATGGAGGCTTTTTATTTTTATCTACTGGGTAATATTTGGATATATTTTTACTGGTAGTTTTAAAGGAGCTGGAATACTAGGACTAGGTTCTATAATTCCTCTCTTTTTTTATTATTTTCATGAAAGAATTTGGAATAAAGTTAAGTGGGGTCTTAATTAAAAATTAGAAATATATTTTATAAATATTTCTTTATTTTATCAGAGACGATTACTTTGTTATTGTTCATGTATTCTTCATGATTTTTTTCTATATTTTTAAGTTCATAAAGATAATTAACCATCACACCATAGGATCTTTTAAAACCAGTTTCTGAAATATTTGCATTAACAACTATATCTTCAACAATTGCTCCATTTCCTAAATGAAATCTACTAACATCATTCACTGGTAGTCCTTTTTCATTTTTTTCATTAACAATATAATGAGCTACTAATTTTATTATAGCTTCTTTATTTCTTACAATTCTATTGTCACCTAATTTTAAGTCTTGAGATTTTAAAAAGATAGCATCTTGATCCTTTAGATCGCCTAAAATATTTTTAATCTTACTTTCCTCTAAATAAGTAAACCAATCAGCAAATCCTGGTATAGGTGATAAAGTACCAAAATTTTTAATGTGAGGTAGTTCTTCTTGTATTTCATAAACCACTCTCTTTATTAAAAAATTACCCAAGGTTACTCTTGATAAACCTTCTTGACAGTTACTAATTGAATAAAAAGTAGCTGTATCATAAGATTTTTCTTCATTATCTGTCGGCTTCATTAATTCTTGAATAGATTTGCCGAGACCTTTAGTAAGAGCTACTTGAACAAAAATAATAGGCTCATCTTCAAGGGCTGGATGAAAGTAAGAGAAAAACCTTCTATCTTCACCCAACCTTCTTTTAAGTTCATTCATATCTTTTATTTGATGAACTCTTTCGTGTTTAATTATTTTTTCTAAAACTGCAGCCTTTGTATCCCATGTGATTTTAGCAAGTTTAAGAAATCCTGGATTAAACCAAGCTCTAAATAAATGCCTAAGATCATTATCTAATTCTGAAAGTTCTTTATTGTCTTTTAATATTCTTATTAAATCTTCTCTTAATGCAACTATAATCGCAGTTCCATTCGGTGCCATGTTCATTCTTCTAAAAAGTTCTCTTCTCTTACCTTCAGAAACTTTAAATAAATCTGATAAAGTTTTTTCATTTTGAGATTTCGTATAATTTTCAATTGCTTCGTTAACTTTTGTAAAGCTGGGCTTATATTTATCGTTAATTTTTTTAAAAAATAATAATTTATTTTCTGGAGATAGTGATTGATATAGTTCAGTAATATCTCTTGCTACAGTAATACCGAATGCTGCCCCTTTGTGTGAAATTAAATCATCACATAAAGATATGATAGATTCTAAGTCATTTTTTTTAATATCTTTTATACTAAAAAGTTTTTGACCTGCATCAGCAATGGATGAAATTATCTCTTTAAAATTAAACATAATAAATTATATAATATTTAAATATTCAACTAAAGATCTAATAGAAACATTTAGTGAAAAAGTTCTAAAAATTATACTCTTTTAAAAATTTATACTGTTAAAATTAAAAAAAGTAACTTTTTACTTAATTTTTAAGAAAGATATTCGAGAGCTTTAAGTATACCACCTTTTTTATAAGGTATTTTAGATTTCATTAAACCCATCTCAACTCCTGCTAACGTTCCAGCGAGCATTAGTTCATTAAAATCACCTAAATGACCAATTCTAAATATTTTTCCAGCAACTTTTGCTAATCCTGCACCTAAAGACATATTGTAATCATCCAAGATTATTTTTCTTAGTGCGTCTGCGTCATGACCTTCTGGAACAAGAACTGCGGTTAATGTGTTAGAATATTCTTCTGGGTTTTTACAAAGCACTTCTAACCCCCAAGCATTTACGGCTATCCTAGTTGCCTCAGCAAATCTTTTATGTCTATTAAATACATTTTCTAAACCCTCTTCCATAAGCATATTAATTGCTTCATCTAATCCATATAACAAGTTTGTAGCTGGCGTATATGGAAAATGACCTTTTTTATTACTCTCTATCATTGGCTCCCAATCCCAATAAGATTTAGGTAAGTCTGATTTTTTGTAAGCCTCTAAAGCTTTTGAGCTTATGGCATTAAAAGAAAGCCCTGGAGGTAATAATAAACCTTTTTGAGATCCACCAACTGTAACATCTACTTTCCATTCTTCATGCTTGTAATCAATTGATCCTAAAGAAGATATTGTGTCTACAAATAATAAGGCTGGATGATTTGTACTATCCATTGCTTTTCTTATTTCACCAATTCTGCTAGTTACACCTGTAGAAGTTTCATTGTGTACAGCACAAACTGCTTTAATTTTTTTATCTGTATCTTCTTTTAATTTCTGTTCAACAATATTTGGATCTACGCCTGTTCTCCAGTCGCCTTTAATAAAATCTATTTCTAATCCAAATTTTTCTGCAATATCATACCAAAGAGTTGAGAAATGACCTGTTTCAAACATTAAAATTTTATCTCCGACACTTAAAGTGTTAACCATTGCGGCTTCCCAGGCACCAGTACCTGAGGCTGGAAAAATTATTACAGGTTCAGAAGTTTTAAAAATTAATTTAATTCTATCTAGTACTCTTAACCCTAATTCTGCAAAATCAGGTCCTCGATGATCAATGGTAGGATAATCCATTGCTCTCAGAATTCTATCTGGCACATTTGTTGGTCCAGGTATCTGTAAAAAATGTTTACCTGGTCTAATAATATTTGAAATTGGCATAATGCTGTATAAGCTAAAGCTATTATATAATCAAGGTTAACAAACCCTGAAATCTTAAAACTATAATTAAAGGTGTTAGAGAATTTGAAAGATTTAAGCAAACCACAATTGCTACATAAACGCACCATTAGCTGCATCTACTCCAGCAGAAAGAATTTTTGAGTCATTTGATGATGAAAGAGATCCTTTACAAGCTCAATTATTTGAAAACTCTCATAAAATCAATAATGGATGGATATATATGAATGAAAAGTCTGGTTTAGGATTGGAAATTTCTGAAACTGCGTTAAAAAAGTTTGGTAAATTAGTTTACAAAAAATAAATAAACCTCTATCTAAGTTTAATGGGTATAAGTGCAAGTCAAATTCAAAAAATTGGTAAAGAAATTAGTAGTAAAGTTGAAGGAAAAACTTTATTCGATGAATTTTCTAGAGGAAGATATAGTACTGATGCGTCTGTTTATCAGATAAAGCCTATAGGTGTAGTTTTACCAAAAGACACTAATGATGTGCTAAATCTGATGGAATATTCTCAAAAAAATTCAATTCCATTGTTAGCTAGAGGTGGTGGAAGTTCCCAATGTGGACAGACAGTTGGTGAAAGTATTGTTTTAGATTATTCAAGGCATCAGAACAAAATTTTAGAAGTAAATTTAGAGGAAAAATATGTTTGGGTAGAACCAGGTGTTGTATTAGATCACTTAAATGCACAACTAAAACCTCATGGATTGTGGTTTCCAGTTGATGTATCTACTAGCAGTAGAGCTACAATTGGTGGAATGTCTGCAAACAATTCGTGTGGCTCAAGATCCTTATATTATGGGAATATGGTACATAATGTTTTAGCAATAGAAACAATTTTAGATGATGGATCTATATCTACATTTGATCACATTGATAAAAATTTTTTATCTACAAAAAATGATCAAGACAAATTATATAAAATAATAAACAAGTTTTTTGATGTAAGGAAAAATGTAAGTTCTGAATTAAATGAACATTGGCCTACAACACAAAGAAGAGTTGGTGGATATAACATAGATTTAATTGATCCAAATGGATTTAATTCATCGCATTTACTAGTTGGATCAGAAGGAACGCTATCTTTATTTAATAAAATTAAATTGAAGCTATCGGAATTACCAAAAAATAAGATACTGGGTGTTTGTTATTTTGATAATTTTCATCAGGCTATGGAAATATCTCAAGAAATTGTAAAATTAAAACCAACATGTGTTGAGTTAATGGATCGAAATCTATTAAATTTAGCAAAAGATATTCCTATGTATGCAGAGGGAATAAAAAAATATATCAAGGGTAACCCTGCTGCTGTATTGATGGTAGAATTTATAGATACAGACCAAAAAGTTTATGAAAGAAAAATAAATGATCTGGAATACATTGTTTTAAACCAAAATAATAAAAATCAGTTTAAATATTATTCTGATCTAAATGAGCAAAAAGAAGTTTTTGATATAAGAAAAGCTGGACTAAATATTCTAATGTCTATGAAAGGTGATAGAAAACCAGTTGCCTTTATTGAAGATTGTGCTGTCTCTCTTGAACATTTGGCAGATTACACGGCAAGTTTAAACGAAATATTTAAAAAATATGGAACAAGTGGAATGTTCTATGCTCATGCATCTGTTGGAACCTTACACGTAAGACCTGTTTTAAATATGAAATCAGATAATGATATAAAAAATATGAAATCAATATCTGAGGAGGCATTTGCAATAGTAAAAAATTATAAAGGATCACACTCTGGTGAGCATGGAGATGGTATTGTGAGATCTGAATTTCACAAAATGATGTTTGGAGAAAAAATTACAAAAGCTTTTGAAGAAATAAAAGATACATTTGACAAAAAAAATCTTTTAAATCCTGGTAAAATTGTAAGACCACTCACTTCAAACGATAGGTCTCTAATGAGATATAAGTCTGGTTATCAGGCTGAAAAAATTAACACACATTATGATTGGTCTGATTGGGGTCAATTGTCAGATGCAGTTGAAATGTGTAATAATAATGGTGCATGTAGAAACCTTGACTTAGGTGTAATGTGCCCTTCATATCGAGTAACTAAAGAAGAAAAAGACTTAGTTAGAGGTAGAGCAAACACACTTAGATTGGCATTATCAAATCAATTACCCGAAGGATCGTTTGTCTCTAAAGACATGTTTGAAACGATGGAACTGTGCGTTAGTTGCAAAGCTTGTCAAAGAGAATGTCCTATGTCTGTAGATATGGCCAAAATGAAGAGTGAATTTCTATCTCATTACTACAAAAAATTTAGTATGAGAATTAAAGATAAAGTTATATCGGAGATGCCAAAGATGATTTGGCTTTTAAAAATCATTGCACCAGTATTTAATAAAGTTAAGAATCTTCCTATAATTTCAACAATTATTGAAACATTTGGTTTTACAACCAAAAGAGAAATGCCAGAGGTGCAAAGTCAAAATGTTCTAAAGAAAATATATACTGAACAATTGATATCTGAAAAAAAATTAATACTATTTGCAGACACATTTAATATAAATTTTGAAAATCAAAATTTAATATATGCTATAAAAGTATTAAACAAACTAGGTTTTCAAACAATCATACCAAGTTATGATAAAGATAATTTAGATAGACCTTTATGTTGTGGAAGAACCTACATTTCTTATGGACAATTAGATAAAGCAGCAAATGAATTAAATCGATTTAATGATTATATCATTAAAAATAACTATTATGATTTACCTGTTGTTGGAATTGAGCCTTCTTGCTTGCTTACTTTCAGTGATGAATATCAAAAATTAAAAGATATAAAAAATAGAGAAAAAATAAAAAATAAATTTTATTTATTGGAAGAATTTATATTAGAACACATTGAAAATGATAATAATATTAAGATTAATAAATTTGACCAAAACGTATTAATACACGGTCATTGTCATCAAAAATCTCAAGATAGAATGAAAGGCCTTAAAAATCTTTTATCTAAATTAAAGATTAATAACAAAATGATAGAATCCAGTTGTTGTGGTATGGCTGGATCATTTGGTTACGACAGTAAACACTATGAAATATCAAAAAAAATGGCAAATTTATCCTTGATACCTGCAGTAAACAATAGTGATGAAAAAGATTTTATTATTGCAAATGGTACTAGCTGTAGACATCAAATTTCAGATTTATCTGATAAAAAAGGTAAACATGTTTCTGAATTGCTATTTAAAATTTTTGAAACTGTAAATTAAAGTATTACTTTTCTATTATAAAAATCTTCTATCTCTTCGTGCTTGTATCCAAAACTCAGCATAATTTCTCTTGTGTGTTCGCCTAAATTAGGTGCACCTTTTGATTTTTCTGTTTTACTTTTTGAAAACTTGATTGGCATACCAATAGCTTTACTTTTTCCAGCTTTTTTATTTTCTACTTCAATTATCATTTCCCTATGAATTGTTTGTGGATCTTCAAACATTTCTGTAATAGAATTTATAGGTCCACATGGTAAACCATTATTATCAAATATTTTTAGCCATTCATCTGATGTTTTTTTTAAAAGTTCAGTATTAAGTATATTTACAAGCTGAGTAGTATTTTTTTTTCTACTCAAGTTTGATGAAAACATTTCATTTTCTTGAAGATCTTGACGATTAATAGCCTTTAATAACATTAACCATGTGTTTTGATTAGAAGCTCCCACTGTAATCCATTTATCTTTAGTTTTAAAAGCTTGATAAGGAGCAGTTAAAGGATGTGCAGATCCAAGTGGTCCAGGAGATTGTCCAGTAGCACCTGCTATAGCTGATTGCCAATAAGTATGAACTATACCAGCTTCAAATAAAGATGTATCAACTTTCTGACCTTCTCCAGTTTTTTCTCTATGAATTAATGCAGCTAAAATTCCACTTGAAGCCAACAAACCAGCAGTAATATCTGTGATGGGTGCTCCAACTTTCATTGGGGGCTTATCTTTACTCTCTCCAGTTATACTCATTAAACCGCTCATTCCTTGAGCAACTAAATCAAACCCTCCTTTATCAGCATAAGGACCAGTTCTACCATATCCAGATATTTCACAAAGAATTATTTTAGGATTAATCTCAGACAGTACATTATAACCAATACCTAATTTTTCTAATGTGCCTTTTCTAAAATTTTCTAGAACTACATCAGAATTTTTAACCATTTCTTTAAAAATTTTTATTCCATCTTTATCTTTTAAATTTAAAGCTATTCCCTTTTTATTTCTATTCATCATCATAAATGCTGCAGCTTCTCCATTAATCTCAGGGGGGAGAAAATTTCTAGTATCATCTCCAGCAGGTGTTTTTTCTATCTTTATAACTTCAGCTCCAAGGTCAGCTAATAATAATCCACAAGTTGGGCCAGCCATAATCTGAGCCATTTCTAAAACACGAATACCCTTCAATGAAGCTGTCATTTATTATTTATTTTTGAATTTAGGTTTTGTTTTATTCAAAAAGGATTTATACCCAATTTTAAAATCCTCGGTATCGTAACATTTATAACCAAGATTATTTATTTTTTCAGTCACCTTACCGTTCTTTAAAATATTTCTTGCAAATTGCTTGTGCCATCTTGCAACTTTTGGTGCTCCTTCACATATTAGTTCTGCTGATCTGTAAGCTTCTTTTTCAACATTTTTATCATCTACTACTCTGTTAACAAGTTTTTTTTCAAATGCTTCTTCTGCATCAAATACTCTACCCTCAAATAAAATTTCCATAGCAGTTGAATAATTAGTTACTTTTAAAAGAACTTCTAATTCTTTTGCAGCCATTGTTAAACCTAATCTTTTAATTGGAATTCCAAATCTTGAACTTTTGCCACAAATTCTAATATCACAACATCCTGCTATTTCTAATCCACCGCCAACACAAATTCCTTCTATTAGGGCTACAGTCGGTATTGGACAGTTAAATATTTCACCTAAAGTTCCATGTAAAAATTTTCCATAAGATTTTGCTAATTTTGATGATGATCTTTCTTTTTTAAATTCTCCTATATCATTACCAGGTGAAAAAGATTTTTTGCCTTTGCCTCTTATAATTATGCATCTTAAGTCTTTATTTTTAGATAACTTTTTGAATATTTCTCCAAGCTCTATCCACATAGGCTTGGTCATTGCATTCAGCTTTTCTGGTCTATTTAAAATTACTTCAGTTAAATGACTATTTATTTTATTAAGCTCAATTAATTTATGCATTTAACTCCTATAAAAGTATTCAACTAGTGTCATTGGTATGGCTGGTACATAGGTCACTAAAAGCAACAATATTACTAAAACACTTATAAAAATAAGGTTTTCTCGTGTTACATCCCATATATCCTCTTTTGCTACAGAGCATGCAGTTGCTAAAACGCTTGCAACAGGAGGTGTTTGTTGTCCAATTGCTAAATTTAAAGTGACAATAATTCCAAAATGAACTGGATCTATACCCACAGCATAAACTAAAGGCATAACGATAGGGACGGTAAGAATTATCGCTGCTACAGAATGCAAAAAGAAACCAATAACCAAAAGAAAAACATTTAATATGGCTAAAACAGCATACTTATTATTTGTAAAGTCCATAATTGATGCGGCAATTTTTTGTGGAAGTTGTTCGACTGTTAAAAATTCACCTAGTAATACTGAAGCTGCTACCAATAACATTACTGATGACGTTTGAATTGCTCCTTCGGTTGCAGCTTCATACAGTCTTTTAAAATCCACTTCTCCATAAACTAACCCAATAACTAGTGACGCTACAACTGCCAAACCAGCTCCCTCTGTTGCCGTAACGACACCACCAAAAATACCACCCAAAATAATTACAGGTAGTAAAAATGCTAATGCTGCCTCTCTTGCAGTTTTTCTAACATTTGCAAGATTAAATGTTTCTTCAACTGGAAAATTTCTACGTCTTGCTGTGATATATGCAGCTAACATTAAAAAAAAGCCACCAATTACACCAGGAACAATTCCAGCTACAAATAATTGTACCACTGAACTTTGTGACATCACCGCATAAACAATCATTGGTATGGATGGTGGAATAATAATTGCTAAAGATGCTGAAGATGATGTGACTGCAGCAGCAAATGCTCCTGGATATCCTTTTTTCTTCATTGCTGGAATTAAAATTGAACCTAATGCAGCAACATCTGCAACTGCTGACCCAGAAATTTCTGCAAAAAACATTGAGGTTGCAATGTTGATCATGCTTAAACCCCCCTTAATAAAACCAACAAGAGCAGAAGCAAATGCTATCAACCTTCTAGAAATTCCAGCACTATTCATTATTGAACCAGCTAGAATAAATAAAGGTATTGCTATCAGTGGAAATTTCATTGATCCATCAAACATAACAATTGCAGTATCGATTAAAAAACTTGTTCCAGACTTTAATACCATTGCAACTATTGTTGTTACAGCTAGACCAATAGCGATAGGAACATTTATAGATAAAATAAATAGTAACACTAAAAACATTGTTAAAATTAACATCAAATATCTCCTGTTTGTTCAATGTTAGTTGTTTGAAGAACTAAATTCTTATAATCCTCTGGAATTCTTAAAGTTTCAGATAAAATAAATAAACATGATGCAACTGGTATCACTGATTGTACAAAAATTTGAGGAACCCACTCTAAAGTTACTAATGTTTCTCCTCCAATAAGTGTTAAAACTTTATACCCATAATAAGCTAACAATATCAAAAAAGCATAGATAATAAATTTGGATAATACGAAAAATATTTTTCTTAAAACCAATGGAAATGCTTTAAAAATACTAGGTACGCTTATATGTGCTCCTTTTAATGATGCATATGCTGAGCCATAATACGTTATCCAAGCAAGTTGAACTGCTGCAACTTCATCATACCAAACTAAAGCGCTACCAGCAAAACGGAACGAAACACCAAGTAATACTGTTACTGCAAGGGCTACCATCATTATAAACAGTATAAATTTTAAAAAATTTTCGTAGGAACTTATAAATTTTTTTAATGTCATATATTTTTCTAGGCCCCCAGAAAGAGGGCCTAATACAAATTAGATTAATTTGCTAAAGATGATACTTTTTTAATTAACGCACCACCAGTTGACACTTCTGATGCGAATTGATCATATATTCCTTTACTTGCTGCAATAAAAGCTCCTTTATCAGCAGTGTTTACTTTAACTCCAGCTGACTCAATTACTCCTAGTAAAGATTTTTCAAGTCTAGCAGCTTCTTCGTAAACAAACTTTTGCGTGTCTTGCGCAGCTTGTTCTAAGATAGCTCTTACATCTGCAGGAAGTTTGCTCCAATGATCTTTATGTACTGCTACATAAGCAGGAGTATAAACGTGACCTGTAATAGATAGATACTTCTGTACTTCTTGAAACTTAGCACTAGCTATTTGAGCATATGGGTTTTCTTGACCATCCATTGTTCCAGTTTTCAAAGCTGTAAAAACTTCTGAAAATGACATTGGAGTTGGATTTGCACCATATGATTGGAACATTTTGACTCTCCATTTTGACTTAGGAGTTCTTAATTTAATTCCTTTTAAGTCATCTGGCTTATCTATTGCTCTTACATTGTTTGTAATATGTCTAAAACCATTTTCCCATACTGCTATAACTTGATAACCAGTTTTAGCCTCAAGATTTTTGAACATTCCTGGTAATACTTGGCTTTCAACTTTATTCATGTGCTTTCTATCTTTAATGATAAATGGCATATCAAAAACACCAAACTCATCATGAATTGACGCCATAACAGACGATGGCAACCACATGTTTACAGTACCTAATTTTAGTTTTTGCATACCCTGTTTATCTTTACCAAGTTGCGAAGAACCAAATACACTTACTTTACCTTTGCTACCTAATCTCTCATTTGCAAGTTTAGCAAAATGATCAACTGATGCAGAAAATAATGAACCAGGCTTACCTACGTGTCCAAATTTTACTTCAGTTGAGCTTGCTGAAAAACTCAAAAATAATGATGAAATTAAAACAACAATTACTTTATTAAATTTATTCATTTTTACTCCTTCAGTTTATTTATACAAAAACTTATAGACTTAGATTGAATATTGCTAGTTATTTAAAAATTTACATAACAAGAAAAGCTAGTAACTTAAGATGAGTTCAACTATTAACGAACGTCAACACACAGTTAGTTAAGAATTATTGTGCACTAGCTTAAAATTTATAATCTACTTAGGAATTTATCAACTTTTACGTGCATGCGATATTTTAACTCTTTGCTTAATAATATTTTTAACATTTTATCAGAACGTTCTTCTGGAGTGATTTTAATACCCTTCTTTTTTTATCATCTTCATGAAAGAATTTGTAATAAAATTAAATAGTAAATTAATTAGAGTAAATTAGTTTATTGATAGATATTCAATAAAAGATCTTACTGAAACTATAATTAAAAAAGTACCAAAAATTTTACTCAATAATTTTTTATCAATTTTATATACTGTTTTAGCACCAAGTCTTGCCATAACCATTGTTACCGGCACAAATACAATAAAACCTAATAAATTAATATATCCAAAGCTAAAAGGAGTATTAATATTATCTATTATTTTTCCACTAATAACCATTGTTATAGTTCCGCTAATAGCTATTAGAATACCTGTTGCTGCAGCTGTACCAATTGATTTTCTTATATTATAACCAATTGTTCTCATAAAAGGTACCATTAAAGATCCACCTCCGATGCCAAGAGGTACAGAAAAAAAACCAATGACAACTCCAGAAATATTTTTTACTAGTTCAGGTATTTTTTTTGGATTTTCTACCAATTCCTCTCTCAAAAAAATAAAAAATAACCCAATCATAAAAGCAAAAATTGAAAAAAATAAAACTAAAGTGGGGGTATTTAAATTTACCACTAAGAAGGTCCCTAAAATTACCCCAATAAGAATAAAAATACCAAACGATTTTACCATTTTAAAATCAACCGCATCATGCTCCATGTGTGTTTTGGTAGAAATTATTGATGTTGGAACTATTATTGCTAAAGAAGTTCCAACAGAAAGGTGCATTCTTGTAACAATATCAAAATCAAGAACGGTAAATGCGTAATATAAAGCTGGAACCATTATAATTCCACCTCCAACCCCAAGTAATCCAGCCATAAAACCTGCAACTGCCGCAGATATTGCAAGAACTGCTAATAAGTTGATTATCTCACCGTAGTTTAAGTTTTCCATTATGAGCTAACTTGATTAGCTTTCTCATTATTTTGTACAATGGTCATTATATGTTTTGATTTTTGAAAATCAGAATCTCTTGCCATCATGTTATCACTTAAATACCTCTTCCAATCTTTTGAACCTATTTGACCATGATATAATCCAACTGTATGTCTCATAATATGATTTACCTTTGTACCAAGTTTAACTTCTTTCTCTAAATACTCTATGAGTTTTTCAGCCACTTCTTCTCTTGTTGGTTGCTCTTTTGTGTCAAAAATTTCTTTTTCAATCTCAACTAAAGAATAGGGATTTTGATATATAGATCTACCAATCATAACACCATCACATAAGGTTAAATGATTTTTAATCTCATCAATTTTTGAAATTCCTCCATTAATAATAATTTCTAAGTCTGGATTTTCTTCTTTTATTTTGTAGACCATTCCATAGTTTAGTTTTGGAATATTTAAATTTTGCTTAGGTGACATTCCTGTTAAAATAGCTTTTCGAGCGTGTAATATAAAAGTACTACAACCAGCCCCTTTCATCTTTAGTATAAAATTATTTAAGTAATCAAATTCTTCAGTATCATCAAATCCAATTCTAGTTTTTGCAGTAACTGGAATTTTACAAGCATTCACCATTGAATCAATACACTCTGCAACTAAATCTGGTTCTCTCATCAAACAAGCACCAAACATATTTTTTTGAACTTTTTTACTAGGACAACCTAAATTAATATTAATTTCATCATAACCCATGTCTTCTGCAATTTTTGCAACTTCGGCTAACTCTTTTTTATCAGATCCACCCACTTGTAATGCTAAAGGTTTTTCTTCTGGACTATAGGATAAAATTTTTTTTCGATCTCCATGTATTGCAGACTTTGTTGCAACCATTTCTGAGTACAGCATAACGTTCTTACTCATCAATCTTAAAAAGTAACGATCATGACGATCGGTACAATCCATCATGGGTGCTACAGAAATTTTTCTATTAATGTCTTTTTTAATATCCAAGAGGTTTACCCATTAATTTATCAGGTAACCAACTTACAATTTCAGGAAAAATACACAATATAAGTATGGATAAAACCATCATCATCATAAATGGAAACGATCCTTTTAAGATTGTAGATAAACTTACATCAGGTGTTATTCCTTTAATTATATAAAGGTTTAATCCAACAGGTGGTGTTATTAAGCCTATTTCCATATTTATTGTAAATACAATCGCAAACCAATAAGGATCAAAACCCAATGTAGTTATAACAGGTAATAATATCGCTGAAGTCATCACAATAACGGCAACTGGCGGTAAAAAGAAACCAGCAATAAGTAAAAACACATTTACCATTAAAAAAATTATCCATTTATTACTACTCAATTCTATCATGCTTTGAGCAAGCGATTGAGTTACATAAAGTTGAGATAGTGTGAATGCAAAAAGATAAGACGCTGCAATAATAAACATTATCATTACACTTTCTTTCATTGAAATTTTAACAATATTCCAAATCTTTTTAGGCTGATAAATTTTATAAACAACTGCAATCATTACAAAAACTAAAAATGCTCCGACACCAGATGCTTCAGATGGTGTAGCTACACCTCCATACAAGACATACAAAACACCCATAATGATTGCTAAAAATGGAAAAATTCTAGGAAGAACTTCTAGTTTTTCTTTTAGCGTTGGTGGTTTTCTATTTCTTAATAATTTAGCTGCATTTTTATCAATGAAGTAACTGTGTATTAATGCCCAAATTGCAAAAAGACTTGCCAACATAAATCCTGGAATAATCCCAGATAAAAATAATCTTCCAATAGAAGTTCCTGTTGCCATTCCATATACGATTAAAACTATACTTGGTGGAATTAAAACCCCTAAAGTTCCTCCTGCAGCAATTGTTCCTGTAGCAATTTGATCAGAGTATCCTCTTTTTCTCATTTCAGGAATTCCCATAGTACCAATTGCAGCACATGTTGCTGGACTTGATCCGCTTAAAGCTGCAAAAATCGAGCATGCACCAATATTAGATATAACTAAACCACCTGGAACTCTCCATAACCATCTATCAAGACCAGTATACAAATCTTTGCCTGCAGGTGAATGAGCAACTGCCATCCCCATAAGAATGAACATCGGGATTGACAGTAATACAAAAGAATTTAGTCCTGCATAAAAAGTTTCAGCAAATACATCTAACATTTGCAGCCCTTCGAAAGCAACCAAGAGAGTAATTGAAACAAAACTTAATCCAAAAGCAATTGGAATACCTGAGAATAAAACTATTAGTGTAAAAACAGCAACAATTATTGCAATCGTTAACGGATCCATTATTTAAAATCCTTTTCATCAAATAGTTTTATTATTTCAGCAATATATTGAAGTATCATTAAAATAGAACCTATTAACATTGATGAATAAGGCACCCATAAAGGAGGATCCCATATTGTGCCTGTAGTGTAATTTTTAATGAAAGCTTCCTCTACCATTAAGAAACCAAAATAAAACAATGTTAGAAAAAACCCTAAGCTTAAAAATGAAGTAAAGATCTTGAGTTTAATAATATTTTTTTTAGACATAAAGTCGTAGATCCACTCCATACTTACATGAGCTTTTTCACTTAAAACATAAGCACTACCAATAAAAGTAGACGCAACAAGCAATATAGTCACTAATTCAGTTTGCCATGTAATAGCTCTTTGAAAAAAATATCTTTCAAAAACAAGCTCAACAATTACTAAAATTGATAAAATCAAAGCACCCACAGCAAAAGCTCCACAAGCTTGGGAAGTGTAATTACAAAATTTTAAATATTTTTTTTTCATAAAAAAACCCCTATTTATTTTCACAAATAGGGGCTCTTTATATATTATTTTATTTAACTGCTAAAGCCATTTCCATAAGCTTAGCACCACCTGGTACTTGCTCTGCAAACGCTTTGTGGGCAGTTTTCTTTGCGATCTCAATCCATTCAGCGTGATCTGCAGCAGTCATATATACTAACTCAACACCAGCATCTCTATAAGCATCTTCAAATGTCTTATCAAGATTGGCTACTTGTGCTGTCATATATTTTTCAGCTACTTTTCCAGCTTTCATAAGAGCTTTTTGTTGCTTAGAACTTAAAGCATCAAAAGATTTCTTAGACATAAGGATCGGTTCATACATAAACCATAAACCAAATTTTCCTGGGGGTGTTGCACATTTTACTTGCTCATAAATTTTGTAACTTACAAAACTTCCTGAGCTAGTATTTGCACCAGTTAATACACCTGTTTGTAGACCAGTATAAATTTCTGAAGATGGCATACTTTGAATACCAGCTCCTGCACCTTCAAGCATTTGATTGAATGCTTTTCCAGCTGCTCTCATTACTTGACCTTTTGCATCGCTAGGTTTTCTAATACATTTTGTTTTTGAAACAAAACCACCACCTAACCAAGCATCAGATAAAACAACTACACCTGCATCATTAATAATTTTTTTAATCTCTGTCATCATTGGAGATTTATTAAATCTTAAAGCGTGGTCATGATTTTTAACTGTTCCTGGCATTAAAGTTGCACTAAACTCTGGGTGAAACTTTGATGCGTAACCCAAAGGGAAAGCAGATATATCTAATTGACCAGTAGTCATCGGTTTCCACTGTTCTTTAGGTTTGTATAAAGATTTTGCTGGGTAAATTCTAATATCGATGTCAACATTAGCTTTTTTTACTTCATCAGCAATAATTTGTACCATTTCATGACGTGGGTCAAAAGATCCATCAGCTCTAGGTGTACCAGGCCATTGGTGACTTGCTTTTAACGTTACCGCATAAGCAGAACCAACAGTTGATAAAACTAAAACTAATGCTGTAAAATATAAAGTTATTTTTTTAAACATTATTATTCCTCTCATTAGTTATTTTAATGATGCATATAATTAAAGTTATTGGTAAGAGTCAACACTGCACAAAAACACTATTGTATAAAATATGGACGGTCCTTTAAAAAACCTATTAGTTCTTGACCTAACTAGAGTATTAGTTGGTCCTTATTGCACTATGATGCTCTCAGATTTGGGTGCGAGGGTAATTAAAGTAGAAGCACCAGAAGTTGGTGACAACTCTAGAAAATTTGGACCCTTTATTGAAGATTATTCAGCATATTTTATGTCATTAAATAGAGGCAAAGAAAGTATTGCTCTTAATCTAAAAAATGAGGATGATAAAAAAATATTCGACAAAATTCTAGCTAAAGCAGATATCTTAGTTGAAAACTTTAAACCAGGCACGTTAGAAAAATGGGGTTACGGCTGGAAAGATATTTGTAAAAAATATCCTAGGTTAATTTATGCATCAGCATCAGGCTTTGGACAAACTGGTCCATTAAAAGAATTACCTGCTTACGATATGGTTGTTCAAGGTATGGGTGGGCTTATGAGTGTTACGGGTCAACCAAATTCTGAACCAACAAGAGTTGGTACATCTATTGGCGATATTACTGCGGGCTTATTCACAACTGTTGGAATTAATGCAGCGCTTTATGATAGAGAAAAAACTGGCAAAGGAACTTTTATTGATGTTTCAATGCTAGACTGTCAAATAGCAATCTTAGAAAATGCTATAGCAAGGTATCTTGCTAAAAATGAAATACCAAAACCAATGGGATCCCGTCACCCATCTATTGCTCCATTTGAGGCTTTTAAAACAAAAGATAGTCACATCATTATAGCAGCTGGTAATGAAAAATTATTTGAAAAACTTTGTAATGTTTTAAATATTCCTGAAATATCTAAAGATCTAAAATTTAATACAAATTTATTGCGATCAGAAAATATGGATGATCTTAAAAAAATACTTGAAGATAAACTTATTGTTAAGAATACTAATGACTGGGTAAGTGAAATGGAAAAAGAAAAAATTCCATGTGGTCCAATATTTAATATTAAAGAAGCCGTTGAAAACCCTCAGGTTCAGGCAAGAAACATGATTGTTAAAGCACATCACAAAGTAATTGGAGATTTTAAATTAGCAGGTAATCCAATTAAAATGTCTAATTATAAGGATGAAACAACGCGTGGTGATATTCCAGACTTAGATGAACACAGGGAAAAAATCTTAAAGGAATTTAATAATTAACTGTTAGGTTCAGTTTCGTCTGCATCTTCTTTGGCAGTTTCAGTTTCAGCTATTTGATCTAAAGAAACTTCTGTTTCTTCACTAGCAGTTTCAGTTTCTTCATTAGCAGTTTCAAGTTCTGGATTAACTTCTACTTCAGGTTCTGCTTTTGCAGTTAATTCTTCTAAATCTTCTGGTGCAACTTGAATTTTTTCTGGAATTTTTCTAGCTCTTTTAGATGGTAAAATTGGTGTTCCACTTTTAGAAATTTCACCTTTATACATACTGTCAAAATCATCACCGATAACTTCATCATCATCTGTACCGTCATCAATTTGTTCAACGTGTTTTCTAAGTTTGTGAATAGCACTGTCAGTTAAATCTGAAACTTTAATAGTGTCTGCTGCAATCTCTCTTAAAGATATAACTGTATTTTTGTCATTATCTCTATCAAGAGTAGGCTCCAATCCTGAATTTAATTGAACTGCTCTTTCTTTAGCAACCAATACTAATTCGTAAGGGCTTTCTACTTTATCTATGCAATCTTCTACTGTTACTCTAGCCATGCGCAGTATCTATACGGTGGTTAAAAAAAATCAAGGATAATTTTATAAATATTGAGGATTAAGCTTGTTCTTTACGAGGAATAACAACGATATTGCAATTAAAATATAAGATCCTGAAACTAAAGCGATTTGCTCAATAGAAAAGCTATTATCGATCAAAATTCCAAAGAGTGCTGTGCCAAATGCAGTTGAAAATACCATTAATGCTGTTGTTAGAGCTTTAATGGAACCAACATATTTAACTCCATAAATCTCAGCCCAAGTGGCAGAACCTAAAACGTTTGCTAGTCCATTTGAAATTCCAATTAAACCTAAAAATAGAAATGATGATAGTGGTGAATTAAAATAATAAAGCACAAACGTTGCAACCAATAAAGGAATGTTCATATAAATTATTAATTTTCGACTACTAAACTTATCAATTAAAAATCCAGTTAAAAATAGAGTGATCACTGATAAAATTGAATAAATCATAAAAGATTGAGCAATAACATAAGGTCCCCAGCCTTTAGATGACACAATAAAAGATTGATAAACAAATGTACCTGTTGTAATCAAAGGCATCGCTAACATGCTCAGACAAATAATGTAAAAACGATAATCTTTTAAAACTTCGCCTCTCGTCCATTGTTTTATATCTTTGGTTTTAATATTTGTAGTACTAGATGTTTCTCTTAGAATCTAATTTAACATTTTTAACTAATGTTACTATGATTATGGGTAAAATGATAATAATTGAAATTGAAATAGCTACCCAAATATTTCTCCACTCAACAAAAGTTAATAAAAAAATAATCAATAGCGGTAAAATAAATTCAGCTAACGATAAACCAAGCCAAGTTATACTTAGTGCTCGTCCTCTAGTTTTTTCAAAAAATCTTGATATTGTTGTCGTTGCGGTGTGAGACATTAGTCCCTGTCCTGATAATCTCATTAAAAAAATTGAGAAAAATAAAAAAACTACTGAAGAGATTTTAGAAAATAAAAAACAAGAAATAGCTAGTAAAGCAATAACATAAGATGCAAATTTTAAGATATTAAAGTCATCAATTTTTTTTCCAACCCAAACGAGTATAAAGCTACTTAATAGAGTAGCGGATGCGTAAATAGATCCAAACTGACCATGGGTGATAGAAAGCGCATCCCTTATACTTGAATTAAATAGTCCTAGAAAAAAACTCTGTCCAAAGCTTGAAAAAAATGTAAATATAAATCCAAATAAAATTACTTTAAAATTCAAACTTTTAAACATAGGAAATAAAGATTATGAGCAATGTTGCATTTATAGGTTTAGGTGTCATGGGTTATCCAATGGCAGGATATATATCAAAAGCAGGTCACAATGTAACTGTTTATAACAGAACTGCTGCAAAAGCTGACAAATGGGTTACTGAATATAAAGGTTCAAAAGCAGACACACCTGCAAAAGCTGCTGAGGTTGCTGATCTTATATTTACCTGTGTTGGAAATGATAATGATTTAAGAGAAGTAACTTTTGGTGACAGCGGTATCTTTAAAACAATTAAAAAGGGTTCAATTTACATTGATAACACAACCGCTTCTGCAACAATTGCTAGAGAGATTTATGCTCATTCAGTAAAAAGTGAATTTGGTTTCTTAGATGCACCTGTATCAGGGGGACAAGCTGGTGCTGAAAATGGTGCACTAACGGTAATGATTGGTGGAGATCAAGCAAACTTTGATAAAGCAAAAGATATTATTGATTGCTATAGCAAAAAAATGAAATTATTAGGTGGTGCAGGTAATGGCCAACTAGCAAAAATGGTTAACCAAATCTGTATTGCGGGTCTAGTTCAGGGTTTATCAGAAGCGATTAACTTTGGAAAAAAAGCAGGATTGAATATGGAGGATGTAATTGAGGTTATATCTAAAGGTGCAGCTCAATCTTGGCAAATGGAAAACAGATACAAAACGATGATTGATGATCAGTTTGAATTTGGTTTTGCTGTAGATTGGATGAGAAAAGATTTAAAAATCGCAATGGATGAAGCTAAAAATAATGGCTCACAACTCCCTGTAACAGAAATCGTTGATAAGTATTACGGTGAAGTTCAAGAGATGGGTGGAAAACGTTGGGATACTTCTAGTTTAATTAGAAGACTTAGTAAATAATCCATAATGCAACCAGCATACTACGAAGATTTTGAAGAGATCAAAAAAAAAATTTGGTCGATGTTGGATAATGCAACTAAAGATAGAGGTTCTCAATTTAGAATTCCTGTATTTATCTGTGGTGGCCAAGATGACTTTGATGGAAGAATTGTAGTTCTTAGAAAATCAGATCGAGATAATAATCTTGTTCAATACCATAGTGATATCAGATCAGATAAAATTGCTAAGTTAAAAGCAAATAAAAATGCAGCAATGTTATTTTATGACAAGGATGAGAAAATCCAAGTTAGACTTAAAGTTGAATGCACCATTAATCATAAAAATGATATTACAAAACAGTCTTGGTTAAAAACAGGACATATGAGTAGAAAATGTTATTTAGTTGATAATGGACCAGGAACATTATCTGATACTCCTACTTCAGGGTTAAAACCTGAGTTAGATAATTTTGAATTTACGATGGAGCAAAGTGAAGTGGGATATAAAAACTTTACTGTTATTCAATGCAAAATTAAAAGTATTGAATGGCTTTATCTAGCAGCCAAAGGTCATCGAAGAGCTAAATTTGATTTAGAAAATAACAAAGAACATTGGTTAGTTCCTTAATATGATAAAAGAATTCATAATTAACTATGTCGGATTTTTTGCTGCTTTTTGTACAACTGTTTCATTTTTACCACAGGTGATAAAAGTTTATAAAACAAAAAGTACTAAAGATATCTCTCTCTATATGTTTTTAATATTTACCATAGGTACGTTTTGTTGGCTTATTTATGGAATTATAGAATCATCTATACCTATAATTATAGCAAATACAATTACCCTGATACTTAGCGCAATAATACTTTTATATAAAATTAAATTTAAATAATTAAAAAAATTATTAAAAATTATAATCTGTCTAAAATTAATATCTAAATAAAATTATTTTTTTAATTAAGTTTAGGCTAAAGAGGAAATATGTATATGCTTTATAGAGCACCATGTATTTAAAGTAGTATCTAAAAAACTTACCGCTCCTATTAGATTTTTCTTTATATTTCATTTTCTCATAAGAATGATTTAAAATTTCTTTACTTTCATTTTTATTTATACCTTTTTTTATAAAGACTAAATTATGATAAAAAGAAATATTTGTTATCTTTGAGTCATATTTATTTTTTATATAAAATGGGTTTGCAATCTCTTGGTAATTTAGGCTATCAGTTAGATGTTTAAAAAAATTCATATGTGAGTTTGAATATTTTAGATCAAAAGGATTACCTCCAAAAAAATGATTGTAGCTGGTCTGTATATCTTCCACCACGTACAATCCATTATTATTAAGATATGGAAAAAGTAAATTAAAACTTTTTTTCACATCTTTAGCTAAGTGACTACCATCATCTATGATTATATCAAAACTACGGTATTGTTTTGTGATTTCATTTATAAATCTTTCATCACTTTGTGAGCCTTGGTGAACTTTAATATTATTTCTATTTAATTTCTTTTCTACAGTATTAATTTTATGAATATCAATGCCGATAATAATAGAATTTTTAAAATAATCAGACCATGTTAATAAAGACTTTCCATCAGCTATGCCTATTTCTAGAATTTTTAATTCATTATTTCTTATATTTTTAAAGTATTGGTCATAAATCTCTATATAGCCATGCTCTAATTTATCACTTTTATAAAGTTCAGATATGGATCTTAAGTCATTTTCAGAATTCATAATTTAATCTATTTTTTAAAACACTGATTTAGAATATTTTTTCCAGTTATCCTGGTAGTGAATAGCGTTTTTAGTAATTGATTTTGCTTCTTCACTTGAGACTTGTCTTACAATTTTACCAGGTGATCCAACTACTAAAGAATTGTCAGGGATGACTTTATTTTCTGTAACAAGTGCATTTGCACCAATGATACAATTTTTTCCAATCTTTGCTCCATTTAAAATTACAGCACCAATTCCAATTAAAGAATTGTCTTCAATCGTGCAGCCATGAAGCATAACTAAATGACCAATGGTTACATCTTTACCTATTCTTAGTGGATAACCAGGATCAGTGTGCAGTACACTACCGTCTTGAATATTGGAGCCTTCACCAACATAAATACTTTCAACATCCCCTCTTAAAGTAACATTAAACCAAATGCTGGTATTTTTTTCTAAAGTGACATCACCAATGATAGATGTATTAGATGCAGACCAATTTTCACCTAAATTTTTAACTTTTTTATTTTCCAAATCATAAAACATAACTTATATATTATTATAACATGCCGTTAAAAACTCCAATATGTGATTTCGGACAAGCTGCTAAAAGCTTTGAATTAAAGTCCACTAATAACGAAATTATTAAATTAAATGACGTTAAAGGGACAAATGGAACTTTGGTTATGTTTATTTGTAATCACTGCCCTTACGTAAAAGCTGTTATTAAAGACATTGTTGAAGATTGTAAAAATTTAAAAGAATTAGGTACTACAGCAGTGGCCATATGCTCTAATGACACAATTAATTACCCTGAAGATAATTTTAAAAATATGATTAAATTTGCAAAAAAACATCAGTTTAATTTCCCTTATCTATTTGATGAAACTCAAAATATTGCAAAAAGTTATGATGCTGTGTGCACTCCAGATTTTTTTGGATACAATAATAATTTAGAACTACAATACAGAGGCAGAATAAGAGAATTAGATAATTTAAAACCAGTAAGAGCTGGTGATAGTGATTTATTTATAGCAATGAAACAAATAGCTGAAACGACCAAAGGTCCTGAAACACAAATTCCAAGTGCTGGCTGCGGTATTAAATGGTTAGATAATTAATGTATTTAATAGTTACAAAAACGTTTCCTCCAGAAGTTGGAGGTATGCAGAATTTAATGTGGGGTTTAGCAAATGAACTTTCAAAACACTATATGATAAAAGTATTTGCTGATTATCATGAAAATCATAAATTGTTTGATGAGCAAGTTTCTTTTTCCATAGAACGTGTTGGTGGGATAAAACTACTTAGAAAATACAGAAAAGCTCAATTGATTAATGAATTTATTAAAAAAAATAAAATTGATGGCATTATCGCTGATCATTGGAAAAGTTTAGAACATCTTAAAACTAATAAAAAAAGATATGCTTAATCCATGGTAAAGAAATTAATCATCAGAAAGATACCTCTCTTAATCAAAGAGTATTAGAGGTTTTAGATAATGTTGAAACTATTGTTGCTAATTCTGAGTATACTAAAAATTTAGCTATTTCATTGGGTGTTAAACAAGATAAAATTATAGTTATTAATCCTGGTGTTGACCTTGTTGAAGAATTGGATAAAAAAACTTTAGATAAAGTAGAGAATTTATTAAAGCATAAGTCTCCAAGATTAATTACTGTATCAAGATTTGATAAAAGAAAAAATCATGAAAAAGTAATCATGGCTCTTAGAAATTTAAAACAAATCTACCCAGGTATTATCTACATTTGTGTAGGTTATGGCGATGAAGAAAAAAATGTTAAAAAATTAGTAGCAGAACTAGGTCTTCAACCCCAAGTCATGTTCTTTAAAGATATCTCTAATGAATTAAAAAATGCACTAGTTGCTAAATCAGATATTTTTGTCATGCCATCCATTGTTCACAAAAAATCTGTTGAAGGATTTGGCATAACTTATGTCGAAGCTGCTCAATATGGATTACCTTCTCTTGGAGGAAAAGATGGGGGTGCAGCAGATGTAATCAAACATGAAAAGACGGGTTTAATATGTGATGGCAATGAATTAGATGAAGTTTATTCATCAATTAATTTGATGTTAGAAAATAATAAATTCCATGAGTATGGAAAAGCTGCCAAAGAAAATTCTACTAAATTTAAATGGAGTACGATTATTGAAGAATATAAAAAAATATTAAATTAATATCTTTTCTAAAACTTTACCTGCACTTAGTTTTTCCAGATCAGCAACCTGAATTACTTTAAAATTTTCTCTTTCAATACTAACTTTAAAAGCTGTAGTGTGCGCACCAAATAAAGTTAAGCCTTTTACACCAAGATGCGCAGAAATATGGGCTGGGCCCGTATCATTTGCAATAACAAATGAACTTTCTTTAATCAAGCTTGCTAGTTGGGGTATATCAAGTGCTTTATCTTTATCCAAAATTGAAACAGCATTAATGCTTTTTGCATCATTAATTTCAGATGGTCCTGGAGCTACCACAACTTTAATTTGCTCTCCATACTTGTTCTTAATTAACTCTATTAGCTCATTGTAATGAGGCCATTTTTTATGAGTTAGATGAGCTGAACAAAAAGGAAATAAAATAATATATTTATCTAAATTAAATTCTTGTTTAATATTATCAATGTTGGTGACAGCCCAACTAAAGTTAGGTTTCATTGTGTGTTCAGTTTTAATTCCAGAAGATTTAAGCTGATGGTCAAATCTATCTAGAACAGGATTTTTGTCAAATTCTTCTTTTGAAATATTACCTGGTAAGGTAGTTTCTGAACTAGACCAGGTATTACAATCTGCTTTTGGAAATAAAATATTTTTATAGAATTTTGTTCTAGATGAGTTTTGTAAATCATAAACTTTTTTTATCTTTAGTTTCTTTAAAGTTCTCATCAATAGATATAGATAAATTAAATTAAACCTTGATAGACGCTTGTCTAAAATAACATTGTGAATAAATGGATTTTTTTTAAATAGTTCAAAATAAGGTTTTGTTGTTAATATATTTATTTGATCTTCTGGGTGGTTTTCAGAAATATCTTGAATTGCCCCACATGCTTGGGCTATATCTCCTAAAGAACCATGTTTGATAATTAAAATATTAGACATATTTCTAACAACTTAACATAGTATAAATTTTTATGAATAAAATTCTAGTTGAAGTATCTGTGGGTGAACTTTTAGATAAAATTTCGATTTTAGAGATTAAACAAGAAAAAATTAAAGATCCTGAAAAACTAAAATTTATTAATGATGAACATAGTATTTTAAAAGATCAATTAGATAACAATGTTAAGTCTGATGAAGAACTTAATACACTCTTTAAGTCACTAAAAGATATTAATGCAAAGTTATGGGTGATTGAAGATGACAAAAGATTGTGTGAAAAAAATTCTGATTTTACCGAAAACTTTATAAAACTTTCAAGAGATGTTCATTTTTTAAATGATGATCGAGCTAAGATTAAGCTAGAGATGAATAATCATACAGGCTCTAAGATTAAAGAAATTAAAGAATATACTTCCTATTGAAAACTATATTTTTTTTCTAAATATTTTATCAAGTTGTGAATGATAAAAGTCATAAATAAATAAATTCCACCTGCTAAAAGAAACACCTCTAAAGGTTTATAAGTCGTTGATACAATGTGTTTTGCAACACCTGTGATATCCATTAATGTTACAGTACTTGCAAGTGATGTACCTTTCATCATTAATATAATTTCATTACCATAAGCTGGTAAAGATTGTCTGATCGCTACTGGAATTTGAATCTTATATAAAATAATTTTACTTGATATCCCTAAACTTTTACCCGCTTCAATTATTCCAGGTTTAATAGTTTGAAAAGCAGATCTTAAAATTTCTGAAGTATAAGCTCCCGTATTTAAAGCAAACGCAATGATTGCACACCAATATGGCTCTTTTAATATTACCCAAAGAAAAGTTGATCTTAACCATTCGATTTGTCCAAGACCATAATAAATTATAAATATTTGAACCAATAATGGAGTTCCTCTAAATAAATAAGAATACCCATAAGCAAACTTATTTATAAATGGGTTTTTATTTAATCTTAAAACTGCAAATAAAAATCCAATAAATAAACCAATGATTAATGATGCTGATAATAACTTTAAAGTTATAACTGCAGCACTTAGAAGTTTTGGCAAACTTGTTATCATTAAATCAAGATCCATTAAAAGCCCCTACTGTATTTAACTTCAAGTCTATTAATTAACTTCATGCTCAAAAATGTTAGCATCAAATATAAAACTGCAGCAAAACAATAAAAGAATAAAGGATCTCTAGTAGAGCCCGCTGCAATATAAGATTGTCTCATGATTTCAACTAAACCTGTAACTGATATTAAAGATGTATCTTTTAAAGTGATTTGCCAAACATTACTTAGGTTCGGAATAGCAAGTCTTAACATTTGAGGCAAAATTATTTTATAAAATTGTACAAATTTACTAACACCTAAAACTTTGGCAGCTTCAAATTGACCTTTGTCTATTGATTGAATAGCACCTCTAAATACTTCAGTTGAATAAGCCCCAGATATAATGCCGATTGCAACTGAACCAGTAATAAATGCATTAATTTCTATGTATTCAAAGTATCCAAAAATTGAAGCAACATACATTATTGCTCCACTACCCCCAAAAAAGAAAAGGTAGATTACTAATAATTCTGGAACCCCTCTGATTACTGTGGTGTAGGTATTACCAATAAAATTTAAAAATTTATTATTTGATAATTTTAACGGCGTAAAGATTAATGAAAATAAAAAACCAATTAACATTGCAGTAACTGCCACAGCAATTGTCATTAGAGTTGCATAAAACAACTCGTCTCCCCAACCTGTTTTTCCGAATGATAAAAGATCCATATCGAAAGGGCGACTAATTAAATAGTCGCCTTTTCAAAATATTATTTACATAGAAGCATCAAAGCCAAAATGCTTGATCGCTAATTTGCTAATGATTCCTTGTTTTCTAGCAGTGTTAATTGCTTTGTTAAAATCTTTAAGAAGTTTTGCATCTCTTGTACCGATTGCATCAGTTCCGCCTTGTCTTATTCCAACTCCAACACCATTACCAAAAGCACCTCCCGAAAAAGTAGGTCCAACTAGTACTACTGGTTTTCCTGATTTATCTGCATAATCAGTGAATGCAACTGCTGCAGCTAATGCAACATCACATCTACCAGAAGTTAAGTCTAAATTTACTTCATCTTGAGTTTTGTAAGTTCTAACATTTACTTTACCTACATCACCAAACTCTAAAAAGTTTTGGTGAATAGTTCCAGTTTGTGTACAAACAGTTTTTCCAGCAAGTGCAGCAGTTAAAGTCTTAAGAGTTTTTTTAACAGCACTTCCACCTAAAGTTAAATTAATACCTTCGGGTGTATCCATGCTCTCTAAACTTGAACCTTTCATTACTGCAAGGGCTGCAACTTCGTCTGCATAGCCTTGTGAAAAAGTAATTGTTTTTTGTCTTTCTGCAGTAATTGACATTCCTGCCATGATCGCATCAAATTTTCTCATTAACAAAGCTGGAATCATTCCATCCCAATCTTGCTCAACGATAGTACACTCACGACCCATGATTTTGCATAGCTCTTCTGCTAACTCAACCTCAAAACCAATAAGAGCGCCTGAAGCGTCTTTAGAGTTCCATGGTGGGTAAGCACCTTCTGTTCCAATTTTTATTTTATCAGCGTAAACATTTCCGATTAGCAATAAAGAAGCAAGAACACTTAATATTGTTTTCTTAAATATATTCATTTTTCCTCCATATGATTATGAGGATTTATTTCACAATTTTAATAATTTAAAAAGAAATTTTTAGTGATTAATTGATGATGAAAAGTTCCAAGAACAGTCAAAACTTGGGATGTAAACCCTATCCAAAGTTGTATTTCCGAAATTCTTATTGAAAACATCTAGCCATTTCTCTACTTGCTCTGGTTTCTTATCTTGACTACCCACTTGAGCGGTGATTACTCCATTTGGCTTTAATATTCTAATTAGCGAGTCCATATTTTTTGCTGCAAGGTCTATACAAAACTGATCATCGTTAAGATCTACAAAAATTTTATCATACTTATCATCTTCAACAGATTTTATACTTTCAAAAGCATCTCCCCAAATACATTTAACTGAATTTTTCTCAGTTGATTTACTACCAATGCTTCCAAGGTGTTTGTTGCAAACTTCAACTACTTCTGGATCAAGTTCATACCAGTCTATAAAATCAAAACCTTTTGACATGCACTCTCTTGCAACTCCTCCATCACCACCACCGATGATTGCAGCTGTGCCCATGTCTTTATTTAATTTTAAAGCAGCGTTTACAAATGTAGAGCTGTATAAAACTTCATCATTTGTTGCAACTTGAATTTCATTATCAATAAATAATGATTTACCAAATTGTTCTAAGTCTAATATTTCAATATGTTGACCCACTTTAGATTTAAAGTCTTCTAAAACTTCATTTACAACATATGATTTTTGTAATCCAGGTGAACTATAAATATCATGATATAAAGACTTAGTATCTCTATCAAAAGCTTTTGTAACAATTCTTTTATGTTTGAATTCTTTTTTAACAATATCGAGTGCAATAGAGGGACTTACTTTCCCACATGTAAAAAAATCAAAACTAATAATCCCTTTTTCTGGAAATGTGTGAAAACTGATATGACTTTCAGCTAATAAGGCAAGTATAGTAAAACCTTGAGGTTCAAATTTATACTTTGAAATTTCAAGGACTGTTACTTCTGCAGCTTTTGCAATTTTACGAATCACATTTTCGTAGACTGAAGGGTCATACTCTTGAGTTGTACCAATGATGTCTAAAGTTATATGTTCACCGACTTTAGTCATAAAAATTATCCCCTCTTATAATTTTTTGCTTTACTTAAAACTTTACTCATTTCTTTTGAAGATAAAATTTTAGGCTTACCAATTTTTAGGGCTTTTATATACTGGTTCGAAAGATTTTCAACCTCTTCAGCTAATTCAAATGCTTTTGATAAATTTTCTGATAATGCAATTTGTCCGTGATTACCTATTAAACAAGCTTTTCTCTGTTTTAGTGCTTTAATAATATTTTTAGATAATTCTCTTGTGCCATAAGTTGCATATTTTGCACACTTAATATCATTACCACCTGCCATAGCAACCATGTAATGAAATGCTGGAATTCCTTTTCTGTGAGTGGAGATTGCAGTTGCATAATTTGAGTGTGCGTGAACAATTGCTTTAGCTTCTTTTTTATTTAAGTAAATATTCTGGTGAAACCTCCATTCAGAAGATGGTATTCCTTTTTTTTTATCAAACTTCCCTTTGAGAGTTACAAAAACTATGTCTTTATTTTTTAATGAAGAATATTTTGCACCTGAAGGTGTAATTAAAAAACCGTCTTGAAATCTTGCAGATATATTTCCTGATCTTAATGCTGAAAGCTTTTTAGTGTTTAACATTTTAGCGTATTTAATAACTTCCGCTCTTAAATTTATCATTATTTAAACATTTTATTTAATGCATGGCTTGATGCTTCACAAATACCTTTTTCTGTAATCAGTCCTGTTACATATTTAGCAGGTGTTACATCAAAAGCTAAATTTAATGTTTTACTTTTTTTTGGATAAATTAAAATTTTTTTAAGTTTATTATCTTTGTCTATTCCTTCTATATGAGTAAGCTCATCAGAATTTCTTTCTTCTATTGGAATATCTTTGAAGTTTTTAATATTCCAATCAATTGTTGAGCTTGGTAAGGCCACATAAAAAGGCACATTATTATCATGTGCTGCTAACGCTTTTAAATAAGTTCCAATTTTATTACAAACATCACCCGTTGATAAGGTTCTATCTGTTCCAACAATACACATATCAACATCACCTCTTTGCATTAATATTCCACCTGTATTATCTGCTATAATAGTATTTGCTACTCCTTCTTCATTTAATTCATATGAAGTTAAGTTTGCGCCTTGATTTCTTGGTCTAGTTTCGTCCACCCAAACGTGAACAGGAATTCCTTTTTTATGAGCATGGTATATTGGTGATGTTGCTGTTCCCCAATTAATTGTTGCAAGCCATCCAGCATTGCAATGGGTTAAGATATTAACTGTTTTTTTTGTTTTGTTATAAATATTCTCAATTATTTTCAATCCATTTAAACCAATATTTACACAAAATTTTTCATCCTCATCACAAATATCATTGGCTTCTTTTAAAGCTATATTTAAAACTTCATTACTATTAACATCTGATAATTTATTTAACATTCGGTCTACTGCCCATTTTAAATTTATAGCAGTTGGTCTTGATTGGATTAACTCTTCTGAGCTTTTTTGAATAAATTTAGGATCTTTATTTTCTTTAATAGCTAAAACAATTCCATAAGCAGCAGTTCCTCCAATTAGTGGTGCTCCTCTTACTTCCATTGTTTTGATTGCATTAACTGCATCTTTAACTGTTTTGAGATCTTTAATAATAAACTGATGAGGAAGTTTGGTTTGATCAATAATCTTGACTAGTTGATTGGCTTCATCAAACCAAATTGTTCTATATTCTTTATTCTCTATCTTCATTTATTTAAAACTCTACCAGCAACTGTTTTAAGTTTATCAATTGTCTTCAGGTTTCTATTTTCAGGTGCAGTAATTATCGCTACATCCAAACAATTATTAGTAGGGTCTTTTGGGTCAATATGACTTTCAAAATTATCAATAATATTTTTTATCATTTTTTTTGCTTTTTCAGCATTACCTAAAAGAACTTTAATAACTTGCTGAACATCCACATTTTCATGATCTGGGTGCCAACAATCAAAATCAGTAACCATTGATACAGACGCATATCTAATCTCAGCTTCTCTTGCGAGTTTGGCCTCTGGCATATTGGTCATTCCAATTACATCTGCTTTCCATGATCTATATAAATTGGATTCTGCTAATGTTGAAAATTGAGGGCCCTCCATTACCACATAAGTTCCGTTTCTTTGATAATCTATATCTGATTTCTTAATCGCATCTTCACAGGCATTCATTAGCCCATTTGATGTTGGGTGTGCCATTGAAACATGAGCTACTATCTCATCATCAAAAAAACTTTTTGATCTTGCAAATGTTCGATCAATAAATTGATCCACAATCACAAATTTTCCTGGAGGTAAGTCTTCTTTTAATGAACCAACAGCTGAAACAGAAACTATATCAGTAACACCTAGTTGTTTTAGGGCGTCTATATTAGCTCTAAAATTAATATTCGAAGGAGGTATTACATGGCCTCTTCCATGTCTTGGTAAAAAAAATATTTCTTTATCATTATATTTTGTTTTTAAAATTTCATCTGAAGGTTTGCCCCAGGGTGTTTCAAGTTTAAGAAACTTTCTTTCCTTAAATTCATCAATATCATAGAGACCGCTACCTCCAATAATTGCTAATTTATTATTTGCCATATCAAAATAATTCTCTAAACTTTATATATTAATTGAATTAAAAATGAATTTAAAAGATTATATTAGATCGATACCAGATTATCCAAAAAAAGGAATTCTATTTAGAGATATTACAACTCTAATTAAGAATTCAGATGCATTTCAAGAATGCATTAATCAAATAATTAAAAGATCAAAAGATTATGAAATTGACAAAATTGCAGCAATTGAATCAAGAGGGTTTGTATTTGCTTCTGCGGTTTCTTATCTACTTAAAAAACCCTTCATAATGTTTCGAAAAAAAAATAAATTACCTGCTGAAACATATTCAGTAGACTTTGAGTTAGAATATGGCACAGCAACAATTGAAGTTCATAAAGATTCAATTGATAAAAATGACTCCGTGTTAATTATAGATGATTTAATTGCAACTGGTGGAACTGCTGAGGCTGCAGCTAGACTTGTAGAAATTTCAGGAGGTAAAGTTGCAGCTTTTGTTTTTGCAATTAATCTTTTTGACTTAGGAGGCTCAGATGGTTTGACAAACAAGGGCTACAAAATAGAAAACCTAATGGACTTTCCTGGTCACTAATATTTCAAATTTGTGGTCTATACCAAGATTTTTTACCAAACATAGAGTTAATTAATCCTAAAAACCTCATGGTATAAATTTTTTTTTTAAATTTGTTATGAGTTACAAAATAATAAAATAATTTAATCATAGAATTAATCAAGGTAGGAAGGCCTATTAAAATAGCCTTTGAATAACTATAATGTTTTTTATTAAAATAAAATTTAGACCACATCCAGTGCCAATTTCTTGAAAATTCAATTTCTTTATCATAAACAGGTGAATGAGACTTAGCTCCGAAATGCTGAATTTTTGCTTTTGTTGCTACATATATTTTATTGTTTTCTTTTTTCTAAGACACAAATCGTCATTTTCTAAATATAAAAAAAAATTCTCATCAAAATAAATATTATCACTAAACTTATTTTTATTTATTAACATTGCATAACCATCAACAAAGTCTACGTTTAAAAAATCAGGATTATCGTTTTTTATTTTTTTGTTAATAATCTTAAAATTTGGATATTTTATATCATCAGAGATTGGTGCCAAAATTGAATAATCATTATATTTTGATGATAACGTAATTAATTCACTCATAGTATTATCATAAAACTTCACATCAGGATTAATCACAAAGGCATAATCTGTTTTACATAATTTAATTCCTTTGTTATTTGCAGACCCCATACCTGTATTTTCTTGAGCAATAACATTAATTTTAGAATATTTTGCTTCAAGTTTTTTTTAAATTCTAGGTTATTTGAATTTTCAATAATAATTATATTAGAATCTTTTGGTAAAGACTTGATGCATTCATGAATGATATGATCACTTTTAAATGTAACGATAATAAATGTTAGGTTATTTAAGCTTAATGTCATTATTGAAGTAAATTATTATATACTTACTATATCGATTATTATAAATAAAATCATGCAGAAAATAATAGTTACTGGTGGTCTTGGTTTTATAGGTAGTAACCTAATTGATTTATTAATTCATAAAAAATTTAAAGTTATAAATATAGATAAAGTGACCTACTCCTCTAATTACTACAATACAAAAGAGTACCAAAAAAATTCAAACTACGAATTTGTTAAATGTGACCTAAATAACAAAAATAAACTTGATAAAATTATTTTCAAACATAAGCCCATTGGTATTTTTAATTTAGCAGCAGAAACTCATGTAGATAGATCTATTGATAATCCTAAAAGTTTCATTAACAGTAATATCGTGGGTGTTTTTAATTTACTTGAAATCTTTAAAAAATATTCAAAATCAAATAAAAAAGCTAAATTAATCCATATTTCTACAGATGAAGTTTATGGTGACATATTAAAAGGAAGATCTCATGAAAACTTTCCCTACAAACCTAGCTCTCCTTATGCCGCTAGCAAAGCAGCATCAGACCATCTAGTAAGCGCATATGTTAGAACTTATGGTATTCCAGCAATAGTCACAAATTGCTCCAACAACTATGGACCAAAACAACACCCTGAAAAACTTATTCCAAAATTAATCTACAATATCTTAAATAATAAAAGTTTACCTATTTACGGTAATGGGAAAAATTCAAGAGAATGGATATATGTTCAGGATCATTGTGAGGCATTAATCAAAGTTTTTCAAAAAGGTAAAGCTGGTGAATTTTATAATATAGGCTCAAATAAAAATTTGAATAATCTTGAAATTTGTAAAGCATTAATAAAAATTGCTAAAAAAAATCACTTAATTGGTTCAAATGTTAAAATTCAATTCGTTAAAGATCGACCTGGTCACGATATAAGATATGCTCTTGATAGTAAAAAAATACTTAAAAACTTAAAATGGAAAACAAAAGTTGGCTTTGAGAAAGGTTTGGAGAAAACATTTTTATGGTATCTTAATAACAATAATTATTACAAATCTATATCTAAGAAAGATATTGTTAAAAGACTAGGCACAAAATGATTAAAAAAGGAATAATTTTAGCTGGAGGAAAGGGAACTAGAATGAGTCCCTTAACAAAAGCTGTCAACAAGCAACTTTTACCTATCTATGATAAACCTCTAATCTTCTATCCACTTTCAATATTAATGCTTGCAAAAATTAAAGATATATTAATTATTGTAAACAAGGGTCAGCTAAACCAATATAAAAAATTGATACCTAATGGAAATAATTTAGGAATTAAAATTACCTATATAGAACAAGATAGGCCAAGAGGATTGCCTGATGCTTTTGTGTTAGGTGAAAAATTTATTGGTAAAGATAATGTGGCAATGATTCTAGGAGATAACTTTTTTTATGGTCAAAACCTAACAACAAAGTTACTAGATTGTGCAAAAATAAAAGATGGTGCTAAAGTTTTATTACATAGTGTTCAAACACCAGGGTTATTTGGTATTGCGAAGGTAGATAGAAATAACAAAATTATACAATTAAAAGAAAAACCAAAAAAGTTCATATCTAATAACGCTATAACAGGGTTGTATTTTTTTGATAACAAGGTTGTTCAATATTCAAAAAAATTAAAGCCATCTAAAAGAGGTGAAGTGGAAATTGTTGATCTACTATTAAAATATAAAAAAAATAATAAGCTATCAGCTGATTTTATTGGTCGTGGTGGTGCATGGTTGGATACAGGCTCTATTGATGATTATTATAAAACAATTGCTTTTGTGCAAGCGGTTGAAAATAGACAAGGCTTTAAAATTGCTTGTATTGAGGAAATTGCATTAAATAATAAATGGGTAGGTAAAAAAGAAATTAATAAATCAATAAAATTTTATGGGAATTGCAATTATTCTAAATATTTAAAAAACTTAATTTGATGCTAAAAAAGATAGTTATCACAGGTGGTGATGGAAGATTTGCTCAAGTTCTTAAAAAAAATAATAAAAAATTAAACATTCTCTACCCTGGTAAGAAAGAATTAAATATCTTAAACATAAATTCTATAAATGGGTACTTAAAAAGGAATAAACCTAAATATTTAATTCATGCTGCCGCCCTTTCGAGGCCTATGAACATTCATGACAAGCAAATATCTAAAAGTATTGATTTAAACATAATTGGAACAGCAAATATTGTTAAAATTTGTTCTAATCTTAAAATTAAACTTATTTATTTTTCAACTGGATATGTTTATGAAGGAAGAGCTGGTAATTACAGAGAAACTGACCCTATTTTACCTGTTAATAATTATGCATGGTCAAAACTAGGTGGAGAGTGTGCTGTAGTCATGTACAAAAATTCATTAATTCTTAGAATTACAATGTGTGAAAAACCTTTTTTACATGAATATGCATTTCACGATATAAATACAAACTTTATGTTTCATGAGGAAGTTGTAAAAATTATACCTAAAATTTTAAACAAAACAGGTATTCTTAATGTTGGTGGTAAAATTCAATCTGTTTATTCATTTGCAAAAAAAACAAAAAATAATATTAAAAAAAAATCAGGTAAAAAATTATTTCCAAAAAATGTTTCTATGAATGTTGGGAAATTAAATAAAATTATGAAATGGTAGCGGGAAGTGGAATCGAACCACTGACCTCAGGCTTATAAGTCCTGCGCTCTAACCGACTGAGCTACCCCGCCACTTAATTATTGTTGATTTATAATAGATTTTTATTTTAGTGCAATCAAGTATTTGCCTGATTTCGCTACTGGCTGTGTCAAGAGTGTGACAAGAACCGAGTCTTTTCATGTTCCTGCGATTTTTCATTTAAGGTTTAAAACTTATTACATTGAAGTGGTAAAGTGATTAATTTTTTTGGATATTCATTTCCTTCAACAAAACATTCTGGTTTGCCTTTTCCACCAGTCCAATATTTATGTGCATTAGTCCAAGATTCTTTTTTACCTAAATATCTCCAACTACCTGTGCATGAAGAACATGGTCCAGCTCTAGAGGCTTGTAAATGTAAATGGGGTATAGCTCCACCACACTTTGTTCTAACAAGGAAACCTGCATCAGCTATTAACTGACCTCTTTTAACTTTGTCACCTTTTTTAACTTTAAAGTCACCCACATGTAAATAAGATAAATATATTTTAGGATGTTTTATTGTAATAACATTGCCTGCACATTTATCATTTTTTGCATACACGACCTTACCATCATTAGCAGCTAAAATAGGATCATTGGGTATAATCAAAAAATCAATCCCTGTGTGTCGATCCTTTCTCTTTGCTGGAGTGCTACTTGCACCCCACCAAGATTTATAATCTGAAATAATTGGTGCAGAATTTTCAGGCAATATAATTGTAAACTTGGAATGATTTTTTTCATTATCTTTCCTCATAACGTAACCTGTTTTACCATTAAATTTTTGTCCGTTTTTGATTTTATATATAGCCTCAAAAATTATTTTAGGGTCAGTTAAATCATCAGAATAAGCATTTCCACTTAGCAACAAGCCCATAATTAAAATCCTAAATATTTTTTTCATAATAAAGATATTTTCACTGTGTTATGAGTGTGTCAAGAATTTAGAGATTGTTAGTTAAAACTTGTGATTAAGGAATAGTTATCAGCGGACAACGGGCTTATGAGTCCTGCGCTCTAACCGACTGAGCTACCCCGCCACTTAATTATTGTTGATTTATAATAGATTTTTATTTTAGTGCAATCAAGTATTTACCTATTTTTTAACTCACTGTGCCTATAGTGTGCCGGGGATATTTGGCTTTTTAGTGTGCCAAGATTATTATAACGTATAGAAATTATGAAAAAACTTTTAGGAATCGTGGTTCTAGGTTTAGTGTTAAGCAGCTATACTAATGCTGGAACAAGCAATGAAGCTAAAAATAAAAAGTATGTATATAAATCTCTAGAAAGCTTAAAAACAATAATCAAAAAGGAAGATCCATCAGATTTAAAAAAATTAAAATTTATAAGGAAATCAGAGAATAAAGAATTTTTTGCAATGTCAGGCAAACCCGCTGGCTGCAATGATTGTGGAAAAAGAAAAGCTTATGAGTATGATGCTTTTGTATTTCATGCAATTTATAACTCTGGACATAAAATTACTTTTTTAGTGGATACAGATTTTGCCAAGAATTTAGAAAAAGCCGAAAAGTATGCTTTAATATATTCAAAATCTATGGGGCAAATACCTTTGTTTCTAAGAGAGGGTACTACAAAATTTGATGGTGAGTATAAAGACGCTAATTTAGGAGTTGGAACCGGCACTGAAAGAGGTGTTAAAGTTATAATTATAGCCAAAGGCAAAAAAAGATGGTGGGCAGATTTTAATCAAGCAAGATTTTTAATTTACCCTTCAAGCAAATGGGTGGAAGATTTGTTTTTAATGCATGAATCAGCTCATTTAAGTATTCATGGAAAGATCACAAGTGACAGAAAGTGGTACCCTGCTGTTTTAGCAGATGGAAAATATATCACTAAATATGCAAGAACTAATAGAGGAGAAGATGTTGCTGATACTATTAGTTTTTGGGTTGCAGTAAGATGTATAGAAAACTTTTCTGAAAAAGAAAAAAAATAAAATTCTCAAAGCAATACCAAATAGGCTTAAATTTTTAGATAACTATGTTAAAGAAAATAAACTCAGTACATCACCTATGGTTTGTGATCTAAAAAACTGAGATCTCAATAACTTTTATAGTTTACAAAAATTGAATTGTTTCCCCTTGTCACTATTTTATTTCCTCCAGTTGTGCCTAGAGTGTGCCAAGATAGATGAAGATGTTAATTAAGGGTCACAGGACACTGAACAAGACCCAAGACCTCAGGCTTATGAGTTCCTGCGCTCTAACCGACTGAGCTACCCCACTACTTAATTATTGTTGATTTATAATAGATTTTTATTTTAGTGCAATCAAGTATTTGAAAGAGTTGTTTATTTTAAGAACGTAATCAAAGTTCCTAGCAAAGAAAGTCCCAATATAACAACGCTATAAAAAATGATTTTTTGTTTTGTTTCATTTTTTTGATCTATTATTACTCTGTTAAGTAATTTATTGATATCAACAACTTGTTTTTCATTAACGTGCTGTGCTTCAGATAATCTTTTTGTATTTATATTTTGATCGATTGATTTTCCATTATGAAAATACACTTTTAGCATATCATTATTTAATCACCAATTATTTAGCTCTGCAACTAAAATTATAAAAACCTAGCTTGTTTATCTTTTAGAGGAGTGATTTCTACCATAGCTTGGTATTTTTTTTTAGCAACCTCAATATATAGATCCATTTTTGAAAGTTCTTCATTTGAATATGATGAACTTACATATCCAAACGAAAGGTTTTTTTTATAATTAAAGGAATAATTCCCAGAAGTTGTTCTCCCTATAATCTTATCTTCAAGATAAATTGGCTCTTCCTGTAATAATAGAGGTGTACCTGGCTTACTATCTTTAAGTGACAACATAATAAATCTTCTATTCTGTTTTTTATCTTTTGTTTTTAATAAGCTTTCTTTACCAATAAAGTTGGTTTCTTTTTTATAGCTTATTGCAAAATTTAATCCTGCCTCATATTGATTTTCTTCAGGTGAAATATCGTGACCCCAATGTAAAAAACCACTTTCCATTCTCATTGTATCCATTGCGTGTGATCCACAATGAGATAAATCGTGATTTTTTCCTTCTTTAACAATTAATTGATAAATTTCTTTAGCATCTTTATTATCTATATAAAGTTCAAATCCTAATTCACCAACATAAGATAATCTTTGGGCCCAAACTTTTTTTGAACCAAGAGTTACAAGTTTTCCATAACCAAATTTAAATGTTTCATTGCTAAAATCATCATTTGAAATTTTTGAAATTAAGTTTCTACTTTTTGGTCCAAAAATTCCTAAACAAACTAGATCATCAGTAATATCTTTAAACTCTAAATTTGGAGATAAATGTTTTATAATATGTGCTTTATCATGAGTTCTTGTTGCAGCTGAACTTATTATTCTAAAATGATTTTTATCAATACAAATAACAGTTAAGTCTGTTTCAATTCCTCCAGCCTTATTCAGCATTTGTGTATATGTTGATCTGCCTATTTCATCTTTAATGTTAGCTGTACATATTCTTTGTAATTCACTGTGTGCTTCTTTTCCTTTTATTTCATATTTAGAAAATGGAGAGAGTTCAAACAAACCAACATTGGTAATTGTATTTTTTGTTTCAAATTCAACTGAAGGGTACCAGTTTTGATAATCAAAACTGTATTTGTATTCTGCTTTTTCATTATTTTTTGCATACCACATAGGTCTTTCGTATTCACCCGATACACCAAAGCATGCTCCCTCTTTTTTTAATTCTTCATGATACGGTAATATTCTTTGATTTCTTGAAGTGTTATGTTGTTTATAAGGCCAGTGCATTCCATACAAATCACCAAGTGTTTCCGTTACCCTTTCCATAATAAATTTTTTAGATGAATGGAATTTTTGAAATCTTTTAATATCAAGTGAAAATAAATCTTCATTCATATATCCATTAATCATCCACTCAGCTGTAACTCTGCCTGCACCGCCTGAGCTTGCGATCCCAATACTATTAAATCCACAACAAGTAAAAAGATTTTTTACTTCTGGAGTTTCTCCTAAAAGATATTGAGTATCTGGCGTAAAAGATTCAGGTCCTGAAAAAAACTTTCTAATACCAGCAGTTTCTAACATAGGTAATCTTTGAAATGATTTTTCCAAATAAGGTTCAAAGTGATCAAAGTCATCAGGAAACTCTCCAAAAGAAAAATCTTGTGGCACTACTCCTTTATCTTTAAAAGCAGGTTTTGCATTAGGTTCAAATATTCCAACTAACATTTTCCCCGCATCTTCTTTTAAATAAAGACAAGAATTATAGTCTCTTAAAACTGGTAAGTTTTTAGGTAATTTATCTAATGGTTCTGTGATTATATAAAAGTGTTCATTTGGGTATAATGGAATACTTACACCAATATCTTCTCCAATTTGTCTCGACCACATCCCGGTTGCAATTACAACATATTCACAATCAATTTTGCCAAATTTTGTTTGAACACCAACAATTTTTTTGTCCTTTACTAATATTTTTTCAACAGAAATTTTCTCAAATATTTGAGCACCCTCTATCTTTGCAGCTTTTGCTAATACATTGGTAACCCCTACAGGATCTGCCTGACCATCTTCTGGCATATAAACCCCACCTAAAATATCATCATCATTAATAACGGGATAGAGTTCTTTTATTCTTTGTTTGTTAACACTCTCAACATTGACATCAAATAGTTGAGCAGCTGTTGCTTGTCTTAACAATTCTTGTAATCTTTCAGGTGTGCTTGCAACTGTGATTGCTCCATTTTGTTTTAATCCAGTTGATAATCCAGTTTTTTTTTCTAATTCTTTATAAAGATTTAATGAGTATTTTCTAAGACGGGTAATGGTAGATGAGGCGCCTAGTTGACCCACAAGACCTGCTGCATGCCAAGTAGTTCCTGAGGTTAACTGATCTCTTTCTAATAATACTGTATCTTTCCAACCATATTTTGCTAGATGATAGGCAACAGAACATCCGGCAACACCACCTCCTATAACTACTACTTTTGCTGATTTTGGTAATACGGCTGGCATTTATATTTAAACAATATTAAAATTTTTAAATACAAACAACTAAATCTTAATGTTCAGCTCTAAATCTTGAGTGACAAGACTTACAGCTACTCCACATATATTTTCCAAGAGTTGCTTTCATATCCTCCGTTTCATCAATAACAGACGTTAGCTCAATCATATTAAGTGAAGCTTTTGTCATTAATAAATTAAATTCATCTTTATTTTCCCAAATAGCAGGCGAAGCTTCTGTTTTAAATCCAACTTTTGAATTTTCAGGAAAAAGATCTAATAATCTTTTATAATTATCACTCATTTCAATCATTAATTTTTTTGCTTCATCCATATCTCCATTAGAAGCAAGACCTTGAACTCTTTTAGCAGTTTTATAATTTTTACTAAAAATAGATTTTCTTTCTTTAATAATCTCTTCTACAGTTTGCTCGGAAAAAGCACTGAAACTAAAAAATAATATAAAAATAAAAAATAAAGTATTTCTAATTTTTATCATAATATGTTTAATTTAATCATGTCCTTATTAAATAATAAATCAAAATATGGATTACTCAGCAAATTATTCCACTGGCTAACTGCCGCAGGATTAATAGTTCAAATACCACTCGGCTTTTATTTGGTAGATTTAGACTTTGATCAAACTAGAATTGACATAGAAAATTATCATATATTATTTGGGTTAATCGTATTTTATGTAACCCTAGTAAGGTTAATTTCTAAATTACTCACACCAGCACCTGATTTTAAAGGTAGTACTTTTCTAGGACAAAAATTTATATCAAAATTAAATCACCTATTATTATATTTAACTTTGTTAACAGTCACATCCTCAGGCATCTTAAAAAAATTATTTAATGGTGAAAGCCTAATTATTTTTTTTAAAAAAATTAATTTAACTTATAATTATGAACTTTCTGAGCAGTTTTATTCAATACATATATTTGCTAATTATACATTGATTGGATTAATTATATTGCATATTTTAGCAGTACTATTTCATAAATTTTTTTTGAAAGAAAATATCTTAAAGAGAATTTTTTAAACTTTTATAAATATTATACATTTGAGTTTATCATTAAATAAGATGTTTTTTTTATATTTAAGATTAATCTCATTAATTCCATTAGAAATTTGAAGTGAGCTAAATTTTAATAAAGTAGATATATAACGCTGCTTTATCATCTTTAAATATGTGTTTTTTTTAACATTCACTTTAAAATTAAATTTAGTGATATTTTTATTAATATTAAGTTGAAGTAGTTTTTTCCAAATAAGGTTATCTCTTTTAAATGAATCGTTAAGTTTTTGCTTCATTAAAAAAAAAGAAGGAATTTCATTTTTTTTTGTATCTAAAGTTAAAATTAAAATAACCCCTTCTGGTTTTAAACTATCATGTGAAAATCTTAATATCTTCATAATTTCTCTTAAATTAAAAAAATGAATCGTTTGTTTAATTAATATTAAATCAAATTTCTTTTTGTTATTCGTAAGATATTTAATTGCATTTATTTTTTTAAAGGAGATTCTTTTGTCAAAATCCTTATGTTTTTCTATATCAAGTCCTATGGGCTTATTTACTAATTTGAGTTTAGATGATAGTGAGCCCATAATCTTACCGCGACCGCATCCAATATCTAAAATTTTTGAATGTTTAGTTAATTTCTTTTGTTTTACCAAAAAATTATTGAAGGACTTAATATATTTTGTAGATGAAATCCAAGTTTTGTTATCCCAATTTTTAAAACTTAACATTACATAATTTAAAACATTTTAACTTATATTTAAATAAAGTATTAGTTATTGATGTTTAATAAATTACATATATTTCTTGGCGCGACTGTTGCAGATGCAGCAGCAAGACCTTTGCATTGGGTCTATGACGACAAAAAACTCAATTCCTATATTAAAGGGAAAAAGAATATTGCTTTCTTTAGGCAAAATAGATCTCCATTCTATTCTATTAAAACAGGTGAAGTTTCTGGATACAACGATGTAGGTCAGGTGATGTTTAAAACATTAACTAAGACAACTAATCATAAGGAGGTCATTAAACTTTTTAAAAAGAATATTGTCAAAAATTTTGGCCCAGGCTCAAGCTATTGGAAAAATTTATCTTTAAGAAAAAAATACAAAAAAATTAAATGGAAAACAGCCATGAAAGGCCCATGGATTCATCAAAATATTTTAGAAACCATTAAAAATATTAAATTAAAAAGAACTATCACAGGGGGAACCAAAGTTAACAAGTCAGATGGATATTGTGCAAGTCTACCCTTTTATTTTTCGAGCACATCTGACCAAAAAACAAAACAAATTATAAGAACAGTTGCTAATAGCAAAATTAGTGAACAATTTGCTCTGGCAAAACTTAAGATTATTGATTTAGCTGATAAAGGAGACAAGGATCCAGTTAATAGCTTTTTAAGAAAAAACATAAAAAACAAATACTTTAAAAATGTTATTGAAAACATCAAGAAAGTTAAAAAAATAAAGTCAAAACCTCACAATTTTGTTGTAAAGAAATTTGGTAAAGCATGTAGTTATCCAGGTACTTTTAATGGGGGAATACATGCAATTATCACCTCTAAAAGTTTTAAAACGGCAGTTATTAAAACAATTAAAGCTGGTGGATGTAATTGTTCACGTGCTAATTTTGTAGGTGCTTATTTTGCAGCGTATAAAGGCTTAAAAGATATTCCTCAAGATTGGATTAAAAAAACAAATCCTGCAAAAAATATATTGAAGTATATTGCTTAAATGCAAAACTCTTCAGTAAAGTACATCTTAAAATTATCCATTCCTATTTTTTTTGCAAATTTAGCCATTCCAATGGTTGGAATTATTGATACTGGATTGATGGGTAATCTTGATAATTTATCTTATTTGTCAGCAACATCTGTAGCAGCAAATTTATTTTCAATGATTTTTTGGAGTTTTGGCTTCTTAAGAATGGGTACAGTCGGATTAGTATCTCATGCATATGGTAAAGAGGATTATTCTGAGGTTTTTAATATTATTCTCAGAAATCTCGGTTTTTGTATTGGTAATTTCTTTAATCATAATTTCTCTTCAAGGTTATATTTATAGATTAAGTTTAAATATATTTGAGTTGTCCGAGACGACTGAAAAATTTTATCAAGATTATTTTCAAATTAGAATTTGGTCAGCACCTGGTGAATTGACACTATACATTATTACTGGGTTATTTATTGGGTTACAAAAGACTAAAATATCCAGTTTAGCTATAGGTTTATTTTCAATACTAAATATAATCTTAAGTATTATTTTTGTCTCTAAATTTGATCTAAATATTAAAGGTGTTGCCTATGGAACTTTATTCTCCGCTTTATTTATTTCAATATCTTTTTTAATTTATACTTTTTTATATCTAAACAGAATGTCAAAGTTAAAGATCAAGTTTGATGAATTAATTGATCTAAAAAAAAATTAAAAATATATTTAATATAAATATAAACATATTTATTAGAACCATTCTTTTAACATTCTCTTTTTTGTGGTTTACCTACCTTGGTAGTCAAATCGGTGAAGATTATATTGCAGCTAATGCAATTTTAATTAATTTAGTTTTTTTATCAGCTTTTATTCTTGATGCTTACGCCTTCTCTACTGAAGGTATGGTTGGGTATTCACTCGGTAAAAAAGACATCACTCTTTTTAAGAAAATTGTTCAAAACTCTTTTATTTTAAGCTCTATTACCGGGCTTATTATCTCAATTATCTATTTTTTAATTAATAATTTTGTAATTAACTTAATGTCTAACATTGAGGAGATAAGAAATCTTAGCTCCTCTTATGCGGTATGGTTAATTATCATGCCTTTAATCTCCTCTTTTTGTTTTCAGTTTGACGGTATATTTATTGGAGTTTCACAAACAAAAGAGCTTCGAAATGCTATGATTTTTTCAGTATTTAGTTATCTTGTTATATCTATATTCTTAACTGGTTTAATGGGTAACACTGGTGTTTGGATTTCATTGTGTATTTTTATGATACTTAAGAGCCCTATCTCTATACTATTACATGGATAGAATTTATTTAAAATTTAATAAGTAATTGGATCTTTAAATTATAGTTAATCAAAAAATATTGCTTAATCGAAAACTTATTATTATGATATTATCTCATTATGTTATTTAGACAGTTATTTGATAAATCCTCTAGTACTTACACATATTTAATAGCATCTGCTAAAGGTCGTGAGGCATTAATCATTGACCCTGTATTAGAGAATGTTGAACAGTATATAAAACTTCTTAATGAACTAGATTTAAAATTAGTAAAAGTTATAGATACACACATTCATGCCGATCATATAACTGCAGCTTCAAAATTAAAAAACAAAACAAATTGCACAACAATAATGGGTGAACATACTCCATCTGATGCAGTTGAAATTAAAGTTAAAGATAATGAGATAATTTATGTCGATAAATTAGAAATAAAGGTAATTTATACACCTGGACATACTAAAGATAGTTACAGTTTTCTCATGGATGATTATCTCTTTTCAGGAGATACTTTATTAATTAATGGAACTGGTAGAACTGACTTTCAAGGTGGTAATTCAGAAACTCGTATAATTCTATTTTTAATAGATTATTAAAACTTCCTGAGGAAACTTTATTATATCCCGCTCATGACTATAATGGACAGACCGTAAGCAGTATTGGTAAAGAAAAAAAGTTTAATCCTAGACTACAGGTGAACGGTATAAACGAATATATTGATATAATGAATAACCTAAATTTATCTAAGCCAAAATTAATGGACATAAATGTTGCAAGCAATATTAAACTTGGAGCTATTTAATTTTTAATATGAATGTATTTATAATTTTATCAATACTTGTAATCATAATTGGAGTTATCCTATTAATAGCTTCTCCATCGGTATTATTTAAATTGAACTGGGAAGAAAAAACAGGAAAAGACAAAATACTGATGTTCTTATTTTATGGTATTTTAGTTTATATAATTAATATCATCTTTTGGATTATTAAATAAACATTAATAAGCCTTTTATTTGATATTACGATTTTATTAATTCGTAAATTTTAGCTTTATCCATTTGGCCAATGCTTCTCTGTACTTCTTTATTATTTTTATAAACAACAATAGTAGTCCAATAATCAATACCTAATTGTTTTGCTATATCTTTATCTTTGGTTTGCTCAAAACTTAAAAAAAGAACATTTTTAAATTCTTTTTCAGCTTGATCTAGAATTTTTATCTGTGCTTTACAAGTTGTACAAGTTTCATTCCAAGAATTAATAACAACTGTTTTTCCTTCAAGTTGAGCTTTTTGAAAAATTTCATTATTAAAAGTTGTGCTTTTATCGACCGCAAAAGCTTTAATTGTAAATAATGCAAAAATTATAATTAATATTTTTTTCATGTTTTAATCATATGTCTTAAAAGTTCGATTAACAAGATTTTGATTTTATTTTATAACCCCAATCTTTTTTTGTCTTGAAATAATAATTAATCCACTAATAACAATTATTAAAGCTCCTATATAAGTATTATTTAATGGCACCTCATCAAATAAAAAATATCCATATAATATTCCCCATAAAATAACTGAATATCTAAATGTTGATGTAACAGAAACTAGTGCGATTTTGATTGTTGCTATTGAAAAAATGTAGCCTAATGCTAGAAAAAAAGCAGCAATAAATAAAATAAATATATCCTTTAAACTAAAATCATAAAATTTATAAATACTTAACAGGCCAAAAAGAGCTGTAACAACAAAACAGGTCATGAATGCAATTTGTAGACTGGGATAATCTTTTTTAAAATTTTTTGTATACATGTCTCTAATTGAGAGCATAATTGCTGCAATTATAGGAAAGATAAAATAATAACTAGTCTCTAATTTTCCAGGATTAATTACCACCACCACACCAACAAAACCCAATAACACTGCACTCCATCTTCTCCATCTAACTTTTTCTCTTAAAAATATTGCACTAAATGCAGTTAATAAAATTGGTGCCATGCTTAATAAAATATAAACATTTGCAAAGGGTAATAGAGCAATACCAATGAAAAAAAATAAAGCTGCTAAAGATTCTAAAATACCTCTCACTCTCAATTCATTTGAAGTAAAGATTAATTTAAAATTAAGTTCTTTCTTAATATGAAGAAATAATAAAATGAAAAGTAATGTAAAAACACCTCTAATAAAAATAATTTGGTTTAAAACAAATATCTCATCATAGTTTTCGTAAATAACTTTTACAAAAGCGTCATTTGTTGCAAATGAGAATTGACATAAAAGCATATAAAATATGCCAAGTAAATCGTTGCTAACTTTAAATTTATGAAACATGAGAGTGTTAATTATAAGTTTTTCTATTGGTAATATACAAAAATCAAAAACCAATAAGAAATAAGTCCCACAAATATTGTGGCAATAATACTTCGACTAAAATAACCAATAATAATTGCAAATATAGAAGCTAATATTTTTGGATTATTTTCAATATCTATTGTGCCTGCACTATCTAGAAATATTGGTGGAAAGATTATTGCAGGGAAAATTGCAGAAGGTACATAAGAAAGTATTTTTTTTGTCTTATCGTTTAATATGTCCTCTTTTAATAAAAAAATCATAGAAAACCTTGTTAGATAAGTAATAATTCCACAATAAATAATTGTCGACCAATGCATTAATTTTTCTTTAAAGTTATCAAAGTTAATAATGTAGCAATTAGTAAAGCAGCTATGGCTGCAACGATAATGTATGCTTGAAATGGTATTGTATTGTAGCCAATAGTTGCAACAATACCTGATACCAACATCACAATAATATTTTTAAATTTTCTAAAATCATTAATTAACAAGGCCAAAAAGGTTAAAGAAATAGTAAAACTTAAACCTAACTCTTCAGGTATAACTGATCCTAGAACAATACCTAACACTGTTGATATTTGCCAAACTATCCAACAGGTAAAGCCAGCACCTAATAAGTGGTAATGTTTAAATTCATTTTCTTTATTCTTCTTAAAATAAGTATTTGAGACAGCAAATGCTTGATCAATTAACACGTAAGACAAAATTATTTTCCATGTTAATTTTAAATGAGATAAATATTCTGAAAAAACTGCCCCATATAATAAGTGTCTAGAATTTACCGCCCCAACAGAAGTTATTGCAACTAAAGATGAAGCTCCGCCTGAAAATAACTGAAGTAAAACTATTTGAGAGGCTCCACCAAAAATTATAATAGACATTCCAAATGTCATGTACGCACCCAAACCTAATTCCATACCAATAACACCATAAATAATTCCAAATGGAACCACAGGTATCATTAAAGGACTTACGTCAATTATTCCTCTAGATAAGGTTTTTAATCTATCATTCATTTTAAGTTAAGTTTTGTATTAGAAACAAACTATATGATCAATATTAATTGGTCTCTTGATGCCAAATTTTTCATCTACTTGGTGTTGATGAATATGGTGAGAGTGTACAAAGACAGGTATTAATTTATTACTCATAGTTTTAAGGGTATAGATAAAATTTGTTCCCCTAAATTTTCTATCGACGACTTCTAATTTTAAATTACTCTGATCATCATGTTCCAGATCTTCTGGTTGTAATAAAAGTTGAACTTCAGATCCTTTTGGGTAATGTTTTATAAAATCACCAGTTATTGTACCTAAGTCAGCACTCTCTAAACTGTTTTCACCGGTAACTTTTGCTGGAATTAAAATTCCTCTATTCAAAAAGTTAACCACCTCTACAGAATTTGGAAAATGATAAACATTATACGGATCATCAAATTGTTTTAATTGTTCATCAAGAATTATTCCACATTTTGTACCCAAGTAAAAAGCTTCATACGAGTCATGTGTAACGATGATTGTTGTTATTTTTTGTTCAGTTAAAATTTGTTTCAACTTAACTTGAATTTCTTCTTTAAAACTTTGATCTACATTTGATAAAGGTTCATCTAATAATAATAAGTCTGGGTTAGATAATAAAGATCTGGCTAAAGAGGCTCTTTGCGCTTCACCAGAACTTATTTGATGTGGAAATTTATCAACTACATGATCAATATGAAGAAATTTAATTATCTCATTTATATTTAATCCTTTTTTCTTCTTTTTATTTCTCTCTGCACCAAATTTTATATTTTCTAAAACATTATAATGAGGGAAAAGTGAGTTATCTTGAAAAGCCATTGATATGTTTCTATCTTCAGGTTCCACATGGACATCTTTAGAGGAAAGTAATTTATTCTTTAATTTAATTTTTCCAGAATTAATTTTCTCTAAACCAGCAATTGTTCTAAGAATTGTAGTTTTACCGATTCCAGATGGACCCAATAAACAGATAATGTCTCCCTGATTTTCAATAGTTAATGAGACATTGCTTACTTTGTTTTGTGCGCTAGCCGTAAATGTTACATTATCAATTTCTAGAAAATTTTTTGTCATAATTTTAGTCTTTAAGAATATATTTAGATGTAATTAATATAAAGAAACTTGCAATAATTATAAGAAATAATGATGGGGCTGCTGCGGCCTCTAATAAATCCTGAGAAGCATAGATATATGCCTTTGTTGCAAAAGTTTCAAAATTAAATGGTCTCATAATTAGGGTAATTGGTAACTCTTTAATGATTTCAATGGCTAATAAAATTCCTATCAATAAAATTGAGTTTTTTAGATATGGAACATGTATGTTTTTGAATGTCTTGAATTTAGAATATCCAAGCAGATATGCACCTTCATCAATGGAATAATTAATTTTTAAATATCCTGATTTAATTCCATTGCTTGCTAATGAATAAAATCTAATAAAATATACCAAAACTAGGCCAAGAATAGAGCCTATAAAAATTGGCTTTATATTGTTCATTTCAAATTGACCCAGAATACTGCTGTCAAACCATGAGATAAAGGTAATGAATGCTACAGCTAAAATAATCCCTGGTATTGCATATCCTGATATTGAAAATGTAGTTAGTGCTTCTAAAAATTTACTTTTAGAAACTCTATTCCCATAATTTGAAATAAAAGCTAAGGCAATTAACAAACAGCTAGATAAAATTACTAAAATTATAGTATTTGAAAATAAGTTAATTAAATCCAAATCAGCTAAATGTTTTGGAAAAATAATTGTCCAATAAAGCATTTGCAGAACAGGAAATAAAAAACTTATAGAAAAAACTAACATGCAAAAAGAAAATGCTAAAAATGATTTATATCCACTTAAATTGATAACTGATTTAGATTTAAATCCACCCTTAGAAGATGTGTGATACTGGGCCTTTTTTCTTGAAAAATTTTCCAAGATAAACAATCCAAGAATAAAAATTAATAAATAAAATGATAATCTGTTAGCAAGAGTAAGGTCATCAAAAGAAATCCAGGCATTATATATTCCTGTAGTAAAAGTAGATATTCCAAAAAAAGATACAGATCCGAAATCTGATAAAGTTTCCATTGCAACTAACGACAGACCAGCAACGATAGCAGGTCTTGCGGAAGGAAGTATTATTTTAAAAAAAGATCTTTTTTTAGTGAAACCAAGATTTTTCCCAAGTTCTATTAAATTCTGAGACTGATAGTGAAATGATGTTCTGGTTAAAACGTAAACATAGCCAAATAATGAAAAAGATATTGAAATTATGGCACCCATCATTCCATCAAATTTAGGAATATGGGAATTATAATTCCCTTCTCCAAATAAATTTTTTAAAATTGAAAAAGCTGTTCCATAATTTTCAAAAAAAGCGGTTAAGGAATATGCATAAATATATGCTGGGACAGCAAAAGATAAGATCAAAGACCATTTAAAGAAATTTACACCTGGAAAATTATAAAATGAAACTAAGTAAGCGCATCCAACACCAATTATAAATGTTAAAAATAAAACACCTATTAAAAGTATTAAAGAATTATAAATATAATCATAAAGAAAAGTATTTTTTAAAATTAAACTATAATCTCCAGTAGTTTCAAAAAAACTGCTGAATACAGTTAAAATTGGTGCTGCCACTACTAAAGAAATAAGTAGTGATGATACATACCAAATATTTATTTTTCTAAATCCCATAATTTACATTACCTTAATAATTATTTTTAAGAAACTTCCCTTGTTACCAAGGGAAGTTAATACCAACACTAAAACCAATTTGAGAGAGAGATTATAGAGCTAATTCTTAAAATTTTCTTATAAGCTATGGGTTTGCATCTTTTATTATTTAGATAGATATTCTATACAGTTCTCAGGAGTTGTTTGTTCATATGGATCAGGATCACTCCCATCATTATTCATACCATCCTCTTGCCACCATTTTTCAACCATACCATCATTAATAATTGCACTATATCTCCAGCTTCTTAGACCAAATCCTACGTGTTTCTTATCAACTAACATACCCATTGCCCTTGTAAAATCTGCATTTCCATCTGGTAATACCTTAACTTTTCTCAATTTTTGTTGATCAGCCCAAGCATTCATCACAAAGCCATCATTAACACTAATACAATAAATTTCATTAATACCTAGGCCTAACAATTTATCATAATTTTCTTCAAATCCTGGTAACTGCTTTTCAGAACATACCGGTGTAAATGCACCTGGTAACGAAAATAGTATTACTTTTTTACCTTTGAATATTTCATCAGTACTTACATCAACCCACTTTCCAATTTTTCTTGTTTTCAAAACTACATTTGAACATTTTTTTCCTTCTATCATTCTATTCCTGTTGTTTTTTAAGTGTTTGTTTAATTGAATTACTTGCATTTGAATTTTTTAGTGCTCATAGTTAAATTAGGTAGGGTAAATACCTTTTGTAAAGCTATGAGCACAATCATTAAAAAGAAAATTATGTATTAAAAGGAGAGAGGATATGTGCAGCCTCTTTATCTTCAATATCTGATAATTTTCTATTATTTATTTTTCTATTGATCTTTTCACACTCAGCTGCACATGGATCACAAGCTTTCAGAGATTGAGACCCATATACGTCAGAAGATTTATCTAAATCAATATTAAATAAATTCTTTTTCACTAGCTTATTACTTCCAACTTGCTGCTAACATACACTCAAGTGCTGTAGCTTGTTGTTTTCCATAATTAGCAACTTTAGTTTCTAAATCTTGATTGTATCCAAGACCCATTTGTTTAACTAATGCATGAGGCTCAACACCATCAATCATTGGATATTCAAATGTATTATTAACTATATGTTCTTGTGCTTCTTTAGTTAATAAAAACTCAAGTAGTTTTTTTGCATTATCAGGATTTGGTGCAGTTTTAAGTACTCCTCCTCCACTAATGTTCATATGAGTTCCTCTATCTCCTTGGTTAGGGAAAAAAGGTAAAACTTTTTTAGCAGCTGCTTGTTGCTCTGGACCTTTTTTTCCAGATAACATCAAAGCATAATAGTATGTATTAGCTACTGCTAGATCAGCTTCACCTGCAGCTACTGCTAAAATTTGAGCTCTATCATTTCCTTTAGAGTCTCTAGCCATGTTAGCTACAACACCTTTTGCCCAAGTACATGTTGCTGCTTTACCATTATTTTTTACTAATGATGCAACAAGAGATTGGTTATAGATATTGTTAGATTTTCTTATAACAACTCTACCTTTCCATTTTGGATCAGCAAGACCTTCGTAAGTCATACCGTTAAGCTCATTTGCATTTACTCTTTCAGGTGAGTAATACATAATTCTTGCTCTCTTAGCTATTCCAGTCCATTTAGAAGTTCTAAAGTTTGCTGGTACGGCAGCTTTGATTGCAGCAGTCATAGAATTTTGGAACATTCCTTTTGCAGCGAATGCACCTAATCTTCCTGCGTCAGCAGTAATATAAAGGTCAGCCTTTGAATCAGTACCTTCTTCAGTTATTCGTTTTTGAAGAGCTTTATCTTTACCAGATACAACATTTACTTTAATTCCAGTTTTAGCTGTAAATTTTTCGTAAAGTTGAATGTCTGAATCGTAATGTCTTGCACTGAATACATTAACTTCAGCAGCAAACGTCATGTTTGCAAATAAAGCCATAAAAAATGCAATAATTGTAAGTTTTTTCATTATTATTTCCCGTTTTATTGGTTATTTAATTTAGAATGCTTATTATTAGCATTGCGAATGATTATCAATCGCATTTATTGTCACAGTTTGCAAAAGTTAATTAAGATAATATCGCAATAAGTAAATTACTTAAAAAAGACAGAGATATAACAAAAGCTGAAAAAAAATTACAATACATTAAGGTAACTGTACGATTTCTAATTCTTCTTTTTCTTACAAAAGGCTTATCATCGAGATCTGAAATATCTCTTTCACCAATAACCTTATAATCATAAGTCCAACGCCAAATAGAATTACCAAATCTTTTATCACTATTATTGTAATAGATAATCCAAGCAACAATATATCGATGAGAAATATAGAAAATGATTAAAAGTATTCCACTTAAGATCATTTAAATATTAGAACATATTTAAAGTTTAAGTAAAGACTAATTAAAACTGTTCAGATTCTGTAGAGCCTGCCATGGCAGTTGTAGAGCTTTTTCCACTACTTATAGTATTTGAAACCGCATCAAAGTAAGATGTCCCAACTTCTCTTTGGTGTTTAACACTTGTGTAACCATCCTTCTCTCTAGCAAACTCAAGCTCTTGGATTTTAGAATAAGCAGTCATTCCTTCTGTTTTATATTTTTCTGCAAGTTCAAAAATTGCAATATTTTGAGTGTGAAATCCAGCAAGTGTAATAAACTGAAACTTATAACCCATCTCACTAATTTTTTGCTGAAATGTTGCAATCTCAGCATCTGATAAATGCTTCTTCCAATTGAACGAGGGAGAACAGTTGTAAGCTAATAATTTACCAGGAAAATTTTCATGAATTGCGTCTGCAAACTTTTTTGCTTCCTCAAGATTCGGTGTTGCAGTTTCACACCAGATTAAATCTGAATAAGGTGCGTAGGCTAAACCTCTTGAGATAGCCTGCTCAATTCCATGTTTAACATAATAAAAACCTTCAGGAGATCTTTCTCCAGTCAAGAATGGTTTATCATTTTCATCAAAGTCATTCGTAATTAATTTTGCAGCATTAGCATCAGTTCTAGCTAAAATTATTAATGGTACATCTGCAATATCAGCAGCAAGTCTTGCAGCTTTTAAATTTTTTATCATTGTACTAGTTGGAACTAAAACTTTTCCACCCATGTGACCACATTTTTTTTCACTAGCTAGTTGATCTTCAAAGTGAACTCCAGCAGCACCTGCTTTAATAAATTTTTTTGTTAATTCAAAAACATTTAACGGACCACCAAATCCTGCTTCTCCATCTGCAATAATTGGTAGCATATAATCTGTTCTATCTTTTGATTGCATATCACCATCTTGTAATTCCATATGTTGAATCTGATCTGCTCTAATTAGCGCGTTATTCATTGACTCAACTAATTTTGGAGCACTATCATAGGGATATAAAGACTGGTCAGGATACATTTCACCAGCAGTATTAGCGTCAGCTGCTACTTGCCATCCACTTAAATAAATTGCTTTTAATCCAGCTTTAGCATGTTGAATTGCATGATTTCCAGACAACGAACCTAGCGTATTAATATAATTTTCAGAATTTAATAAATTCCACAGTTTTTTAGATTGATGCTTGCACATCGAATATTCTATTTTTATTGAACCTCTAAGTCTTTCAACTTCTTCAGGTGTATAATCTCTTTTAATACCAGCAAATCTTTTTAAATCGTATGAAACTTTAGCTTCTGAGCTCATGAGTTGGGTCTTTCCAGGTTGTGTAATTAAGAAAATTAGATTTTAAGAGGCTTACTTGTCTTCACTAAACTCATTAGTGAATTCATTCATGCCGCTTGAACCCCAATCACAATGGTCATCTCTCAAGTAAATACCAGACTGGCTATTTTGAGTATGATCATCTTCATTCGTGATTCGAGACTGATTTTCTTGATTTTTATTGTTAATGTTTTCCATATGCATCTTATAATTTACAAAATTTACTAAATCCATTAAATTCGTTAAAATGCTTGTAAAACAAAGAAACTTTTTGTAAATTATAATTTACAAAATTTACAAATTAATATTATGAGTCAATTAGATTTAAAAATAGGACCTAAAATAAAGGCTTTTAGAAGACAGCTAGGTTTACAAGCTAATAAACTTGCTGAAGAACTTGAGATATCACCTAGTTATTTGAATTTAATTGAGGGTGGTAAAAGAAAAATAGATGGTGATTTATTACTTAAAGTTTGTGAAAAATTAAATATTCAACTTTCTGATTTAACAACAAAGTCAGATATCAATCTAGAAAATACTATTTCAGAAATACTAGATGATAAATTATTCGAAGATTTGGACATACTCGGACCTGAAGTTAAAGATTTAGTAGGGACAAACCCAAAAATTGGTAGAGCTCTTGTTAGGTTGGGAGATATTCTTAAAAAAAAAGATCATGAATTAATAAATAAGATAGAAAAACTGTCTGGCAAAATAGTTGATAATAGAAAAAATTCATTTCCTGGTGAAGTGATATCTGATTTTCTTCAAGAAAATAAAAACTATTTTTCTAAACTTGAAGAATTTGCAAATAAAGTTTTTGAAAAAATTCAAGTTAACAATAGGACTAGATATATTGCATTATGTGAATATCTAAAAAAAGAATACTCTATAACAGTTAAAGATATTATTCCTGAAGATGGTAAACCATTTTCAAAAATTTTTAATAAAAAAAAAAAGAACTTTTATTAAGTGATTATAATACACTTGAAACAAAAAAATTGCATGCTGCATCTCAAATAGCCCAGGAAGGTGCATCAAAAGAAATTAATCAATACCTATCTAATTTTAATTTTCCATCAGAAGAATCAAAAAAATTAACTCAAGTTGCTCTATTAAATTATTGTGGTGCTGCAATCTTAATGCCTTACAAATTATTTCATTCAGAATGTAAAAAACTAAAATATGATTTAGAGCTTTTACAAAATACTTTTGCAACTTCATTTGAGCAAGTTGCTCATAGGGTAACTTGCCTTCAAGATCCTAAATTACCAGGTATACCTTTCCATATGCTGAGAACTGATATTGCTGGAAATATTTCTAAGCGTTTTTCACTTTCTGGAATTGAAATACCAAGATATGGTGGTGCTTGCCCTAGGTGGAATGTCTATTCAGCCTTTACAAGGCCTGGTGTAATTCAAGCTGCAGTAAGTAAAATGACTAACGGTGAAAAATACGTATGTATTGCAAGAACTGTTGAAAAAGGTGTTGGTCGATATGGTTTATCAAAAAGTATTTTATCAATTGGTTTAGGTTGTGAGGCAAAATATGCAAAACAATTTGTGTACACAGAAAATTTAGATATCTCAGATAAGAAAACTGAAATTCCTATTGGTGTTTCGTGTAGAACTTGTGACAGGTTAGATTGTTCCCAACGAGCATTTCCACCATTACATAAAAAGTTTGATGTAGATATTAATTCTAGAGGAGTTTCGGTTTATGTTAACGATAAAAGTGAATAAACTACTTCCAGTCACCTATTTTACTAAATAGAAAGTTTCTAAAAGCGGTTATTCTGGCCGTATTTTTTAATGATTGAGGATAAACAAAGTGAGCCTCTGTTATGGGGCCTTCTGAATTAGGAAGAACCTTTATTACATTGTTTGAATTTGAAACTAAATATTCAGGAAGTGCTGCAAGACCCACACCAGCTTCAACAGCTAAAAGTAAACCCATAACACTATTAACTTTCATTACTGGTTTTCTTTTTTTAGAATCTTTAATTCCAAGTTTTAAAGCCCAATCTGGATCATAAACGGGAGATGGGGCCCCTTTACCAAATGAAATGAATTTATGTTTATTTAGATCTGTAATTGTTTTTGGCATCCCATACTTTTCTAAATATTTATTAGAGCCATAAATATAATATTTAATATCTACTAATTTTTTTTGAATATAATTAAGCTGCTTAGGTCTTCTCATAAAGATACCTATATCAGCTTGTCTAGTGCTTAAGTCTAATTCTTTGTCATCAAAAATTAATTCAATTTCTATTTCAGGATTTAAAGTCATAAACTCTTGAATACGAGGTGTTAGCCAGTGAGTACCAAAACTTCTAACTGTTGTAATTGTTAGTTTACCAGTTGGTTTATTTTTTTGATCTCCTAATGTCGATTCAACTTCTTTTAACTTACTAATTACATCGTGAGCTGTTTTAAATAAATATTCACCATTCTCAGTTAAAGTAAGACCTCTTGCGTGTCTCTCAAAGAGTTGCACTTTAAGATCTAATTCTAATGATTGAATTTGTCTGCTTATTGCAGATTGACTTAAATTTAAATTTATTGTTGCGTTAGTAAAACTACCCGCTTCTGCAACTGCATGGAATATTTTTAATTTATCCCAATCCATTTATTTGTTAAGATCAACTATATATCTTCCAAATGTTTCACCTTTTAACATTTTTGGATATATATCTATTAAACCTTCTAAGCTTACTGTCTTTATTGATTTTTCTAATTGATCGAAATCAATAAGACTTTTAACTTCACTCCAAACAAATTCTCTTCTTTTTATCGATGCTGTAACAGAGTTTATTCCCCAAAGTTTTACACCTCTAATAATAAAAGGCATAACAGTTGTATTTAATTTATAATCAGAAGCATTTCCACAAGCCGCAACAATTCCATTATCTCTAGTTTGGGCAAGTGCATTAGCAAGTATCTTTCCACCAACAGTATCAACAACACCGTCCCACAAACCTTTATCTAATGGCCTAGCATCTTTATCTAAATCTGCTTTATTTATTATGTTTTTAGCCCCTAATGATCTTAAATATTCTTCATTTTCTGCTTTTCCAGTAACAGCAGTTACATCATAACCAAATTTATTTAAAATCATCACCGCAATACTTCCAACACCACCGGATGCACCAGTTACTAAAACATCTTTAACTTTTTCACCTAATAAAAGTTCTTCTCTAGCTTTGATTGCAAATGAACATAATAATGCTGTTAGTCCAGCAGTCCCTAAGATCATTGCTTGTTTGGATGTGATATCTTTTGGTTTTTTAACCAAGTAATCTCCATTAACTTTTGCTAACTGAGAATAACCACCAAAGTAAATTTCGCCAACTCTCCAACCTGTAAGGATCACTTCATCTCCTTTTACAAATTTTGAATTATCACTTTCTAAAACAGTGCCTGCAAAATCAATACCTGGAATATGTGGAAATTCTTTTACTAATTTTGCACCATTATTCAAAATAAGTGCATCTTTATAGTTTAAGTCTGAATAATCTACTTGAACAAGTACATCACCATGTTTTAAAAATGATTTATCTATTGATTTTACTTCTCGTGTAAAATTTTCACCTTCTTGATTGACAACTAATGCTTTAAAATTATCTGACATGCTTTTCCCTCCTTAGGAAAGTTACTTACTAATAAATCTTAAGTATCTATTTTGAACACCAAGGTCTTCTTTAAATTGTCCTAAGAAATAATTTGTAACTGTTGTCGCATTTTCCTTCTTAATACCCCTCATAGTCATACATTGATGAGTTGAGTCTATTGTTACAGCTACACCTTTTGCATCTAAAGATTCCATTATTGTTTTAGCAATTTGCATAGTGAGTCTCTCTTGTGTCTGTAATCTTTTTGAAAAAACTTCTACTACTCTTGCAAGCTTACTTAGACCTACAACTCTTTCATTTGGAATGTATGCAACATGTGCAATTCCAATAATTGGAGCCATATGATGTTCACAATGACTTTGTACAGAAACATTTTTTTGTACAACCATATCATCATAACCTTCGACATCCCCAAAAGTTTTATCTAAAATTTTATTAGGGTCTTCTGAGTATCCATTAAAATATTCTTTATATGCTTTAACAACTCTTTTTGGAGTTTCTAATAATCCTTCTCTACTAGGATCTTCACCCATCCAAGTTAAAATAGTTCTAAAAGCCTCTTCAGCTTCTTTATCAGAAACTTTTTTGGTATCTAAAATTTTGCTATCTGTCTCTTCAACTAATTTCATAAGGCAAGTTTATACAGTAAATCATTGTTTTTAAAATATTTAATATATTGTTCAATATGCTACATAATCACCTAGATATGTTTAAAAAAAGAGAAAATATAGTCGAAATTGAAGAGGGGAAACTTCTTTCACCAAAATTTGATAATGATGGCTTAATTCCAGTTATTACTATGTGTTCTAAGACTAAAGATGTTTTGATGCATGGCTATATGAATGTTGAAGCTTTTAAAAAAACCATTGAGACTAAAGAGGCTCATTATTTTAGTAGATCCAGACAACAGATTTGGCACAAAGGCAAAACTAGTGGCTTTACTCAAAAAGTAACAGAATTTAGAATTGATGATGATCAGGACTCTGTCTGGTTAACTGTTGATATTGGTGATGGTTCCAGCTGTCATGTTGGTTATCGATCATGCTTTTATAGATCAATTCCACTGGGACCAATTGAAAATGGTAGAGAAGTAGAAATGAAATTTGAAGAAAAAGAAAAATCTTTTGATCCTGAGGTTGTCTACAAAGGTCAACCCAATCCAACAAAAATTTAAATGGCTGATAAACAAAAAAATGTTCTAGGTGAAGATCTAGAAGAATGTTCTAACGATCCTTTAACAGGATGGCATAGAGATGGCTGTTGTAGTACTGATGAAAATGATCATGGTGTTCACACAGTTTGTGCAAAAGTTACAACAGAATTTTTAGAGTGGTGTAAAGAAGCTGGTAACGATTTAATAACTCCTCACCCTGAATTTGGATTTCCAGGACTAAAGGCTGGAGATGGTTGGTGCGTTTGTGCTAGTTGGTATGCAAGAGCTGCTGATGCTGGCAAACCTTGTCCTGTATATTTAAAAAGAACTCATGAAAAAACTTTAAAACTTGTTTCTATGGAAGTTTTAAAGAAAAATGCTATTGATTTATCTTAGTTAATTTTAAGAAAAAACAATTAATGTATAATTTTAATTTGATTAAAAACTCTATTAACAAAATTACTTAAAGATACCATATTTTCATCTTGTAAAACTTGAATTTTAACAAATTCATCACCTGTCATATTTACAGTGATTAATTTCTTTTCATTAATTTGAAGTAAATTTCTTTTTATCATTTTTTTTAGTTTTCTAATAACTGTTATTCTTGGAATTCCTGTTATATCAGAAATAGACATTGCATTAACACCTCTTTCATCGGAGCCTTGAATTGACATTGAATATTTTTTTCTAGTTAATTCTTTAAGTTTAAAACTTTTATTTTCAGCTGCGTTAAGTAGAACTATAACTCCAACACAAAAAGTTTCTAAGTCTCCAAGTTCTTTTCTCCATCTATTGGTAAAAATAAATAAGAACTTATAAAATTGATACCAAACAAAAGAAAAGTTTTTTTTTATTGAATCTGAAATTTCTGTAATTTGGTAAGCTACTTCAACAATATCTTCCTCTTTAAGAATTTTATTAAACTCATGCAATAAAACACTCATATTTTTTAAAGTTAAATTTGCTTGAACTAAAGAAATTGCCATTCTATTTATAAAAATTTTTTTACTTTTTCTTTTAATTATGTCTGCTTTTTCTAGTTCTTTAACTTTTCTTCTTACACTTTCTTTTGGTATTTGAAGATCTTTTGAAATATCGCTGATAATAATTTTATCTACTTCTAATGTTTTATCGTTATAGAATGTATCATAATTAACAATAAACCCATTTTTTCTAAAGAATATGAAATCTTTGTTAACTATGTAAATTAAGATTATATATTTATCTATATCTCCAAAACTCTTATAGGCCCCAATCAGCCAACTATTTATCCATTTGTAATAATGTGGTGCCAATCGACTAAAGTGTTTATCAATTACTTTGAATATTATTTTTTCATCAATTTGAGATGATATACTTGGTATAGCGTTCATAATTTTAAAAACCCATAATGGACAATTGATATATAATAGTCAACCCATTTTGGACAATGGAGTTATTTCAATTTTTTAGTAAGTTGGTATTCATTATCCATGAGTTCAGAAAAAGTAATTTCTATAGAAGTGAATGGTCTTCCTCATTTGAAGACCTCTCAAAAAAGTGAGGAAGTTTCATCATCAGGTAGAGTTGATATAAATATTCTCTTAAATAGAGCTAGAAAAGTTAAAGAAAAAGAAACTCTGACAAACCTAGTTTTTGTGGGATTAACACTCTCTCTTATTTTTGTTGTTGGATTAATTTTATCTTTTTAAAAAAGATATTTTTCGTTGTGCTCTTCCAAGTTCGTAAGGAAGAGCACAACGAAAATTACATATTTCCGTACTTAGGTCCGCCACTTCCTTCGGGGGTAACCCACGTAATATTTTGAGAAGGTTCTTTAATATCACAAGTTTTACAATGAATACAATTTTGTGAATTAATTATAAATTTATTAACACCATTTTCATTTTGAACTTCATAAACACCTGCAGGACAATATCTTTGTGCAGGTTCATCAAATTTTTCTAAAGTGTAATTTATAGGTAAGTTTGGATCTTTTAACTGTAAGTGCACAGGCTGATTATCAGTATGATTAGTTCCTGTTAAATAAACAGAAGTTGTTTTATCAAATGTAATCACATTATCTGGTTTAGGGTAATCAATTTTTGGCATTTCATTTGCTGGTTTTAGTGTTTCGTGGTCAGCATGTTTGTGTCTTAAGGTAAAAGGTAATTTTCCTCTAAATAATATTTGATCAATTCCAGTAAATATTATTCCAAGAATTAAACCCCAGCTAAAACTTGGTTTAATATTTCGGGCAGTATGTAACTCATCATAAATCCAGCTTTTTTTAAATTTATCTTCATAAATTGATAAATCTTGTTTTTCTTTTAAATGTTCATTAATGGATTCGGCAGCAATCATTCCACTTTTCATTGCAGTGTGTGATCCTTTGATCTTAGGCATATTTAAAGTTCCCGCATCACAACCGATTAACAAAGCACCTGGCATAAACATTTTTGGTAAACTTTGCAGTCCACCTTCAATTAATGCACGTGCGCCATATGAAATACGTTTTCCGCCTTCAATTATCTTTCTAATTGCAGGGTGAGTTTTAAATCTTTGAAATTCATCAAACGGTGAGAGATGTGGGTTTTTATAATCAAGACCAATTACGTAACCTAAAAAAACTTGTTTGTTTTCTGCGTGATAGATAAAGCTTCCGCCATAAGTATTGTTATCTAGTGGCCAACCTGCAGTATGCATTACCATTCCCTCTTCATGATTTTGTTCACTGATTTCCCAAATTTCTTTAAACCCAATTCCATATTGCTGAGGATCTTTACCTTCTGATAAATTATATTTTTCAATTAATTGTTTTCCAAGATGTCCTCTGCATCCTTCTGCAAAAACAGTGACTTTTCCTAAAAGCTCTATGCCTGGTTCAAAGCCATCTTTCTTATTTCCATCTTTATCAACTCCCATGTCTTGAGTTGCAACTCCCTTAACTGATCCATCTTCTTTGTATAAAATTTCACTTGCAGGAAAGCCTGGAAATATTTCTACACCTAAGGCTTCGGCTTGTTCTGCTAGCCATCTACATAGGTTTGCTAAACTGATTATGTAATTATTATGATTTTGTTGAACTGATGGAAGTAGCCATGTCGGCCAGCTTAATGATTTTGATTTTCCTAAAAATAAGAATTTTTCATTAGAAACCTTAGTTTTTATAGGTGAATTAAGTTCTTTCCAGTTTGGTAATAACTCATCTAAAGCTCTAGTTTCAAACACATTACCGCTTAAAATATGCGCACCAATCTCTGAAGCTTTTTCAAGTAAACACACATTTAATTCTGGATCTAATTGTTTAAGTTTAATTGCCGTAGATAATCCTGAAGGACCACCTCCAACGATTACCACATCATAATCCATTGCTTCTCTAGGCATATCTTGAATTTTTACAGTACTGATTATTTTTGTATACTATTTAATTTATTCAATTCTTCTAAGAATTGAGGTAACGCCTCAAATAAGTCTGCTTCCAGACCATAATCTGCGACACTAAATATTGGCGCTTCACCATCTTTATTTATAGCAACAATAATTTTACTTTCTTTCATTCCAGCTAAATGCTGAATTGCTCCTGAAATTCCAACTGCAATATACAAATCAGGCACAACAACTTTACCAGTTTGACCAACTTGATGTTCGTTACTAATGTATCCCGCATCAACTGCTGCACGTGATGCTCCAATTGCTGCATTTAATTTATCTGCAATATCAGTTATTAATTTAAAATTTTCTCCATTTTGCATTCCTCTTCCGCCAGAAACTACAACTCTAGCAGTTCCAAGCTCAGGTCTGTCTGACTTAACCTCTTCTCTTTTAATAAATTTTGATAACGTAAACTCTTCAGTAGCTTCAATTTTTTCTATTGGAGCAGACCCACCAGAAGTTTCACAAGGCTCAAAAGATGTTGGTCTAATTGTTATACATTTTTTTGTGTCTGTACTTTTTACTGTAGCGAATGCATTACCCGCATAAATAGGTCTTATGAATGTATCAGATGATATCACTTTAGTAATATCACTTACTTGAGATATATCTAAATTTGCTGCTATTCTTGGCATCAAATTTTTACCAAATGTATTTGCGGAACTAACAATATGGGAATAATTTTCTGAAACTTTAACAACTAGGGGTGCAAAGTTTTCTGCTAAGTAGTTTTCATAGTGTGCAGCTTCAGCATGTAATACTTTTTTAACAGCTGGCATTTCAGATAATGATTTAGCAACATCTCCACAATTATTTCCAATTAATAAAACATGTACATCTCCATCCATTTGTGATGCTGCAGTAATTGCGTTTAATGTAAAAGGTCTTACTTCTTTATTATTATGCTCTGCTATTAATAAAACTGACATTATATTACCTTTGCCTCATTTTTAAGTTTGCTAACTAATTCAGCAACACTTGCAACTTTAATTCCTGCTTTTCTTTTAGGTGGTTCTTCTACTTTAATTTGTTGAACCCTAGGTGTTATATCAACCCCTAGGTCTGCAGCTATAAATACCTCTATGGGTTTTTTTTTAGCTTTCATAATATTTGGTAGTGAAGCATAACGTGGCTCATTTAATCTTAAATCACATGTCACAATAGCTGGTAGATTAACTTCAATTGTTTCTAATCCTTCATCAATTTCTCTTGTTACTTCCAAAGTTTTGTCTTTTATTTCAATTTTTGATGCAAATGTTGCTTGAGGCCAATTCAATAAAGCACTTAACATTTGACCTGTTTGATTACAGTCATCATCAATTGCTTGTTTACCCATAAAAACTAGGTCTGGTTTTTCTTTTTCAACAATTTTTTGTAGTGCTTTTGCTACGGCTAATGGCTCAACAATTCCTTCAGTTTTGATTAAAATTCCTCTATCAGCACCAACTGCCAAAGCTTTTCTAACAGTTTCTTGTGATTTTTCTTCACCGACTGTAATTGCAATAATTTCTGTCGCCTTACCTGCTTCTTTAATTTTTACAGCTTCCTCAATCGCATTATCATCGGGTGGATTACTCGACATTTTTACATTATCAGTAACAACACCAGTTCCATCCTCTTTAACTCTGACTTGAACGTTGTAATCAATTACTCTTTTAACCGCGACTAATATTTTCATTATGCTCTCAATAAATTATTTTCTGGATCGTAGGGACTCTCATCTAATATAGTAGCATCGTACATTTTTCCTAGAATATCAATTTTCAATTTTTGACCAGTTGTCGCAACATCAGGGTTTACCATTCCTAGCGCAATCGATTTACCTAGTCTAAATCCAAAATCTCCTCCTGTTGCACGTCCAACAACTTTGTTGTTTTCATAAATTGGATTATTTCCTAGAACATCCGCATCTTCAACATTGTGAATTTCCATAGTAACCAGTTTATTTTTAAAACCTTTTTCTCTCCACTTATTAAGTGCTTCTAAGCCAATAAAGTTTCCTTTATTAGGATGTATAAATCTATCTAGTCCAGATTCGTAGGGTGAATATTCAATTGATAATTCTGTCCCAACAAGTTTATAAGATTTTTCAAGTCTTAAACTATTCATTGCTCTAATTCCATAAGGCTTAAGACCTAAATCTTTTCCAGCTTCCATTAATTTATCAAATATATGGTTTTGGTATTCAATTGGATGATGAAGCTCCCAACCTAATTCACCAACAAAGTTTACTCTCATAGCATTCACTGGTGCATTTCCAACATTCACATTTTTTGCACTCAACCATTTGAAGTTTTCTTTTGAGAAATCATCACTAGAAACTCTTGTCATTAATTCTCTAGCCTTTGGACCAGATACAACTAGCACACCCATACTATTAGTTAGATTTTCAAATTGAACTGTCCCATCATTTGGCATCCATTTTTGAATCCAATCATGGTCTAATCTTTGGTTCGCTCCTGCAGAAACTAAATAGAAACTATCTGGAGCTTCTCTCATTATTGTAAATTCAGAATGCACTCCTCCTTTAGTATTAAGGGCATGACATAAACCAATTCTTCCTATTTTTTTTGGAAGTTTGTTTGCTACTAGATAATCTAAAAACTCTTCAGCCCCAGGACCTTTAATTCTGCATTTTGCAAATGCAGTCATATCTAAAAGACCCACATTTTCTTTTACATTTTTACATTCCTTTTTTATTGCCTCAAACCACTTGGATCTTCTAAAAGACCAATCATCTTTTTGCTCCATTCCATCTACTGCAAAGAAGTTTGGTCTCTCCCAACCAAATTTTTGCCCAAATACTGCGCCTAATGCTTTCATTCTATCATAACAAGGTGATGTTCTTAATTCTCTAGCGGCACCTCTTTCTTCATCTGGGTAATGAACTTTAAATACATGGTTATAAGCTTCTTCGTTTTTTTCTTTTAAATAAGATTTTGTTGCATAATCACCAAATCTTCTTGGGTCAACGCCAAGCATATCGACCGTTGGTTCTCCATCTACAATCCATTCTGCAAGTTGCCATCCAGCACCGCCTGCAGCAGTAATACCAAAACTATGTCCTTCATTAATCCAGAAATTTTTAAGTCCCCACGCCGGTCCTACAATTGGGTTTCCATCAGGTGTGTAACAAATTGCTCCATTATAAACTTTTTTTACACCAACTTCTCCAAAAGCTGGAACTCGATGAATTGCACCTTCTATGTGTGGAGCAAGTCTATCTAAATCTTCTTGAAATAATTCATACTCTAAATCTTTTGATGGGCCGTCTACATAACAGGCTGGAGCACCATCTTCATAGGGTCCTAAAATTAAACCACCTGCTTCTTCTCTCATGTACCATCTACTATCACTATCTCTTAAAACTCCCATCTCTGGTAAGCCTTCTTTTTTTCTTTTTAAAATATCTGGGTGTGCTTCCGTCACAATATATTGATGCTCAACAGGTATAGCAGGAATATCTAAACCAACCATTTTCCCTGTTTGTCTGGCAAAATTTCCTGAACAAGAAATTACATGTTCACATTCAATAGCTCCTTTGTCAGTTTCAACAGTCCACCCATCTTTAGTTTGTTTAATTCCAACTACAGCTGTATTTCTATAAATCTCTGCACCCATATTTCTTGCACCTGTAGCCATTGCTTGAGTTAAATCAGCAGGTTGAATATATCCATCTTCAGGGTGTTGTATTGCGCCAAGTAAATCATCCGTACGACATAAAGGCCAAATTTTTTTTACCTGATCTGGAGTTAAAAATTTTACATCAACACCTATAGTTTGTGCAACACCTGCATATTGGTGGTACTCATCCATTCTATCTTTAGTACTTGCTAAACGAATGTTTGAGACAACACTGAAGCCAACATTTTGTCCTGTCTCTTCTTCTAATTTTTTATAAAGATCAACTGCATACTTATGAAGCTGTCCAACTGAATAACTCATATTAAATAATGGAAGCAGACCTGCTGCGTGCCAAGTTGATCCTGAAGTTAATTCTTTTCTCTCGACAAGAACAACATCAGATAAACCTTTTTTTGCTAAGTGATAAAGTGCACTAACTCCTACTACACCACCACCAACTACAACAACTTTAGCTTTAGATTTCATTAGTCCGAATTCCTACTATTTTTTTATTATTAACGAAACAAAAATCGTTTAGTTATTAGCTTAAACTGAAGATCCAAGAGGCATTGGTGCGGAGACCATTGTGGTCAGCCAACAGTCCTTAAGAAGACCCTCTTTTATATATTTTTCAACTGCCCACTTAAATTTATAGTAGACCTTATCTCTATCAAGAACTGTTACTTCAAAAAGAGCAGTTAAATCATCAGATTTTATCTCTACAACCTTATGATCCAAGTGATTAAGAAGCATCACATAAGATTTTCCTTTTATCATCGTTTTAAATCGATCTAAAGGACCTGTATTTTTTTGATTATTTGGGTGTGCAAATTCCCAAGTCTGCTCAATTCCATTATCTTTTTTTGGATTATCATTCTGTTTTAAACTTCTTAATTGGATTTTGACAACTTGATAAGGTTCAATACCATTATTAGGCTTAACTAATTCAGCAAATGATGGAGATGTTAAAAATAAAGTAATTAAAATTACTTTATATATTTTGTGCAGTTGTTCTGACGTCTTCCAAAAATTGTTCTCTTTTTTATCACTAACAAACGGTACAGCAAAATATCTTCTGTAAACAATATTATAAATGCCACACATGTGAAATACCCCTCTTTTTAATCTTCTTATAGGCAGGTTTAAAAAGAAGGTTGTAATAGCGAGCCTTGGTGATCCATAAGTACAAAAAATTATAGCTTTTTTATCTTTTAAGTTTCCCATTGGATAACCATAATTTCCAACTAATTTTTTAAATGTAAATGCCCATGGTGGTGACAAAACTTTATCTATCCATCCCTCCACAATTGCTGGCATTCTAAAGTTCCAAATAGGTGCAATTAGAACAATGGTATCACACTTCTCAATTCGTCTACGATGATCTAAAACATCTTCACCAGCTTGTTCACCTGCAAAAACAGGGTTAAATTTTTCCTTATATAGGTCTACACAATCAACTGAATGACCGTTTGCTTCAACCGTTTTTATAAATGTATCTCTAATAGCAGCGTTAAAAGATTTTTCGTTATAATGACCGTATAAAAGAAATATTTTTTTCATTTGTGTATTTTTAAACTAGTTCTATAAGAAAGCCATGAAAAATTTTTATGTAATTGAAGGTGAGCATACCAACCCTAATGAGTTTGAAACAATACTAAAGAATACTGAAAAAAAACATGGTCCTTTTGAAGAGCAAGAAGCTACCCAAATTGCCAAAGGGTTAATTCAAAAAAATATAGATGATTTTTATCATCGAGCGTGGGTAGTCGGTTCTGCCAATTTAGCTAAATAAAACCCGGCAAACATTGCAACTACAAAGACAGCTGAATTAATATTTAATAAAGCTAAAGATGCTATCGCAGGTCCAGGACATAAGCCTGCCAAACCCCATCCTGCTCCAAAAAGTGAAGAGCCAATAATTAACTTTTTATTTATTTCTTTATTGGTTGTGTAATTAAAGCTTTTAGCAAAAATAGGTTTTTTGTTATTTTTAAATAAGTGAAAAAATGGAGAAGATATAATTAAGGCTCCAATCATCACAAATACTAAAGATGGGTCCCAATCTCTAAAAATATTTAAGAAACCTAAAACTTTAGCAGGATCAATCATTTCTGAAACAGTAAGACCAATTCCAAATATTATCCCACAAACTAAAGATATAATTTTACTCATACTAAGTTTTTTACCAAAACAGTTAAAATTCCAACAATCATGAAGGTTATTGTTGCAATAATCGACCTTAAAGAAAATCTGCCCATTCCACTAATTCCATGACCACTAGTACACCCCCCACCAATTCTCGTGCCAACACCCACCAACAAACCTGCTACTGCTAATAAATAAAATGAGTTTGAAATTGAAATATTAATTTCTTGAGATGTAAAAATTTTATAAAGTATTGGGCTAATTATTAACCCCACTATAAATAAAAAATTATCTACTCTATTAATTTTTGAAGTTAAAAAATTACTAGCAATTCCACTTATCCCAATTAGTCGACCATTAAATACAAAGAAAATAACTACAGCTAAGCCAATTAAGGAGCCACCTAGAAATGCAGAGATTGGAGTAAAATTAACTATATTCATTTAATTTTGTAACACTGGAAAAGCTGGGTTTATATTTAAAAAAAGCTTTTGATATTCCATTTTTGTGCATCTATTTTCAATATATTCAATATTATTACTCTCTACTAATTCTTTAGCATCAATGCTTTTAATTCCAAGTTGTAACCAAAGAACTTTAGCTCCAATTTTAACACTCTCTTCTGCATACTTATTAGCCTCTGCTGATGGTCTAAACACATCCACGATATCAATGGGAATTTTGATATCTTCAAGTTTTTCAAAAACCTCTTCTCCTAAAATCTTTTGACCTTTTGCACTTGGATTAACTGGAATAACTTTAAAGCCGTACTTTTGCATGTACTTCATGACTATCGTTGATGGTTTTTTATCATCCTTACTAACACCCACCATCGCTATTGTTTTATACTTTGAAAGAATTTCTTTTATTTTATCGTTCACTACTTATGTTTCCACTTAGGTTTTCTTTTTTCTAAAAACGCAGAAATCCCCTCTTTAGCATCCATTGCCATCATATTTTTAGTCATCATTTTACTTGTATACGCGTAAGCTTTTCTTAGTGGCATTTCTAATTGATTATAAAAAGTTTGTTTACCGATTTTAATTGTAAAGCTTGATTTTGAAGCAATAGTTTTGGCAACTTTTAATACTTCATTGTTTAATTTTGATTTAGAAAAATGATTATTAATTAGTCCAATTTCTTTTGCATAATTTGCTTTAATGGGTTCACCAGTTAACAGCATTTGCATCATTCTTTTTCTATTAACTTTTCTGCTAACAGCTACCATTGGTGTACTACAAAATAAGCCTATATTTACTCCTGGTGTCGCAAATATTGCATCATTAGAACTGTAAGCTAGATCACAACTCGCAACTAATTGACATCCCGCAGCAAATGCTGCCCCATGAACTTTTGCTATAACTGGCTTTTTTCCTTCAACTATTTGAAGCATTAATTTTGAGCAAAGATTAAAAAGTTTTTGATATTTTTCTCTTTTCTTTAATCCACTTACTTCTTTTAAATTATGACCCGCACTAAAACCTTTTCCAGACCCTTCAATAATTATTACCTTAATATTTTTGTCTTCATCTAATTTTTTAAAGGCTTTTATTAAATCTTCTAAATTTTTAAATGAAAGTGCGTTATATGTTTTTGGCTCATTAATGATGATTGAAGCAATATCTTTATTTAAAAGTTTAACTTTAATATTACTTAAGTTTGCCATCTTCTCTCATTTTAGCTCTAATTTTTGTTGCAGAGATTTGTTGAATTTCCTCTGACAAAACAACTTCTTCTATTTTGTAACCAACCCCTCTTCCGTAACAAATATTAGTAATATTAGGAACCATCATTACTTTAAATCTACCTTCAAATTCTGGGTTTAATTTTTCTTCAATATTCTTTTTAACTGTATCAAAATCAAATGGATTGTCGTCAACACCTTGAACATCTCTTATTTGAATACAAACTTGACCCGTTTTTTTAACAATTTCTTGAAATAAAGCATAGTGACCATCATGAAATGGTTGCCATCTGCCAAGCATTTGTGCTGTTGGTTTTTTATTATCCCACTCGTAAGCCATTATTTTATCTCCTTTACTATTATTGGTGCCCAATGTTTAGCATCTTGAGTTGTAACCTGACAGTCAAATTTTTCAGGTTTAACAAACATCTTGTTAGTATCATCAAAACGTCCCTCTTTTATTGTATTTACCCAAACTATATAATCTGCGGGAAATAAACTTCTTGCTTCAGGCGTTGGACAAACAAAGTCTGCAATAACATAATTTCCATCATCTTTTAATTTTTTTGCAAAATCTGCCATTCTTTTGGCTTGTCTTATTCTACCTTCTTCTGAAAAATCCCAATCATTAGCTTCTTTTCTAACCTCATCAGCATTAAGTCTTTTAGCATTTAGTGATGGGGCAATTTCATTTGCTAAAGTTGTTTTGCCAGATCCTGGAAGACCCATAATTAATATTATTTTCATTTTAAATTAAGTTTGTTGCAATCCATTTATGAAATTCATGTGTAGGGTTATCCATTATTGGTGAAAAATTTCCACCATTATATGCTGGTGAATTTCTACCTTCCTGCATACCTTCTATGGCTTTTATATCTTCTGACATAACTTCTTTCCAAAATTCTGCATTTTTTTTTCTCATCTCAGCAAACTCAAATCCATTCGCACTATCATCACCTACATAATACATCATTAAATGTTCTTTAGTCTCACTAATAGACTTAGGTTCTAACCAAAAAACATAAAAGTGATCTATATGAAGACCAATCATTACGTTTGGAAATAAAGCAATATATTCAGCCTTTTTGGATAAGTCCTTAGGCCAATTTGGAAAATTATTGAAACTTTGATTTCCTTTAACGGGTTGGTCATATTTATTTGTACCTTGGCCAGCAAATCTATTTGGTAAACCTTGAATATGGTAATGGTCACTAATATTTGAAACTTTATTTAATTCAGGATGAATCCAAGGCAAATGATAACTTTCACAATAATTCTCTATTGCAAACTTCCAATTACATTTAACATCAAGACTGAAATACCCATGATCTTTTGAGTGCTTAAGTAATTTTTGATCTTTCTTAGATATGAATTTTGACCATCTTTCCTCAAGAGGCTTGATATACTCATCAAACTCTAATTCATTACCATTTATATTGATAAATATTATGTCCATCCAAACTTTGGTTCTAACTTCCTTCAAATTACTTGATGATTTATCGAATTTTTCTGTCTCATGAACATTCAGACCTCCAATATGAGGTGTCGCAACCAACTTTCCATCAAAATCGTAGGACCATGAATGATATGGACATCTTAAGACATTTTTCAAAGTACAAGGCTCATCTAAAAGCTTGAAGCCTCTATGGCTGCAGACATTATGAAATACTCTTATTTTTTTCTCTTTATCTCTTAGAATAATAAGAGGGATACCCAGTAAATTATAAGGTTGAGCGTCTCCTATATTTGGCACAGAACTTCCAACCCCAATTACTGTCCATTTATCCTTGAAAATCCTCTCTCTTTCAATTCTTAGATAGTCAGAGCTGGTGTAGCACTCGTTTGGTAAGCCATGGGCTTTCTCGATAGGGTTCCCAACCACTCTAATCTTCTCCAAATCCAAGATCTTTGAAAGTTCAAGATTTTTAGGATCTTCAGACATTAAAAAAAAATATCACCAGCAAAATTTTTGGCAACAATTATTTTTGTCCACAAGATGAATTTCTTTGACAGCATTTACAAAAAAGATAATCATCGGGAAAAATGAATTTTTCACTTGAGGTTGGACCTCAAACAGATCTTGATACATTGCCTCCCGTTAAGGATGTTTATGTAACCATGCTTCCAGGAGGAGATTATAAAGAGACAGCTGACCAGTCAGCTGAATTAGTTAAAAAAGGATTTAATCCAGTTCCGCATTTTCCAGCAAGATCAATCACTGATGATGCTCAACTTAAAGATTACATTGTAAGATGTAAAGATGTGGGTGCTAAACAAGCATTAGTTATTGGAGGAAGTAGAGAGCCAGTTGGAAAATTTGATAGTTCAATTCAAATTTTAGAAACAGGATTTTTTGATGGAATTAAAATAGGAATAGCAGGACATCCAGAAGGAAGTCAGGATATTTCTGATAAAGAATTAGAAAAGGCTATGATAGATAAAAAACCTTACGCCGACTATATAGTGACCCAGTGGTTATTAGAGAGTCAACCTATCGTAGATTTCATTTCTAAGCAGTCAGTACCAGTGCATGTAGGAATTACTGGGCCAATGAAAATAACTAGCTTGATTAAATTTGCTAATATTGTCGGGGCGAAAAATTCTATAAATTTTCTTAAGTCTAATTTTAGTAAGGCATTAGATTTATTGAAACCTAAAGACCCTAATGAATTAATTGGGAAAGTGAAAGATTTTACTGGCAACTTCCACATTTATACATTCGGCGGCTTGAAGGAAACTAACAAGTGGTTGAAGGAGAACGGTTATGTCTAATGAATTTGACTATACTAAACTAAATCATGCTACTTCGGTTGATCAATCAGATCGTGAAGTACCATACAATTTAAGACAAAGTGGGCCTACAAAAGTTGAAATGTTAATTTCAACAAGAGTAAGAAAGTCTCCCTACTGGCATCTATCAATGGAAGCTGGTTGTTGGAGAGCAACTGTTTACAATCGTATTTATCACCCAAGAGGTTATGTAAAACCTGAAGATGGTGGAGCTATGGTTGAATATGAAGCAATTAAAAATCACGTTACGATGTGGAACGTTGCTGTTGAAAGACAAATTAGAGTTAAAGGTCCTGATGCAGAAAAGTTTACTGACTACGTTATAACTAGAGATGCAACTAAAATCTCACCAATGAGAGCAAGATATGTAATTTTATGTAATGCTTATGGTGGAGTTTTAAATGATCCTATTCTTCTTAGAATTTCAAAAGATGAATTTTGGTTCTCACTATCAGACTCTGATATTGGAATGTATCTTCAAGGTGTTAACGCTGATGGAAGATTTGATTGTACAATTGAAGAAATTGACGTTTGCCCTGTGCAAATTCAAGGTCCTAAATCAAAAGCTTTAATGAAAGACCTTTGTGGAGATCAAGTTGATTTTGACAATATGCCTTTCTACGGTTTAGCTGAAGTTAAAGTTGGCGGCAGAAGTTGTGTGATTTCACAATCTGGTTTCTCAGGTGAAGCTGGATATGAAATCTACTTAAGAGAAGCAACTAAATATGCTGATGATATGTGGAATGCTGTTCTTGAAGCTGGAAAAAAACATAGCCTAATGGTTATTGCTCCTGCTCACCACAGAAGAATTCAAGCTGGAATTCTTTCTTGGGGACAAGACATGGATCAACAACACAATCCTTTCCAGTGTAATCTTGGTTACCAAGTGTCACTTTCTGGTAAAGGTGAGTGGGATAAAAAAGCTGACTATGTTGGAAAAGCTGCACTAGAGAAAATGGGCGCAGAGCTTAAGGATGGAAAAAAACCTTACAAACTTCAGTTAGTAGGTCTTGAGTTGGGTGGAAAACCAATTGAAGAATATGCTCCTGACTTTTGGTTGGTGTCACCTGAGAGTGGTGGAGATCCTGTAGGATTTATCACATCACCTTGGTATCACCCTGAAAAAGGTCAAAATATAGCAATGGGATACGTACCATTTGAGGGAACATTAAATGCTAATGGTTTCCCTAAAGGTAAAATTGGAACTAAGTACAAAGTTCATTTACCTGCTAAATATTCTGACACACCAGGAACACCTGTTGATGCAGTTGTAGTGGATATTCCATTTACAGAATCTTATAACGCAAACACAAGAGAAGTCGTTAAAGGTTAAATTAATTATTTGGGGGAGATTAATTCTCCCCCACTAATAATGACAAAATCATTCCTAATCGTAGTTTGCATAATAATAGTAATTGCTTTAATACTCTTTCCACTATTTGTTTCTTACAAAGCACAGAAGAATAGAAAAAAATAAATAATGTTTGGTCAATTTTTAAATATAATTGTTCGGTCTATTAAATTAGATAAATCTCTCTACAAAGATAATAAGAGCTTTGGTGAAGCTGCAATATATTTTGCAGGCCTTATAATGATATTAGATGGCTTAGCTGGGGCTGTTGCTGCAAATACGGTTATTAAAACTGCTGTTGCAATGTCTGGTTTAACTGCCATTCTTACTTGGTTCGTATGGGGACTATTCATTTATGTGATCGGTGTAAAATTATTTCCAGATAAAGAAACAAAAGTTTCATTTAAAAAAGTATTAACAGCTGTGGGGTTTGCTCATGCACCAGGGCTTTTAAGATTTTTTGCTGTAACACCAGATTTAATGATCCCAATTATATTTTTAACTCAGTTTTGGATATTTGCGGGATTAATCATTTCAACAAAACAAGTTTTAAACCTAAAGTCTAATTTTAAATCATTTGGAATAGTCTTTTTAGCTTTTTTAATAATTGCTTTTCTTTCAATATCGTTTGTAATGAGCAAAATGAATGCTCTACCCATTAGCAATATTAGTTAAATCGGAAATATAGTTTTTGAAAGTTTACAAGAATTACAGACTTTAAATCCTGTTAAAATTAAATTTTGAGAAACGCTCGGATCTTCTTTTTTGCACTCTTCACAAAAATTATCTAATTGAAGAACTTCTTCATCATTATTAGTTTCATCATTAAAGTCTTTAGTCATTATCAGTAAGACCAGCCCCTGCTCCTCCTTGTTTAAGGCTTTCATTTTCTTCAACAAAAGTTTCTTCAGAAAGCTTATAGATCTCATTCCATTCTTCTTCTTCAAACGAGTTCTTATTTTCTAAAACTTTTAAGTAAATATTTTCAGCAGACTCGATGATTTCGTTTTTAGTGTAATTAGAATAAATATTGTTATTAAAGTTTAATAAAAACTCCCTGTCATCCATTTTTAAGAATATTCTTTTACCAATCACCTCAGCTGCCCTACTTACAAATGGTAGGAAAAGTAATGGATATGAGACTTTTTTAAATGTTATCTCGTTTAAAGTTTCTAAAGTTTTAATCTGATCTAAAAAATTTACCCCTGCAATTATTGGACAATATTCATCTTTATTAGCCTCATTGTCTTGCTTTATGATGCTGATATTCTCTAACCTTAATTCTTTTTTTTTCTTAAAAAAACTATTTAAGTTTTTAATTCCAGGTAAACTAAAAATCTCAAGTAATCTTATATTTTTTCCAATCTCTTCTGCAATCCCCCATGAATATCCAGCAGCTTTGCTCGATCTTTTAGAAACTGTATCTATTTCACTTAATGATCTCATGTTGATTAATTATAAACCCAATGTTCATCATAGTTTTTTAATTGCTCTGGTAGAGGTGCTCCTTGAAACATACATATTCTTAACCATTTATCAGAACGTGGATCAAATTTTAATGCTCCAAAAAATGATAACTTTAATCTCAGCATATCAATAGGCATTATTTTTTGGCCAATAGTATTGTCTTGTATTTCAGAATAAGGGAATTTCTCTACTATAAATGCTCTTCTAACAACGTGTCTTAATTCGTTATTAGTTGATAAAAATTTAGCAATGGTCCAGCTATTTTTAGTAACCGATAACAATTCATAAAGTTTTTTAATATCTCTTGCTATTGCTAAAGGTTGCTCTAATTCAGCGCCCACTTCATCAAATCTATTTGCTAATCTTGGTTCTTCTTTATTTTTTGAGATAAACCAAAAATTTAAATTATTTTCATCTTTAGTAAAATCTATAGTTAAGATATCTGGATATTTTTTTTCTAAAATCAACTTTAAATCTTCTACTGTTCTTTCAGTTGGAATATTAAAATATTTTCCTTCTTCAGAACTCATTTCTTTAATTAAAGGTGAGGTAATATTATCATAAGGCTCCATCATCATTGAGACAACATATTCAATACATTCTTCACAATATTCTTTTTCTAAATATAGATACAATTCATTAAAAGCATAATCTTGCTCAAAACTAAAATCGTTATCTAAGTAGATAATAAATTTATTAAGATCTTTTAATAGAGATTTAATTTTATTTATTTGATATTCACTTTCAGTATTCCAAGAAGTGATATTCTTTATTGATTTTTTTAAACATTCTAAAAATAAGTCTTTATCTTTCTCTGATATTGTTTTTATCTCTCTTATCTTTTTTAAAGAAATCTCTCTTGCAGAAATCCAATTATTTAAAAGGGTTGGATGGTTAACAATAAATGGAGCCATTCCTAGACCCGTAGAATTTCCTATTCCTAAACTTTTACAAATATTAATATCAAGGTTTACAGCTTTTTTTGGGTTCTTTTTTTTTGCAACGTGATTAACCTGATCAAAAGTAAATTGCCTAACTAAATAAACCAACATCATTTCTAATCTAAAAGGCCCGTATATTTCTTCTCGGTCTTTAATTCTAAACCTATCTGCTAAACCAAATTTACCTGACCCATAAACTGCAGTTGTTCTATATAAATAACCAACACTAGTTATTAAATCATTATCAGGCTGTTTACCTTCACTTAAACATTCAACTACATGATTGAAAACTCTAACTGATTTATTAGCTCTTGAAAGGGTTAGCTCTTTATAAGAAAGTCTGCCAAATTCTTGTTTGGGTACTTCGTTTTTTAATCTTTCAATATCTTGTTTTAAAGGAACACCATCAAAAAGTGTAAAGGCTGCATCCCATTTAGTAGCTATAACTCTATCTGATCTTTCATTTTCATCCAATTCATTTGCAAAACAAATTAATGAATACACTCTATTTTTTTTCTTAAATGAATAAACTGCTGTGCCATAACCATGTTCATTTAATTCAAATAAATCTCTTTTATAATCCCAATCTTTAAACTCTTTTAAAAAGCTTCTTAAAAATGAAAGTTTAGATTGATGAAAAGACCCAAGTCTTGATAGCTTCATTACTACATTGGGGTCTCTTAATGAAATATTCATTGATTCATTTCTTTGTAAAAATTGTACCAGTTGTTTCCAAGAATTCCATTAACTTCACTTTCTGAAAAACCAACTTTCTTAAGTCCTGCCTCTAAGTTTTCAAAACCTCTTGCATCTAAAAACCAATCAGGTTGTTTTGGAAAACCAGGTTTGTTTTTTGATCCTTCTCCATAATTTTTGCTTTTAGTCCAAGTACCATTTCTCATCCACTCAACAATAGTATCTGGTTGGTTTAGACAAAGATCTGAACCTATTCCAATTTTTTCAACTCCCATAATCTCAGCTGTCTTAGCTGTCATTTCACAAAAACTTCCTAAAGAACAATCTGCTCCATCTTTTAAATGATGCGGATACAAAGATAGACCCAACATTCCTTTGTGTTCTGATAAAATCTTTAATAATTCATTTGATTTATTTCTTTTAGCTGGATGCCAAAATGATGGGTTTGCATGAGTTATTGCAATCGGTTTTTCACTTATCTCGATTGCATCAATTGTACTTTTTTCTGCTGAATGAGACATATCTATTACAAGACCTAATCTATTCATTTCTTTAATTACCTCTTTCCCAAAATTAGTAACCCCACTATCTATTGCTTCATAACATCCTGTCGCTAGTAATGACTGATTATTATATGTAAGTTGCATAAACCTACATCCTAAATCGTAAACTTTTTCAACTAATCCAATATCGTCTTCTATAGGTGAGCAATTTTGAAAACCAAAAAAAACTGCAGTTTTATTTTCAGTTTTAGCTTTCTTAATATCTTTAAAACTTTTGCCGTGAAAAATTAAGTCAGAATTTTCTGAAAAGTGATTTTCCCAGTTTTTTAATACCGTTTTTAACTCATCAAAATCTTCATGGTAAACAATAGTTACGTGGATCGCATCCAGCCCTGCTTGTTTATTGATCTGAAAAATTTCTCTAGACCAGTTACAATATTGTAAATTATCAATTTTAAAATTCATTGTGATCTTTTTTGTTAGAAAGAATATCAATAAGATAGATAAATTCTATTAATTTTATTGAAATTTTATGCTTAATTTGAAATAACAATTTACTTTAGAATAAAATTACAACAAATGGCTAAAAATAAATTAAACAAAGTATCAATTGTTATGGGTAGTCAATCTGACTACAAAACTATGATATTTTGTCAAAATATTCTTAAAAAATTAAACATAAAATTTGAAACAAAAATAATATCAGCTCATAGAACCCCTAAGAGGATGTATGAATTTGCTATTAATGCTGAAAAAAATGGTATTGCAGTAATCATTGCTGGAGCTGGTGGATCAGCACATTTACCAGGAATGATTTCAGCCCTTACATCTCTACCAGTATTAGGTGTTCCAATTGAGAGTAAAAAGCTAAAAGGTCTTGATAGCCTTTTATCCATTGCACAAATGCCAAAAGGAATACCCGTTGGAACATTAGCAATTGGAGAAGATGGTGCAATTAACGCTGCTTTATTAGCGGCATCTATTATCGGTCTTAGTGATTTAACTGTTAAGAAAAAATTAAACCAGTTCCGTTTAAGTCAAAGCAAATCTGTTAAAAAAAAACCAAAATAGTTTTAAAATATGTCTAAACCAATTCTTGGAATTATAGGTGGAGGTCAGTTAGGTAGTATGCTTGCTATTGCTGCAAATAAACTTAAAATTAAAACAGTTATTTTTTGTGATGATATTGATGCCCCTGCACAAAATTTTTCTAATGATTTTGTACACGGTGAATATAATGATCAAAATAAGATTAAAGATTTTTTGAATAAGGTTGATGTTGTAACCTATGAATTTGAAAACATTCCATATGAAACTTTAAATGAAATTAATAAGATAAAACCTGTTTTACCAAAACCTTCTGTAAATAGAATAATTCAACATAGATTAGCAGAAAAAGACTTTATTAACAATCTTAATATAAGAACTACAAGGTACGTATCTATTGAAAAAAAATCTGATGTGGAAGCAGTTGAAGATTTGCTTCCCGGTATACTTAAAACTACAACATTGGATATGATGGCAAAGGGCAATATCCCATTAATAGTTTAGAAAATTTAGCCTCAATTAATCTTGATTATTCAAAAAATTATATTTTAGAAAAATTAGTAAAATTAAAAAAAGAAATTTCAATAATTATTACAAGATTTAGTAATCAAAAATATGAAATTTATGAACCCATTGAGAATGCACATGAAAATCAAATTTTGAAAAACTCTAAAATTCCAGCAGAGATTAATGATAAAATATTAGAGCAATCAAAGCTATGGGCAACTCAAATTTCTGAAGAATTAAAATATGTTGGAACTTTGTGTGTTGAGTTTTTCATTGATAGGAATGATAATCTTTATGTAAATGAAATTGCACCAAGAGTTCATAACTCTGGGCACTTAACAATTAACGCATATAATGTAAGTCAATTTGAAAATCATGTTAGAGCTGTTTGTAAGTTAGAACAAATACCTCTTAAAAAAATATCGAATGCAATGATGACAAATATAATTGGTGATCAAATTACTAGTTATAGAAATAAAGAACACAATGAAAATGAATTTTTCTTTGATTATCTTAAAAAAGAAATTAAACAAAAAAGAAAAATGGGACACCTAACAACCCTTCTTAAGTAAATATTATTCAAATGTTAAAATCAATCGAAGGAAATTTTAATAATCCAGAAGTTCATGAGCTACTTATAAAGCATTTCATTGAGTTAAGATCTGTATCACCTGAGGGGAGTACTCACGTACTTGATATAACTGGATTAAAAGACCCATCTATTAATTTTTGGAGCCTATGGGAAGAAAATGACTTAATGGGTAGCGGTGCATTAAAATTCCTAGATAAAGAGCATGGTGAATTCAAATCTATAAGGGTTAGTGACAACTTTAGGGGCAAGGGAAATGGCACAAAAGTCATAAATCATCTAATTAATGAGGCAAAAAAACTAAATATTAAAAGATTAAGTTTAGAAACTGGTGCTGGTGATTTCTTTTTAACTGCTAGAAAGTTATTTACTAAGTGCGGTTTTGAGCCCTGTGAGCCCTTCTCACACTACAAAAAAGATATCAATTCTATTTATATGACCATGCTAATAAGCAACAAATAAGTCTTTAATTATTCAAATTTTTAAATTTAGTTGACAAAACCTCAATAAATCTAAACAAAGCGTCAATTGCTTAATTATAAGTAATAAAAGTAACACAATAAAAAGTAAGAAGATAAATATGAGTCTACAAGGAAAAGTAAAATGGTTCAATCCAACTAAAGGTTTTGGTTTTATTGAAAGAGAAGATAAAGAAAAAGATGTATTCGTTCACGTTTCAGCTGTAAGAGATGCTGGTATGAACGGTTTAGATGAAGGTCAAGCTTTGACTTTTGAAGTTGAAGATGGTCCAAAAGGTCCTTCAGCGGTAAATTTAAAAACTGCATAATATTCACACTTTCTATTGGCTGCGATTTTTTAATTAAATTAATTTTTTAATTATTTAACTAAATATTTCAGCCAATACCAATGAGTTTTTTTTAAGAAATTCACTCACTATTCTATTAAATTCATCTGGCTTCTCTAAATGAACATTATGAGAGCATCCCTTAATTATTTTTAAATTACTATTAGGAATATTATCATTCAGGGTTTCTACTTGATTAAAATTATAAGCCTTATCTTGATCTCCCCAAATTATTAATGTTTCATTTTTAATATTTTGTAAATTTTTAACTCCATCCCAATTTTTCATAGCAACTAATCCATTATCCGTAGCCACTACTGAAGTTTGCTTTCCAGCTTCTTCACAAAGATAAAAATATTTTGCTTTTTCTTCTTCTATGAACCAAGTTTTTGCTATCCTGTATGCTGTATCCTTTAATCCATTAATTTTTAATTTTTTTCTAGATTGATCAATAGTTTCAAATCGACCAGGAATATTTCCTCTTGCTCCAGTACCATAACAAATCAATTTATCAATTTTATCTTCTGCTAATCTTGAAATTTCCTGTACTATCATTCCTCCCATGGAATGCCCTAATAAATGAAATCTTTTAATTTCTATTTTCTTTAAAGACTCAAGAATTGACTTAGCCATACAAGTAATTGATTCACAGGAATTTACATAATTACTTTTTCCAAAACCTGGTAGTGCTGGAGCAATAACCCTAAAATCATTTTTAAAATGTTCTATTTGTAATTTCCACATGTCCGATGAACCTAAAAATCCATGAACCAGTACTAAAGGGAAACCCTTACCCATATCATCAACATATATATCTTGCATAATTTTATAATTAATATTTAAATAATAAATATATATACTTATGGATGAAAGAAAAATAACTGATTTAAAAAATGTTAATTTTAAACCTTTTGACAATTATGGAAAAGTTATCCCAGGATTAAGTTGGCACAACATTAGTTTTGATAAAAAAAATGGTGGAGGTGGAACCTTTATTTTAAAATATGAGCCTGGTGCAGAAGGCATTCCTCACATTCACACAGGTTATGAAGAGTTTTTAATGATGGATGGAGAATTGACTGACCCGGATGGTAAAGTTTTTAAAAAAGGTGACTTTGTGACTTTCGAACCTGGATCTAAACACTCTTCTTTTAGTAAAAATGGTTGTTTGGTATTAGTTTTTATGAGAGGTATAAATAAAGCAATTTAAAAACTCAAAAAAAATAAATCTTTAAGAATTACAAATATTATGATCGGAATTTTAGGTGGAATGGGAACACAAGCTGGGCTTGATTTTTGCAACAAGCTAGCCATGCTTAATAGAGGTAAGATTGATCAAGAGTACCCTCTTTTCATGCTTTACAATAAGTCCAATATACCTGGAAGACCAGAGTCAATTGGCGTTCAAACTAAAAGGTTTACAGACCTTCCTAGAAATTTAAAAAATAATTTAAAATATAATAAGGTTCTTAAAAGCTTACTTGAAGGTTGCAGATCACTCGAGAAAAGTGGTTGTAAATTTATTGTCATACCCTGTAATACTGCTCATTATTGGTATGAAGATTTAAAAAAAAAAATAAAAATTCCCATCATAAATATGCCTAAAGAAGTTTTTCTATATACTAAAAAAATTTATAAAAAGAATTCAAAGATTGGACTTCTTGCTACAGAAGGAACGTTAAAAACAAAGATATATGAAAAACTATTTAAAAATAACTATAAATTAATTACACCTATCGATGATTTACAAATTAAATCAGTCAATAAAACTATCAAGCATGTCAAAATGGGAAACATAAAACTGGCTGAAAAATCTATTAAACCAGCTATTAATTATTTAATTAAAAACAATTGTAAGAAAATTATATTAGGTTGTACAGAGCTACCTATAGCTATCTTTGCCTTTAAATCATTGAAAAATGTAAAAATGTCAAAACTATATTTAGATCCAAATTTAATATTAGCCAATGCAGCTATGGCAAAATATAGAAAATAAAAGATGCTTCCTAAAGTCAAAAAACCTTATGTTATTTATTTAGCTGAAGTTATTTATAAAGATATAGCTGATATTAAAAAAAATAATTTAGATATTTCTAACATAGATGCCATTGAGGGTTTTATAGGCACAAAAAAATATGAGGAAATAAGCAGTGGTAAGTTTCATGATGATTGGTTTGAATATTTAAAAAATAATAAATTTATTGATAAGGATAGTGGAGAGAAAATACCAGATGAAACTATTAAACTTTTAAACGTACAAAAGGATGCTACAGTAAAACAGCTAATAAAGTATCCAGAGCTATATTATGCTAAAAGCTCTTTTCCACTTGAAATTTCTCAACGGGCTTTCGATTTTTTGTGGAGAATGTGTGAAAGCTATGAACTTTGGTGTAAAGAAACTGGGCAATCAGAGCAACTTTTATTAAATATTACTGATTAGCTAGATTTAAAATATTACTTTTTTTTTCAATTTTATCCTTAACTAACACAAAAAATTCATCATAAATTTCTTCTTCTTTATCTATCGTATTATTACTATCAAAAAAACTTTTAACATTTTCAGTTGGTGTTTTTCCTGTCATTTTTTTTATAGCTTCACTAGATCCATAAGACAGCCCAGCTTGATATAAATTTCCTGTGCTAGCAACTGTCATAGCTGGTCCTAAAAATGCCGTATTTTGCAAACATCCAGTCAGAAAACACATAGCAAAAGCGCTAACAATTATTTTTTTTAAAATCATACACACCTCATATGTGTTTTTTATGGGTTTTTATGAGCAACTCAAGGTCAAATATAGGCATTTTCATCGATAATAACTAAAAATGAGTATAAATTTACATTATAAGACAAAAATGATTAAAGTTTACCCATTCATTTTTATTATTTTATGGTCCTCAGCTTTTGTGACAACAAAGCCAATAATAGACAATAGTGATCCTTTTGCTGCATTAGCCTTTAGATTTTTTGTTGTAGCTTTTGGTTTTTATATTTTTTCAATTTATACAAAACAAAAAATTTTAACCAATACTAGAAATCTTTTTCAATCACTTTTTAGTGGAGTACTTTTTCATGGTGTTTATTTAGGTGGTGTTTTTTATTCGGTTTCAATAGGAATGCCTACAGGTATTGCAGCATTGATTGTTACCTTGCAGCCAATCCTAACTAATGCTTTGGCAGGAAAATTCTTAGGTGAAAAAGTTACTTTCAAACAATGGATTGGAGTAATCCTTGGATTTATTGGTGCTGCTTTAATTTTAGGTTTTGATATTGGATCAAGCCTTCCTGTACTTGGAGTGATAGCTTCTTTTATAGCTCTATTAGCTATTACAGCTTCTACCTTGTGGCAAAAAAAAATAAGTAATGATTTACCTTTATCAGTTAGCAATATGTATCAAGCAATAGGTGGTTGCTCTTTACACATAATAATTATTTTAATTTTTAGTGAACCTTATATTAATTTTACATCCACATTCTTAATAGCAATGAGTCACCAGGTATTTCTTGTATCTTTTGGAGCATTCACAATCTTGATGTATTTAATAAAAAATAACTCTGCAAGTAAAACTGTTTCTATATTTTTTTTAATACCACCAACTACAGCAATAATGGCTTGGTTATTTTTAAATGAAAAATTAAATAATCTAGACCTAATAGGTTTTGCTGTAGCAACTCTTGGTGTTTATATTGCAACTAGAAAACAATAAATTTTAAATACCTTTGTAGCCAAACTCTAAGCATGCATCGGTAATAGAATGATAAAAGGATTCTCCAAAACTTCTTAGAGTGAATATTCTAACTTTGTCTGGATTATCATCAAGCATGTCAATTGTGACCGACATTCCGTTATAAGTTGAATTTAGACAAGTATCTTTTTTTAATTCATTAAAATTAAAGGGACATCCTTTTTTTAATATCTCTTTTGTATTTTTTCCCTCTATTTGAATTATCGCTCTACTATGAGATACATTTGTTATAGCAAAATCTGCTTCTACTAGTTTTTCATTAATTTCTTTTAAAATTTCTTTTTTTGAAGAAACTAAAAGCCAGTTATTTGGGCCATTCCATAAAATTCTTGTATTAGTGTTGCAGTTTATGTTTAAAGGTTCATTTTTTAAGCTCAGATTATCTATCTTGATACTTTCAATGGCTGTTAAGGAACTCTTATATTTAACTATTTGAATGATTAAAAAATCTTTTAGTTCACTTACTTTTAGCAGCTCATCGTCATTTTTTCCCTCATGGTCACCAAATAATCCTTTGTTATGAGTGACATTTAAAGCAGAAATTGAGCTCATGATCTTACCCTTTCACCCTTTGGATCTACGTAGTGTGATGAAACTATCTCTACAGGTATTGTTTTGTTTTTTAGAGGTGACATTGCAAATAGTTTTTGCCCTATCATATTTTTTCCATCCTTAAGAATTGCTAATGAAAATGGATTATCATATTCAACACTCCAACAAGACGCGGATATATATCCTAATTTAGGATTTGGTATCGAAGCATTTGAATCTTTAACCAAATGTGATCCTTCAGGAATACTTGTTTTCTTATCAATTGGAACAACACCAACCACTTTTTGCCTATCTTCTGCTATAAATGCTTTTCTATCTAAAGAACGTTTTCCTATAAAGTCTTTCTTTTTACTAACAAGACCTTCTAAAGAATTATCATAGGGAATAGTTCTGCCATCTAGTTCTGATCCTGCTATGTGACCCATTTCAATTCTTAGAGTTGATAGTGCTTCAGTTCCGTAAGGCTGAATATTAAAATCTTGCCCTACCTCCATTATTTTCTCCCACATAAAGTTTCCATTGTCTGACCCAACATTAACCTCATAAGCAAGCTCTCCTGAAAATGAAATTCTAAAAATTCGTGCATTTACTCCAAATAAATCAGCTTCTTTATATCCCATAAAAGGTAAACCTTTATTAGAAGCATCTATGTTTGGAAATAGTTTTTGTAATAAGTCTCTTGATTTTGGTCCAGCGATTGCAGCTCCTGCCCATTGTTCTGTAGTTGATACTACATTTACATTTAATTCTGGCCATACAAGTTGTAAATAGTATTCTAGATGAGACAAAACATTTGCTGCTTGTGCTGTTGTTGTTGTCATATGGTAATGGTTTTCAGAAATTCTTGTTGTTGTTCCATCATCCATAACAATTCCATCTTCTCTTAACATTACACCATACCTTGCTTTACCAACGGGCAGTTTTAACCAAGCATTAGTGTAAACTCTATTTAGTAGCTCTGCTGCATCAGGTCCTTTAATGTCAATTTTACCTAAAGTAGTTACATCACAAACTCCTACATTTGTTCTAACATTTTTAGCTTCTCTTTTTGAACCTTCAAATAAATTTTCTTCACCAATTTTGTAATATCTTGGTCTTAACCAAACACCCGCATCTACAAATATTGCATTGTTTTTTTCATGCCAAGTGTGCATCGGTGATTTTCTTGTTGGTTTAGAATGTTTGCCAATTTCTCTTCCAACAATCGCACCAATAGTAACTGGCGTATAAGGAGGTCTAAAAGTTGTGTGACCTACTTCTGGTACTATTTTGTTTTCTATATTGGATACTAGTTGCAAACCATTGAGATTACTTGTTTTTCCTTGGTCAGTGGCCATTCCAAGTGTCGTGTATCTCTTTACATGTTCTATAGATCGATAACCCTCTTTTAATGCAATTTCTATATCAGAAACAGCTACATCGTTTTGAAAATCTAAAAATCTTTTATATGTTTTTCCTTTAGGCAAAGGTACACACCAAAATTTATCATGTGTAGTTGATTTTTTTTCCATAACTATTGGTGGTGATGTTTTATTGTCATTATTAGTTATTTTTTTTGAAAGTTCATATCCACTTTCAAATGAATTTTTTAAAGTTTCTTCTAACGTAAAAGTTCCATTTGCTGCACCTAAAGTTGTTTCATTTTGTTTTGATAGTCCTGGCACAAATGCATCTATATCTTTATCAAAGGTAGTTTTATTTCCTGATTGAGAGGCTAAGTGAATTGTTGGTGTCCAAAAGCCTGAAACACAAATACAATCACAATTAATAGTTTCTAAAGTTCCTAATTCATTTTTATCATCTGAAATTTTGGCAACTTCAGCAGATTTAACTTTTTTATAACCTTTAGCTGCAACAACTACGTAAGAAAATTTAATTTGAATATCTAATTTTTTTGCTTCATCTATGATTTCTGATTTAGGATCTTTTCTTGTGTCTAAAATAATAGGATCAACACCATTTTTTTTAAATTCTATAGCCGTTTCATATCCACTATCATTATTTGTAAATATTAAAGGTTTTTTACCAACTAAAACTCCATAGACTTTTAAATATTCCTTTGCTGCAGAAGACAACATCACACCTGGTGTGTCATTGTTCCCAAATACTAAAGGTCTTTCAATTGATCCTGATGAGATTAAAACTTCTTTAGCTCTAATATACCAAAGTCTTTGTTTTGGATTATATTTTTTAGTTTTAGGTAGGTGATCACTTAATTTTTCTGACATCACTAACATATTATGATCGTAGTAACCAAATACTTGAGATCTATTCTTAACAATAACATTAGGCATTTCTTTAAGTTCAGAAATTATATTTTCTGCCCATTCTTTTCCTGTTTGATTTCCAATATTAACTTCACTCGTTAATAAAGTTCCACCAAATCTAGGTTTGTCTTCTGCTAAGATTACTCTTGCTCCATTTTTAGCCGCAGCATATGCACTTGCTAAACCAGAAGGTCCTGAACCTGCAATTAGTAAATCACAATACTCATATTTGTGTTCGTATCTTTCTTTGTCATGTTTAGTTGATGCAACTCCAAGTCCAGCTGCTTTTCTTATAAATGGTTCATAAACTTTGTACCAAAAACTTTTTGGCCACATGAAAGTCTTGTAATAAAATCCCGCTGGAAGAAATATCTTTAAAAAATTGTTGATTGCTCCAATATCAAAATTTACACTTGGCCAACAATTAACACTTGTTGCTTCCAAACCTTCAAAGAGTTCTTGTTCTGTAGTTTTTACATTCGGCTCAGTTTCATTATTTCTGTATAATTGAACAATTGCGTATGGTTCGTCTACTCCTGCACCAAAAAAGCCTCTAGGTCTATGATATTTAAAGCTTCTTCCAATTAAATGAATTCCATTAGCAAGCAATGCTGATGCTAAGGTGTCACCCTCATAACCAAAGTAAGTTACTCCATTAAATTTAAATGAGATTTTTTTATCTCTATTTATTAATCCAATATTATCCAATCTATAATTTTGAGTCATTTTAAATATCTTCGTTAGCTTTAGCTGTTTTAAATATTTCGTGAGTTGCAGTGTCTCTTTCTACTTTAATCCACTGTCTACATCCTGATATATGTTGCCATAACTCTTTATGTTTTCCTCTTAAGCTTTTTCTATTATAGACAAAATTATCCCAATCTTGGTCTGAAACTTCTTTATTAAGCTCTGGTCTTTTAACGGTTGCATCGCCACCATATGAAAATTCATTTTGAGATCTCATCCCACAGTGAGGGCATTTAATGTGAAGCATTTATGAGATCCAAGTCTTAGTTCCAAGTCCTTTTTCATCAAGTAAGTGACCTGTGTTAAACCTACTTAAGCTATAACCTTCATTTAATTTGTGAACTCTGTCTTGTGCAATTGTGTGAGCAAATGTCCATCCTGAAGCTGGTGTTGCTTTAAATCCACCATAACACCATCCACAATTTAAATATAAACCTTCAATATGAGTTTTGTCTATTATGGGTGAACCATCCATAGACATATCCATAATTCCTCCCCAAGTTCTAAGCATTTTTAATTTACTAAGAAATGGCATCATTGCAATTCCTTCTGTTAGTACATGCTGGAGTGTTGGTAAATTTCCTCTTTGGGCATAACTATTATATCCATCCAGATCTCCCCCCATTACCATTTCACCTTTGTCAGATTGACTAATATAAAAGTGCCCTGCTCCAAAAGTAACCACACTATCTAATATAGGTTTTACAGGCTCTGTAACACATGCTTGAAGAAGATGGGTTTCTACTGGTATTGTCATATTTAGTTTTTCAGCCAAAATATTGGTACTTCCTGCAACACATAAACCAATTTTCTTAACTTTAATATCTCCTCGTGAAGTTCTCACTCCTTGAATTTTTCCACCCACAACATCAAATCCAGTTACTTCACAATTTTGAATTATATCTACTCCCATTGAGTCTGCTTGACGTGCATAACCCCAGGCCACAGCATCATGTCTTGCTGTTCCAGCACTTGGTTGCATTAATCCACCAAATATAGGAAATCTTACATTGTCTGAAAAATCTGCCATTGGAATAATTTCTTTTACCTCTTCTCTATTTAATAAAACTGCGTCAATACCATTCAAACGCATTGAGTTTCCTCTTCTTGCAAAAACATTCATTTGGGCATCTGAGTGTGCAAGATTAATTATTCCTCTTGGAGAAAACATTACATTGTAATTTAAGTCCTGACTCATCTTTCTCCAAAGATCCATTCCAAACTCACTAAATAATGCATTATCATCGTGCATATAATTTGATCTTATGATTGTAGTATTTCTTCCCATATTTCCACCACCAAGCCATCCTTTTTCAATGATAGCTACATTCGTAATATTATGTTCTTTTGCGAGATAATATGCAGTAGCTAGGCCATGGCCTCCACCACCAATAATAACAACATCGTATTCTTTTTTTGGAGTAGCATCTTTCCAGGCTAAATCCCAATTTTGATGACCAGAGAAAGCGTTTTTGATCAAATTAAATATAGAATATTTTTGCATAAAATAATTTTATACAAACGAATATAAATAGTTCTTATTTTTTTTATATATATTTTTTAGAAGTTTCCAAAAAATTAAAATAGGATATCAATTGAGCATTAAAAAATAAATCTTATAGGAGTTTTAAATGAGCGAAGTTAAGTCAGACATTCAAATAGCTAGAGAAGCTAAAATGCAACCTATAAATGATATTTTAGCCAAGATAAATGTACCAGATGAAAGCTCAGCTTTTAGTCCAATGGGAAGACACATTGCAAAGATTAATTTAGAATATTTAGATACTTTAAAAGATAAACCAAATGGAAAACTTATACTAGTTACAGCGATCACTCCTACTCCAGCTGGTGAGGGTAAAACTACAACTTCAGTTGGTTTAAATGACGGATTAAACAAAATTGGAAAAAAATCAATTGTTTGCTTAAGAGAACCAAGTCTTGGGCCTTCTTTTGGAATGAAAGGTGGAGCAGCAGGTGGTGGTTATGCTCAAGTAGTTCCAATGGAGCAAATTAATTTACATTTTACTGGAGATTTTCACGCAATAACATCGGCTCATAATTTGTTATCAGCATTAATTGATAACCATATCTATTGGGGAAATAAATTAGATATCGATGTAAGAAGAATTGCATGGAAAAGAGTGATGGATATGAACGATCGTTCATTAAGATCTATAAATATAAACTTAGGTGGAGTTGCAAATGGTTTTCCAAGAGAAGATGGTTTTGATATAACTGTTGCATCTGAAATCATGGCAATCTTTTGCTTATCAAATGATTTAGAAGATTTAGAAAAAAGAATTGGAAATATTACAATTGCATATACTAGAGATAAAAAACCTGTTTATGCTAAGGATTTAAAAGCACAAGGTCCGATGACTGTATTATTAAAGGATGCAATTAGACCTAATGTTACTCAAACTTTAGAAAACAATCCTGCAATTATTCATGGTGGTCCTTTTGCAAATATTGCACATGGTTGTAATTCTGTAATTGCAACAAAGACTGGACTTAAACTTGCTGACTATGTTGTTACAGAAGCAGGATTTGGTGCAGACCTTGGTGCGGAAAAATTTCTTGATATTAAATGTAGAAAATCAGATTTAAAACCTAGCTGCGTTGTAATTGTTGCAACTATCAGAGCTTTAAAAATGCATGGTGGTGTAGCAAAAGATGACCTTAAAACAGAAAATGTGGAAGCCCTAAAAAAAGGTTTAGTTAATCTTCAAAGACACGTGGAAAATGTTAAAAAATTTGGTTTACCAGTTGCAGTAGCCGTTAATCATTTTGTTAAAGATACAGATAATGAGGTAAAAGCTTTGATAGAATTTTGTGACACTATTGGTGTTAAAGCAAGTCTCTGTACTCATTGGGCAAATGGTGGTGAAGGTACAAAAGAACTTGCAAGTCATGTTGCTGAATTATGTGAGAAAAATGAAGATAAATTCAAATTCTTATATGAGAGTAAAACTCCTCTATTTAAAAAAATAGAAACAATTGCAAAAGAAATTTATAGAGCAGATGAGGTTATTGCTGATACTAAAATTAGAGACCAATTAAAAAGCTTTGAAGAAGCTGGTTACGGTGATTTCCCAATTTGTATTGCAAAAACTCAATACAGCTTTTCAACAGACCCAAGCTTAAAAGGTGCACCAACAGGACATTCTTTACCAATCAGAGAAATTAAACTCTCTTCAGGAGCAGAGTTTATTGTTGTCATATGCGGTGCTGTTATGACTATGCCTGGACTACCAAGAGTTCCAGCGGCAGACTCGATTAAGCTAAATAAAAATGGTGAAATTGAAGGTCTGTTTTAAAAATTAGTTACGTATATAATTAAGCCAGTTTCTAACTTCACATGTTCTATTACTTAAAATCTAATAGTTCGTTTTGAGATTTTATGTATGAAATATGGCTTTCATACTCTTCTTCATTTAAAAAATTTTTATTTACAAATAATCGTTCTTTACGACCATCAATAAGATTAAGCATCTGAAAATATTCATAATCAGGATGATATTGTAAACCAATAATTTCTGAGCTTCCCGCATTAAAGCTAACACCCATTGCATTGTTAACTTTGTCACTTGATAAAAGAATAGTGTTTTTTGGCAATTCACTTACCTCATCAAAATTAAATGCTGGTGAGGTAAAAACTTTTTTTTTATCTTTGTATATAAAGTGTTTTTCACCTTCACTGTTAATAGTTACATCAGATGCAATTCCAATATGAGCGCCATTTTTTCCAGGATTTACTTTACCACCAGCTGCTGTTGAGCATACTTGTAATCCCCAACAAATTGCTAAAATCTTATTTTTATGATTAAAGCAATTAGAGGCAAAATTGATATGTTTCTTAATTACATCTGTCATATCATTTATTCTCATTGCACCACCGGTAAATACAATGCCATTATATTTACTCATATTTTTTAGAGCACTTGCTGTCTCATCATCATGGCCAGGGTTTATGATTTCTGTATTTGCTGATGGTTCTATCTTTAAAATTAAATTTTTTAGGTTATCTGCTGCAGAACTTCCAGCTGCTTTAATAAAAAACTCACTATCTTCTCTAATATTTCCTTCAACAATTAAAATATTCAAATTACTCATTTAAACAATTCTCCACTCATACTATGCTGATACATTGTCTCTCATATCATCTTCGGTTAATTTTTTTGGATTTCCTCCAGTAGATGGATCAGCTAAGGCCATTTTTGATAATCTATCAATATCAAAATCCTTTTCATCAATCACTTCTGATAATTTATGTGGCATATCTAGTTTTTTTCTTAAATCTAAAACCCAGTTAACAAAGCCATCAAAAGATCTATCTTCAAGTTCTAAATAATCACAAATCTTTATTATTTTTTTTTCAATTGCATCTTTATTAAAGGTTAATACATAAGGCATGAATATTGCATTGGATAAACCATGATGAATATTATTTAAAGCATTTACTGGATGGCTTAATGAGTGAATTGCCCCCAAGCCTTTTTGAAATGCTGTTGATCCCATGCTTGCTGCTGTTAACATGTTTTGTCGAGCTTCAATATTTGATCCGTTGTTAACTGCTTCCAATAACCATTCATTAATTAATCTCATACCCTCTAAAGCAATTCCATCAGCCATTGGGTGATATCCTGGTGCACAATATGCTTCCAAATTGTGAGCTAGCGCATCCATACCAGTTGCAGCTGTAATCTTTGCAGATAAACTAAGTGTTAATACGGGATCTAAAATAACTATTGAAGGTAAAAATTTAGGATGAAAAATTATATTTTTTACACCAGTTTCTTCATTTAAGATTACAGATGCTCGTCCTGTTTCTGATCCTGTTCCAGCAGTTGTTGGTACAGCAATAATTGGTGCAATTTTGTCAGAGTTTGCCTTAGTCCAATTATCACTAACATCTTCAAAATCCCAAATAGGTAAGGTTTGACCTGACATAAAAGCAATTGCTTTACCAACATCTAGGCCGCTACCCCCTCCAAAAGCTATTACTCCATCACAATTATTTTTATTATAATAATCGGCACCCTCAGTTACATTGGTGCCAGTTGGATTACCCACAACATCTGAATATAATTCCACTGAAATACCATCTTCTTTTAAATTCTCCAGAACATTGATTGCAATCTTTGATTTAGCAAGACCACAATCGGTTACTAACAGTGGTTTATTAATGTTTAAAGTTTTACAAGCAATACTTAAATCTTTAATTCTATCTTTTCCAACCCACATGGTTGTTGGATAATTCCAATTTGACTTCATTTAAGGGTCTCTTTTTAATTTTTATTTTTTTTAATTTCCTCTTCACAAAATTTTTTAGCTTCTTCAAGATCTGTAATTTTTGATTTGGATAATTTTTGACTTCCAGCTAGGCAGGCATCGACGGCTCTTTTTAAATTATAATCACTAAAATTTAGAATAACCACCATTCCAAGCACTATAAAAACAAATATTAATATATTTTTTACCATTGAATTTCTAATTTCTTATTTTCACATATAGTGTTTAGCATACTAAACATTAATGGAAAATGTTTAGAATTAAGGTCTTGTAAAATTTTAGGTCCAATTTCTAATGCAAGCTGTGCACCCTCTACTGTAATATTTTTCATAAATTTTTCTTTTGCATCTTTATATAAATATCCTTCACCTAAATATTTTCCCATCAAGCTATTTCGTCCCCCTATTGCACTAACATATAAATCACCTAAACCAGCTAAGCCATAAACAGTTTCTGCGTCTTCCTCCATAGAAAGAAACAAATTCAACCATTTCAGAAATTGATCTGTGGATTAATGAGGCTGATGTATTTAAATAATATTTAGATTGAATTTCTTTAGGTGCTTTTGAATTGCTTAATCCTTCAGAAGCTCCAATTAACATTGAATAAATATTTTTAATTGCACCTGATAATTCAATGCCAGTTAAATCATCTGACACTTCTGTCGAATAATAATTTGTTGATATAATTTTTTTTAATCTTTCAGTTTCTTTAATATCTGGATTTGCGATAACAGTGCCTGTTCTCATTTTATATGCAAGACCTGCTGCTAAACAAGGTCCTTTAATTGCTGAAATATTTACTTCTCTATGACCCTTTTCCTTGAGAAGTTTTTTAATTTTATCTGAAAGTGTTATTAATTCATTGTCTTCAATGGCTAAACCTTTTGTTAATAAAATAATTGGAATGATTTTTTTTATACTTTTTTGATATCTGATTAACAAACCATTCAATTCCTACAGAACTTACTCCTGCTACAATTATATCTACCTCACCTTCAAGTATTGTTTGTAATTTATCAAATTTTTCTACCTTTAATTTTGATGGTAATTCAATATTTAAGGCTGGATGGAAATTATTATTTAATTTAATTTTATTTATTAAATTATCCTCAGAGATCAGTGCCGATGAGCGTTACATCATTTTTATTTTCTAAGCATGGTACAGCGAATGCTGACCCCATTGCTCCAGCACCAATAATAATAATTTTTTTCATAATACTGTATTTTTTTATATTAATTTTTAGCATTTTGTTGGTAAAGTACAGTTATAAATTTATTAGGGGGAGGTGATTTTATGACAAAAGTAGCAATTATTGGTGCTGGGCCTTGTGGTTTATCTGCTTTGAGATCTTTTGAGCAAGCTGAAAAAAAAGGTGAAAAAATACCTGAAATAGTTTGTTTTGATAAACAAGAAGATTGGGGAGGCTTATGGAATTACAGTTGGAGAACAGGTTCTGACCAATACGGAGACCCGGTACCTAACAGCATGTATAGATATCTTTGGTCAAACGGCCCTAAAGAATGTCTAGAGTTTGCTGATTATTCATTTGATGAACACTTTCGAAAACCAATTCCATCTTTTCCACCTAGAGAAGTTTTATATGATTACATTTTAGGTAGAGTTAAAAAGGGAAATTTAAAATCTAAAATAAAATTTAACACCTCTGTTACCAATGTTTCTTATGAAGATAATAGCTTTGAGGTTACTTATCGTGATAAAAAAAATGATAAAATTTCAAAGGATATTTTTGATTACGTAATTGTATCTACTGGTCATTTTTCAGTTCCGTTTATCCCTGAATATCCTGGAATGAAAGCTTTCCCTGGAAGAATAATGCACTCTCATGATTTTAGAGATGCAGAAGAATTTCGAGATAAAAATGTTGTTGTTTTAGGAAGTAGTTATTCTGCTGAAGATGTAGCTCTTCAGTGTCATAAATATGGCGCAAAAAGTGTGACCATAGCCTATAGACATAATCCAATGGGATTTAAATGGCCTGATGGAATGAAGGAAGTTTTTCACCTAGATAGACTTGAAGGTAATAAGGCAATATTTAAAGACGGTCACGTACAAGAAACAGATGCTGTAATTTTATGTACAGGATACCTTCATCACTTTCCTTTTATATCGGAAGATCTTAAATTAAAAACTAGCAACAGATTATATCCACCAAAGCTATACAAAGGTGTAGTTTGGCAAAATAATCACAAATTAATATATTTAGGTATGCAAGATCAATTTCATACTTTTAATATGTTTGATTGTCAGGCTTGGTTTGCAAGAGATGTTATAATGGGAAAAATTAAAGTCCCAAAATGACTCAGAAATTGAAAAAGATATTAATAAATGGGTGTCTCTTGAAGAAAAGTTAGAAAATGCAGATCAAATGATCGATTTCCAAACTGAGTACACCAAAGAACTTCATGATTTATCTGATTATCCTAAAATTGATTTTGAATTAATTAGAAAAACTTTTAAAGAATGGGAACATCATAAAGTAGAAAATATAATGACTTATAGAAATAAGTCATTTGCTTCACCTGTAACTGGGTCAGTTGGTCCAAAACATCATACAGATTGGGAAATTGCAATGGACAATTCTTTAAAAACTTTTTTAGACCAACCTAAAAAATAATCAATAAGCTCTGTTTCGCATGATATTTGTAAAAAATCTTAAATCTGTCTCTAATCAAGAGTGGTCATCAACTGAAAAATATCCAGGTGTTAGATGGAAATTCTTAATTGATGCAGATTTTATGGGTAGTTCTGGGCTTTCACTTGGTTTTGCTGAAATTGCTCCTGGTGGAGATTTAACCCTTCATTATCATTCGCCTGCAGAAATATATGTAGTTACTAATGGAAAGGGAATATTAAATAAATCTGGTGAGCTAGAACAAATTAAAAAAGGTGACGTAGTTTATATTGCAGGAAATGCAAAACATGCTTTAAAGAATGTTGGAGCCGAAACCTTGGAATTCTATTGGATTTTTCCAACAGATACTTTTTCTGAAGTTGAGTATTTTAGCTAATCTATTCCCAAGTGTTTTTTTCTTTTTTCTACCCAAGTTCGAATTAAATGGTCAAATATCAGGCCTATAAAGGCAACACAAAGACCCAGCGTTAATCCAATACCTGCACCTTTTTTATCAGATAAAGCTTTTAGAATGTACTGTCCCAAATCTTCTGTTCCAATAAATGCTCCAATAATTACCATGAACAAAGCAAATACAATTGTTTGATTTAAACCAAGCATCATGTGAGGAAATGCTAAAGGAAATTCTATTTTTGATAATCTTTGTAATTTTGTAACACCTGACATTGTAGCTGCATCATGTAAAGCATGCTGGAACACTTCTTAATCCTTCAATGGTATATCTTGTGGCAGGTATAGTTGCATAAACTACTACCGCAATTAATACCGATGTATCTGTAACTCCAAAAAGCATCATTACTGGAATTAAGTATACAAATGAAGGAAATGTTTGAAAAATATCACAAACTCCCAACATAAAATTTGTGGTATACTTATTTTGAAAACATAATGCTCCAACAGTAAATCCAATTATAGTCGATATAAAAACTCCAAAAGTTGCCATGTATAATGTGACTAAAGCCCTATCCCACCATGGGCTTAATGCTATAAATAATGTTAATGCACCAACTACAAGAGCAGAACGTATTCCTCCAATTATATATCCAGCACCCATGACTAGTACGAATGTTGCAACAATAGGCATCCGTAAATAGGCAGCACGCATGGGCTGTAGTACATCTACTATCAACCATGTGTTAAAAATTTTTAAAGTATAAAAGAAAGTATCCCAAATCCAATCAACACCTCTATTCCAAAAATCTGCTGTTGATATTCCTTTATTGTGTGGAACTTCAAATAAATAATTGAAGCCTTCTTTAAAATAAAATGATCCAGCATAAGCAAGTATAATTCCAATTAATACTGCACCAGCAAAAAACAATCCACTTTTATGACGCTCAAAAAAAGTCAAGTTACCAAAATAATCTATTTGTTTGTTTGCCCAAGCTAAGGACATTTTATCTAGTAATATTGCAATCAAGCTAATACACAAACCCGCTTCTAATGCCAATCCAATATTCAACTGATTTAATGCTAGTAATAAATTAAACCCCAATCCTTTAGCGCCTATAAAAGCTGAGATAACTGCCATAGAAAAACAAACCATAATAACTTGGTTTACTCCGATTAAGATATCTCTTCTTGCAGTTGGAATTAAAACCTTAAACATTAAGTTGCCAATTATTACATCCACTCATTCTACCAGCTTCAATAATCTCCGGAGGTATTCCTCTAAGACCTAATAGAGTTAACAATATCATTGGTGGAACAGCTACGACCATAGTTATAATGACTGCAGCATGATCACCAACACCAAAAAGAACTATTGCAGGAACTAATACAGCGTACTGAGGCATTGTCTGCATAACCAATAGTATTGGATACAAAAATTTTTCTACACGTTTACTTTTAAATGCCGCAATACCTAAGCCCAAACCAAAAAGAAAAGAAAGTGGTGCAGCAACCAATATAAAAGAAAGAGTTTGCATGGAGGGTTTCCATTGACCAAAAATAGAAATATAAACCATGACTATACCAGCAAATAAAGCTAGACCTTTACCACTTAAATTATATCCAAGTATCACAGCACCTGCTGCAATAATTGTCCAAGGTAACCCCGGTAACTTTGCCCATGGATTTGCACCTATCCAATCCCAACTGGTAAATGCTACGACTGTTTGAACTCCCCCTAACATAATCTCTCGGATTAGTTCAATAAGAAATGTCATAAACGCAGTCATGTTTCTTGTTAATTGTAAAACCAAGGGTCGAGTTTTGTACGATTGAGTGTTTTCATTCCAAAACTCCATTGGCATCCACTCATTCATTAAAAAAAATAAGGAATCGTTTATCCAAATAGGTAGCCATCCAAGTAGAGGAGGTAGCCTCCAAAAAACATCAAATGCATAATATCTTACTTCTGCACCAAATAGTGTATAAGTACTTTGATTAGGGTCTTTAATAAATTCAGCCTGGCCTCTTATAAATTTGTAGGTTTCAGGAACATCTATTGCAAAGCATAAAAAGAAAAAAACAATTAATAAAAATAACCATTGAAATAATTTTGGATATTTTTTTAATAATTCCATATTTTAATCACTATTTTTTTTTCCACCAAAAACAGTGTTAATTATTTTTGAAGGGTGAACAGTTCCAACAATTTGATTGTTTTCATCAAATACTCCTACAGATTTTTCTTGAGTTAAAATCTTTTCAGCTACATTTTCAATTATTTCACTTTTTAGTACTTTTAAATCACTTAGATTTTCATTATGTGGTTTTTCCATAATATCTTCTATTTTTAGTACTTTTTCTCTAGGAACTTCTTTGGTAAATTTTCTGACATACTCTGTTGCTGGATTCAAAACAATGTTGGCTGGTGTATCTAGCTGTTCAATTATTCCATCTTTCATAATTGCAATACGATCAGCAAGCTTTAATGCTTCATCAAAATCATGTGTAATAAACATAATTGTTTTTTGTAATTTTCCTTGAAGTCTCAAAAATTCATCCTGCATTTCTTTTCTAATTAATGGGTCTAATGCAGAAAAAGGTTCGTCTAAAAACCAAATATCAGGTTCGACAGCTAATGAACGGGCAATACCCACTCTTTGTTGTTGTCCACCAGAAAGTTCTCTTGGAAAATAGTTTTCTCTTCCATCAAGACCAACAAGTTTGACCATATCCATAGCTTTATTAATGCTTTCTTGATCTTCACCCCCTTTAATTTGAAGTGGAAAAGCAATATTTTCTAAAACTGTTTTGTGTGGCAGTAGAGCAAAACTCTGAAACACCATTCCCATTTTATTTCTTCTAAGATCAATTAGTTCTTTATTGTTTAATGAAAGCAAGTCTTGACCTTCTATGAAAATTTTTCCACCCGTTGCATCTGTTAATCTAGAAATACACCTTAATAATGTTGATTTTCCTGATCCAGATAAACCCATCACTACTAACATTTCTCCTTTTGTAACTTCAAAAGAAGCATTGTTCACACCTACTATGCATCCGTTTTCTTGAAATGTTTTTGCATCTACATTTCCATTGGCTTCTTGGAGCATCTTTTTGGCGTTTGCTCCAAAAATTTTATAAACAAAATCACATTTTATTACAGTGTTAGTCATAACATTTAATAAGTTACACGAAATAAAAATAAAAATACACTTTTTATATTATTTATACTTATTGTCTTCCTCCTTAAAAATTTTTAATAAAATAAACTCTTGTATCAATTCCGGTACTTAGAAAATTTAAAACTTCCCCACTAACGGTAATTTTTTCTTTTTTCGCACCATCAATACTTCCATTTAAAACAAAGCCAGCAATACACTTGTTTTTTTCTTTATCCCAATTAACAAATGTTTCAGCAATTTGATTTCCATTAGTAGTATATATTTGTGTAGCTTTAAAATTAATTAGATTTGCACCCATAACTGCACGTTGAGGAATAATTTTTGTTATTTTACAGACTGTTTCGTATTGTTCTTTAGACAGCTTGTAATTATCGCTTGCTTCATAAAAAGTTAAAATACCTGACGGAAGTGTAGAAATTATTTTACTTAATTTGTTAGCTTCAGCAATTCTTGCTTCTTCTTTTTTCATTTTTTCCACCAGCTCATCACCCTGACCAAAAAAAGAATTTAAGATAGCAAAAGAAAAAATTACAACAAACATTAAAGAAACAAGACCACCAAATTGTCTAACTGGCTCAGGCAATAATTTTATTAATTTATTAAAATATCTTATATTCATAATTATTCTTGTAATTTACCATTTTTCCAAATTCCTATTTTTTCTTTTCCATCAGACCAAGTGAACTTTCCTTTTCCATTCATAAAACCATTGGCCCATTCACCTTCATACGTAGAGCCATCCGGGAAGGTTAAAATTCCTTGTCCACTCCAGTTACTTTTGTTAAATTCACCTTTGTAAATGTATCCATTTGGCCAAGTTTCAGTTCCTTGTCCGTGTTTTTGTGTACCTACCCAATTCCCTTCATAGGTGGTCTTGTCAGTATAAGTCCATTTTCCAAAGCCATTTTCACAGTTTCCTTCACAACCCGTCTTTCTAGCTAATACTGAAGTTGCAATTAAGAAACTTAAAACGATGTAAAAAATATATTTTTTCATTTTTTTATTTTAACTGCATTTATAAAAAGAAATATCTTTTTCAAAATTATCACTTTTTATATCTTTTGTAACTTCATGAACTAATTCACCTGATTTTCTGTTGATTATACCTGATTCTGAATAATTCTTTTCCTCATCAAAAGCTTTAAATAAAACTATGTCTTTGTTTACAACTTTTACATCTAGTTCTGTATTTTTTGAAAGGAACATTGATAATCCATTAATCAAAAGTTTTTCTGGTTGTTTTGCATCAATTTCAAATTTGTCCAAAAATTTTTCATTTAAATCTTTAGCTAAAAAAGTTTGATAATTGTATTCTGAATTCTTAAGAATTTTTTTTTTTAGTTCACATACAAAACCAATTTTAATATCTTCTTGTATATCTATATTTTGTGCAAAGGATGAATTAAAAGCTAGTAAGCCAAGAGAGAGATATAAAAAATACTTAATCATTTAAATAATAAATTCGTAGTTTGAATATTTGATAGGGTGGTATGTTTAAGAAAATCTCCCCCAACTTAAAGTTGGGGGAGATTATAATTTATTTTTTACCCTTACTTGATAAAAGGTTCCCAAACACTCTTATTGTCTGCTAACCATTTTTTTGCAGCATCTTCATAAGTCAACTTATCTTCGTCTACTAAAGCAGCCATTGCTCCAATGTGACTTGTTGAGAATGACATCTTTTTGAAGACTGCAGCTGCAGCTGGATGAGTTGTTGGAAAGTCTGCATTAACAGCTTTTTTCAAATAACCATCTGGAGATCCACATTTTCCATCACCACCATCTTCTGGTCTACAACCAGCAGAGTATGGAGGGAAGTCTATAAATGTGAAACCTTTTCCATCCGTAAAGTTTGGAGTCCAGTTGAATATTATAGTTCCTCTTCCTTCTTTCTCAGCAGCTTTAAGTTCTGCCCAAAGTGCGTCTGCACTTCCAGCAAATTTAACTGTCCAAAGATCTCCTAACCCAAGAGCATCAACTCTCTGAGGTATTAAATCTCCGTGCCAACTTTGTGGACCCTCTAACATTCTTCCTTTTCCATCTAAATCAGGTGTTGCAAAGTTTGCAGCACATTCAGGATTTTTTAGTGCAGTCCAATCTGGAAGACCTGGACATAATCCTTTATCAGTAACCCAGTTTGGATATCCCATATCCTCAAGAGTTCTTGCTTCGTGATCACCCCAGTCAACTATGCCACCTTTATCAAGTGCCGTAGTGAATGATTTACCAAAAGCAGATTCCCACACCTCATGAGCTAGAGTTACATCTCCAATACGAATAAATTCGTATACAGCCTGTAAGTCAGTGTTTACATAACTTACATTGTTTCCCATGCTTTCAAAAATTCCACCAATAACATGAGCCATTACAATTTGGCTTGACCAGTTATGAGTAGCAATAGTTATAGGCTGAGCGCTATCACCACCTTTTTTGGCAGTTTTGTCTCCTCCTTGCATGAAGAACATTGCGACAGCAATAACTACCACCGCACCGATAATTAACGGTAATTTATTTTTCATATTTCTCTCTCCCTTAATATTAAGTTTATTAAGCATGTTCTCATTTATTAAATTTATAGTCAATGGCCTTTGAGTATATTAAGCTAAGACTAAATTATTAAAATTTATACTGGCAATGCTACATACTAGTAATGATATACGAAATCCTGGTTTAAGAACTTTACCACCTGGAGTTGAAAGATATTTTGTAAGAGGTGGCGGACTTTCTGTAATAGAAGTTTTACCAGAAGATAAAATAGAAATCATTAATGAAGAAGGAAAACAAATTTGTGAAATAATTGTTTTTAATTCAAAAGGTAAATCAGATCTATCTATTTTAAATTTAAAAGAAAATGCTAATGCAGACTTTTCAAAAAGAGCTATCTCAAATGATGAAAAAATTTCAAGACTGCTAAAGAAAAAAAACTTTGACTTGGGCAATGCTAAATCATCAATTATTTTTAACAATGATTGTATGATGGGTGAAAAAATAACACTGACTTCAAAAGATAAATGTGTAGTTATGATTGCTGCACCTGGTGATGCAATGAATGTTCATGAGCAAAATCCACCAACAGATTTAACTGTTTTTTTAAATAAAGCTAAATTTATTGAAACTGATGAACAATTTATTTTACCAGATCCGCTTAGTGATCCAATTATAGAACAGCTTGTAAAAAGAAGAACTGCTGAAACTTATGATGTGAAAGCTGGTGAATATATTCAGATAATTGATCCAGCTGGAAGACAATGCTCTGATTTTCTAGCTTTTGATACACAAAAGTTAAACGATGGCATTGAAAGTATTATAGATGATAAAGCAACAAGAACCTTTATTGGTGGTGCATATCCTGGACCTGGTTTGTTTTCAAAGTTTTATGATGGTGATCATGAAGCAATGATTGAAGTTGTAAGAGATACAGTTGGAAGACATGATACTTTTAATCTTGCTTGCACATCAAAATATTATGAAGATATGGGTTATATGGGTCATATTAATTGTACTGACAATTTTAATAATAGATTAAATAAATACGACATCAATTCTAGGAAAAGTTGGTCTGCAATAAATCTTTTTTTCAATACTGCAATTGATGCTAATAATGTTGCATCTTTTGATGAACCTTGGTCAAGACCAGGAGATTATGTTTTGTTTAGAGCTTTAAAAGATTTAACCTGCATATCATCAGCTTGTCCTTGTGATGTTGATGGTGCAAATGGCTGGAATCCCACTGATATTTTTGTTAGGACTTATTCAAAGGAAAAAAAGTATTCAAAAGCAATAGCATTTAGAATGAAAACAAACTCAGAACCTAAACTAACTCAAGAAACAGGTTTCCATAAAAAAACTTCAGAGCTAACAAGAAACTTTGTTGAGTATAAAGGTTTTTGGCTTGCTAATAATTTTACAAATTCAGGAACTATAAAAGAATATACAGCTTGTAGAGAAAGTGCGATTGCAACAGACTTATCACCTCTTAGAAAGTTTGAAATTCTTGGGCCTGATGCAGAAAATTTAATGCAATATACTCTTACTAGAAATGTAAAAAAATTATCTATTGGGCAAGTTGTTTATACAGCTATGTGTTATGAAAATGGGTGCATGTTAGATGATGGTACTTTATTTAAATTAGGACAGGATAATTTTAGATGGATTGGTGGAGATGAATACAGCGGTGAATGGTTAAAAGAACAAGCTAAAAAGAAAAATTATAAAGTTTGGATTAAATCTGCAACAGATCATATACATAACATTGCAGTTCAAGGTCCAAATAGTAGAAAAATTTTAGAAAAATTTGTATGGACAACTCCTATACAACCATCAATCACTGAGCTTGAATGGTTTAGATTTAATATTGCAAGAATAGATCATGAAACAGGTACGCCAATTGTTATTTCAAGAACAGGTTACACGGGTGAACTTGGCTATGAGATATGGTGTCATCCAAAAGATGCTGCAGAGGTTTGGGATAAAGTTTGGGAAGCTGGTAAAGAGTTTGATATTACTCCATTAGGCTTAGAAGCTTTAGACATGGTTCGTATTGAAGCTGGACTAATTTTTTATGGTTACGAGTTCGATGATCAAACAGATCCCTTTGAAGCAGGTATTGGTTTTACAGTTCCACTTAAAACTAAAGAAGATGATTTTATAGGTAAAGAAGAATTAGTTAAAAGAAAAGCAAATCCACAAAAAAAATTAGTTGGTCTTAGAATTAGTAGGTCATGAACCAGCAGTAAATGGAGACTGTGTTCATATTGGTCGTGGTCAAGTAGGTGTAATAACAAGTGGAATGCTATCCCCTAAACTTGGAAAAAATATTGCACTTTGTAGAATTGACGTAAAATATGCTGAGATTGGAACTGAAGTTGAAATTGGTAAGCTTGACGGTCATCAAAAAAGAATTGGAGCAAAAGTTGTTCCCTTTCCTTTCTACGATCCAACAAAATCAAGAGTTAGAGCGTAATAAAATGACCGATAACAGCAAAGATCTTTTAAATTTTTGGGAAGACCAGATGAAGCAATCACATACATCTAGTAACTATTTTTTTAGAAAATCTCCTTCACATTATCATATGATGTTACTTGTAATGTCAGCGCATAAACTTAATGAAAAGCTTTCTGTTGAAGGGCTAAAAACAAAATTATTTAAAACCTCTAGGCCAAAATCTGCTTTGATAATTAATGAGGCTTGTGAGAAAGGATTCTTTCGTTTGGAAAAAACTTCAACTGATCAGCGAATAAAAAATATTATACCTACTGAGACTTTTATTAATGAGTTTAAACAATACCTGGCTACTTTAAAAAAACTAAGCTATTAGCACCTAATTCAACAATCTCTTTAAGTTGATATCTTTTATATATAAAATTTAGTTATAAATATAATTATATTAATTACTTTTTAGAAAAAATAATGTTTTCATATGTCAACACTACCAACTAAAGCTAAAGTAGTAATCATCGGAGGCGGAATTCATGGCCTAAGTACAGCTTGGAAACTTTCAGAAACTTATAAAAATCCTGGTGACATTGTAATTCTTGAAAAAAAAGATACTGCAGCTGGTGCAAGTGGAATAGCTTGTGGCGTTATAAGAAATAATTATTTTCAACCAGCTATGAGAGAGTTAATGGCTCATTCTGTATCAGTCTGGGAAAGTGACCCAAAAGCTTGGAAATATAACGCTGTTGGGTATTTGCAAATATCTCCAGAAGTAATGCACGAAGATGTAGCTACAATTTATGAGCAGCAAAAAGCTATTGGATACGAATCAGAGTTTATAGAAGGTGAAAAAGAATGTACTAAATATATGAAGGGAATGTTTGATGACTGGCAAGCCCAAGGTATCACATCCATACTTCATGAAAAAAAAGGTGGTTATGCATTCAATAAAGACTTCCATTAAAGCTCTAGAAAGTAAATCTGTTACTAACGGGGTAAGTGTAGTTAAAGGTGTAAAAGTTACAGGGTTTAAAAGAGGTAGCAATAGCAAAGCTGTTACTGGTGTTGAAACAGACAAAGGAATTATTGAGTGCGAACAGGTAGTTGTTGGTGCTGGTCCATGGGTTAGAGATTTTTGGAATATGTTAGAACTTCCAAAATTTGCAAATATCAAAGGACAAGATGGAAAATTTCATAAAGAAGATATGTGGAAATATTGGATGTTGCAAGAAGGTGTTATTGGTGTTGATAAAGATTTTCTAAGAATGAATGATGGAGGTCAGCCTCCTGTAATGCATGTTGACTCAACTGCACCATTATATTCTGACACAACTAAAAAACTAATTACAGATGATCTTTGGGGAATTTATTATAAGCCAGACATTGAAGGGCTTGGTGTTCAAGGTGGAACATCTCCTTACATAGTTGATAAACATTTTGACAAAGTAGATGTTGATCCTTATGGACTTGAGTCTCCTGAGTTTCAAACGACAGAAGACTTTAATGATATGTGGTGTTCAGCTTTAGCTCATTGTCAAAAAAGATTTGAAGGTAAATCAGATTTATATAGAAAAGGACCGTCAGGTGGTCTTGGATGTATGACACCTGACAACTTTCCTATATTCGATAGATTTTTAGAAAATGTTTACATGATTGCAGATGCAAACCATGGATATAAAATGATTGGTGTAGGTGAGCTTGTTGCACAAGAAATTCTTGGGAACTGAAAGTGAATTATTAAAGCCGTTTAGATTCAACCGTTACGAGAAGGGTGAACTTCATCCAACTTCTAACAGTCCTTTCCCTTGGAGTTAAACTTCTAGCCTAGACACTAATAAATTTTTCAGTTACGGTTACATAAATTAAAAATTCATTAGAGGGAGAGATAATGACAGATCTAGATAGACACGTTAGAGCAACCCGGTAGAGACAAATTAGTTAAGCAAGTTAGGGCTAAGATTAACGAGCTAGGTGTTGAATATATTTTTTTTCAGTTTATTTCTGTAACTGGAAGAGTTGTAGGTAAAGGTATTCCTACTGATCACTGGGAAAGAACTTGCGAAAAAGGGTTTCAATTAGTTTATGGTGCTACAGCTAACTTATTTGTTGATCGTCATGGAGATTATATTGGTTATGGACCAGAAGCTAAAGAACTAGTTGGTATACCTGATCCTGAAACATTTTGTCAGCTTCCATGGGATAAAAAAGTTGCAAGAGTATTTGTTACTTGCTTTAGAAATAGAGAAGAAAGAGATAATCCAGGTGCACATTTAACATCAGATTGTCGTGGAAATTTAAGAATACATGCCCAAGAATTTAAGAAGAAACATGGCTACCAATTAAGAGTTGGAACAGAACCAGAAATGATGTGGTTAACTAAAAATGAAGATGGTTCACCTACTGGTAAAGGTTTTTCTAAACCTTATTGCTATCACATAGATCAATTTGAGTCGTTAAGACCAGTTTTCATGCAAGTTTTTAAATACGCTAGAGCAATGGGTTTCGACATGATTCAAGGTGATCATGAAGATGCACCAGGGCAATTAGAATTAAATTGGATGTACGATGATGTTTTAAGAAATGCAGATAGACTTTCAACTTATAGACAAATTTGTGCACAGGTTGCTAGAGAGTTTAATTTGATAGCTTGCTTTATGACAAAACCTTTTATGGGAGTGTCAGCAAGTGGTTGTCATACAAATATGTCTTTATGGAAAGGTGGAAAAGATAAAATTAATAAGTTATCTCATAAATCTATCCCAGCGATGGATGATGTTTTTACCTATGTTGAGGGTGGAACTAATTACTTTATGCCTGACACTAAAGATATTCAATTACCTGGTAAAGTTGGGTTAAAAGCGATTGGTGGAGTAATGAAACATTTGGGTGCACTGACTGCAATTGGTTCTTCAACTGTTAACTCATATAGAAGATTGTGGGATACAGGATTTTGGGCGCCCGTTTATGCAGACTGGGGATTTCAAAATAGAACTTGTGGTTTAAGAGTTTCTGCTCCAGGTAGATTTGAATACCGTTCTGTAGATTCAATGCATAATCCTTATTTAATGGGATCTGGATTATTAAAATGTTTTGATGACGGAATAACAAATAATATTGATCCTGGAAAACCTAAGTCTAGAAGTATGTACGACGCTCAAGCTGCTGGAAAAATAGTTAAAAAACTACCCATAAGTCTTGGTGAAGCTTTAAATCGTTTAGCAGAAGATGAGGTTATAAAATCAGCTATGCCAGATGAAATGTATAAAGTTTTCCATTGGTATAAAAATGATGAATGGGAAAAATTTTTAGGTGCAACAACGCAGTGGGATCTAGATACGTATCTGGACTGCCTACCATAGTCTTTAATAAAAATAGGGGAAATATATGTGTGGAATAGCAGGATTAATTTATAAAGATAAATCAGTGAACATTGGAACTCAATTGCAAGGAATGCTTCAAGCATTAAAGCATAGAGGAGAAGATTCTACTGGCTATGCTCTTTATGGAGATACAGATGGAAAAAATTTCATTATGCGTTTTAAAGTTGGAGAAAATGTTGGTGAAGGTAGTTCATCAGTAAGTGGAAGAGCTTCTGTTTATGATGAAAGAATTAAAATAGTTAAGTCACATATTTTGGGTATGGGTGCAAAAATTATTAAAGAAGAAAGAATACTTCCCTACTCTTTAAGATATGAGGTTAATTATGATGAAAAAGATCTACTAGAGAGTTTTCTCAGAAAAATTGAGAGCGTTCCTGGTGTTGAAATTCTTTCTATGGGTAAGTCTTTAGAAGTTATTAAAGATTTGGGTAATGCAAAAGACGTTTGTGATAGATATAACTTAGATAAAGTTGTGGGGACACATGCAATCGGCCATGCAAGGATGGCAACTGAATCTGGTGTTGACATTAAATCAGCCCACCCTTTTTGGGGATATCCATTTAGCGATGTGTCTGTAGTTCATAATGGTCAGTTAACAAATTATTGGAATAATAGAAGAATCCTAGAAAACGAAGGTATGAGATTTATGTCTGAATGTGATTCAGAGTTAATTGCAGTATATCTAGCAAAAAAATTGAGAGATGGTGCAACCCTTGAAGAAGGTATGAAAGATTCTTTAACGGGTCTTGATGGAGTGTTTACTTACTTTGTTGCAACAAAAAACTCATTAGGAATGGCAAAAGATACAATGGCAGCAAAACCATTAGTTCTTTATGAGTCTGATAATTTAATAGCAATGGGATCTGAAGAAATTGCAATTAGAGCAATTCTTCCTCAAGAAATTGATACATATGATCCATATGATGGAGAGGTAAAAGTATGGCAAATTTAAAGACTACAGAGAAAAAAACAAAGTCCCAGTCAATGGGCATGCACACAGAAGTTTTAACAGGAAGAACTCAGCAAAAGTTTTTTAATCCTGACGAAGGTGAAAATCTTTATTATTTTGGAACTTATGATGTGGATTTTAATAAAAGAACAGATCTAGATGTTAAAGAAATGACAGCTCCAGAAGCTAATAAAGAAATTGATAACTTAATGAGCCAAGGTTTTGGAACAATTGTTATTAAAAACCCTCAGGGAAAACATAGTTTAGGTGTCGGTATTCTAAATAAATTAAACTTAATTTTTGAAGGAAGTTTGGGTTATTTTGGTATGGGTTCTTGTGATGGACCTACTGTTAGAATTAATGGTAGAGTTGGCTGGTCTTGTGCTGAAAACTTAATGGCAGGAAAAGTTGTTATAGAAAAAAATGCAGGATCTTGCTTTGGTGCCGCTATAAGAGGTGGTGATTTAATTTGCAAAGGAAGTGTTGGTGCAAGAACTGGTATTGACATGAAGGGTGGAACTATCATTGTTGGTGGTGATGCTGGAGCTTTTACAGGTTTTATGATGCAAAGAGGAAGAATTATTATTCTAGGTGATGTTGGAATAAATTTAGGTGACTCAATGTATGATGGAACAATATTCATTGGTGGAAAAATAGGATCATTTGGAAGTGATGCTGTTCCATCAGATCTTACAGACAGTGATCAAGATTGGTTAAAAAGAAAATTAAAAGTTGCAGAGATAGGTGAAAAATTTGACGTCAGTAAAATGACAAAAATAGTCGCAGGGAAAAAACTTTGGAACTATGATAATCTAGAACCTCATGAAAAGAAAGGAGCTATCTAATGGCTAAAAAGAAAGTTAAAAAAAATAGTAAAAAATTAAAAAAAACTAATGGAAGTGTTGGTGGTAAAGCTGATGTTCATGCACACGAAGAGGGCAAAAGAAACAAAAGTCTATTAGGTCACAACGCTATTTTTACTCCTGAAGTTATAGACGATATTCATATTAAAGCTCAACTTGGAAGATACAGAATGCGTGGAATGGCATTAATGAAAAAAATTCCTACATTTGATGACTTAGTATTTTTACCGGGAACTCTTACAAGATTTGTAATTGAGGGTTATAGAGAAAAATGTGAAACAAAGACCATTATCGGACCAAATTGTGAAAACCCAATTGAACTAGATATACCAGTATATATTACAGGTATGAGTTTTGGAGCACTTTCTTATGAAGCAAAAACTGCTTTAGCAAGAGGAGCAACAATGGCTGGAAGTGCAACATGCTCTGGCGAAGGTGGAATAATTCCAGATGAGAGAAGATATTCTGAAAAATGGTATTACCAATGTATCCAATCAAGATATGGTTTTAATCCTCATCACGCTCAACTAGCTGATGCAATTGAAGTATTTATTGGTCAAGGACAAAAAGTTGGAATGGGTGGACATTTAATGGGTCAAAAAGTTACTGATCAAGTTGCAGAAATGAGATCTCTACCATCTGGTATTGATCAAAGATCTCCAGCAAGACACCCAGACTGGTTAGGTCCAGATGATCTAGCTTTAAAAGTTGAAGAATTAAGACAACTTACAAAAAACAAAGTACCAATTCAATTAAAACTAGGTGCATCAAAAGTTTATGACGATGTTCGTATGGCTGCAAAATGTAATCCTAACTCAATATTTTTAGATGGTATGGAAGGTTCAACAGGAGCTGGTCCTCACATAGCTGCTGCAAATACTGGTATTCCAGGAATTGCCGCAATCAGAGAAGCTAGAAGGGCTATTGATGATGTTGGTAAAACTGGACAAGTAACTTTAATTTATGCTGGTGGTGTTAGAGATGGTGCTGATATGGCGAAAGCTTTAGCTCTAGGTGCTGATGCAATAGCAATTGGGACTGGTGCTTTAATGGCTTTAAACTGTAATAAAGATATACCAGAAGCAAATTTTGAAAAAGAAATGGGTGTAAAAGCTGGCGAATGTTATCACTGTCATACTGGTCGTTGTCCAGTTGGTGTTGCAACGCAAGATCCTAAATTAAGAGCTAGATTAAATCCTGATGATGCTGCATTAAGAGTTTATAATTACCTTCATGCAATGACATTAGAGGCTCAACTTTTAGCAAGAGCTTGTGGTAAGACAAATATTCACTCCTTAGAGCCTGAAGATTTAGCTGCTCTAACAATGGAGTCATCTGCATTAGCTAAAGTTCCGTTAACAGGAACTAACTTCACTGTTGGTGTTGATAACTATCACAAAATATAAGGAGGTAATTATGGTTAAGAAAAAAACAAAAACAAAAGTAAAAAAAGAAAATCTAGGTGGAAAATCTAAAGAGACTGCTAGAGAAAAAATGATTGGGCAACATATCGGTTATAGATATGACGTTAACCTATTACCTGACTATAAGAAGATGACTCCATTTTTAAAAAAATATGTAGAAGCGATGGGATGGGATGATCTTAACTGGTTAGAAGATATTCATATGGGTTATGAAGAGGATAGACCTGCTGTATTTTGTAGAAACGCAAATGGTTGGGTTACAATTCCAAAATCAATCAAATTACCAAATAACCAACAAGACAGAGATATGATTGCAAGAGAGCTTTTAGTTAAGTTTCAAATGTCTAAAAAGCACCCTCTTGTTGATTTGAAAAAAGCTTACCTTAAGTTTTAGTCCGTCAATCAAAGGTTGATTATTTTTTTAATTATACCGTTATTGCTTATCTATTTAAGCACTGTATAGTTTGTCACACCTATTAAAATCTCGTAAGCTTTCCTAAATTAACAAGGAGAGAGAGATTATGGATGATCAATTAGGTGCTCTTACAGTTATATTTACAGAATTTTACTACTGGGTAACAGTAGTATTAATGTTCCTGAATTCACGTCGGGTTTTGTATGTATGAAGTTGGAGCTTCGCGTTATAAACATCACCAACACACTTTAATGAAAAATACCATGGTAATACCTCTAGTAACGGTAACCTGGTTTTTCTTTGGTTGGTGGATTTACTGGGCATTCCCAACAGGACCGGGGATAGCTCCATCAATAATGAATGAGAGTTCAGCATTAATTACTGACGAAAGTACTTTTAGTGCGAAGTGGTATGTGGCAAATACTGAATTTATGGCTGTCAACTTAGGTGACCGTATAAGTGGAGTATTCTGGGCTGCATTCTTACTATTTTCATGGACAGCTGCTTCAATTGTTTCTGGAGCAATCATTGAAAGAATTACAACTTTTGCATTTGGTATTTTAGCAATTGCAATTGGTTCGTGCTTCTGGGTAATTGATGCTGCTTGGGGATGGCACTTTGATGGATGGATGCTTAAAATTTTAGGATATCATGACGCTTATGCATCAGGAGTAATTCACGCAATTGCGGGTGGGTTTGCTTTAGGTGTTCTAATCGTTTTAGGGCCTAGAATTGGAAAGTTCTCATCAAGTGGTGAACCTAGAAATATAGGACCAAGAAACCCATGGCTAGTTACAGTTGGATTATTTTTAATCTATACTGGTTTCTGGGGATTTTATGCGGCATGTAATATACCGATATTTGATCTTGGACCTGAATATGGAATGGAAGGTGTAACTTACTGGACAGCAACAAACATATATGTAACCCCTACTACACTGAGTGGAATAACCTATAACTTCTTGATGTCATTATCAGGTGGATTATTGGCTGGATACGTGGTCGCTAAAGGTGATCCATTCTGGACTTACTCAAGTGGACTAGCTGGGATCATCTGTGCATCTGCAGGTAATGATTTGTATCACCCGATACAAGCAATGCTTATTGGTGCGATCGGTGTTGTTATAGCATACAAAATGCATTACTGGGTTGAACGTAAGTTCAAAATTGATGATGCAGTTGGTGCAGTAGCAGTACATGGTTATGCAGGAGTTGTTGGTCTTATAATTTGTGGATTTGTTTTAAATGGCTATCCTTCATCTGGATACAGTGTTGGAGCTATGTGGGACGGATCAACTTATGCATCAATCAATCCACTGGGACAATTCCTTGGAGCAATTATAATGTTCGGAGTTCTTGGAATGTTGCCAGGCTACGTTATTGCTAGAGTACTAAGCGCTTTTGGTAAATTAAGAATACCGCGTGAAGTTGAAATAGCAGGACTAGACTATGAAATAATGGAGGACGATAGAGAAGCTGAAAAAGCGGTCGCCTCTTCAACTAGGTAAAGGAGAAAAATATGGCTACAGTAACAAACTGGATAGATCATTTAAGTGCTAAGGAAGTTGTTGGGGCAGTTTACCCAGGAGCTGGATCTAGTGAAACTTTACTAGTTATTCTAGGTGTAGTTTTCTGGATTGGCTGGCATGTTTTGACTGCTAGATCTGAGAGTGAGAAACTCGCAAGATTGGCTAGAAAAAGACATGGTGCTAATGACCATAAGAGCAATATTACCGATTGGTAATATGAATTAAAATTTGGGCACTACTTAATTGTAGTGCCCTTTTTTCATAAAATTTTATAATGACTGAAAATAATAACGAAGATCAAAGACCAAGCAAAATGATTGGCGTAGTATTTCCAAAAGCAAAGTATGGAGTTATTGCGGCTATAATAATTATTATTGGTGGAAATTTAATTTATTATAAGGAAGCTATTTTTTATTTTTTAAGGTAATGGCAAAAAACTTATCTAAAATTGCTAAAGTAAAAAAAATTAAATACTTTTTAATCAGTTTTGTAGATTTATTTGGTATCTTGAGATCAAAATTAGTACCAACCGAAGCAATTGGAGAAATGCAAAAAAATGGTGCTGGCTTTGCTGGCTTTGCAACATGGCTGGATATGTCGCCTGCTGATACAGACATGTTTGCTATTCCAGATCCAGATAGTTTAATTCAATTACCTTGGAATAAAGAAGTTGGTTGGCTTGCATCAGATTTGTGGATGGGTGGAAAACCTGTAAAAGCCTCCCCAAGGGTTATGCTTAAAGAGCAAATAGCTAAATTGAATAAAAAAGAATTACAAATGAAATCTGGGGTAGAGTGTGAATATTTTTTGATTTCTCAAGATGGTTCAAGTATTGCAGATATACGAGATACTCAATCAAAGCCTTGTTATGATCAATCATCATTAATGCGGAGGTATGATTTAATTAAGGAAATTTGTGATGCTATGATTAAAATGGGGTGGCATCCATATCAAAATGACCATGAGGATGCTAATGGACAGTTTGAAATGAATTGGGATTATGATGATTGTTTAATTACAGCAGATAGACATGTCTTCTTTAAATATATGGTAAAATCTTTAGCAGAAAAACATGGGCTTAGAGCAACATTTATGCCAAAACCTTTTAGTAATTTAACTGGGAATGGTTGTCATGCTCATGTTTCTCTTTGGAATAATGACAAGAATAAATTTTTAGATACCAGTGATAAACTTGGTATAAGTAAACTTGCTTATAATTTCTTAGGGGGTGTAATGAATTTAGCCCAACCACTTTCTGCATTTTTTAATCCAACAGTTAATAGCTATAGGAGAATAAATGCACCACCAACAAAATCTGGTGCAACATGGTCACCAAGTAGTATTTCTTATACAGGAAATAACAGAACACATATGATTAGAGTGCCAGATGCAGGTCGATTTGAGTTAAGATTAATGGACGGTTCATCTAACCCTTACTTACTTCAAGCTGGTATTATTGCTGCAGGACTTCACGGTTTAAATAATAAGATTAACCCAGGTGAAGCATTAACTTGTAATATGTACACTGATTACAAAAATTATCCAAATTTAAAAAAATTACCTAATGAAATTGAGGATGCTTTAAATTTTCTTAAAAATAGCAAAGAACTTAAGGAAGCATTTGGAGATGATGTTATAACAAGTTACATAAAATTAAAAAATATAGAAATTAAAGATTTTAATAAAGAAGAAAAATTTGATAAGAAAAGCTCAGTAACTCATTGGGAAAAAAATAGCACTCTTGATTGTTAATAAAAATGAAATCAATCCTTCAGAAAGACCTTTGGTCCATTACATCTTTTTTAGAAAATAAAGAGTATAATTTTGATAAAAAAAATATACTCACTCAATTACCAGAAAAATTTATAGATGAAGCGATATTGGCCATATCTAGTTGGGATAACTATGCTCCTACTCCACTAATTAGATTAAACAAATTAAACGATGAACTAAAATTCAAAAATATTTACTACAAAGATGAAGATAAAAGATTTGAACTTAAGTCATTTAAGGCGTTAGGTGGAGCTTTTGCTGTTTACAAGATTGCTAGTGAAAAAAAAGATATAACTGTATCAACAGCTACAGCAGGAAATCATGGCCGATCTGTAGCCTGGGGAGCTCAAAGACTTGGGTTGAAGTGTAAAATATTTATAAGTGAATTTGTTAGTGATTCTAGAGCTGAAGCTATGCGTAAATTGGATGCTGAGGTTATTAGAGTTAAGGGTAATTATGATAATTCATTAAAAGAATGCGTAAAACAATCTAAAGAAAATAATTGGGAAATTGTACAAGATGTGTCCTGGGAAGGTTACAAGGAAGTACCAAAATTAATTATGGCTGGATACACCATAATGGTTAAAGAAATCTTAGATGAAATAAAATCTAATACGATAACACATGTATTTCTTCAAGCAGGTGTCGGAGGAATGGCTGCAGCAATGATTGCTGGCTTTGCAAAATTATCAAAAGATATTCCAAAATTTATTATCATTGAACCAGAAAATGCAGATTGTGTTTTTCAAAGTATTAAGAATAATAAACCCACAAGTGTTGATATAAAAAAAGAAACAGTAATGGGTGGAATGTCTTGTGGAGATGTATCAAGTATTGCCTGGGAGATTTTAAAAAATTCTTCAAATTATTGTTTAACTATACCTGATGAAGCAATCTCAACTACTGTTGCATTACTAGCAGAAAAACGTTTATCTGATGAAAAAATAATTGGCGGCGAATGTGCGGTTCCAGGTATAATTGCGTTAATAGGCTCATTTAATAATAAAGAATACTTAGATAAGTTAGAGTTAAATGAACAATCAAACGTACTTTTATTTGGTTGTGAGGGTTTAACTGATAATGCAATGTACCAAAAATTACTAAGTGATGGATTACAAAAAATCTAAGTAAATATGACAAAAAAAGCCATTGTTTGGATAAGAGAAGATTTCAGAATTGAATATAACGAAGCGTTAGCTACTGCAACTCAAAATCATGAGCATGTAAATGCCCTTTATATATATAACCCAAATAACTTTGATAAAAAAAGAGAGGCCCAAAAATGGTGGCTGTCTAAATCATTAGAAAATTTTAATATAGATCTAAAAAAATTAAATATTACATTAGAAATTCAGTTGGGTGATGAACTAGAGATATTATCAATTTTAAAAAAGAAAGATGATGTTACTGTTTATTGGAGTAAAGTTTATGAGCCAGATGTAATTAACAAAGGTAAAAAAATAAGAGATCTATTTATTAAGAATGAAGTTCAATATAAATATTTTAAAGGAAACATTCTTGTAGAGTTTCAGGAAATGACTAAAGACGATGGCACACCCTATAAAGTATTCACTCCATTTTGGAAAAAAACTGAACAACATTATATTTCGAAAGCACCTTCTAAATTGATACAAATTAAGTCAAAAGTTAAAAAAATAAGTATATTTAAAAATTCAATTTCTATAAAAGAAATTTTGCCTAAAAAAGATTGGCATAAGAAATTTGAGAAATACTGGATACCATCTGAAAAAGAAGCTAAAAAATATTTACAAGAATTGATAAATAATAGAATTGAGGACTATGGAGATGCACGAGATATTCCAGGTGTTAATGGAACCTCCAAGTTATCTCCTTTCTTAAAATTTGGCCAAATACATGTAGAAACAATTTGGAAGAAATGCCAAGAAATTAAAATTAAAAAAATTGGCTATAGGAAATATATTAATGAGTTAGGATGGAGAGAATTTTCCCATAGTTTAATTAATTACTTTCCACAAATGTTAAAAGGTAACCTTAGAAAAGATTTCAATAATTTTCCTTGGGTTAAAAATGATAAATTTCTTAAAGCTTGGAAAGCTGGTCTGACAGGATACCCCATCGTAGATGCAGGAATGAGAGAATTATATGAAACAGGATGGATGCATAATAGAGTGCGAATGATCGTTGCTTCTTTTCTTGTTAAGCATTTAAGAATTCATTGGATGGAAGGTGAAAAACATTTTAAAAATTGTTTGGTTGATTATAATGAAGCTAGTAACGTTGCCCAATGGCAATGGGTTGCAGGATGTGGCGCAGATGCAGCTCCTTACTTTCAGAATCTTCAACCCTATTCTTCAGGGTGAAAAATTTGACAAAGATGGGATTTATACAAAAAAATGGGTGCCAGAACTTAAAAACATGCCCAATAAATTTTTATATAAACCATGGGAACTGGAAACTAAATACCAAGAACAAATTAAAGTAGTTATCGGTGTCAACTATCCAAAACCAATTGTAGATCACGCTAAAGCAAGAAATGCTGCGTTAGATGCTTTTAAAACAATTAAGAAAAACTAATCACCAAAATAATGTAGAACAATCAATCTGTTTTGTTTCTCAATTCTATGCTCAAAAAGATATAACCCCTGCCAAGTACCAAGTAATAGCTCATTATTTTTAACACTTATAGATATTTGATTATTAGTTAGTGCAGACTTAATGTGTGCAGGCATATCATCTTTTCCCTCTGCTGTATGAAGGTAAAGGGAATTATCCATTGGTACCAGTTTATTAAAAAAATTTATTATGTCAGTTTGAACATCTGGGTCGGCATTCTCTTGAATTATTAAAGAAGCACTGGTGTGTTGAATGCTTATATTGATAATTCCATTATTAAATTCATTGTCATTGATCCACTTGTTAGTTTGGTTTGTAAATTCATAAAGTCTTTGGCCATCAGTACCCAATTCTAAGTTAAAAAACTCTTGTCTCATAACTTCGTATACTTAATAGATGTTAATTCATACAGTCGACTTATAGTTCTTTTAAATATTTTTTTTAAATCTTCTGAAGAGTTTAATAAGTCTAATTGTAATTGAGAGGTAACCATAAGTGGTATTTTTTTTTCATAAAGAATATCAATTAAAGTAATAAATCTTTGTTGCTGATTAGAATTGTCACTTTTAAAAATTGGAATATTTTCTATAACAATAAAATTACATACCTCAGTTATTTTTATATAATCTTCTGCTCCAATATTTTTAGAACATAACTCTTTAAAATCAAAACGTGCTATTCCATCAAAGTAATTCTTGATAGTAAGCTTTCTACCTTTAATGCTTAAGATTACTTCTTTATTAGTAAGATTTTTAGTTATTTTTCTAAAAAATTTATTAAGTTTAAAATTTGTTGATTTCATTTAATGGATAAAAATATCTTTCATTTTTATTTTTTACAGACTTTCTATAATCATCTTTGATAATCAATTTTGACTGATTTGATCTTTCCTTCATTATTTTAATAAAGGGAAGAAATTGATCTCTTTGTAATCCATCTTTGTAAAGGTCATTTATTTTAGTATTTGATGAAAATAAAACTTTTATATTCTCGTTAAATATTTTTTTGAATAAGCTACCTAAAATCATGGCATCTACGATGTTTGTAACCTGAAACTCATCAAAATAAATTAATTTAAATTTACTTTTTAGTTTTTTGACAAATTTATCTATAATATTTTCTTGCGTATTTTCTTTATTTTTAAATATAAAGTCATGAAAACTAATCATAAACTCATTAAAATGAAATCTTTGCTTAGTTTTATCAAAATTATTATAAAAAAAATTTAATATCATGGTTTTACCTACACCCACATCGCCTTGTAAATAAAACCCTGTTTTATAATTTTTAGTAAATATTTTTTTTAAAAGTGATTTATTAAAGTTTTGATTATAAAATAAATTCAACTCTTTTATTAGATCTAATTGATTGGGATTAATTTCTAAATTATTTATTTTACAATAACTAAGAAATAATTTATTTAAATTCATTTTTTTGTTTTAAAATCTATACCATATTCTGATCTAGGGCCTTTTCTTAATCCAAAGGGGCCAGATATAAACAAGGTAAGTGGTCTTGTTTCTGGTTTAAGATCAACTCTATGTAAATTATTTGCTGACCTGAAACCAATATATCCAGGCGATCTCCAAAATCTTCCAGTATTTAGTGTTTCCCAATACCCCCCTCTTAATATCACTGTTATGTAAGGAAATGTATGATTGTGAACTCCTTCCCCATGATCGTCAGCTAACATTTCGTGTAATAAAATATTAAATGGAAACCATTTTGGCCTATGTCTTAATAAGACATAATATCTATTCATCCAGGGTTTAGCCTCATTAAATTTGGGATGGGAAGGACCACGATCTAAGACTACTTTTTTTCTACCCAGTTTATCAAGCAACATCAAAAACATTATTTATTTTAGTTTGATAATAGAACCATTGCTTATTAAAAAAAGATTATTTTCATTTATAAAGGGTTGTAAAATTTTGCCTCCTGAGATTTTTACTACATTCAAGATATTACCTTCGTTACTATTTAAATAATTAATTTTCCATCACTAGTAGTTAAGTATATTATCTATTCAAAGCTACAATAAAGCCTGTTGGTTTTATCTGTTTTCTTTTTTTATCTTTATAATCTTTATAAAAACTCATTAATTCTAATAATATTTCCTGATTTTTCATCAACTACAACCAAATATCCTTTTTCAGATAAAGAATTACAAGGTTGCCAATAATTACAGGTTTAAGGTCTGAACTAATTTCAGTTATCCAATTAGCAAAACCCGTTTGTAAATTAATAGAGTAAAATGCATTTTTATTATTAGAAAAGAATATTGAATTTTCATTGATGACTAATTCTGAATTTGATAATAGAAATGCAGTTTGACGAATATCGTTATTCGGTGTGGGTAATTGCCGACTAAGCTGCCCAGATTTTATATCTAGAGCTGTGACATCACCAATAGAATTATTAAAATAAATATTTTTTTTTATTGAGAACAATGGATATTTTTTGTATTTGATTTTGTTAACATTTTTCAGTTTTAAATTCCAAATTTCCGAGCCATCGTGCATTGAAATTCATCTTAAAATATTTTTATAGTCTACTACATAAAATTCACCATCTTTAATCTTAATGTTAGAATTGAAAAGGTACTATATTTGTTTTTGTCCATAAAAGTTCTCCAGTATCAATATTAATCGCATAATATTTTGCCACACCATCTGTAACAATTAATATATTGCTTTTTACTGCAAAAATTAAATCTTGGTTGATTTTTTTTTCACTCTTATTATAAAAATTATTTTCCCATATTATCTTTGGGTTTTCATCATAACAAAATTATTGCACCTTTGTTGTCAAAAAATACCAAATGTTTATTATGAAAATAAGGATTAGGGTTTATGAAATCAAAATCATTAAATTTTAGAAAATTTATATTTTGATATTTTTTCTAAACCACCCTCATAAGCTAGCTCTCCCATGTCATTTTGATTATTCAAGCTATTTTGATTAAACTTTCCATTGGATATTTTAACGTAAAGATTTGAATTAAATTCTTCTTCGAACCTTCTTGTTTAGTTAAAACAAGTTTTGGTATTTTCAATTTTTTTTTGATCTTTGTTATCTTTATCCCAAAACTACTTTTTTGACTTGCTGAACAGTTGTTTAAGATAAATAGTATTAAGAGTGATAAAGTGCTTTATTCACCTAGATCTCTATTTAGTCTCTTTTGTGATGCTAGCTTTAATTGTCCTTGTTAGCTTTAGGTAATACTAAAATCTGGTTAAAAAACTCTTTAGCTTTTTGTTTTTCGCCTTTTGAGTAAAAATATTCAGCAACAAGATGTAGGGAATGGGATTTCCATATGCTTTCAGAGTTAATTATAGGGTTTAATATTTTTAATAATTCATTTTCCTGTACAAAATTACTGTTGAAAAGCCCTTTTTTATAAATATTCAGGTTTTTAATCTCTTTTTCTAGATTGGTTTTATTAATTAGCTCATCAAATAAAATGTTAATTTCTTCTAACTCTTTTACTAAATTGTTATCTATTAAAAAATATAATGCTAGAGGTGAATAGGTTGCGTCATTTGCTTTAATTATATTAATTAAACCTTTAATTAATTGTTTTGGGTCCTAATTTTATAATTTATCGTAGCTAAGTTATATTGATTTCCTAATCTAATTTTGGTTCTTTCTTTAGATTTTTCAAATGAAATATACCCAATTATAATTACTAATATTATTGAGACAATTACTATAAGTTTTTTTTTATTATTTATAAAAAAATTCTAATTCTTTCATTTCTTGCGTGTAGAGTCTAATGATTGTAATTTCTTCGTCCATTTTTATATCATATTCCTCAATACATATTGAAGTATTCCACCATTTTTATAATACTCTAATTCGTTTTTAGTGTCTATTCTACATAGAGTTTTAATCTTTTTAATATCTCCAGAGGCATATTTTATTTCAACCTGAACATGATCTGATGCATTTATACCCTCCTCTATTTGAAGAGCGGTTATTAACTCTGATCCAATTAATTTTAAGTTTATCCTGTCGTTTCCTTCGGTAAATTGAAGCGGTAAAACACCCATTCCAATTAAATTAGATCTATGAATTCTTTCAAAGCTTTCTGCTATTACTACTTTCACACCTAATAACTTTGTTCCTTTCGCAGCCCAATCTCTTGATGATCCTGTTCCATATTCTTTTCCACCTATAACAACAAGATCCGTTCCTCTTTTTTATATTCCTCTACGGCACTATAAACAGGCATCACTTTTTCTTCCGGATATAGTTTTGTAAATCCACCTTCTGTTCCTGGAGCCATTTCATTTCTTATTCTAATATTTGCAAAAGTACCTCTCATCATTACCTCATGATTGCCTCTTCTTGATCCGTACGAGTTATAGTCCGTTGGAAGTATTTGATGTTCCATAAAATATTCTCCTGTTGGACTTTCTTTTTGAATATTTCCTGCTGGAGAAATGTGATCAGTTGTAACCATGTCTCCTAAAATCAAAAGTGGTCTTGCATCTTTAATGGGCTTAAATCCTTCAGGTTGATCAGATAAATTTTCAAAAAATGGTGGTTTTTTTACATAGGTTGAACCAGAGTCCCAATTATAAATACTTGTATTTTCAGTTTTAATTTCTTGCCACTGTTTAGGTCCCTCTGAAACATTTGAATATCTTTTAACAAACATCTCTGCATTAAGAGATTCTCTAATGTGTCTTCAATTTCCTTATTAGATGGCCAAATATCTTTTAGAAAAATATCTTTACCATCTTTACTTTTTCCTAAAGGTTCTTTGTATAAATCAAATTCCATATGACCAGCAAGTGCATAAGCTACTACAAGTGGTGGTGATGCTAAGTAATTAGCTTTTATATGTGGAGATATTCTTCCTTCAAAATTTCTATTTCCAGATAAAACTGACACAGCGTAGATGTTTTCTTTGTCTATTGCTTTAACAATTTCCTCCGGTAAAGGTCCTGAATTTCCTATACAAGTCGTGCAACCATATCCAACTAAATTAAAACCAAGTTTATCTAAAAATACATTTAGTCCTGCTTTTGCTAAATAATCTGTAACTACTTGTGAGCCTGGTGCTAATGATGTTTTAACCCATGGTTTAGTTTGCAAACCAAGCTCAACTGCTTTTTTTGCTAATAAACCAGCACCAATTAATACATTTGGATTAGATGTATTAGTACATGAAGTAATAGCTGCAATTAATATTGAGCCATCTTTAATTTCATAATCTGTTCCTGATACTTTTGAAACATGTTGCTCTTTTCTACTAGTTGCATCTTCAAAAACTTTTTTAAATCCGGAAGATGCATCTGTTAACAAAACTTTGTCCTGAGGTCTTTTAGGTCCCGAAATAGTTGGAACAACTGTAGACATGTCTAGTGATAAAGTATCAGTAAATTCAATTTGATCATTAGCCCACAAACCTTGTTCTTTTGCATATTTCTCAACTATATTGACTGTATTTTCATCTCTTCCTGAAAATCTTAAATATTTTAATGTTTCTTCATCAATTGGAAAAAACCCACATGTTGCTCCATATTCTGGCGCCATGTTTGCAATTGTTGCTCTATCAGCAAGAGTTAAATTCTTTAAACCTTCTCCATAAAATTCAACAAATTTTCCCACAACCCCTTTATCTCTTAACATTTTTACTACCGTTAAAACTAAATCTGTTGCAGTCGTGCCTTCTGGCATTTTATTTGTTACTTCAAATCCTATTACTTCAGGGATTAACATTGAAATTGGCTGACCTAACATTCCAGCTTCTGCTTCAATTCCACCAACACCCCACCCAAGAACAGATAAGCCATTAACCATAGTAGTATGACTATCAGTACCAACTAATGTGTCAGGAAATAAATAATCCTCATCTTGAAATTTTTCAGACCAGACAACTTTTGATAAATATTCTAAATTTACTTGGTGACAAATCCCAGTTCCAGGAGGAACAATTCTAAAGTTATTAAAAGCTTGTTGTCCCCATTTTAAGAAGGAGTATCTCTCACCGTTTCTTTTAAATTCAATATCAACATTTTTTTCAAATGAATTTGAGTTTGCAGATTTATCAACCTGTACAGAGTGATCAATAACTAGATCAACTGCAGAAAGTGGATTGATTGTATTGGGATCTTTATTTTTTTCTTTAACCGCTTCTCTCATAGCTGCAAGATCAGCTACAGCTGGAATTCCAGTATAGTCTTGTAATAAAACTCTAGCTGGTCGGTAAGCAATTTCAGTTAATGATTTTTTTGTCTTCAACCATTCCTTAATTGCTTCTATTTGACTTTTAGTAACTGATAAATCATCTTCATATCTTAATAAATTTTCTAATAAGACTTTAAGAGACTTTGGAAGTTTTGAAATTCCATCCAAACCATTTTTTTCTGCTTCCGATAAAGAATAATATTTATACTCAGTATCATTTATACTGATAGATTTTAATGAATTATATGAATTTTTATTTCCTGGTTTCATTTAGTTTTAGATGTAGAACCCTATTATACAAACGATAAGTAGCAATGACATAGCATAATTAAATCGTTTAATAAAATTATTATTTGTAGCAAATTTCCTTAAAAACTTACCTAAAAATGACCACGAAGTGATACTTAAAAATGCTGTTATACTACAAACTATAATTACCCAAATAGAGTGATTTAAGTAGTTTTCCCCTTGTTCTACAAAATTTGAACTCAATGTAATTCCAGCCATTACTCCTTTTGGATTTATAAATTGAAAGATAAATTTATCAAAAAACTTTACTGGATTTTCTGTTTTCCCATCTGAAGAAATTTTGGAAAATGAAATTTTATAAGCTAGATAAATTAAAAAAATTGTTCCAAGAACTCTGATAATTTCCTGAATGATTGGGTAATTTTTGAAAGTTGATATTAAAACAAAATTAATTAATATAATTAAAGTTGTATAACCAAAGCCAACTCCTAAGATTAATGGTAAAGTTTTTCTGATACCAAAATTAAAACCTGAATATGCAGCAACAGCATTATTTGGTCCTGGTGTAAATCCCAATGATAGAGAAATTCCTATTAATAATAATAATTCTGGATGCATAAAAAATTAAGCTATTGGAAGACCGTTTTCAGATTCTTGAGAAGGGTGAGCTAATATAACTTTACCTTCTTTATCAATCGAACCTAAAATAAGAACTTGTGAAACTACACCAGCAATATTTTTTTCTGGAAAGTTACAAACCCCAATAACTTGTTTGCCTTTTAAATTTTCTTCATTGTAATAATGGGTAATTTGCGCAGATGATTGCTTAACACCTATATCTTTTCCAAAATCCACTTCAATTACTAGTGAAGGTTTTCTAGCTTTTTCATTTTTTTTAACCGATATTACAGTTCCAACTCTAATATCTATTTTATCAAAGTCATCATAGGTTATTTGTTCTTTCATATATTTAATATATAATAGAAGTTATTTATGAGTACAGAAAATAGTTCAGATCAATTATTTAATAATTCAGTTAAAATTTTAACTGATTTAATTAGCTTCAAAACAATTTCTGGAGAAGATAATAGCTCTTTGATTAACTATTGTGATGAAATTCTAAAAAAACTAGGTGCAACATCATTTAAAACTTTTGATGATGAAAAAAAAAGAGTTAATCTTTTTGCAACATTAAAGGCTAAACAACCAAGTGGTAAAAAACCAATAATTTTATCTGGTCATACGGATGTTGTGCCAGTTTCAAAAGGATGGAGTACAGATCCATTTGTTGCAACAATAAAAAATGACAAACTCTTTGGGAGAGGTGCTTGTGATATGAAAGGTTTTATTGCTTGTACATTGGCATTTGCTCCAATTTATGCAAAAGCTAATTTAAATAGAGATATTCATTTTTCTTATACCTTTGATGAAGAAACTGCCTGCATAGGAGCTCCAATTTTAATTGAAGAGTTAAAAAAAAGAGGTGTTAAAGATGGTATTTGTATTATAGGTGAACCAACAAATATGAAAATCATCGATGCTCATAAAGGCTGCTATGAATATACAACTTATTTTGAGGGATTAGCAGGTCATAGTTCTGCTCCTCATAAGGGCGTTAGTGCTGTTGAGTATGCTTCTAGATATGTAAATAAATTAATAGAATTAAGAGAAGAGCTTAAAAAAAGAGCTCCTAAAGACTCAATTTTTGACCCTCCACACTCAACACTTTCCATAGGTGGAATTTTTGGTGGTATAGCACACAATGTAATTGCAGATAAGTGTCATGTTAATTGGGAAACAAGACCAGTCGTAAAAGAAGATGGTATATTTTTAAATTCAGAATTAGATAAATATGCTAATGAAATACTTTTACCCGATATGAAAAAAATATTTCAAAATTCTTCTATTAGAAAAAATATAATTGGTGAGGTTGTAGGTTTTGACAGAGATGAAAAATCTAATGCCTGTGAATTAGTTTCAAGTCTTACTGGTGACAACACTAGAGAAGTAGTTTCTTTTGGGACAGAAGCTGGATTATTTCAAGAAATAGGAATTAGCACTGTTGTATGTGGTCCAGGTTCAATTGAACAAGCACATAAAATTGATGAATTCATAATTCTTGATGAACTAAAAAAATGTTTAAATCTGCTTGAGGGAATTAAAGATAATTCTATTATAAATTAGTCGTTCCAACCACTTACTACTTTAACTTCTAAATATTCTTCTAGGCCCAATTTTCCAGCTTCACGGCCAATACCTGAATGTTTATATCCTCCAAAAGGAGCGTCTGGAGCTAAACCAGCACCATTAATATCAACCATTCCTGATCTTAATTTTCTAGCAACACGATTAGCTTTTTCTTGATCTTGAGTTTGAATAAAATTTAACAATCCATAAGGAGTATCGTTTGCAATTTTGATTGCTTCTTCCTCTGTTTCAAAAGGTATAATTGATAAAACTGGTCCAAATATTTCTGTTCTTGCAATTTGCATTTTGTTGTTAACATCTGCAAATGCAGTAGGTTTAACAAAATAACCTTTGTCTAGCCCTTCTGGTTTGCCCATTCCACCAGCAACTAATTTAGCACCTTCGTCTATACCAACTTGAATTAATGCTTGGATTTTATCAAATTGAGCTTTTGAAACAACAGGTCCAATATGATCACCTTCTTTTGATGCAACATCAACCTTCATTGAGTTAGCAAAATTTTTTACTCTTTCAACTGTCTCATCATAAATTGATTTTTCAACCAACATTCTTGTTGGAGCATTACAAGATTGTCCCGAGTTTCTAAAACATCTAAGAGCACCTCTTTCAACAGCTTCTGCATCTGCATCTTTGAATATAATGTTCGCTCCTTTTCCACCAAGTTCAAGGCTAACTCTTTTAAAATCACTTGCTGCATTTTGAGAGATTAAAGCACCTGCTCTAGTTGAACCTGTAAATGAAACCATGTTTACATCAGGGTGACTTGTTAATGCATTTCCAGTAACGGCACCATCTCCATTTACTAAATTGAATACACCTTTTGGTAATTTAATTTCGTCAATCATTTCTGCTAAAATCATCGATGATAATGGAGCTATTTCAGATGGCTTAAGCACCATTGTACAACCTGCAGCAATAGCAGGTATTACTTTTAAACAAGTTTGATTCATCGGCCAATTCCATGGAGTAATTAATGCACAAACTCCTTTTGGCTCATGTAAAATATTATTATTAAGAGCGTGTTCTCCTAATTTTGCTTCAAACGTATATTCTTTTAAAACTTTTATATAAGATTTTATGTGACTAGCTCCAGTTCCAGCTTGTAATTGTGTTGAAAAGTCAATTGGCGCTCCCATTTCAAGAGTTATAGCCTTAGCCATATCCGCCCATCTTTTTTTATAAACAACATACAAATCTTCTAAATATTTTAATCTCTCTTCTTTAGACGAAAATGCCCAAGTTTCAAAAGCTTTGGCTGCTGCAGTTACAGCATCATTTACATCTTCTGCTCCACCTAAAGATATAACGGCACATTCTTCTTCAGTTGATGGGTCTATTACTTTAAAATCATTTGGCTTTTTTGGCAAAACCCATTCACCATTAATATAAAATTTTTTGTTATCTAACATTTTGTATAAATATCCTTTCTTTATGATTTTGCAAATAAATTTGTTAATTCGTAAACAATTGTTGCTGCAGCTAATGATGTAATTTCAGCATGATCATATGCCGGAGAAACTTCAACCACATCAGCAGAAACAAGATTTAAACCAGATAAACCTCTTAGAACATTGACCATCTCTCTTGTGGTCATACCAGCAATTTCAGGCGTACCTGTACCTGGGGCAAAAGCTGGATCTAAAACATCTATATCAATAGACAAATAAAGTGGATTCTTACCAACTCTTTTTCTAATTCTTTCAGCAATTTTATCTGTGCCTTGTGTTTGAAACTCATCACAATGAATAATTTTAAAACCAAATTCTTCATCATTTTTAATATCATCTCTGCTGTAAAGAGGACCTCTAATTCCAACATGCATTGAAGCATCATCTAGAAATAAACCCTCTTCTCTTGCTCTTCTAAAAGGAGTTCCATGTGTATAAGGAGCACCAAAATACGTATCCCAAGTATCTAAATGCGCATCAAAATGCACTAAAGCAACTGGTCCATTACATTTTTTATTGATTGCTCTTAATAAAGGTACTGCAATTGTATGGTCCCCACCTAGGCTAATTATACCACCAACTTTATTCAATAAATCTGTTGCTCCAGCTTCAATCTGTTTTATCAATTCATCAATGCTAAATGGATTGCATGTTATATCTCCAGCATCTGAAACTTGTTGCACCTTAAAAGGTTCAACATCATAACTTGGGTGATAATTAGTTCTTAAATGTCTTGATGCTTGTCTAATACTCATTGGTCCAAATCTGGCTCCTGGTCTGTAACTTGTACCAGCGTCAAATGGAATTCCAACAATTGCTACATCACAGCTTTCAACATCTCTTAGTTCTGGCAATCTTGCAAAAGTAGATGGTCCAGCAAATCTTGGAACTTTAGTTCCACTAACAGGTTGAATTGGGTCTTTATTTCTTTCTTTTTTCATTTATAAATAAAATGTACCACATTCTTTGATAATGGAATATCTTCTATCTTTATAATTATGAACGTAATAAGAGCTGTTTTATTGTTAATTATTTTTATTAGCCCACTAAAGGCTAACACTATCTATAATCTTATCAAAATACCCAACTTAGAGATTTATGAAATAAATACTAAAAATAAGCTTAAATATTTTTATGCTGCCAGACCTTTTAGGTTAGGTACTCAAAAAAATATTGTTTGTTCAAATTCAAATAAGAAAGATTTAGATGCAAAATATAAAATTATTCATAAAAATCTTAGTAGATATTCTTATGATTATTTAAAAAAGATTAATCTAAAATATATTGTTATGTGCAAAAATTTGTCAATTTCAGAATTATATACAGCGGGCATTCCAGATAATGTAATGAAAACATTAATATTGGATATTAAATTTAATGAAGATTACTTTGAAAGAGTGATTCATCATGAAGTTTTTCATGTAATGCATCTTCAGCATAAAGAAGTTTTTAATGAAGAAGAGTGGATTAAATTTAATGACTCTAAATTTAAATATGCTGAATGCTCTACATGTACAAAAAATATAGGGTTAGAACAATACAAAGAAACGAAAGGTTTTTTTACAGAATATTCTAGGTCAACAGCCTCAGAAGATATGGCGGAAGTTTATTCACACATGATATTTTTAAAGGAAAAAGAAATTAATAAAATTCGTAAATCAGACCCTATTTTAAATAATAAAATTTCATATATTGAAAATAAAATAAAAGAAGTAGATAGTTCATTTACATTTTAATGATAAAAAAAATTAAAGCTTCTACATCAGAGAAATTTATTTTTGTTTTTTTAATTTTATTAGGTATCACGACTTTCTGCACATATTATATAGTTAAAAATAAATGTTTATTTGTTAAAAATATTGATCCAAAGAATATTACTTTTAAGAACTCAAACAATATTGCAATTTTAAATGCACCTTGTGGAAATGTAATTATAGAACTTTATCCAAATATTTCACCTAACGCTGTTCAAAGATTTATTACTTTAATTAGATCTAATGCTTATGAAAATATTGCTTTTCATAGGGTAATTAAAAATAAACTTATTCAGGCTGGTGACCTAGAGTTTGGAAAAAAAGGAAATTTAAATTATGAAAAAATTGGCACTGGTAAATCAGGTTTAGGTGCTATTAAATCAGAAATCGACAATAACTTTAATTATACCAAAGGAAGTGTTGGATTAGCTCGAACATTTAAGAACGACACTGAAGATAGTCAATTTTTTATAATTTTACAGGATGAGCCCTTATTTGAAGGTGAATATACACCTGTTGGAAGGGTCCTTTTTGGATTAGAAGTCCTAAAAAAAATAAAATATGAAAGACGATCAGAATATATTTTAAGACCTGACTTCATTAATTGGTTTAAAATGCTTAATTAATAAGGAATAAAAATCTCAAGTTGAACCCATTATAGCCACTCTAATGCTATTATTATTATCCAAAAGTTGATGAGATAAGCTTGTGAAAAAAGTTCTTAAAAGCACAATTAGTAAAAAAATTAATCTGAGCAGAAAAAAGTTAATTGACCAACCCTTAAAAATTTTAAAAAATATTAATTTCGAAAAATTAACAAAATTCACATCATCATCTCTAATAGAAAAATACAATAAATTCAAAGAAAGAGCTAATCAAAAAGAACTTCATAGAATCAAATTATTAAAAGAAGAAAAAATTAAAGAATTAAAAAAAGAAAAGTTAGAACAAGAAAAACAAAAAAATGAAGAAATAAGGTTAATTAAACAAAACGAATTAGATCTAATAAAGGAAGAAAAACAAAGAATAGAAAAAAAAGAAAAACAGAAAATAAAAATTATAAAACAACAACAGCAAATTGAAAGGAAAAAAATTAAACTTGAAACTCAAAGAATTAAGGCTGAAGAACAAAAACTAAGAGACGAAGAAGAGGAAAAAGTAAGACAAGATGATTTAAAATTAAAAGAAGAAAAACTAAGATTAGATTTTTTTGAAAAACAAAGAATAAGACAAGAGCAACAAAAAGCCAAAATCGAAAATGATAAATTAATGGCTCTTGAGAGACAGAATGCCCGCGAAGCTAAACAGAAAATAAAAGATGAGGAAGAAAGATTAAGGAATATTGAGATTGATAAACAAAAAAAAGACGAGCAAAGGTTAAATGAAGAAGAACATAAATTAAATTATCAAAAACAAAAACTTGAAGAAATAGAACAAAATATCAAAAATATTGAAGTTGAAAGATTAAGAGAAAAAGAAACAAAAATATTAAAAGAAGCTGATGAGTTAAGAGAAAAAGAAAAACAACTTAGACTGAAAGAACAATTAGAAATAGAAGAACTCAAGGAATTGAGATTAAATGACTTCAATCAAAGAAAAATTCAAGAAGAATTACAATTAAAAGAAGAAGAAATAAGATTAGAAAATTTAAAAGAACAAAAAATAATTCAAGCTAGAATTCTTGAAGAGAAAAGAGTTAAAGATGAAGAAGATAGAATAAAAGAGTGGGAAAGAAAATTTGATAAGGAGCAAATAGCAAAAGAAGAAGAATTGCTTAAAAAGTTTAATGACCAGCTAATTAGAGAAAAAGAAGAAAGTGAAAAAATAATAGAATTTAAAAAAGAAGAAGTAATAGAAGAAAAAAAAGAAGAAATATTAGAAAATGAGATAAAGAAAAAAGAAGACGAAAGATATTAGTTAATTAAAGGTTTTCCTGTTGCTAGTGTGTGTTTAATTCTATCTTGAGTTTCTTTTGTTTCGATTAATCTCATAAATGCATCTAATTCTAATTTAAATAAATCATCTTCTGATAAAGTTTTATCAATAGTTGTGTCTCCTCCACTCAAGACATGTGCCAATTCCTTTGCAACTGTAACGCCGTGTTCACGAATTACTTTTTCATTGTAAAGCTTTTCTAGAATTTTATTCATTTCTGCTAAAACTTTTTTTCCTGGTAGATTAAATTTTGTTTCTAATGGAGCTTTAAATTCTTTATTGTCATCTAAGATTTTTTTTGAAACTTCTAATAAACTATTTCTGTTCATTATTTTTTTATCTTCAGGTTTTAAATATTTTAAGGGTTCTGCCTCAACTGGTGAAGTAGCAGTTTTTCCATACCCAATAATATCAAATACTTTAAGAGGAGCATAATGAGGATCATTTTTAGCCTCATCTGTATCAAGCCATCTTGCTAACATTTCCTTACATCCACCACCAGCTGGTATTAATCCAACTATTGTTTCCACTAATCCAACTACAATATTTGTATGTGAAGCTACAAAATTACTTTGAACCATAACTTCAAACCCTCCACCAAGTGTTAATCCTGATGGTGCAGAGATAACTGGGTGATTAGAATACTTAAGATGTTTGCAAGTTTCTTGAAAATATCTAATGAATTTTTCTATCGATTTAAAATCATTCTTATTTGCAAAATCCATCGTATAACTCAAGTTTACTCCAGCAGAAAATTGCATACTTTCATTTATTATAATCAAAGGTTTGTCTGTAGCTTTTTTCAAAGCATCCATTGAATCATAGTCTAGAGCATTTGCTTTGGTAGTAAACTCGACAATATTATAATCATTAAATCTATATATCTGAGCTGAGCTATTTCCATCCACACTTAACGCTTTCTTTTTAGCTTTTCCAAATGTTTCAATGTCAGTATATTTTTGTCTAGATCCATAAAAATTTTGATTTTTGTTTTGAGATAAATTTTCTAAAAAAGTATTTCCTTTAAAATCATCGATCTTACCAAAAAAAGTTTCTACCCCAATTTCTTCCAGCATTTCAAATGGACCTTTAGTCCAGTTAAAACCTAATCTCATTGCTTCATCAATATCATTAAAATCTTTTGTAATTGATGGAACTAAAGAAGAAGCATATTTAATAATCTTAGAAATAACTGACCAAGCATATTCGCCATACTTATCTTCTTTTGAGATTAATTTTCTAAGATCTACTTTATCTGATTTAATATTAATCTTTTTACTTGCTGAATACTCTCCAGTTTCAAGATTAATTGCTTCCATAACTTTAATTTCACCAGTTTTATTAACCCTGTAAAACCCACCCTTACCTTTTCGACCTGTATACCCAGTTTCAATTAATGTCCTTACTAAAGGAATTTCTTCTGCAACTATTTGAAAAGGATCATTTTCTGGTAATTCTTTAATAAAACTTCTTAAAAACATCCGCCATTAAATCAATACCAATTAAATCATAAAGACCAAACACACCTGTTTTTGGTATACCCATTGGTCTTCCAAAAATTGCATCGGCTTCTTCTATGCTAAGTTTCATTTTAAAAGCCTCGGTCATTGCAACTTGCATTGCAAAAACACCTATTCTATTTCCTAAAAAACCTGGAGTGTCATTACAAATAATTGCACCTTTTCCAAGTTCTGCTTCGCAAAAATCTTTTAAAGAGTTAATTTTATCTAAATCATTATTTTCATTTTTAACTATCTCTAATAACCCCATGTATCTAACTGGATTAAAAAAGTGAGTAATGCAAAAATCCTTTTTTTCTTCTTCTGACAAGTGTTCAGATAGGACTTTAATAGGTATAGATGATGTATTTGAAGAAACTATTGCACCCTTTTTTCTTTCTTTAAATATTTTTTTATAGATATCGTGTTTAATATCTATTCTTTCAACAACAGCTTCTACTACCCAATCTGCCTCTTTAACTTCATCAAAATTATCTAAAATATTTCCTACTTTAATGTTGTTTATTTTGGACTTATCTAACAATAGTGGCGGTCTTGATTTATGAATTTTATCCCTTGCTTGCTCGCTTATTTCAGTTTTTAAATCTAACAAGGTTACTGGAATATTTGCATTACATAAATGTGCAGCAATTCCGCTACCCATTGTACCAGAACCAATAACTACTACTTTTTTAATTTCCATAAAATCTTAAATTGAAAGGATGTTTATAATAAAAAAAATGGACTTAGTAAATAAATTACCTATTAATTCCTCTTAGTCTTTCAGATCTTCTTCTTAAAAGTTCTGCGGTAACTAGAATTAAAGTAGACATTATGATTAAGCATGTTGCTACTGCCATGATTGTTGGGCTTAGCTGTTCTCTTAGACCAACCCACATTTGAATTGGTATAGTAGTGTTTTCTAGTCCTGCTAAGAATAATACTACTACAACTTCGTCAAATGAAGTTACAAATGCAAATAGAGCACCAGAAATAACACCTGGTAAAATTAATGGTAAAGTTATTTTCATAAAAGTATTTACTGGATTACTTCCCAAACTTGCAGCAGCTCTTGTGACACTATGATCAAATCCTGTTAATGTTGCTGTTACCGTAATAACTACAAAGGGTGTGCCTAAAATTATATGCGCTAAAATTATTCCTGTATGTGTTGCAGCTAAACCTACTTTTGCCATGAAAAAAAATATTGCTGTACCTGAAATAATCAAAGGAACAATCATGGGTGAAATTAATAAAGCCATAAATGCTGCTTTGTAAGGCATATGTCTACTACTTAAACCTAACGCTGCAACTGTTCCTAGAATTGTAGAGCCAATGGTTGCAAAGAAAGCAATAATAATACTGTTCTTTGCAGCAAGTCCCCATGGATTTTTAGTTCCATAAATCATGTCCTCATACCATCTTAATGAAAATGCGTCTGGGTCAAGTGCTAACATTCCCTTAGAAAAGTGAATGTATTGCTCGGCATTAAATGAAAGTGGTAAGATTATAAACAATGGTGCAATTAAAAAGAAAAATACTAACGCACAAATTGTTATATATGTGTAGTGCCAAACTCTATAATTCCATGATGTATAAGTTGGTAATGACATAATTTATCCTAATTTAATATTATCTATCCCTACTAATTTATTATAGATCCAGTAAATAGTTAAGACACCAACCAACAGCATTGTTCCTAATGCAGCAGCAAATGACCAATCTAGAGAACTTTTCATATGATAGGCAATTGTATTACTAATCAATGATCCACTTGCCCCTCCAACTAATGCGGGAGTTATATAATAACCTATTGCTAAAATAAAAACTAACAAGGATCCGGCACCAATTCCAGGAACTGTTAATGGAAAATATATTTTTCTAAATGCTATAAATGGTGTTCCACCCAAAGATTTTCCGGCTCTCATTAAGCTTGGAGATATTGTTTTCATCACACTGTAAAGCGGTAAAACCATAAATGGCAATAAGATTTGAGTCATTGCAACAAAAGTTCCAATTACATTATACATTAGTTCTGGCCTATTATCGTTTGCTGCAAGTCCGAGCCATACAATCAAATCATTAATTGGGCCTTGTTGCTGAAGTAAAACCATCCAACTTGAGGTTCTGACTAAAAGTGATGTCCAGAATGGAAGAAGCACACATATCATCAGTAAATTACTATATTTCATGGGTAGTGTAGCTAGTAGGTATGAAATTGGATAAGCAAGAATGAAACAGAATATAGTTACCCAAAAAGCAACTTTAAGAGTTCTTAGCCAAAGTATTTTATGAATTCTTCTATCTTCATCTTGTTGAATTATGTTTCTTTCTGGGTCAAGTTTTAAATCCACACCTTTCAAGTATTTAACATAAGACCATTTTGGTGCAGTATTCTTTAGAGCAACCCAGTAATCTACATTTCTCCAGATTTTATGAGTTTCCATAAACTGCTCTTTGTAGTTACCCTTTTCAAATTTCTTAATTTTTCTATTTGTTTTTTTTAATCCACTACTAAAACCAGACTTTTCATAATTTAATCTTTGATATAATTTTCCTGATTCCTTACTTATTGCAAGCGGGTAGAAATCATTATAAAAAGCTTCATATACAGCCTCATCAGGCAACTCTTTACCATCCCACTTCTCAAGTGCAGCAAAAGTATTTGGCAATTTACTTGTAATCATACGATCATCAACACTTCTAAATAACATGTCACCTATTGGAAATACGTATGTAATTATCAGGAATAAAAATAAAGGACCTACAAGCAATAAAGCTTTTAACTTATTTTTTCTTTCAGCCTTCTTTAAACTGATCTCTAAAGGTATTCCGTCTGATGATAATATTTGTTCTGTACTCATATTTTAAAAATTCCTAAAAAAAAAGGGCGGTTATTTTGTAACCGCCCTAAATTTTATAATAAAAACTTAATCTATAAAACTAAATTATAGTCCAGCTTTCATTGCTTCCCATTTTTCACCAATTTCATCCTGGTTATCTGCCCAGAATTCAGGGTTCATAAGAGCATATGATTTAGTGTTAGCAGGTGCTGTTGGCATATGTGGCACCATTACTGTCTTACCATCTTTAAACCAAGGTTCTCCTGCTTCCATGATAGCGATTGAAGATTTTCTCCAAGGAGCGTAAGCAATATACTTAGCACTTCCTGCTAAACCTTCAGTACTTGTCATTTCTCTAAGAACTTTCATAGCTTTACCGTTAGCATCGTTAGGTCCACCTTTAACCATAGCGAAATACTCATAGTCAAGAATTTGAGTATCCCATACTTGCGTAATTGGAGTTCCTTCCATTTGCGCATTAAAGAATCTACCATTCCAACCAGTTGCCATGATAACTTCACCATTAGCTAATAGTTCTGGTGGCTGAGCTCCAGCATTCCAGAATACACATCCGCCTTTTGGATCATCACAAAGTTTTTTGATTTTAGCTATTGCTTTGTCAACTCCACCGTCAGCTGCAAGCTTGTCATAGATCTTAGATCCACCTTTACCAGCTTTTGTACCTAAAGCTGCTTGAGCAAATTCTATGTTAGACATTGCACCTTTGTAGATAGATCTTTTTCCAGGAAACTTTTTAGTATTCAAAAAAGTCTTTCATAGTCTTAGACGTTTTTTTGCAAAAACTGCATTGTCATGATTGTATGCAAAGTTCCAAGAGTACAAAATATTTCCTACAGCACATTTAGAGGGCATGCCTGTAAAAAAGTCATCTGAAGCTTTTGTTCCATCTGGAGCGGGTGCAAAGTCCTTGTCAAAATCAAATTCAACAAAAATTCCTTCATCACATCCAATGATTGTGTCTTTTGCGTACACATCAATAATGTCCCAAGTGATTTTTCCAGCTTCTTTTTGAGCTTTAATTTCTGATAATCCACCAGTGTAGTCTACCCAATTCACAGGGATTCCAAGTTTCTTAGCTGTAGGATCACCATAACCTAACTTTTGGCTTTCAGTATAAGCACCGCCCCAAGACACTACAGTAACTGCAAATGCTGAAGTTGTGATAGAAAGTACAAAAGATAGAGCAAGTAATAATTTACTTATTTTTTTCATTTTCTCTCCTATTTAACGTTAACGTTTGTTATTTTATAAAGTGAAAGTAAAACAATATAGGTACGTTTAGTCAACAGCCAATTATGTCTAATTTGCCTTTATTTATTGAGGTTTATTTAGGAAATTTTTAAAGTTTATTTTGGGTCTAAAGCTCTGCAATCAATACTGTTCCATCCTATATTAAGCACATTACCTTTTTTAAGATCTAACCTTGCAGTGCTATTTGGCACCTTAAGGATGAATTCTTTATTTCCTAATAAATCAACTCTAAGTCTTGTGTGATCACCATGATAAATAATTTCTTCAATTTTACCTTTATGATTATTATCCATTTTATCTGTAGGATCTATAATTGCTCTTTCAGGTCTTAATGAAACTTTAGTCTTATCACCTTTTGCTTTAACAGCAACTGGATTTGCTAAAATTTCGGTACCATCTTCTAATTTAACTTTGCATTTGTCACCTGAAATGTCTGCAACTTGTCCTAAAAATTTATTATTCTCTCCAATAAACTCGGCAACAAAAGAATTGACTGGTTTTTCATATAATTCATCAGGACTTGATAACTGCTGAACTTTACCATCATTGAAAACTGCAATTCGATTTGACATTGTTAATGCTTCGGTTTGATCATGGGTTACATAAACAACTGTTACACCAATGCTTTCATGAATATGTTTAATTTCATATTGCATGCTTTCTCTTAAATTTTTATCTAATGCTCCAAGTGGCTCATCCATCAGTACTACCTGAGGATCAAAAACTAATGACCTTGCAACAGCAACACGCTGTTGTTGTCCACCAGATAATTGCATTGGCATTCTTGCTTCAAATCCATGAAGGGATACCATTGATAAAGCCTTATCAATTTTTTTATCTGCTTCATCTTTTGGAATTTTTCTTACCCTTAAAGGAAAAGCTAAATTTTCATAAACTGTCATGTGTGGAAATAAAGCATAGTTTTGGAATACCATTCCAATTCCTCTTTTGTGAGGTGGAATGTTTGAAATTACCTTACCATCTAGATAAATTTCTCCATGAGTTGGAGTTTCAAAACCAGCGAGCATCATTAAACAAGTTGTTTTACCAGAACCTGAGGGTCCTAACATTGTTACAAACTCACCTTCTTCGATATCTAAATTTAATCCTTTAACAACTAATATTTTGCCATCGTAGCTTTTGTCTACATTGTCAAATTTTACAAATTCTTTATTTTTTGCCATATTTTCTCCATGGGATTTAAAACATTTGTTGGCTTATTTATCAAGTTTTTTTATTTAAACTACTTGATGTGAAGATCTTTTGAAAAATTACAAAATAACTCACACCCTTTGTCGGTTATTCGTATTGCTTCTGATGCTTCAACTCCCCACCCTCCAAATTGCATTACAGCAATCATATGAAAAGTAACATTTGGTTCTAAAATAGTCGTATCACCCTTAGATATATTAAGAGTATGTTCGCCCCAATCAGGTGGATAGCCAATTCCTATTGAATAACCAGTTCTAGAGGTTTTTTCTATTCCATATTTATCTAGAATTTTCCAAAAAGCTTGAGCAACATCGTCTGCAGTTTGTCCAGGTTTTGCAGAATCTATTCCAGCTTGAAGAGCCTCATTTGTTTTATTCATAGTATCAATTTTAATTTGATCAGGTTTTCCAAGTAAAACTGTCCTAGCCATTGGGCAATGATATCTTTGATATACCCCTGAAAGTTCTATTATTGTAGCTTCACCCTCAACAAATTTATCTTGTGTTGCTGTTAAATGTGATGCTGAAGTACCTTTTCCTGTTGGAAGTAGTGTTGCAATACTTGAATATTCACCACCAAAATCTGGAGTTCCATAAAATAATGCTTTTTGAATTTCACCCACCGCATCACACTGTCTGACACCAGGATTTATTACATCAATTGCTGTTTGCATTCCTTTTTGAGAAATTATTGCTGCAGATTTCATAAGTTCTATCTCTGCATTAGATTTAACAACACGAGCCCAATTAACTAATCTTTCAGAATCTTTTAACTTAACATTTGGCAGCCCTTGTTTCATTTTTTCATAACAATAAGCTGTAAAATAATGACTATCCATTTCTAAACCTATTGTAAGTTTATCCCATTTTCTTTCTTTTATCATTTCTACTAAATTATCGTAAGGGTGAACTGGCCAAGTATGAATGTATTTTTCATCATAAACTAAAATATTTTCATCTTTTAAATAAGTTTTTATATAAGCTCCACCTAAGTCTTGTTTTCTAACCCAGCATAATGGCTCATCAGCATTTACATGAACAATTACAGCTTGAGCGTAATAAAACGACCAAGCATCATAACCAGTTAAATAGTTCATATTTGCAGTATCGCTAGAGATTAATAACTCTATACCTTTTTCTTGCATTGAGCTTTGAACTTTTTTTAACCTTGCTTTGTATTCCTCTTTGCTAAAATTCATATACTTTAACTATTAAATAATTTTCCAAAACCGTCAATCTTTTCTTTATAATTAATTGCATTAAGAGAGTCCCAGATTAAAGTTTGATTGCTTGATAGAACAACTTTATTTAGTTTTTTTTCTAATTTATTAATTATAGATAATACTGGTAAAGCCGTACACGAAACAAATAACGCCTCACTATCTGCAAGATCTATTTTTGACAAGACATCAAATAAATGATCCTCATCAACTTTTCCAATATCTAAATCAAAGTCAATATCAAAATAAGTTAAAGAATTAACCTTAATGTTTTCTTTTTCAAAATAGCCAACCACAGAATCATTTATTGTTTTTGTATAGGGTGTAAAGATAGATATCTTATTAATATCTAATTTATTTAATGCTTTAATAGCTGCGGTTATTGGTGTTGTTACCTTTGCTTCTGGTTTAGCTAAATTTACTTTTTCTTTTATCACATCATACCCAGCTGCAACTGTTCCAGATGTGCAACCATACGCTACACAATCTATTTTTTGATCTGGCAAAATATCTTTTGTAACATCAGTAATGTCATCAGACATTTTAGCTAAAGTTTCATTGGTTAATGGATTGTAGCAATGAATTCTATTTACATAGAGATCAATGTCTCTTCCATAGATCACATTATTAAAATCCTTTTCAATTCTAAAATCGCTACCTAGCGTTATAAGACCGATTCTTGGGTTGGATTTTGAAATATATTTTGGCTCAACCTTGTTTAATTTCATAAATTACCTGTAATATTTTGATTAAATATATATTGAATAAGGAGTCTAGTTAAAATAGAGTTTAGTAAAAGCGTACATAACTCGTCGTTACTTAAGGTTTAAACGGTACTAAAGAATACGAAAGTGGGATCAGTCGTCTTTAAATTTAATTATTTAAGGAGGTTTGAATGAAATTTGGATATTTTTGTAACACTACTAACTGGGATCATAAACCATACAATCAATTACTAGATGAGACCAAAGAAATCACTGCTTACTGTGATGAAAATAATTGGGACTCAATTTGGTATACAGAACATCACTTCAATCACGAAGGAATGGAATCTTGTACTAACCCTTTAATGATGGGGGTAGACGCTGCTGCAAGAACTAAACAAATTAGAATAGGTCAAGCCTGTAATGTAATTACTTTTCATAACCCCATACGTCTTGCAGAAGACATAGCTTTATTGGATCAACTATCAGGTGGGAGAGTTGACGTTGGTATTGGAAGAGGAATATATGGCAGAGAAGCTATCAACATGAACAAAGAGGCTGACTTAAAAGATCAAGCTAAAAATTTTAGATTATTTGATGAAACTTTAACAGTGATGAAAAAAGCATGGACTGAAGAATTTTTTAGTCATCAAGGTGAGTTTTATACCTACCCTACTCCTGGTTTTACTTGGCAACATGATATGAGTCCACCTAGTGATAAATTTTTAGATACCAAAACAAGTGAAATAAAAAAAATTAGCGTTGTTCCAAAACCAATGCAACAACCACACCCTCCTATTTGGCAAGTAGTTGATGGAGCGAGATCGATTGAATGGGCAGCACAAAATGGATTAAACACTATAATGTGGATACCTACTGTTAAAGCTTTAAAGAAAAGATTTGAGATTTATAGAGATGCAAAATCTAAAGCAGAAAATAGAGATGTACCATTAGGAGAGGGTGTATCTTTAGTTAGAGATATGTTTGTAGCAGAAACCATGGAAGAAGCAGAAAAAATGGCTGGTGAACATATTATTAATTATATGAAATGGGTTTGTCATTGGAGAGGATTGGGAAATCATATGAATCCAGATGAGGAGTTACCAGAAACAAAACATAAATTAGATTTACTTAATTATGATTTTTTACATAAAAGAAATTTATTATTTGGAACACCTGAATATGTGGTTAATAAAATAAATGAATTAAAATCTGAATTAAATTTACAAAACTTGCAAGTATGGTCTAACTTTCCTGGTATAGAGCATGATGCTTGCATGAGAAGTATAAAACTGTTTAATGATGAAGTAATACCAAAAATTAATTTAGATAATTCAAATATAGAAAAGGCTAGCTAATGAAACTTGAATTAAGAAAACTTGCAAAATTTGTTGATAAAACTTTTATTGAAGGTGGTAAAGAAGCTAAAGAACCTGTTTTACTAGTTTCAGTTGCTGCTGTATTTAAAAATCCATGGCATGGAAAAGGTTTTGTTGAAGACTTAAAACCAATCATTTTAGATTTAGCTCCCAAATTAGGTACTATTCTAGTCTCTGAACTAATAAAAGAAATGGGCTCTCCTGAAAAAATTTTAGCTTATGGTAAGGCTGGAACTGTCGGACTTAATGGTGAAATTGAACATGCATCTGCATTTATCCACACTTTAAGGTTTGGTAATAAATTTAGAGATGCTGTTGGTGGAACATCTTATTTAAGTTTCACGAACACAAGAAGTCCCGCTGGTTCTAAAATGTCAATTCCGATGATGCATAAAACAGATTCTGGCCTAAGGCCTTATTATCTTACACATGAATTTACTATACACGATGCCCCTTTTGATGATGAAATAGTAATAGCAATAGGTGGCGCATCAAGTGGTAGAGCTCATGCTAGAACTGGCGATAGATATCAAGATATGAAGGAAATGGGACTGGATCCTAAATAAATTAATGCCTCACAATTTTGATCCTAATCAAAATTATTATTCATTCATTGATAATAAAACTGAGCCATTAGTTTTCGTTCATGGTGTTGGTCTAGATCAAAAAATGTGGGACTCTCAAGTTAACTCCTTAAGTGATCATTCAATAATTACCTATGATTTATTAGGGCACGGAAAAACTCCTTACAATAAAGAAGAGATCACATTAAATGATTTTTCAGACCAACTAGACTATTTATTAAAATTTTTAAAAATTGATAAAATTAATCTTGTAGGTTTCTCTTTAGGATCATTAATTGCATTAGATTTTGCATCAAAATTTCAAGATAAATTAAAAAGCCTTACATTAATAGGAGCAACATATAAAAGAACTGAAGAACAAAGAGCTTTAGTCATAGAAAGATTTGAACAGGCTAAATTGAACAAACCTATTTCAAAGCAGGCACTAAAAAGATGGTTCACAGATAAATATTTAGATAACCATCCAGAAATTTATGATCAATTTATTGAAATTTTAAAAAAAGATGATGACGATCATCTAAACTTTTTAAAAGCTTACAAGCTATTTGCAAATCAACAAGATGATATTGGTATGATTAAAAATATAAAAACTAAAACTCTTATCATGACAGGGTCAAATGATTTAGGTTCCACAGTTAAAATGTCAAAATCCTTATCTGATGATTTAACAAATTCAAGTTTTATTGAGATAAAAAATGGAAAACATCTTTGTAGTATAGAGTGCGCAGATGATGTTAATATAAATCTTAAAAATTTTATTAATAATTAAATGACAAAAATTCAAAACTTTAAAATGTACATAGACGGTCAATGGGTTAAGTCTGAGTCTGGTAAAACTATTGAAACTTTAAACCCAGAGAATAATGAAGTTTGGGCAACTGTACCTGAAGCAGATGCAAAAGATGTAGATAAAGCAGTTAAGGCTGCACAAAAAGCTTTTGATAACTCCTGGTCTAATTTACATTCAAGAGATAGAGCTAAATATTTAAGATCTTTAGGAAGCTTACTGAGAGAGAATGCTGAACATCTTGGAACCATAGAAACTATTGATACAGGAAAAATTTTTAGAGAAACTAAAACACAAGCTAATTATATTGCTGAATACTATGATTACTTTGCAGGTCTTGCTGATAAAGTTGAAGGAACAGTCGTACCAATTGACAAACCAGACATGCAAGTAACAACTACTCGAATACCTATTGGCGTGGTTGCTGCAATCATTCCATGGAACTCCCAAATGTTATTAACAGCTGTTAAACTTGCCCCCGCATTAGCCATGGGAAATACCGTTGTAATAAAAGCATCCGAACTTGCGCCTGTAACTTTGCTGGAATTTGCAAAATTAGTTGAAAAATCAGGAATACCAAAAGGAGTAGTTAATATAATCACTGGTTTAGGTGAACCTTGTGGTAAAGCTCTAACTACACATGACCTTGTGGAGAGAATTGCATTCACAGGTGGTCCAGAAACTGCCAAACATATTGTAAAAAATTCAGCTGAAAATTTATCACAAGTAAGCCTAGAGCTAGGTGGAAAAAGTCCTGTTGTAGTATTTAATGATGCTGAACAAGAGAATGCACTTAACGGAATTACTGCTGGCATCTTTGGTGCAAGTGGTCAAAGCTGTATTGCTGGATCAAGACTTTATATTCAATCAAAAATTTATGATGAATTTTTAGATAAGTTAGTCACAAAAGCTGAAAAAATAAAACTAGGCGCCCCGATGGATAAAGATACTCAAATGGGTCCTTTAAATAGTTTCAAACAATTAGAAAATATTGAAAGAAATATTAAAGCTACCATTGAACAGGGTGGAAAAATTAGATGTGGAGGAAAAAGGTCAAATATATCTAATAAAGGCTATTATTTTCCAGCTACAATAATTGAATGTAAAAATCATAACCTACCTACTGCTGAAAATGAATTATTTGGTCCAGTATTATCTGTTATGAAGTTTGATACAGAGGAAGAGGCTATTAAATTAATGAATGATAATAAATATGGATTATCTTCTGGGGTTTATTCATCAAACCTTGGGAGAAGTATGAGAGTTTCAAAGGCAGTGAGAGCTGGAATAGTATTTGTAAATACATATAGATTAATTTCACCCATGGCTCCTTTTGGAGGAATTAAAGATAGTGGCTACGGTAAAGAAGCTGGAATTGAATCTATCAAAGAATATACAAGAATAAAGACAACATGGTATAATTCTTCGGAAAAGCCGATGACAGATCCATTCACAATGGGTTAATTTTTTGACTATACGACATTATTTTTTAGTTTTATTTATTATGTTTATTTTTGGAAGTTCATATCCAGTAAACAAGCTTGCTTTAAATACATCCTTACCACCCATGTTAGCTGGATCCTTAAGAATGTTTATACTTTTTATTTTTCTCATTCCATTTTGTAAATTTAAAATACCAGATAAAAAATATTTTTTTCCTTTAATAGGTTTTTCATTAACCATGGGCTTTGGAGTTATATTTTTTTTAAATTTATCATTAGGCAAAGCAACTTTAGTTGCTCCTATTATTATTGGAGCTCAACTAGCAATACCCTTTGCTATTCTTGTAAGCTCAATTTTTCTTGGTGAAAAAGTTAGTACAAAACAGTGGATACTAATACTTATTTCTTTTTTTGGAATTTTTCTAATTGGTTATGACCCAAATTTAAAAGGAGAAATTTATGCACTTTTTTTATGTGGTATTTCTGCTTTTTTTTATGGAATTGCAAATGTGCTATCAAGGTACATTAAAGAAGTTGATGTAAAGTTTTCAAACATGCTTATGGGACTTACAGGCTTTATTACAATCTTGATATTTTCAATTTTTACTGAAGGAAATACAATTAATCATTTAAAAGATATTGATATAAATACTTGGTTTCTTTTGCTTCATAATGGAGTAACCGTATCTGTTATTGCTCATACTTCTTTATTTTATCTCTATAAATTTTATTCAGTTAATAAAGTTATGCCCTTCTATTCTCTATTTCCAATATTTGGTTTAATTCTAACTTTCTTAATTTTTGGAGAAATTCCAACGATATTAAGTACTATTGGTGGGGCTATTGTGATTATTTCAGTCTATCAGCTTCAAAAAATTAGATAATTCTCCTATTGAAAATTCATTTAAATAGTCTTTAATTTGATTTTTACAAATTGTTAATAATCAAAGAGGAAAATAATGAAAAAACTATTTATTGTTGCATTTATATTCGTTTCTACTTTTACAACGAATACATTTGCAGAAGTTAAGATGGGAATCATCCTAGGATTTACTGGTCCTATTGAATCTTTAACACCAGCTATGGCTGCATCTGCAGAGCTTGCATTTAAGGAAGCTTCTGATTCAGGTTCACTATTAGGTGGAGAAACTATTTCAGTAGTAAGAGCAGACTCAACTTGTGTTGATTTAGCAGCAGCAACAGCAGCAGCAGAAGGTGTTATTGCTCAAGGTGTTGTAGCAATTATGGGTGCTGACTGTTCAGGTGTAACTGGTGCTATCGCATCAAATGTTGCTGTACCAAATGGTGTAGTAATGATTTCACCATCAGCAACTTCGCCAGGACTTACAGCTTTAGATGATAAGGGTTTCTTTTTTAGAACAGCCCCATCTGATGCTAGAGGTGGTCAGATTTTAGCTGATATTACTAAAGACAGAAGAATCAAAAGTGTAGCAATTACTTACACTAATAATGACTATGGAAAAGGTTTAGCTGATGTTTATGCGGCAGCTGTAAAAGCTCATGGTATTAAAGTAACAATTGTATCTGCTCATGAAGATGGAAAAGCTGATTACTCATCTGAAGTAGCTACTTTAGCGTCAGCAGGTGGTGATGCAGTAGCAGTAATTGGTTACCTAGACCAAGGTGGAAAAGGAATTATTCAAGGTTCTTTAGACTCTGGTGCATTTGATAAATTTATTTTATCTGATGGTATGATTGGTGACTCGTTAACTGATGCTTTTGGAAAAGATTTAAATAAATCTTTTGGTTCAATGCCTGGTTCAATGAATGAAAAAACAGCAGGTACTTTTGCATCCGTTGCTAAAGCAGCCGGTATCGACTCGTCTGGACCTTATACTGGTGAATCTTATGATGCAGCAGCTTTAATCGTTCTAGCGATGCAAGCAGGTGGATCAGCTGATAGAGCTTCTATTGCTAAGAACGTAATGGATGTTGCTAACGGTCCTGGAACTAAAATTTATCCAGGTGAACTTAAAAAAGGTTTAGACTTACTAGCTAAAGGTAAAAAAGTTGACTACGAAGGTGCAACTGGAGTTGCTTTTACTAACGTAGGTGAAGCTGAAGGTTCATTCTTAGAAAAAGAAATCAAAGGTGGAAAATTCAAAAATAAAAAACAAAGATAATTAAAATCTTAGTCTTAAAACCCTCAGCAGTGAAAATTGCTGGGGGTTTTTTTTATCTAAAAATTGCTGATAATTCTAAAAAACCCAAATATTGAGATGAATATAAGAAAGTAAAAAACAACTTTTCTATATGTCTCCTCTTTACTTTTAATAAAAAATTTATCACCAATATAAACACCTATTGGTAAAATAATAATCAATGGAACGGTCCTATAAATAGTTGTGGCATCTACAATTCCAGCAAAAAAACTAAGAGCAAAAGCATAAATATCTGTTAAGAAAAATAATGCTGCTAATGAACCTCTGATTATCGCAGGTTGAATACTTGTAACTAATAAGAATAGTGCAACAGGCATTCCTCCTAAAGTAGTTAATCCATTTAATGTTCCGGAAATTATTCCTGTAAAGAATTTTCCATAATTGTTATTAATCTTTTGATTTATGTAGCCTCTCATTAATAAAAATGAAAAAAATATGACTAGTACACAAACAGATAGATGTGTGACGTCAGGGGTTAAATATTTCAATAGATAAATACCAACAGGAGAGCCAATAATTATTCCAAATAATAGTTTTACAACAAAATTCCAATCTATTTTGTTCCATATATATGGAACCATAAAAATACTAATAATGACCTCAAGTATTAGAATAATTGGAACTATTTCTATCGCTGGAAGAATAAAAGAAAAACCTGAGATGCATGTTGCTGAAAAGCCAAAGCCATTAAATCCTCTTATAATAGAGGCAATAAATACGGTAAATATTACAAAATAAATTTCAACTAAGCTGAGTTGAAAATAAGCTAGTAAATCCATCTTACTTTCTCTCTTTAAAATCAGCTCTTAATGTTGACAAAATAATTAAAACTAAAAATATTATACAAACTAAATTCATTGTTTTCCAACTTGTTAAGGTTAAGAAAACTCCTGCAGATAAACTCGCAGTTGCTTGAATTGAATAAACTATTAGATCATTAAATCCTTGTGCTTTAAATTTTTCGTTTTCCCTATAAGATAAAACTAATAGACTTGTTCCAGATATAAATAAAAAGTTCCAACCAAATCCTAAAAATATTAATGCAATTAAATAATTAGTAAAATTTTGATCAAAGAAACTAGTTAAAACTGTTATTAAAAATAAGAGAGCACCAGCGTACATTATTTTACTATGTCCAAATTTTCTAATCAAATTACCCGTAACCAGTGAAGGTAAGAACATAGCTGCAATATGTAGTTGGATTACCAGTCCTGTTTTGGTTAAGCTTATTTTTTCCATTACATGCATACTTATTGGTGTAGCTGTCATTAAAAATGACATTACCGCATATGCAAATGCAGATGCTACTAAAGCCTGTAGAAATCTTGGTTGAAAAATTAACTCTAGATAGCTACGTGAAGTTTTTTTATTAATACGATTTGGTTTATGTCCGTCTTTATAGAATAATAAGAAAATTATTGAGGTGAGTGTTAGAGCTGCAAGTGCGATGTAAGAACCGGCATATAAATGTTCAGCAATAATATCTTTTGTTATATTAGCAACGTTTGGTCCTATAAAAGCCGAACCTATTCCTGCTAATAATATTATTGAAATAGCTTTTGGCGCCATATCCTTTTTTACTGTTTCAACGGCTGCAAAACGATATTGATGACTAAAAGCTACTCCTGCCCCAAGTAAAAAACAAGCAAGATTAAATAATATAAAACTTTCAATAATTATTGAATAAGCAGCAAGTAATGATGACAATGAACTAATGATTGATGCAAATATAAAGCCTGCCCTTCGACCAATTATACTCATGACCTTTGCTGCAAAGATTGCAAAAATTGCTATACCCACAATTGATAAAGCCATCGGTAGAGTTGCTAAAGATTTTACTGGACTAAATTGGGAACCAATTATACCACTTAAAAAAACTGTCACTGGTGCTGCTGTAAAAGCAAAAATCTGACTTAAAATTAGCAGCCATAAATTTTTATTCATTAAAAAAAATATTTATCACCGATGTACATAGCCCATGCTACTGCAGCTCCGAGTATAATATATTTCATAATAAATTTATTTTATTTCGATTTTCTCAGGAAGTATACCCTTAGGTCGATACCTCATGATCAGTAAAAGACCCATACCCATCATTAAATATCTAAAGTATGGAACACTTTCAATTAAATGAATTTTTAATGAATGTGTGTCTGCTAAACCTGCTGTAAATAGATTAATTAAGAATAATGAGATTGGTGCTGCCTCAATCCACAAAAACCATACCGCAAAACCACCTAAAATTGCTCCAAAATTATTTCCACTTCCACCAACAATGACCATAACCCAGATCAAAAAAGTATACCTCATGGGTTGGTAACTACCTGGTGTAAATAAACCATCTTGAGTAACTAACATGGCACCAGCAATTCCAACTATAGCTGAGCCTAAAATAAAAATTAATAAGTGCTGTTTGACAACATTTTTTCCCATTGCATTTGCAGCTTCTTCATTATCTCTTATCGCACGCATCATTCTTCCCCATGGAGAGTAAAGAGCTTTTTGAGTAACTATTAATAAAGCTATAACAACAATTAAAAATAAACCTGAATAACAAAGTTTGACAAAAACTGATGATCCCTCAATTACTAACTGATTAAGAGCTGCTTGTTTATTTGTAATACTTGAGATTAAATCTAACTTCCCAGAGTTAAATTTTGCAACTAGATTTATAAACCATTCTTTAGTTTGGAGTTCAATTTCATAAGGTACTGGTCGATCCAGTCCAATTACATTTTTAACACCTCTTGTTAACCAATCTTCATGTTTAATGATGGCTATTACTATTTCTGATATTAATAATGTAGCAATGGCTAAGTAGTCTGCTCGCAAACCTAACGCAACTTTACCAACTATAAATGCTAGACCTGCTGCAAAAAATGCACCTACAATCCAAGAAAACATAATTGGCAATCCCAATCCTCCAAGAAATCCTGTTGTTGCAGGGTTAACATTTTCAATAGCCTCAATACTTGTCTCTGACGTAACTCTTATAATGATAATTCCAGCAATAATAATTGCAGCAATACCATAAGTTCTAATTTTAGATTTTTCAAAATTTTTTAACACAAAACGTATTGCAAAGACCATCACAACTATTAACCACAAAGACATTAAAATACTAAAACCACCTGCAACCCATGCCTCTTGTACAGGTTCAACAGAAATTAAAACTGCAGCCAATCCACCTAATGCTGCGTATCCCATAAGACCAAAATTAATTAAACCTGCATACCCCCATTGGATATTTGCACCCATAGTCATTACTGCAGAAATCAAACACATGTTAAAAATTGATAGAGCTACATTCCATGATTGAAATATTCCAACTAAAATAATAAGCCCCAACATTATTGTATAAGCTATAATTACATTTAAGTGCTTTCTCACAATACCTTCCCTTTGAATATTCCATTAGGTCTATAAAGTAAGACAATCACCAATATAGAAAATGAGACAGCAAATTTATAATCTGTTGATAATAACTGAACTAACGTTTCTGGTTCCATGCTTGCTGGTAAAACATACATAAAGAATTTTTTATAAGCATAGGTTAAGAATATTTCTGAAAATGCTATGACATATCCCCCTAAAAATGCTCCAAACGGGTTTCCAATACCTCCAACAATTGCGGCAGCAAAAATTGGCAGCATATTATTAAAGTAGGTAAATGGCTTAAAACTTTTGTCTAATCCGTATAAAGCCCCGCCTATTGTTGCCAAAATACCTGCAATAATCCAAGTAATCATAACCACTCTTTTAGGATCAATCCCAGACAATAAAGCTAAATCTTCATTATCAGAATAAGCACGCATGCTTTTTCCTGTTTTAGTTTTGCTTAAAAACCAAAATAAAATAGAAACTAATATAATTGTTACAAATATAGTTAATACCTGACTAGATTTAATTGCTAAACCTTCATTAAGCCCTGTCATTTCTTTAAACTCACCTGCTTTAATAATAAATTTTTCTCCATCAAAAAATCTTTGATCTGATGGACCAATTATTATTCTAACTACGGCTTGAGTTACAAACATCACACCAATACTAACCATTGCAAGTTGAACAGGGGGGCTTTTACTTACTCTATAATATCTAAAAACAAATTTATCAACCAAGAGCATGAAACCAATTGTCAAAACAATTGCAAAAGGGATAGCAAGTAATGCTGTTGGTAACACTCCTAAGGAAATTCCAAGTGATTGAAAATACCAAGTGAATAATATGGTGACCATTGTACCAAAAGCCATCATGTCTCCAGTTGCAAAATTAGCAAACCTTAAAATTCCATAAATTAAAGTTACAAATATTGCACCCAATGCTAGTTGTGAGCCATACGTAAGTGCTGGCATAAAAATATAATTTAATAATAATATAATTGCATTTAAAAATTCCATGCTATCCACCTAAAAAAGAGCTTCTTACTCTTGGGTCGTTTAATAATTCTTTTCCTGTTCCTGAATATTTATTTTCACCTGTAACTAACACATATCCTCGATCGGAAATATTAAGAGCTTGTTTAGCATTTTGCTCGACCATTAAAATTGCAACATTAGTTCTTTTAACTTTAATTATATGATCAAATAATTCATCCATTACAATGGGAGAAACTCCAGCAGTTGGCTCATCTAACATTAACACAGATGGTTTTATCATTAATGCCCTTCCAAGAGCTACTTGCTGTCTTTGACCTCCAGATAATTCTCCAACTAATTGATTTCTTTTTTCTCTAAGTATTGGAAACAGTTCATAAATTTCTTCTATAATATTTTGATAATCATCATCTCTTAAGTAAGCCCCCATCTCTAAATTTTCTTCAACACTCATTCCTGAGAATACATTTTTTGTCTGTGGTACAAATGAAATACCCTCTCTCACCCTATCTTGTGGTGAAAGTTTTGAAATATCTTTGCCGTCGATTACAACTGAACCAGATTTTAAATTTAAGAGACCTAGCATTGCTTTCATGGCTGTTGATTTACCAGCACCATTAGGTCCAAGAATTGAAACTATTTCTCCTCTGTTCACATCAACAGAACAAGAATTGATGATATTAGGTCCATTACCATAACCACCTGTCATTTTTAAACCTTCAAAAAAAGCCATTAGTTTTCATCCTTTAATTTTGACCCTCTACCTAAATAGCTTTCTATGACTTTTTCATCTTTCTTGGCTTCTTCAGCGGTACCCTCAAATAAAACTGACCCTTCTGCCATAACAATAACAGGGTTACATAATCTACTTATAAATTCCATATCATGCTCAATCATACAGAATGTATAACCTTCTTCCTTATTTAACTTAAGAATTGCAGTACCTAGATCCTTAAGTAGTGTTCTATTAACACCAGCCCCTACTTCATCAAGTAATACTAATTTTGCATCAACCATCATAGTTCTTCCAAGTTCTAATAATTTCTTTTGGCCCCCTGATAAATTTCCAGCTAATTCATTTGATAAATGTGTCAGATTTAAAAAATTAACTACGTCTTGAGCTTTTTGTTTTACTGCAAGTTCTTCAGTTCTAACCAAACTCGGTTTTAGTAAAGCTGTCATTAATTTTTCACCTGATTGGTTTGCTGGTACCATCATCAAATTTTCAAGAACAGATAGATTGGTAAACTCATGAGCTATTTGAAAAGTTCTTAATATTCCTTTTGAAAATAATTCATATGAAGGAACATCTGTCACATCTTCATCATAAAATAAAACTTTTCCACTTGATGCTTTCAAGTTTCCTGCAATTAAATTAAATAAAGTAGTTTTACCAGAACCATTAGGTCCTATAATTCCTGTAATGGATCCTTCTTTAATTTTTAAAGAACAATCTGAAACTGCAGCTAACCCTCCAAAATATTTAGATAGATTTTCGATTTGTAGGATATTCTGTTCTTGATCCATGAAATTTTATTTATTTAATCTTTTATGTATACTATTGAGTGTTTTCTCTAAAGATTTATAAAAACCAGCTTTTGTTAGTTCTTTAACACCTTGTTCATTTAATCCTTTTGGTGTTTGAGATTCTTTTACTAAATATTTTAAATCTTTTTTAGAATTCACAACCGCATCTTCAGATAATGCTAAAAATAAAGAGGTTATATATTTTTGTGCATCATTTCGCTTAACTCCTCTTTTAACTAACCAGTCAGTCATCACTCTTAACAGTTCATAAAATGGAGCCATCATTCCAGATGTTGACCAGAAATTAATTGAAGATTTTTCATTTTTAATTTCAACTGTTGTGCCAATTTTATTAAAGAAATCTTTTACTTTTTTACTAGGTGGGCAAATTGGTACTGGTCCTTTTTTTAAAGATATAGGTGGTAGTGGTATAGCTCTTACAATTTTTGCTTTAACTTTGATTGCTTTTTTAAGTTGAGCTAAAGTAATTGTTGATATGAAGCTAATTATAGTTTGATTTGATCTAAACTTTAAATTTTTAATAATCTTTTCACCTACCGTTGGTGTTACAGATAAAAATATCCAATTACATGAGTTAATAATTTCCTGATTATCTTTGTTAATAGTTATCTTTTTAAACTTTTTTTTTAAGGTGCTAGATATAGATTTATTTCTATGAGAAATGATTATTTTATTATATGGAATACTAGAGTTGCAAATACCAGTAATGACAGCAGACGTAATTTTACCTGTTCCTATAAAGCCTAATTTCATAAATATAGTTACTTTATATTGATATTAGTGAATTAATTAATAAAAAAAGAGCCTCTAATTCTCAACAGTTCTCTACTTAAATCTTTATTCTCTTTGAAGGGTTTTCTTCCATGAAGCCAAAAATAATTGTTAGCTACAATACTGGACCCAGGTGCCAGTTTAGTGATTACTTTATTCTTACTCTCCTCTAAACCATCTGATAATTTTTGTAAGAAAACTCCTTGATCCATATTTTTCGGCTCAGGGAATTGATCAATATAGGAAATTTTTGACTTACCTTTTTCATCTGTTGTGAAGACTGGATGTTCAACTTTATATTCAATATTTTTACTTTTAGGGGAACCCCAAACAAAATCTTTTCTTCCAACTGGATCATTAAATAAATCATCACAATGTTCCCAGTCATCAAGATGAAGCATTGCCGTTTCTCCTCCTTCTACATTTTGTTCTTCAATTTTAGTCATAAGTAGCCAATCTGTAATCTCCTTAACATATGTCCCGTCTGTATGTAGATCCATATTTGTGTAGGCTTTTCTTAAATACGAGTCACTTTTATCCTCATGCTTGACAAAAAATCTTGCATAATATTTTCCAGCCATTGCATCATGGTTTGGATTACCAATTAAATAAGCAATTGCTGTTGATAGCTTAACTAAAAAGGTATCATTAATTTTTGGAGTTATATTTTTTGGTCCAATTATAAAACAACCTGTGTCTCTATCTCTCACTATTGAATTAAGTAATTTACTTAATTTATTAGAAGTTAAATCGTCTAAACTTTTAGCAATAGTAAATCTAGTAAATGGCTTATACTCTAAAGCAGTAATATCAAATTTATTGAATGGAAATATTAATTTATCTAAAATTTCATCTTCAATTCTAATATCAATTATTCTTTTTAAATCTTGATGTTTAGTTATTGATATTCCAGAGATATTTTCCATTAGAGATAATTACTTATTAGCGCCATCATAATAGCAGAAATCACAGTTGGATAAACAAAATTTCTTTTTGATATAAAAAATATAAATAAGCAAAATAATACTACCGTTGCTCTACTTACATAACTTGCATCAGATAAAACTCCAACGGGAAAAATAATTGTCCTAGCAATCAAGGCTGCTAAAGTTGAATAAGCTAAACAATTAAACCATCTAAATAATTTTGAGGTTTCTTTTATTCCTTCTGATGAGATTACCCCTAATAATCTAGAAGAAAAAGTAGCTAACGATGTAACTATAATTGCAAGTACTACACTAGTTGACATTTAGCTCTCCAATAAAATATGCAATAGTTCCACCAACTATACCACCAAGTAAAATTGACCACTCAGGCGATAGAAAATAAAATATTGGCCCTAATATCAAACCTAAAATTACTGAAGCTGCAATTTGAATAGTCTTCATGGCACCAACCATCATACATAAAAAATAAATTGGATTTAAAATTGCTAGACCCATCATCATATTTTTATCCAAATAATCTGAGGCATAAAAACCAATAAAAGTGCCTATTACTGCTGTAGTCCAGGTTGCACAACCAATTCCAATCCAGAAATCAATTCTGTGTTTTTTTTCAATACTCTTATAATTACTCTTCATAATTAACCACGCTGACACTGCTATGAAGTGACAAGAAAAATAATATTTCCACTTAGGTTGGCTTTTGTGCATCATTAATGGGAATAAAGAAACTGCCATTGGATACAATCTTGCATTAACAAACCAAACAGCCAAAAATATATTTAATAGAGATGCTCCGACTAATAACGATTCTGCCATTACTAACGATCCAGGTAATGCGTAAGTAAGCATTGTTGAAAAAATACTTTCTTGAATATTAAAACCCAAATTTTTAAGAAGTGCACCTATTGCTATAAAACAACAACCGAGTGCAAGAGCAGGACTGTCAGGAGCTAGAATTGATCTAAAACCTTTAAAGAAAAATTCTTTATTAATCATTAACCTCCAAGGAATAATCTACCGACATCAGGATTTTTTAACAAATCATCCCCTTTGCCAGCGATCGCAGTTTGTCCAGATACTAAAACGTAACCTATATCTGCAAACTCTAATCCCTTTTTAGCATTTTGTTCTACTAAAATAATTGTTTTCTTTTCTGTTTGTTGAAGATCCCTTAAAATTTCAAAGACCATATCAATATATCTTGGCTCTAATCCAATAGATGGTTCATCTACAAGTAATACTGATGGCTTCATAACTAATGCTCTTGAGATTTCTAATAATCTTCTTTCTCCACCTGATAAAACTTTAGCAGGTTGATTTCTTCTATTTCTTAATCTTTCATATTTTTCAAAAATTCTCTCTGCTTCTTGATAAGATTCGTCAGTATTTTCTTTAGAATAACCACCCATCAATAAATTTTCTTCAACAGTCATATCTGGAAAAACAGAATTATCTTGAAGTATATAAGCAATTCCACATGATGTAAGTTTTTGAGCTGGAGTTAAGTTGGTAATTTCTTTTCCATCAATTTCTATTTGTCCTGAAAAAATATTAGTAAATCCATAAATAGAATGAAGTATTGTAGATTTTCCTGCACCATTTGGTCCAATCAAACATAGTGACTGAGCCTTACTTACATTTAAATTAAAATCATGAAGTATTTCCATTTTACCATAACCAGCTGATAATTTTTTTATAGTTAAGTGAATATTATCTGGAGATAATTTTTGTAAATCTTCTGGCCCTGGTGCTTTACCTAATACATCATATTGATTTGACATTATTGTGCCCCTAGATAAGCGTCTAGCACACGCTTATCATTTTTAATTTCATCCGGAGTTCCATTTGCTAACATCTGACCATGCGCTAAACAGAAAACTCTTTGTGCTAAATTCATTATTACTTTCATATTATGCTCTATAACTAGCAAGGTAATTCCATAGTCCTTGTTAACACTAATTAAACGATCGATAATTCCATTAATTAAAGTAGGGTTTATTCCAGCTGTTGGTTCATCTAATAAAAGCATTTTAGGTTCATTCATTAGTGCCATAGCAAGTTCTAGCAATTTTTGCTGCCCAAATGAAAGATCACCGGCTCTGAGTTTTCTTTTTTGATGAAGTCCTACAAATTTCAATAATGTCTCAGCTTTATCTGTTATATCCGAAGGTATCTTTTGAAATACTGTAAATATTCCATCATTCTCAGGTTTGTTACTGATTAACATATTTTGAATACAGTTTAATTTTCCATAAATTCTAGTTTGTTGAAAAGTTCTAAGTAATCCAAGCTTTGCAACAACAGGAACTGGCAGTTCTGAAACCTCTGTGCCATCAAATTTGATTGAACCATTATCAATTGGATAAGTTCCTACAATAGAATTAAATAAAGTTGTTTTACCAGATCCATTCGGACCAATTAATCCAACAATTGAACCTTGCTCAACTGACATTGAAATATCAACATTAGCTTTAACACCACCAAAAGATTTACTTACATTTGATACGTCTAATATAGCCATTACTTTAGTTCCACCTGTGCTTTTAAGTCAGCTTCATCTACAACTTCACCAAATCTTTCAGGATACTTTTCTCTTAACCATCCCATCACTCCTTCAGGAAAATAAACAACTATAACAATAATTAAAACTCCAAGAGCAACATATTGCCAGCCCAAGAAGTAAGTCCAAAAACCCTCTTTAAATAAGTGAAATATAGTTGCACCAACAAGTGGTCCCCACAAAGTTCCTTTACCACCAAGGATTGCCATTAAAACCATGAACACACCAAAAGTTGGTCCAGCAAATGCAATCTCCGTTGGTTCAATGTAACCATTAATATGACCCATTAATCCTCCAGCAATTCCAACAAAGAAGGCTGATACCATCCAGCCAATAATTTTATATCTCATGGTGTGAATCCCCATTGCTTCAGCTTTATCTTCATTGTCTCTTATTGCATTTAAAACTAATCCAAACCTTGTGCTATATGCCCACTTCAAAGTAATAAAAGTTACAACTGCAAGAGTAAGACACAAATAATATAAAAACTGGGAAGATGATGCATTAGATCCAAAACCTTTTGGCCAAACTGGAACTGTCATACCTTGGCCTGCACCAATAATCTCAATTCCACCTGCAAGTTCACCTGCAGCAATTCCTAATGCTAATGTGCAAATTGCAAAGTAATGCCCTCTTAAGCCTAAAATCCCATAACCAATTACTCCTGCAATTATTGTTGGAATAATTCCTGCTAACAATATACCAACACCAAAACCTTGAAAAAATTGAGGGATAGTATGAACAAAAGTTTTTTCTCCTCCTGCATCTGTCCACTCAGCAAGTGAAAAAAACATTGCTATTTGTGTACTTGAAGCAACATACATTCCGACACCAAAAAATAATATATTACCAAATGTGTTGTAACCCATCTGCCCACCTTGAACATCCCAAGTCATAGCTAAAACAATTAATATATAAAGAAATGATAACTGAAGTTTGTAAGCAGGGAATATGAATGCTCCAGTCAACCCAAAGATTATTAAGCCTGCGTATAGAAGTGTATTTTTATTCATTATTTTAAATACTCTCTTTTTCTAGCTAATTTAAATCTTCTATAGACTAGAATAATGACTAGTAATGAAAATACTGCTGCAATTCTAAATTCTGTTCCAAGCAGATAATCTGCCCATTCCTCAAATACACCAAGTCCCATTCCTGATATTGCAACAGCTGGTAAATTTCCAAGTCCTGCAATAATTACAATCATGAAAGATCTAACCGTGTACGGTAATCCTGTGTAAGGGTGAAGTGTGAATGTAATTGCAATACATGCTCCTGCTATTCCACATAATGCTGCGTTAATACCAAAGGTTGCTGCATAAACTTTCTCAGTATCAACCCCTAAAATTTTTGCTGCTCTTGCGTTTTGAGCTGTTGCTCTAATTGCTCTACCTAATTTTGATTTCTTCATGTAGATGACAAGAATAATTGCAGATATCACACAAACTGCTCCTGAAAATATTTTTGCATTAGGAAGTGTTACTGAATTATTAAACAACATTGTTGTTCCAAAGTTTGATTGAGCCACAACCACATCTGCACCAAATGCAAAATTCATTAACTGTTGGGCTAAGATACTAATTCCAAATGTTGCAAGTATTGAAGTGAACAAATCTTTGTCTACTACTTTATTAATAACAAGTTTGTACATTCCCCAACCCACACAATACATAATGATTGGCGATACAATCACACCAAAGGCTGGGTGAATTCCTGATAGATACATAAAGTATGCAATGTATCCACCCATGATTACTAATTCTCCTTGAGCAATATTTATTATATTCATTACTCCCCACTGCAGTGCCATACCATAAGCAATTAATGCAAATAAAATACCAAGAAGTATTCCATCCATTGAGGCTTGGACCATTAGTATTGGGGCTTGGAAAATTAAAAAATCCATAAATTCTTTAGATGTTTATAAAAAAATGCCCCCTATTGCTAGGGAGCATTTTGCATATTAGGTATTATCTTTTTGACCAAGATGGAATTGGGTGTACCAACTCAGCAGATGCCCATTTTGTAGGAGCAACAACTTTGTTTTCACACTTACTACCATCATCGTTACATGATACTTGGAAAAGTACCATTGGCTTAGATACGTTTTGACCACCTGCAGCAAATTTTATGTTTCCATAAAAAGTTTGCATATCAGTTGCAGCTAAAGCATCTCTAACTTTTTTAGTATCAAATGATTGTGCTCTTTCGAACGCATCCTTGAAAACTAACAAAGCAGCAGAAGATTCAGCAGCTTGGTATGGCGGCGCATATCCGAAAGCTTTAGTAAAGTCTGCATCATACGTCATACCATCTTTAAAAAAGTTATCCGTATAAGATAAAGACTTGTGCCATTGAGAAGCACAAAGTGCATACTCAGAAGCTTTACCATGTTGCTTAGATAATTTAGCAGCATCACAGTAAGTCATAGCTAACATTTTCACATCAACTTTCATCTCTGAGATTTGTCTAACAGCTGTCAAAGCACCTTTAGTATGACCTGAAACTACAAGAACATCTGGATTAGTAGCTTTTACTTTAGATAAAGTAGCCGCCATATCGTTAAGTTCTTTTGGTAACTTGTCATCTATAATGATTTTTGATCCAGTTCTTTTGGCAGCTTCAACAATACCCAATCTCACATCTTGTGAGAATGCGTCTTGTTCAAATGCCATTGCAATCTTAACTGGTTTTCCACCATTTTTTTCAACTGCAAGGTCAATTGCTACATCAAGATATAAGTTCGCCGGAGCAAGTACTGCAAATAAATATTTGTAGCCTTTAGTGAATAACGATCTAGACGCACCGTTTGCTTCAACCATAGGAACTTCATATTTTTCAGTTACAGGAGCCATAGCTTTTGTAAGTCCTGAGCTATAAGGCCCAAGCATAAATTGAACACCATCTTGTTGGATTAATCTTTCTGCAAGTTGTGCTGCTCTTCCAGAGTTTGACTCATCATCGTAATAAATAATGTCAAACTTGTAAGTTTTTCCACCAACCTTAACACCACCCATGCTGTTAATTCTCTCAACTGCTAAGTTATAGCCGTTTTGAGTATGAACACCATTAGATGAATATTTTCCAGTTAATGAAACAGCCGCACCTAAAATAATTTTATCTCCAACAACCTTCGCGAAAGATATAGTTGAAGCTGAAATTAAAAGAGCAATTGCAGAAACTAACGTAATTAGTATATTTCTGATTTTCATTTTTATTTTCCTCTATTAGTTTTAAATTTAAAAAATTAATTAAACTCCTAAACGTAAAAAACACAACAACGTCATACAGACGTAATCCGAAAGATTGTGATCTTAATACTTTTGAATAAAAGCAATGATTAGTGCGATTAATAATTAATACACACGCTGAAATTGTATTAATAACTTTTGGATTAGCTTTGATCCAAACAATTAACTTTCTAGCGAGTACGGCGTAGGCAATCAATGATAAAAAATCTAAAACTACATACGTTGTGATCAGAATAAAAAATTGAACGATATAATTTCAATTAAAGTCAATAAACTGTGGAAAGATTAATGGAAAGAACATCCAAGCTTTAGGACTTGTTCCTGCAACTAAAAAACCATCTTTAAAAAAAGAAAAAAAACTTTTTGATGGTAATATTATTTGTACTAATGTCTTTTGGCTTGAATTATAAATATCATAAGCAAGGTAGAGTAAGTATGCAATTCCTATCCACTTAAAAATATTTAAAAAATTTGGATTATCGACAAAAAAAGATCCTAGAACAAAAATTACTAAAGTGGCTTGAATAATATTTGCTGTTACATCTCCAAGTGCTGTCCAGATACATTTTTGAACTCCATAGTTCATCGAATATGAAATAATTACAATCCTAGGTGTGCCTGGTGTAATAAATAAAAATAAAATTATCTGTAAAAAAAGGAAATAATTTAAAGGGAGCATTTTAAGGTTTAAGGATAGTCCAAAAAAACCGGGAGCTAAAGATGGCTAAAATGGACTATCTAGTTTTGAAGATACCATGACCTTAAATAAAATGCATTAATCAATTTTTTTCAAATATAATGAAAATTAAGGATTTATGAAAAAAAAAGGTCACACCCCCATAACTAGAGTTAAAAATCCAGAACCCCATATATCAGATCCTGACTGGATCATCTGGGCTGCTTGGGCAGATCGTATCACTTTTGAGGAAATTGAGAAAAAGACTGGAAAGACAGAAGGTGAAGTCATTAAGATTATGAGACGATCTATAAAGCCTGTTTCTTTTAGATTGTGGAGAAAAAGAGTTAACCAAAAAAGTATTAAGCACAAAAAAAATTCGAATATTCTAGAAAAGAAATTACTAGTAAAATTAGAAAGAATGATTATTTATAATCCATGAAATCAGTAACTATTTATACAGGACCACTTTGTGCTTTTTGTGATGCAGCGAAGAAATTATTAACTAGAAACAACGTTGAATATAAAGAGATCAATATTTCAACAGTTGACGGTGCAATGGATGAAATGATTAAAAAAGCTAATGGTAAAAGAACAATTCCTCAAATTTTCTTTGATGATCAACACATTGGTGGCTACGATGAAACTAGAGCTTTAGAAAAAGAAAATAAACTTCAAGAACTTCTTAAATAGTTTACTTAATAATATTATTCTTTAGGTTTAAAAGTTAAACAAACACCGTTATTACAGTATCTTTTTCCAGTTGGTTTAGGTCCATCTTCAAAGATATGACCGTGATGACCACCACATTTTTTGCAATGATATTCAACTCTTTCATACCCTAATAGAGTATCTGTTTTAGTTTCAAATGCATCAGGTAAAGATTGATAAAATGAAGGCCAACCTGAACCACTTTCATATTTAGCGTTTGAGTCAAATAATTTTTCACCACAATTTGTGCAGTGATAGCTACCTTCTCTCTTCTCGTGATTTAATTCACTTGTACCTGGGGCTTCTGTTCCATCTTCAAATAAAACTAATTTTTGTTCAGCAGTAAGATCTTTGTTAATTTTTTTAGTCATAAGTTAAATTAATTTAGCACATGATTGATGTAATAAAGAGTGTAATTCTACTAATTTATTAAAATCTTTATTATATCCTCCTCCTAGAACTCCACAGATAGGTATTCTTTTAGAGGAAAAATTGTCTATTACCAACTCATCTCTCTTCCTTACCCCGTCATCTGAAATATTCAATTTACCTAATCGATCATTTAAGTGAATATCTACACCTGCAATGTAAAAGACAAAGTCAAAATTTTCTTTATTCAATTCATTTAAATAAAATTTAAGTGTTTTAATATAAGCAGCATCTTCAAGGTTGTCTTGAAGCTCGATGTCTAGATCACTAATAGATTTTTTAGCAGGATAATTAGTTTTTGAGTGCATACTAAAAGTAAAAACATGTTTATTATATTTGAAAATTTCTGAGTTACCATTACCTTGATGAACATCTAAATCAACGATTAAAATTCTATTAGCAAATCCTCTATCTAGTAAATAATGAGCAGCAACTGCTACGTCGTTAAAAACACAATAACCAGCTCCACTATCATAGTTTGCATGATGACTACCTCCCGCAGTATTACAAGCGATACCAAAATTTAATGCAAGTTTGGCTGCTAACACTGTCCCTCCTGTTGCTACCAAAGACCTTTGAACTACACTGTCAACTAAAGGGAAGCCAATCTTTTTTACTCCACTTTCATCTAATGTTTTATTTTTTATATTGTTAATATAATTTTTTGAATGAGCTTTATTTAAAGTTTCAAATGAGCACGGATAAGGTTTATGAAATTTTTTTACAATTTTTTTATTTATTAAATATTTAGCAAGTTCACCAAATTTATTAATTGGAAATTTGTGATCATCACCAATTTTTGCAACATAAGACTCATGATTAACTACTGGCAATTCCATTTCTATTCAATAATACGAATAGGCTTTTTGTTTACGCAAGCCTCTAAACCTTCAATCATTTGTGTATAAAACACACTATAATTTTCTGCTGTTACATATCCGACATGGGGCATCAAAAGTGCATTTGGTAAAAATCTTAGTTTGTTTCCTTCTGGTAAAGGTTCTTTTTCATAAACATCAAGACCTGCTCCAGCAATAACATTAGTTGATAATGCGATAATTAAATCATCTTCGTTAATAATGGACCCTCTAGATGTGTTAATTAAAAAAGCAGTTTTTTTCATTGAATCTAACTCTTTTAGTTTTATCAACTCTTTATATCTTTCTCCCCCTTGAACATGAATGGATATAAAATCAGAATTTTGAAGTAAATCTTCTTTACTGCATGGAAGAACATCTAACTCCTTGCAAGTATCTAAGTTTAAGTTTTCACTCCAAGCCATAACTTCCATACCAAAAGCTTTACCAATTTTAGCAACTTGTGAACCAACTCTTCCAAGTCCAACTAACCCTAAAATTTTACCTTTTAGCTCAAACCCAATAGTTGTTTGCCAGTAACCTTGGTACATATTGTCAATTTCTTCTTTAAAGTTTCTAGCTAAACCCTAAGATTAAACCCCAGGTTAATTCTGTTGTGCCCGCAAAATCAATGTCAGTCCCACACACAGTAATTTTTCTCTTTTTAGCAGCAGCTAAGTCTATTGCTTTATTTCTTGAACCACTTGTGATGATGTATTTAAGGTCATTTAAATTATCAATTAAATTTTTTGTAATAGGAGTTCGCTCTCTCATTATTAATAATGCTTCAAAGTCTGATAATTGTTCTATGGCGTCTGCTTCATCTTCAAAAGGTTCACTGAATATTTTAAATTCATATTTTCCAGATAGTTTTTTTAGATCAACAAATTCATGAGACACGTTTTGGTAATCATCTAAGATAGCAACCTTAAGCATTTTTAATCTTTCTATTTGATAAAAGAATTCCAGTTAAAATAAATATTGCGCCCAACATATGATAAAACAAAAATTTTTCATTAAAAATAATCATTGCCATAATCGCACTTAATACAGGCATCATATGCAAAAAAACACCCGCTCTATTAGCACCAATTAAAGCAACTCCTTTTATCCAAAAAATAAAAGAAGTAAGACCTGGAAATAAAACTACATAAAACAAAATCATATAAAAGCTTCTGATTTAAAACAATCCTATAGCCCATTTGATATTCTATAAAATAAATTGGTATTAAAAAAATAAAGCCAAATGAAATTACTACCTCTAGTAATCCTAGTTGAGATAATTCGTGTTTTTTTTTCTTTAATAGCGCTGAATAAGTTGCCCAAGATAACATTCCAAAAACCATTGTAATGTCACCTTTATTAAAATCTAAGTTCATTAATATTCCAAGATTTGCTTTAGTTATGATTAAAACAACTCCAATAAAAGAACATGTAACTCCTAATATTTGAAAAGAATTAGTTTTTTCAATTTTTAAAATTGATGAAATGAAAATGATCATCACTGGTATTGTTGATATCATCAATACTCCACTGATCACTTGAGTAAAATTTAAAGAGTAATAGACAATTGAGTTAAATATAGTGACACTCGTTATTCCGAGTATCATATAATATTTATAATTTTCTAAAATATAATTTCTTTTTTTTAATATTTCGTGAATTGTGAATGGTGCTAAGATCAACCAAGCAAAAAACCATCTATAAAAATTTAATGAAAATGGGGGCACATCGTATTGGCTTGCAAATTTTCCAACTAAGAAGTTTCCAGACCAAAATAAAGCTGCAAAAAATAAAAAAACATAAGCAACATTGTTTTTGTTTATCACTTAGTTAAACCTAAGAGAGCTGTACGGCTTTAAATCTAAGTTTGTGTTTTCTTCAGCAATCATTCCAGAGACTATTTTTCCTGAAATAGGTCCTAAAGTCCATCCTAAATGATGATGTCCAAAACAATAAAAAACATTTTTGTATTTTTTTGAAGGTCCTATTACAGGCAAGTAATCTGGTAATGTAGGTCTAAAACCAAGCCACTCATCTTCATGTTCGGGTAAATCACCCATCATGTATTTTGCATTATTAATCAGATTTTTAACTCTTGATTTTGATAATGGATTATCTAACCCACCGAATTCGACAGTACCTACTACTCTAAGCCCTTGTTCCATGGGTGTAATACCAAATCCTCTATTTTGGAAAATTACTGGTCTACTTAAAAGATGATCACAATCTTTAAAATGAACATGGTACCCTCTTTCAGTATCAAGAGGTATTTTTTCATCTAAATTATCTGTTAGTCTTTTTGAAAATGAACCACAAGCAATAACAATTTTATCAAATAGAAAGCTTTGCGTTTCAGCTTTTATAACTGGCTTTTCATCATTAAAATTTATGTCTTTGATGTTCATTTTTAAGAACTTGCCACCCTTTTTCAAAAACAGATCATAAAGCTTTAAAAGAATTTTCTTAGGATTTCTAGCGTGTCTGCCGTGCTGATAATAAACACCTCCGTGATAGATCGGTTTTATATTAGGTTCTAAATCATGAATTTCTTTTGGAGTTACTATTTGTTGATCAACACCTAGTTCATTTCTAACTTTAATCTCTAGCTCTCTACTTTTTAAGCTTTGATCATTCCAAATATACAAAATACCTTTTTTTTCAACTAATCCTCCAAGCTCTATGTCGTCAAATAATTCATCATAAGCAGGTAATGCTAAATCTAAAATTTGATGCATGTTTTTTGCAGTATGCATCATTCTTTTTGTAGTGCAGTTTCTTATAAACTTTAAAAACCATGGAAATCATTTTTGGAACATAATTCCATTTAAGGGCAAGAGGGCCTGTAGAGCTTAAAAGCATTGCAGGGACATCACTTAAAACATCTGGTCTGTTAATGGGGACGGATGCATATGGAGAAAAGTGACCAGCATTACCATAAGATGCAGCAGGACTTCCTGGCTCGTCTCTATCGAAAATTGTTACACTAAAACCTTTTTTTTGTAAAAATAATGCATTGGAAATACCTTGTATACCAGCCCCTACAATTCCAATTTTTAAATTTTTTTCCATGACACTTTATATAATTCTTAAATTTAAATATTCTCGCGACAAATTCGACAAATAAAGCATTAAAATACTTAAGCTATTAATTGTTTATGATTAATTTTAGCACTCATAACAATTGCAAATCCAATCATTGTTGCAAGCATTGAAGATCCTCCGTATGACATAATTGGCAGCGGAGACCCAACGATAGGCAATAAACCCAAAACCATAGACATGTTTACTGTTACATAAAAAAATATTGCAGATCCATATCCATAGCAAAAAAGTTTAGCAAAATAGCTCCTCGAGATTGCACCAATTCTTAGTACTCTGTAAATAATAATTATATAGATTAATAACAAACCTAGAGACCCTAAAAAACCATGTTCCTCTGCAAATAAGGTAAAAATGAAATCAGTATGTTTTTCTGGTAAAAATTCTAAATAACTTTGAGTACCTTTTAAAAAACCTTTACCAGTTAATCCTCCTGATCCAACTGCTATTTTAGATTGAATAATTTGATAGCCCGCACCTAAAGGATCCCTATCTGGATTAAGAAATGTTAAAACTCTAAGTTTTTGATAAGGTTGTAAAAAAGCAATAGCAAAAGGCAATGAAATTAATAAAGCTATAAACGAATATACAAAATATTTTATGTTAATTCCAGCAAGCCAAATTACAACTAGCCCACTTAAAGCAATTAAGATTGAAGTTCCCAAATCAGGTTGAGTAATAACCAGCATAATAGGTAAAATTAAAATTACTACCGCAACAAATATAACTTGAAAACTATTAACTTTATTCTGTTGTACACGGTGATAATATTTGGCAAGACATACTATTATTGCAATTTTCATTAATTCAGAAGGTTGCAAATTAATAAAATATAGATTGATCCATCTTTGTGAACCTGAAGCTTTAACGCCATATAAAGAAGCCCAAGACTAGAAAAAATAAAACTACAATATAAAATAAGTAAGCAAAGTAATGCCAAAATTTAATATTAAAAAATGACATAAAAATCATCATTATAAAAAATATTAAAAATTTTGATATATGACTTTTGCTATGAAATAAAATTTCCCCTCCATCTGTTGAATACATGGATAAAGCACTAATCAATCCTAATAATAAAATACAAATTAACAAAATATAATCAAAATTTCTTAATTTTTGAAAAAATGTAGGTTTTGCATTAAATGAATTATATTGCATCTATACCTTGGTAATTTTTTTAATCCTTGTTTGCTCTCTAATTTCATGTCTATCTATAATTAACTTAAAAAGCTTCTTTGCAATAGGAGCTGCTGCAGAACTACCAGATCCACCGTGCTCAATTACTATGCTTAATGCATATCTTGGGTTTTTATATGGTCCAAAAGCTATATATAATGCATGATCTCTCTCATTATAAGGAATATCGAGTGTTTTCAAATCAAGCTCACGATCTGCTTTAGTAATTCTTTTAACTTGTGATGTTCCTGTTTTTCCAGCAAATTGATATTTGGGATCTTCAATTCTAGATGAGTAAGATGTTCCTCTAACTTCATTAGTTGATGCAAACATTGCATCTCGTACTAATTTTATATTCTTAGAATTTTTAAATAAACGTTCATGTTTTTTTTTATTAATAAAACCTAAAAGATCATTTGCATCTTTTAGTCGGTTATTTTTTACATCTAGATTTTTAGAATTTTTATCCATTAAAAGTTTAATATCTTCAAAAGTTTTACCATTTTCCTCTACAATTATTTTTGGATAAATCTTAAATCCTCCGTTTGCAAGTTGAGCTGTCATTAAACATAATTGTAATGGTGTTGTTTGAGTATAACCTTGTCCAATACCTGTAATCAATGTTTCACCTATAACCCATCCTTTTCCTAAATTATTTTTTTTCCATTTAGTATCAGGAATAAGTCCTTTTTTTTCATTATTAAATGTTTCATTTAAAACTTTTTCTCCGAGGCCAAATTTTATAGATGTTTTTTTTAGTCGGTCTACACCAAGTTTTCTTGCTATCTCATAAAAATATGTGTCACAAGACTGCTTCATTGCGCTTTTTAAATCCACAATACCATGTCCTCTTTTTTTCCAACAATGATAGGTCTGTCCATACATTTCAGTTTTTCCAGTACATTTAACTTTAAAATTTTCATCGATAATTTCATTTTCTAATGCAGATAAAGCTACTATTGGTTTAAATGTTGAGCCTGGTGAATATAAACCTGATAAAGTTTTATTAACTAATGGTTTCAATGGGTTGTTTCTAATTAATTGCCAATCATCTTGGTTAATTCCAAAAAGGAATAAGTTAGGGTCAAACGACGGTGACGATTGCATTGCTACTATTTCACCCGTATAAATATCCATCACACTTATAGAGCCTGCCATGCCTTTTAAAAGTTCATTGCATGCTTTTTGAATTTCTGTATCGATTGTGAGTTGAATTGTTTCACCACTTAACCCATCTGTATGGTCGATTTGTCTAATTCTTTTCCCGTAAGCATTAACTTCATATCTTTGGAAACCATTTGTACCAATTAACTCATCTTCAAAAGTTTTTTCTAAACCAGTCTTTCCAACCTTAAGTCCTGGAACATGTGTATCTTTTATAGTCTTGTTATTTAGAATATCTTTTTCACTGGCTTCGCTTAGATAGCCCAAAACATGTGTATAACTTTCATTGAATGGATAATTGCGTGAAACAGATAGAACTGGTTTTGCACCAACCAAGTCATGTAAATAATAATTAACTTTAGAAAACTGCTCCCATGTTAAATTTTTAGAAATAATTATAGTTTCCCATGGTTTTTGCCTATTTTTTTGTTTTATAATCTTTTTAAAATTATCATTACTAATTGATAAGATTTTCTTTAACCTTACCATTAAATATTTAAAATCTTCTACTTCCTCGGGAATTACATGTAACTGGTATACCTTTAAATTACCTGCAATAACATTTTCAAAATAATCTAAGAATTCGCCTCTAATCGGAGCTAGTCTCCATTCACGTAATCTGTTTTTATCAGAAAGTGTCAAATACTTTTTGTTCTCTGTGATTTGTAATGAAAAAAGTCGAGCTATTATTGCGGTAAACACAACAAACTTAGCTGCACCAATAATAAACATTCTTCTATTGATAGTTTGAATTTTTTTTACACCAAAGTTTTCACCCTGCATGTCTATTACCTAAAATATTCTTTTCCAAAAAATTAAATAAATTTACAAATAAAAAATATAATAAAAATGTATATGTAATATTTATTATCTGATCAAAATAATTTAATTCATAATTAAAAACAAAATTTAAATACATAAAGAGCAATGAATTTATAATTAAAATTGTTATAAGAAAAAATATAGAGTCCTTTATTAAATTTGGTCTTAAAGTAATATTTCTAAGATAAGCAGCTGCACCACAAAGTATCAGGTACATTAAGCTACTTATTCCAATTGGAGTTCCCACAACAACATCGTTAAATAAACCTGCTATAAAAATATAAACATATCCCAAACTTTCACTTTTTGTTAGGCTATAGTAAAAAATCAAGATATATGAAAAATTAAATGAAAAATATATCAATCCTAAATTATTAAAATCAAACTCATTTAATACAGAGATAAAAAGTAAAATTATTGGAATATATTTTTGTATATTTTGTATAATATTATTTTGACGAATTTTATTCATTTATTTTTTAAGACCTTTTTTAATACACACTTTCTATATTCAGGTGTGCCAACTTTAAATAGATTGTTAATAATATTTTTTTTGCACTTATGTCCATAAAAAAGATTCATTTTAAGAAATTCTATTTCATCATCTTGAATTTTATTTTTTTGATTATCTTTTTTTGTAATTAAAATTTCATTTTTTAATCTAATACTTTCATTTCTTAAAATATTACTTTCTTTTTTTAATCTAATACTCTCATTTCTTAAAAAATTATTTTCTTTTTAAATCTTAACTCTTATCTCGTCAGCTATTTTTTTTTGTTCTAATAATATTCTTAAAGTTTCTTGCTGTTGATTAGTTTCTTTAATCTCTTCATTTAATGCTTCTGAATTATTTTTAGATGATAGATCTAAAATATTTTCTTTCGAAAAAGAAATTACTTTTACGTATTTTAATTGAGAAAAATCTCTATGAAAATCAACTATCTTATCCCTTTTATCATTTGCTGATATTTCATCATCAATTGCTATTGTGCCAATTGGAATATCACTTTTAAACAACCCACCTGCACCTGAAGTAAGAACTTGTATTTCCTCGTTTATTTCAGGTAAATTTCTATCTCTAACATATTGCAAGACGCCTTCTTGTTTGTCTTTACCAGACATAATTGCTTGAATACCTCCCGGCTGTAATGAAACTGGAATCTTAGAATTAATATCAGAAATTAATAGAACTCTTGATGTAAAAAAATTAACTTCTACTACCTTTCCAACCAAATAACCTTCGTCTAGAACAACCATTCCTAATTTAATATTATTTTTGCTACCTTTGTTAATTATTATAGATCTTAAGAAAGGACTTTGTTTATCTATTAATACTTTTGCAACCACCTCATTATCTGCAATAAAGTAGTCATCAATTAATTTTTTATATTTAATATTCTCAAGTATAGTAATTTTTTGTGATAAATCCTTTCCTCTCAGTCTGTTAAGCTCAGCAACATTTTTTTTATTTTCTTTGTAAAGCTTTAAATGACTATTTATAATAACGTAATTATTTTTTAAAAAATTTTCTGGGCCAGATACTATAAAAGAAGATCTATAAACTATTTCTTTAATAGTTATTTTTGCATAATCTATTGCTTTGAAGTTAAAACTACCTAAAATTAAAATGATTATTGAAAAAAATATTAAACTTAATAATGAGAACCTTTGTTGTGTTCCTCTTTTTAAAAAAGCAGACCTTAATGCAATTACAAAATCATCTCTGCTTGTTTCCATTGTTTCTAGTACTCAGATAGCATAGTAGAGAATGTTTCTTCTTGATCTAGAGCTTTTCCAGTACCAATTGCAACACATGCTAATGGATCATCTGCTATAAAAACTGGTAATCCAGTTTCTTTAGAAAATCTTTTATCAATATTTTTTAATAAAGCTCCACCACCTGTTAGTGTTAGACCCATATCCACTAAATCAGCTGATAATTCAGGAGGAGTGTTTTCAAGCGCATCTTTTATACCATTCACCATTTCTTTTAAAATATCATTTAAAGCTTCGGCTGTATCTTCTTCGGTAATATTTACTTCTTTAGGTGTTCCTGATCTTAAATCTCTTCCTTTAACAGCATAAGTATTGCTGTTCGACGGTATAGCTGTACCGATTTCTTTTTTTATTTTTTCAGCAGTACTATCTCCAATCATTAAGTTATATTCTTTTCTCATATAATTTACTAAAGCTGCATCCATGGCATCTCCAGCAATTCTTAAAGATCTAGAATAAACAAGACCTCCTAATGACATAACGGCTATCTCTGTAGTACCGCCACCAATGTCAACAACCATTGATCCTGTTGCCTCTGATATTGGAAGGCCCGCTCCAATAGCTGCTGCGATAGGTTCTTCAATTAATTGAACTCTTCTTGCACCTGCTGCTAGTGCACTATCTTGAATAGCTTTTCTTTCAACAGGTGTTGATCCCGTAGGAACACAAATTAAAATTCTTGGGTTTGCAAAGGTTTTATTTTTGTGAACCTTTTTTATAAAATGTTTAATCATCTCTTCTGTAACTATAAAGTCTGCAATCACTCCATCCCTCAAAGGTCTAATTGCACTAATGTTACCGGGTGTTCTTCCAAGCATAGTTTTTGCTTCATCTCCAACTGCTAATACAGTTTTCTTTCCCATATTCTCAGCTATAGCAACTACAGATGGCTCATTTAAAACCACTCCTTGTCCCTTTAAAACAACAAGTGTGTTAGCGGTTCCAAGATCAATCGCCATATCTTGACTCCAAACACTACTTAAATTCTTAAACCAATTAGCCATCTTATATTCCCTTCATTTTCTGAGTTTCGTGCTCCACTGGAGCAGTTTTTTTTCTTTTAATAATCATTTTATTTAAAGCACTTAAATAAGCATTAGCTGACGCTACTAATGTGTCAGTATCTGCGGCTTGTCCAACTGTAGTTTTTCCTTCTTCTTCAATTCTAACGCTTACTGTAGCTTGCGCATCAGTTCCTTCCGTAACAGCATGCACTTGGTATAATTGCAATTTCACATCGTGTGGATATAAAACTTTTATACATTTAAAAATAGCATCCACAGGTCCATCTCCTGTTTCTGAGGTTGATTTAATTTCACCATAAACATCAAGAGTCATTTCTGCTTTTTGAGGCTCACCCGTTCCTGCAAAAACTTTTAATGACTTTAAGTTGATTACATATTTATCTAAAATCATACTGTCATCAACTAAAGCTGCAATATCATCATCATAAACATGTTTTTTCTTATCAGCTAAAATTTTAAATTTCCCAAATGCTGTTTGAATTACATCATCAGTTACATCTGCATAACCAAGATCATTTAATTTCTCTTTAAATGCATGACGTCCCGAATGTTTACCCATTACCAATGAAGTTTTTTTAACCCCAACACTTTCTGGTGTCATAATTTCATATGTTTCTCTATTTTTAAGCATTCCATCTTGATGAATGCCTGCTTCATGAGCAAAAGCATTTTTTCCAACAATTGCCTTATTAAATTGAACTGGAAAAGTTGCATTAGAGACAATTTTTGAAGCTTTACTTAATAATTCAGTTTTAATTCCTGTTGTATAAGGCATTAAGTCATTTCTTGTTCTTATTGCCATAACAATTTCTTCAAGTGCAGCATTTCCTGCTCTTTCGCCTATTCCATTAATTGTACATTCAACTTGTCTTGCACCTGCTGAAACACCAGCTAAAGAATTTGCTACAGCTAGGCCTAAGTCATTATGACAATGAACAGATAAAATAGCTTTTTCAATGTTTGGAACTTTATTTTTTAATGTTGTTATAATTTTAGTAAATTCTGAAGGGATAGTATAACCAACTGTGTCCGGAATATTTATTGTTGTGGCACCACTGCTAATTGCTGTTTCAACTATTTTACACATAAAATCCATGTCAGTTCTTGTTCCATCTTCACATGACCATTCAACATCATCTGTAAGGTTTCTTGCGTAAGTTACACTTTCTTTTATTGCATCCACAACTTGCTCAGGAGATTTATTTAACTTAAATTTCATATGAAGTGGGCTTGTTGAAATGAAAGTGTGAATTCTAAATCTTGGAGCAAATTTTAATGCTTCATGACATGCATCTATATCCTTTTTACTAGCTCTTGATAAACCACATGGAATTGAATTTTTTAAAATTTTACTTATTGCTGTAACAGCTTCAAAGTCACCAGGAGATGCAATTGGAAAACCAGCCTCGATGATATCTATTCCTAATTCATCAAAAATTCTTGCTATTTGAATTTTTTCTTCAAAACTCATCGATGCACCTGGTGATTGCTCACCATCTCGCATCGTAGTATCAAATATAATAATTTTATCTTTGTTGCTCATAACCAATAATTTTAGAAAAACTATAATACAATCTATAATAGAGATTGCAAAATAATTGTTATATTTTGGCTATAATTTCTGATCAAATTAGGTCTTTAATAAAAATTAATTCTTATCACTATCTATTAATTTCTTCTTACCAATCCAAGGCATCATGGCTCTAAGTTCTGCACCAACTTTTTCAATTGGATGATCCGCAAGATCTTTTCTCATTTTTAAAAAGTTCTTTTGACCGCCTTCACATTCTTTCATCCAGTCTTTAGTAAATTTACCAGATTGAATATCAACTAGAACCTCTTTCATTCTTTTCTTACTTTCGCTATCTACAACCTTTTTACCCGATACATACTCACCATACTCTGCTGTATTAGATATTGAGTAATTCATATTAGCAATTCCACCTTCATAAATTAAATCTACTATCAACTTTACTTCATGTAGACATTCAAAATATGCCATTTCTGGTTCATAGCCAGCTTCAGTAAGAGTTTCAAAGCCATTTTTAATAAGCTCAACTAATCCACCACATAGAACTGCTTGTTCACCAAACAAATCAGTTTCACATTCATCTTTAAATGTTGTTTCAATAATTCCAGACTTTCCACCGCCGATTGCTGAAGCATACGATAATGCAAGGTCTCTTGCTTTACCTGTTCCATCTTGATGAACGGCAAATAAACAAGGCACTCCACCACCTCTTTCAAATTCACTTCTAACTAAATGTCCAGGTCCTTTTGGTGCAACCATAAATACATCTAAATCTTTTCTTGCTTCGATTAATTTATAATGAATATTTAATCCATGAGCAAAAGCTATACTTGTTCCAGGTTTAATTCTTTGGTCAATATGATTTTTATAAATTGATGCTTGTAATTCATCTGGAGTAAGTATCATTGCAACTTCTGCCCACTCCGCAGCATCAGATAAACCCATTACTTTTAAACCTTTTGATTCTGCTTTTGCTTTACTTGCAGATCCATCTCTAAGCGCTACAACAACTTCTTTTGCTCCACTATCTTTTAAATTTAATGCGTGTGCATGCCCTTGGCTTCCATATCCAAAAATGGCAATTTTTTTACTTTTTATTAAATCTACATCTGCGTCTTTTTCATAAAACATTTTCATTTTTTTCTCCTTTATAATTAATTAAAAATCTCTGCTCCTCTTGTCATTGCTACCGCTCCAGTTCTTGAGGCACTAACAAGACCAAATGGTTTTAAATTTTTTGTCACAGTATCTATCTCTCTTCTTAATGCTGTTATTTGAATTACAGCAGATTTATTTGTCTGATCTAATATAACTGGATTGTATTTTTTACAAGCATTTAAAGCTTTCTTAATTTTACCAGTATTTGCAACAATTTTTAATAGTGCCATCTCTTTAAATATGACGTTTTTATCTTCTCTTTTAAAATTTCCAACTTTATGGACTGGAACTAGCTTTTTTAATTGTAATACAATTTGTTCAATAACCTGAGGTGTACCAGTCGTTACAATTGTAATCCTAGAAAGATTTTTTTTTTGATCAACTTCTGCCACAGCTAAAGATTCAATGTTGTAACCTCTTCCAGAAAATAAACCCACCACTCTTGATAATACGCTTGCTTCGTTATCAACCCAAACAACAATTATATGCGTATCAATTTTACCTAATTTGCTAGGTGTGCTATATGCTGATTTAGATTTTGCCATTTTAAACTAAAGATTTTCCTTTACCTGTAATCTTATTTTCCTCCTGATCCTTGGGTCCTAACAGCATTTGATTGTGTGGTTTCCCTGAAGGTATCATTGGATAGCAGTTCTCAGCTTGATCTACATGACAATCAAAAATTACTGGTCTGTCTATATTGATCATTTCTTCAATTTTTTCATCTAGTTCATCTGGATTTTCTGCTCTAATACCAACACAACCATAAGCCTCAGCTAATTTTACAAAATCTGGTAATGCCTCCGAGTAACTTTCGGAGTAATTCTTTTCATGAAGCAGTTCCTGCCATTGCCTAACCATTCCCATATATTGATTATTTAAAATAAATATCTTTACTGGCAAATTATATTGAACTGCAGTTGAAATCTCCTGCATAGTCATTAAAATTGATGCTTCTCCAGCAATATCTACAACTAATTTTTTAGGATGTGCAACTTGTACCCCTATTGCCGCTGGTAACCCATAACCCATTGTTCCAAGTCCTCCAGATGTCATCCATCTATTGGGCTTATTAAATTTATAATGTTGTGCTGCCCACATCTGATGTTGTCCAACTTCAGTGGTAATATATGTGTCTTGATTTTTAGTTAATTCATAAAGTCTTTGAACTGCATGTTGAGGCTTAATAATTTTATCACTATTTATAAAATTTAGAGATTTTTTTGTTCTCCATTTTTGAATTTGTTGCCACCATTTTGATATTTTTTGTTTATTTGATTTTTCTAAATTTAAGTTTTTCTTTTTTAAAGATTTAGTAGTTGATTTAATTACATCAATCACATCACCAACAATAGCTAGATCAACCTTTACAATTTTATTTATTGATGATGGGTCAATGTCAATATGTACTTTTTTTGATTTTGGAGAAAACTCATCTATCTTTCCTGTGATACGATCATCAAATCTTGCACCTATATTAATTAATAAATCACAATCATGCATTGCATTATTAGCTTCATAAGTTCCATGCATACCAAGCATTCCTAAAAATTGATTATCATCTCCAGGGTAAGCACCTAGTCCTTGCAAAGTTGATGTAATAGGAAATCCAGTTAAGGCCACTAATTCTCTTAAAAGTTCACTTGCTTTTGGACCTGAGTTAATTACTCCACCTCCAGTATAAAAAACTGGTTTTGAAGCTTTTTTCATTAAGTTTACTAATTGGTCAATTTCTTTTTGATTAAATTTATTAAGAACTTTTCCATTTAATTTTTTTTCTTTTTTAGGTTTTGAATATTTTGCTTTTGCAAATTGAATATCTTTTGGAATATCAACCAATACTGGTCCTGGTCTTCCTTTTGTTGCAACCTCAAAAGCTTCATGCATAATTCTTGGTAAATCATTTATATTTTTAACTAACCAGTTATGTTTTGTGCAAGGTCTTGTAATTCCTGTAGTATCACATTCTTGAAAAGCATCTGTTCCAATTAAGTGAGTTGGTACTTGTCCTGAAATACAAACTAAAGGAACTGAATCCATATAAGCATCCGTTAATGCAGTTACAACATTTGTTGCGCCTGGTCCTGAAGTAACTAATACAACACCTGGTTTTCCAGTTGATCTCGCATAACCTTCTGCAGCATGACCCGCTCCTTGTTCGTGTCTAACTAAAATATGCTTTATAGTTGGGTGATTTTTTAGCTCATCATAAATGGGAAGAACTGCTCCACCTGGGTATCCAAAAATATGTTCAACTTTTTGGTCTTCAAGACATTTAAATACTATCTCCGCTCCTGAATATAATTTTGGCATCTAGGCAATCTATCGGACTTTATGTTAATTGGTCAAGTTTAAGGGAGGATTTTTTTAATTTTTTTACATAGCTATCAATTTTACTTGGACCAATTTTAATCCAGGATATCATCCTAGTTCTTGCCCAAGTAGCCTGTCTTTTAGCGTATTGTCTTGTTTTAATTAATATTAATTCCTTTGCTTCTGCTAAAGTGATTTCATCATTTAGATACTGTGTCAATTCGGCAATCCCAATTACCTTATTTACACTCTGATCTTTTCTAATTTTTAGTTTAATAAATTTTTTAACTTCATTAATGGCTCCAATATTTATCATAGAAGAAGTTCTTAAGTTAATTCTTTCAATGAGTTTTTCTCTTTTTGTTTCAATATGAAGTTTTAAAAAGTCACTATCTTTAAATTCAGATTTAGTCTTAGTTAACCAATCGTACATAGAGATATTAGTATAAGATTTAATTTCATAAGCTCTTATAGATCTTTGTGTATCATTTGGATCAAATTTATCTTTAATTTTGGGATCTAGCTTTAAAAGTTTTTTATAAAATTTTTTTTGTCCTTCTCTTTTAGACATTAGTCTAACTTTATTTCTAAAATTAAGAGGTATCTCTGGAATTTTAACCAGACCATTAATCAATGATTGAAAATAAAGACCTGTTCCACCAACTATAACTGGAATTTTTTTATTTTTTTGAATATTTTTAATCTTTTTAATTGCAAGTTCTAACCATTGCCCACTTGAAAATTTTTTATTTAAAGAAACAATTCCATAAAGATGATGTTTAATATCTTTTTGTTCTATTTTATTTGGTCTTGCAGTTAAGATTTTTAAATTCTTATAAACCTGCATGCTATCAGCATTAATTATTTCACCATTAATCTTTTTAGCAATTTTTACTGCAAAATTTGATTTACCTGATGCAGTGGGACCTGAAATTAAAATGATCTTGGACTGCTTGTCCATTATTAGTCTAGCTTAACGCCTATATACCTTCTTTGGTTTTGATTGTTATAAATTACAATCAAAATTGTTTTTTGATTAGATTTTAGAGCAGTGCCCACAATATCTTCAAGATCTTTAGTTGATTTTATCTTTTTCTTTTGTACTTCGACGATAACATCACCAACATTTAAGTAATCTACTGGACTATTTTTTCCAATATTCGTTATAACCAAACCTGTTGTTTGATTAGGTAGCTTTCTTTGTTCAATATCTTTTTTATTCAATGGTCTTACAATTATTTTTAAAGATTTAATTTCGGAAATTTCAGGTGTTTCTTCTTTGGTTTCTTTTTTTTCTACTTTAAAATCTTCTGAAGTTTCAAGTCTTCCTAATTTAATTTTTTTTGCAATCTCTCTTTTATTTCTCCAGATTTTAATATCTACAGTTTTACCAACTTCTGTTTGTGCAACAATAATTGGCAATTCTTTCATTTCTTTAATCTTAGTATTGTTGAACTCTAATATAATATCTCCTGCTTTAATTCCTGCTTTGTCAGATGGGCTATTTTCTGCAACGCTAGCAACTAACGCTCCTCTAGGTTCATCTAACTTTTCAACTTCAGCAATTTCTTCAGAAACTACTTGAATTCTAACACCCAGCCATCCTCTTTTAGTTTCACCAAATTCTATTAATTGACTCACAACTCTTTTTGCATCATTCGATGGTATTGAAAAACCTATCCCTATAGAGCCACCTTTACCAAGAATTGCTGTGTTAATTCCAATTACATCACCATTCATATCGAATAAAGGCCCACCTGAGTTTCCTGAGTTTATCGAGGCATCAGTTTGAATATAGTCTTCATAACGAGATAAACCAATTGATCTATTTCTTGCTGATATTATTCCTGCAGTAACCGTTCCTCCTAAGCCAAAAGGATTGCCGATTGCAATAACCCAGTCTCCAATTCTTGCTTGATCAGAATTTCCAAATTTAACTGGTATAAATTTTTCTTTTGAATCTATCTGAAGGACAGCAATGTCTGATAAAGGATCCGCACCGACAACAGTTGCTTTATATTCTTTATCTCCATCTACTCTAACTAGAATATCTTCGGCATTTTGAATAACGTGGTTGTTAGTGATTACAATTCCACTCTCTTTTATTATAAACCCTGAACCTAGTGCAGCAGACTTTCTTGTTTGAGGTGTTCCAAATTCTTTGAACATATCTTCAAAAGGTGATCCTGGAGGAAATTGAAAACCAGGAAATGGATTTGAATTTGTAGTAACAGTAGTTGTTGTAGAAATATTTACAACAGATGGCATTAATCTTTCTGCCAAATCAGCAAATGATGCTGGTGCATCTTTAGCATTTACTTGTATTACAAAAGTTAATGTAAAAAATACTATTATTAATTTTTTAATTCTGTTCATTTTAATTTTTTATGTACCAAATAATAATAAATCCTATAACTGCAAATATCAATCCACCTGTTCTTAGTTGACTATTAGTCACATCATTTAATTTTAATAACATACTTTTCATTTTTGATGGAAATAAGGCGTATAATATTCCTTCGATAAAAAGAAAAAGACCAAAAGCTATGATCAACTCCTTCATAAAATTATGTTACTGAGATTTAGGTTTGATATTCCCAAAAAATTTAAAGAACTCACTATCAGGTGATAAAATAACTGAAGTATCTCCACCTATTAAAGCAGTCTCGTAGGCCTGCATAGCTCTATAGAAAGCAAAAAATTCAGGATCTCTACCAAACGCATCTGCAAAAATTTTATTTCTCTCACCATCTCCTTGACCTTTCATAATCTCTGAATCTTTATTGGCATTTGCTAGTAATACAGAAACATCCTTGTCAGCAGTCGATGTAATAGTTACTGCCATTTCAGCACCTCTTGCTCTAAATTCTTTGGCTTCTCTTTCTCTTTCAGTTTGCATTCTTCGATAGATTGCTTCACTGTTCGCTTGAGGTAAATCAGCTCTTTTAATTCTAACATCCACTATTTTAATTCCAAATTTTTGAGCTTCTGCGTTTACACCTTCTTGAATTAAAGACATTTGCTTAGATCTATCTTTTGATAGCAATGTTTGTAATTCTTGTTGACCTAAAACATTTCTAATTCTTGAGTTAATAATTGTTGCCAATCTTGATCTTGCAACTCTTTCATTTCCAACTGAAATATAGAATTTTAAAGGATCTACAATTTGAAACCTTGCAAAAGCATCAACAATCAATCTTTTTTGATCTGATGCAATAACTTCAGCTGGTGGTGTATCAAGATTTAAAATTCTACTATCTAAAAAGACAACATTTTGAATAAAAGGTATTTTAAAATTTAAACCTGGTTTTAGTATGATTTTTTTAGGGTCACCAAACTGAAGTACAATTGCTTGGTTAACCTCTTTAACAATGAATATAGAGAAGAACACTAATGCCCCTATTAAAATAATTATTGGTAATAAAATTTTTTGTGCTTTCATTAGTTACTTGCCTTTTTTTTCCCTAGCTCTGGTAACGGTAAATATGGTACTACACCTGAGCCTGCATTTTTTTCAATTATCACTTTATCAATATCTGCTAAAACTTTTTCCATAGTCTCTAAGTACATTCTTTCTTGTGTTACTTCTTTAGCTTTCGCATACTCATTATAAATAGATATAAATCTGCTAGCTTCACCTTCTGCTTGAGCAACAACTTTTTGCTTATAAGCTTCTGCTGCTTGCATAATTTTTGCAGCTTCCCCTCTTGCTCTTGGAATAACATCATTAGCATATGCTTCAGCTTCATTTTTAGATCTTTCCATATCTGCTCTTGCTGCTTGAACGTCTCTAAACGCATCAATTACTTGATCAGGTGGATCCGCTTTTTGTGTTTGAACTTGTGTAATTTGAATACCACTATTGTACTCATCTAGAATTGATTGAATAATTTCCTGAGTTTCAATTTCAATTTGAGCTCTTCCCTCAGTTAATACTGGTTGAATTTTACTTTTAGCAATTACTTCTCTCATTGCTGTCTCTGCAGCAGCTTTTACTGTTCCTTCTGGATCTTGTATTTCAAATAAAAATTTACCTGCATCTTTAATTACCCAGAAAACTGAAAAATCTATATTAACTATGTTTTCATCACCCGTTAACATTAAACTTTCCTGAGGAACATCAGCAACTCCTCCACCTTGTGAAAAACCACTATCTCTTTCAGATCTAAATCCAATATCAATTCTATTTACTTTTGTAACTTTTGGTGTCTCAACTGTTTCTACTGGAATTGGGATGTGATAATGTAATCCTGGTTGAGTAGTTTTTACAAACTTACCAAATCTAAGAACAACACCTTGTTCATCAGGTCCTACTCTATAAAGTCCACTTGCTAACCATACGAACGCTAAGATTATTAAAATTAAACCAATTGGTTTTTTTCCTGATGAGCTTCCACCAGGTAAAAATCTATTTATCTTACTTTGAATATCTCTAATTAATGCATCGATGTCTGGCGGTGTAGGTCCTTTTCCAGAACCGTTTCCTCCACCTGGAGGTGTTCCCCATGGGCTTCCGCCTCTACCTTGAAAATCATCTGACATATGACAAAGTATATAATGTCTTTCTAATAAAAAACAAGTAATGATGAAGCTATGACAGATAAAAAGCCAGAACTAAGTGACGCAATGAAGAAAAAATTAGAACCTAGAAAATTCACTAAAAATCCTATTTTGGGAACAAAATTTACAATAGCTGTATCAAGTGCAAAAGGAGGGGTTGGAAAATCAACTTTTGCAACTAACCTTGCTTTAGCTTTAAAACAAATTGGCTGCAAAGTTGGTTTACTTGATGCAGATATTTATGGTCCTTCAATTCCAAAAATGTTTGATATTAATGAAAAACCAAAAAGTGATGGTCAGACTTTAACTCCAATTACAAAATATGACATTCAATGTATGTCAATTGGTTTTCTTGCAGACCAACAAACTCCAATGATTTGGCGTGGACCTATGGTTACTAGTGCAATTAAAACTTTTACACAAAAAGTTGGGTGGAAAGATTTAGATTTCATTATTGTTGATATGCCTCCAGGGACTGGAGATACTCAATTAACTTTTTCTCAAGAAATCAAAATGGATGGAGCAATTATTGTTTCAACTCCTCAAGAAGTAGCTCTTCTTGATGTTAAAAGAGGTATTAAAATGTTCGATAAACTTGGAGTTAAAATTTTAGGTTTGGTTGATAACATGAGCTATTTTACTGGTGATGATGGTAAGAAATATAAAATTTTTGGTGAAGGTGGAGTTAAACGAACTGCTGAAGAATTTGAAAAAGAATTTTTAGGAGAAATTCCAATAAATCCTGAAGTTGGAAAATGTGGTGATGAAGGAAAGCCAATTGTAGAGGCCAATCCAGAACACGAAATTTCTAAAATATATTTAGACTTTGCTAGAAAAATTAAATCAGCTTATCTTTAAGATCAAAAGAAACCATTAGTTCATTCCATTCTCTTTTAGATAAGCCTGAACTATCTGGATTAACATCTTCACCTTTAATAAGTTTTTGAATGATAACTTTTCCTTTAGCTGAAACTTCTGTTCCACCCACTCTATAATCCATGAATGCATCATAAGTTATAGGCACCCATTTCTTAACAGTATCCAACATGATATCGGCATATACTCTTATTTCGTATTGAGCATGACTATCAGCTCTTAATCTTAAAAAATTCATTAAGTTTAATAAATCAGTTTTCCAATACCACTGTGTATAAGTGTTTAGAGTTAAATTCATTCTTGCAAGTTCTCTTGCTAACCCTTTTTTATTTTCATCAATAGTTGAGCCATCAAATCTTTGATTCAACATCATCTCATAATTGTCATAAGTTTGCTCAGCATCATTTTTTAAAAGTTCTAAAACTTCTTTTGCTTGGTCACCTTCAATCACATCACCTCTACCTTGTCTGTTACTTGAAGACTGTGCTGCTAAATTTTCTGCAGATGGTAAATAAAATTCTTTATCTAAAATTGAATATCTTGCCGAGTATTCATTAACATTTGCCGTTCTATGTCTTATCCATTGACGGGCAATGAAGATTGGAAGCTTCACATGATATTTGATTTCACACATTTCAAATGGAGTGCTATGCCAATGTCTCATTAAGTATTTAATTAGACCCGCATCTGTTGAAACTTTTTTGGTACCCTTTCCGTAAGAAACTCTAGCTGATTGAACAATTGATGTATCATCACCCATATAATCAACTACCCTTACAAATCCATGGTCTAATGCTGGCATTGCCTCATAAAGAATATTTTCAAGTGCCGGGGCAGTAACTCTTTTAGTTTGATTTTGTTGAGACTGTTGATCTTTAATTTCTTGTGCTTGTTCTGTAGTTAATTTCATTATTTTTATTGAATTTTTTTTTTTATTGAATCTCTTTCAAATGCTTTTATATTAATACTGTTGGCTTGCCAACTACGACGATAAACGAATTTCGTAATAACCATTACGGACGTGGGGGCAGTACCCACCACCTCCACCATTACAACTTATGGGGGTGAAACAGGATCGACGGGTGACTAAAGGCTATTCTTTCGTTCGGGATTGTTCCACCGTAACGGGCTAAACTTTAAATGCTGACGAAAGTTACGCACTTGCTGCATAATTAACTTAGGTTAATTATAGAAGCACGGTTCGGGGCACCGGGTAACAGAACGCCCCTATACTAATTTAAAAATTTAGTTAAATCAGGTTTAAAATATTTAGGGCCCTTCATAACTTTTCCTAATTCATTATAGAAAGGCTTACCATCCTCACCTAACTTACTCATATTTGAACTTTGCACTTCTTCAAAACACTTATCAAGATCAATGCCAAACGCATGTCCAGCTCCATAAGTTACATACAATATATCTGTTAAAGCATCTGCAACTTCCAAAAGATCCTTATTTTCCATTGCTTCTTTAAGCTCTTCTAATTCCTCTTTTATTAAATCATATCTAAGACTATTGATCTTATCAGTGCTAAAAGATGGCTTAGTTTTGACTTCTTGACCAAAGGTTTCCATAAAAGTTTTTACTTTGTTAAAATTTGACATTTAGCTCCTGTAAGTTTTTAAAAATTAATATATAAGTATATTAAATTACTAATTATATATTAATCAATGAAATTAAGAAAAGAATTCGATAGCATTGGAAGTGTCAACGTACCTGGTGATAAATATTGGGGCGCATCAACTCAAAGATCTAACAAGTTTTTTAATATTGGAAAAATTTTAGTTAATATTTCAATAATAAAATCTATTGCAATCATTAAAAGATCTGCTGCTTTAGTGCATTATAAAGAAAAACAGATCAATAAAAAAATTACCAATTCAATAATTAAAGCTTCAGATGAGGTTATTAAAGGAAAGTTAGATGAAAATTTTCCTTTAAAAGTTTGGCAAACAGGCTCTGGCACACAAACTAATATGAATGTTAATGAGGTAATTGCAAATAGAGCAATTGAAATATTAGGTGGAAAAAAAGGTTCAAAAAAACCTGTTCATCCAAATGATCATGTAAATAAATCTCAATCAACAAACGATGTTTTTCCAACAGCTATGCATATATCTGTTGCTCAAGAAACTATATCAAAACTATTACCTAGCTTAAAAATTTTAGAAAAAGCGTTAGCAAAAAAATCTAAAGAATTTAAAAATATTATTAAAATTGGCAGAACCCACTTGCAAGATGCAACACCTTTATCACTTGGACAGGAATTTTCAGGCTATCAGGTACAGTTAAAAAAATGTGTTGAGAGAATAGAGCTTGCACTTAAAGAAATATATTTTCTAGCACAAGGTGGAACAGCTGTTGGGACAGGTATTAACTCTAAAAAAGGTTTTGATAAAAAAATTGTTAAAGAGATTGCTAAGTATACTAAAATCCCTTTCAAGCCAGCCACTAATAAATTTGCAGAACTTGCAGCACACAATTCTATTGTAAATTTTTCAGGTACACTAAATACTTGTGCTGTTGCATTAATGAAAATATCAAATGATGTAAGATTTTTAGGTTCAGGGCCTCGTGCTGGATATGGTGAACTAATATTACCAGAAAATGAACCTGGTTCGTCTATTATGCCTGGAAAAGTTAACCCTACTCAATGTGAGGCAGTAACCATGGTTTGTGCCAAAGTAATAGGTAATCATACTGGAATTACAGTTGCTGGATCGCATGGGCATTTTGAGTTGAATGTATTTAAGCCAATGATTGCTCATAATATACTTCAATCGATAGATCTTATTGCAGATAGTACTAAAAATTTTGCGATTTATTGTGTTCAAGGAATTAAAGCTAACAAAAAAAGAATTAAAGAACATTTAGATAATTCATTAATGCTAGTAACTGCGCTAGCACCGCATATCGGGTATGATAATGCAGCAAAGATTGCAAAGGTAGCTTTAAAAAATGGGACAACACTAAAGCATGAAACTCTTAAAACAGGCCTTGTTGATAAGAAAGACTATGAGAAAATAGTAGATCCTAAAAAAATGATTTACCCCACCACATAAAGATAAATTAATTCGTTCAGTAACTTTCTGCTTTTAATTGAATTATTAGAATTATTATCGAAAAAACCTTCGACTATATTCATGAATTGATCACTCACTTTATTATCATCTATCTTAATATCTTTAAACACAATTTCATTACTCAAAAAATCATAAATTATATTTAACTTAATATTTTTAATATTTTTTCTTAATCTTTTATTGGTGTTTAAAAAAGAATATAATCTATCGATATTTTTAATATCTATTGATAAATTAGCAGCTAACATTAATTTGTCATTTTCTAAAAATAAATCACTTTTAGAAACTTCTATTAAACCAATATTGTTATTGATAAATATCGAGTTATCAAAACTTACTTTGCCATTTAAAACTCTTAACTCTAGTTTAGCTTCATTAAAAATTTTACTTTTTTTTGCAAATTTAATATTTACTAAAGTGTTCACACTAATATTTTCATTAAATAATAAACCTGATTTAATAAATTCATTGATAATAGAATTTGGTTTAAGTAAATTAGAAATTCTATAATCATCTAGATTAACTTTTAAATTCAGATCAAATGGATTTATTGCTAGTTGTCCATTATAATTTATTTTAGAATTAAAAACTCTAGAACGATCTGATTGAAATATTACTATTTGATTTTTAATACTGTATTTTGTATTGATAGATGAATTTAAAATAGAAATATTATTTATTCCATTACTTAGGTCTTTATCCTTTTTAAACAATTTATTTATAATTTTAAGTTTAAGATCAGGAGCCTGTATCTTAATTTTTTTTTGTGAATTTATTATATTTTGATAATTTAATTCAAAAGGTATATTAAAAACTTCACCATTTAAATCAAATAGATTAAATAAATTTTTCTCATCAAAAAAATAAAATGCATTAGAAATTTTAATAATTGAAATTACTTCATTTAAATTGTCCTTGAAAAAAATGTTACTATTATTAATTTCAATTTTTTTTTTTGAAAATTTATTTTCACTATTTTCATAAAGTGTTTTAAAATTATCTTTTAATAAAGAAAAATTTGCTTCTTCAATAACTACTTCATTTATTCTAATGACATCTTTATTAAAAAGATTATTTTGACTAATATAAACATTTAATACTTTAATTTCTGCTAAAGCAGTTTTACTGTCTCTAATTAAATAATGAGGTTTAGGCAAAATACGATATGAAATATCAAAAGAATTACTTAAGCTTATGTTGAATTCAGTGCTTAATTTACTTACAATTTTATTTTGTACCCAATTTTTGTCATATAATAGGGGTATTAATAAATAAAAAATATAGGCAAATAATACACTAATTACCGCTATTACATATTTATTAAAAGCACTAACATGAAACTTATTATTTGTTTTATTTTTAAGTTTGAATATTGTCTTTTTAATTAAGTTATTAAAATTTTTAACAATTTGTTTCATAAATCACACTGAAAGTTTAATAGCTTATAATCAAATTTAAAAAATGATAAACTCTGAATATTTAAACAATCTTAATAATGCTCAAAAAGAGGCTGTTTTGTACCTTGATGGACCATTACTAATTGTTGCAGGAGCAGGATCTGGAAAAACAAAAGTTCTCACTTCAAGAATTGCTCACATAATCAATGAAAAAAAAGCCTTTCCTAACCAAATCTTATCAGTGACTTTTACCAATAAAGCTGCCAAAGAAATGCAAAATAGGGTAAGCTCTATATTAAATTCTGAGGCTATAGGGCTTTGGTGGCTTGGGACCTTTCACTCTATATGTGCAAAGCTTCTGAGAAAACATGCACCTGCGGCTGGATTAACCTCTAATTTTACAATTATTGATACAGATGACCAGGTAAGATTAATCAAAAATATATGTAAAGCTGAAAATATAGATATTAAACAATTAGCCCCAAAATTTATTCTTTCAATAATTGATAGATGGAAAAATAAAGGTTTCTATCCAGATGAAGTCGTTATCAATAAAAATGATATTTTTGAGAGAACTATACTCCCTCTATATAAAATTTATCAAAAAAAGTTATTAGATTTAAATGCATGTGACTTTGGAGATTTAATTTTACACGTGGTTAAAATTTTAGAAAAAAATCAGGGTATAAGAGATATTTATTCAAATAATTTTAAATATATACTAGTGGATGAGTACCAAGATACTAATTATATTCAAAGTAGATGGCTTAATCTACTCTCAGAAAAACATAAAAACTTGTGTTGTGTTGGAGATGACGATCAATCAATTTATAGTTGGCGTGGGGCAGAAATAAAAAATTTCTTAGAATTTGATCAAGTGTATAAAAATTCAAAAGTAATAAGATTAGAAGAAAATTATCGTTCCTCACAAAATATATTATCTGTTGCTTCAAACCTTATAGCTAATAATCAAAACAGGGTTGGGAAAACATTAAAGACAACTATGGAGGAAGGAGATCTTGTCAAACTTAATTGTTTTAAGAATGGAAAAGATGAAGCAATAGGAGTTTCTGATGAAATTGAAAAAAAACTTAAAAAAAAGTATTCTTTTAATAATATTGCTATTCTAGTTAGAGCTATTTTTCAAACAAGAGAATTTGAAGAAAGATTTTTAAAAATTGGTTTACCCTACAGAATTCTTGGGGGAACAAAATTTTATGAAAGAGCAGAAATCAAAGATTGTGTTGCCTATTTAAGATTGATTCACCAGCCAAAAGATGATTTGGCATTTGGTCGAATAGTTAATAATCCTAAAAGAGCAATTGGAGAAAGTACTATAAAATTAATTCATGAGTTTTCAAAAACAAACGCTGTTAGTTTGGAAATTGCTTCCAAAAAATTAATTGAAGAGAATTTAATTAAACCAAAAACTAAAATTGGTCTTAGCTCTTTTTTATTTCTCATGGATAAGTGGAGAAATGACATTAATATAAAAAAAATTAATCATGTTAAATTATTACAACTCGTTTTAGATGAATCTGGTTATTCAAGTATGCTAAAAAACAAAAAAGATCTAGAAAATGAAAACAGACTTGAAAACATTAAAGAACTTTTAAGTGCAATGAAAGATTTTGACAATTTAGAAAGTTTTCTAGAGCATGTTGCTCTTGCTACCTCAGTAGATCAAGATTGGGATGGGGAAAAAGTTAACATGATGACAATGCATGGGTCTAAAGGACTTGAATTTGATGTAGTTTTCTTACCAGGCTGGGAAGAAGGTCTTTTTCCACACCAAAAATCTATTGAAGAGAAAGGCCAAAATGGGCTTGAAGAGGAAAGGCGATTGGCTTATGTGGGAATAACAAGGGCGAAAAAAAAGGCACTTATATCTTTTGCTATGAATAGGTTTTATCAAGGAAATTGGATAGACAGTATGGCTTCAAGGTTTATTGAAGAGTTACCAGAAAAATTTTTAGAAAAAAATTCTTTTTTTGACGACTCAAAGGATAATGAAGAAGATTTTGAATTTAATCAAGATTTTGAAATTGAAGAAGGAACTAGAAGTCCTGGATGGATAAGATATCAAAAAAGAATTAAATGATTTTAAAAAAAATAAAAATTCTAAGAAAAAAATTTAAACAATATGACATTGATGGTTACATTATTCCAAAAAATGATGAATATTTTTCTGAATATGCAAGAAATGATCGGTTAAAGAATATTACAGACTTTTCAGGTTCTGCAGGTTTTGCGGTAGTTTTAAAAAAACAAAATTATTTATTTGTTGATGGTAGGTATACTATTCAAGCACATCAACAATCATCTAAAAATTTTAAGATAATTGAAATTCATAAAAAACTACCTCATACAATTATTAAAAATTTTAATTTAGGTTATGACCCAAAACTATTTACATCTAAATTACTTAGTAAATATTTTATAAATAATAATTTAATTTCTATTGATCAAAACTTAATTGACCAAATATTTAGAATTAAAGAAAAACATACAAAACCATTCTATTCTCTAGACACAAAAATTGTAGGTGAGTCATATAGTTCTAAAATTTCTAAAGTTGTAAAATTTCTTAAAAACAACAAAGCAGATTATTGTTTCATTTCTGCACCTGAAAATGTGGCTTGGCTTTTAAATATTCGTGGATATGACAACCCAAATAGCCCAATTGCAAATGCTAGATTAATACTAAATAAAAAAAAAGAATTTTTCTTAATAGCAAATGAAAATAATTTAAAAATCCTTCTATTAGATAAAAAAATTAAAAAGAAACAAATCTTACCAATCAATTCACTCCCACAATTTTTAGATAATTTAAAAGGTAAGAATTTTATTATTGATAATAAAACTTGCTCAATCTTTTATGAAAAAATAATTAAATCAAAATTTAATATACTTAAATTTGATGATCCTGTTTATGAACTAAAATCAGTCAAAAATTCCAGCGAAATAAAACATATGATTGAAGCCCATAAAAAAGATGGCTTAGCATTAACAAGGTTTATTTATTGGATTAAAAATGTTAATAAAAAAAAAATAACAGAAGTGTATGCACAAAATAAATTAGAAAAATTTCGAAAGCTTAATAAAGATTATTTATTTCCAAGTTTTGATACCATTTCTGGTGCTGGTTCAAATGGTGCAATTGTTCATTATAGAGCTAATAAAAAAACAACTAAAAAAATTGAACAGAGTGATATTTTATTGGTAGATTCCGGTGGGCAGTATCATTACGGTACTACAGATGTAACAAGGACTATATCATTCTCAAAACAAAACAAATTTATCAAAAATGCTTATACAAACGTATTAAAAGGCCATATTGCCGTTGCCTTAACAAACTTGAATACAGATGACACCGGAAAAAAAATTGACATAAAAGCTAGAAAGTTTTTAAAAAAAGAAGGTCAAGATTATGCCCATGGAACAGGACACGGGGTTGGTTTTTTTTTAAATGTTCATGAAGGACCTCAATCAATTTCAAAACATAATTCAATAAAGATAAAAAATGGAATGATCCTGAGCAATGAACCTGGTTTTTATAAAAAAAACTACTTTGGTATTAGGATTGAAAACTTAATTTATGCTAAAGAAACCAAAAAAAGCTTTAATTTTGAAAACCTTACACTTGCTCCTTTAGAAAAAGACTTAATTAACTATGAGCTATTAAATAAAATAGAAAAAAATTATTTATTTAAATATCATTTAAATATTTATTCAGAATTTTCTAATTTGCTTAATAAAAAAGAAAGAAAGTGGTTAGCCACTCTTATTTAACATTTTTAACCATTCTGCCTGATTAATAACTTTTATATTCCAATCCTTAGCTGTATTTATTTTTTTTAAAGTTGGTTTGTCTCCAGCAATTAAATAATCAAGTTTTTTATTAACATTACTAATTATTTTTCCTGAATTTTGTTCTATTAATGATTTTGCTTCCGCTCTGCTAATTCCATTTAACTTTCCAGTCAACATAAAAGTTTTATTTTTTAATAATCCTTTATTATTTATTAAAATTACATCTTTGATTAATAAATTTTTTTCTAGCTCAGACAACACTTTAAGATTAGTTTTATTTAAGAAAAATTTTTTGATGGACTGAATTTGTGTTATTCCAATTCCGTCAATATTGGATAAATTTTCAATATTATTTTCCCCTGATAATCTAAAAAAATTAGATGATGTTTTAAGATGTCTTGCGATAAGCTTAGCATTTTCTTGTCCTATATGTCTTATACCCAATGAATAAATAAATCGCTCTAGAGAAATATTTTTTTTTTCTTCTATTGAAAATTTTAAGTTAGCAACTGATAATTTTCCCCATCCTCCAAGTTCTTCTATTTTATTATAATTAAGCTTAAATATATCCTGCGGAAGTCTAACTAATTTTAAGTTCCAAAAATTTTCAACAATTTTCTTCCCAAATCCTTCTATGTTAAATGCATCCTTAGAAACAAAATGTTTAATTCTCTCTACGGCAATTTTTTCACATTCAAACCCCTCGCTAGCACACCTTCTTACAGCATCTTGTCTTTTAGTTGTCTCATTATAATCTTTAATTGTTTTGCTTCCACACGATGGACACTTTAAAGGAAAAATAAATTTTTTTGAGTTTTGTTTTCTTTTTTTTAAATCTACTGAAACTACATGTGGAATTACATCTCCAGCTCTTTCAACGGTGACAGTATCCCCTACTCTTATATCTTTTCTAACAATTTCATCTTCATTGTGAAGTGTTGCATTTGATACTATTACTCCCCCTATATTAACTGGTTTAATTTTTGCAACCGGGGTAAGTGCCCCTGTTCTACCAATTTGTATTTCAATATTCATTATTTCTGAAATTGAGCTATTAGCAGAAAACTTATGTGCTATCGCCCATCTGGGTGCATTAGCAGCAAAACCCAATCTTTTTTGTAAATCAAAATCATTAACTTTATAAACAATTCCATCTATATCGAATGCCAACTCTTTTCTTTTTTCCTCTAATTCTTTATGATTTAATATTAAATTTTTAACTCCAATAATTTTTTTGTTAAATGGGTTTGTTTTAAAACCCCATAATTTTAAGTTTTCTAAAAAACTTGTTTGATTATTAATATTCATTTTTTTTTCATAACCGTATGTGTAAGCAATAAATTTTAGTGGAATTTTTGCTGTTATTAATGAATTTTTTTGTCTTAGTGATCCAGAAGCAGCATTTCTAGGATTTGCAAACTTGTCATTAATTTTTTTAAAATCATTATTTTCTATAAAAACTTCACCTCTAATATCTATTTCTTTTGGAAAGTTACTCTTAGTAATTTCTAAAGGTATATCCTTAATTGTTTTTAAATTTTGTGTAATATCCTCTCCTTCATTGCCATCTCCTCTAGAAAGCCCTTTAGTTAATTTTCCATTAATATAGATTAAGGATGCAGATATTCCATCAATTTTTGGTTCAGCGCTATATTCGATCAAATTTTTATTTTTTAAACTTAAGAAATTAATTATTTTTTTTTCAAAATTTTTTAAATCATCTTCACTAAAAGCATTTCCAAGTGATAGCATTGGAACTTTGTGTTTTACTTTTTCAAAATTTTTAGATGGTTTAAAGCCTACTGAAATTGATGGCGAATGTTTACTTTTTAAAAATTCATATTTATTTTCGAGGTCAATTATTTGTTGTTTTAAGGAGTCATATTCCTGATCACTAATTACTGGAATACTTTCCTCATAATAGGCTTTATTTAATTTTTGTATTTTTTGTATTTTTTTAAGATAATCTTTTCTGATTAAAGCTTCATTCATTTATTCAAAAATTGTTTTAAATTTAGCTTTAAATTTTGATAAAATTTTTTTTTTGTCTCTTTGTTTTAATTTTTTTACTTTTTTATCGTCATAAACATAATCTTCATTAAATATTTTATACGATGCCTTATACCATTTGCTAGAATTATAATTATATCCTAATAAATTTGCATATTTTTTTGATTCATCTATTAAGCCTAGCTTATAATTTATTTCTACCAATCTATATAAGGCTTCTTCGATATAAACTGTAGTTTCATAATTTTTTAATACTGTTTTAAATCTATTTATGGCTGGTATCCATTTTTTACTTTTTAAATAATGTCTAGCTATAAACATTTCTTTCCCTGCAAGTCTATCTTCTATAAATTCTAATTTAAATTTAGCGTCTAGGGCAAAATCAGTATTGGGATATTTTGTGATTATTAACTCAAATTCGTTTTTTGATCTAAGTAATGGTTGTAAATCTCTTTTTTCATCAATAATATTTTCATAATAACACATGGCTAAGAGGAAGTGAGCATAGTCCCTATTTGGATGATTTGGGTATTTTTTTATATAATCCTCTATCTGATCAATTGCTTCAAAATAGTAATCTTGTGAGTAATAAGCATAACCTGCCATTAGAGAGGCTATTGGTGCCCATTCTGATTGTGGGAAAATCGACTCTGCTTCATTAAATTTATTTGCAGCATACAAAACATCTCCGTTTAATAATTCCTCATAACCTTCTTCATAGAGTAAAATCATTTGTAAATTTATCTCGTTTTCTTCAATAACAGAAATTTTTTTTTCCTTATTACATGAGATTAAAAAAATACTTAAACTTATTAATAATATGTGAAAAAAATTTTTCATTCTTAATCTATTAACACAAAAATAATAAAACTCTAATCTTTATGCAATAGATCTTAAGTTACTTTTGTTAATAAAAGTATGTGGTAGGCTCTTTTCTTTTATTTCTATCAGTGAAAAATTTTCATCATTCTCAAAAACCTCTCTGAGTAATTGATTGGTAAGTTTATGCCCACCTTGACTGCAAACTATTTTACCAATTATTTTGTATCCGGCTAAATATAAGTCTCCCATACAATCTAAGATTTTATGATTTACAAATTCTTTTTCGTTTCTAAGTCCACCTTCATTTAAAATCTTATCATCTTTTACTACAATGGCATTTTCAAGATTGCCACCTTTTGCAAGGCCCATTTCTTTTAATTTTTCTATATCCTCATAAAGACAGAACGTTCTAGAATTGTAAATATCTGATAAATTAGACTCATAAACTTTTATTAAATTTCTTTGTTCGCCTATAAGAGCATTTTCATATTTCAATTCAAAGTCTATATCTAAGCTAACTTTACTTGGTTCAATACTAATTTTTTTATTTCCATCTATAAATTCAATCTTCTTTTCAATTTTAATTACCTTAATTGGAACACTGCTTGTTTTAACTCCTACTTTTAATATTTCTTCTACAAAAATTTTTGCAGATCCATCTAGTATAGGCACTTCATAATTATCAATTTCAATTAAAACATTATCAACACCTAATCCTAATAAAGCTCCCATTAAATGTTCTAAAGTAGATATACTTACACCATCTCCATTAGAAATAGTTGTGCAAAATACTGCACTGCTAACATTAAATATATTAGGGATAATTATATTATTTTTTTTTAGATCGGTTCTTTTAAAAATTATTCCAGAATTTGGTGCCGCTGGTTTTAAAATCATTGTTGCTTCTAAACCACTATGAAGACCCTCGCCTTTAAACGTGATATCTTTATTAATAGTTTTTTGATTTAAAATAGACACTATGACTTTATAAAGAGCTGAATTAAATTAAGAAAAACAAGAAATGTTACGGGAAAATACTATTTTATCTAAATAAGTGAAAAAGTTTTTCAAAAAATCCCTGTTTTGCTAATTTTTTTGGTACCACTACAACCTCTTGTTTGTCATATATTTTTCTTAGTTTGTAACCAGACTGACAAACATCTCCTAGAGTTTCCTCTAAAAAATCAATATCTTTATAAAATGAAATTTTATTTTTAAATTTATTATCTAAAATTTTTGATCCTTCTCCCATCAGTATCATCTTAGATTGAGTCTTGATCTTCGTATTTGAGGCAAGAGATTTATCACATAATTCCAAAATTTCCTCTGTTCTAGCAAAAGCTATTTTTTGTAGCATTTCCAAAGAAAAATTTGGATTATCAGCTTGTGGGTTATTTTTTTCAAAATTTAATTTAAGTTTTTCTGCTTCATTTATATCAATTTTTAAAAGTAGAGAAATATCTTTAGTAATATGATTTCCACCTATTGGCAGTACGTCCAAAAAGATTAATCTATTATTATTAAAGAAAATAATTGATGTTTTTTTAAAACCTATATCAATGAAAGATACCTCTCCTGTTAAATTTAAATTATTTTTATAATTGATTGATTTTGCATAACTCGAACAAATTATTTGATTAATTGATATATTTAATTCTGAAAAAATATTTTTAAAGCTAAGTACTAACTCACTTGGAAGACAGATAAAAATAATATCTAATGAAATGAATTGGCAATTAATTTCATCTGGTAACTCAGAATAATCAACATTATCAATTTTATAATTATTTATAATTATGTGTGCAATATTATAATCTGAATAATATTTTTTTATTTGCTGCTTCGCTTCCTGAATTAAAAATAAAATATCATCTTGTCTTAATTTCAGTTCTTCAATTTTTTTAAATATAGAAATTGCAACAGAAATCATCTTTGAGCTATCTATCATCAAATCTATATTATCAATATATTCATTTGTAGATTTTTCTAGTGATGCAACAATTTTTTGAATATCTAATTTAAGATTAAATTGATCTGTATAAAAATTGCTCTCAATAAAAAAAGGGTTATTCTTACCTTCTTCATTAAATGCACCTGCTCTTATTTTTGAAAAGCCACAGTCAACTATTGTTTGAAACTTTTTATCACTCATTACTTAACAACTAAATGGTTTTTTATTCTCAAATCAATAAATTTATAATTTTTAAAATTATCATTATTGATAAGTTTCTTAGATAAATTTAAAGACGCTACAATATGTTCTTGTGGTAGCTTAATCAAAATACCTTCATCAGTTAAAATATCCCACCTACCTGATGGGAAAAAAGATAATTCTTTTAAATTTAAAAAAGAAAACATAGATTTTTCAATATTTTTTTTAAATGACAAAAAATCATGAGAATTAAATTCACCGAAGATGTATGGGAGTAATTCATTGTTACTTTTATCTTCAATTAATTTACCATTAGCACCTACTAAATATTGACTATTATTAGAAACTCGAGCAATAAATTTAGTTGGTTTAATTTCAATGTTAAGTGTTGATGGGTAAATTTTTTTTATGTTAAACTCTTGAATAATATTATGTTTTTCTAAAATCTTTCTTATTTCACCTTCACTAATGACAAATATACTTTTGTATAAAAAGCTATTAAGGTTATTTAAGATCTCTGAATTCTTTCTCTCAGAAAGACCTATAATATTAATTTTAATTATTGATGATGATAATTTTTTTTGATCGTTTATAAACTTTGTACTAGTAGTGCTTAAAATGAGTAAAAATAATAAATAAATTATTATCTTATTTTTTTTACCTGTTGATTGATGCATCTTTTAGAATCCATTCAATTAATTTTATAAAGCTTAGACCTTTATGTTTTGCAATCTCAGGGACTAATGAAAGTTTGGTCATTCCAGGCTGAGTATTAATCTCTAATAAATAAAACTTCCCATTAAAAAATTTAAAGTCCGATCTCGTAACACTTTTACAGCCTATAATTTTATGAGCTTCTCTTGCTATGCTAGTAATTTTAACTAGATTATTTTTGCTCAAATCTACAGGAATTAAGTGCTTGGTCTTAGCTCTAGAATTATATTTTGCCTCATAATCATAAAACTTTCTTTTAGGCTCAAGCTCAATTGCACCAAGTACTTTATTATCCATTATTGCAACTTGGATTTCTCTACCTGGTATAAATTCCTCAATTAATATTTCATTATAACCTCTTAAAGCTTTTAGATTTTTTATTATATTGGTCTTATCACAAATATACACATGAACGCTGGACCCTTCATTTACAGGTTTTGCTACTACAGGAAATTTTAATTTTTTTTCAATTAATTTTATAATATCAAGTTTATTTTTTTTATGATTAAATTTAATATACTTTGGAGTAAGTATTTTATTTTTTATAAAAATTTTTTTTGAAATTTCTTTATCCATAGCTATAGATGATGCAATTATACCTGAGTGCGTATATGGAATTTTTTTAGTCTCTAAAATCGTTTGAATGTATCCATCCTCGCCAAATTGTCCATGAAGCGCATTAAAAATAACATTTGGTTTAAATAAAGAAATATCTTTTGATAGATTTTTATCAGGCTCGCTAATTAAAACTTTATATCCATTTTTGATTAACTCTTTGGCAACTTGTTTTCCAGTATCTAAGCTAATTAGCCGTTCCTTAGATATACCACCAGATAATATTAAGATTTTTTTTTTCATTTTATTTTAAAATTTTAATTTCTTTTTCTAATACTATTCCAGTTTTTTTTCTACACTTGTCTTAACAAATTCAATCAATTTATTCATATCTTCAAAGCTAGCATTATTTTTATTTACAAAAAAATTACAGTGCTTATCTGAAATATGCGCATCTCCAAAGCTAGTATCTAGTGCTACAGATTCTTTATCAATTCCCAAACTTTTTTATCAGTTTGATCAATTGGATTCTTGAACGTGCTGCCACTTGTTTTTAATTTTGTTGGTTGTGCATTATCTTTCTTTTCCTTTAATTCTAAGACTTCTTTTTCGATTTCTTCTTTATTTTTTCTTGATCCTTTAAACGATGCACTCAAAAAAATTAAGTCCTCTTTTAAATCATTACTTCGGTATTTGAATATAACTTCACTTGCTGGTAAAGTTAAAACCTGTCCATTTTTATCAATCGCTTGGATTGATACTAGCACATCTTTAAACTCTTTATTAAAACATCCAGCATTCATCTTTAGTCCCCCACCTATAGTGCCTGGTATGCATGATAAAAATTCAAATCCTCCTATTCCATTATTCAGAGCAAAATCAGAAAGCTTTTTGTCGAGACAGGCACTGCCTGCTATTATGACATCATTTGGTAATATAGAAATATTGGAAAAATTTTTTCCTAATTTAATAACAACGCCCTCAAATTTTTCATCACTTATAAGAGTATTCGAGCCTGCACCCAAAATATGAATTTTTTCTTTTTCTCCAAATCTTTTTAAAAACAAAATTAAGTCAGGCAAACTATCTGGCCTAAAGTAAACTTTGGCTTGTCCGCCAATATTAAACCAATTGCTCTTTTTTAAATCATAATCAAAGTAAATTTTACTATTAATTTCATCTGAAAATTTTCCTATTTCTTCAATACTCATTAGATCAATACTGGTAATTGTCTCATCCATGTTGAAATTGTACCTGCACCCATACCAACAACTATCTTTTTACCAAAAATAGTATTTTTAATAAATTTTGCTAATTGATACTGATCCTCTACCATAAACAGTTTTACTTTTGAATTTTTTATAATATCTTTTGCAAAATTATTATATTTAAAACCTAATTTCATTTTTTCTCCAGCTGTATATATAGGGCATAATATTACAACATCAGCTTTTTTAAATGATAAGCTAAATTCTTTTTTAAGATCTTTTAATCTGGAAATTCTGTGTGGTTGAAATATACAAATCACTTCTTCCTTCTTATAAGCGGCTCTAACACCATTTAGCACTTCTCTAATTTCAGTTGGATGATGGGCATAATCATCATAAAAATTAGTTTCTCTATGTGTAAAAATTTTATTAAATCTTCTTTGAACACCCTTAAATTCTTTTAATCCTTTTTTGATAATATTTTGTGATATTCCAATTGTTAATGCCACAGCTACTGCTGCTGTAGAGTTTCTAATATTGTGAATTCCTAATAATGGTAATTTAATCTTTCTTATAGTTAAATTCTTTTTTCCTGGCAAATTTATAGCAAGATCATATTGAGAATATTCTTTTTCTTGTTTTATGTTTTTAATACAGAAATGTGATTTATGGTCAATTCCATATGTATAATAATTCTTCATTTTTAATTTACTTAATAAATCTTTATTATTTTTGTCATCTATGCAAATAAAAGACTTTCCAAACGAAGGGACTTTATTGATAAATTTAATAAATAATTCTTTAAGATCTTTCATTGAATTGTAAAAATCCATATGCTCACGATCAATATTTGTTACTATAGAATAAGTTGGTGGTACATGTATGAAGCTACCATCTGACTCATCAGCCTCTAATATACACCAATCACTTTTGCCTAGTTTTGCAGAATTTTTTATTGCATTAAGGACACCGCCGTTAATTATTGTTGGGTCCAATTTTGTCTTTGAAAATATTGAGGCTAATAGAGACGTAGTTGTTGTTTTTCCATGTGAACCAGTAATAACTATATTTTTTGTTAAAGAGACTATATTTGCCAACATCTCTCCTCTTTTGTAAATAGGTAATTGTTTTAGTTTGGCCTCAATTAATTCAGGGTTATTATTTTTAATAGCTGATGAAATGACAACAATTGTTGCTTTTGCTATATTTTTATTAGTATGACTAATTGTAATTTTGATCTTGTCTCTTTTTAATCTTTCGATATTTTTATTTGCAAGAACGTCGCTACCCTGGACATTAAACCCCATTCTTTTCATAATGAGTGCAAGGCCACTCATTCCAATACCTCCTATACCAACAAAATGTATAATTTCAGTTTTAGCTAATTCAATTTTCATTAATAACAGATATAATTTTCAGATTTATATTATTCCATGTGTTTTCATAGTTAAAATCTTTCATGTTTTTTTTTTGCAAGATATTCTTCTTTATTATCAATAATATTAATTAGTTTATCGAGTAATATTTTTTCATCTATTTCTTTTTGATTTAGCAACCAATTAAAGCCAAGTTTATTATAAAAATAAGCATTTTCAAATTGATGGTTATCTTTTGCAGTTGGCAAAGGTATTGCTAAATATGGAATTTCGGTAAAGTTTAGCTCAGCCAGTGTTGATGCACCTGCTCTAGTAATGCATAGATTTATTTTTTTCATAAAATTTATAACATCATCATTAAAATTGAATAATTCACAATCAATATTATTATTTTTATAAATTTTTTTAAAACTTTCAAAATTGATAGAACTAGTTTGTTGGTAAATTTTAAGTTTATATTTTTTAGATAATTCAATAATTGTATTTTTAATCAAATCATCAAATATTTTAGCTCCTTGACTACCACCTATTATAAGTAAATTAATTGTATCTAAGGAGTTATTATTATCCGTCTTATCATAAAAACTTTTTCTTAATAATGCTGGAATTACTTTAATCTTATTTTTAAATTCAATAGGAAATTTTTTAATATTATTAGAATAACAAAATATTTTTTGGCAATAACTTATAAAGAATTTGTTGGATCTACCTAAAACCATATTTGGTTCAAATAACAACAGCTTAATATTCAAAATTTTAGCACTTAGACATAGAGGTAATGACATATATCCGCCTGTCGAAATTAATACATTAATCTTATTTTTTTTTAAAAAAGAAATAGATTTGAAAATCAAAATTATTATTAAAAGAAAATCAAATGGCATTATTAATAAATTTTTTGAAATTGGCCTCACATTAAATATCTTTAAATTGTACTCATCTTTTTTTAAAAATTCGAGACCCCTAAAGTCAGATGTCATAGAAACGTCAAAATTACTCTCTAAATGTTTATATATTATAGTTGCAGGTATAACATGACCTCCTGATCCACCAGTGCTAATTAGTATTTTTTTATTCATCTAATCAATTTTTCTTTTTGTTAAATTTAAGATTATTCCAGATAATATAGAAACTCCTACAATTGAAGAACCCCCATAACTTAAAAATGGTAACGTCATTCCTGTTGTGGGAAATAGTCTTATATTCACTCCCAGATGTATTAATGCTTGAAAAATTATTAGGCTTATTGTTCCAGTTAACACTAGTTTAATTTTTTCACTTTTTTCTAAATAAATTTTTTTAAAAACAGAGTAAATAAAAAACAAAAATAAAATTAATAACAATATTATTGCAATAACACCAAACTCCTCAGAAATAACTGAAACTATATAATCTGTGTGAGCCTCTGGAACTCTTGTTTTTAATGTACCTTCTCCTATTCCTTTACCAAAAAAACCACCACTACTGATTGCCTCTGTAGCCTTATCAGATTGAAAATTATGGGTTCCTCCATCAGGGTTAAAGAAAGAAAGAACACGGCTTTTAATATAAATAAATTTTGGGATAAAAAAAACTACATATAACAGGGCTAAAATAGCAAAACTTATAAATAATAAAATTAATAGTAGGTTTATGCCAGATATGAAAACTAATATTGCCCAAGATAAAAAAACTAAAAGTGTTTGACCGATGTCAGGCTGTATTATTAGTAGTAAGCTAGTTGGTATAATAGCAATAATAGTCAATAAATACTTGATATAAATATTATAATTTTTTTCACTACATAAAATTGTTGCTACAAAAATAATTATGAATGGTTTAAGTAATTCAATTGGTTGAAATTGAGGGAAAAAAAAGAGGTTTAACCATCTTTTTGATCCTTTAACTTCAGTACCAAAAATTGGCACTAAAAATAAAAAAAATAAAGTAATAAAAAAAAGATATATAGAGACTCTAAAAAGATTCTTTTCACTTAGGGAGGAGAAAAATACTAAAGTTAACAACCCAATGAAAATATAGGCCAAATGTTTAAAAAAGAAAAAATAATTATTTGTATCTAATTTATCGGAAGCAATTAATGAGGTTGAAACTAAAGAAAAAAATAAACCCAAACTAAATAAAAATATTATTAATAAAAAAATTGTTTTATCTATATTTTTCCACCAGTTATAATATATTAAATTGAGTGAACTAATATTTATCATTTTATATAATTTTTTATAAGTTTATTAAAATATTTACCTCTTTCTTCAAAGTTTTTAAAACTATCAAATGATGCAGAGGCTGGACTAAAAAGAATTGTCCTGTTAACAAAATTATTTTTATTTTTAATATCTAAAAAAATCTTAGCAATTAAAGTCTTTAAATTTAAAAATGATTGAAACTCCATTTTATTTTTTAATTGATTAATAAAAAATTTTTGATTTTTACCAAAAATATATAACTTGATCTTTTTACAGTCATCTTTTTTAAGTAAAAATTTATCTCCTTTTTTAGGTAAACCACCTATTATCCAATAAATATTTTTTAATGATTTCAATAATTTTTCTGATGAAGAAAAGCTTGTTGCTTTAGAATCGTTAATAATTTTTAAAAATTTAGAATTATGAATTATTTCTTGTCTATAACTTAATCCTTTAAAATTTTTTAATGTTTTTAATAGTAGGTTATTTTTTAAATTCAATAGCTTTGAAACCCTCAGTACAAATGTCAAATTTTCTTTATTACCATTTGTATCAAAATAATAATTATTAATTTTTTTAATAAACTTATTGCCTACATATTTTTCTATTTTCAGAATTGATGGTGCAAAATTTTTTTGCTCTAATTCTCTTTTAATATAAAAATTTTTTGTATTTAAAATCGCAATATCATTTTTGGATTGATTTTTTATTAATTTAAATTTTGCGCTTACATATTTATTTATAGTCTTATGTCTTTCAAGATGATCTGGTGTAATATTTAAGATTATAGATATATTTGTCTTAAATAGCTTACTGTATTCTAGTTGATAAGATGAAGCCTCAATTACAAATAGAGTGTCTTTTTTGATCTTTTTTTCCATTAAAATTGGATTACCTATATTGCCAACTAAACGAACATCTTTTTTTTGGTCTTTTAATATATCGTACAAAAGCTTAGCAGTAGTTGATTTTCCATTTGTACCTGTAATAGTTATTTTTTGATTAAAAACATATCGACTATAAAAAATATCTAAATCTGTATAAATTTTTTTATGATTTTTTTTTAAGAATTTACTTAATTTGCACTTATTAATGTCTATTCCTGGACTAATTATAATACAGTCAAATTCCTTTTTAATTATTTCTTTGTATGTTGTGTGGGTATCTTTAATTTTTTTTTTAGCAGTTATTCGATCATCAAATAAACTAATAACATTACTTTTTTTTAAAAAACTATATGTGGATAGACCACTTTTACCTAGACCATAAATCAATATTCTTTTTTTAGAAAAGTTTTTTTCTAGATTTAACATTATCTAAGTTTTAATGTCGCTAATCCAATCATTGCTAAGATTATTGATATAATCCAAAACCTAATTACAACTGTTGATTCTGCCCAACCTTTTTTTTCAAAATGATGGTGTATAGGTGCCATTCTAAAAATTCTTTTTCCTGTTAATTTGAATGAAAATACTTGAATTATAACTGACACAGCTTCTAGTACAAATAAACCTCCTGTTATTGCTAAAACAATCTCATGTTTGGTAATAATACCAATTGCCCCTAATGATCCACCTAATGCCAATGAACCAGTGTCACCCATAAATATTTTAGCAGGTGGTGCATTAAACCATAAAAACCCTAAACAAGCACCTATGATTGATCCACAAAAAACTGAAACTTCTCCCATACCTTCAAGATAGGGAATGTTTAAATATTCTGAAAATACAATATTACCAGTTACGTAGCTAATAAATGCAAAACATGCTGCCACTAATATGACCGGCACTGTTGCTAGGCCATCTAAACCATCTGTTAAATTAACTGCATTAGATGATCCAACAATTATAAAAATAGAAAATGGAATAAAAAACCATCCAAGGTTAATAATTAAATTTTTAAAGAAAGGAAAATACAAATTTGTAAGTTCAATATTTTGAGATAACTGAGTTAAACCAAAAATTCCTACAAAGGCTATTAAAATTTGAGAAATAATCTTAAATTTAAATGATACACCAGATGAATTTTTAAACTTAATTTTTTTATAGTCATCATATGCGCCTAATAGCCCAAACCCTGTAACAATAAATAACAAAAACCATATATGATAATTTGATAGATTGCCCCAAAGTAATATTCCTGAAAATAATCCAAGTAAAATTAAAACACCCCCCATTGTTGGCGTTCCAATTTTCTTAATTATATGTTCGGTAGGACCGTCATCTCTTATTGGATTTAAGATTTTTCTTGCTGAAAAAAATTTAATAAAAGGAGTGCCTATTAATAAAACCACAAACATTGACGTAAACATTGCAAGCCCCGTTCTAAATGTTAAATACTTAAATACATTTAGAAAACTATATTGATCAATTAATTGAGTAATAAGACTATAAAGCATTAAACTTACCAGTTTTTAATTTGTTAACTAGATTGTTAAGTCCAGTAGAGTTTGAACCCTTAATCATTAAATAATCATTATTATTTAAATCATTTTTAATCAAATCAATTATTTTAGACTTATCTTTCAAAATGACACCTCTACGATGCTTATCAAGGGTTTTATAAGTATGTAAAATATGTTTGCCCACTACATTAATGTTTTTAAGAGAAGTTTTGTTAATATCTTTACCAGCCTCTAGGTGTAGCTTCTTTGAATAACTTCCTAATTCCAACATATCACCTAGTATTAATTTTTTTTTAGAGTTATCAATTTTTAATTCATCAAAATTTTTTATAGCAGACTTTAATGATAAGGGATTAGAGTTATAACTTTCATCTACAATATAAATACTCTTTTTATTTAATTTAACTTTTGTTATATCTCCACGACCTTTTGCTATCTCATAATCAAAAAATATATTTTTATCTAATTTTTGCGTATCTTTAAAAATTGATATAATTGCAATTGCTGATAATAAATTTTTTAAATTATTTTCAAAAATTGATCTTACATAAAAATAGGTTTGTTTTTTATTAATATTTACAAATATTTTGTATCTATATTTATCTTTAACTATCTTTCTTAAAAAAATATTTGCTGATTTATTTTTTAAACTAAATGTAAGAATGTTTATGTTTTTTTTCTTAGCAATTTTTTTTTGCAAATTATAAAATCTGTCATCTTGATTTAAAACAAGATATCCATTTTTTTTTATATTACTAATAATTTCTGACTTTGCTAAAGCTACTTGATGAATATTTTTAAAATTCTTAATATGTGCATAGGAAATATTTGTAATAACACCAACATCAGGTTTGATTATTTTTGATAAATAATCAATCTCACCCTTTTTATCCATTCCAATTTCAAAAATGCCAAATTCATCATTTTCTCTTAGATTAAATAAACTTAATGGTACCCCAAATTTATTATTAAAAGATTTTGGCGAATAAGTTACATTACTAATCTTACTTAAAGTTTTTCCTAACAATTCTTTAAGAGAAGTTTTTCCACAACTACCAGTTATAGATATAATTTTGCTAGATAAATTATTTCTTAGTTGTGCTGATGCATCTGTTAAAAGCTGCAACGTATCATCTACTATAATTTTTTTTTTAGATTTTGTTTGATTATTAGCTATTACTAATGATGCACCATTTTGGAATGCTTCGTTAACATATAAATTTCCATCTTTATTATTTCCTTTTATTGCAAAGAATATGTCATTTTTATTTATTGTTTTAGAATTAATTGATGCATTGTTTATTTTTATCTTTGTATTAACTTGGGGAGAGTTGCTAATCTCTTTTAAAATATTTATTTTAAGATTGGTTGAAAGAATTTTATTTTTTAATTTAATATTTTTTAGTATTTCTAATTTATCAGAAAATTTATTTACAAACTTTCCATAATCTTGTGTCTGTTCATGACCTTTGCCTGCAATAACTAAAATATCACCAGTATTTAAATCAAATATAGCCTCATGAATAGCTTTAGACCTGTTTGAAATCTCAAAAACTTTTGATTTATTAATGGTCTTTTTAATAGCTAATCTTATCTTTTTTGGATTTTCATCTCTTGGATTATCGTCGGTTAAATAAACTCTGTCACAGTATTGATTGGCTATTTTTCCCATCATGGGTCTCTTGTCTTTATCTCTATTACCACCACATCCAAATACAATGAAAATTCTCTTATTTTCAAACTGTTCTTTCAAATTAGACAAACAAGTACTTAGTGCATCGGGTGTATGAGCGTAATCTAAAATAACTTTTGATTTATTTTTTAAAATTCCAATTTTTTCAAACCTACCACTTACTAATTTTACACTTGAAGCTAATTCAACTATTTTATCAAATTTTAAATTACTTTTTTTAGCAGCAAGCATTGCCATTAATAAGTTTTTTAATTGAATTTTACCTATTAAGTCTGTTTGCAATTTATAATGTTTTTGATTGTGTATAATTTCAATTATTTGTTTATCATCTTTAAATTGATGAGAATAAATATCTATTCCATTATTACCTTTTGATAAAACCTGAAGATTAAATCTATTATTTAGCGATATTTTTTTTAAATTTTTATATTCTGGAATCTTACTATCAGTAATGATGCTTCCTCTAGGTTTTAATAACTTTTCAAATAGATATAATTTTGATTTAAGATAATCATTAAATGTTTTATGATAATCTAAATGATCATGAGATAAATTTGTAAAAATTGCAGTATTAAATTTCAAGCCATCAAGTCTATTTTGCTTAAGTCCATGACTAGAAGCTTCCATTATAACATTGTCAATTTTTTTTTTTTTTAAATCATTTAATATTTTGCTTAATTCAATTGAATCTAATGTAGTATTGGAAACTTTCTTTAAATTATTTTTTGTCCTAATTCCCAATGTTCCAATGGAAGCTACTTTTTTATTACTTAAGTTAAGTAGTTGAAAATAAAAATCTGTAATTGATGATTTTCCATTTGTTCCTGTTACAGCAATTAAATTTTTAGGTTTATTTTTTTTTATCTTATATGATAATTCTGATAATAATTTTCTAACATTTTTGGATCTTAAAAATAATACTTTATTTTTTATGCCTTCAAATTTTTTCTCTGAAATAATTATTGTTGCACCTTTTTTAATAGCATCATCAATGAATTTACTTCCATCTGACTTTGTTCCTTTAATTGCAAAAAAAATATAATCTTTTTTACAATCTGCACTGTTAAAACTTAGACCAGAAAAATAACGATTCCTAAATTCCTTTTTAGTATTTTTAAGAAAACCACCTATCAACATATAAATTTTAATTTTCTATATATTTTGTGGCTAGAATAGGACCAATTTTTTCTATGATTTTTCCTGCTACCTCAACAGATGTCCACCCTGCCGTATTAAATGGGGTTCCTTTATATGAACCTTTTTTATTTTTATATTCATATACATAATCTGATGATGTTTTTGGCTCATCGAGTAAAACTATCAGCACATATTTAGGGTTAGAGGTGGGAAAAATGCCTGCAAATGTGTTAACTTTTGCTTTAGAATAACCGCCTAATACTGTTTTTTGAGCAGTTCCAGTTTTTCCACCAACTTCGTAACCTTCAATGTTTACAAGCCCAGCTGTACCTTCTTTGGTAGTTACAATTTTTCTAAGTATCAGGTTTATTTTCTCTGAAATACCAGCCTTGATTATTCTTTTTTTTTGCTGATTATTTTTTAACTCACTTTTTATTAAGCTGGGCTCAACAGCAAAACCTCCGTTTGATATTATTGCATAAGCTTTTGCCAACTGTAGTGGAGTTGTAGTTATTCCATGCCCAAAGGACACAGTCGCAAGTTTACATTTTCCCCACTTAAATGGAATAGGCTCTCCAACTTCCTCTATGTCAAAATTTATTTTACCTAGGATTCCGATTTTTTCTAAAAAAGCTTTTAATTTAATAATTTCTAATTTTTGTCCAATTCTTACAGACCCTATGTTTCCTGACCTAATTAAAATTTGTTCTACAGTAAGATCAGATGGTATTTTGTTGTCATATTCAGATATGCTACTTTTTCCACATTGTAGTTTTTTTTCTAAACTTAAAAATTCTGTGTCAGTATTAATTAAACCTTCCTCTAATCCAGCTGCTACTGTGAAAGTTTTAAATACTGAGCCTAACTCATACACTCCTTTTGTTGCTCTATTAATAAAATTGAGATCCTCTATCTTCTCTCTTTTATTAAGATTAAAATCTGGATATGAAACCATAGATATAATCTCTCCATTATTAACATTCATCAAAATTGCTGTACTACCTTTGCTTCTAAATATAGATTGAAACTTTACTAATTCTTCTCTAATTAAAAATTGTATGTCAGTATCTACTGTTAATTTAAGTGGTTCATTCGTTTGTTTTAATTTTTCATTAAAAGACTTTTCAAGTCCTGATATACCTTTATTGTCATCATCTATTTGGCCAATAATATGACTAAAAAGATTTTTTTGAGGATAAATTCTAGTTAATTTTTCTTCTGATTTAATTGATTTATCTCCAAGTAACATAATTTTTTCATAGTTGTTAGAAGATATTTTTTTTTCGAAATAAAAGAATTTATTTTTTTCAAGCTTTTTAATTATCACCGCATAGTTTTTATCTGGAAATATTAACTGTAAATTAATTAAGAGTTTTTTTTTATCAATTACCTCAATAGGGTTAATACCAATATCTATCGACTTAACTGTTTTAACTAAATAATTTCCATTTCTATCAAGTATGTCTGCTCTATGGTTTTTATTTATAGTTAATAATTCCTTGCTATCTTCTGCATTTAACGAGCCTAAATGAAGCAATTGTATTGAATAAATTACTGAAATCATTAAGAAAACAAAAAAAATAAAGGCTATTCTATTAAACTGTATATCTAAATTTGTTTTACTTTTTTTATATGAAAATTCATTTTCATATTCTTCTAGAATAATATTTTTGTTATTATTCATTGCTATTCTTGATGATTAAGTCGTTTATTTCTCAAAGTTTCATTATATTCAATGATTTCTTTAATATTCATAATTTCAATTTTGATTAAGTCTTTTTCAAAATATTGTGTCTGATACTGAATTAATTTTTCAGGAGAGCTCAAATAATTAAACTCAAGCAGTACATCTTCGAGTTCTGATTTTAAAGGTCTTGTGTTTTCATTGATTGCAAAAATTTGATCTTCTATTTCTTTTGTAGAATTTTTAACAAGTGATGTGATCAGTATTAATAAGAAAATAATAGCTAACATTAATTGTTTCATAGTTTTTTTGACAAATTCTCAATATCAATTAAATGTTTAAATTTATCCAAGATATCTGTTTCAAAGTCAAAAAAGTCTTCTTTTTTAATTACATAACGTAACTTGGCTGATCTAGAGGGTGGGTTTTCTCCAATTTCTTTATCACTTGGTGTTATTGGCTTTTTTATAACAGATTTAAATAAATTTAATTTTTCTTCAGTTTTTGGCATATGTCTTGAGACACTTTTATTTTCAGACAAACTTTTAAAAAAGTATTTAACAATTTTATCTTCTAGGGAATGAAATGTTACAACTGCAATAATACCATCTTTTTTAACAACTTTAGCTGCATTAATTAATCCATAAATTAGTTCGCTAATTTCTTTATTTACAAATATTCTTAATGCTTGGAAAACTTTAGTTGCACTATGTGTCTTATAATTTCTTTTTCTTTTCGAAGACTCTATAATTCTAACTAGTTCTTCTGTTGTGATTTCTCTTTTGGATCTGTCTTCAACAATATTGTGTGCTATTCTTTTACTATCTGATTCATCACCAAAATATTTAAATATCTTCGTAAGTTCTTTTTCATCTAATTGATTAATTGTTTCTTTTGCTGAAAAATCATTTATACCCATTTTCATGTTAAGTTCGCCTATACTATCAAATGAAAGACCTTTTTTTGGGTCTTTAACCTGATTCAATGAATACCCTAAATCAAAAATTACAGCTTTGATATTTTCATCTTTTAACTTTAGATTGTTTAATTGACTAAATTTGATATTTTTAAATAACAGCCTGTCTTCAAAACTATTTTGAAGTTCTTGAGCTTTTTTAGAGCTCTCAGAATCTCTATCTAATGCAATTACTTTTGTTGCTGGGAAATTTAGTATTTTTTTTGTGTATCCACCTTGACCGAACGTACAGTCAATAAATGTGCCACCATATTGAGGGGTAATAATGCTAATTATTTCACTTAGCAATACCGGATAGTGATTTCTCACATCTGGTATTATGGTGGTTATCATTTATTTTTTTGAAGACCATTAATTCTTTTGTCTTCTTAAGAATGCCGGAATTTCTAGATCGTCATCTTCTGAAGTATTTTCTGAAGTTTCAGTAGATAAAAATCCTTCTGTCTCTGAAGTTGCACTATCCGAACTAAATAGATCTGGAGCGTCTTCACTTTCTACACCAAAGTTTTCAAGTCCATTAGAAATATGTTCTTCCTCTACTCGCGCCATTTTCTTCAGTTTTTGCAGTTGTAAGTGCTTCCTCTGAAAAAGATTGCTCATAATCATTTGATTGATTATTTTCAACAATACTCTCAACTTCTTGATTAGTAGCAGTTTGTTCATTCATCATTTCTGATGATGCAGTGTTTGCAACTGGCTCTGCAATTATTTCATTTTCTAACTTTAATGCATTTGCTCCATGTGAGATGGGGCTAGTCATTGTAGGTGAAAAGTTAAACGATTGAGCAGAACTTGCACTGTTAAAATCTGAATAACCAGGGTTTCTATTTTGTATTCTGTGAACCATATTGATTACAGATTTACTTTCTGGTTGTTGCCCATCTAATGCTGTTGCAACGATTGATACTCTGATTTTTCCATCAAGGTCTCCAGATGTAATTGCACCAATAATTACTTCTGCTTCCGGATCTACTTCAGCTCTTATTTTGTTAACAACTTCATCAACTTCAAAAAGTTTAAGATCCTTACCGCCGGTAATATTTACTAGTAATCCTTTTGCACCTTTTAGCGTATAATCATCAATCAATGGGTTGCTAATTGCCATATCAGCTGCTTTAGCTGCTCTACCTTCTCCTTCGGCTTCACCAGTTCCCATCATTGCTTTACCCATTGAAGCCATTACAGTTTCAACATCAGCAAAATCTAGATTAACTATACCTGGTCTAACCATTAGATCAGTTACACTTTGTACACCTTGCATCAAAACATTATTTGAAAGATTAAAAGATTCCTCAAATGTAGTTTGTTCATTTGCAACCTTAAATAGATTTTGATTTGGAATTACAATAATTGTGTCCACATGTTTTCTTAATTCTTCTAGGCCTAGCTGAGCTCTTCTCATTCTTGATGGCCCTTCATATAAAAAAGGAAGTGTTACAACGCCTACTGTTAAAATATTTAATTCTTTAGCAGCTCTTGCGATAACGTGTGCAGCACCTGTTCCAGTTCCACCACCCATACCAGCAGTTATAAAAACCATGTTTGCACCCTGAAGTGTATTTACAATTTCATTTAAAGATTCATCTGCAGCTGCTTGACCAATGTCATGCTTCGCACCAGCACCTAAACCTTTTGTTAAACTTAGGCCAATTTGAATTCTTGCTTTAGCTTTGCTTAACTTTAAATCTTGAGCATCTGTATTTACTGCTATGAACTCTACTCCTTGAAGTCCATTATCAATCATTTCATTAAGTGCATTTCCACCTGCTCCGCCAACTCCCACTACTAATAATCTTGGTTGTAATTCTTTTATTTCTGGTGATTTAAAGTTAATTGTCATTTTTATTTCCCCTCATTGTTATTAAAATGTTTTTCCCATTTAAGACTTGCACGATTTAGATTTGCTTTTTTTCTTGCATTGATCTTAAATTTTTCAAATGCTGCTGGTTCCCATATTTGGAATGTTTGACCCTGACCAACAAACAACATGCTGTTTTTTATTTTTGCATGGTTTAATAATTTCGTTGATACTGAAATTCTACCTTCACTATCAAATTGTAAATTCATACTTTCAGATAAGATTGATGTTGCAAAATAATCTCTTTTTTCCTCAAATGGACTTAATGAATCTATACTTGCAGAAAGTTTTTCAATTCTATCTTGTGAGCAGGCTTCTATAGACTGATTATTAAATGAGGGATAGCAGATAACACCGTTGTATCCTAAGTTAGAAAGATGAGATCTAAAACTAGCAGGCACAGATACCCTTCCCTTCTTGTCTATTTTGTTCTCGTAAGTAGATAAAAACATATTTTTTATATTTCATAAATTCCATATTTGGGAATACGTGGGACAATATGGGTTTTTATACATAGTGTCAATATGTTCATTTTAGGCTTATTTAGTGATAATTTCGAATAACTTTTATGTATCTATATTAAGTCTAAAATCAATTCTTAGTTTTAACTCAATACAATTCTGGAACTAAAAAGAAGAACAGAAATGATTCAATTATGAATCAAAAGGTGAACATTGACACATTTAATTAAAATGTCAATTGTGGATAAGTTTGCTAGACAAACTATAAGCCGGGTTCTGTCATTTAAACCTATCATTTCTCTAGGCTTAAGATCACTCTTAAGCTCAAGCAACTAACCCTGATGACTAGCCAAAGACGGCTTTTAGTTTTGCAACAATGTCATCTCTACTTAGTCTTGCTCCCAGTGGGGTTTTCCAGCGTTCATTGTTACCAATAGAACCGGTGCGCTCTTACCACACCTTTTCACCCTTGCCATGTTATGGCGGTATATTTTCTGTGGCACTATCCCTAGGGTTTCCCCCGCCAGGTATTATCTGGCACTGTGTCTTTGCGGAGCCCGGACTTTCCTCTTTAATAAATTAAAGCGATAAGTCGTTCATCTAGCAAATGTAATTTATTACTAAACTATAGAACTTCAAGAAAAATTTAATTATATGCTTTGATTAGGTTTTTACTGATTAGTAAGCATTCTTGGTCAATTTTACCATTAACTAACTCTTGTCTAAATCTTCTTTGAAAGGTTTTTACTAATTCTATTAAATATTTATTTTTACCGTTACCTTTTAGATATTTTTTTGAATATCCAATCTTAAACAGGTTATTGAAAAAAATATTCTCTTCTATCTTGCTTATTTTTAGCTTTCTATCTTTCATCAAATCTTGCTTATTTGATGTGTGCCATACTCCCAATTTTATTTTTAGACAAATATTCCCATGGAAACTTTTCACCTGGATCTTTTTTTCTTAGCACTGCTATGTCTGAGTGTCCCAAAATATTCTTAGGAATAATTTTATATTTTTTTATTAAAAACTCACTTAACTTTAAAAGAGCAGTAATTTGTTTTTTTGTAAAATTTTTATAACCATGCTCATGTCCTGAATTGGTAATTTCAATGCCAATAGAATTTTGGTTTAAAGACTTATAATTTTTCCAAGAAGATTTTCCTGCGTGCCATGCAATGTATAAATCAGGTACGATTTTTAAAATTTCTCCATTATTTTTTACTAAATAATGACAACTAACCTCAGATTGAATATCTGTCAGCCTTTTCAAGGCATCAGATTCGCTTTTCATTCCTGTATAATGAAAAATAATAAATTTGATTTGCTTAGAAGGTCTTTTTTTAGGATTAAAATTTGGGGAATAGTTTAATATTGTTTTTAAAGCCATTATTACGTCATATTTAGAACTAATTCTAGATTTACATTGATATTATATACATTATATAGTCATTGATAATGAAAAAAATTTTAATAACTTCACTAATAAGTTTAATGTTAGCAACAAATGTGAGTGCTGGCACAGATGGTGAAAATAACTTATCTAAAAAAAATTCTGGTGAAGTTAAAGACTGTTTTGAAAGTGTAAACAGAGCAACATTTAAATTTAACCAAGTTTTAGATGGTGTTATTTTTGAACCTGTTGCAAAAGCTTATAGAGTTTTACCTTCTCCAGTTAGAGCTGGGACAGGTAATGCTCTAGACAATCTCTCTACACTTGTAACAATACCTAATAATATTCTACAAGGAGAATTCAAAAAAGCTGGAATTAACACAAGTAGATTTATTGTTAATACAACAGTTGGGGTTGTTGGAATATTTGATGTGGCTGAAAAAATTGGTTTTCCAGAGTATGAAAAAGAAGATTACGGCCAAACACTTGGTGTAATGGGTGTTGGTCCAGGATGTTACATCGTTTTACCTGTTTTAGGACCATCGACTATTAGAGATACAGCTGGATCATTTGCAAATATACTTGGTGGCGATGCTTGGTATAATGTTACTGTAGCTAATGATACTCAACATTTTACTGACTTTGATTATTATGCATCAAGATTAGGCTCTGGAATAGATTTTAGAGCAAAAAATATAGACTCTTTTGAAAACTTAGAAAAAAATTCTATGGATTTTTATGCATCAGTTAGAAGTTTGTATTTGCAAGATAGACAACTAAAAATAGCTAACTCTAATGCAATAACTGAAACCCAAAACGATAGTGATTGGGAAGAAATAGAGACTCAATAAACTATAAAACTTAATGAGATTAAAAAAGTTTTTAATATTTGCCTTTATCATAATTAATTTAGTTGGCGTCAATCAATCATATTCAATTGAGCCAGATGTGTTTGTTCAATCAACGGTGAACAGAGCTTCAGAAGCATTAAATAATAAATATTCAAAAGAAGAAAAAATAGAAAAGCTAAAACAAATTGCAAGTGAAACTGTTGATATCAATGGTATTGGTTATTACACTTTAGGAGCTTATAGAAAAAATATAAGTAGCAATGAAATAAATCAATATGAAATGCTTTTTGAGCAATACTTTCTAAAAAGCTTTTCTAGTCGACTGGCTGAATACTCAAATCCAGAGATTGAAGTTGTATCTAAAAAAAAATTAAATGAAAATTATACAATGGTATCTAGTATTTTAGTTGGAACCGAACAGAGACCTGAGGTTAAAATTAATTGGAGAATTTATACAAAAAAACCAGAAAATCCTTTAATCAGAGATTTAATTATTGAAGGCTTAAGTCTAGCAAGAACTCAAAAGGAAGAATTTTCTTCTATCATTCAGAGTAATGATGGAGATATCAACGCTCTTTTTTCTACTTTAAAAGAGTTTATTAAATAATCATCTATAAAGGAATTTTTGGTGGGCCCGCCAGGACTCGAACCTGGGACCAATACATTATGAGTGTACTGCTCTAACCAACTGAGCTACAGGCCCTAAAAATTAAACCTTAATTATATTATAATGTACCCGATGTCTAGCATAGGTAAAAGATAATGAAAATGGTGGGACTGGTTGGTTACGCTCCAACTACCCCTGCAATGTCAATGCAGTACTCTACTATTGAGCTACAGTCCCTTTGAATTTTAACTTTCTAGAAAGCTTTTTAGCTGTTTGGATCTGCTTGGGTGTTTTAGTTTTCTTAAAGCTTTAGCCTCTATCTGTCTAATACGTTCTCTTGTTACAGAAAACTGAAGACCTACTTCTTCAAGAGTATGGTCTGTATTCATTCCAACACCAAATCTCATTCTAAGAACTCTTTCTTCTCTTGGTGTTAAAGTTGATAAAATCTTAGTCGTGGCTTCACTTAGATTTGATTTAATAGCTTGTTCTAAAGGTGCTAATGCTTTTGTATCTTCAATAAAATCACCCAAACTACTATCCTCTTCATCTCCTACTGGTTTTTCAAGTGATACGGGTTCTTTTGATATTTTTAAAACTTTTCTAACTTTGTCTAAAGGCATTCTTAATTTTTGCGCTAGTTCTTCAGGTGTGGCCTCTCTACCAAACTCACTTAAAATTAATCTTTGGGTTCTTACAATTTTATTAATAGTTTCAATCATGTGAACTGGAATTCTTATTGTACGAGCTTGGTCAGCAATAGATCTGGTGATTGCTTGTCTGATCCACCAAGTAGCATATGTTGAAAACTTATAACCTCTTCTGTATTCAAATTTATCTACAGCTTTCATAAGACCAATGTTTCCTTCTTGAATAAGATCTAAAAATTGAAGCCCTCTATTTGTATATTTTTTTGCAATTGAAATTACTAATCTTAAGTTTGCTTCAACCATTTCTTTTTTTGCAATTCTAGATTCTTTTTCACCTTTTTGAACTCGACTAACTAACTTTTTATAATCAGTGACTGAAATTCCAAGTTTATGACTAATCTCAATTAATCTCTCTCTTATGTTTTTAAATTCATCTTTATTTTTAGAAAAAAACAGTTTCCACATGGGGTTAGTATCCAGGAATTTTTTAAGATTTGGATTAATTTCATTACCAATATAAAACTTGATAAATTCATTTCTTGGAATTTTTTGATCCATTGCTAACCTCAAAAGATTTCCTTCTAATGAAACAATTTTTTTATTTTCCACATAGTGCTTTTGAACCAATTCCTCTAGTACAGATGGTGATAATTGTAATGATTTAATATTTTCCAAAATATCACTTATAATTTTATCACATCCCTTTTCTTTGGCGGTTGAAAAGCTTACTGCATTTTAAAATACAATCAAGTTTTTCTTTTTGATACTTAATTAGTTTTGCGTATTCTTTTGTTAAAGTATTTACAGTTTTTAAAACTTTTGGTTTGATTTCAGTTTCCATTGCTGCAAGCGTTGGATTAAACTCATCATCATCTCCATTATTTTCATCATTTTTATCAGTTTCACCAGAATTTCTTTGTTTAGCACTCGGGCCTGTATTTTCGTCTTCCATGTAGTTAGTGTCAATATCGATAATTTCCCTAACTAGAATTTCATCACTTTGAAGTTTTTCATCCCATTCTACAAATTGTTGTGCAGTAATTGGGCTTTGTGCCAATGCAATAAGCATTACATCTTTTCCCGCTTCTATTCTTTTTGCAATTGCAATTTCACCTTCACGAGATAAGAGCTCTACTCCACCCATCTCTCTTAAATACATTCTTATAGGGTCATCACTTTTCTCAATTGTCTTACCTTCTTCTTTAGATGAATCATCTCTTTTTCTTAAAACTTTGAAATCAGATTTTTTTTCAACAAGTGATACACTCTCATCGAGAATGTGCATGAAGGCTTGTTCTAAATTTTCGTTTGAAAGATTTCTTTTTCCTAATGATTTGTTAAGCTCGTCAAAAGTTATAAATCCTCTATGAGTTCCACGACCCATAAGTCTAGCAAATGATTTTGTAATTATTCTTTCCACAATAGTATATTTGAAATGACTTATATAAGCGCAATTTGAAAAAAATCCACGTATTTTTTGAAGTATTTAATTGATGTTTTTTTGTTTTTTTAGCTCTCTTATTTCATTGAAAGTGCTTTCGCTTAAATCTTTAGAGAATTTTGATTCAAGTTCTTCAATTCTAAACTCTAAATCGTAGTTTTTAAGGTCTCTAGAGACTTCTTCTAATAACTCAAACATTTTATTCTGATCATTTTGATGGTTGTTCAGAATATGCTTTATCGAGGCAAATTTAAAAATTTTTTCAGTTAATTGAGGATCGATTGGAACTTGATCTAAGGTAAGTTTTTCTCCACTCTTTAGTTTGGTTATCAAGGTATCAAGAATTAATTTATTTTCTTCACTAAATAGGTTTATATTTTCAATCATGTGAATATTTTCTTGAAATAAATCTAAATTATTCATTATTAAATAAAGCAATGAAAACTCTTTAAGCTCAACACCACTCAATAATTTGCTTTCGTTAAAGTGTTTTTGAGTAGACTGTAATGATTTTATCTTTTTAGTATAAAATTGTTTTTTTCCTATATTGCTATGTGGAGTTAAAGATGAAATTTTCTCCAAGAAAAACTCTAGTACATATTTTTTTATAAAATCATCTTTTATGGTCGCTGCAATAGCTCTTAATTTTTTTTCAAAAATAGCCATTGATGAAGGGTTGTTATCAGTTTGTTGTTTGTAATGATTAAATATAAACTGGTGAATTGAGATTTTTGCTTGTTTGGTGAAATCTATAAAGTTTGCTTTACCATTTTTATTTGCATAACTATCAGGATCTTCGTCATCCGGTAAAAAAAGGAAACGAAATTTGTTTTTCTGGTTGTAGTTCTTTAATTGAATTTTCTGCTGCTCTAAGCGCTGCTTTGTATCCACTTTCATCACCATCAAAACAGATAACTATATCTTCAAAGAATTGGTTGAGCATTAAAATTTGTCTATCCGTCAAAGAAGTTCCAAGATTTGCTACAACATTCTCAATTCCATTCTTACTTAAACCAACTACATCCATATATCCCTCAACTAAATATACATGATCTATTTTATTTGATAATCTTCTAGCTAAATCTAAATTGTATAAGTTAGAGCCCTTTTTAAAAAAAGGTGTTTCAGGAGAGTTAATATATTTTGCTGAATAACTATTTTCTTGGATAGTTCTTCCTCCTAATCCAATAGGCTGGCCTGAAATATTATTAATCGGAAATATTATTCTATCTCTAAATCTTTCAACGTATTTATTCTTTTTTTCATCTAAATAAAAAAGACCACTTTCAACCAAAACTTTCTCACTAAATTCATCTTTTAGTTTTTCATAAAAATTAGAGTTTCTTTCAACAAATCCAATCTTAAAATTTTTTACTTCATTTTTACTAAGGTTCCTTTTCTTTAAATAGTCTCTCGCAATAGTTAAGCTTTCATTTTTTAAAATTTCATCATGATAAAATTGAACATATTGATTATAGATTGAGCAATACTCTTGCCAATTTTTTTCACGCTCTTCATCTTGTTTTGAAAATGTGTAAGGTCTCATACCAGCAAGATTTGCTAGTGATTTAACCGCTTCTCCAAATTTCAAATTTTGAGTTTTCATTACAAAATCAAAAATATTTCCATGCTCTGATGTTGCAAAACAATGATAAAATTCTTTTTCATCATTAACTGTAAATGAAGGTGTTTTTTCAGTTTTAAAGGGTGATAAGCCTACAAATTCTTTGCCTCTTTTTTTTAGGCTGACAGACTTTGATACAACTGTCGAAACCTTTAAACGAGTTTTAATTTCGTCTAAATACTCTTTTGGGTATTTCATTATTTATTCAATAGTTCTTTAAGTAGAGGTCCAGCTTTAGCAAAATCTAGATTATCAGGGTATGACTTTTTCAATTCGCCCATTACTTTACCCATGTCTTTAATTGATGCGGCACCCAATTTACTTATCGTATCAACGCATATCTTTTTAGTTTCTTCATCGTTTAACTGTTGTGGTAAAAATGTAGATAAAAGATCAAATTCATTTTGCTCAATTTCTAGCAAATCCATTCTCTCATTTTTTTTATAGATCTCTATTGATTCGGTTCTTTGCTTGATCATTTTCTTTAAAAGTTTTTTAATATCTTCATCGTCTGTTTTTTTTATGTCGGCACCAGATCGATTGATAATATCAAGGTCTTTTATTCCAGATAAAATTAACCTATAGGTTGAGATTTCAACCTTATTTTTTGATTTTAGAGAATTTTTATAGTTAGTTTCAATTTTTTCTTTCAATGTCATAATATTTTTTAATCTACTGCAAAGTGAAAATTCTTCAAAAGAAAAATTGTTTTTTTATAATTTTATAATACATCTCTGTTGCGATAATTAGGGTTTTATTGTATTAACCTTTAACTCATGAGTTGTAATTGATCAAAAAAGCAAAAAAAATTAGCTCTAACAAAATCTCACAGATTCACACAGGTGTTTTAGTTCTTGAAAATAAAACTATCTTTAAAGGAGTTGGTATTGGCTATCAAGGAACTGCCACAGGTGAAGTGTGTTTCAATACTTCTCTAACCGGATATCAAGAAATTATTTCAGATCCTTCTTATGCTGGACAAATTATCAATTTTACTTTTCCTCATGTTGGTAATGTTGGAACTAACAAAGAAGATTTAGAGTCTGATAAAGTTTGGACAAAAGGTGTAATTTTTAACTCTGAAATAACAAGCCCTTCTAATTATAGATCTTTGTTAAATTTAGACGAGTGGTTAAAAAAAAATAAAATTGTTGGGATCACTGGTTTGGATACAAGAGGTTTGACTAATTATATTAGAGATAAGGGAGCACCTAAAGGTACCATTTCTTTTTCTAATAAAAGTAATTTCAATATTAGTAAATTAGCAAATATTACAGCAAAATGGAGTGGGTTAAATAATTTAGATTTAGCAGAACAAGTAACTACTAAAAAAAATTATATTTGGTCAGGTTTTAAAACTTGGAAAAAAGAAACTGGTTACTTAAAAAATAAAAAAAATTCATTACGTGTTATTGCAATTGACTATGGAATTAAGAAAAATATCCTAAGATATTTCTCAGATCTTAATTGTAAAGTAACAGTGGTTTCATGCAAAACGAGTGCAAAAGACATCCTTAAATTAAAGCCAAATGGGATCTTTTTATCTAATGGCCCTGGTGACCCTGCAGCGACGGGAAAATATGCAATTGAAATCATTAAAGAATTAATTAAAAATAATTTACCTATTTTTGGTATTTGTCTTGGTCACCAAATTCTAGCCTTAGCACTTGGTGCAAAAACTAAAAAAATGAAACTAGGTCATAGAGGTGCTAATCATCCAGTTAAAAACTTAATTAAAGATAATGTTGAAATCACTAGTCAAAACCATGGCTTTGAAATCGTAAGAGCAACATTACCAAAAAATATTGAAGTCACTCATAAGTCTTTATTTGATAATTGCATTGAGGGAATTAGATTAAAGAATAAACCTGTTTTTTCTGTTCAATATCATCCTGAATCAAATCCAGGACCACAAGATAGTGTTTACTTATTTGAAGAATTTATTAACAACATAAAAAAAAATGCCAAAAAGAAAAGATCTTAAAACTATACTAGTCGTTGGTGCTGGACCAATAATCATAGGTCAAGCCTGTGAGTTTGACTACTCAGGGACACAAGCCTGTAAAGCTCTTAAAGATGAAGGTTATAAAGTTATTTTAATTAACTCTAACCCAGCAACTATCATGACAGACCCTGGTGTTGCGGATAAAACTTATATTGAGCCTATAACTTTAGAGGTATTAGAAAAAATTGTAAAAAAAGAAAAACCAGACGCAATTTTACCAACAATGGGCGGGCAAACTGCTTTGAATTTAGCAATGGAAGCAGAGAAAAACGGACTTCTTAAAAAATATAAGATTGAGTTGATTGGTGCGAATTCTAGGGCAATCTCTAATGCAGAGGACAGAAAAAAATTCAGAAAAAACATGTTAGATATTGGTTTGGACTTACCAAAATCTAAGGTGGTAAATCATATTAGAGATGCTGCAAAAGCATTAAAACAAATTGGATTACCTGCAATAATTAGACCTGCATTTACTTTGGGTGGTTTAGGTGGGGGAATTGCCAAAACTGAAAAAGAATATCTTAAAATAGTTAAAGATGGTTTACACGAATCCCCTGTTAGCCAAATTTTAATTGAAGAATGCCTTGAGGGTTGGAAAGAATTTGAAATGGAAGTTGTTAGAGATAAAAAAGACAACTGTATTATTATTTGTTCTATTGAAAACATAGACCCAATGGGAATTCACACTGGAGATTCAATTACCGTTGCACCTGCTCTAACACTTACGGATAAAGAATACCAAGTTATGAGAAATGCCTCAATTGCTTGTCTTAAAAAAATTGGAGTAGAAACAGGTGGATCGAATGTTCAATTTGCAATCAATCCTAAGGATGGCAGAATGGTTATTATTGAAATGAACCCAAGAGTATCAAGATCTTCAGCTCTTGCATCTAAAGCAACAGGGTTTCCAATTGCAAAAGTTGCTGCAAAACTAGCAGTTGGCTACACGCTTGATGAATTAAAGAATGAAATTACCAAAACAACACCTGCTTCTTTTGAACCAAGTATTGATTATGTCGTAACTAAAATGCCAAGGTTTACCTTTGAAAAATTTTCTACTTCTGAGGCAATTCTTGGAACTTCAATGAAATCAGTTGGTGAAGCAATGGCAATTGGTAGAAACTTTAAAGAATCTCTTCAAAAAGCATTGGTTTCTCTTGAAATTGGCTTTTCAGGCTTAGATCGAATTTTTCCACTTAGCAAAAAAGAGATAGAAAAAGAATTAAAAAAAAATATTCCAAATAGAATATTATTAGCCGCTGAAGCGTTTAGAAAAAAAATCAACATTAAAAGAATTCACCAACTTTGTAAAATAGACCCTTGGTTTTTAGAGCAAATAAAAGAAATTGTTGATGAAGAAAATAAAATACAAAAAAAAGGTCTTCCTAAAAATTATAATGAGTTTAACAGAATTAAATCAATAGGTTTTTCTGATAAAAAATTATCTGAAATCACTAAAATTTCTGAAGAACTTGTTAGAAAAAAAAGAATTGCTTTAAAAGTATTACCAGTTTACAAAAAAGTAGACACCTGTGCTGCTGAATTTAAATCATTCACACCTTATATGTACTCAACATACCAAAGAAATTATGCTTTAAACTCAGAGTGTGAAGCAGAACCTTCTTCAAGAAAAAAGATTATAATTTTAGGTGGTGGACCAAATCGTATAGGTCAAGGTATTGAGTTTGATTATTGTTGTTGCCAAGCAAGTTATGCTCTTAAAGATAGTGGTTTTGAAACTATTATGATTAACTGTAATCCTGAAACAGTTTCAACAGACTACGACACAAGTGATAGGCTTTATTTTGAACCTCTTAAAGAAGAGTATGTTTATAATATTATTAAAAAAGAACAACAAAAAGGAAACCTTGTAGGGATCATTGCTCAGTTTGGTGGACAAACTCCTATAAGACTTGCAAAATTTCTACATGACAACAAGCTTCCAATTCTTGGAACGCAGTACACGTCAATAGATTTAGCTGAAGATAGAGATAGATTTAGAAAGTTACTTGATAGATTGAAATTAAAACAAGCTGAGAGTGGTATTGCCAAAACTTACAAGCAAGCCATACAAATTGCTGAAAAAATTGGCCTACCTTTAATGGTTAGACCTTCCTATGTATTAGGTGGAAGAGCAATGGAAATTGTTCATGAAAAAAGCCAATTAAAAAACTTTGTGGAAGAAGCATTTAAAGCTGCAGAAGATAATCCGATATTAATAGATAAGTTTATTAGTCACGCTATGGAAGTAGATGTTGATGCAATATCTGATGGTAAGCAAGTATTTGTTGCAGGTATCATGCAACACATTGAAGAAGCTGGAATTCATTCTGGGGATTCTGCATGTTCTTTACCTCCTATATCTATTAAACCAAAGCTGATAACTGAAATAGAAGTTCAAACGAAAAAATTGGCTTTAGCTTTAAATGTTAAAGGTTTTATGAATATTCAATTTGCCATTAAAAATGATGAAATTTATGTAATCGAAGTAAATCCAAGAGCAAGTAGAACAGTTCCTTTTGTATCCAAAGCAAAAGGTCTTCCTCTTGCTAAAATTGCATCACGTGTAATGGCTGGTGAAAAATTATCTAAATTTAATTTAAAGGGTAAAAATAAAAACTTGTTTGCAGTTAAAGAAGCAGTATTTCCTTTCAATAAATTCCCAAATAGCGACCTATTATTGGGGCCCGAGATGAAATCAACAGGCGAAGTAATGGGGTTTGATAAGGATTTTGGTATGGCTTATGCAAAAAGCCAAATTGCTGCTTCAAACTCATTACCAACAAAAGGTTTAGCATTTATCTCTCTTAAAGATGGTCATAAAGATGAAGGTGTAGATCTAGCGAAACAATTAATAAAATTAAATTTTACTTTATGTGCAACAGGTGGAACTGCTGATTACATTCGTGAACATGGAATAAAATGTAAAAAAATAAACAAGGTAAGTGGAGGATCTCCTCATATCGTTGATGTATTAAATTCTAAAAAAATTGCTTTAGTTATTAATACGGGTGGTGGAAATAGTGAGCATCGTCTTCATGATGCAATGGCTTTAAGAAGAGCAACACTAGGTAATAAAGTTCCTTATTGTACAAACATGTCTACTGCTCAAGCTTGCCTGATGGGGATTAGATCTTTAAAAACAAAAAAGATTACAGTAACTGCACTTCAAGATATTTAATGTGAAGATAGGCCAGTGTTTGCAATACTAAAAATCATATCTTCGTAAGTCATACCAAGGTTTAGTACACAAGATCTATAGAAATAACCCTTTCGAAGACCTGGCATTAAATTTGCTTCTATAAAATGAGGAACCCCTAAGTGATCCATTTTAATATCTATTCTACCTAGAGATTTTCCACCTAAAGCTTTAAAAGAATCTTTTGCAAGTTTTGAAAGTTTGTCAAAAACTACAACATCAGAAACTAGAATTACACTCTCTTCATCATTTCTTTTAACATTAAAATCAAGGATACAATGACCGTCTACATTTTCTTTTACGATAATTTCTATTGGCATAGCTCTTAAAGTTCCATCAATGCTATCTTCAAAAATACCAACACTATATTCTTTTCCTGCTAAATATGTTTCAACTAAAGAAGGTGAGTTTTGTTTTGTCTTAATGTCTAATACTTTTGATGTAAAATCTTCAAAATTAAATACAATTGAATTTTTATCCACACCCCTACTGTCTCCACCTGTTACTGGTTTTATAAAAAGAGGAAAACTTATTGGTATAGATGACTCTTTTAAGTATTCACCAGGGTTTGTTATAAAAAAATCTGCAGTTCTAATATTGTTTTTTTGCATAATCTTCTTTGCTCTATTTTTATCACTTTCATTATCAAGAGCTGCTTTACTTGAGGCGATATATGGAATTTCAAACATTTCTAAATAATCATTTAGCCATATCTTCCTATTATTAAAAAAGAAATACTTAACACCAGAGAATACTAAATCAGGCTTTCTTTTAACTAACGCTTCAAGATCTTCTTCTGAATTAATTTCAGTAATTAAAACATTTTTATATCGTTTAGATAAAATCCTTAGAACATTTTTTTCTTCTATAATGATTCCAACATTATCTTGATGCGAATTTACTTCACCCAAATTAGGAACTACGACTATTTCTATAGTCTTACTAATTTTTATTGGAATAATATTATTTTTTTTTAAAGGTAAAATATTACCTATTTCTGGAATTCCTTGTTTAGCTATATCTTTTATAATCATAATAAATCCAACACATAACCCACGCAAAAAAGCATGAATGATGCACTCTTCTAATAAAGTTGTTTTCTAAAAAATTGTTGCCTAATTAATGAAGTGTAAAATTATCTGGCAATATCTAAAAAAGCTAACTGTACGCCCTATCGGCGATGATAGATACAAGTCTCTTTAAATTTAATACTACTTTAACTTTTCGATCTGTTGGAAAAGGGACGTGATTAGCTTGTAAACAACGTCTTTCTTTGACGATCTCCTTCTTTTATGATTATTAAAAGATTTTCTTTAAATTAATCGTTGCTTCATCAAAAGTATTTGGCCTCAATACATCTTGATTATTTAATCTAAAATCAACTTCAAAATCATTAATATTTTTACTTATCTTAAACTCAGACCCAATATTTTCTGAGCCTGCTAATTTAAAAGCATAATTAGTTTTTTTATTTGGTAAATATCCTATTGCTAAATGTATTTTATCAGTATGACCGGTTCCTAATGCTTGATTTCTCTCATAAATTAAAAAAATACTAAAACTATCAGGTAAAATTATATCTACACCCAATTCACCGTTTAAATTATGTAAAGCACCTGAATTTAATTTGGTATCAAATTCACCACTTGTTGCATCAGAGACATAGGAATATTTTATATTAGAAGAACGATGTAAATTTGCTTTGTATTCTAATTTTCCATGCTTTCTAATTGTATATTTATCATTTTCTAATTCATCAATTGCTGCAATTGCAAGCCTGGCATTTCTTGATCGAATGCCTTGCTTTTTAAATTTCATAGCAGTGTTACCACTTTCTTGATAGCTATCTAACCGGGTATAACCAAGGTCTATTTGTCCAGAAGGAATTAGAATTAAATTATTTTTCTTAATCTCATCTTTTAATTTAATTGTTCCATATATTTGTCTACCTTTTCTATCAGCGGTTACACGTTCACCATCAAGTACTGACAAAATATCAGAGCTGAGGATACCCGCTCCAAAAACAGTGTCTATAAATTTTGTATCATCTTCAATTGGTGAAGAGGAATAATGGGTTAAATTATAAGTATTCGTATCTAAATTGCTTCCAGCTGTTCCAACATCAATATCATTTTTACCAAACCTAAAAGCAAGTCCACTTATGCCATTATTTTTGGTAAATTTATCCACTCCAACTGTAATTGCATCAGTTTTAATCCTTTTAAATGAAGAAACATTTGTCTCTCCTACTCTGCCAACTGCAATACTTCCTTCGCTCCAATAAAATACGTCTTGTTGTTTTTCCTCTTTTTTCTTTGTAGTGGCTGAGGTTTTTACAACTTTAGTAAGAGAGGCAAGCATTTGATTAGTAAAATTAAAATCTAAATCAAGATTAGTTAAGTTTTGATTGTCTTTGTTTCTTCTAATCCACTTCAATCTATTTAAAGCAGTATCCGTTGAGTGTTCTATAGTTCTTGTTGCAACTTCTATTTGTGCAATAACCATTCCTGTTCTATCACCTGTTGTGATACTAGGACATTTTCCTTCAATAATATTAAAAGGACAAACTAAATCAAATTCGTGAATTGTATCACTCCCATTAAGTTCAAAAGTTCTGTCATTACCTATATACATTTTTAAACCACTAGCACTGAATGCAATTCCTCTTGGTTGAGTTACGGTACTTTTTAAAGAGACTAAAGAGACTGTACCATCTATAGTAAATCCTGATGTATCGTATGCCGATGTAAGTGAAATTTAAGTCACATCTTGTGAACCACCTTGATGGTCAACAGAAAAAATCCTTTTTCCATTTGCGCTAAATCTAATAGAGTAAGGATTTGCAGTTTCACCCTCTAGCTCAATTCCTGCAGTGGTAACAAGTGATATAGTAGTTAAGTCATATGGAGTTGAAAGTTGGTACTCCAAAAGTCTGGTATTAGGTGCGAGGGTTGAGCTAGAGCCATGAAAGATTAAAAATAATTTTGTTCCATCATCATTAATTTCCAAACCTTGAAGACGATTTTTGCCTTTACCGGAAGTTACATCTCCAGCATTACTACCATTTTGTAAGGCATCACTGTCAAGATTAAAAGTTGCATTATTTGCATATAAACATGTTGAAATATCATAGGCTGTAGTTAAATCAAATCTAAATACTTTGTCAAAATCTGCACCATCACTGGATTTACCCTCTGCAAAAAATAGTTTCATTCCATCACTACTAAATTCTAAATCATATGAACCGTTGTTCGTGCCCCCGTGATCTAATTCGCATCTTTCATTAGGTCCCGCATAAGTTCGTGTGGAGATATCAAATGGTGTAGATAGGGTGTATTCATTTATATGTGTATAAGTTTCTCCATCAGTTGTATTATTAAGTGTGAACATTTTTGTCCCATCTTTATTAAACTGAATACCTTGTATATGGTTAGCTCCCCCATCACTGACTGTTGCTGACTGTATATGGGTAACCATAGCTCCAAATGAATTTGAGATGGGAAGTATAAATAATAAAATTAAAATAAAGTTTTTTATAAATTTCATAAGATTAAAATGTTGCTAACAATTCAATACTCAAGTCTTTAAATTTTTTATTTGCCAGTTCAACTATTCCGGCTTGTGCTTGCATCAAAATAAAAAATGATGACACAAGTGAACCAACAGCTAATTTTTTTAAGAAAAATATCATAATAAAAAATACTATATAAAATTTAATTTAGCGGTTTTTCAGTTGTTGTAAGTGCTCAAACCGGGCCTAATTTCCAATATGGGCGTGCGTTTTATCGAAGATAAAATAATCTTCATCAAAAATTAAAATTATACAAATTTTAATAAATTCAGATGCTTAATTTAATAAAAAAAAGTAAAAAATTAATTATAAAAGGTGCTCTTAAACTAAAAGTATTTTTAGTTTTATTTAGTTTATTTTTTTCATCACTAGCTTTAGCTGAACCTACATTTATTGCTGATTTTGATATCAGCGACGATGAAGGAAGCGCTACTGGGATAACATTTAAACCTGATGGTACCAAAATGTATATTACAGGAATTGGTGCTGCTGAAATATTACAATATAATCTAACGACAGCTTTTGATATTACTTCAGCAACTTTAGAAAAGTCTGTGGCAATCGGAGCACGAGAGAGTAAACCAGAAGATGTAAAATTTAATTCAGATGGAACTGTAATTTTTATTTTAGGAACTGAAAATAGTCGTAATGGGATTGATAGATGGTCTTTAAGTACACCATATGATATTGGATCGATCACTGCAGCAGATAGCGATCATACTGAAATTGGTGGTGATCCAAGAGGATTAGCTTTTAATAATGATGGAACAAAGATGTTTGTTTTGAATCAGACAAATACGCGGGTAGAAGAATATAATCTTTCAACACCATATAACCCTGATACTAAAACTTTAACCAACACACTTACTAATGCAACAAGTAGTAATTTTCATCAAGGACTAGGCTTCAATGCTGATGGATCAAAAATGTTTGTAGTAAAAGCAAAAGGTGGTGGTGGTAGTTCTGACGCTGATAATAAAATTGATGAATACGCTTTATCTACTGCTTTCGATATATCAACTGCAACATTAACTGGTGTATTCTCACCAACTATTACTAATGCAAAGTTAAGTGGCATGGCTTTCAATGGTTCTGGAACAAAAATGTATCACTTAAATTGGGGTACAAATAAAGAAGTTCGAGAGTATAGCTTAAGCTGTCCTTTTAAAGTCACTAGTTCATCAACGTGTGACGCGCCACAAAAAAATAAAGATGTAAGGGGTGTAGTTGATGCACAAATTAATACTGCTAAAAATTTTGCTAAAGACTCAAGTCAGTCTGCTTTAAAAAGATTATCTATTTTAAGAGCGAATAAATACTACAATGCAAGTGCACAAAATATAGAGTTAAACTTTCAAAATGAATTATTAAAGAAAGTATCCAATAATGTTTTAAGTTCCGCACAAGCTAAATTAAACCCACTTCAAAAATTAGATCAAATTTTACCTAATGATTGGGAGGTATGGTCCGAAGGTAGCATTAGTTTTGGAAAAATTGGTGAGAGCTCCTTAAGTTCTGCTCAAGATATTGATAGCCTTGGTATAACTGTGGGTGTTGATACAAAAATGGATGATGATAAAATATTAGGAGTTGCTTTAAGAGTGGGTAGCACTGATGTTGATGTTGGAACCTTTGGTTCTAAAGTTGATACAAATGCATTAAGTTTATCTCTTTATGGAATTAACAGTTTAGAAAACAGTAATTTTTTAAAACACGTTTTTGGAGTTAGTTATTTAGATAGTGATATTGTAAGAAAATATGAAGGAAATACCGACATAAATACGGGTGAACGTGAAGGTAAACAGGTTTTTGGTTCACTTAATTTTGGAAGAGAATATGAAAATGGTGATTTAATTATTACTCCAACAGGTCGTATCGATGGAAGTTATACAGCACTTAATGGTTATACAGAAAGTGGCAGCGCTGCAGCACTTAGTTATAATGATCAAGACATTAAATCTTTAATGGCTTCTTTAGGAGTATTAATAGACCAAGATGTTGATCTAGAAAATTCAAATGTAAAATCTAGAATTAATCTTGAATACGGTAAAGAATTTGCCTCAAGCTCTAAGGTGGTAACAAGCTACGTATCAAACAGCGAAAGTTTTGAATATCAAGCTGATAACAAAAATAGAGATATATACACAGCAGGACTTGGTTTAGATTTTAAGCATGACCAAGGGTTAACAATTAGTACTGATTACGAAAGACAGCAAATCAAAGGGCATGGTTATATTAATAAATTTACATTATCAGCAGGCTTTTTATATAGAAAAGAAACAGAGTTTGCACTTGGTCTTGATGAAGATATGACTTCGAGCTTTAAAATTTCTAAAGCACTAGGTGTGTTTGATTTAGAGTTTGATTTAGAAAATAATTTTTCAAATCAAGAAAACCATAATGCCAACTTAACTCTATTAAATAAATTTTGATGAGTAAAATAAAAATAATTTTCTACTTAGCTTTAGCTTTTATTTTTTATAAAGGCTTTGTTGCATTTCAAAATTTTGAAATTGGTGTTGATGATAGAGTAGCAGATATAGAAGAAAAAGCAGATTTTGAAAAAGAAGGTGAAGTAATTGGTCTCATGATGTATATGGGTAGACCACTAAAATTAACAGAGCATTTATTAACTAAGAATAAATCTAGGTGTTTGGAAATGAAACAAATGGCTGAAGAGAGCTCATCTGCTTACTATGAATGTGCAAGAGTGAATGCTGTTCTTAAGGGTAGAAAAATTGTTAGCATCATTAACGAAATTGAAGTTATAGAATAATTATTAAATTAAAATTTACTTTTAAAAGAGATATTTGCACCAAGACTTTTGGTATATCGATTTGTATTTTTGGCATCTAACGAAAATAAAATTTTACTTTTATCAGAAAACTTTTTTTCATATCCCATATTAGCTATTAAAGATATTTCATTAGTTAAATCATTATGCTGTTCGTATGTAGCACTTGTTCCATTTATTGAATAAACCTGTTTATTATCACCTATCATTTTTCTCATATCTAATGTCCAACCTAAAAACAATTTACTGTCTTTGTTATTAATCAAATTATAATCATCCTCAAAAAATAAATCTTTATTTAATTTGGCCTGGAACACGAATCCTAAATGAGAATTGTCATTTTGTGTGGACACATTTTTATCGTAGTGAGTAATTTTTGCATAAGGCATTAGTACAAGATTTTTTTTTTAATTATTTCTTAATAGTAATAATTTTCTTTAAATCTGTAAGCGACTTAGGCTTAAATAACTTACCCTTAATGATATTACCTTTTTGCTCTGATACATCATTATTTCTGGTTTGTTAATTTTACCAGTTATTGTGTGACCTAATTTAACAGATATATTTATGTTTTTTTTATTTAGCATTTTATTTTAGTTTTACTAATTTAACTTCTGGTTTTTTTTTTTTGCTTCTTTTTTTGCTTCTTTTTTAAGTTTTTTTTCTAATTTTTTTGCTTCTTTTTCTTCTTCTTTTAACATTTTAAGATATTCTTTAATTCTTTTATCTTCTGCCGCTCTCACTTTTCTTGCTATTATTTTATCTTCTTGAGCTTTTTTTGCAGCAGCTATTTTATTTTCCTTTAGCGAGTTTTTCAGCTAATTTTTTTTGATTTTTTTTAGTTACTTCTGCAAGTTTTTTTAATTCATTTTGATTTATTTTATTAATACGTTTATCTTCTACAATTTGTTCTGCTTTTACAGTTTTTTGTGCTTCATTAAATTCACTTATTTGTTTTTTTTTTTAATTTTGCTAATTTTAGGTCTTCCTTAGTTTTTGTAAGATCTATTTTTTTCTTTAGTTTAGCTAATTTCTTATCTTGTTCTTTTTTTAGTTTAATTAATTTTTTAGATTTTAATTTATTACTTTTTTCTAAGTATTTCTTATTTAGTTTTTCTTGAAGGGCAACTAGCTTTTTATCCTCTTCTGCCTTCTTTTCATCGGTAATTTTTTTAAGCTTATTAAATTCAATATCTTGATTTTCTAGAATTATTGCTAACTTATTTTTTCTTTGATCATTAAGTTCATTTCTGTAGAAATATTCATTTTTATCTCTTTTGGTATATTCCTTATTTAAATTTTTTATTTTTTTATTATTTTTTTTAACTAATTTTGTTTTTTTTGGTAATTTTTTTAACTTTTTCTCTTTTAGTTTCTTGGCAATTTTTATTTGTTTTGCGACCTCTTTTTCTTTTGCTAATCTTGCCGTTCTCATTTCTGGACTTATTAATAAAGTAAAGGTGTTATTAATTCTGTTGTGTATGTTTTTTGCTGTAACCTTTATATCCAAAGATTCTATTTCGTTTTTATCTAATTCATTAATTATAAATGTTCTTTGAGATGGTAAAAATGTTATCCAAAATGGCAATTCATCTCCATTAGCAAGATATGCCTCGTAGTTTGTATTCCCAAAACCATCCAATTTAAAAGTGTTGGTTTTGAAGGTAAATTGACTTGAATTTTTACCTTCATTTTTCTTTATAACTGGATTTTGTTTATTAATTGGTGTTTGAACACTTGCATAATATCTTTTTCCATTTGATTTAAAATTATTTTTAATAATTTCTGCATATTGCTTAACACCTAATTCTTTTACATTATATTGCTTAAAACCTAATTCTTTTACATTATCTTCTGTTACATCTAATCCAACTGAAGTGTAAATTTGACCATAAGCAGTGTCATACCCTTTTACATTATCTTTTGTGTAATACCCTTTTACATTATCTTCTGTTACATCTAATCCAACTGAAGTGTAAATTTGACCAATAGCATGTTGTAGTTTTGTATAAGCAATATCATACCTTAGTTCGGCAACTAATAGACTTGCTTCTTCTCTAATTAACTCAAGATTTCCAAATTTTGCAATTTTTTGTGCATTTTTAACTTGAGCTGTAATTTTTTGTGAAACATCATAATATCGGTCAGCAGTTGCGTATTCTTCTAGGGCCATTTGGTAGTTAATATTTGATAAATGAACTTGAGATAATACAGCCATCGACAAAGCTAACCTTTGTTCTTTTATAATTCGAAGATTTGTTTCGTTAATTTCTTTTATTTTTGGGTAAGAAAAAACATTTAATAAGTTAGCCCCAAGAGTTGAACCATATTCAAAATTTGTTTTATTCATTAAATAGTCATTAGAAGAAGATGTCCACGCAGCATTAAAATTTAATCCTGGTAATAAAGAAACTATTCCTGCCTTTGCTTGTTGAACAGATATTCTTTCCTCATAATGATTTTCGATTAATTCAGGTCTATGGATTAGGGCGTGCTCTTCCATACCTTTTAAGCTCATATCTAAAATAGTTAATGGTTCGTTAGTATCTACAATTTTAAATTTTTGATTAGGTAGCAGACCCATTAAAGTTCCTAATTGAATTTTAGCATCTATAAAAATTTGCTTTTGTGTTTGAAGTGCTCTTTGAATATCAAGTAATTCTTTTTGATATAATAGGGCATCCATAGGTTTGGTTAATAATAATTCTTCAATCTTTTGTGAGTCGTTTAAAGCTGAATCTACCTTTATTAATAAAGGGTCATATTTTTTAATTAATTTTTCTGCAGATAAAGAATTCCAGTAAGTTCTAATAACTTCTCTAACTATATTGTGTGAAGCTTTTTTTTCAGCTTCATCAGAGATCAAGTATCTATTATTACTTTGTCCTGCTTTAATATAAGATAAGCCAAAATCTAAAGCATTCCAGGTAAAACCAATATCTTGGTTTGCTACACCTTTCTCACTTGAAGTAGTGTATGTTGTGCCCATTACACCAGCTGTATCTGCATTTGAAACGTTAGCACTTGTTGTAGTTCTATATTTATCACTGCCAGAATAACCAGCATTAGCAGCAAGAGAAGGGAGCATTTCAAATTTTATTTTATCAATTTGCCTATTGGCTAATGCATTTTCCAATAATTTTATTTTTAATTCTTTGTTATTTTTAATAGCCAAAGCTATTGCAGTGTATAAATCAATCTCAAGGTTTTCCTCCCAAGCTTTATTATTTTTTTTTTATCTCTTCAATGTTGCTGATATCTTTAAACGCCTTTTCTTCTGTTTCGAATAAACTAATAGGCTGAGGACTACGTACACATGCAGTAATTAAAAATAAGGCTAATAAAATAATAATTTTTTTCATGAATTTTTAATCATTATTTGTCCTAATAAAATTGTAAATTATATTCAGTAAGTGCCCACTTTAATGGAAATATTATCCTAAACAAAAACGTGACTGCCCAAAATGGTGTTAAATCATTCATTTTGATGAGAAAGGCCAAATTATCATGTATTTCTTCATAATAGATCTGTATGAAAAAAAATAATAAAAAATTTTTTATCGAAGCTTTAGAGCAAAGAATAATGCTTGATGGTGCTGGTGCATCAACTTTTATAGATACATTAGAGGATACTGTGCATAATAAGTTTTCTTTAAATAATGAAAGTAAAGTTAATAAATTTGTAGAAAGTGCAAATAAAGACTCTGATGTAAAACTTCCTTTTATTAATCAAACAAGAGATCAAAAAAGAAACGAATTAAGACAAATTGTTTTTATTGATACACAAGTTGAAGATTATCAGCAATTAATAAGAGCTTTTGATAAAAATACTGAAATTCATTTAATTCAATCAAATGAAAATGGTTTTGATAAAATTAATCAAACTTTAAAAGGCTATAAAAATATCGACTCGTTGCATATTATTGGTCACGGGAGTGCAGGGCAAATTTTATTTGGGGATGCTTTATTAAGTAACGACACTTTTAATCAATATTCAAAAACTTTAAAATCTATTGGTAATAACTTAAGTCCATCAGGTGATATTTTATTTTATGGTTGTAGTATAGCTAGCAATGAAAGAGGCCTATCATTAATTAATAAAATTTCAGAAATTACTAAAGCTGATATTGCTGCATCAGATGATATAACTGGTAAAGGAGGTGATTGGCATTTAGAGAAAAACATTGGAAATATTGAAACAAAAAATATTAACCAAACTGATTATCAACATGATCTTGAAATGTATAGAACTGCGAGTGCAGCCACAACAGCAGGTGAAATCACTGTTGGTGCAGACGGAATAACATCTATCAGGGGAGCAATGTCTGCTTTTACTGGTACTGCAGACAGAAATGCATTCGACTTTAAAGCTTCAAGAGATCATTACGCCAACCCTAATGGTTCTGGTCCATTCCAAGATCATTATCTTACTTATGATTCAGGAACATTTGGTACAGGTGATAAAAATGATTCTGATGGGGTTAATAGATTTACAGTAGTTTTGGAACAAACAGGAATTACTAGTGGTAACATAATAGCAAGAAGAGCTGATAATCCCGGTGCGGGTACTATAACCGAAAGTGATTGGAATGGTAATACGTATAGAAGGTATATTAGTGATAATCCAAGCTATCATCATTACGAAATAAAAGCAACGCGTTCAAGTCCTGATGCTGACGAGGGCCCATTGGATGTTTAATACGAAGCGTTAGACTCTCATTTCGGTAACAACGACGACAGATATAATAAAATAGCTCAAGTAGTATTTGATCGTGAAATTGTTGGAATACTAATTGGCAATAATGAAACTACTACATCATCTTCTAGCTTATCGAATATAGATATAGATCTTCATAATTCAAATAATAGTACTTATCCAAATGCAATAACTTCAAATAGGGAGTTTGAAACTATTCAATGGCGTTCTTTCCAAAATACCTACGGCAGTAGTGATTGGGGTTACGGGACTAATACTGGTGGTGATTGGTTTGCGGTAGGTGGCACCGACAACAAAACTCTTCACATTGCTGCAAAAAATACTGGAGGGGGAGATTATGCTAGGATCTTAGTTAAAGGCAATGTTCCTCCTGTTGCACAAAATGATGTTGGAGTTATTGTTGAAAATGGAACTTTAACAGTTTCAGATGGTGCAAATGCTAACGTCTCAGGTAGTTACGATGCCACTGGAGAACATTCAGGAGATGTATTAACAACAAACAGTGGAAGTCATGCAGACACAGATGCAGACAGTGATACTTTAGTAGTCTCAGCTGTAAGAGTGGGTAGTTCAGAGGGAAGCGGAACAGCTGGAACTTTAGGACAAGCTTTAACTGGAACTTATGGTCAACTAACTTTAAATGCCAATGGATCATATTCCTATGTTGCAAATCAAGATGCAGCAGAAGCTTTAGATTCAGGAGACACTGCAACTGATGTTTTTAATTATACAGTTTCAGATGGTAATGGTGGCACTGATACCGCAACAATTACTATTACAATTTTAGGTGCTAATGATGCGCCAGTTGCACAAAATGATGTTGGGGGTTACTGTTGAAAATGGAACTTTAACAGTTTCAGATGGTGCAAATGCTAACGTCTCAGGTAGTTACGATGCTACAGGAGAACATACGGGTGATGTAATTCACACTTCTTTAAGTGGTAGTAGGGATACAGATGTTGATGGTGATGATACTGCAAATTTAGTAGTCTCAGCTGTAAGAGTGGGTAGTTCAGAGGGAAGCGGAACAGCTGGAACTTTAGGACAAGCTTTAACTGGAACTTATGGTCAACTAACTTTAAATGCCAATGGATCATATTCCTATGTTGCAAATCAAGATGCAGCAGAAGCTTTAAATTTAGGAGACACTGCAACTGATGTTTTTAATTATACAGTTTCAGATGGTAATGGTGGCACTGATACCGCAACAATTACTATTACAATTTTAGGTGCTAATGATGCGCCAGTTGCACAAAATGATGTTGGAGTTATTGTTGAAAATGGAACTTTAACAGTTTCAGATGGTGCAAATGCTAACGTCTCAGGTAGTTACGATGCTACAGGAGAACATACGGGTGATGTAATTCACACTTCTTTAAGTGGTAGTAGGGATACAGATGTTGATGGTGATGATACTGCAAATTTAGTAGTCTCAGCTGTAAGAGTGGGTAGTTCAGAGGGAAGCGGAACAGCTGGAACTTTAGGACAAGCTTTAACTGGAACTTATGGTCAACTAACTTTAAATGCCAATGGATCATATTCCTATGTTGCAAATCAAGATGCAGCAGAAGCTTTAGATTCAGGAGACACTGCAACTGATGTTTTTAATTATACAGTTTCAGATGGTAATGGTGGCACTGATACCGCAACAATTACTATTACAATTTTAGGTGCTAATGATGCGCCAGTTGCACAAAATGATGTTGGAGTTATTGTTGAAAATGGAACTTTAACAGTTTCAGATGGTGCAAATGCTAATCTTTCTGGCTCTTATGATGCTACAGGAGAACATTCTGGTGATGTTATAAATACGAGCTCAAGTTCACATTCTGATAGTGACTTGGATGATTCAGCCTCTTTAAACATAACTCAGATTAAAGAAAATGGTGGATCTAATTCGGCCGTATCTTCTGGAAGTTCCTATAACAGTAGTGGAACATCTGTGACGGGTACTTATGGTACACTAACAATTGGGGCTGATGGTTCTTATACTTATATTGCTAATACAGCTGCTGCAGAAGCTTTAGATGCGGGAGACACTGCAAATGATGTTTTTCATTATATAGTTTCAGACGGTACAGCAACTGATACCGCAACAATTACTATTACAATTTTAGGTGCAAACGATGCGCCAGTTGCACAAAATGATGTTGGGGTAATTGTTGAAGATGGAACTTTAACAGTAGCAAATGGTGCAAATGCTAATGTCTCAGGTAGTTACGATGCCACGGGTGAGCATACCGGTGATGTAATTCACACTTCTTTAAGTGGTAGTAAGGATACAGATATTGATGGTGATGATACTGCAAACTTAGTAGTCTCAGCTGTAAGAGTGGGTAGTTCAGAGGGAAGCGGAACGCCAGGTACAGTTGGACAAGCTTTAACTGGAACTTATGGTCAACTAACTTTAAATACCAATGGTTCTTATTCCTATGTTGCAAATCAAGATGCAGCAGATGCTTTAGATGCGGGAGACACTGCAACTGATGTTTTTAATTATACAATTTCAGATGGCTCATTAACTGACACCGCAACAATTACTATTACAATTTTAGGAACTAATGATGCGCCAGTTGCACAAAATGACGTGGGTGTAATCGATAAAGGTCAAACTTTAACAGTTTCAGATGGCGCAAATGCTAACCCTTCTGGCTCTTATGATGCCACTGGCGAAAATTCAGGAGATGTTTTACAAACATCATCAAGCTCACATAAAGATAATGATGCAGATGGTGATGATCCTGCAAACCTAGTAGTCTCAGCTGTAAGAGTGGGTAGTTCAGAGGGAAGTGGAACAGCTGGAACTTTAGGACAAGCTTTAACTGGAACTTATGGTCAACTAACTTTAAATGCCAATGGATCATATTCCTATGTTGCAAATCAAGATGCAGCAGAAGCTTTAGATTCAGGAGACACTGCAACTGATGTTTTTAATTATACAGTTTCAGATGGTAATGGTGGCACTGATACCGCAACAATTACTATTACAATTTTAGGAGCTACTGATGCGCCAACCTCAACTAACACAACTGTATACAAGGAAGTAAAAGAAGAAGGTAAAAAGAAATCTAAGCAGGATATAAGAAGAGAAAGAAGACAAGAAAGAAAAGCAGAAAAAATTGCAGCTAAAAAATTTGAACTTCCAGAGTCGTCAGATAAAAAATTTAATCAAGGTTTAAAATTAGTTGACCTTGTAGCAGAATCTAACTCTGAGGATGGGTTAAGCCTTAAATTTAAAGTTTTTAATGATGAAGGTAAAGAAGTTCAAAAATATTACGGTATAATGAAAGATGGATCAGAATTACCAGCTTGGATTACGGTTGATTCAAAAACGGGTAAAGCAAGTACTGATATTCCTAAAGACATAAATCTTCTAGAATTTAAAATTATTGCAGTTGATACAGACAATAATAAAAAACAAGTAACCGTTATAATTGACCCTGAAAAAATTTCTCAAGATAAAGATATTATGAAGCAAGTTAAAATAAAAAATTCATCAAATATTACAGTTAATAATAATGGTTTAGTAGAGTTAAACACTACTAATGAAGATGGTTTAACTATCAAAACTGCAACAGACGCAGTTAATCAAAACAAATCATTTAAAGATATCGTCAATTCAATTGAAGCAAATGAAGAGTTTAAAATTCAATCTGAATCAAGAGATTTTAATAGTGATTTTATTTTTAAATTAGAAAATATTTTAGAACCTAATTTTGATAAAATTAAATTAGTTTTAAAAAATGGTAGTGAGATTGCCAAGCTGGATTTTATTCGATGAAGCTACAGGTAAAATTACAGCTAATCCACCAGCAGGTATTGAAGCACTGGATTTTAAAATTATCATTGAAGATACGGACGGTGTAGTAACAGTTAAAGATCTCGAAATTGATTTTATAAAAAATGATAATAATACGTTATTAGATATTGAGGAGACCGAAAAAAATTTTGTATCATTCAATCAACAGTTAATAATAGAGTCTGACAATTTAGATAATTACGGTGAAAAACTAATTAATAATCTCTAATTTTTTAAAATAATATGTTAAAAAAAATCTTTATATTTTTATACTTAACAGTTAATTCCACCATAATGGTTAGTGCAGAAGAGATAGATTATAATGCTAGAGCATTAGTTGGTGCCACAGAGCAGGTTTTAATTACCAGTGAAATAGCAGCCAAGATAAATAATATTGGATTTACTAATGGGGAACCTTTTCTTAAAGGAGATATATTAATTGCATTTGACTGTGAACTTTTTGAAGCTCAGAGAGAGGTTATTCAAGCAAATTTAGATAGTGCTGATGTACAATTAAAAAATGATAAAGAGTTATTTAACATGCGTTCTATTGGTGAATTACAATACGAGCTTAGTATAAATGGTTTAAAAAAAGCAAAAGCAGAATTGTTAATTGCCAACTTAAATGTCAAGCGATGTAAAATTATCGCCCCTTATAATGGCAAAGTTATGGATGTTTTCACCAATGAATATGCAAGTATTGAGCAAAGACAGCCCTTAATGGAAATTGTTGGTGATGGTTTATTAGAAGCAATAACGGTCGTGCCTAGTAATTGGTTAAGTTGGTTAAAAAGTGGTGTGGATGTTAAAATTTTAATAGATGAAACTGGAGATGAGCTTGAGGCAATAATTATAAATTTAGGAGCAACAGTTGATGCTGCCAGCCAAACTATAGAACTTAAATTACAGTTTAAAGAAAAATATGAAACTTTAATACCAGGAATGAGCGGGGTTGTAAGGTTTGAACGAAGATAAAAATATTAAGATTGCAAGATTAATAGGACTTGAAAAAAAAGTTAGAGAAGCATTATCTAAAGACGAATTAAACTTTATACTTGTTAACGAAATAAGAGAAATCATTGATTTTACTAACGCATTTTTATTAAAACAAACACCGATTGGAACTTTTAATGTTGAGGCAATCTCTGATTTAGCAATAGTTGATAGAACAGCACCTTTAGTGACTTTTATTGAAAAAATAGTTAATCATAAAGATCATAATCAACCTAAAGACATTATTAATATTGATATTCAAGATTTTGCTAAAAAAAATAAATTAACAAAGAATAAAAATTTACCAAATATATTAATATTAATCCCCATTCACTCACCTCAAAAAGGTCACCAGGGTTTTGTTGCAATTAATAAAGAAAGTGAAATTAATGATAGTGAGATAGAACTATTAAAGCATTTATCAGGAACTTTTGGTCATGCTTTTAATTCTTTTATTTCAACTTTTCCAATCGAAGAATCTATAAAGAAATATTTTTCTGGAAAAAATAAATGGAAAACTATTGTAATTATATTGTTAATTATTTTTTTTCCAGTTTCAATGACAACTACTGCACCAGTTGAGGTAGTTGCAAAAAATCCATCTTTAATAACAGCACCATTTGATGGAGTTATTAAAAAAATAATAGTTAATAATAATGATACTGTAGAAAGTGGTGATCTGTTAGCTGTACTTGAAGACAATGATTTGATTAATCAATATAATTTAGCAAAGCAAACTTTACAAGTAGCTGAAAAAGAACTTTTAAGAACACGACAGTCTTCCTTTTCAGACAATACTGAAAAATCAAAATTAGCAGAGTTACAGTCACAGGTTTTGTTAAAAAAAGCAGAAATGAATTATGCTAATGAAAAATTAGAAATGACAAAAATTTTATCTTCAATTAATGGTGTTGCAATTGTCGAGAACACATTAGATTGGCAGGGAAAACCAGTTAACGTAGGTGAAAAAATTATGACAATAGCAGACCCAAATTTAGTCGAGTTCTTAATTTGGTTACCTGTTGAAAAACTCAATAATTATTAACAATAAGGCAAAAGTTAAAATTTTTTTAGATATAAACCCAATAAACTCTCTTAAGGGAAAGGTTTTAAGAGCAAGTTATAAGCCTTATTTATCACCTTCTGAGGTTTTATCTTATAAATTAGTTTCAAGTTTAAATGAAAATCAAGAGATTCCAAGGTTAGGTTTGAGAGGTACGGCAAAAATATATGGTTCTAGAGTAACTTTATTCTATTACCTGTTTAGAAAACCAATAACTTATATGAGGCAATTTATTGGAATATGATAACTCCATATTTAAGAGAAGACTTAGAGCTCATTAAAGGCAATAGCAGAGAGGATGGTTCGCCTGGTTGGCTTTTATATGATGCTTTACGAAATAAATATTTTACAATTGGTATAGCTGCTTTTCGTTTAATTAGTAACTGGAAACCTGGTGAAGATATATCAAAATTTAATGAATGGATAAATAAAAAAGGTCTAAAAATAAATCTTGAAGAAATAAAAAGCTTTATCTCATTTTTAGCTAACAACAATCTAATCATTCAGCCTAAGGGTCAAAACATTACAAATCTTCTTTTTCAAAAAAATAGTCAGAAAAAAAATTGGCTAATGTATTTAATACATAGTTATTTATTCTTTAAAGTGCCTCTTTTTAAACCTGATGAATGGTTAGGAAAAACTTTAAAATACACAATACCCTATGCTTCAAAACAGTACCGATATATCATTTATTTAATAGGGTTTATTGGAATATGCCTGGTTGTTCAGCAATTTGAAGATTTCTTAACAACCTTTATGTATTTTTTTTCAATTAAAGGATTGTTACTTTATGCAATTACCTTAATTGCTGTAAAAATTCTCCACGAACTAGGACATGCCTATGTCGCCAAGTATTATGGTTGCCAAGTTTCATCAATAGGAATTGCCTTCTTAGTTTTTTTTCCATTTTTATATACTGATACGACTAATGCATGGAGATTAAGAAATCATAATGAAAGATTATTAATTAATTTTGCCGGAATTTTAACTGAACTTCATTTAGCTTTAATAGCAACCTTTGTATGGGCAATTGTACCAGATGGAGCAATTAAAAGTATTGCTTTTTTTGTTGCAACAACAAGTTGGATATCATCTTTAACAATAAATGTAAGTCCATTTATGAGATTTGATGGCTATTATATTTTTTCAGACTGGTTGAAAGCAGAAAATTTACAACCCAGGGCTTTTGCTTTAGCTAGATGGAAAATTAGAGAATTGTTATTTGGCTTCTATAAAGAACCACCAGAGGAATTATCAAAAAATCGTAAATGGATCTTTATTAGTTATGCTTGGTTTACATGGATTTATAGATTCTTCTTATTTCTTGGAATTGCATTTTTGGTTTATTACTTTGCTTTTAAAGTTCTCGGAATAATTTTATTTATAATTGAAATTTATTGGTTTATTGCAAAACCTATAATTAATGAAGTCTCTAAATGGTGGAAAATGAGAACAGAGATGAAAATTAATTATCAAACAAAAAGAACGCTATTGTTTAGTTTTTTGATTTTATTTTTAGTTTTTTTCCCATGGAAATCATCTTTAAAAATTCCAGCAGTATTTACCTCAGAAGAATATGTAAAAATTTACTCAAGTTATCCTGCTATCATTAAAGAGATAAATGTCATTAAAGACCAAGTTGTTGAAAAGGGAGATGTGCTTATTAATCTTGAGATTCCTCAATTAAGTGAAGAAATACAATCTACTAGAATAAAAATTTCCTTAGCGAAAACTCAAATTAATAGACTTAGTAAGAAAGCTGGTAATTTGGATCAGTATATGGTCTTCCAACAAACCTTAATTGCCTTACTTAGTGAGTTAAAAGGGTTAAATAAAATTAAGACAAGTCTTACTATCAAAGCACCTATCAAAGGAAGGATCAAAAATTTTTACGACCTATCTATTGGGCATTGGATTAGCAGTACAGACGAATTAATGGGGATAGTAAATTACGGTTCCGGTCACGTAGTTGGCTTTATATCAGAAAATAGCATTGATAGATTTAAATTAAATAAAGATGCAACCTTCATACCTTTTGATGGTCTGCATGATATCGTACAACTAACCTCAATATCAATTGATAAATCTGCAACACAAAATTTATCATACTTAACATTGTCCTCAAATTATGGTGGGCCAATTGCAGTTAGATCGTATGTGAGTGGTAATTTTAAAAATAGACCTGAGGAAGCCTTTTATCGTGCAAATTTCAAACCTTTAAATAAAGAAAATTCAATCAAATGGGAAATTCCTGGATATGTTCACATTGATGGCTATCGCTATAGTCCATTTTTACAATTTATTAAAAACTCATTAGCTTTGCTAATTAGAGAAATTGACTTTTAATTTAATGATTATCAGACAGGGCATTTATAAAGAAATTCAACAAAAAGATATTAGAGATATTATAGAAAAAAATTTTAGTGAGTAAAATAAAAATAATTTTCTATTTAGCCTAATGACACTCCAGATGTAAGATCAAAAGGAGTTGATAATATATATTCTCTTATTTTATCTATCCTCATTCCACCAACAAACATTCGTGTTCCATCAGGTTTAAATACTAAAGCTCTTACATGATCTTCTCCATTTGAGTCATCTAAATTCACCTCAAACATTATTTCATATTCTAATGTAGAGGTATCCCAAGGATTGGTTAATTTGTATTGATAGACTGAAGTTGGATCTTTGTTTGTAGTTACAAAAATTTTTGTTCCATCAGGTTTAAATTCAATTGCATGTGCCAATCGTATTTGTGGAACAGAACCTCCATCACCTACTAATTGAGTTGTAAAAGATTTTGTTGCTGTGCTAATATCAAACGGTACACTAAGAGAGTATTGGATTACTACACTTTTTCTACCTGTATCATTATTGGCATCAGATGCAAGTTTAGTTATATACATTATGGTTCCGTCAGGATTAAAGTTTATTCCCCTAACAGCTTTAGTGTCTGTAGAAATATCTTTTTCTTGTTTAAATTCTAAAAAAGCAAAAGCATTGGAATAAAATAAAGCTAGAAAGCTAAATACAAAAAATGATGTCTTGAGAATTTTTTTCACCTCTGCAGACTAAAGAATTTGGAATAAATACAACCACATTGGTGCTCAAATCAAATTAAATTTGTTAACTATAACTTCGTTTTTTAAGGTTTATTTTGATCCATTGACAACTGCTCAAAATGGGTGGAAATACCAACTTATAATTCTTAAATAAAAAATGATAAAAAATATTCCAAGCATATCTAGTGAAGTTGATGAAGAAAAATCTTCAAAATTATTAATGAAAATTTTAGTCAACTAGCACCTGCATATTATACATTAGTTAGTAGCTGGCTTATAAATGCTTACAAAGTTCATAAGGGTATCGATAAGTTTATAATTTTAATTTATCTGATTAATAAAGACTTTATATTCTATAGAAAAAATGGACTAATAGTTGATTATGATACGTTTTATAAGGATAAATCATTAGAAATTCCAAAAATTAATATTTCTGATATCGCAAAAGACCTTCTAATACCTAAAGAAAATGTAAGAAGAAAAATATCTGAATTAGAAGAAAAAGGTATTATTAAAAGAAGAGGAAAAAAATATTTATTGAAAGATCTGGTTTTATACAATCAAAGACTAATATAACTTTAAATGATTTTAGTGTTTTAGTTTCAAAATTTAGTGAAGTATTAAAAGATAAAAATATAATCAATAAATCTTTTAATGTAGAAGAAATTTCAAAATCAATTAAAGAAAATTTTTCTTTTTGTTGGTATCAATTTTACAAATTTATATTTATTTTTACTAACAGTTGGAAAGCAGGTACTAAAACTCAAGATTTAGAAACAGTATGTGTGGGATTAATTGTACTGATTAATACAGTTCAAAATAGAAATTTTAAAAATAAAAGTTTAGATAGAAAAAAATATCTTAAAGAAATTCAAAAACCTGATCATATTGGTATTAATGCATTTTCTATAGCGGAGATAACAGGAATTCCAAGGGCAACTGTTGTTAGAAAATTAGAATTTTTAATTAAAAACAAATTTCTAAATATTAGTGAAAAAAAACTTTATACTTTTGGTATGACCATGCAAAGTAAACAATTTAAAGTAATTTCTAAATTACAAGATAGAAATATGAATGCTTTAAGTAAATTTTTGTATAGGGTTTTTAACCAAATTAATGTGATAAATTTTAATTAGATTTTCTTAAAATAAAAACAAAGATTACAGAGGTTACCATCATTACTAAAGCATAAGCAGCAGTTGGCACCATATAAATAATATTATCAAACAATTGAGTTGCAACAAAAACTGCTAAAGTTCCATTTTGCAAACCACACTCTAAAGAGATAGCTCTTTGTTGAGGTACACCTGATGCAAAAAATTTAGCAACATAAAATCCTATCACCATCATGGTTAGATTTAATATTAAGGCTATTAAACCTGCTCGAGTTAAAAAGCTTACAATTTTATCCCATTCTTCAATATATATTGCTGCAAAAACAAGTAAAAATAATGCAATAGAAAATCTTTGAATTAACTTCAAATTTTTAATCACTAAATCACCTGCAAAATATCTGATAGTCATTCCGATTATTACTGGAACTGTGACTACAAAAAACATTTTTAAAGCTATAGCTGTCATTGTTATTTCTTTTTCAACATAGGTGATATCAAATATATTAATTGAATTGATCACAATGAATGGCACCGTAACTATACTTAATAAGCTCATAACCGCTGTCAGTGATATTGATAATGCTACATCACCATTTGCAAATTTTGTAAGAACATTTGACGTTACGCCTCCCGGAGCAGCCGCAATCAACATTACTCCTAAGGCCATTTCAATTGGAACACTTAAGGTAATGATAAGTAGATAAGCAACAATTGGTAAGACAATTAACTGACAAATAAAACCAATAAAAAAATCTTTAGGGTTTTTTACAACTCTTAAAAAATCATCTACTGTTAAAGAGGCTCCTAGGCCAAGCATAATAAGGGCTAAAGCAATTGGGGCGATGTTAGTTACTATTTCCATTAATCTTATTTAGAATTTAAAAGTAACATCCACCCATTATGGTCAGTTGTCAACCCATTTTGGTCAGTTGTAAATAGGATAAGAAAAATCCTCAAAAATAAAGTTATAGCCATTTTTATAGACGTGATTAATTAGCTAAAATTAATAATAACTCTTAAAATTTCTTTAATAACTTATGTGTTATTTGTGAATACCGATTAGTATAATTTCTTATTTACCAATTCCAACAATTGTTAAATCATCATCAAGAATATCATTATTTTCTTTAACACCTACTTCTGAAGTTCCTTTTTTCAAGCTTTTTAATCGAATCTCCTCTGTGGCACTTTCTAATTCTTTTTGTAATGAAGGGCTTGTGTGTTTTAATATTAATTTTTTTACACCATCAATTCCTATTTCTTTTTTATTTTCATTCATACATTCTGAAAATCCATCCGTGAAACAGTAAATTCTTCCACCATTTAACTTAAAATTTTCTAAATTATAAACAGTTTCATCTTTATGTTTAACAACTGCTAATGGCATTGCGCTTGAAGGGTATTCTTTAAAGTCTTCACCAATTTTTAATAAAGCTGGCAGGTGTCCAGCATTTGCAATTTCAACTAAATCTGATTTTAAATTGTATCTTCCAACAATTGAGGTAATAAAAGTACCAGCAGGATTAGTCTCATTTAAATCATTATTCATCTCTAATAAAATTTCATTAGGCTTGTATTTTTGCTTTGCAAAAATTTTGAATAAAGTGATAGCTTTTGCCATAACCATTCCCGCATTAACACCTTTACCTGAAACATCTGATAGGGTGAAATAAACTTCATCATCATGAAGATAAAAATCATAAAAGTCTCCAGAAATTTCTCTTGCAGGAATATTAAGCCCAAATATTGGGTAATTTTCAATATTTCTTTTTGGCATCAAACGTTTTTGAACATTCATTGCGAGTTTTATTTCATTAGAAACTCTATTCTTCCATTTATTTTTTTGCTTTTCACTTTGTTCTAATTTGTTCATTAAAACATTGTATTGTGCGCCAATAATTCCACTGTCAGTAAAAGGATCTTGAGGAGCTCTTAAAGAATAATCTTCAGTTTTAACTTGTTCAGTTAATACCTCTAATAATTCATGGGTATCTGTTGATGCATTGTGTTCTGAAATATTAAGACCAAGCTCTTCTTGAATTTTTCCAACTCTTAATGGAAAGAATGAATTAATAGTTTTAAAAATTATATAAGAGCCAAAGAAACAGAAACTACCAATTGATACAATCCCAATTAATTGAATATATAATTGCTCTAATCTTGTTTTTTCAACACCCATCATTTGAAAATCTCCAAATAATGCAACTGCAATTGTTCCCCAAATTCCAGCAGCCAAATGAACTGGAATTGCACTTACAACATCATCAATTTTAAGTTTTTCTAAAAGTACAATGGCTCCACTTGAAATAATTCCACCAATGCTTCCAATTAAAATTGCATCCGCAGGATCAACGTAAGCACAAGAAGCAGTTATTGAAACTAATCCAGCAAGAGGACCTGTAATCATAAATAGTGGTTCTGGTTTTTTTAAAATAATTGCTCCCATAGCACTTGAAAAAATAAGTCCGAATGATGCGGATAAAAAAGTATTAATTAGAATTAATGGAAGTTTTAAATCCATGGCACCATTAGCACCTCCATTAAAGCCAAACCACCCAAACCATAAAATTAATGCCCCTAGTGCTGCCATGGGTATATTGCTCCCTTGAAAAGGTTTGTGTGAATTATCTTTTCTAAATCTTCCAGTACGATTGCCTATAATTAGTAATACAGATAAAGCTATCCAGCCACCTACAGAATGAACTACTGAAGAACCAGCAAAATCTAAATATCCTAATTTACCAAGCCAGCCAAATTTTTGAGAGGGATTGTCAAAATTAAATGCCCAAGCCCAATGGCCTACTATAGGAAAAAACAAACCAGAGGTAAAAAATGTGATAATTAAATAAGAGACAAACTTTAATCTCTCAGCAACGGCACCCGAGATAATGGTTGCTGCGGTTGCAACAAACATGGCTTGAAAAACAAAGTATGTCTGATATCCGGCAACTTTTGTGGTGAAGAAGAAAAACTTATTACCAAATAATCCTGAAACACTGGTTCCATACATCAATGCGAATCCAAATGCCCAAAAAACAACAACAGCTATCCCAAAGTCACTAATATTTTTAAGAGCAACATTAATACTATTTTTACTTCTAGATAACCCAGTTTCCAGACACATGAAACCTGCTTGCATTATAAAAACCAGAATGGCACAAATTAATAACCACAATATATCTAGATTAGCTTGAAAAATTTTATCTAGACGAAACTCTAGAGAATTTATAGCACCTTTATTTAAGAGTTCTAATTGATATATATTTGTCTGAAGCTTTTCAATTAATGTTAAAGTTTCAGCTGCATTCATAAATAATTCATGTATTATCTATGAATACTCATGGGGTCAAAATAACAATCCATATGATCTATAGTTTCAAAAAAAATTTCATTTAACTCACTAGAATGAACCGTTGGACAAATTTTTTCTACATTTAATTCATTGATAAAATCTTCTTTAAATTTTTTCATTACTGAGGAGCCAGCATAAGATGCTGAGGTTTGTACAATACTTCCAGAGTTTACTAGAGTTAAGCTTGGGCCAATAGCTGCAGAATATGGACCACAATTATTTAATAACGGTATAAATAAAAATATTAAGATAATTTTTTTCACGATATCAACTTATACAAGAATATATAACATAAAACTATAAATCTAACCATTATGGGTGATTAGGTAATTTTTTTTAACAGCCATCACCTCTGGTAAAATTGCCGTTACGACTAAGTGTTAATTGGCAAGCACCACTAACTTCTTCAGCAATTATATCAAAGTTCGATGAGCCTGTGCTTGCAATGCAAATTTCATAACCCATGTCTTTAGCAATTTGATCCCCTCCACCAAACAAGATTGCTTCAATAGCATCTGAAGTTGATGAAGTTGGCGTACAACTACTGTCAGCCTGAGTATAATAACCTCCACTATTTGAATATTCTTCTGTTTGAGCTAAAGAAATTTGTTGCATCACATTTTGGGCAGACTTTTTCTTGGCCCCTGAAACATATCCATTGTAACTAACAACTCCTACAGCAGATAAAATTCCAATTATTGCAACAACCACTAAAAGCTCAACTAAACTAAAGCCTGAACTTTTAGTGGTCATCAAAATTTATTTACAACTATACCGAATTATTCAACTTCAACAGTATTTGTTACTGTTTCTGCTGCACAAGCACCTTTTTCTGTACAAGTTGTAAGAGTTATAGTTTTGTCACTGTCATTACCAACAATCACAACAAATCCTTGATCTCCAGGAGCTCCTGTTAGACCAGTAATTGTAGCCGGTACTGAACCAACAATAGCAGAAGTGCTGTTGTAGAAAGGATTTTTAAAATCAGCAAGCGCATCTATTGCAGCCGCGGCTGTCGTTGTTGCTGTAAAATCTGTTCCGCAAAAATCATCATCATTAAATCCTTTTGCAGAGCTATCCATTGCACATTTTTGTAACTCAGAAGCTATATATTTAACTGATGAAGCATGATTTGATTTTGCGCTATTCTTTTTTGCACCTGCAGTATAACCGTTATAAGCAACTGTACCAACTGCTGCTAAAATTCCTATAATTGCTACAACCACTAGCAATTCAATTAATGTAAAACCTTTATTATTTTTCATAATTTCCTCTTTATTAATTAGTTATGTTTAAATTTATAATATTCTTTTATCAAGTAAACTAAGATTACCATCATTATCAACGATAATTAAACATAACTGCTCAAATCGGGTTTTATTATTACTTAATTTCGTTATTAGTTATATAAATAAAAAAATTATGAAATTTAAAGTCACTAATAATGAAAATGTAAGTACTGTTTTTCTTAATGGAGAAATAGATATGGATATTGCAGATGATGTAAGAGAAATTGTTTTTCCTTTAATTGATTCTGGTAAAGAAGTTCATTTAAATTTAAAAGATGTACAATACATGGACTCTTCTGGTATATCTGTAATTATAGAGAGCAATCAAAGAGCTCGAGAAAAAAATACTAAAGTTGAACTTAAAGAAGTTAGTCAACCTGTTGAAAAAGTTTTAGCAATGGCAAGGAAGTTTCTATGACATACAAAATTACAGAAGAAGATAATATAAGTACCATATTTTTAGATGGTGAAATAGATATGGATAAAACAGAGGAAGTTAAGGAAGTTATTTTTCCAAAAATCGACTCTGGTAAAGATGTTGTTTTAAATCTAAGTAACGTTCAATACATGGACTTTTCAGGATTTTCGGTTTTAATAGAAAGTCATCAAAAAGCCCTAAGAGAAGGGAACAAAGGTTATCATTAAAGATGTGAGTAAATCAGTTTTAAAAGTAATCATGATGGCAAAGTTAGAACAAATTTTAAACTTGGAATAATTAAAACTCATGAGTATGGAAAACTTAAATCAATCAGAGAAAAAAGATTTTTTAGTTAGCTCAGCAAGTTTAAAAGACGTAAGAGCTTTTTCCAGAGATGTTTTTGAAAAATTTAAAATAGATGAAGATTTAAGAGAAGAGTTAGTTTTGGCTATTGCTGAAGCTGCACAAAATATAGTTAAACATGCTTATAAAGATTTTCCCAACACTCAAGATAGGATGGTAGTAAGAATATCTTGTAAAGATGAGGTTCTAGAGATTTCTTTCTTTGATAAAGGTAAACCGGTAGAAGAAAGTAAAGTTAAACATAGAGCGATAGACGATATTAAACCAGGTGGACTAGGAACTTTTTTTATTCAAGAAATAATGGACTCAATTAAGTTTGAACCAGGAAAAAAGCCCTGGATTAATAATTTAGTTTTAACAAAAAAAATTAGTTAATTAAAGCACCAACGTTAAATATTGGTGAATACATCGCTATCATTAAACCGCCAATCATTACTCCCATAAAAACAATCATGATAGGTTCAATTAAAGCAGACATGTTATCTACTGTGGTATCAAATTCTTCCTCATAATAAGCGGATACTGAATTAAACATTTCATCTAATTGACCAGTTTGTTCACCAACAGAAATTAATTGACTAAAAGTTGGGGGAAATAATGGTTCTTTTAAAAAAAGCTTAGTTAATGTATCACCAGAGAAAACACCTTTTTTTACATTCTCAAGTGCCTCACTGACAACATCATTATTACTAACTGATTTTGCAATTTCTAAACTTTCCAATAAATTAACACCAGCTGCACTTAAATTACCCATAATTAATGAAATTCTTGCTAGTAAAGATTTTAAAATCATATCTCCAAAAATTGGTAATTTTAAAATTTGTTGATGCCATTTAAAGCGAATTGCAGCATTTCTTTTTATAATAAAATTGAACCCAAAATATCCCCCTATTCCTCCAAAAAAAAGGATCTTTCCACCTGTGCCACTTAAAAAATCACTCATTGCCATAATCGTTGCTGTTGCTGCAGGTAATTCTAGGCCCATTCCATCATACATTTTTGCAAATACCGGAACTACTTTAATCAACATGAAAGCACTTACAATAATCGCTACTGTAAACATGATCGCAGGATACATTAAGGCCCCTTTAATCTTTTTCTTAATCTTTTCTTTTTTCTCTAATGAATCTACTATTTTAAGTAGAAACACATCCAATTTACCACTTGCTTCACCAGCTTTTATCAAGTTTACATAAACGTTATCAAAATATTGAGGGTATTTTTCAAAACATCTTGATAGGTTTACACCTCCCTCTAAACTTTTTCTAATATCTTCAATTATTTCTTTAATAGCAGGACTTTCTAATTGGTCTCTCAACATTATTAAGACCTGTAAAATAGGTAAACCCGCCTTAACCATCGTTGCAAATTGTTTTGAAAATATAAGAATTTCTTGTACTTTAACTTTTTTTTTCCCAAAAAAAGAAGAGCCACTTGATTTCTTTTTTGCCCCCTCTTTTTTTTCTTAGACTTGTTTATATTGGTAATTATTATTTTTTTTTCTTTTAATAAATGAGAAGCTTCATCAAGATTTATTGCTTCAATATCTCCTTCTATATACTTACCTTCAGATATTCCTTTGTAAGTAAAAGTTTCCATTTTTATTCGCTTGAAAGAACTCTCTCATATTCTCTAAAATTAAGTTCACCAGATGCAATCATTCTTCTACCCATATCCTGCATCGTTCTAAATCCTTCTTTAATAGCTATTTCTCTTAATTCAGGAGTGGTTGCTTGTTTTAAAATAGCTTCTTTAATTGGTTTTGATACCACTAAAATTTCATAGATACCTTGTCGACCTTTGTAACCGGTGTCGCTACATTTTTCACAACCCTTACCTTTTATAGCTTTAACTTTAGATGCTTCTTTTTCACTAAAACCTAAATCTTTAAGAACTTTAGGATTAACATCATCATCTTGTATTCTACAATCTTTACAATTTTTTCTAGCTAGTCTTTGAGCTACAACAAGTTGGCAAGCAGCACTTATTAAATAATCGGGTGTCCCCATGTTTTGTAATCTAGTAATAGTACTTGGAGCATCATTAGTGTGTAACGTACTAAATACTAAGTGACCTGTAAGTGCAGCTTTTAACCCTATATCAACTGTTTCTTTATCTCTCATCTCACCAACTAGAATAATTTCTGGGTCTTGTCTTAAGAAAGATCTTAAGGCTTTAGCAAAAGTAAAACCAATATCATCTTTAATTTGCACTTGTCCTACACCTTCTAATTCATATTCCACAGGGTCTTCAGCTGTTAAGATATTTAAATGAGGACGACTTACTTCTTTTAAAATACTATATAATGTTGTCGACTTACCTGATCCTGTTGGCCCTGTTACCAAAATTAATCCCTGACTACTGTGAATTCCTTTTCTTAAACTTTCTAAATCTTGCTTTTCAAAATTTAATTGCTCAAGAGTGATATCTCCTGCGTCCTTATTAAGAATACGCATTACAATTCTTTCATTATTTGCTGTAGGTAATATTGACAAACGTAGGTCAACTACTTTGTTGCCAATTTTAAAATTAATGGCTCCATCTTGTGGCAATCTTCTTTCAGCAATATCTAGTTTACCCATAATTTTAAATCGAGTAACCACTGCCCCATAGTTATCATGCAAAAACTGCCTATAAGTTTCTTGCTCTTGAAGCATACCATCTAATCGATATCTTACTCTTGAATTGAATCTGTAAGGCTCAATATGAATATCACTCACACCCATTTTTATTGCATCGGCTACAACTGCTGTACTAAATTTGATTACCTCTGACTCGTTTTCAATTGCTTCAATATCTTCTTCAGGTACATTTTCTAAAACCTCTCCTGCATCTCCTAAATCTGTTTCAAAAGTTTTAGTTTTTTTTCTATTATCACTACGTATTGATGCAATTGTTACTTCATCTGTTTCATTTGATAATCTTTCGATATATTCAGAGATATCGGTTATTTTTGCAGCGTGTAGTTCAATGTCTTTTTTTGTAATAGCTTTTAAATTTCTCATCAATCCCAGTTTTGAACTATCTGGAATTGCCATGTGCAAAGTTTTTCCGTCAATTTTAAATGGTGCTACAAAATTTATCTTTATATAGTTTGACGGTAAAACTGTTTTTATTTCATCTGTAATTTTAACTGTCTTTAAATCAATTGTTTCTAAATTTTGTTCTTTAATTAATAAATCAATTATTTTTTTTTCATCGGTGAGTTTTAACTCAAATATTGCATCAATTTGAGATTTATTGTTTTCAGTACTTACTTTTTTAATATTTATTAAATCTTTTCCTGAAATAATGTCATTATCAATCAAGACATTAACTAAATTAATTTCACTTTCTCTACTAATTTTCAACATTATAAAACTCTTGGAGCGATAAATACTAGCAGCTCAGTCATTGTGTCAGAATTTGATTTTCCACTTAATACTTTTCCAAGAACTGGTATTTTTTTCGTTCCTGGGACACCCTCTCTATTATTCGCTACATTATTTTTTTTGATACCCCCAATTACAACTATATCTCCATCTGCAACTAATAGTTTGGTGTTTATCTCCATTTTATTTACACCTGGTGTTCCTGGAGATGATCTGTTTGGAGTGTCATTATTTACCTGAATTGAAAGCATGACGTTTCCATCACCTATAATATTTGGGGTTACTATTAGTTTTAACGATGCATCAACTGGTTTATCTTCTCCATCTCCACCATCAATATAAATTGTCTCACCCTGATTAATACTTGCTTGATGATTATCTAATGTAAATAATTTTGGATTAGATACTGTCTTTGATAAACCTTGAGACTCTAAAAAATCAAGTTCAAGCTTTAATACAGCTGAACCTGTTTTTTTCAATATTCCAATTCCACTTGTTGAAGCTGAAGATCCAAAATTTACTAAATTATCTGTTCCAGCACCACTTGTAAAAGCTCCGGACAAGCTCTGATAATGCAGCCCCTGATCCAGATGCCGCTCCTACACTACTACCCCCTTGGGTACCACCAACTCTTAAACTTTTTCTTGTATAAGCGGCTCCAAGTCTTTTTCCTAAATTTTGTGCAAAAGTTGAAGTTGCCTCAACTATAAAAGCTTCTATTAAAACTTGTTTAGTTCTCTTATCAATTTCTCTAATTACTTTATCAACTATATCTAAATCTTTTTCTTTACCTCTAACAATAATTGATCTTGTAGTTACTTCTTCGGTTACTTGTATTGGTATATAATTTCCACTTGTTCCAACAGTTGTAAATAATTCCGAGATTGTTGCCTTAGCTTCTGTGGGGGTTATATAATAAAGTCTGAAAATTTCTGAAATAATTGGCTCAACAGAAATCTTCTAATTCAACTTTCTTCTTAACTGCAGATGCTCTAGCTGATTTATAACCTTCCTGTGAAGTTAAATTAGCAGGAGTTGAAACTCTAATAATATTGCTTGCTACATCTATATCTGCTGCATAATTTTTTAAATCTAGTAATGCATTAAATGCTTTATCCCAGGGTACATTATCTAATTCTGCAGTTATTGCTCCTGCAACATCTTCACCAACTAAAATATTAATTTCTCCAATTTCAGACATTAATTTCATTGCCTCTTTAAAATCTAAAGCTTGAAATTTAAAAGATACATTTTGTTTTAAATTTTCGAATTCATCTGAAATTAATAAGTAATTTCTCTCTTTGACGGATGATATTTGTTTTCTTTTTTTTAGTTTAACAACGTCACCTTCAACAGGGATTGGGCCCATCTCCACACTTTTATCCACTTCTTTTTGTCCAATTTTTTTAATATCAGTTTTAATTAGTGGTGTATCGTGTTTAAAAGACCCACTCTTTTTAGGAAAGCTTCCTGCACAACCTGTAAGAAAAATTAATAATAAAGGTAAAATTAAGAATGATATATTTTTTTTAAAGTTCATAATTATTTAGTACTTTCTGTAATTTGGTTTTTAAAATTTATCACTAAAAAAGAATTTCCATTTTTTTCGAATACTGCTTCATCATTAGTTACTCCAATGAATTTCACACCAGGACTTAATTCCTCAAACAGACTTAAAGTAGTCACATCTCCACTTGAATTAATTAATGATACAAATCCATCATCATTTCCAGAAGTCATTATTCCTACTAATCTAAACTTATATAAACTCATTTCATTTGAAGCTTCTTCTGCGCTATTTGCTATAAGTGTTGCGCCACTTAAAGAGCTATCTCCAGCAAAAGGATCATTTAGTGGCAGTGGTTCCTCATCATTAATCTCTGATGAAATATTTTTTTGTGAATTTGCTTGTTTTTCTTTGATCTTTTTATTTATCTCTTTTGCCTTTTCGATAATATTTTGCTCTTTATCATGACTATCTGCCATGGAAACTTTTGATAACAATATAAAGAATACTGAAATAATAATTATTTTAAAAAAATTCATTTGGTAACCCCACTATAGTTAATGTTCCTTTTACTTTTATCGCTCCAGTGTTATTTCCCTTTACCACCTGAATTGATTCTTTGTCAAAATTTAACATCTTGTTAGAAAGCGACAGAGATCTCTTAAATTTAATATAGCCCAAAAAATTACCATCAATTTCGAAATCAACAGGGATCAAATAATAAGCAATATTTTTGATATTTTTAACTTGAGTCTTTTTCTTTTTCTTTACTTTTTTACCATCTGCTTTGGCCAAAGCTTGTGTTTTTAAAACTTCTTTAATTTCTTTTTTTTCTATACTTGTGATCACTAAATCATTTTGTCCAGCATATTCACTTAATGTTTGTAAAAGGCCTTCTACTTCAGATTTGGAATGAAATAATTTAGAATATTTTTCATATTCAGGTTTAAGTTTTTTAATTTTTGCCCTCATTGAATAAACATCACTAGTAAACTGTTCAGTTTCTTGTTTTTTTAAATTCATATCATTTAATTTAGCTTTTCTAGAATTAGCCATTGGGTTTAAAATTGCATAATAAATTATTAAGAAAAGAACAATTGCACCTGTAATTATTCCTATTTTTATAAGAGTTTTTTTATCAGCTAGTTTAGTAATCTGATCTTTGATGTCAGAAATATTAATATTTTTTAAATCTATATCCATTGCTATATTGTGCTTCTTTTAATTTTTACAAACACTCTAAAACCTTTCATCGTAGCACTACCTGCTGAAGATTTTGGTAATCGCATTGATGATAAGGATGCTTGTTCAACCAGTTTTTGTTTACTTAAATTTTCTATAAATTTTAATATATCTTGATCAGTTGCAGCCAATCCTTGAATAGTTAATCTGTTAGATCCATTAAACACAACTTGATCAAATTTTACTCTGTTGGGGACGCTTGAAGCTACTTGAGCTAGAATTCTATAAGTTAATTCTTTATTTGATTTAAGTGTTTTGCTTAGTTTTAAAGATGTATTAATCACTTTAAATTCTTTTAAAACTATTTTTTTCTGTTTTATAATTTTAGTATGATCTATTTTTACAGCTTCATATTGTTTCAGTTTATTGTTGTAAGAAATAATGTTCCAAAAAGATAAACCAAATAATACAACATAAATTGCAACTACCGCAGCGGTAATTCCTTTGAATGCAAAACCTGAAATTGCTTTCATCTTTTTTTGCTTCATCACATTTGATCTATCTGGAAGAAGATTTATATTTTTAACTGCAGTAACGAATTTATAATAGCCAAAGACATCAAGTTTTCTAAAAGCTAAACCAACAGAAGTTGATAGATAGGATCTATTTAACTTGTTATCTAAAATTTGCTGATTTTGGCTTGGAATTTTTAATCCTTCTGTAGGATCAAAAGTATTAAACCCAATATTCATTAAAGCTTTTCTAAAGCTTGCTAAATATTCATCTACATTTTTGATATCTGAAACAACTTTAATGTTTCTGATTCTCTTTTCATATTTAGTCTCAAAATCTTGAATAGCTTGCTTAACTTGATTAACATACCTTCTAACTAATCCTTCTTTCTCTTCAGTATTTTGAGAATCTTGTAAGATTTTTCTATCTTGCCCTCTGATAAAAATATCAGTTATTATTGGATTATTATCATAGAGTATCATCAAATAATTTTCATCTAATCCAAATTCTAGAACAGCAGTTAAATTAACATCTTCAGTTTTATTTGCTATTTGATTAACCTGGTCAACTGCTGATTTTAAAGCAAAACATTTAACATCAATGATTACAGGATTTAAACCTGCATTTTTAATTATTGAGGTATAGCTATTTATATCTGTTAATTTTGATGCAACGAATAAAAGATCCATTGTATTTTCTTTTTCATTTCTATTAATGACTTGATGAAAAATAGAATAATCTTCTAAACTATCTGTTAACTGAACTAGGTTTTCCCATAATGAATTAGTTTCGATTGCTTTATTTAATTCCTCATCTTTCATTAAAGGTGCTGTAACCACTCTTATAATTGCACTAGTTACTGGAATAGCAATTGCTGCATTGGGTGAAATTATTTTATATTTTTGAACCGCTAACATTAATTCCGCTGAAAATTTATCTGCATTGTCAATTGGTGTACTATCATCTGTAATGTCAACTGGGTGGATATGTAGTTTTTCTAACACCCATTGATTAGCTTTGTTGCTTGAAACCTGAGCTATTCTTATTTCTTTGTTTGAAAGTTCTATACCAATTATTTCTTCACCTTGCACACTAGATTTACCTAATTTAGACTTAAAGAAATTTTCAAGTTTTGATTTATAATTAGCAACTTTAGATTTATTAAAAGATGATTTGTTAAAATTTTTTGCAAAATCTGGTTTTTTAATTTTAATCTCTTTAATTTTTCCAAAAATATTTGATAATTTATTTTTTATTTGTTCTTGAGTAGTTGTTTGTAAATTTTCGTTTAATGAAGTGGTAGCAATTTGTTCTTGTGTCTGATTGTTAATTTGATTATTTGCTAAAGTATCGGTTGCTTCTTGATTAATATTTTTAGTTAAATTATTTTCATTTTTTAATCTTTCACTTTCATCTTGGACATCATCAAACCATTTTTCTAAAATTTGTATTGCTTCATTTAAGTTTGTTGTGCCTGAAGATGAAATTTTTTGTTTACCATCAATATAAAGTCTACCAACCCAATTTTTTGATTTGAGTTCACCTTTATATTTGTCCTGCCTTACATAAATATGTAATCTACCTTCTCTTTTGTGAATAACTTGATGAGACGACTTGTTATTTTCATTTTTTATTTCATCTGAAGTTTCTACAATTATTTTTTCTTCAATCTTTTGATTGTTAACTTCTTCATTTAAATCAGTTTGTTGATTTTCATATTTGTTTTCATTCAAAGTTTGATTACTTAAATCAACTATAGATTGATTTTCATTATCTGACTTAGTTTCGTTATTTTGGTTTTGATTTTCTTCGCTCTGAGGTTGATTAGTTAAATCAACTTCTGATTGATTATTATTATCGTTGTCTGATAATGTGTTATCTAAATTTTTTTTATCGTCTTCCTGATCACTCATAATATTTAAATATATTTATTTAACTAAACTAGTGAATCTCTAACACCAAAAAGGATAAACTCTTACACAAGATAATGATTATAGTGCTCAAAACGGGCAGTATTTAAAAAACCAAGCAAAATCAATTTTTTTATGTCTGTCTTAAAATATGATGATAAATGTCTTTTTTATAAAATTTGAATTTACCTCTAACACAAATTATGTTCATTTCTTATGTATTAGCTTTTGGGGAATTTAATTTATCTCAAAAAAACTTATAAAATTTTTACATATTAGAATTTTTCAAAATTTGTTAAGCTTTTTAGAATCATTATAAATTTATGAATTTTAGTAAAATCAATTATATTCAAAAAATAAAATCAAAAAGTAATTTTTTTGTGTTAGAGATCTAAAAATCTATAAACAATCTCAAAAAACTATTTTTTTTTGTGTTAGAGCTATTGCATTTTTTACAAATCACAAATAAACTAATAAAATCATGATAATTGAAAAATAAGGACAAAAAGTATTTTTTTTGTGTTAGAGGTTTAATAATCGACAAATAAAGTCAAAAACAAATTTTTTTTTGTGTTAGAGCTATGGTATTTTTTACTAATTGTAAATAAACGAATAAAATCAACTATTTTTGAAAGGCAAGGTCAAAAATTAGTTTTTTTGTGTTAGAGATACGATATTTTTCAAAAATTGTAAATAAACCAATAAAATCAACGATAGTTGAATAATTAATGCATTTATGATTTTTGTGTTAGAAATTTTTTGATTTGTGTTAGAAATTTTTTGATTTGTGCTAGAGATAAATACAAATATTATAATAATTTGGATAATTGTAATATTACCTATTCCTCAAATATAATATTGATATATTTTGTAATTTTCAATTAAAAATTGATTATTACTCATGGTGACAATGTTTTTTGATAACAATCTATAAACGAGATAATAGGACACTCATGAGTTGAAATCAATTGAAGTCATTGAATATGACGTATGAGAGATTTTTTGAGCGTTTTTTTGTGATTTCAACCTAAAATAGAACCATAAAGGCAAATATTAAATTGAACTAATCTTTTCTTCTCAAAATTACTCTTAAATCTATTTAGTTCTCTGTAAAAGAAGATAAATAAAAATATTTTTTAAATAATAACTAATTTACTAATAATTATTAAGCATCAACTGCTACAATTGTTAAATCATCCTTTTGAATACGACCAGATTTAATTATATCTTCAATAATCTTGTTTAATCTTTCGTGGTTTGGAATTTGTTGATACTTTTTAATATAATTTTTAAAGCCATCTGCTTCTAGCATGTTTCCTTTGGCATCTCTTATTTCAGTAATGCCATCAGTAAAGATGTACATCGAACTATTTGAGAAACTAATTTTTGTTTCTTTAAATTTAAATTTAGGGGCTATGCCTAAAGGTGGTCCAGCTTCTTCAAAATTAGAAAAGTTTCCATCATTAGAATAAATTAACGGGGGTTCGTGACCAGCATTTGCTAAAGTTAATTCTTTTTTGTTTCTATCATAAATTCCAATCAACATTGTTACAAACATTCCTCTTGAAGTGGTTTCACAGATCTCTGTATTTAAAATATCCAAAAGACCTGCCGCAGAAAAATTTGTTTTACTTAAACATCTATAGAGACTTGATGCTTTTGACATTAGTAATGAAGATTTAATTCCTTTACCCGATACATCTGCAACTCCGAACCCATAAACTCCATTAGATAATTCTGAAAAATTATAAAAATCTCCAGAAACAACTTTTGCAGGAATATTTATTCCAGCAATAGGAAAATTTTCTTTTATATTTTGAGATAGTAATGTTTTTTGAATTTCACCAACAATTTCTATTTCTTTTTCCATTCTATTTTTATCAATCAAGTCTTTTGCCATCTTCGCATTTCTAATTGCTAATGCTGCAGGACCAGATAAAGTTTCTAAAAGTTTTCTATCGCTTTCTTCAAAAAGTTTATTGTCTGTTTTTTTATTTAAACAATGAATAACACCAATGCATTCATCTGAAACGATTAATGGAGAGCATAAAACGGAATAAGTTGTAAAGTTTGTTTTATTATCTAAATCAAAATAGAACTCAGCAATTTCTCTTACATCCTTTCTAACATCACCAACTCTTATACATTCTTTCATAAGTGCTGCTTTTCCCATTACACCTTGTGTAATTGGAATTTCAAAGTCTTCTAAGTATGCTTGATGCTTTGATGCAATACATTGAAAATTTTGTTTATCATCATCTATTAAAAAAATGTTAGCGGCTTGAGCATTAATTCTTTTGATAATTACTTCCAATGAGGTTTGTAATGTTTCTTTTAAATCAAGAGTTTTTGCAAACTCTTGGCTCATTTTTGTAACTAATTCTAAGTCTTTAATACTCGTATTATCAACCTTGATTGTTTCTGTTTTTTTAGCACCAAAGAACATGTTATTTATAAATTGATATTCATTAAATTTTTGATAGTTTTGAGGCTGATGGAACTCATTATTCATACTCCCAGCCTCTATTTACACCTTACAGACGCAATGATGCTTGTACAATATTGCATTGATGGTTTCATAGAACTGTCCTCTAAAATTACCTTATAAGTTATGTTCTATCTTATAGCATTTGTCTTTGGAAGTATATGGGGCAGCTTCAGTAACGTTTGCATACACAGAATTCCTGACGATATAAGCGTTGTCACAGGACGTTCGCACTGTCCATCTTGTAAAGCTCAAATTAAATGGCACGATAACATTCCATTATTTTCTTATTTGTTTTTAAATGCAAAATGCAGACATTGTTCATCTAAAATTGATGTTAAATATTTTTTAGTAGAATTAGTATCGGCAATAAGTTTTGTTGTAATTTTTCATTTCTTTGGAGTTTCGCTAACTACTCTTCTCTTTTTTGTTCTAAGCATCAGCTTCGTGATAATTTTTTTTATTGATTTTAAACATTTCATAATTCCAAATGAATTAACGTATCCTCTTATGATAATTGGCTTATTAAAATCATTTGATCCAAATTTAGATACAACCTTATTTCCAAATTTAGTTAACTCTTTAGCAGGAGGTTTCTTTGGCTACGCGATAATTTGGTTAATAATTTTTACTTATAAAAAAATTAGAAATAAAGAAGGAATGGGTTTAGGAGATGCAAAGTTATTGTCTGCAATTGGTTTTTGGTTTGGATGGATGTCAATTCCTTTTATAATATTTTTTTCATCTATAGCAGCACTTATAAGTGTAATTCCAGATTTAATAACTAATAAAAAAAAACTATCTTCACAAATACCTTTTGGTCCATTTATAATTATTGGAACATTAATCTTTCTTTTTTCAAACGATTATATAAAAATATTTTTAAATTAGAAAATAAAATTAAAAAAAACAAAAAACTAATTACTTAAATGAATATTTTTTTATTTATAAACATTATTATCTCTGCTTTAAATATATTCATTTTAACTTACGCCTATTCATTAAAGTTTTTTCCATCTAAGTGGAGAAAAAAAGTTGATCAAGATACTATTGTGGGCTTAGCAATTATCTTTATATCTATGCTTAATATGTTTGTATGGATTGGTTATTTCTATATTAAAATATTTTGGTCTTAAAAAAATAGTATAAAAGACTTTTGATTTAAAATCCTACGTCTCTCCAACCACCCTTATTAGATAAAACTTCTCCCGCTAATGCCAATATTGAATAAAGTGTATTTTCATTATCACTTGGGCCTGCAACGTTTCCAAATAATTTGTCTCCAAATATTACTAATTCAGATAACACCCCTTCTCTTACAAAGGTACAATTTTTTCCATTAGCTTCTGAACCTTTAACTAATTTGTGTGAATTGTTAGTTCCACACTCATCATCTGCAGCACAAATATATGCATTTCCAATATTACATCTATTTGACCCTGGGGCTGGTTCGTATACTGGAAAATAAACTTGTCCTTTAAATAAAGTTGGTGGGGCAGATGCTTTTCTGTGTGAATTATTATCATCTTGTGTATCTAAATGGATTACCCAGGCACTTTTTGAATTGTTCGGACATGAGCTTCCATCGGTATCTCCTGTAACATCAGAACAAACAATTGCATCATCAATCGATTTAGCGTTATCAGCTCCTTGATGAGCTGTAGATGTGAAAGCTTGATCATTAAATGAAGGAATAGTAACTCCATTTAAATGTTTAAAATAAGGATAATCAAAATCTCTAATTCCATATAAAATATTATCCATATTTCTATTTATATCTCCAAGTTTATTAAAGTCTCCGGTGCCACCAAACAACCAAAAATCTTTTGTAGCAACTCCTACACCTGCATCCATTGAGAAAAATGTATATCTTTTGTTCGTAGTGTTGGCATTTAATCTAAACAATGTTGTTTGATCGAATAATTTAGCATCGTTCACTGTAGAGTCGGTTAAGTTTATTTTTGTAATTTTCCCTTCTCTATCATTTATGTAAACCATTGCTCCACGCCATGGAATTCCAAAGGCAGTATCTGGTGTAATGACAAGTGGGGAAGTTGGTATAGCATTGTTAATATCACTACCCTTGAGTGTTGCAATTACATCATTTCCAATAACTACACCTTCTGGTGAAGTATCAACAATTGTAATTGGACCACCGTTTTGATCTCCACCGTAAAGTTTTCCAGGCTCATCCATGTTGTCTAATTCAACCATAAACAAAGCAGAGCCCGCACATAAATTATTATTAGCCATTCCTGCACCCATAATTGCAACATATTTATCATTTGCTGGGTCTTCTCTCTCTGCTTCAATGTCTGATGGTAATCTTACAATTCTTGGTGTTGACCAAGTTTCACCTAATTTACTATAGTCAAAGAAAGGATCAATTCCAGAAGATGACGTACAAGAAGATTGAATAAAAATATTATTTGTTAATCTTGTTTCATTATCACTGATACCTCCTGCATTTTGAATTTTATCTTCTGGGAAAGTAATTACAAATTGACCATTAACCATTTTTGCATCAGTAAACGCGACAGGTGCAAATTCACCGTCAACCAATTCTGTAACATTTAATCTATTTGGATTTATTGATTGGTTATTTGGCGTATCAAAGAAAATATCATTAAAAGTAAATGTTTTTCCTATATAACAAGATGCAGTTCCATCAGTCCTAAAATTATTGGTTGCATCAGCATTTGACTGACAAGCAGCTATTACATCTTGCTGAGTAGTTACTCCAGAATCAAGTCCACCATCAGTATCAACAGCAGAATTTAAATTACTTTGTGCCTTTTCTGCTTCTTCTGAAAGGCTTAAGGAAGCTGAACTTGAGTAATATTCTTCTGATCTAACTTCTCCATCATAATCCATAATATATACAACATTATTTATATAATCATTGTATACAGTGAACATGTGTAATGGCCCTGCACCATCTCTTACTAGTGGAGTGGTTACATCTAATACTGAGAAACCTGATCCACCACGACCAAAGGGTTGAAACAATATTGTATGCCAACTTGGTGATACCTCAACATCACCTTCAGGGGTTAAGCCCTTCATAAACACGTCGTGAACAATTGGTGAACCATCTACTCCGAATATCGCGTTACTACCTCCTTGAAACCCATCAACTTTGCCATCAAGATTCACATTTATTAATGTGGGTAATTTTCCAACTAAGAATGGCGGAAGGAACGCCCATTCTTCATTACCGGTTTCTGCATTAAGTGCATGAAGCAATCCACTGTTAGAACCCGCATACAAAACATCTCTTCTATTTTGTTGTGCAGATTTAAAGGCTTGGTAATTATTGATGGTTCTAAAGTATGCTTCCTGATTATTATCAGTAAATTGAGTATTTCCATCTGGTGCTCCAATTTCAATTAATTGAGAATGGTATATATCTCCTAACACATGTTGTCTTAACTCTGTAGTGTTGCAATCTCCATCATAATCAAAAAAATCTTGACCTGCTAAAAAACGCAGAAGTCCATCACGTTCATCATCTGTAGTATCATCTCCTCCACAATTAGAGGTCGAAGAATGGTAATTCGAAAGTTCAAATCCTAATCTTGTCATCTCCCCTTCTAATAAAGATGCAGTAGTATCACTAACATTATCCCAATTACCAATATAATCATAAGATGGATCTGAAAGTGGTGTCCAAATATTTCTGTTGTCACTTGTACTTGGATCAGATGGTCCTCCTGAAGATTGAGATCTTACTTGAACTGCCGCATCCCAATTTCCTGGCGCATTTGAATCATGCTCAACTGTTCCGTCAGCATTTAATGTTTTTCTTAAAATAGTCCCTTTCCATTCACCAAATTGTTCATAAGCGAATTGTGCTTGATATAATGAACCTCCTTGCTGAATAGTTGCTGTAATTGAAGGTGCAGTAAATGCTAAACGCTCAGCTAAAATTTGTCTAATCTTCTGTTGAAGTTCTGTCTTAAGTGCTTGAGGAGTTCTAGCAACAATAGTTGGTTCACAATCTTCACTACCAGCAGTGTCGCAAGAGCCCTTCAAAGCTAATGCATCAAAATATGCCATACCCTGTGAATAAATTCCATCACCATAAGCAACCATCAAACTTTTAACACCTAAGTCAGTTCTTAATGTTGTAATTCTATTGGCGGCTTCTCCTCTTTGTCCAAGTACTCCCGAACCACCTGTAAACATTCCATCCCCAATTATAATTACATAATTTAATTGACAATCAGAATCTGGATCATAGGGAGAAATATCATCATAAAAATAATCATGAGCCAATTGGGACCAAGCATTAGCGTCTGTTCTTCCATCAACATTTAAGTTTCCAAGATATTGGATGGCATTTGCTGCACCTTCAGGGCCAATTCCAACCTGTAAACAAGCATCTTTATCACAAATTCTGCTTCTACCATCTGGATGGTTACCTTGCCATCCACCATAATATTGACCACCACCACTATATCCATTCCAATAACCAAAACCAAAATTTGCACCACTTGTCAAAGTGGTGTCAGTAAAAATTGCAGTAATTGCTTCTTGTGCACCTCGTAACCTTGTTCTTTGTGGGCCTCCATATTGGATTTGCCATGCACTATCTTTTCTTACAGCAGTAAAACTACTTTCAGTTAGCTCATCAACATAACCATCATGACTAAAAATCAGTCTTCCACTTGAAACTTGTAATCCACTTATATTATCTGTAACCCTAATATCATCAGCATCTAAATTACCTGCAGCTGCTATATTTGATAATGAACTATTCGTACCAGCTGATGCAGTAACACTGCAACTAGTATTTGAAGTCCATTCTACTCTATGAACTTTTCTAGAGCTCAAATAACCTCCAGTATAAAACACATTATCAGAGCTGCTTGAAAAATCCCAAGTAGCAAAATAACCAATACTACTTCCGTTACCTTTACAATATCTAAAACTACGATTACTTGAAGTATTGCTACTATCTATTACGTTTTGTCCTCCATCTATTTTAGTATCATAACCCCATAAGTGTCCATTAGCAGAAACATAAATTTTAGTTGTATCACTACTTAATCTAATCCTATATCCATTGTATAATTTTCCATATGCATCGGATGTCCCTTTACCTCTCCCCTGAACTTGTGCACAAGCACCATCAGTAACATTGCAAGTTAATTGGTAGGCACCTTTTCTCATTCCTCCTTTACCAAAAGCTGCTAAAATAAGATCTCCATCTGAATTTGTACCTGTGTCTAAGCCAGATATTTGATCAGATTTAGTAGGAGTTATAGCAAGTCTACATCTATATTGATCGTCAAGAGCAATTATTGCTGCCGCCCCACTTTTACTATATTGAGCAACAAATATTAAATTTTCATTAGAAATATCCGTTCCTGCAACACTAACACCTGCATGATATCTTACATCGGCGTATTGCATTGTACTGCTAATATAGTGACCACCTGATGGTTCTGTTAAGCCATCTTTACTCAGAAGATATTTACAACGATTATCAGTTGCATTGGTAGCCCACCATCTATTGATTGTATAACTTCCGCCCGATTGATCTTTCCCTGTAATATTAAGTTTTTGACCTCCGCTATCAAAAAGTATTAGTCCGCCTTCTTTACTGTCAGCAGATGCTAAAACTCTATTTCCATTTCCATCAATAGTAAATGAATGTTGTTTAGGTATTTGAAAACCTATTCCTTTTTTCATACTCTTGGAATTATCTAATAGAATTAAAATATTAGCTGGTACATCACCCGATCCAGACCCTGGAGGTAATGGTTTTGCATAAGTTAATTGATTAAAATTTAAAACTAGAATTAAAAGAATAAAAATTTTAAACAATCTTTTCATAAATTAAAACATTTCTACTATATCTGGATCAGATAATAGCTCAAAATAATCTGTTTTCGTGATAATTAGCTGTTCATAAACTTCATCAGAGTCCTGTACTCGTCCATAAAGCACCATGTTGATCATAGATGACATGCTGATAGCTCCAATCCATTCATCATTAATAACTTGATCAGTGGCATAACCTAAATTTGTTTTTGCAAAATTTAAAATTCTATCATCTTTAGCTTCACTTGGCATACCTGAAATTTCTATTCCAATAATTTTACCTTCTCTAATAAAAACTGTTATAAAAGTATTTTCTAATTGAGAATTTTCACATAAGGTATGACTTTCATACATTTTATAATGTGTAAAAATATTAATATCATCATCTGAAGGCTCATCTAAATATTCATATTTATCTATAATGCTTGAAACTGGAGTACCAATCTCTTCTTTTAAAAATTCACATGCAACACCAACATTTGGTGAACTAAAATTTATTAAAAACAACATTAAACTTATTTTAAATAAAAATTTCATACAATTTTTTAAACAAATTAAGAATATTAATAAATCTAAATATCTTTCTTTGTCCCCATTTTAGGTCTTAACCTGATAATATAACTAATGTTTCTAGAGGTATTAAGATTTCAGGATCATCTATATCAGTAAGTTCTGTTCCTTTTGGCATTAAGTATCCACACCCATATAATTTATATGCATTCCCTTGCTGTTGAGCATTAGTTGATGTTTTTTTTAAACTAGTACCAGCACCCTTAAACGTTGATCTTCCAACATTGATCACAAAAAATTCCCATCTATATCTTTTCATATGTTCAATTTCTTTATCAGGAGCACTCTCAGCAGTTAATATCGGTTCAATTAATTCTCCAAAATTCCAAAGAGTTTGATGGACAGCCACTAATGTGTTGCCATCTCCGTCTTTAATTAGGTTTCTAAAACTATTAGAGCAAGGGGTACTCGATACATTAATAATGTTTGTTGGTATGCCTCTACCATTTGGCCAAGCAGAGCTCGCATCTGTATGCCTTGCAAACCCACCATTGCTGGATGCTAAAGATTGTAATTGACTAACATAATCATTGTGTGCTTGTAATTCTTCAGCCGTTGCTCCAGCACCAGGAGATGTCAATGTAGCAGGATCTACCCAAGGGCCAATCATTTGATTAATAACATATTTCTCAGCTTCAATTAAAGCATGTTCCGCCACATAAAAAGTTTGTTGATATTCATCACTAGTATTATTGCTTTGATGGTCACTAGAAGAAATAACAATCAAGCTCCCTCCCATAAGAGACATCACTAATAAAAGTACAAGTGATAAAATAAGAGTAAAACCTTTCTGATTATTTTTATTCATTAAAAAATTCCATCATCAATAATGTTTCTTGTATAAACTGTAACAACTACGCTATCCCTTAAATACCTATCTGAATATTTTTTAATTGCTCTTGAAAATCCGCTTAATTGTCTTTCATTACCTTCTCTTGCTTCAAACCTAAAAAATTCATTTTCAGATCTAAATGCTAATCTAATATCTACAGATCTAATCTTATATAAATTTTGTCTAGCACTATAATTAGATGGACTAGGGTCAGGTGAAAGTTTTCTTCCCTCTTGATCAAGAGCTATAAACTCCATATCTTCAACGTAATCTTTAACGAGTTGTTCGTGGTAACATTCAGTACAATCACTAACCCAATCACCTTCTGTAGGCCACGATGCAGTCTCTGAATCTCTTTTTTGTTTCCAGCTAATCTTAGATTTATAAACAGCATATCTTGGATTGCTGTCATCTGAATCAGAAACTGGTAAGGCATAATAAGTTAATTTATATCTTTTATAAGGTTGAAGTTTGTCGTTTTGATTAAAATCATCAAAAACAATATGAATTTTATCACAACACAAATCTCCAGCATTATTTTTAGTAACTGTTGGATCGGTGCCATCAATATTGTGACCTAATTCATTTGCAATAATAACTATGGGGTCGTGATTTTCTTTAATTGAAGTAGTACCCCCAACAAATTCTAAGTAACTTTGTTCGGGGTAACCTAATTCATTAGTTCCAAGATAATATTTAAATCCTGACATTCTAATATCTCGAATTAACAATTCTACTAAATCTCTTGATGATCTACTGATCTTTGCTTTATCAACAACTTGATTGTAACTATTATTAACAATTGTGTAAGTTGAGTACATGGCAGCCATCATCAATGATGAAACAACAATTCCAATTAAAATTTCAACTAAAGTAAGCCCTGCTATACTTTTTAGATATTTTTTTTTCATACTAATCTGAGGAGTCGCTTGTAGTTGTTTTTATATTGTAATCTGATTGAAAATATAAATATTTTCTTTTTTTTCCATTATTTAAAAGCATCTCAACTCTACTAATATAAATTGGGTCATCAAAAACTAAATCATTTTTATATGTACAGCTTCCCCATCTGCATACTTTAAATGTTTCTAGTTTTTTTGTTTCATTATTGCTTTTACATTTCAAAAATCTATTTTCATTAAATATCATGTCCCATTTTGCTTCTTTGTTTCTTGGGGCATCATTTTCTTGAGTTTGATAAATATTGTCAGTATTAGTGTTACCTGAGCCTGTTGATGAATTTCCACAACTCAAACTTGCGTTCCAACCATTAATATTTAAATGTTCTGAAAATTTTTTTAAACCACTTGCATCACTTCCGTCTGCAAACGACATTGAGCCATCATTATCAAATACAATATTTTCATTATCAGAATTAACACCGTACAAAGTGTTTTTGCTGCCAATAACATCTTCGGCTATCATTTCAGTTAAATAGTTTGCTTTCGTTCTGTCTCCTGAATTATCAATGGATTGTACTGAAAAATTTGTCATTTGCAGAATTGCTATAAAGCCAATTCCAACAATAGCGGTTGATACCAATGCTTCCAATATAGATAAACCAGAAATTTTAGATTTATTTTTTTTCATATTATTGCTCAATCCATTCTGAATCTCTTTTATTCCATTTCTCAAGTTTAATATTTCCAAATCTTGACCACTCTATAACATATAAATAATCATGTTCTGTTGTCGGTTCACCTGTCAGGTTATCTATATCACATTGAGATCTTGTATTTGATCTATTACAAATAAATAAATAGCTATCTACAATGACATCATCGCCTGATGATGAAACCAATTCACCGTTACCACTATACCATTGGTCATTTTTACCAAAACAAACTGCTCCTACATCGTCACGCCATGTAGTTGCAACATTGTCTAAAACTATCTGTCTTACTTCTATTTTATCTAAATCAATTATTTGATCTCTATTTGGGTCTGGATCTTCATCCCAGTATGCTTCATCAACAATGTTACATCGTTCATTTGGCCTCACCCACCAGCCACTTTCTCCACTATTAAGAAGTGTAGCAAGTGTTTTTGGTTTCATTCCTTTTGAAGTTACAATTAACCCATCATCTTCATTTGTCAGCCTGCCTTCTTTAACATCTACTTGGACAAATGCATATTGGCCCCTTTGAACTTGTGCGTTTATTCCCTCAATTAAAGATTTAATTTTAACTACAGCACTTCTAGTTTCTCTATCTTTCCGCCAATCTGAAAAATTTGGATAAGCAACAGCGGAGAGGACGCCAATAATTGCTATGACAATAAGTAACTCAAGGACATTAAATCCTTTAATCTTCTCGTCCTGCACTCGCATCTATCTTACCTGCCTTAACTAATTCTTCTAATGATTTAGTCATAGTAATCATACCATCTCTCACAGAAGTTTGCATGATACTAGGTATTTGATGAATTTTAGCTTCTCTAATTAAGTTTTGAATTGGAGGCGTACACTTCATCACTTCAAACGCTGCACAACGGCCTTGACCATCTTTAGTTTTAAGAAGTCTTTGAGTAACCACCATCTTTAAAGAAGAAGATATCTGTGCTCTTATTTGAGCTTGTTGCTCAGGTGGAAAAACGTCAATAATTCTATTTATTGTATTAGGAGCACCACTAGTGTGAAGGGTTCCAAAAACTAAGTGTCCTGTTTCAGCAGCAGTCAGTGCAAGTGAAACCGTTTCCAAGTCTCTCATCTCACCAACTAGAATTACATCTGGATCTTCTCTAAGTGCTGCTTTTAATGCACTAGAAAATGTTTTGGTTTGTTTGCCCACTTCTCTATGAGACACGATACTTTTTAAATCTTTATGAATAAATTCAACTGGATCTTCAACTGTAATAATATTTGCAGACTTGGTCTTATTAATTTCATTTATAATAGCTGCAAGTGTTGTTGACTTACCAGACCCTGTAGGTCCAGTTACTAAAACTAATCCTTTATGCATATCTACAATATCATAAAGAACTTGGGGTAAATCAAATTGTTCCATTTCAGGAATTACACTCTCTACTCTTCTTAATACAGCAGCTGTTCCTTGAATAGTTTTGTAAAAATTAGCTCTAAACCTTAATCCACTTAATGTAACTGATGAATCTAATTCATGAGTTTCACTAAACTTATTCATTTCAGTTTCATTACAATTAGTCGATAACAAATCTTGAAGATCTTGTTCTTTGACAACTATCTCTGGAATTTTATGTATTTCTCCAGTTTGTCTAAATGCTAATGGCCAACCACTTCTAATGTGAAAATCTGAAATTTTTTTATTATTTTTTGCTAATTCTTCTAATTTTTCAAACATCTTAAATTTCTATATACAAATATTAATAGAAACAATGTTTACTTAGTTTTGTGTGCCCAAAACGAGTTATTTTTTTTATATTTATAGGTGGTTACGTACTCAAAATAGATACTAATAAAAAACTTTATTTAATTACAGAACTTTCCAATCTGTTTCAAAGGTAACATAGTTAACCTGAATGCATCGTCTCTCTTTAACTATTTTCTTTTTTTCCATACCATGCCAAGTATTCGGCCCACTGGTAAACATGTATCCGTAATTATTTTTGTAAGGAACTGTTTTAACCTTTTCTAATTTTTCATTATAAAAATCTGTTCCAAGTTCTTCAGACTCGTTAGCATTATTTACAAATATTAATCCTGACATCAGTTTTTCTTTAATATCACAATGAGGCTTTAACCAAAAACCCTCCCTATCACAAATAACTTCAACTCTAACATATGAGTTCGATAAATCTCTATCGATCATTTTTGAAATAGTTCCATGAACTTCCTTGGATTGAAGTTCATTAATAAATTTTACTAAGTTTGGAAATTTTTTTTTATTTTCATTTGTTACAAAGCATCTAAATTTTATTGCTTCACCACCTGAAGCTATTCCCTCTCTAAACTCTGCAGCACCACCATCAATTGCTCTGGTTCCATCATAGTTTAAATTATGTTTACTTACATCTGGAATATCCGCTTTAATAATTTCCTCAATGGCCCCATCAGATAGAGCATTATTATATTCCCAGTGATCAAAAGGAAATTCATGTTTTTTTGCCTGATTTTTAATAGAATTTAAAAATGACATTATAATTTAATTTTTTCTTTTATTATATTTGCCACTCTATTAGTTTCATCTAATTTTTGATAGTTCCAAATTTCTAACTCTTCACCTAAATTTTTAGTTATATTCAATTCTTTAAATAAATTTCTAAATTTTTGAAACCGTTTGTCATTTTTTTTAGGCTCAATATTTGCAATATAAATTGGCTTTCCTGTTAGTGCTGCTTCTGAAATCATGGAACTAGAATCGCATGTTACAACAATATATTCAGAAATTGCTAATGCTGATAAATACGCTTTTTTATCTACATCTTCGATAATAGTGTGAGTTTCTCCAAAAAATTCTTTAGCATAATTAATAATGTTTTTTGGCGTTCTCATTGATGGAATAACTACTAACTGAGAATTATTATTTTCTACTAAGCTTTTTAAATTAATAAAAATTTTTTTAACATTTTGAGTTGAGTAGTCATAATATTTAGTTGGACCACCAATAATCAAAGTTATTATTTTTCTATCATCTTTTTTTATAAATGAACCAAGATAATCTTTATTAGCTTGAATCTCTTGTTCGCTTAAATAATGAATTGCTCCCTTTGTGTTAATTACATTTTCACCTATAATTCCATCATGCTCAGGTGCCACAATGAAATCAAAATTTGTAAAATTAACTTTTGGATTTTGAATATGAATATTAATAACTTTTTTATTAGAATGTTTTTTTAAATGAATTGATGGAATTACACTTTTTCTTCCACATGAAATGATTACATCAAAATCAGAGTGTTTAACCTTTTTATACACACTTCTAGAAATAGGTGTCAGCTTTGGTGGAAATAATTTCCAAAAATTATTTAGTTCAATCTTCTCGTGTATAAAATCTAAATCTAAAGCCTTAGCTAATCCTTCAACTTGGCTAATCATGCCATGCATGCCCTCTGTTAATAATAACCCTTTTAATTTTGTCATTTATCCTTATATAACTTCTGCATGAGTGAAAATCCAATTAAACACACAAAAGTGTTAATAATAGGGTCAGGTCCAGCTGGCTATACGGCGGCTGTGTATGCTGCCCGAGCAATGCTAAGCCCTGTTTTAGTATACGGCTCCGAACCAGGTGGACAATTAACTACAACAACAGACGTGGAAAATTACCCAGGTTTTTCAGATGTAATTCAAGGTCCATGGTTAATGGATCAAATGCGAGATCAAGCAAAAGCAGTTGGTACAGAAATGATTGAAGATCATATCGGATCAGTAAATTTAAAATCTACACCCTTTGAAGCTATTGGAGATAGTGGACAAAAATATACTGCAGATAGTATAATTATTTCAACAGGTGCTCAGGCAAGATGGTTAAATATAGAATCAGAACAAGCATATAGAGGCTTTGGTGTTTCAGCATGTGCAACATGTGATGGTTTTTTCTTTAAAGAAAAAGTTGTAGCAGTTGTTGGTGGTGGAAATGCAGCAGTAGAAGAGGCAATGTTTCTTACAAAATTTGCATCAAAAGTAAAATTAATTCATAGACGAGATACTTTAAGAGCAGAAAAATTACTGCAGAAAAAATTAATGGAAAATAAAAAAATTGAAATAATTTGGGATAGTGCTGTTGAAGAGGTTATTGGGGATAGCGAACCTAAAAACGTTACAGCGATTAAAGTTAAAAATTTAAAAACTAATAAAATTGAAGAAATGAAAATAGATGGCTTATTCATTGCAATTGGTCATGATCCAGCAACGGCTCTTTTTAAAGGTCAATTAGATATGGATAAAGAAGGTTATTTATTAACTAAACCAGATTTAACAGAAACTAATATCCCTGGGGTATATGCTGCAGGTGACGTTAAAGACAAGACTTTCAGACAAGCAGTTACAGCTGCTGGTATGGGCTGTATGGCAGCACTTGAAGCTGAAAAACATCTATCATCATAAATGAATGAGTCAGCTTTAATTGTTGGAGCTGGAAGTGGATTGAGTGCATCGTTAGCCCAGTTGTGCGCTTCAAGGGGAATGAAAGTTGTTCTAGCAGCAAGAAATATTGAAAAACTAAAAAATTTAAAAAAAGAAATTGGTGCTGATACAATTAAATGTGATGCCACCAATATTAAAAGTGTAACAAACCTATTTAATAAAACTGACAAAATAATTGGTGCTCCTAATTTAGTAATCTATAATCCTTCCAAAAGTCTTGGGGGAAGCATAGTTGATCTTGATCCTAAAAAAGCACATGAAGCAATTAATATTACATGTTATGGAGGATTTTTAGTAGCTCAGCAAGCAGCAAAAAGAATGCTTAAAAAAAAACGTGGAAGTATTTTTTTTACAGGAGCTACCGCAAGTATAAAAGGTTTTCCAGAGTCATCTGTTTTCGCAATGGGCAAGTTTGGTTTAAGGGGCTTAGCCCAATCATTAGCAAGAGAATTACATCCTCAAAACATTCATATTGGACATTTTATTATCGATGGTGGTATTGGCAAAGAAAATTATGGATCATATAAGACTATACATCCTGATGAAATTGCAAAAGTATATCTTCAGTTTCATAACCAAGATAAAAGTGCATGGTCTTGGGAAACTGAATTAAGAACATCAGTTGAGAAATTTTAAATTTAAATAAAAGGAGCAACAAAATGACAAATAAAGTATTATTAACTTAAATATTTACTATTTTAGAAATTTCTTTTTTTCTACCTAAGCTCCATTTTTTTAAAGCAGATATTATTGGTATTGCTGAATTTCCAAATTCACTTAATTTATATTCTACGTTTTGAGATTTATTAATAATTTTAACAACCAAACCATCTTTTCTCATTTCATCAAGTTTTCTTGCCAAAACTTGGGAACTGATATTAGTTACTATTTTTTTAAGCTCATTAAATCTTATTTTCTTATTTTCATAGACTCTCAGGATAATAAAAATTTTCCATTTCCCACCTAATAATTCCATAACGTTTGAAAAAGGACATGATTGTTTTTGATTAATTTTTTCCATTTTTTTTGTTATTGTTAATCTTTACAAGTTACTCCAAATAAAGTTTCAAATTTAATTCCAGATTCTTGTGCCATTTTTTTGGCCTCTGGATTATCCATGTACTCACGCATAGCATTTGTGTGGGGTATATCAAAAATAGCATGAACTTTTGTTGGTTTATCTTCCTCATGTCCGATAAAGATTTTTTTTATTCCTGCATTTTCTCTGTTTGAGTTATCACCTAAGATATATACTTTATTAAATGTATCCCAATTTTCTACTTCCATATTTAATATAAGTTTCATATTTCTCTTTTTTTTAATTAATTATATATTTTATTATCATCGCTTTTGTAAAGTAATAACAAAAAATGACCAGTCATGATTTAAGTAACTTTGAAGTGACTAGTAAGCTTATAATTAGTTGATAAAAGATTATTTATGTCCATATGTATCAAAATAAAAATTTAATTAAAAAGGAACAACAAATGACAAATAAAGTATTATTAACTGGAATAAGCGGATGGATTGCAAAACATACCGCAATTGAATTATTAAATGCTGGATATGAAGTTTTAGGAACTGTTAGGAACAATACTTTAATTGAACAAACTAAAGAAACTATAAGTCAGCATGCTTCTATAGATAAATTATCTTTTGTTGAATTAGACCTTTTAAAAGATGATGGGTGGAATGAAGCAGCTAAAGATTGTAAATATATAATGCATCTTGCATCTCCATTTCCTTTTAAAGTTTCTAATAATAGAAATAGTTTATTAGCCCCCGCTGTAGATGGAACGCTGAGAGTTTTAAATGCAGGTTTAAATGCTGATGTTGAACAATTTATAGTCACCTCTTCAATTGCAGCCATGTTTAGAAAACCTAACAGAAGTAATCCATATTCATTTAACGAAAATGATTGGACAGATGAAAACTGGAAAGAGGGAGTAAACGACTACTTTTTATCAAAAACAAAAGCTGAAAAAGCAGCGTGGGAACTAATGGAGAGTAAGGGATTAAAAAATAAATTAACTATGATTAATCCTGGTGGAGTATTTGGCGATGCCTTAGATAAAAAAGGAGGAACTTCAATTGAATATGTTAGACAGTTTCTAAAAGGTAAATTTCCAGCAGCACCTAAATGGGGAATTTTGATTTCAGATGTAAAAGATGTTGCAAAAGCACATGTTGCCTGTATTGGAAATACCAAGGTTGGTGGTAGAAGATTAATTGTTGGAAAAGAAGTAAAAAAACTAATTGAGTTATCCCAAATAATGGCCGAAGCAATGCCAGAGTATGCAAAAAAACTTCCCAAAAAAGAACTACCAAATTTTATGGTTAAATTAATTAGTTTGTTTGACTCAAGTGCTAAAACTTTAATTCCAGATCTTGAGATTGTAATGCAAACTGACACAACCTATGCCGAAGAGTTATTAGGGTTAAAATTTAATCCTGCAAAAGGCTGTATATCTGAAACAGCTAAATCTGTTGTGAGATTAGGATTGGTTTAAAACTAATTCATCGATTTCATTCGACTCGAAAATATTTTTTTCTAAGTTTTCATTTGCAGCTCTAATCATAGTTTTTGCAACTGTCTCGGAATGAATAGGTTTCATTTTCTTTAAAGGACCTAAAAGTAATGGAGAAAGTAACTTAAATACAAAAATACCTATTGTTTCACTTGCTCTCTTTTCTTTTCTATTACCTATCAAAAAAGATGGTCTCATTATTCCAAGTTTTGGAAAATTAAGTTCTTTTAATTCTTCTTCAACCAGTCCTTTGAATCTTATGTAATCTCCCGAACTCTTGGGGTTTGCATACAATGCAGAGACAAAAATAAATGAATTAACCAAATTTGATTTTGCAATTTTTGCAATTTCTTTAGGAATATCAAGTTCAACTCTTTTATATTCATCTTTATCAGGTGAATTTTTTTTTGTTGTACCAATACAAACAAAACAATCATCTCCTTTGATATCTTCTTTGTGATTTTGTAAATGACTAAAATCAGTCTTAATAATCTCTACTTTTGGATCGCTAATTTCAGGAACTGAACGAACAAATAATTTTATTTTAGAATAATTAATATCTTTAATTAATTGATTAAGAAGATGCCCTCCAACTAAGCCGGATGAGCCAAATAACAAAGCTGTTTTCATTACTTTAAGGAACTTTCCAATATATATTTCAATATACGAAAAGCTTGTTTTTGATCTGATGCAACAGCAGCAGCAGAGCCATCCACTTCTTTAAGAGCATGTTGATGATCATCGTTATGAATAACAATCATAGATTTATTAAGTGCTGTAGCATAACCCGCATCAAAGGCTGCATTCCATTGCTTAAATTTTTCACCAAACTTAACAATAATTACATCACAATCTTGAATAGATTTTTTGGTTCTAATGGAATTAATATTAGCGCCCTTTCTATCTTTCCAAAAATTTTTTTCTTCAGCTCCTAGAATTTCTATACCACAATTGTCAGATGCCTCATGATCGGTGACGGGAGATGTAAATTGAACATCTAATTTCTCTTTTTCACAAAGTTGAATAATTTCTTCTCTCCAATTACTGTGAATTTCACCTGCCAAATATACGCTTAACATTTATATTTCCTTATTGTTTATTTAGTTAAAATATCTTTTTTTAATTCATTATAAGGTCTAATTTGCTTGTAACAAATTATTACTAATCAGTTATATCTAAATTGTGAAAAAGGGTAAATACATTAAAACTTTTAAACTGTTGCTTCCTTATTTGTGGCCAAAAAAAAGGAAAGATTTAAGGATACGAGTTAGTTTTGCAGTTGTTGCTTTAGTTTTAGCAAAAATAGCCAGCGTTAGCACTCCTCTAGTATTGGGTAGTGCCGTAAATTCTCTGACAAAATTAAGTTCAGGCATTAATTTATTTATGCTGGTACCAATAGCTTTAGTAATTGGCTATGGTGTAACTAGAGTAATTGCTTTCACATTTGTTGAAATTAGAGACGCCTTATTTTCAAAAGTTTCCCAGCATTCTATTAGACAAATATCTTTGACAATGTTCCAACATCTTCACAATCTATCGTTACAATTTCATTTAAATAGACAAACAGGTGCACTAGCAAAATATATAGACAGAGGAACTAAAGGAATAGATTTTCTTCTAAGATATGTCTTGTTTAATATTGCTCCTACTTTCTTTGAAGTGTTTTTAGTTTCTGGGATTTTATTTTATCTATATGGCCCATGGTATGCTGTTGTAACACTTTTAACTATTGGCCTTTATTCTTTCTTAACTTTTAAGATTACTGAATGGAGAAATGTATTTAGAAAAAGAATGAACCAAGCTGATAACGATGTTAGCACTAAGATGATTGATAGTTTATTGAACTTTGAGACAGTTAAATATTTTAACAATGAGGCCTTTGAGGCTAATAGACTTGATCAATCATTAGAAGAATATGAGTTAGCAGCAAATCAAAGTAGACATTCTCTTTCACTATTAAACATAGCTCAAACATTTATCATAATGGTGGGTATTACTATTATGTTGGTGATGTCAGTTTATGGGATCAAAAGTGGAGAGATTAATATTGGTGGGTTTGTTGTAATTAATGCCTACATGCTCCAATTATATCAGCCGTTGAATTGGTTAGGTTCTGTTTATAGAGAAATTAGGCAAGCACTGACTGATATGGAAAACATGTTTAGCTTATTAGAGGTTGCTCCAACAACAAATGATGATCTTGATGATATACCCCAAAGTAATGATGCAGAAATTAGATTTGAAAACATTAGTTTTGATTACGATATAAGAAGAACTATCATTAAAAATATTTCATTTACTGTTCCTAATGGAAAAAAAGTAGCCATCGTAGGACCAACGGGTGCCGGTAAATCAACAATAAGTAGACTGTTATTCAAGTTTTATGATCCAAAAGAGGGGAATATTTTTATTAACAATACAAATGTAAAAGAAATTTCTCAAAACTCTTTAAGAAAAATTATTGGTGTAGTCCCACAAGACACTGTCTTATTTAATGACACAATTTATTATAATATAGCTTACGGTAATACTGGTGCTACTAAAGAGGAGGTTATTAGTGCTGCACAAAATGCAGATATACATGATTTTATAACAATTTTACCGGATGGTTATGAAACAATTGTAGGAGAAAGAGGGTTGAAATTATCTGGTGGAGAGAAACAGAGAGTTGCTATTGCAAGAACTATTCTAAAAAACCCTAAAATATTTTTCTTTGATGAGGCAACATCTGCATTAGATACTAGTACTGAAAAGGAAATTCAAAAAAATCTAGAAAATGTCTCTAAAGGTAAAACAACTTTAATAATTGCCCACCGACTATCTACAGCTGCAAATGCTGACAATATTATTGTTCTTGATCAGGGTTCTATTATTGAACAAGGGACGCATGAGAGTTTATTGTTAGAAAAAGGTAAATATTTTGAGATGTGGGGAAAGCAAAAACCTAGTTAAGACTTTTACAAAAAGAAGATATTTTTTCTAAAGCTTTTTTAAGATTTTCCATAGAAGTTGCATAAGATATTCTAAAAAAACCTTCTAAACCAAATGCAGAACCTTGAACAACTGCTACACCACTATTTTCTAATAAAGACTGAACAAAATCAGTATCTGTTTTAAGCTCTTTGCCACTTGTATCTTTTTTTCCAATTAACCCTTTGCAGCTTGGAAAAACATAAAATGCTCCATCTGGATTTAAACATTCAATTCCATCTATTTCATTTAATGCTTTAACGACAAAATTTCTTCTTTCTTGAAATGAAATTGCTCTTTCTTTTATAAAATCTTGAGTTCCATTTAATGCCTCAACCGCTGCAGCTTGACTAATTGAAGATGGATTTGTTGTTGATTGCGATTGTATTTTAGCAATTGCTTTAATAATTTCTTTAGGACCAGCCGCATACCCTATTCTCCAGCCAGTCATTGAGTAAGCTTTGCTTACACCGTTCATTGTAAGAACTCTTTCTTTCAAGCTATCAATTTGTGCAATAGTAAAAAATTTAAAATCTTCATATGTTACGTGCTCATAAATATCATCACTTAAAATATGCACGTGAGGATGTTTTGTTAAAACATCTGCGATTTCTTTAATATCACCTTCAGTATAACAAGCACCTGTTGGGTTTGATGGTGAATTTAATATTATCCACTTTGTTTTTGGTGTTATGGATTTTTCTAATTCAGCTGGATTAATCTTAAATCCTTGTTTTTCATTACACTCTAAAATAATTGGAGTTCCACCAGCTAATAAAACCATGTCAGGATAAGAAACCCAGTAAGGCGCGGGAACTATAACCTCATCCCCTTCATTCAGGGTTGCCATCATAGCATTATAAATTACATGTTTTCCACCAGCGCCAACTGTGATTTGATCAGTTGTGTAGTCTAAATTGTTTTCTCTTTTAAATTTTTTAACTATGGCATCTTTTAAGGCAGCAGTTCCATCAACGGCTGTATATTTGGTATCACCGTCATTAATGGCTTTTATAGCCGCTTGTTTGATATTATCTGGTGTATCAAAGTCAGGCTCTCCTGCTCCTAAACCTATAACGTCTTTTCCAGCAGCTTTTAACTCTCTTGCCTTTTGAGTTACAGCAATAGTTGGCGATGGTTTAATCTTTTTTAGACTGTCTGATATAATGCTCATTGAAATATATTTTTATTCTAATAGTTTTATAGATAATGCAAAATACTTATCAAGATTTAATTACAGATATACAGAGTAAAAATCCTGAAATTCACCAGAAACTAGAAGGTGGAAAAAAGTTTAAACTTGTTACAGATTTTAAACCTGCCGGTGATCAGCCAGAAGCAATAAAACAATTAGTTAAGGGTGCAAATAAAGAAGAATTAAACCAAGTTTTGCTTGGTGTAACAGGTTCTGGAAAAACTTTTACAATGGCCCAAGTAATTGAAAAAACTAATAGACCAGCTCTAATACTTGCTCCTAACAAAACACTAGCTGCACAGCTTTATGGAGAGATGAAATCTTTTTTTCCAGACAATGCCGTTGAGTATTTTGTATCTTATTATGATTACTATACACCAGAAGCTTATGTTCCAAGGTCTGACACTTATATTGAAAAAGAAGCATCCATTAATGAACAAATTGATCGTATGCGTCACTCAGCTACTAGATCACTATTAGAGAGAGATGATGTAATTATTGTTGCAAGTGTTTCTTGTATCTATGGTCTGGGTTCTGTTGAGGCGTACAGCAAGATGACGTTGAGTTTAAAGAAAGATTATGAATATAGCAGAGAGCAACTAATAAAAACTTTAGTAAATTTACAATACAAAAGAAATGATCAGAGTTTTTATAGAGGAACTTTTAGAGCTCGAGGAGAATATCTTGAAATATTTCCCTCACACTTTGAAGATAGAGCATGGAGATTAAGTTTATTTGGTGATAAATTAGAAAAAATAGAAGAATTTGATCCCTTAACAGGAGATCTAATACAAGATTTAGATGTAATAAAAGTTTATGCTAATAGTCATTACATCACGCCCAAACCAACTATTGAGCAAGCAATCATTAAAATTAAAAGAGAATTAGAAGTAACTTTAAAAAAATTCAAAGAACAAAATAAATTACTTGAAGCACAAAGATTAGAAGAAAGAGTTAAGTTTGATTTAGAAATGATTGAAGCAACAGGGTCTTGTGCTGGTATTGAAAACTATTCTCGTTTTTTATCTGGAAGAAAACCAGGGGAACCACCCCCCACTCTATTTGAATACTTTCCTGACAACACTCTTATATTTGTAGATGAATGCCACGTAACAGTTCCCCAATTAAATGGTATGTACAAAGGAGACAGATCTAGAAAAAGTAATCTTGCTGAATATGGTTTTAGATTACCTTCTTGCATGGACAATAGACCTCTTAAATTTGAAGAATGGGATGCAATGAGAACCCAAACAGTTTTTGTATCAGCAACACCAGGCCCTTGGGAATTAGAACAAGTTAAGGGTAAATTTGTTGAACAAATAATAAGGCCTACTGGTCTAATTGATCCACCAGTTGAAATAAAACCTGCCAAAAATCAAGTTGATGACTTGATGCATGAGTGCAAAAAAACAATAGATAAAAATTTTAGAGTTTTGGTTACTACATTGACTAAGAAAATGGCTGAGGATTTAACGGAATATTTTCATGAAAATGGTATTAGAGTTAGATATTTGCACTCCGATATCGACACACTAGAGAGAATTGAAATCATGAGAGATTTAAGGCTTGGTGTTTTCGATGTCTTAGTGGGAATTAACCTTTTAAGAGAAGGATTAGATATTCCAGAGTGTGCATTAGTTGGAATTTTAGATGCTGATAAAGAAGGGTTTTTAAGATCTGAAACTTCTTTAGTTCAAACTATTGGAAGAGCTGCAAGAAATTTAGAAGGAAGAGTTATTCTTTATGCGGATAAAGAAACTAAAAGTATAAAAAAAGCTATACAGGAAACTGATAGAAGAAGGGCAATTCAAGTTGCCTATAATAAAAAGCATAATATTGATGCTGTTTCTATTAAAAAAGAAATCAGCGATGTATTGCAAAATGTTTATGATAAAGATTATTTAAAAGTAGGTACTGGAGATAATATTGGTGGAAATTTAAAGAAACACTTAAAGATGCTCAACAAAAGAATGAGGGATGCAGCCACAAACCTTGAATTTGAAGAAGCTGGTAAAATTAGAGATGAAATAAGAAATTTAGAAGCATCAGAGTTAGAAATTGTTTTAAACCCAAAAATAAAACACTATAACCAAGGAAATAGAACATATCCAAAAGGTAGATCAACAATGGGCTTACCTGGTACAAGAGCACAAAAAGGTAAGAAAAAATGGAAGCAAACAAAATAATTATCACTGGAGCAGCAACAAGAATGGGTGCTGCTATTGCAAAGAAACTATCAGGTCCAGGAGTTGAAATGGTTATTCATTACAATAGATCAAAATCTGAAGCTGAAAAGTTACAAAAAGAATTGTCAAAAAATAAGACAAAAGTTTACTTGGTGAAAGGTGACCTTGCAAAAGAACAAGATTTAAAAAAAATTATAAAATTTTCAAAGTTAAAATTAAAATACTTTGATTGTTTAGTTAATAATGCTTCATTATTTGAAAATGACAGTCTTAAAAATTTTTCTTCTAAAAGTTGGAACCAACATATTGATGTAAATTTAAAAGCACCTGCATATCTTACAAAAGAATTTTCAAAAAATATTAAAGGTAAAAACAACAATATTATAAATATAATAGATCAAAGAGTTTTTAAGTTAACTCCCTTTTTCTTTTCTTACACTTTAAGTAAAACAGGGCTTTACACACTAACAAAAACTAGTGCTATGGAATTAGCTCCAAACATAAGAGTTAATGGAATTGCACCTGGGCCAACCATTAAAAATAAAAGACAAACTGATATGCATTTTAAAAAGCAGTACTTAGCAACCCCTTTAAAGCAACAAGTAAATGTAAAAGACATATGTTCTGCTGTTGACTTTTTTATCAAAAACAGTTCAATTACAGGTCAAGTAATAGCAATAGATAGTGGACAAAGTTTAAACTGGCAAACACCAGATGTGATTGGAAAAGAATGAAAAAAATATTTTTGATAACAATTTTTTTATTATCTTTAAATACTTTTGCTGAAGCACGAGATTGTAAAAATGGCCATATAAATGGTGATGCGTTTGTCTATAGTGATGGAAAAAAAGTTAAAGTAATAAAGGGCACTGATATTCCAGATCCAGCAAATAAAATTATAATGATTTTTAATAAAGGTGGCTGGAAGGTTGAACAAGGACAATATTCGGGAGAGTGTAGAGATTTTGTTCCAAAACAATTAGGTCAAATATCTGGAACAAAAATAAAAGGCAAAGAATTGGTATTATTTATAAATGGCAGACTACATAAGGCTGGTGGAGCAGATGGATATGCTTGTGGATGGAAATTTAAGGGTGCTTTTCATCAACCTTGGTATGATTGTATATTCGAAAACTGGGGCATCCCTAATAGGGTAAATGTTAATAAAGAAATTATTGACGAACTAGTTGCAAAAGGAACTCCCAGAAATCAAATATTTATGTCAGGGTTGTCTTGTGGTGGAATTGATACGCTAAGACATAAAGGTTTGCATCCAGAAGACTTTAACGCAACAATTTCATTTATGCCTAATTGTTGGGATCGAAAACCAAATACGCCATTACGAAAAATGCAAATAGATGAATTAAAAAATTTTAAAAAAATAGAGGCATTAGTATTTACAAGTCCAGTTGATGGAGAACCTGATTGGCATAGTAACAGCAAATGGATGAAAAAAGATCTTGAGAATATACCTGGATTACAATGGGTGGATACTCCCAGTCATACTGACAAAGATATAACTATCAATGGGAAAAAATGTAAAATTGTGGATAAAATGAAGGGTGGCTGGGAAGAAGCTTGGCCAGAAGGTAAAAAGAAATTAAGGAGTGATAAAAAATTTGTTAAAGTCAATAAAAAATTATACAAAGAAATGAAGAAAAAAGCAGCAGGTCATTTTTTAATTTCCTACTCTTGTTTTAATTATTATCACCCAAAAATAATTGAGTTTATCAATTCGAGAATTTAAAAATGGATAAAAATAATCTTAAAATTGTTAAGCTAGATAAAACAAAAAATTTATTTAACTATGAAAAAAAAATTCTTATTAAAGAGTTAACTCTAGATTTAAAACTTGGTTATTATGATTTTGAAAAAGAAAAAACTCAAAAAGTAAAATTTAGCTTAGAGATTGATTATGAAGATAGAAAACCAACAAATGATAAAGATATTAAATCTATTGTTAATTATGGTCAAGTTGTAAAATTAATTACAAAACTTGCAAAAAAGAAACATTATAATTTTTTAGAAACACTTGCTGAAGATGTTTTTGATGTATTGTTTAAGGATAAACGAATCGGAAAAATTATGCTTCAAATTGAAAAATTAGAAATTATAAAAGAGTGTGCCTCTGTTGGTATCCAAATTACCAAAAAAAGAAGTCATGAAAAGTTCTGAATTAGGCAAAGACGTAATTAGAAAAGAGCTCCCATTAATTCCTAAAAGCCCTGGAGTTTATCGAATGCTTGATCATAAAGATGTGATTTTGTATGTAGGTAAAGCAAAAAATCTTCCTAATAGATTAAAAAGCTATGTAGCTGAAAAAAATCATATCATCAGAACAGCAAGGATGCTCTCTCAAACTTTTAAGTTAGAGATAACAACTACTGCCAATGAAAGTGAAGCACTTCTTTTAGAGGCTAATTTAATCAAAAAACATAAACCTAAATTCAATATATTACTTAAAGATGACAAATCTTTTCCCTTTGTTTTCATCAGTAATAAAGACCAATGGGCACAAGTTACAAAACATAGGGGGAAAAAAGATAAAGAAGGATTTTACTTTGGACCCTTTGCTTCAGCAGGAACTGCAAATTGGACCATTAAAATGCTTCAAAAAATATTTCAAATTCGAGTTTGTGATGATAGCACCTTCAAGAATAGAAAAAGACCCTGCATTCTTTATCAGATAAAAAGATGCTCTGGTCCTTGTGTCGATTATATTAATAAAGAAGATTATAAAAAATCAGTAGATCAAGCAATTCAGTTTGTATCGGGTAAATCAAGAGATATACAAAAAAATCTATCCAAACAAATGGAGGAAGCCAGCGAAAAGCTGGATTTTGAAAGAGCTTCTATTTTTAGAGATAGAATTAAATCCTTAAATATAATTCAATCGTCACAAAGAATTAATGAAGCCAATCTAGTTGATGCTGATGTAATTGCTGCCTATAAAGAATCTGGCAAAACCTGTATTCAGGTATTTTTTTACAGGTCCAAACAAAATTGGGGTAACCAAGCCTATTTTCCAAAGCATGATCCTGATCAAGACATATCTGAAATAATGTCCTCCTTCTTGATGCAATTTTACGAAAATAAGAATGTTCCAAAATTAATTATTATTAATACAGAAATTGAGGACAGGAAACTAATTGAAGAAACATTAAGTAAAAAAGAAAGTAGTACAATTTCTATTAATATAGCAAAAAAAGGAACTAAAGCTAAAGTGATTGCTATGGCAGAAAAAAATGCCAAAGAATCACTTAATAGAAAAATTTATGAAACAAATAATAATAAAAATTTATTTGAAGGTGTGGCTAAAAAATTTGATCTTAAAAATAGCCTAAACTTAGTTGAGGTTTATGATAATAGCCATATCTCAGGAACCAATAGCGTAGGCGCTATGATTACTTTTGGAAATGAAGGATTTGTTAAAAAAAGATATAGAAAATTTGACATCAAGACAAAGGGTGCTGAACAAGATGATTTTGCAATGTTAAAAGAAGTTCTTACAAGAAGATTTAAAAGAGCGATGTTAGAAAAAGGAAATTATTTAACTCTTCCTGATTTAATATTAATTGATGGTGGTAAAGGTCAATATTCATCTGCCAAAGAAGTATTGGATGAATTTGGCTTACATGATCTTCCTATGATCGCTATTGCTAAGGGTAAATTAAGAAATAGTGGTGATGAAACTTTTTTCTATAAGGGAAATTCATTTAAATTTGATAAGAATGACCCTACTCTCTTCTTTATGCAGAGACTGCGTGATGAAGCACATAGGTTTGCTATCACCTCTCATAGAGCAAAAAGAGCAAAAGGAATTACAAAATCATTATTAGATCAAATTGATGGTATTGGATCGATTAGAAAAAGAGCCTTATTGAACCACTTTGGCTCTGCAAGAGCAGTAGAATCTGCAAGTTTTGATGAGATTAAATCAGTTGAAGGTGTTGAGGAAAAAGTTGCAAAAAAGATATATAACTTTTTTCACGAATAATTATGCTTAAAAAAATTCCAAATATTTTAACAATTGGTAGAATAATAATTGTACCTTTTTTTGTTCTAGCATTTTATTTGCCGGGTTTTTACGGTGATTTAACTGCATGCGTATTGTTTGTAATTGCTTCATTTACTGATTTTTTGGATGGAATGTTGGCAAGAATGATGGGCGAAGAGTCTAAGTTAGGTGAATTACTTGATCCTATAGCAGATAAAATTATTGTTGCTACTGCACTTATATTGCTTGTTATGAGTGGTACAATTAAACATTACGAGGTTATTGCTGCAATTATAATACTTACAAGAGAAATACTAATTTCAGGGTTGAGAGAGTTTTTAGCTAGAGGGCAAATTAAATTACCAGTGACTAATTTAGCAAAATTAAAAACTTTTTTACAAATGGTTGCCATAGCTCTTTTACTGACAGGCGAAACTGGTAATAAAATTTTAAATTTTCAAGATTATAATGCTCAAACAATTGGCATTATCCTGCTTTGGCTTTCTGCATTTTTAACTCTGTATACTGGTTATGAGTATTTAAGAAAAGGCATTGACCATGCGATGTCTGAGGATAATAAGAAGTAAGTAATCTATTTTTTTCTAACTAAAGCTTGATAACTTTCATTCAAACCAATTATAGTTTTACAAACTTTAAATTGATTATCTGCAATACATGATACTGGTGTTACTTCTGCAGCTGACCCAGTTAAAAAACAACCAACAAAATCTTTTAGTTCTTCTGGTTTAATTTTTCTCTCATTAATTTTAATTTCTTTAGATTTAGCAATCTCAATAACTGTTCTTCTTGTTATTCCGTCTAAAAAACAATCTGGAATTGGAGTGTGTATTTCTCCATTCTTATCTTTAAAAAAAATATTTGCTCCAGTTGCCTCTGCAACATTTCCTTCATAATCCAGCATTAAAGAATCTGTATAACCTTGTTGTTCTGCCTCATGTTTTGACAAGGTGTTGATCATATATAAGCCTGATGCTTTTGTGTCCCATGGTATTGTATTTGGCGCTGGCTTTCTCCAGTTTGAAATATTTAATTTAATCCCATTAACTTTTAATTTTGGATCAAAATAAGAACCCCAGTCCCAAGTTGCTACAGCAACATGAATTTTTGTTTGTTGTGCAGAGATTGCCATCATTTCACTACCTCTCCAGGCCATTGGTCTTACATAGCCATCTTTTATATTTTGAACTGAAATAATTTTATTACATGCATCATTTATTTCTGTTTCTGAATATGGCATCGTAATTCCCATTCTTTTAGCTGAATAAAAAAGTCTTGTAGTATGCTCTTCTAATTTGAATATTGATCCGTCATAAACTCTTTCTCCTTCAAATACACAACTAGCATAATGCAATCCATGATTTAAAATATGAATTTTTGCATCAGCCCAATCAACAAGCTCGTTATTATACCAGATTTTACCAGATCTTTTATCGTAGGGTATCATGTATGAAATAATTTAAATTTTTCCTAAAATTATCTTTGTATCTATAATATGTCAATATAACTTACCCATAATGAAAGAACTTTTATATTTAAAGGACACTCAGTTAATGCGGGTGATTGAAAAATTATTTACAAGTTATCGTGAATCTTTTTCAGATGCCAAGAAAACATTGGATAAATACTCTATAGGTATAGCTCACCACAAAGTTTTACATCTATTATCAATGTACAAGGGGATTACAATTTCCGATCTATTAAAGAAGTTGAAAGTTACCAAGCAAAGCTTGAATAGAGTTTTAAAAGATTTAATTAAACTTGATGTTGTTTTTTTTGAAAAAGATCAACAAGACACTAGAGTAAAACACATATTTTTAAATGAAAAAGGAGAAAAAATTTTTGATGAAATATTTTCGACACAAAAAAAAAGAATTTATAATGCTCTTTTAAATTCAAGCTCAGATCAAGTCCTAAACTTTGACAATGTTTTAAAGAAAATAATTAATGAATGATTTTGTAGCCCATATTTTAGTTGTAGATGATGATGAGGGAATTAGATCTCTAATTAAAAAATATTTAAATGAAAATAACTTTTTGGTTACTACATCAGATAGCGCAGAAAATGCTGAAGAAAAAATTTCAATAATTAAATTTGATTTAATTGTCTTAGATGTAATGATGGCAGGCAAGAGTGGCCTTGATTTTATCAAGCAAAATAAATCTAAGATTGATACGCCTATAATTTTATTAACAGCTAAAGGAGAAGCTGAAAATAGAGTTGAAGGTTTAGAGATAGGTGCCGATGATTATTTGCCAAAACCTTTTGAACCAAAGGAACTTACTTTAAGAATAAAAAATATTTTGCATAAAACAAAAAGAAATGATGAAAAAAGAATTATAACCTTTGATAATATTAAAATTGATCTCAACAAACTTTTAATCATTAAAAATGATACCGAGTATAAAATAAATAGTACTGAAAAAATTATATTAGAAAAAATGATTAACAATCCTGGCAAAACTTTTTCAAGAGAGGATATTGGCAAACTAACTGATCTTGATAAAGAAAGATCAATAGATGTAATAATTACAAGACTTAGAAAAAAAATAGAAATAGACCCAAAAAATCCAAAATACTTACAAACTTTAAGAGGTGCTGGTTATGTTTTATGGATTGAATAATTTTATAAAAAATTTACTACCCAAAAGATTATTTTATAGAGCTTTATTAATCGTAGCAGTACCTATAATTATTCTTCAAGTAATCATAACAATTGTTTTTTTTGATAGTCTTTGGATTAAAACAAATAAAGGTATGACAAGAGCATTGATTGGTGAGATGAAAACATTCATAGCAGCTTACGATAATGCAAAATATAATAATAACGACCTGTCAGGCTTATTCTCAATTTATTTAGATCTTAATGTTGAGTATAAAACAGATGATTCATTTAAAAAACCTCAAAAGGAAAGATGGTTTAGTCCAATAGATAGAACACTGAGGAGAGAACTAAAATCTAATATGAGTACTGAGAATTATTGGTTCGATACAACAAGTTATAAAGAACTTATTCATATAAATATTAAACATAACGATGGATATTTTGAATTTTTTATCCCAAAAGATAGGGTGGCAAGCTCGTCTGCTAGAATATTTGCTTTATGGATCACTCTACCGGCACTACTAATGATAACTATAGCCATACTATTTCTGAAAAATCAAACAAGGCCAATTATAAATCTAGCTAAAGCTGCAGAAAGATTTGGTAAAGGAGAAAATATTGATGAGTACAGACCATCAGGAGCCTTAGAGATCAGACAGGCAGGTTTGGAATTTGATAAAATGAGAAAAAGAATAATGAGACACCTAAATCAAAGGTCTGAAATGTTATCTGGTATAAGCCATGATTTAAGAACACCCTTAACGAGACTAAAACTTCAGCTATCTTTTATGAAAGATAAAGATTTATCAAAAAAAATGTCTTTAGATATAGATGAAATGGAAAAAATGCTTAATGAATATCTACAGTTTACAAGTTCATCTTATTTAGAAAAAGATGAAACTTTTAATATCTCTGAATTAATCGAAACTACAATAAATAAATATAATAATGATAAAATAACTAAAGAAATAATTCCAAGAGTTTATATGAATGGAAGAAAGAATTTAATACAAAGATCTTTAAATAATTTAATTGATAATTCAATTAAATATGCTGAAAATATAAATTTTCATCTATCAAAAAAAGACAGTAACATAATAATTACTATTGATGATGATGGAGTTGGCATTCCTAAAAAAGAGTTAGAAAATGTTTTCAAACCATTTTATAAAGTGGATAAAAGTAGAGGAGAATGCTAAATCTAGTGTTGGTCTTGGATTATCAATTACATCTGACATAATCAAATCCCATGGAGGAAATATTTTATTAGAAAGATCTCCTTTAACCGGCCTTAGAGTTAAGATTTTTTTACCTTTGTAGATTTTTTATTTGGACTTTTTTTTTTCAATTTGTTGATTTTTTTTTCTAAATTTTCAACTTTTTTAATTAATATATCTGTTTCTTCTTTGCTAGTTAATTTCATTTTAAAAATGATTTCATCTCGTTTAGATCTTAAAATATTTATGATTTCAGAGCTTAAATCTTTATAAGAAATTAGCCCTTGTTCAAATAGCTTTGTTAATTTATCAATTACAAATTTTGATTTTGTCATATATTCGTTTATAAAATTAATATACTTTATATGTAGTTTTTTAAAAATGTTTATTAATAATTTTGACCCAGTTGCGTTTCAAATATTTTCATTAGAAATCAGATGGTATTCTTTGGCTTATATTATCGGTATTGCGGTTGGTTGGCTGTATTGTAAAAAAAAATTAATAAAAGACTCTCATATTCTTCAGCTATTTGATGACTTCATAACCTATCTTATTATAGGTATGATTTTGGGGGGTCGGCTTGGATATACTTTATTTTATAATCTAAGATATTATTTAGACAACCCTATTGAAATATTGATGGTTTGGAATGGTGGAATGTCATTTCATGGCGCTTTAATTGGAATTATAATTGCATCAATATTGTTCTCAAAAAAACATAATACAAATTCGTTTATATTTTTAGACTTAGTTGCCTTATCTGCTCCAATTGGAATTTTTTTTGGTAGAATTGCCAATTTCATAAACTCAGAGCTTTATGGAAGAGCCACAGACCTCCCTTGGTCAGTTCAATTTGTTCTAATAGATAATATCAAAAGACACCCCTCTCAATTATATGAGGCTTTTTTTGAAGGAATAATTCTTTTCTCTGTACTTGGGTATTTTTTTAAAAAAAATTATTTAAGAGTACCTGGAAAAATCTCTGCTTTATTCCTAATCTTTTATTCTCTATTTAGATTTTTTATAGAATTTTTTAGATCTCCAGATCCACAAATCGGTTACTTAGTTTTAAATCTAACATTAGGCCAATTGATAAGTATTCTTTTTTTCATGACTGGGGCTTATCTTTTATCCTTAAAAAAATGAAAATTAAGGATAATGACTTGTTTACTTTAGATAAGTTTATAGAGGAATTTCTTTATAACAAAACATCTGGATACTACATGAAAAAAAATCCCTTTGGCAAAAAGGGTGATTTCATAACTTCACCCAATATATCTGTATTATTTTCAGAAATGATTGCAATTTGGGTCGTTTCATTTTGGCAAAATCTTGGTTGTCCTGAAAAGTTTAATTTAATTGAGTTGGGTGCTGGTAATGGTGAAATGATGAAAGTTTTAGTCAATACCTTTAATAAATTTCCAATATTTAAAAATTCTTGTCGCATTAATATTTTAGAAAAAAGCAAATTACTTAAGAAAGAACAAAAGGCTAATATCAATAAAAAAAATATTCAATGGTTAAATGATCTAAGCGAATTAGATAATTTACCATGTATCTTTTTAGCAAACGAATTTTTTGACGCCTTGCCTATTAAGCAATTCATAAAGAAAGAAAGAAAATGGTTTGAAAGACATGTTAGGTTTTTTAATAATAAATTTGAATATTTCGATGTTCCTTTTGATATAAAAAAATTTGAAAATAAAATTAAAATTAAAATTGCAAAACAACAGGACTTTATTGAGTATTCACCACAATCAATTGAATACTTAAAAAGTATTAACAATAAGATTAAACGTAATAATGGTGGAATTTTAATAATTGATTATGCGTATATTGATAAAAAAATGAAAAATACCCTACAGGCTGTATCGAAACATAAATATTGTGATGTGCTAGAGGGGTTTGGTGATTCTGATATTACTTATAATTTAAGTTTCCATTTGATAAATAGTATAGTTAAAGAATTAAGTTCACTTACCACAATGAATACTACCCAAGGTGAGTTTTTAACAAAACTTGGTATTCTTGAAAGAGCAGAAATACTGTCCAAGAAAATGTTATTCAGTGAAAAAGCTGATATTTATTTTAGAATAAAAAGGCTTATAGATAAAAATCAAATGGGTAAATTGTTTAAAGTAATGCTAATAACAACACATAAAAATAAATTTAAATTAGGATTTTAAGCTGATTAAGTCAAAAAAACTCAGCAAATTTAAAAATTTACAGCACGCTTTCTTTAATAGAAAGGGTGGAAAATCTCTAGGTATTTTTAAGAGTTTAAATTGTGGCCCTGGATCTTCAGATAATAAAAAAGATATTTTAAAAAATCTTCAAATCGTTCAAAAGAAAATTAAAACTAAACTTAAAAAAATTATCTTACTAAAGCAAATTCACAGTAATAAATTTCACTTTATAGATAAAAATCTAAAACTTAAAAATTATAAATTTTGAGGGAGATGCACTAATCACAAATAAAAAGGAATTTCCTATAGCTATATTAACTGCCGATTGTGCTCCAATACTAATTTATGATGAGAAAGAAAAAATGATTGCAGCAATCCATGCTGGCTGGAAAGGTGCTTTCAAGGGGATAATTAAAAGAACCTTAAATTTTATGATAAAAAAAGGTTGTGCTCCTAAAGATATTACTGCAGTTATTGGGCCATGTATTTCAATGAAAAATTATGAAGTAAAAAAAGATTTTATTAAAAAAACTCATAAAAAATGATGGAAAAAATAAAAAATTTTTTAAAAAAATTAAAAATAAAGATTTCTTTAATTTAAAGAAATATGTCCATTTTCAATTAAAAGCCTAAATATAAAGAAAATTGATATAATCAATAAGGACACATTTAATCCTAAAAATAATTTTTTTTAGTGCTCGTAGATCTATTAGCCGCAATGAGAATGATTATGGTAGAAATATTTCTGTAATTATGATTAATTGATAATATCCCATGAAATTATTAACTGGAAACAGCAATAAACCTTTAAGTAAAAATATTGCAAAATATTTAAAAACTAAGCTTGTAAATTCAAGTATAAAAAAATTTTCTGATGGAGAAATTTATATAGAAATTAATGAAAATATAAGAGGTAATAGTATCTTTATAATTCAGTCTATTTCATCACCAGCAAATGATAACTTAATGGAGTTACTACTTTGTATTGATGCTTTAAAAAGATCTTCAGCAAAAAATATTACTGCTGTAATTCCTTATTTTGGATATGCACGACAAGATCGAAAAGTAGTACCTCGAACTTCTATTTCTGCAAAACTTGTTTCTAATTTAATTACTAAGGCAGGTGCTGATAGAGTTGTTACTGTAGATCTTCATGCTGGACAAATTCAAGGCTTTTTTGACATTCCTGTAGACAACTTATTTGCTACACCAATTTTTGCAAGACATGCTAAAAGAAATATCAAAAGTAAAAATATTATTTGTGTTGCACCAGATGTTGGTGGAACTGAAAGAGCGAGAGCACTTGGTAAAATTTTAAATGTAGAACTTGCTATTGTGGACAAGAGAAGACCCAAACCAGGTCAATCCAAAGTTATGAATGTCATAGGAGATGTTAAGGGGAAAACTTGTATTATAGTTGATGATATAATTGATTCAAGGTGGAACTATAGTAAACGCTGCGAAAGCTTTAAAGGATAGGGGTGCTAAAGAAGTTTACGCTTATATTACTCACGGGGTTTTAAGTGGAGAGGCAGTAGATAAAATTAAAAAATCTGTCATTAAAAAATTAGTAGTGACAGACACAATTGATAATCACGATAAAATTAAAAATGTTAAAAATATAGAAGTTTTGCCTATTTCAGCCCTTATGGGTGAGGCAATTAAAAGGATCTCTAACTCAACATCTGTATCTGATTTATTTAAATAATTATCTTGAGTTATTAAGAAACTTGGGCTAAAAGCCATCTTTTTATGAATTCACTTGATGCAAATACTAGAAACACTAAGTCAAAAGGAGATGTTCGTTCTCTTAGATTGGCTGGAGATATCCCTGGCATAATTTATGGGGGACTCAGAAGAAAATCAAAAAGTTACTGTATTAAAAAAAACATTAAAATCTTTAATACAAAAAGGAAGTTTCCTATCAAATATAATAACTCTTAATTTAGATGGAAAGCCTCAAAATGTTTTGCCAAGAGAAATTACTTATAATGTAATATCAGATGAACCAACTCATATTGATTTTCTTAGAGTTGTCCCAGGTGTAAAAATTAGAATAGAAGTACCTGTAGAATTTATTAACCATGAAACTTCACCAGGCTTAAAAAGAGGTGGAGTACTAAACATTGTTAGAAGAGAAATAGAATTAAAATGCCCAAGTGAAAAAATACCATCTGCAATAATTATTGATTTAGATGGAGTGGATATTGGAGAAAGTTTTAAAATATCTTCAGTTAAACTAGAAGAAGGTGTTACACCAACTATTATTGGAAGAGATTTTGTAATTGCAACATTGGCAGCGCCTACAGTTATGAAAGAGCCAGAAAAACCAGCCGAAGCTGAAGAAGCAGCAGCAACAGAAGATGGTAAAGAAGCAGCACCAGTAGCTGAAGGTGATAAAAAAGATGGTGATGAAAAAAAAGCCACTGAAGAAAAAAAATAATCAACTTATTATTGTGAAGACTCCTAGATACGATTTAAAAAAAATATGCTTTTATTTGTAGGCTTAGGAAATCCAACACCCGATAGCGAAAACAACAGACACAATATTGGTTTTAAATTAATTGATGCTCTTAATCAAAAATTTGGTCTGTCTAAACAAAAACCCAAATTTAAAGGATTGTTAACTACGGGTAATATTGAAGATAAAAAGGTATATGCAATAAAACCTTTAACCTTTATGAATAACTCTGGAATTTGTATAAGGGAATTAATTGAATACTTCAAAATTGATGCTGAAGATGTGATTGTCTTCCATGATGACCTTGACCTTGAGTTTGGAAAAGTAAAAGCAAAATTTGCTGGATCTAGTGCAGGACATAATGGAATTGAGTTTATTGATAAATTTATTGGTAAAGATTATTCAAGAGTAAGAATAGGAATTGGAAGGCCCAAAACTAAAGCTGATGTTTCAGACCATGTATTAAAAGATTTTGATGAAGATGAAATGATACAGCTAGAAAAAATTACTAAAAATATTATTGATTCAATGGCTATATTAATTGATAAAAAATTAGATTTATTCTCAAGCACTGTAAATAACAAGTAATGAGTTTTAAGTGTGGAATTGTTGGCTTACCTAATGTTGGTAAATCTACATTATTTAATGCACTTACAAATTCTAGCAAAGCACAAGCTGCTAATTTCCCTTTTTGTACGATAGAGCCAAATGTTGGTGTAGTTCCTGTACCAGATGAAAGACTAGATAAATTGGTAGAAATATCAAAATCAAAAAAAAAAATTAATACCACTATTGAGTTTGTGGATATAGCCGGACTAGTAGAGGGCGCCTCTAAAGGTGAAGGCTTAGGAAATAAATTCTTATCCCATATAAGAGAAGTCGATGCAGTCATTCATATGATCAGATGTTTTGACTCTGATGATATTCAAAATGTGAACCCAACTGTTGATCCAATTAGAGATTTAGAAATTATTGAAACAGAAATGATGTTAGCAGACCTTGAATCAATACAAAAAAGATTGGAAAAAAATAATAAGAAAAATGTAGATGAGGAACAATTAAAAATATTAGAAATTGCTTCTGACTGCATAAATAATTCTAAAGATATTCAAATACTTTATGAACAATTTGACAAAAAATTAATAAACCAAAGTGGTTTATTGTCCTTAAAACCTAAAATTTTTGTATGTAATGTTGATGAAGCAAGTGTTCAAAATGGAAATAAATACACACAAGCTTTTATTGATAAATTTGGTGAAAAAAATACCTTAATAGTTTCGGCTGATATTGAGAACCAAATAAATCAATTAGAAAATGAAGAAAAAGAAAATTATATGGAGATGATTGGATTAAAAAGAACTGGCTTAAATATGTTAATTCAAAAGGGTTATAATATTTTAGAGTTAGACACTTACTTTACATCTGGACCTGAAGAAACTAGAGCCTGGACTATCCAAAAAAATTGTACCGCACCAAAAGCAGCTGGTGAAATACATACTGATTTTGAAAAAGGTTTTATTAGAGCTGAAACAATTGCATACGAAGATTTCATAGCAAATCAAGGTTGGGTAAATTCCAAAACTAATGGAAAAATGAGACTTGAAGGAAAAGATTATATTGTCAAAGATGGTGATATATTAAACTTCAGATTCAATACGTGACCAAATTTTCTTCATACTAAAGTAAACCAGAATAGTTAAAATAATTAAATATAAAATAGCCTTAAAGCCCATTTTATGTCTACTTTCTAAATGTGGTTCTGCTGCCCACATTAAAAATGTTGTTACATCTTTTGCCATTTGTTCTTCTGAAGCTTTTGTACCATCACTATATTCTACTGCATCATCCATTAACGGTTGTGACATCTTAATTCTATTACCATACATATATTTATTATAGTAAACCCCATCATCAAGTGTTACACCACTGGGTGGATCTTCGTAACCTAAAAGTACTGAATAAATATAATCAACTCCACCACTTCGAGCTTTTGCTAATACTGACATATCAGGTGGATAAGCTCCTCCATTTGCTGCTTGAGCTGCCTTAACGTTTTCAAAAGGCATGACAAATTTATCAGATAATTTTGCTGGTCTGACAAACATTTCACCATCATTATTTGGTCCATCTGTAACTTCAAAACTTGCAGCTATAGCTTTTGCTTGCTCTTCAGTAAACTCTGGTCCACCTGGCTCAAATAAGTTTCTATAACTTACGTATTTCATTGAATGGCACGACGCACAAACCTCAGTATAAACTTGATATCCTCTTTGAAGCGAACCTCTGTCAAATTTACCAAAAAGGCCTTTGAAGCTCCAATCTGTTTTTAAAAGATCTACTTTTTCTGCAGCATTAACTGTAGGAGTTCCTACTAATAAAAAAATGATTGAATAACTAATTTTTAAAATATTTTTCACTTAATTAATCTAAACTTTCTTTTTTTTTAATAGCTGATGCCATTGGCATCCCTCCAAGTACTGGTTCTGTAATACTTAAAGGTAGGGGTATAGTTTTTTCTTTAAATCCTAATAACGGTAAGATTATTAAAAAATGAATAAAGTAGTAAGCTGTGGCAACCCTAGCAATCAATAAGTAAAGCCCTTCAGCTGGCATAGCACCCACATAACCTAGAACTAATACATCCACTACTAATATCCAATAAAATTGCTTGTAAAGAGGTCTAAATACAGCCGATCTAATTTTTGAAGTATCTAACCAAGGCAGTGCTGCTAAAATTAAAATTGCTGACAACATCGCAACTACTCCCATTAATTTATCAGGAACTGATCTCAGGATTGCATAAAAAGGTAATAGATACCATTCAGGAACTATATGAGCTGGTGTAACCATTGGGTTTGCTTCTATATAATTGTCCGCATGCCCTAAAATATTTGGTGAATAAAAAACAAAAAATGCAAAAACAATCATAAACATTAATAATGCAAAGGCATCTTTGATCACAATATATGGATGGAATGGCACTGTATCCTTAGAAGGCTTTTTAACATCAATTCCTATTGGATTATTATTTCCAGGAATATGCAGTGCCCAAATATGAAGAACCACTAAGCCTAAGATTAAAAATGGTATCAAATAATGTAACGTGAAAAACCTTGTTAAAGTTGGGTTATCAACAGAATAACCTCCCCACAACCAATTAACTATTCCTTCACCCACTAAAGGTATTGCACTAAAAAGATTTGTAATAACTGTTGCTCCCCAAAAACTCATCTGACCCCATGGTAAAACATATCCCATAAATGCTGCTGCCATCATTAAAAGGTAAATTATAATTCCAATAATCCAAATTATTTCTCTTGGAGATTTATATGATCCATAAAACAAAGATCTAAATATATGAATATAGACTGCTAGGAAAAACATTGAAGCACCGTTTGCATGAATATATCTTATTAACCAACCATAGTTTACATCTCTCATGATGTGTTCAACACTTTCAAAAGCCATATCAGCATGAGCAATGTAGTGCATAGCTAGAGTTAAACCTGTAACGATTTGTGTAATTAAACAAAAAGTTAAAATTCCACCAAATGTCCACCAATAATTTAAATTTTTAGGTGTTGGATAATCAGTTAAATGACTAGCAAGTGATAAAAGTGGAAGCCTGTCATTAAACCATTTTCCAAATTTTGAACTGGGAACGTACTCGTGATCACTCATAATTATATATTATCCAATTTTAATTGTGTTGCTATTAACAAATTCATATTTTGGAACTTCCATGTTTGTTGGAGCAGGACCTTTTCTAATTCTTCCAGATATATCGTAGTGCGAACCATGACAAGGACAAAACCAACCATTGTAGTCTCCTTTATCATTTAAAGGTACGCAGCCTAAGTGAGTACAAACCCCTACCATAACTAACCATTCCGGATCTTTTGCTCTGTCCTCATCTTTTTGAGGGTCTTTTAAATCTTCCATTTTAACAGCTCTTGCTTCAGCTACTTCCTCGGAAGTTCTTCTTTTGATAAAAACTGGTTTTCCTCTCCAAAGTACAGTGATTGTTTTTCCAGGTTGAACTGAACTTATGTCAACTTCTGTGCTGGCCAATGCTTTAACAGAGGCATCTGGGTTCATTTGATCAATTAGTGGCCAAACAACAGCTCCTACCCCAACAGCTCCTACAGCATACGAGGCAGTAAATAAAAACTCTCTTCTTTCAGGTTTTTTTTCAGACATCTTTTATTTTTTGTATATTGTTATCTAATATATGACTTCTTATAAGAAAAAAGTTTTTTTTCCACTGAAACAATGACACATAAAACATGAATTTGAGACCTAAAATAGCCTTATATGAACCTGATATTCCTCAAAATACAGCAGCTATTATTAGAACATGTGCATGTCTGGGTGCTGATTTAGAAATAATTGAACCATGTGGTTTTTTATTCAGCGATAAAAGATTTAAGAGAGTTGTGATGGATTACATGGATGAAAAAATGATAAAATTTTATCAAAGTTCAGATGATTTTTTTAAATCAAAAAAGAATGAGAGGGTAATATTGTTAACAACTAAATCATCAGACACTTATACTGCTTTCAAGTTTGAGCGTAATGATACACTGCTATTTGGAAGAGAAAGTGCTGGTGTACCAGATCATGTTCATAATTCAATTAAGTATAGGTTAAAAATACCCATGATGGACAATAAAAGATCTTTAAATATAGCCTCTTCAGTTGCTATAATTCTTTCAGAAAATTTAAGACAAACTAACTTTAATAAATAATGGATAAAGAAATTAAAAAAAAACTTGCTTCTAATTGGTTTAAGTTGCTGCAGAACACAATTTGTAACGATATTGAAAAACTAGAAGGTAAAAAATTAAAATTTAAATCTAAAACTTGGAATAGAAATGAAATTAAAGATGAAGGTGGTGGAGAGTTTAGAATTTTAAAAGATGGTAAAATTTTTGAAAAAGTTGGTGTAAATTTTTCAGAAGTGCATGGAAAATTTTCAAAAGAGATGGGTAAAAAAATTCCAGGTGCCTCTAAAAATCTAAATTTTTGGGCGTCAGGAATTTCTGTTGTAATGCATATGAAAAACCCTCATGTTCCAGCAATTCACTTTAACACAAGGTTTATCTATACAACGCATGGATGGTTTGGTGGCGGTATGGATGTAACACCTTGCATGCAAGATCTTAAGGAAAAAAACTTCCTTCATGACGAATTAAAAAAAATGTGTGATCGACATGATAAAAAATTCTATAAAAAATATAAAAAATGGTGTGATGAATATTTTTATTTACCACATAGAAAAGAAACAAGAGGAGTTGGTGGTATTTTTTTTGATTACAAAAAAAATGATTGGGAGAAAGACTTTAAATTTATAGCAGATCTTGGAGTTACTTTTCAAATGTTATTTAACTCTTTAATACAATTGAAATACAAAAAGAAATGGACTGTAAAACAAAAGGAGATACAGTATATTAAAAGAGGTAGATATGCTGAATTTAACTTACTATACGATAGAGGAACAAAATTTGGTTTACAAACAGGCGGCAATGTTGAGGGAATATTAATGTCTTTACCACCAATAGCAAAATGGAATTAAAATGGAAAAAGAACCAATAACAACAGCCGGACTTGAAGTTTTAAAAGAAGAGCTAATTTTTTTAAAAGAGAAAAAACGTCCACAGATAGTTGCTGCAATATCTGAAGCAAGATCACATGGAGATTTGAAAGAGAATGCTGAATACCATGCTGCAAAAGAAGAACAATCACATAATGAAGGAAGAATAGTTCAGATCAATGATAATATCGCAAGAGCAAATGTAATTGACGTTACAAAAATGAGTAATAATGGAAAAGTCATCTTTGGCTCAACTGTAGATTTAGAAAATTTAGATACTGAAGAAAAAATTACCTATAAAATAGTTGGAAGAGATGAGGCTGACCTTCAAAAAAAACTAATATTTTTTCAATCACCAATAGGTAGAGGTTTAATTGGGAAAAACAAAAATGATTTAGTTGAAATTAAAACTCCCGCGGGTGTAAAAAACTTTGAAATTAAAGACGTAAAATACGTTTAATTACTTACTATTTTTCGAACTTCTTTATCTGAAATTTTGAAATCATTACTAGTCCAGACCACTTCTATTGCTTTTAACTTCTGTCCCAGCTCTCTTCCCTCAGGAACTTGATATTTTTCCATCAAAGTACTAGCTTTAAATGGCATGACGGGCATTTCTTTTTTTTTAAAAATTTCAATTAATTTAATTAACTTATTGTCTACTTTTTTGGATTTAAAAATCTTAAAATAAAGAACATCTAATAATGCCTCTCTACCATTAAAATAAAAAACCTTATTCAAAATTTTTTCTGAAAAAGTTTTGCTAGTATTTTTTACTAAATTAAACTTATTTAAAAATATAAGTCTTTTTTGATCTTTTTTGGATAAATTAAATTTATAAATAAAGTAATCTACATTATCGGTTCCATCAATAACCATTAAAGATAATAAGAAAATAAAGTCCACTTCAAGAAAGTTTTTTTTTGCAAAGCCATTCATTTTATTAAATAGAGAAATGTTTTTTATTTGTGGAAAAATAAGATTTATAATCTCTAAACAATCATTATCCTTAGTTAGCTTTAGAAAACCATCTGATTTTAATAGTTTTTGAAATTCATCTATTAATCTTTCTGAGGAAATACTTGAAACACCACTTAGGTTTTTTTTAATTGCTTTAATGACTTTTGGGTCATGACTATGTTTAGAATAATTAAGAAAAATCTAACATATCTTAACACTCTTAAATAATCTTCTTTAATTCTTGTTTCTACATTTCCAATGAAATTAATTTTTCCATTTTCTAAATCTTTCTTTTCCATCAAATGGGTCAAATAAACTTCCTTCAATATCAGCATAAATAGAATTGATAGTAAAATCTCTTCTAGAAGCATCATCTTTCCAACTATCAGAAAACTCTACTTTTGCGTGTCGTCCATCTGTATCAACGTCTTTTCTTAGTGATGTGATCTCAAACTTTATATCATTAATTGATGCTGTAATTGTTCCGTGTTCTATTCCACTCTCGTAATATTTTATGTCTTTTTTAGTAAGAGCCTCGCACACCTCTTTTGGATTTAAATTTACTGCCAAATCTATGTCGTCATATCTTTCTTTATTGATAATTTTTCTTACACATCCCCCAACATACCGAATTTCACTATTACTAGAGTATGAACGAACTGCTTCAAATATCTTTGAAACCTCTGTTTCTTTTTTAATATTTTTGAAGCCTGAATTTATGTAATTAAGGTTTTGAGATCTAAAAAAAATTTTATCTAATAAGTTATTCATATATGGCTGGCCCACAAGGATTCGAACCTCGGATCTCTGTACCAAAAACAGATGTGATACCACTTCACCATGGGCCAATGTTAATTTCATATATCACAAAAAAAAAAAATTATATAGTTTTTGATTCAATACACCAGTGGCTATTAAACTTTCGTTTATATTGTCTGTATGCTTTTTTGCAGGCCTTTTTGGAATGAAAATAAGCCACTATTGAGGATCCTGATCCAGACATTCTAGCAAATAGAGCATTGGGTAAACCGTTGAGGTAGGATTTAATTCTTTTAAGTTCTGGATATTTATTTAACGCAACTTTTTCAAGGTCATTGCCTAAATTTTTTAAATATTTTGCTTCAAATAATTTCTGTTTAGAGAGGGTGAATTGAGGTTTAGAAAAGGAATTAACTTTTGAATAAATATATTTTGTAGAACATCCAAAGTTAGGTTTTGTAACTAATATATGAAATTTGATTTTATTTTTATATTTTTTGATATCTCCATTAGATAAAAGAATAGCTGGTGATGGTTTTATACCTAAGATAACATCTGACCCTATTTCATTGCTTATTTTTTTTAACTCATCTTTTTTTATTTTAATTATTTTTTTTTTCGATAAAGAAATTTAATAAGCTGGCAGCATTCATGGACCCACCTCCCATTCCTGCTTTTTGAGGTATATTTTTTATAACTTTAATTTCAAATTTTTTATTATTTAAAAGTTTTTTATTATCTAAAATTTTTAACAATTTTGAAATGGTATTACTTTTACTAATATTTTTAGAAAACTTTCCAAAAAAATTGATTTTATGCTGTTTTATTTTGCTTTCTGTTAGTGTGATTGAATCATGTAAATCAATAAAAGAAATTAAACTTTCAATATTATGAAGCTTTGATTTTTTTCCAGTAACGTTTAGAGCTAAATTTATCTTTGCATAAGACTTTATCTTAAAACTATTCATAATTTAGGAATTTTTTAATCCCTCTATTAATTTATTTTTAATAGTTTTTTTCATATCATCCTCTGTCTCATCTAAATTTAAAACCGCTTGCCAAAAATATCTTGCTTGAATTTTTCTATCCAGTTGCCAAAGAATATCACCGTAATGATCGTTAACTATTGGATCTTGTGGCATTAATTCAACTGCTCTTTTAAGAAAATTTTCTGCCTTCTCATATTCGTCGACTAAGTAATATGCCCAACCAATTGAATCAATAATATATGGATCGTTACTTCTTGCAGCATAAGCTTTTTCAAGCATTTTAAGAGCAGTATCAATTTTATGTTCTCTTTCCAGCCACGAATAAGCTAAATAATTCAAAACATAGGCATCATCTGGATTTGCTTCAAGAGATTTCAATAAGTCTTTATCTGCTTTTATATAATCTCCAGATCTCTCATAACTTCCTCCACGCCTATATAATATTTCTGCATATAGGTCGGAATTAACGTCCATTTTTAAAAGTATTTGATCATAAAAACTTATTGCTTCAATATATCTTTTTGCATTTTTATGCATATTTGCAATATCAAATATAATTTTTTTATTTGGATTTTTAATTGCTTTAAATTTTTTATTGATAAAATTTAGAGATGTTTTTTGATCAGATTTTTTTGAAATAATTTGAGACTTCTTTTTTTAACTTAAACCAATAATAAAATCCATGCTTTTTATCAAATGCTTCAAGAGTTTTTAATGTATTTGAATAATCATTACTCCAATAATAATTTTCAGCTAATAAGGACAAATTGAAGATAAATTTAGGATTTAAATAGTTTGCTATATTTAAGTAAAAATTTGATTTCTCATAATCATTCTGAGATGAATAGAGATTTGCTATTAGAAAAAATAGCTCACTAACGATGTCATTTGAATTAGTACATGAAAAAATATCTTGAAAATTATCTAAGTTTCTATCTTCTATCCATTTTTTGCCTTGAGAAATTAATACTGATGAATTTAAATAATCAAAATTATTAGTAACTTTTTTTGCCTCATCATAATTATCATTCTCAATTAAATAACTGATCAAAAAAAATGAATACCTTGAATAATCAGCATCGTTTTGTGAATTAATTAATCTACCAAAATATTTCTCAGTATCTTTATCATTTAAATAACACCGTTGAAAAACTTCATTAATAAATGAAAAATTTCCAAATGTATTTTTTTGCTTCATTAATTTTTTTTCTTCAAAAACAGATAGGTATTGTTTGAAGGTTTCTGCAATGATTAAAGAAAATCTATCATTATTAATAAATTCATATGATCTATCGATATAAACTTTGCTTTTTTTAAAGTTTTTTTTCTTTAAACTATCAACTGCCAGTAACAGATTAGACTGAAAAAAGTCAGAGTTGTTTTTTGTTGAGCTCTGTTTAACTTGATTAATTGCTTTCTTAACTTTGCCATCAAGCACTAAAGAAAATACATACCTCTCAAGATAGGCATCATGCTGTTTTATTAATATTTTTGATGAATTAAAAAATTTTAAAGCTTCCGTATTATCTAAGTTTTCATAAGCTACAATTCCTGAAAAATAATTAGACAAATACCTTGCATTAAAATCGTTTAAACTGGTATTTTTTGAGTATAATGGACTCTGATAAAGTAATAATATTAAAAATAATTTAAAAAACTTTACCAACATTTGACCATTCTATGTCTAAAAAAGTAATAAATCAAAATACGAATTATGACTCTGAGTTTTTAAACTCTACTGGATCTGACTTTATTTTTGATGAAAACCCAATCAATAGACTAAAAAATACTAGTAATGATTTAAAAAAAGATCTGAGTATTCAAAAAATAGATAAAGTTAAAGAGCTTGTGGATCTTAAAGAGCAAATAAACTCAATTAGCGATTGTAACTTAAAGAATAATTCAAAAAAGATGGTTTTAGGAGATGGAAATATTAATAGCCCAATAATGATAATTGGTGAAGCCCCAGGTGTTGAAGAAGATAACTCCGGATTAACTTTTATGGGTGAGGCAGGAGATCTTTTAAAAAAAATGCTAATTGCAATAAATATTGAAAAACAAAGTATTTATACAACATATGCTGTAAACTTTAGGCCCCCTGAAGATCGAAAGCCAAACTCTACAGAAATTAAAAGATATTCTCAATTTTTACAAAAACATATTTCAATAATAAATCCTAAAATAATAATTCTTATGGGTAGTACTGCTATGGAATCTTTAACAGGTTTAAATAGTAAAATTTCTATTGAGAGAGGAAAATGGAAGGAAGTAATTGTCAAGAATACAAGTTACAACGTTATCATAACTTTTAACCCCTCTTATCTTTTAAGAGCTCCTGAAAATAAAAAACATTCATGGGATGACTTAAAAAAGATTAAACAAAAAATCTTAGAACTAAAACTATCCATTTAATGAAAATCTTAGCAGGTGTTGATGAGGTTGGTAGAGGAAGCTTAATTGGACCCGTTTATGCTGCAGCTGTCATATTAAATAATTCTATTGATAAAAGATTATTAAAGGATTCAAAAACTCTAACAAAAGACAAGAGAGAGGAGCTTGAAAAATATATTAAAAAAAATTCTATATGGGCTATAGGCCAGGCATCGACTAAAGAAATTGAAAAAATTAATATATTGCATGCAAGTTTACTTGCAATGAAAAGAGCTATTCTTAAATTAAAAACAAAACCTTCACTTGTTTTAATTGATGGCAACAAACTGCCTGACCTAAAAAACTATAAATTAGAATATATAATTAAAGGAGATCAAAAAATTCCAAGCATTTCTGCTGCATCAATTATTGCAAAAGTCAGTAGAGATAAATTTATTACAAAACTTTCAAAAGAATTTAATAATTATGGATGGGATACAAACTCTGGTTATGGAACCAAAGAACATTTAAAAGCTATTAAGAAATTTGGTATTACCAAATATCACCGTAAAACATTTTCACCTATTAGTGATCTTCTATAAATCCTAATAATAACAACACAAGATCTGGTTGTTTAAGAAATAATAAACACAAATTGAATCCATTTAATTCAATCACAGGTTGACCGTGAAATCTGTTTGGAGTCTAATTGTTTTATAGAAAATGGAAAACAATTTTAAAAATAAGATTATTAATGGTGACAGTCTCGAGGAATTAAAAAAAATTCCAAGCGAAACTTTTGATCTTGTTTTCGCTGATCCACCATACAATTTACAATTAAAAAATCCCCTTACAAGACCAGACAGAAGCAAAGTCAGTGCTGTTAATGATAAATGGGATCAGTTTGAAAGCTTTAAAAAATATGATGACTTTACGGTTGCTTGGCTTTCTGAATGTAGAAGAATATTAAAAAAGGATGGAGCCATCTGGGTTATCGGAAGCTATCATAATATTTTTAGAGTAGGAACTGCAATACAGAACTTAGGTTTTTGGATTTTAAATGATGTTATCTGGAATAAGAATAACCCAATGCCTAATTTCAGAGGAACAAGATTTACGAACGCTCATGAAACTTTAATTTGGGCTTCTAAAAGCGAAAAGTCAAAATATACTTTTAACTATCAATCTTTGAAATGTTTAAATGACGATCTTCAAATGAGATCTGATTGGAATTTACCTATTTGTAATGGAGCGGAGCGACTTAAGAAAAATGGTAAAAAAGTTCACTCCACTCAAAAACCAGAATCTTTATTACATAGAGTTTTATTGGCATCATCAAATAAGGACGATTTAATTCTAGATCCATTCTTAGGATCTGGAACAACGGCAACAGTTGCAAAAAAATTAGGTAGAAAATATTATGGTATAGAAAAAGAAAAGACTTATTTTAAAGCAGCTGAACAAAGGTTAAAAAATACAAAACCTTTGGAAGATAATTTCTTAGACACTCTAAAAAATAATAGATCCAAGCCTAGAATACCTTTTGGATCTTTAGTGGAGCTTGGAATAATAAAACCTGGAACAAGTATCTTTGATCAAAAGAAAAAAATAGTTGCTAAGATTATGGCAGATGGAAGTATCAAACATAATCAAGCTGAAGGATCGATTCATAAAGTTGCAGCAACAATACTTGGATCTGAAAGCTGTAATGGATGGACTTATTGGCATTGCACAGTGAATGGTGTTTCAGTGCCAATTGATAATTTGAGACAAAGATTAATTTCTAAAAATTAGTCTTTATAAATTTTACCAAGATAGCTGTTAATGAATCTTTTATTTTTTACTAATTTTTGTATTATTAAGTTTCTAATCCAAATTGTTAATGGGTTAGATAAATGAAAAGCAAAATAATTAAGTTTTGATTTCATATCAATCATCTTTACCCTTTTAACTCTTTCAGAGTTGAATTGAGTATTTTCATTTTCTAAATTTTTATACAGTTCATGAGCAACCTCTATTGATTGAGATGCGCCTTGTGCGAAGGTTGGGGGTAAAGCAAAAAAAGCATCCCCAATGATAAAGGTATTTTTATTTTTTGGTTTATACACATTAGAACTCACAAATATTGGGAAGCATTTAATGTTTCTCAAATTTTTAATTATTTCAGGAGCTACTTGCTTTGATATTTCAGACATAATAGATGCAGTAAAATCTTTGTTCTCAAATAAAGAATAGTCGGATAGCTCTTTAGTGCTAAGCTTTTTCTAAGAATGCTAATGAAATTAAACTGTCCTTTATTATTAATAGGATAAAGAACTGAATGTAAATTAGATCCTAAAAATAAAGATATATTCCTTGGATTAATTTCCTTAATAACACCCTGATCTATTGTGGATCTTAAAGCAATAGAATTAAAATATTTTGGTTTAATTTCTTTATTAGCAATTAATGATTTTGTTTTTGAAAAGGTTCCATCAGAAATAATCAAGTAATCACATTTAACTGATGAACCATCCTCAAAAGATACTTCTTTGCTTTCAGCCTCCTCGTTGATTTTTATAACTTTTTTATTATAATTGATAATATTTTCATAAAGCCCATCTTTTAAGAAATTAATTAAAGTAGAACGCTGCAAGGTAGTATATTTTTTATCAGTGCTGTTAAACATGGATATATCTAAATCACATATTTTCTTATTCTTTTTTAAAGAATAGAAATCTAGTTTATGTGGGTGAAATTTATCTTCTGCCTGAATTTTTTGAAAATTTATTTGATTTAATAGTTTAATACTATTCACTGAAAGTTGAATTCCATATCCTTTTTCTAAGTTAACAGAACTATTTTTCTCATAAATTGTAATTTTATAATTTGAGTTTTGGCTTAAAAGATTTGCAATATACAGACCTGAAATACCTGCCCCTATTATTACTATATTTTTCATTAATCTTTTTTTAAATAATTAAAAATTTTTTTAGTAAATGTGGGCAAAGTATAATCATCAAGCTTAGAGCTATCAATCCAAGAAGAGTTAGAAATTGCACCCTTTAACTTGGAAAACTTGATTATTACATTCATATTCATATTTGATATCTTGAAGTTTAAAGCTTTTGCTAAATTATCAGGTTTAGATATTTGCTTCATGGGAAATATTTGTAAATTCTTTAAAAAATTAAATTTAGTATTTTTTATCAGTAAAAATTTATTATTCTTTTTATAAACTTCTAACAAATAAAATTTGTTAATCTTCTTTTTTCTTTCTTTTATTATTTCAAAATCTTTTTTTTTAAAAGACTTACAATTTTTAATTAAAGGGCATTGGTGACATAGGGGATTTTTAGGTCGACAAATCAATGCGCCTAACTCCATTAGCGCTTGCGCATAATCACTTGCTCTAGTTGAATTACCTAATATTTTTTTACTCTTAACAAGATTATCTTTTGTAATTTCTTTAGGTAATTTTAAATTTAATAATCTTTTAATTACTCTTTCAATATTTCCATCTAAGGGAATAAATGGCTTGTTAAAGGCAATTGCCATTATTGCGTTAGAAGTGTAGTCACCTATTCCAGGTAATAATTTTAATTCTTCAATCGTGCTTGGCAACCTTCTATTAAAATTTTTTTCTAATATTTGTGCAGTCTTTTTTAAGTTTCGTACTCTTGAATAATAACCAAGGCCTTCCCAATACTTTAAAAGTTTATGTTCCTTAATTTTTGATAGAGATTTAATATCAGGAATATCTTTTATAAAATTATTGAAATACGGAATTACAGTTGCAACCTGTGTTTGCTGCAACATAAATTCACTTACTAATGTGTAATATTCTTGCTTAACTTGTGATAGCTTTTTTCTCCATGGGAGTGATCTTTTATTATTATCGTACCAATAAAGAATTTTATTTGTTAGTATGGATTTAGTCATATGCATTTTAAAAATAATAGTAAGCAGAGGTTTAAAACTATTCAAGGCTTAAGGTCTTTTAAAGACACTTTGCCAAAAAATATTAAAAAAATAATCAAAAAAAAAGGGTCATATATTTTCTGAAACACTTAATAACTGGAAGTACATAGTTGGAGATGATCTTTTTAAAATATGCTATCCCAAATCCTTTAAAAATTCGAATAAATTTGGAGTAAGCACCCTTCAAATAATGGTGAAGAGAGGGCACGAAATTGATTTAGAATATTCAAAAAAAATAATAATGGATAAAATGAATAGTTTCTTTGGCTATGCCGTTGTTGAAAAATTGAAATTTATAAGTTTTGATGATGTTCAAACAAAATTCAAAAAATTAGATGCTAATGAAAACCATGTGACAAATATTAAATATGCAGATAGAATAAATAGTATTAAAAATGACAAAATTAAAAAATCATTACTTGAATTAATAAAACTATTTAAACAACGATGAAAAAATTAACCTCAGCATTATTTATAATATTTATAATCTTCTCCGCTAAAGTGTTTGCTGCAGATAATGAAATAATTAAAAGAATTACCGAGGGTGAAGAAAGTGCCAAAATAACAATAATTGCTTACGAGTCATTGACTTGTGGTCACTGTGCAAATTTTCATAAAGATGTTTATCCAGAACTAAAAGAAGACTTCATTGATAAAGGGTTGGTAAGAATTGAATTTAGACATTTTCCATTAGATTTAGCTGCATTTAATGCATCAAAAATTGCACAATGTAATAACGATGGTAATTCGAATATTTTAAATATTTTGTACTCCGGACAAAAAAAATGGGCCAGAGGAAAAACACCAGAAGAAGCAACAGGTTATTTGAAAAAATTCTTAGAAGGTGAAAATGTGAATGTAAATTTTGAAAAATGCCTGAGCGATAAAGCTATAGAGGATTATGTTTTAAATGATCGAATCGATGGGGTAAAAAAATTTGAAGTTAATGCTACTCCTACGATAATAATTAATGACAAAAAGTTTGATAAAACCCTAAATTATAAGAATTTAAAAAAATATCTGGAAAAACTGATATAAGTTAGTCCATGGAGTTTAAAAAAATCCAATTAAATGGATTTAAATCATTTGCTGAAAAAACAAATTTTCTAATAGAGCATGGATTGACTGGCATCGTTGGTCCGAACGGTTGTGGAAAATCTAATATTGTAGAATCCTTAAGATGGGTAATGGGTGAAACCTCAGCTAAGAGTATGCGTGGTTCAGGCATGGAAGATGTTATTTTTAATGGTACATCTAATAAGTCTTCTAAAAATATAGCAGAAGTTTCAATAAGCGTAGATAACGCAAGTCATGATGGCCCAATGCAATATAAAGATTTGGATCATATTGAAGTTAAAAGAAAGATTGAAAAAGACAAAGGTTCAAAATTTTATATAAATGATAAAGAAGTTAGAGCTAGAGATGCTCAAATGTTTTTTGCAGATTTATCTACGGGCGCTCATTCACCATCAATGATTAGTCAGGGACGTATTGGAGCCTTAGTGACTGCCAAGCCTACAGACAGACGTGCAATTTTAGAAGAAGCAGCTAATATTTCAGGATTACATGTTAGAAGGCATGAGGCTGAACTTAGATTAAACGCAGCAGAAGTAAATTTGAAAAGAGCCGATGAATTAAGAAGACAACAAGAAAAACAACTAGCAAACCTTCAGAAACAAGCGGAAGAAGCCACAAAATATAAGCTTATATCTGAAGAAATAAAAAAAATTGAAGCAGGTTTGTATTATCTAAAATTATTAGACATTGATAATGAAATTAGAATAGAAAATGAAATTAACAATGAAGCTGAGGGAGAAGTGAGCAGCTTCAATCAACAAATTTCTCAGTTTGAAAGTTCAATTAAAACTGAAACAGATAAAGTTTCTCCATTAAGAGAAAAAAATATTGAGAACCTTTCAAGAATACAACGATTGAACTTAGAATTACAAAGTCTAGATGAGGAAAATGTAAGAACACAAGATGAGATAGAAAATTTTAAAAAATCTCTAAAAACAATCGAAGAGGATATTGATAGAGAAAAAGGTATTGTAATAGATGCAAATTCAAATGAAAAAAGATTAAAAGAAGAAAAAAGTGAATTAATAGAAATAGACTCTAAATATTTTGAAACAGAAAAATTATCAAACGAAGACCTTGAGAGGGCAAAAAACCAACTTAATGAAGAGCAAAAAGCTGTAGATGAAATTATTGAAATATTTGCTAATGGCAACATAAATATCAGTATTGACCCAATTAGAGACGTCATTAATACAATCGAAAAAATTAAAGAATTAATAAACAGTAATGAAGCTAACCAAGCTCTTACATTACTGGATAGAACTAAAATGGAATTAAATAATTTTTTAAATAATTTAGCTAATGATGAAAGTAAAAGTAAATTAACTGATATTGATGAAAAAAATAGCAATATAAAATTACTTCAAGAAAAATATGCAGATAGTTTTAGTAAAAACCAATCAATTAAAAAAGAGTCTATAAAAAGAAATGAAAGAATCAAAGCTATTGAATCAGAAGTTGAAAGTTGGAAAAACTTACTTTCAAACTCACAAAAAATGGTAACAGAATTAACTGAAAGAAAAAATAAACTATTATTACAATTAAATGAACGTGACCAACAACCCAAGGCTCAAGCAGAAAAAAAAGGTCAAGCTACAGAGGGTCTGAGAATTTCACAAAATGAAAAAATTGAGAATGAAAAAATAATCGAAGAAACAGATAAAAAGATAAACTTTTTAAGACTTGAGTTAAATGACGTTCAAGAAAGATCTATTCAAATAAGAGAAAGAAAAGCAAGCTCAGGAGCTACTGTTGAAGGTTTAAAAAAACGTAAAGAAGATCTGTTAGAAAGAGTTAGCTCTGAACTTAATCTTGAAGAAAATGATATTCTAGAAAATTCTAATTTAAATGGTGTTGTAGAGTTACCCAATTCCGTTGATCAAGAAGAAGCTCTTGATGAAAAAAAAAGAAAGAGAAAAATTGGGATCAGTCAACCTTAGGGCTGATGAAGAAACCAACAAATATGAAATAGAAATTAAAAAAATGGAACAAGATAGAGAAGATCTTGTGTCTGCTATTATAAAATTAAAAGAAAGTATTAATGAATTAAATCAAAAAGGAAGAGAAAGATTATTAGAAGCCTTTGAAAAAGTTAATAGAAAATTTAATGAAGTTTATACAAAGCTATTTAATGGTGGAAATGCAAAACTAGAGTTAGTGGACTCTGATGACCCACTTGAAGCTGGTTTGGAAATGCTGGTAAGTCCTCCTGGTAAAAGGCTTCAGTCTATAACTTTACTATCTGGTGGTGAACAAGCTTTAACAGCCTTGTCTCTTATTTTTGCTGTGTTCCTTACCAACCCATCTCCAATCTGTGTGTTGGATGAAGTTGATGCTCCGCTAGATGATGCTAACGTAACAAGATTTTGTGGACTTCTTGATGATTTAACTAAAATAACTAACACTAAATTTATTATCGTAACTCACCATGCTCTAACTATGTCAAAAATGAATAGACTTTATGGAGTTACAATGCCTGAAAAAGGTATTAGCCAACTTGTTGCTGTAGATTTACAAAAAGCAGAGAGCATGGTTGCGTAACAATTTAAATGCCAAAAGATAGCCTTAAAACTCGCTTGGAGATTGCAAAAACTAAGCTTTCAAAGAAAAATCTATATAAAAATGAAGAAGCACCCTCTTCTATCGGGACTGCCTTTAAATTAAGTACAGAATTAGTTTCTGCAGTGGCAGTTGGGACAATTATAGGGTTTATTTTAGACAAGACCTTTGGTACTAAGCCCTGGTTAATATTAATATTTTTTTTTGTAGGTGTTGTTGCTGGAATTATAAACGTATTCAGATCTGCAAAAAATATGCAAAAATAGACTTAAAAAATTATGGCTACAAACCCAATGAACCAATTCGAAGTTTATAGAATTGGACCTGAGATTAAATTAGGGGCAATAGATATTTCTTTCACAAACGCAAGTTTGTTTATGGTGATTAGTTCACTTGCAATCTTATTAGTTTTTAATTTAGGGTCAAAAAAAAATTCCTTACTACCAAGCAAGATGCAACTTCTTTCTGAATTAAGCTATACTTTTGTTTCCAAAATGATTAGTGATACCGCAGGATCAAAAGCAAAACCTTACTTTGCGTTTATCTTCTCAATATTTATGTTTGTGCTTTTCTGCAACATGTTTGGGATGATCCCTTATGCCTTTACAGTAACTAGCCATATCATTGTTACTTTTATCTTGGCTTCATTTATTTTTGTGGGTGTAACAATTATTGGATTTATGAAACATGGATTAGGATATTTAAAATTATTTGTACCTAGCGGAGTGCCCGCTGTACTATTGCCGCTGATAGTTGTTATAGAAATAATTTCTTACTTAAGTAGACCAGTTAGTCTTTCAGTTCGTTTATTTGCAAACATGATGGCTGGTCATACTATGATGAAAGTTTTCGGAGGCTTTGTAATAAGCCTTGGAATAGTTGGTGGATGGCTTCCACTGAGTTTTTCGGTTGCGTTAACTGGCTTGGAAATACTAGTTGCTTTTCTTCAAGCATATGTTTTCGCAATCTTAACCTGCATCTACTTAAATGATGCATTAAATTTACACCATTAACTAACATAAGGAGGATATAATGGAATTAGAAGCAGCAAAAATGATCGGAGCAGGACTAGCAGCAATAGCTCTAGCCGGTGCCGGTGTTGGAATTGGAATTATTTTTGGTAATTACCTTTCTGGCGCAATGAGAAACCCATCTGCAGCTCAAAAACAATTTCCTAATCTTTTATTAGGTTTTGCTTTAGCTGAAGCAACTGGCCTATTTGGATTAGTTGTAGCGTTAATTATTTTATTTGCATTTTAAATTTAATGATTAAAAAAATATTTTTTCAGTCGATATTTTTAAGCTTCCTGTTTTTTATGGAAGCTTTTGCAGCTGAAAGCGGTGGAATGCCTCAATTAAATCCTGAGTTTTGGGTTTCTCAAATTTTTTGGTTAATTATTACTTTTGGAATTTTATATGTTGTTTTATCTAAACTTATACTTCCAAAAATAAGTGCCAACCTAGAAATTAGAAAATCTAAAATTTTAGAAAATATTGAGGCTGCAGAGAAGAAAAGAGAAGAAAGTGAACAAAAAATTGAAGAATACGAAAAGATAGTACACGACAGCAAAAATGAGGCAAAAAACTATTTTAAACAAGCTAGAGAAAAAGTGTTGAAAGATATTGGTGTAAAAAAGAAGCACTAGACAAAGAAATTGATGAAGAGGTTAATAAAGCTGAGATTGAGATAAAAACTTTTAGAGATAATGCACCAGAAAAAATCATGAAGATTGCTGAAGAAACTTCTTCGGACTTGCTGCAGCAACTAATAGGAGCTGAAGTTAACAGTAGTAGTATTTCTGCAATAGTAGAAGATCTTTCAAGAAAAAAAATGGATGAATATTATGGTAATTGATGCAACTTTTTGGGTAGCTATATCCTTTTTAATATTTATAGGGGCTTTAGTTTATTTAAAAATACCTCAAAAAATTAATGAACTTTTAAATAAGCTTATCCTTGATATTAAAAATGAAATAGATGAAAGCGAAAAGCTAAGACAAGAAGCAAAGGTTTTACTAGATAGTGCTCAAAATAAACTTGATACCGCACAAACAGTGAGTAATGATATTTTGCAACAAGCTAAAAAAGATAGTGATCACCTTATAATTGAAATGAATGATAAATTTCACAAATCTTCAGAAATTAAAAAGAATTTAGCAGAAAATAAAATTTCACAAATGAAAGAAGCAGCGCTTAAAGAAATAAAAGATGTTTCAATTAAAATTGCCGTTGATTCAGTTAAAAAAATTATTAATACTTCTGTTGATAAATCAAAGCTTGATGGTCTTTTTGAAAAGAACCTTGAAGAAACAAAAATAGCTTTAAAAAAAATAAGCTAATAATTACCTTACAATTTTTTAAAAAAACTATAAATTAACTTAATGAAATCTATTGTCATTGGTTCTGGATTTGGTGGTATAGCTGCAGCACTAAGATTAAGAGCCAAAAATCATAAAGTAACTTTAATTGAAAAACACCCTGACTTGGGTGGAAGAGCTAGAGTGTTTAAAAAAAATGGTTTTACTTTTGACGCTGGACCAACAGTAATTACTGCACCATATCTAATTGAAGAGCTTTTCACTTTATTTAATAAAAAGTCTCAAGATTACATAAAGCTAACTCCTTTGAAAACTTGGTATAGGTTTATTTATGAAGATGGAGGTGTATTTGATTACTCTGGTGATGAAGATCAAATGAAAAAACAAATTGAAGAAATAAACAAAGATGATGTTAAGGGTTATGAGCAGCTTGTAAAATTCACAAAAAAAATATTTGATAAAGGTTTTACAGAACTGGCTGACGTTCCATTTGATAAACCTCTTGCGATGATGAAACAATTGCCCTCTTTACTAAAACTTAAAAGCTATAAATCAGTTTATTCATTAGTTTCTTCATATATAAAAAATGAAAAATTAAGACGTATGCTAAGTATGCATCCTCTATTAGTTGGCGGAAACCCCTTTACAACAACATCAATATACGGATTAATTCTATATCTCGAAAAAAAATGGGGCATACATTATTCAATGGGTGGAACTGGGAACATAATCAATGGCTTAGAAAAATTAATGATTGAACAAGAAATTGAATTAATCAAAGGACATGAAGTAACTGAAATAATTTCAAATAATGGAAAAATTAGTGGAGTAAAATTAGATAATCAAAAAGAAATACATTCAAATAATGTAATATGTAATGCTGATCCACCTGCTGTATATGAAAAACTACTGAGCCTAAATAAAACAAGCTCTCTATTTAAATGGAAGCAAAATCGAATGCAGTATTCTATGGGTCTATTCGTTTACTATTTTGGAACAAAAAAAACATACCCAGATGTTGAGCATCACACAATCAAATTTGGTGATAAATATAAAGAACACCTGAGTGATATTTTTGATAATAAAAAATTAAATGATGACATAAGCTATTATCTTCATAGACCATCAGCTACAGACAAATCAATGGCACCTGAAGGAAATGATTGTTTTTATGTTCTTGTGCCCGTCCCAAACAATCAATCCAAAATTGATTGGAAAGTTGAAGGTGAAAAAATGAAGAATTTAGTAATAGATAAAATGGAAAAAGCATTACTTCCCAATCTTAGAGAGAATATTATTGAAGATTTCTATTTAACACCAGATTATTTTGAAAATGAATTGAATACTAAATTTGGATCAGGTTTTTCAATCCAACCCAAATTTACACAATCTGCATATTTTAGATTTCATAATAAATCAGAAATTTATGATGGTTTGTATTTTGTTGGGGCAGGAACACATCCTGGTGCAGGTGTTCCTGGTGTGCTATCCTCAGCAAAAGTTCTAGATAAGATTATATAATGTCTAATAAAAATTACCTGTCTATTTACGCAAAGTCATTTAATTGGGCTGGTTTCTTTTTACCAAAAAAAACCTATCAAAAGTGTTCGGCTTTATATGATTTTTGTAGAACTGTAGATAATATTGCAGATGACAATGAGGAATTAGATATTAAAAAAAAAAATCTATTAGTTTTTAAAAATGATTTTCTTAATAAAAACTATAATAATAAAGTAATTAAGAATATGTGGGATCTTATGGATCATCATTTAATTTCAATAAAAATTATTGAAGATTTATTTGATGGTGTTGAATCAGATTTAAATAAAAAAGTTCAATTAAATAATAAAAAAGATTTACTAATTTATTCTTACAGAGTCGCTGGCACAGTAGGCTTGATGATGGCAAAAATTTTAAATGTTAAAGATGACAATTCAATGAAAGCTGCCATAGATTTAGGCATTGCAATGCAACTAACAAATATATCCAGAGATGTTGTAGAAGACTCAAAGATTAATAGATTTTATATTAAGAATGATTTTGAGACAATAAGCAACACATTAGCTTTAGCTGATTTATTCTATAAAAGTTCTTTTATAGCAATAAAGGAAATACCCTTTAAGTTTAGATTTGCAATACTTGTAGCTAGAAGGGTTTATAAAAAAATAGGTGATAAAATTTTAAGAACAAAGAATATAGAGAATTATAATAAAGCAGGTAAGATTTATGTAAATAGTATTGCAAAAATCTATCAGACCATTCTTTCTGTATTAGACTTAGCAACACTTTTTTTAACAAAACAAAAAAGTGGTTATATGAATAATGAACACTTTTTAATTAGTGAGGAAATAGACTTAAATGAAAGAATTTGACTATATAATTATTGGTGGTGGTTGTGCTGGGCTATCTTTGGCATACGAATTAGAAACTCATAATAAACTTAAAGATAAAACATTAGCAATTATTGAGCCTAGATTAGATTACAAGAGGGATAAAACTTGGTCTTTCTGGAAAACAACAAGCCATAATTTTGAAGATTGTGTAAAAAAGAGTTGGGATAATTTTTCTATAAATATACCGAATAAAACTAAATTTTTAGAATGTAATAAACTACCTTATCAATCAATTGATAGTGGACTATTCTATAAAAAAATAAACTCTACACTGAAGCAGAATCATAATATCAAATTTTATAAAAATATTAATGAGGTAAACTTAAATAACTCCTTAATTTTTAATAGTGTTCCATCAATAGATTCTAAAGAAAATAAACTTTGGCAACACTTTAAAGGTATTGAGATTGAGACTGCTAATGATGTTTTTGATGAAAAAATCATGAATTTAATGGACTTTGATTGCCCACAACGTAACAGTGTTCATTTCTTTTACACATTGCCTTATAGCAAAAATAAGGCTTTAGTTGAAACTACCTGGCTATCTAAAATGAATAATGATCTAGAAATGGATTATGATGAGCAATTAAAAGATTACATTGAAAATCATTTGAATATTAAAAATTACAAAATTAATTATAAAGAAAATGGTGCTGTACCACTATTTTATCCATCAAATATTAATGAAAAAAATAAAATAAATATTGGCACTGCAGGACATATGACCAGATTAAGTACTGGGTATACTTTTTTGAATATCCAAGACCACAGCGGATATTTAAGGGAAAATATCAATAATATTGATAAAATTAGAAGATATGAAATTAAAAAAAAATATCAGTTTCTAGATAAAATATTTTTAAGAGTTTTAAGCAATCATGCTAAACAAATGCCAAATATATTTTTCAAAATGTTTGATAACTCTCCTGAAACTGTAATTAAATTTCTATCTAATAAGAGTAATATTTTTCAAGATTTATTAATAATTCTTAAAATGCCTAAATGGTTATTTATTAAAGCTCTTTTAAAATAAAATGTATAGTCTGATAAATAAAATTAATTTCTATCATTCAATTATCTTTTTTATTTTTTCATGTTTTATTGCCTTGATTGTTAATCGATTTGAAAACTTAATCATCTCTCCAGTGGTATGTTTATTTTTTATTCTTTCGATTGGAATTTCACATGGTGCACTAGATAATCAAAAAGGTAAAAAACTTAGCCAGTTATATAATATAAAAAAATCTTATTTCTTTTATTTAATATATTCATTTATTGGGATTAGTATCATTATATTTTGGTTATTTTTTCCGGCTATGTCTCTTATTTTATTTTTAGTTGTTGCCTCATATCATTTTGGCAAAGAAGATACTGAATTTTTGATAAGTAATAAAAATGTATCTAATCTAATTCTTTATTTCTTAAAAGGTTCTCTAATAATCGTTGCACCATTAATGTTTCACTTTGTTGAAACAATTAATATTTTTAAATTACTTTTAATAGAAAATGAAAAATTTTATTTTTTCTTAAACTTTATTGAAGATAACAATATATTACTTTTTGCTTTATCAATTTCTTTACTGTCTAGTATCTATTGCTTGTTGAAAGATTTTAAAATTATCAATATTTTGATAGTTTTTGATTTTTTTTCAATTATTGTTTTAAATTATTTTTTAACTCCACTAATTGCCTTTACAGTATACTTTTGTTTCCTACATTCATTCCGACATTCAATTTCACTGATAGCAGAACTTGATGAAAATAGTTTTAAAATTGGTGCAATAACTTTTATTAAAAAAGCTATGCCACTTACAGTTTTAACTGCAATTTTATACGTTATAAGCTTATATTTCCTATCTAATTTCTATCAATTAAATGATGCAATATTAAAAGTTATATTTATTGGTTTGGCGTCTTTAACCTTTCCTCATATATTGCTCGAGTATCTTTTAGAAAAAAATGAAAAATAAAGAAATTAAAATATTATTATCTGCACCAAGAGGTTTTTGTGCTGGTGTAGAAAGGGCAATAGAAATAGTTAAAAAAAGTATTAAAAAATATGGTGCACCAGTTTATGTGCGACACGAAATAGTTCATAATAAGTATGTAGTGGATAGTCTTAAGGCAATAGGTGCAATTTTTGTTGAAGAGTTAGAAGAGATTAAGGATAAGACTAGACCAGTAATTTTTTCTGCACACGGTGTACCAAAATCAGTACCTCTAGAAGCTGATGGTTATAATATGGAATATGTAGATGCTACCTGTCCTCTTGTCTCAAAAGTTCATAGAGAAGCAGAAAACCTTCACAAAGCTGGTTACCATATTATTCTTATAGGACATAACAATCATCCAGAAGTTATTGGTACTATGGGGCAATTACCAGAAAATACGATTGATTTAATTCAAGATGAGCATGATATTGAATTATATGAATTAGATAATAATAAAAAAATTGCATATGTTACTCAAACAACTCTGTCTGTTGATGACACTAAAAATATAATAAAAGCTCTTAAAAAAAAATTTCCGCAGATTAGAGAACCATTTAAAGAGGATATTTGCTATGCAACCACTAATCGTCAATCAGCTGTTAAAAATATTGCCAAACAATGTGATATGTTTTTTGTTTTAGGAAGTAGAAATTCCTCAAATTCGGTCCGTTTAGTTGAGGTAGCAGAACAAACTGGCTGCCAACATGCTGAACTAATTCATTCAGATAGTGTAATTCCTTTTGAAAAAATACAAAATTGCAAAACAATAGGTGTTTCATCTGGCGCATCAGCACCTGAAGTTTTAGTTGAAAATTTCATTAATAAATTGAAAGAAAATTTTAAAATAAAAATTGAGGAAGTTGAAATTATCAAAGAAGATGTTGTTTTTAAAGTTCCTGCAAAATTAAATTAGATGGCTGTATACACTAAAATAAATAGTAAAGACCTTCTATCACTAAGTAGAGATTACAAGTTAGGAAAAATAATCAAATCTGATGGAATTAAAAAAGGAATAGAAAATACAAACTACTTATTAAAAACAAAAAACAAAAAATTTATTTTAACAATTTTTGAAAAAAGAGTTCAGAAAAAAGATTTACCTTTTTTTATGAACTTAATGGAAAAACTAAATCAAAAAAAAATTATTTGTCCAAAACCATTAAAGAATAATGATGGTAAGCACTTAAGTAGAATTCAAAATAAACCCTCTAGTATTGTGACTTTTTTAAAGGGAAAAGATAAGGCCACTCTTAATTATAAAAATTGCTTTGATATTGGAAAAAATATTGCAAAATTTCATAAAGTTGGAACTAAAATAAAGCTATATAGACAGAACTCTATGTCTATTAGTAAATTAGGTAACTTATTAAAAAGTATAAAATTTAAGTCTCATAAAATAACTCCAAAACTAAAACCCACTCTTAATGTATGCTTAAAAGATATTGATAATCAATGGCCAAAAAATTTACCAAGTGGAATTATTCATGGAGATTTATTTATAGATAATATCTTCTTTAATAAAAATAAATTTTCTGGATTTATTGATTTTTATTTTTCGAGCAATGATTTTCTGATGTATGAGATTGCAATTTGTATAAATGCTTTATGTTTTGATAAGAAAAAAAATTCTTTCGTAATGAATAATAAAAAAATTAAATACTTAATTGATGGATATGAAACAATAAGAGCTATTTCAAAAAAAGAGAAAGACTCATTAAATATATTATGTAGAGGGGCAGCTCTAAGATACCTACTAACTAGAATTTATGATTATTTTAATACTCCTAAAACTGCACTAATTCAGATCAAAGAACCTAACGAATATTTTCAAAAACTAATTATCCATAACAATCTGAATGACTACAAAGATTATTATAAATAATGATAAAAATTTATACTGATGGTTCTTGTTTAAAAAACCCTGGAAATGGTGGTTGGGCAGCAATCATCAATATTAATGACAAAATTAAAAAAATTAGTGGAAGTGTTAAAGACACAACTAATAATAAGATGGAGCTAATGGCTCCAATTAAAGCGCTTCAGGAAATAAAAGAACAGCAACCTATTGAAATTTATACGGACTCCCAATACGTGAAATTAGGTATTACTGATTGGGTGCATAAATGGATTAAAAATAATTGGTTAACTTCTAAAAAGGAACCAGTAAAAAACAAAGAACTTTGGACTCAGCTTTATGAATTAAATCAATCTCATGAAATTAAATGGATATGGGTTAAGGCTCATGCTGGAAATATTCTAAATGAAGAAGTTGATTTATTAGCCAAACAAGCTGCTGGATTAAACTAAATTTAAAAAATTTTGGGCAGCCGAAACTTCACATGCACCAGCATCTTCTTCTTCTTGTAATTTAATTACCTTAAGATTGTTTATTAACATTGTGTATCTATTTGATCTTACACCTAAGCCTCTGGCACTTTTATCAACATCAGCACCTATTGCTTTTGTAAAACTCAAAAATGGATCTGCCATCATTAAAACTTTATCTGCAACATTTTGGCTTTTGCCCCAAGCTTCCATTACAAATGGATCATTTACTGAGATGCAGACTATTAAATCTACACCTTTTGCTTGGTATTTATCATGGTTAGCAACGTATCCGGGTAAATGTTTGGCTGAACAAACTGATGTATAAGCACCTGGTAAACCAAATAAAACTACCTTCTTCTCCTTAAAAAACTCAAAAGTATTTTTCTTAATAGGATTTCCATCTTCCATAATAAAAAATTCAGAATTAGGGATTGTTTCATTTTCTTTTAATTTCATTATATTTTTTCCTTAATGTATTGTTGAGTTTTACTTAGGTTATTCGAAATAATATCATAATTTTCTTTTTCATCCATAACATACTTTAGTTCATCGGGTAAGTTAGGCTTGATTCCAATTGATTTATCTATGGCTTCTGGAAACTTACATGGGTGTGCTGTTGCTAAAATAATATTGTTACCCTCTATATTAACTTTTTTTAAAGCTCCAAAACCTATTGCGCTATGAGGATCTAATATAATATTATGCACAGCATGAACCTCCTTAATAACGCCTAAAACCTCATTCTCATTTAGACTTGCTGATAAAAAGTCTCTATCAATTTTTTTCATCTTATCTTCTGGGATAATATATTTACCATCTTCTTTAATTCTACTCATAATTTTTTGTGTTTCATGATCATCAAAGTCATTCAAATCGTAAATTAATCTTTCAAAATTACTCGCAATTTGAATGTCCATACTTGGAGAATTTGTTTCTAAAACTGTTTCTGCTTCATAGTTTCCCCTAGAAATTGCTCTGTGTAAAATATCATTCTGATTTGTTGCAACGATAAGTTTGTTGATTGGTAAACCCATTTTTTTAGATAGATAGCCAGCATACACATCGCCAAAATTTCCAGTCGGTACTGAAAAGTTAATAGGCCTATCGTCTTGAGTCTGGAAATATGTATAAAAATAATAGACTGATTGTGCAATAATTCTTGCCCAATTTATCGAGTTTACTCCAGACATATTAATTGAGTTAGAGAATTTCTTATCTGCAAACATTGATTTAACCAAATTTTGACAATCATCAAAGTTACCTTCAATCGCTACATTAAAGACATTCTTTTCCTTAACAGTCGACATTAGTTTTCTTTGAACGAGTGAAACTTTGTCATGAGGGTGGAGAACAAATATATTAATATTCTTTTTTCCCTTAATCGCATCTATAGCAGCGGCACCTGTATCTCCTGATGTAGCAACAATAATGTTTATATTTTTATTATTTTTTTTTAGATAATACTCATAGAAGTTTCCTAATAATTGCATTGCAATATCTTTAAAGGCTAGCGTTGGGCCATGGAATAACTCTAAAAGGTTAACATCACCTAATTTGATTAAAGCTACCGCGTTATTTTTTCTGAATACTGAATATGATTTATCAACAATATCTGATAATTCACTCGCAGACATAAAGTCTCCAATATAAGGGTTGATTATTTTTTTTGCTAATTCCTGGTAACTTAAGCCACTTAGCGACTCAAGCTCCTCAGTGCTGTATTTTTTGACTTCTTTTGGAATAAATAGACCACCATCATCTGCAAGTCCTTTAATAAATACGTCCTCAAAACTATATTCTTTTGAGTTACCTCTGGTGCTTATATATTTCATCTAATTAATTTTTTTTTAAAATATAAATATAGTAGTAAAAATTGCGCTAATGAAAATCTTCTTACAAATATAAACTAGTTAAGAATATAATTGTAAATTAATGACTTATTATCTTTTAACTTTAGAATAATTTATATACCCTTTAATGGTAAAGATATAGGGGGTAAATTGAGTACAATTGGACTAGTTACAATGTATCTAATTATTCAGTTAGTGGTATTTTTTTCTTATTACCAGTAGATGTTAATCGAAAAAGAAAATTTTTAATCCCAGCAAATGAGGTTGGAGCACCTGAAAATCCTAAAATTCTTAAAAAGACTTTTTATTCCATTGGTATTACGACTATTATTTTTACAATAATTTGCTTATTGATGAAATATGAATATTTAGATCTAACAAATATAATCAGTTAAAATATTATACCACAACATTTTGAGTCGAAAAATTTAAATAAGACTATCTATTAAAAGTAATAGAAAAATTAAGAATAGATACAAAATTGAGTAGCCAAAGACTTTTTTTGCTTTCTTCAAATCAAATTTATTTTTTTTTATATTGATATAAATCAAAGCAAATAAAATTATAATAAATTGTAAGAACAAATGCTGGAATCAATAGACTTAAACCTGAAAAATTAATCCAATATGGGAAAATGATGATGGGTAGCATTAATAAAGAATAAATAAAAATGTATACTTTTGTTTTTTCAATACCATCTGTTAAAGGTAACATTGGAATTTTTGCTTTTTTATAATCATCAGCTTTATATAAACTCAATGCCCAAAAATGCGAAGGCGTCCAAATAAAAATTATTAAAAATAAAGCTAATGGCTCTAAACTAATTGTATTAGTTGCTATAGTCCACCCAATAACAGGTGGTAATGCACCAGCAGCTCCACCAATAACAATGTTTTGTGGTGTTTTTCTTTTTAACCATATTGTGTAGACAAAAAGATAAAAAAATATTGTAAATAATAACAAAGATGCTGATAGAAAATTTGAAAAATAATTTAATGCTACAACTGAAATAACTGACAGCAACACTCCAAAAGTAAGTGCTTGGTTTCTATTAATTTACCAGTGGGAATTGGTCTTAAGCATGTTCTTGTCATGAGTGCATCTAAATCAATTCGTACTACATATTTAAGACATCCAGCCGCTCCCGCACCTAAAGCAACTAAAGTTATGCCTATCATAGCATCAATAATGCCTATATTTGAATTGGAAGTTAAAAGGCCAACGGCGCATGTAAATATAACAAGAGACATTACTCTTGGTTTCATCAATAGATATAAAAATTTAATTAATTCATTAAAATCTAGTGAGACAGTTTTTTTTCTAATCATTTTGGTTAAACGGTTATCAGATATGATGTGCCTATTCTACATTTAATAAAATAAACACTAAAATTGATACCATTCCAATAATAAGAATATGATTTCCTAAATCAAAAATTCCAATTTGTTTTTATTTTTTTTATCAATAAATCTTCTAGTAAGGACATATTGTCATATGGATTAAATTGTAATTGCGGGGCCTTTGTCTTTTTGCTTCTCTAATTTTAAATTCAGTACCAAACCATGTTGCATAAATAAAAAGTAAAAAAAATATTAAAGCTCCAGCAAGTACAGTGTATCCAGTCATAAAGTTTATCCTCCAGTAATAAAATATAATAATCTTGTAAAAACCGTGTATTTTGCTTCTGCTGCCATAAGCCCAATAAAACAAGCTATTGCTGTCATTGGCCACAAAAGAACATTAACTAGGGCATATCGCCCCCAAAATAGGTGCATAAAGAAAGCCATTATTAAACCAGCTTTTAGAAACATAAATATTAAAATTAAGGTCCACCTTAATAACCCCTGAAATGCAAACAAGTCAACCATGTAAGAAAAAAAACTAAGTACAAATAATAATCCCCGAATCCGTAAGTAGATTCCTATTCTTATGTGTTGAAGCAACGGTTTCTTTGTTTCTATCTCATCCATAATCTAGTTTACCATAAATAAAAAAAGGCAAATATAAATACCCACACTAAATCAACAAAATGCCAATAAAGACCTAAAATCTCTATTGCAACATAATCCGATTTCATTGTAGTAAAAAATCCCCTTTTACCGTTGTCAAAATCACCTTTAAAAACTTTTCTTGCAAAAATAAAAAGAAAGATCACACCAATTGAAACATGAAATCCATGAAATCCTGTAATCATAAAGAAGTATGAACCAAATTGTTTTGCTCCAAAGGATTTTCCCAAGGTCTAACACCTTCATGTATTAATTTTGACCATTCAAATACTTGCATTCCAACAAATGTAAGGCCACCAATAGCTGTAGCTAAAATAAGCCATCCACACATTTTTCTATTTTTTTCATAACCATATTTTACTGCAAGAGCCATGGTTCCACTGCTTGTAATTAAAACAAATGTCATTATTGCAATTATAAGAATAATGGAACAGGTGTGCTGCCTACATGTAGTGAAAAGACTTCACTTGTGTTTGGCCAATTCTACTACTGTAGAGGTTCTTCCTTTCATATACGAAATCAAAAAACAGCTAAACACAAAAGTATCACTCAGTAAAAAAATCCACATCATGACTTTTCCCCACTGAACACCCTTAAACATTGTTTGATCAGAGCCAGTATCTGTGGCCATTCCTTTAAACCCTGGTTTAAGTTCGTAGCCTTCAATTTTTACATCAGACATATTTTTTCCTAAGTTTTTTCTACCTCTGCATTAATAACTTCACTTGGTGGCGTTGTTTGGGTTATGTAATCTTCTTTTGCGCCAGGTACATTAAAATCATAAGGCCATCTATGAACAACTGGTAATTTTTCTCCCCAATTACCATGAGTTGGTGGTACATCAGGGGTTAGCCATTCTAAAGAATTTGCCTGCCAAGGATTTTTGCCTGCTGGTTTTCCAATTTTTAAACTTGTTACAATATTGTAAATAAAAATTAACTGTGAAAAGCCAACAATTAAAGCCGCAACGGTTATAAACTCATTCATTCCAACAGCTGAAGTGACATATGGACTATCATACATTTCATAATATCTTCGTGGCACTCCAATAAAACCTAGGTAATGCATTGGAAAATAAATTGAATACGCACCTAAGAATGTAACCCAAAAGTGCCACTTACCTAATTTTTCACTTAACATTCTTCCAGTAACCAAGGGAAACCAATGATAAACTGCACCCATAATTACCATAAGTGGGGCTATGCCCATGACCATATGAAAATGAGCTATTACAAAATAAGTATCAGATAGTGGAATATCTACCGCAACATTCCCCAAAAAAATTCCAGTAATTCCTCCATTTACAAAGGTCACAATAAAACCTAAGCAAAAAGCATTACTGTGTTCATTCTAATGTTTGCTCTAAATAAGTGTTATTATCCAGTTATAAACTTTCAATGCAGTTGGCACTGCAATAATAAGTGTGGTTGTTGCAAAGAAAAAACCAAACCAAGGGTTCATTCCACTAACATACATATGGTGAGCCCAAACAAAGAAACTTAAAGCCCCTATACCAACAATAGCCCAAACCATCATTCTATATCCAAAGATATTTTTTCTAGCATGAACAGATATTAAATCTGAAACTATTCCAAAAGCAGGAAGAGCCACAATATAAACTTCGGGGTGGCCAAAAAACCAAAACAAGTGTTGAAAAAGAACAGGGCTTCCTCCTCCATAATTTAGCACTTCTCCAGCTTGGAGAATGGCTGGCATAAAAAAACTAGTCCCAAGCATCTTATCTAAAGTCATCATAATACAACTGACCAATAATGCTGGAAAAGCTAACATAGCCAAAGCTGTTGCGGTGAAGAATTCCCCATATCGTTAGAGGCATTCTCATTAATGTCATCCCTCTAGTACGAGCTTGTAAAATTGTAATTATGTAATTTAATCCCACCCATAGTAAATCCAATTACAAATAACGATAAAGAAATAAGCATTAAGGTAATTCCCATATTGGAACCAGGAGTGCCCGGCAAAATAGCTTGAGGTGGATAGAGCGTCCATCCTGCACCTGTTGGTCCACCAGGAAGCAAAAAGCTAGCCATGAGAACACACACTGCGATAAAAAACATCCAGAAAACTAACATGTTTACATATGGAAAAACCATATCTCTCGCTCCAACCATTAAAGGAATTAAATAATTTCCAAAACCTCCTAAAAATAATGCTGTTAAAAACTAAACAACCATTATCATGCCGTGCATAGTTACAAATTGATAATAATGTTCTGCTGTGATGAATGGAACTAGATCTGGATAACCCAATTGTAAACGCATCAACCAAGAAAGTATTAGACCGACTATTCCTGTAAACACAGCAGTAAGAAAATATTGAATACCAATAACTTTAGCATCCTGACAGAAAATCCATTTAGTAATAAAACTATGCCCATGATAAAGATCCTGCTCAGGAATTTCTGCAGGTCTTACATAATCAATGTCTTTTCGTTAGAAGTACGAGAGAGCCAGACATGGTTTCTGAAGACTGTGCTTCAAGAGGTGTATTCTGTTGGTTATATTCGTCTGACATAATTCTCCTTTACATTATTTAATCATCATTTTTAGCAAGTAGAGTTGTTTTTAATTTATCATTTTCTTGTTTGGCAATTAAATCTGAAGAAAGTTTCCTGTTCTTTAATCCAGTTTTTATAATTGCCTTCACTTTCAACTATAACTTTTGCCCTCATGGCATAATCGGCCCACTCCACAATATTCAGCACACAACACTTCGTATTCTCCTATTTTGTTTGGCTCAAACCAATAATAAGGAATGATTCCAGGTATGGCTTCCATTTTTGCTCTAAATTGCGGAACATAATAATTGTGCAAAACATCTAGTGACCTTAATAAAATTTTTACTGGTCTATCTGTTTTTAGGTGAAGCACATCGTCTTGAATTAAAATATCATCTTTTCCATATGGGTCATCTAATTTTATTCCAAAAGGATTGTCATCACTAATTTTTTCAACTTGAGCTGTGCCTAATATTCCATCTTCACCTGGTAATCTATATTGCCATCCCCATTGCCATGCATTCACTTCAACTTGCAGTGCATTTTTTGGAGTATTGATATAATTATTATAAACAATTAGACCCGGTGCTAGAAGAGCAATAACTCCAACAGTAGTTGCAATAGTTAATATTTTTTCTAATTTATGATCTTCTGGTTTGTATTCAACTTTTCTGCCTTCTTTATAGGAAAATTTTAGTATGCAATAAACCATGAACAAACAAACTAAAATAAATACACCGCCACCAATCCAGAAAGTTAAATTCATTGTATCATCCATTGCCCCCCAGTTTGAGGCTATGTCTGTCCACCACCATGGAGTATATATATGGAACAGAACTGAACCAACAATTACCCCTAAAAATATAATTCCCGGGTGCATATTTGTCTCTCTCTTAGATAACAGTAATTGAAATAAATTTTCGAATCCATAGAAAAATATATTAATAAATGAGTAGATATGGCTTTATAGTGAATTAAATTATGCTTGATAAATTTAGTCTCTTTGTAGTTGTGCTGGTTTTAGTTTTTTGCTTTTATCTTGTAATTTCTCTGGGAGCAGGAGTTTTTTCAAAAAAAGAAAAGAAACCAGAAATACAAAAATATTTAAAATCTGTTAATATTTTATTAATTTTTATAATTGTTGTTGGAGCTATTTTAGCGTTGTTTCTTTAAAGCATTTAACCAAGTAGTGCCGACACCAAGCAATAACTGTATCATTAAAAACATACATAATTAAAAAAAATACACACCAAACAATTAATAAAAAAGCCCAATAAAGAGATAGTGCATCTATACTTTTTTGTTCTTTTATAATTTCTTCTTTTTTAAGTTTATTAACCTTGGAAAAAACTTTCCCCCAAAAAAATAATCCTCCTAAAAGATGTAAACCATGAAGTGCAGTAAAAATATAAAACGATGAAAAATAATTATTTGTTGAAACATAGTTTCCATTTTTCATTAATTGAAACCAAAAAAGGATCTGCCCAAATAAAAAAGCATAGCTTAAAAAGCCAACTATAAGCAAATTCCTTTTAATTTTTTCAAAATTATTTTTTTTTAAATCATTTGTGATTTTATTAAAAAAATAAGCAACATATAATAAAACTAAAGTATTTAACCATAATAAATTAGGTTTCAATAAAATACCTGTATATTGAGTTTACTGGAATGCTATAAAGGTATCCTGTAACAACTAAAGTAAATAATACAGTACTTACAACCAAAGATAACAATAACGGCTGATGTCTGCAACGATATATCAAAAGTTTTACCTTGATGATGGTTATCACTTTCCATCTGTTCTTTTTCCCAAGGCTTATCAGACAATGTTCCAAAAAGTTGTTTAAAAAATTTAGACATAATTATAATATATAATATATTAATTGATAAAATATGAAATTAAAGACCTCAATAACTATACTGGGTGGCTGTTTGTTAATTTTTTTTATTTATTATGTTACCTATTGTATTATCGATACAAGAAAAGAAAGAAGATATTGTAGCCTCATATACTGGATCTGCATTTACTTTAATAGATGTAAATAATGAGCCCATAACAGAAAAATCTTTTCAAGGACCGTTAACTGCAATTTTTTTTGGTCTTACAAATTGTCCCGATATATGTCCAATGACACTATCTAATCTAGATCAGGTTATCGAAAAATTAGATGATAATGGAGAGAAAAAAATTTTGAAAGTTTTTTTTGTAAGTATTGATCCTGAAAAAGACAATCCTCAAATAATTAAGGATTACTTGCATTCATTTAAAAGTAAGATTTATGGAATAACTGGAGATCCACAAAAAGTATTTTTACTTTCAAAATCATGGGGTGTTTTAAGTGAAAAACTTTCTAATGAAGACGGTAGTTATTTAATCAATCATAGTTCTTCAATACTTTTATTAGATAAAGGAAAGTATATTGATCGAATTAGTCATCATGAAAATTTGGAAGATATTTTTAAAATAATTAAGAGTTATTTGTAAGCTTGTAAAAATTATTATGTATTTTTCCTCACATATAAATAAAATAAAAAAATTGACAGTGCTAAAGAAAACCAAGTAATAGCATACTTTTTGTGACTATTTGAAATATTTACAGTAATAATTTTTGGTTTTGGTAATTGTAAATTATTATTTAAGTAAATTACAAATGGTGAAAATTTTTTATTTGTATATTGAAAAATATCAGCCCTATCTAAAGTAAACCAGTAATTATCGTTAATATCATTAACAGGCTTAAACCTGTTAGCCTTAGATTGTTTTCTTAACGTTCCTAAAATAGTTTTATGATCAAAAATATCAATTTCTTTTAGTGTTTTTTTTTATCAAAAGGTATCCATCCTCTATTTAATAAAAAGTTTTTATTATTAATTATAATTGGATTAACAACATTAAATCCTGGCGCACCTTTTTCGTTTAAACTATATAAATAAATTTGTTTATCAAAATCTATAACCCCTGAAGTTTTGATTTTTAGATAGTCCTCAGGAACATTGGTCATTAAATCAACGGGTTCTTTCTTCAAAGAAACATCAATTTTATTTAATAATTCATTTTTCCAATCTAATCTTACTAGTTGCCAGCTACCTAATGCTATAAATATAGATATAAAAAAGAATACAAAAATTGAAAATAAAAGTTTATTTCTCAAGGTTAACTATTAACTTCCCCAAATATAGATTGAAGCAAATAGGAATAGCCATACTACATCAACAAAATGCCAATACCAGGCCGCGGCCTCAAAACCAAAAAATTCATCTTTTTTATATTTGTCATTTTTAGCTCTCCACCAACATACTGCTAAAAATATAGTTCCTATAATAACGTGAAACCCGTGAAAGCCTGTGGCCATATAAAATACTGAACCATAAATATTTCCAGCAAAATCAAATTTTGCATGTTGATATTCGTAGACTTGTAATAATGAAAAGCAAAAGCCTAAAAAAACTGTCATTGCTAAACCTTGAACAAAACTTTTTTTATCACCTTCTTCTAGAGCATGGTGGGCCCAGGTAACAGTGGTTCCTGATAGTAGTAAAATTAATGTATTTATGAATGGAATATCCCAAGGATCAAATGTTATAATATCTACTGGAGGCCAAACATTGCCCATGAGTTCGGTATGCAAATAAACTTGCATTAAAATAAGCCCAAAACCACGCAACAAAAAACATTACTACGGAGGCGATAAAAAGAGTCATTCCATATCTTAAATGAATTTTAACAACAGGTGTATGATGATCGTGGTCAACCGACTTTATTATTACATCCCTAAACCACATGTATACTCCGTAAAATAAAAGAGCAAAACCTAAGTACATTCCCCAGGAAACTTCACTATGCAAATAATAGACAGTCCCTATTGCTAAAAATAAGCTAGAAAATGATACATAAATAGGCCAAGGACTTGGATCTACTAAGTGATAATCGTGTTTTTTTTCTGCTGACATTTTTATAATTTTGATTGGTTATAGTAATCTGATGAAAAGAAAGTATAGGACATAGTTACATCTTTAATATTTTTAGTGTTCCGGTCGTTTACCATTTCTGGATCTAAATAAAAAGTCATTATATATGTTGCTTTTTCTCCTGCTTTCAGCTCTTGCTTTTCAAAGCAAAAACAGCCTAATTTACTATAATATTTACCAAAAGATGAGGGAGATACATTAAAAGCAGCCACACCATAAGTTGTTTCATCGCCATAATTCTCTACTTGAAATTCGATTCGATTCACTTGACCTATGTTCACATCCATAACATTTTTTTTTACTTTAAAATTCCAGGGTAGTTTGTTTACATTTGTATCAAAGCGAACACTTACCTTTTGATCTAAAACTATATCTGGTGCCTCTTTTGATATTTGCGTAGTTCCACCGAACCCAGTCGCTCTACAAAATATGTCATATAAAGGTACCGCAGCAAATGAAAGGCCAAGCATGATAAAAAAGATTCCAGCTAAAATTATAGGAGTGAGCGTTTTTTTTTGGATCATAATTGTCTGTCAAAAACTCCCACAGTATAGAGAGTAAAAAAAAATAGGAATATCATGAAGGCTATTATTCCAAACGCAGTAAAGATGTTTTTTTTTTTAGTTTTTTTGTCAAGTGTCAGCATAATAATATCTTATTTGTTAAAAATAATTTTCTTAAAATTTAATGAGTATTAGATTTTTCAGTATCTTGATCATCCACAAACTTTGGTAACTCATCAAAGGTATGGAAATTTGGTGGTGATGGTATGGTCCATTCTAAAGTCGTGGCACCTTCACCCCAAGGGTTTTGAGCTGCAGTTTTTTTCTTAGAAAAAGAATAAATTAAGTTAACAAAAAATACTAATAAACCGCCAACTGCTATGTATGAGCCAACTGATGAAACGTAATTCCATCCAGCAAATGCATCTGGGTAATCAGCATATCTTCTTGGCATTCCTGCTAAACCTAAAAAATGTTGAGGGAAAAATACCAGGTTAACTCCAATAAATGTTAACCAAAAATGTATTTTTCCTAAAGTTTCAGAATATTCGTAACCAGACATTTTACCAAACCAATAATAAAATCCTGCAAAGATTGCAAATACTGCCCCTAAAGACAATACATAATGAAAGTGAGCGACTACATAATAAGTATCGTGCATTGCAGTATCAACACCTGCATTTGCAAGCACAACTCCTGTTACTCCACCAACTGTAAATAAAAATATAAAGCCTAATGCCCACAGCATTGGAGTTTGAAATGAAATTGATCCACCCCACATTGTTGCAATCCATGAAAATATTTTAATACCCGTTGGTACTGCAATAATCATTGTCGCTGCTATAAAATATGCTTTAGTATCAGTGCTTAAACCTACCGTATACATGTGGTGAGCCCAAACAACAAAACCTACAACGCCAATTGAAACCATGGCGTAAGCCATTCCCAAATATCCAAATACAGGTTTTTTAGAAAATGTTGAAACAATATGACTTATCATTCCAAAGCCAGGAAGTATCAAAATATAAACTTCTGGATGGCCAAAGAACCAAAATAAATGCTGGTACAAAACAGGATCTCCACCTGTTTGAGCATCAAAAAATGCTGTTCCAAAATTTCTATCCGTTAAAAGCATTGTAATTGCACCAGCTAAAACAGGTAGTGATAGTAATAATAAAAATGCTGTAACTAAAACAGACCAAGCAAATAAAGGCATTTTGTGCAAAGTCATACCTGGCGTTCTCATATTCAAAATTGTTGTAATAAAGTTAACTGCTCCTAAAATTGAAGAAGCTCCAGCTAAGTGCAAACTTAAAATAGCAAAATCCATTGCAGGTCCTGGTTGTCCAGCTTTAGAAGATAAAGGCGGATATAAAGTCCACCCTCCACCAACGCCTTGTTGGCCTGGAGGGCCATCTACAAATATTGAAAGTAATAGTAAAATAAATGAAGCTGGTAATAGCCAAAATGAAATATTATTCATTCTTGGAAAAGCCATATCAGGTGCACCAATCATAATTGGGACAAACCAATTACCAAATCCACCAATCATTGCAGGCATTACCATAAAGAAAATCATTATTAGACCATGGCCTGTAACCAACACATTATATAAGTGATAGTTACCACCTAAAATTCCATCACCAGGATGCATCAATTCAATTCTCATTAATACTGAAAAAGCTGTACCAATAATTCCTGCAACAATTGCAAAAATTAAATACATTGTACCAATATCTTTGTGGTTAGTTGAGTAAGCCCAACGTTTCCAACCTGTTGGTGTGTGATGATCGTCGTGTGATGCTGTTTGTGTATACATTTTTATTTACTCGCTAGTTTTTTATATTCATTTTCTGTAATTGGCTCATTTGCAAATTTCATTTTAGCTTCTGCTAACCATATTGCATATTCTTCGTCTGTCACAACTCTTACTGTGATCGGCATAAAAGCATGTTGTATTCCACATAGCTCAGAGCATTGACCATAATATGTTCCAACTTTTTCAGCTTTAAACCAGGTTTCATTTATTCTTCCTGGTACTGCGTCTCTTTTAACTCCAAAAGATGGTAATGCCCAAGCGTGCAACACATCGTTTGCAGTAATTAAAACTTTAACCACTTTATTAACTGGAACAACAATTTCATTATCAACAGTTAGTAATCTTGGTTGATTTTCTTTTAATTCATCTTCTTTGATCATGTACGATTCAAAAATAATATTTTCATCAGGATATTCGTATCCCCAGTACCACTGATAACCAACAGCTTTAATTGTTACATCGACTTTTGGAATCGTATCTTGCTTGTATAAAAGTTTAAATGATGGGACCGCCATTACGATTAAAATTAAACATGGAATTAATGTCCACAAAACTTCTACTGCAACATTATGAGTAGTTTTTGATGGATTAGGATTTTTTGATTCTCTAAATCTTATACAAGTATAAATCATAAGAAATAAAACAAAAACAGTGATAGCAATAATTATTGGAAGTAGAATATTGTTGTGAAAACTAACGATATCTCAGTCATTCCTTGGGAGGCAGGGTCTTGGAAACCTAACTGCCAATTTTTAGGTTGATTGGCTAATGCACTTGTTGCAAAAATAGTAGCTAAAGCTGTAAATATAAATTTTTTCATTTGTTACACTCTATATAAAGTGTCTTTTTAAAAATTACACTTTTGTTTTAGCGACAAAATATCAATTTAATGCGTAATTTACAATTGATAGTGCTGAAATTACTGCAGTTTCAGACCTTAATATGTTCTCATTTATTTTAATTGGCTGAACATCCTTAAATGTAAGAATCTCCTCTCTTTCTTCTTCTGAAAAATCACCTTCTGGACCAATAATAACACAAGTTGGATTACTAGTTAGTTTTTCTAAATCTAATTTTTTATTTTGAGAATTTAAATCAGTAAATATTAAGTCCATCTTTTCATTATTTAAAAAACTTTTTAATGATTGAGGATCTTCAATAGATGGAACATTAATACGATTAGACTGTTCAGCAGCCTCTATAATTACTTTTTCTAATCTTTCTTTATTAATTTTTCTAACAATCGTTCTGTCAAAAATTATTGGTAAGAATTTTGTAACACCTAGCTCTGTTGCTTTTTGAATCATAAAATTAAAGTAGTTTGATTTGATAGGTGAAAAAGCTAACCACAATTCTTTTATATTTTCTTTTTGTCTTAATTGTTTTGTAATATTAACTTCAACTATATTTTTTGAAATATTTAAAATTTTTGCTTCCCATTCTCCACTGCTATTAAATAAAGAAAAAACTTCACCTACTTTAATCCTCATTACTTTATTTACATATTGAGATTGTGATTTATCAAGCTTAGCAGTAAAATTAAGTGATAAACTTTCTTTAAAAAATAATCTAATATTACTCATTAATGCTAAGTTAATTTATGAAAAATATTAAAGCAATAATTTTTGATGCATATGGCACTTTATTTGATGTCAATTCAGCAGCAAAAAAATGTAAAGATAAAATTGGTGTTAAATGGGAAGGCTTTGCTAATTATTGGCGAACTACTCAACTTGAATACACTTGGCTTAGAAGTCTAATGAATAGACACAAAGACTTTTGGCAGGTGACAGAAGATAGTTTAGATAAATCAATGAAGGCATTTGAAATAGATGCTTCAATGAAAAATGAATTATTAAATCTTTATAAGGTGCTATCACCTTTTCCCGAAGCTCCTGAAGTTTTAAAAAAATTAAAAAATAAAAATTATAAATTAAGTATTCTTTCAAATGGAACACCTTCTCTTCTTAATGAATTAGTTAAGAGTAATGATTTAGATAATATATTTGATGATATTTTTTCAATTGAAGAAGTTGGAATTTATAAGCCAGATTCAAAAGTTTATGACATGCCAATTAAAAAATACAAAATACAAAAAGAAGAAGTTGCATTTTTAAGTGCTAACACTTGGGATGTGTCTGGTGGTGGAAATTATGGTTACAGTTCTATTTGGGTAAACAGAAATAATAATATTTTTGATAACCTTGATTACAAACCTAAAAATGAAATAAAAAATTTAGAACAATTAAACAATCTTATTAAGGCCTCATGAGATAGCATGAGGCCTTTACTAGTATAATTTAAGCGACGCTTGCTCTTTGTTCAGTTTGCTCTTTATTAACAAAAGCTCTCGAAGTAACCTTTTGAAATAATTTAATAGGAACTCCTTTTGATAAAATATCTAATACTGGACAATGTGTATTTACCGTATCAATCAATTTATCTATTTCAGTTTTAGGTGATGACGATTTAATATCAACAGTACCTGAGATGTGTTGAAAGCCAGGTCTTGTGTTTTTATTTAAAGCTAAAAAACCATGTAGATCAAGCGTACCTGTTAAATTAACACTAACACTTTCAATATTAATACCGGATGCTGTAGCAAAAGCTTTATAGGTTATTTCCTGACACGTTGCTAAAGCTGCTAATATTAACTCCACTGGACTGGGTCCCTCGTCTTTTGCCACCAAAACTTTTAGGTTCATCCACTGTTAATTTATGCTCTCTAAGAGTAACCACAGATTGAAGCCCTTCTTTAAGGATTGAGTTGCTTTCATATTGGACCACAGCATTTTTTGGGTTAGCTGTAAAATCTTTCTGCAGATTACTTATTGTTTCTTTTAGACTATTACTCATTTTTTTATCTCCTTTTTTAGTGCTTCGACATATGTTAGGCGCACAATTTAGTTAAATGCCCTTTTTAATTTATTTACGCTTTGTCTCCGTATTCAGTCATATGTTTTGGAATTCTTTTATTTTTTCCATACATAAAATGATTTTCCATGTTCTCTCTGTATTTGCTTGCTGGAACTTTTAATCCGACGGACTCTGCGACTTCTCTTATTAACATTGGGTTTGCTCCACAACAAACTCCTAAATAATTCACTCCTAATGCATAAGCATCTTTTGCAAATTTACCTATTTCATATCTATTGCAGAAGTGTGGGTCTAATGCCGTTGGAAACGTTCTTCCATGTGGCGACGGACAAGCACAATTACTTCTGTCTGGCAAATTAAAAAATGTTGGAAAGTCTTCATTGGTTCTGTAAGGTATTGGTAAAGCTCCAACATGACACTTAACTGCTTCTCTAATTTCTTTTAAAAAAGGAAACATCGTAGCTGGCCCTCTAAAACAATTTAAACCAACAACATCAGCTCCACGTTGTTCAAGTTCTTTGCAGGTATCAACAACAGATTTCCCATCTCTCATTTTATTTTCACCCATTGGAGAAATTGTTAGAACTGTTGGCAAACCTGTTTTTTTCATTACCTCTAAAGCTTTGTAAGCCTCTTCAGCATAATAAAAAGTTTCACCAATCAACATATCAGCCCCTTCCTCAACAGCCCAACCAACCATCTCTGTAAACATTCCTTCAACTGCCTTTTGAGATTGAGGGTCATTATGTTTCCAAATATTTGAATTTGAAATATTACCTGCCATCAAATTTGGTTTAGACCCCTTAGGTGTGTCTAGTGCTACTTTTTTAGCAATTTTTAATGCTGAACGATTTAATGGCTCAAGAAGCTCTTCTTTACCAATAACGCGCATTTTTTCTCTGTGTCCATTATAAGTAAAAGCTTCAACAATATCTGAACCTGCATGTTGAAATTCTCTATGTAAATTTTCAAGAACTTCTGGATGGTCTAAAGATACCATTGGTACAAATTCCCCTGATGCCATGTACCCACGTCTTTCAATTTCAAATAAAAAACCTTCAGCACAAACTACGGGACCTTGATCTAATCTTTCTGTTAATTTATTTTTTGTCATTTTTTTTCTCCAAATTATTGGAGAAAAGAAACTGAAACACGTTAAACAAGAGGGTTGTAAATTTAAACAATCTCTTTTCTCCTTTTTAGTGCTTTAGCAAATGCTGGGTGCACAATACGGTTCAAATACCCGGTTTAGATTTGAAAAATTTCCAAAAAAAAACCACCGACTAAAGCGATGGTTGAAACGTCGCTTTAGCAGGAATTTATAAAGCGCTTTGCAATTTAACTTAAATCAGCGCTGCTTAATTTTAATCATATTTTAGAACTAAAAGATACTTAAATTTTTACTGTATTTTTAAGGCTATCTAATTCTATTTTCTTCAAAATTCTTATTTAGTTTTACTGAAATAGTTCGAGTATTTCTTTTATTCCACTCTGAAAAAGATCTTAAGATAGGCATAACCGAAAAGCCAAATTCAGTTAGTGAATACTCAACTTTTGGAGGCATTATTTGAATAACCTTTCTATTAACTATTCCATCTCCTTCTAATTCCTTTAGCTGCTTGGATAACATTTGTTGTGTAATGGTTTTCAATCCTTTTTTAAGCTCACCGAATCTAATTTTTTTACTTTGCAACAAACTAAACAAAATTCTAATTTTCCATTTACCTCCAAGAAAGTAAACTGCTCTTTCTGCTGGACAATCTATTAAGTTTTTCATGGTATGTTTTTGTATACTAGTATGATTATTTTGCGTTATTGCATTATTCATAACAAGGCACTATGTACAAGTCAAACAAATTGAAAGGGTAAATATGAATAATGGAGAAAGAGCAGGCGAAAGTGCAATCGCTGTTGAAGTTGAAAAAGATAAATCTTATTATTGGTGTTCGTGTGGAAAAAGTGCAAAGCAGCCTTTTTGTGATGGATCACATAAAGGTACAGATTTTACACCTCTGGCATACAAGGCTGAAGAAACTAAAAAAATTTTTTTTTGTGCTTGTAAACAAACTAACAATCAACCATTTTGTGATGGATCACATAATAAAAAATAAAGGATAAAATGCAAAATTTAAATAATAAAGTTAATAATTTTTTTTCAAACATAGATGGATTAGCCTCTTTATTTTTTAGATTTGGAATAGGGATAGCTTTTATAATTCATGGCTTAGGTAAATTTCCTTTACCTCCTCAAGGATTAATTGATTATTTTAACTTATCACCTGCACTAGCATCAACTGTTGCTATATCTGAGTTGTTGACTGGATTGGTATTAATAATAAGTGGTTTTATTAAAAATCCTTTTGGAAATATACTCACAAGATTATCGGGACTAAACATAACTATCTTAATGATAACTATACTGATCTTTGCTCACAAAGACTGGTTCTTCACAACAAAACTATTTACTAGTGAACAAATATTTCTTTTAATTGGTGGAATTTATTTTTTAATTAAAGGTAATCGAACATAAATATGAGCCAAATCGAAGTAGAAAAAATAATAGAACCAGTTGCAGCATCAGATGGTGCTGGTGTTAAATTAAAAAGAAGTATTGGTACTCACCTTATTGATTACCATGATCCTTTTTTAATGTTAGATGAATTTGGTTCTGAAAATAAAGATGATTACATTGGAGGGTTCCCTCCTCACCCTCACAGAGGAATTGAAACAGTAACATATATGCTTGCTGGTGACTTTGAGCATAAAGACAGTACAGGTGGTGAAGGAATAATGACTGCTGGAGATGTTCAGTGGATGAAAACTGGGAGTGGTATCATTCATTCAGAAATGCCTGCAATGACAGAAGGTAAGCTTCATGGATTTCAATTATGGGTTAACATGCCTGCTAAATTGAAAATGACTAAACCAGAGTACATTTACATTGATGCAGATAAAATGAGCACTCATAAAGATGATGATAAAACTGTCAAAGTGATTGCTGGAAAATTTGAGGATGCAGAGGGACCCATTAAAGGTCACAATGTTGAACCTGTTTATTTTGATGTAGAGCTTGAAAAGGGAAAAGAATTTAATTTTGATCTTCCCTCAACTCACAACTCATTAATATATTTAGTTGAAGGTGAAATTAAAGTTGGTGATCAAGACCATGATGTAGTTAAAAACTCTACTTTAATTATTCTAACTAGGGGTGAAAAACTGAAAGTCTCTGGCTTAACTAAAACTAAATTTTTATTGATATCTGGAAAGCCTATTGGTGAGTCTATTGCTAGAGGGGGTCCATTTGTGATGAATACTAAAGCAGAAATCTTGCAAGCTGTTCAAGATTATCATAATGATACATTTGTAAAATAATGAAAACTATTAAGATAGAAAAATTTGGTGGCCCTGAAGTCTTAGAAGTTAAAGATATTGAGATCGGTAAACCAGGTCCAAAAGAAGTTTTAATAAAAAATTTATCAATCGGTCTTAACTATATCGATGTTTATCACCGAACAGGTTTGTACCCTATTCCTCTACCAAGTGGAATTGGTTTAGAAGCATGTGGAATAATAGAAGAAGTTGGTTCTGAAGTTGATCTGTTTAAAGTTGGTGATAGAGTGGCTCACTCTTCAATGCCAATTGGAAGTTATTCGGAAAAGCAATTGTTTCCTCAAGAAAAACTAGTTTTAGTTCCAGAAGCTATCTCAGACGAAATTGCGTCTTGTATTATGCTTAAAGGAATTACTGCTGAATATTTATTACACAGAGCTTATCCAATTAAAAAAGGTGATAAAGTTTTATACCACGCAGCAGCTGGTGGTGTGGGCCAAATATTATGTCAGTGGGCTAATGCATTAGGGGCTGAAGTTATTGGAACTGTTGGCTCTAAAGGAAAAGGAAGCTATTGCTAAAAAAAATGGTTGTCACCATGTAATAAATTATACAGATACAAATTTTGTTGAAGAGGTAGAAAAAATTGTAGGTAAAAATGGAGTTGATGTTGTCTATGATGGTGTTGGTATTAAAACATTTGATGGATCGATTGAAACACTAAAAGTTAGAGGCATGATGGTCGCTTTTGGTAATGCCTCAGGTTACGTTGATACTATAGATGTTAAAAAACATATTAATGCAAAAGGATTATTTTTTACTCGTCCTTCAATTGCACATTACACAATGACTAGAGAAGAGTTAGTTGAATCTGCTAAAAAAGTTTTTGATGCAATTTTATCTGGAAAATTTAAAGTTGAAATTTCAAAAAGATATTCACTTGATGATGCTAAAAAAGCTCATGAAGAATTAGAAGCAAGACTATTAACTGGTCCTGCAGTTATTATTCCTAATTAATCTAAATCAACATCCATGTCAGACATATGTAGTTTTAATGCATTTGTTGATACTATGAATTTCTCTCAAGAAAACTAACAATTGAAACCATCATCGATAGACAGCAAGATCCAAAAATTATCCTTGCTGCAAAAATTTCATTTAGGTAGAGAGCAAATACAGTTAGCAAATTAAATAAAAGACCAAAAGCTGCAAACATGATAGTCCACTTCAATAAGCACAATTCTTCCACTTAAATTTATAAACTGTTTTTTCCACTCAGGAGGAATATGACTTTCATATACATGCTCATCATGAAGCTGCCTAATAAGCTTACTCAATGAGTGAAATCTATTACTATAGACACTCATCAGCAAAGGAATGGCTGGAAACATCAATGCTGTGACTGTGTAATCTATATTCATACGAATCAATTTGATTATGAAACTAGCCTTTGCTATTTACAAGTAAATTATTATGAAACAATTAAATCTCTTTATCGAATTAACAAGATTGAAAAAGCCTATTGGCTATATGCTATTATTTTGGCCTTGTGCATGGGGACTAACTCTTGCTTATGATTTTTCAAAAAACTTAAATGATTATTTTTTTTTCTTATTATTATTTTTTTTAGGATCGGTTCTAATGCGTTCTGCAGGATGTATAGTAAATGATATTTTGGATAAGGAATTTGATAAAAAAGTCTCCAAGAACAAAAAATAGGCCTATTGCGTCCAATCAAGTTTCAATAAAATTAGGAATATTTTATACTTTAATATTATGTCTACTCGCATTTTTAGTTTTGATTAATTTTAACAAACTAACAGTTATTATTGCATTAGGATCTATGCCTCTAGCCTTTACTTATCCTTTAATGAAAAGATTTACATATTGGCCTCAATTATTTTTAGGTATAACATTCAATTATGGGCTAATTTTAGGTTGGACAGCAATACAAGGTGAAATAAATGCCATATCCATTATTTTTTATTTTGGAGCCATATTTTGGACACTAGGTTTCGACACAATATATGGGTATCAAGATTTAAAAGATGACGAAATAATAGGTATAAAATCAACTTCAATAAAGTTTAAAAAAAACCCAAAATTATTCTTAATAATATGCTACATAATGCTTTGTAATCTCTTTGATATTAACAAGTGGTTCCATGAGGCTTAATACAGTGTTTTATTTTTTTGCAGCTCTATCCCAATTGCTCATTTATTTTTTTATCAAATCTATAATTTTAATTTCAAAAATCCCTAAAAATTGTGTCTAAAAATTTTTAAAAGTAATAATTTTTTTGGTGCAATTATTTTGTGTAATATTTTAATTGGAAAATTTTAAATGAATAAAATAGACAATTTAAAAAGACTTTTTTTGATTACACAAAAAAACACTTAAAAAAAATACTAATATCGGTTTTTTTTGCACTACTAGTTGCAGGAAGTACCTCAGCTATTGCTTATCTTTTGGATCCAGCAATTAAGAAAATATTTATTGAAAAAGATCAGTCTTTAATGATTGTTATTCCAATTTTTATTACTACTGCTTTTGCAATTAAAGGCTTTTGCACTATATTTGGCAAAAGTTCTTATGATTAAATGTTTCAGAAGAGGTTAGAAAAGACATGCAATGTGACATGTTAAATAACTTAATTTCAGCAGATACAAGGTTGATTGATGACAAACATACAGGAAAATTTATATCTAATATAACTAACGACGTAAATCATATTACTAACCTGGTTAGTACTGGCAATTTTAAATGTATCTAAAGATAGTTTAACTTTGATTGGCTTACTTGCTGTAATGTTTTTTCAAAATTGGAAGCTTTCTTTGATAGCAATCATAATGATACCTTTGGCCAGTTTTGCAGCGAGAACTCTAGGGAAAAGAATAGGTAAAGTAGCTACTGAGGCTCAATGCTTAAAGCTGGAATTCTTAATACATATTTAATCGAATTATTTAAAAATCATAAACTTATTAAAATTTTTCAAAGAGAAAAATATGAGAAGTAAAAGAGCGACTAAGTTTTAAATCGACGTAAAAGAGAAATCTATAAAAATTGCAACTGTCTTCGTTAGAGCATCACCAATAATGGAAACTTTAACAGGAATTATGATAGCAGTTTTAATTTTTTACTCTGGAAAATTGGCTCTTAAGAAATGAAATTGATATAAATAGTTTTTTCTCTTTTCTTGCAGCCATGATGCTTGCATATCAACCAGTTAGGTCACTTGCTACTTTAAATATAACAATTAACCAAGGCTTGTCAGCAGCTGAGAGAATTTTACCTGTTATTGATGAAAAGTCAGAACTTCTTGAAAGTGAAAATAGTGCTGAAATAAAAGTTAATGATGGAAATGTTGAGTTTAAAAATTGTACTTTCAAGTATGAAAAAGGGAGAGAAAATAAGACTTAAAATTCAGTGAATATAAAAATGTTAGGTGGCAAAATGACTTCAATTGTCGGTCATAGTGGTGCTGGGAAATCAACAATTTTAAATTTAATACCTAGATTCTATGATTACAATCTGGAGATATCCGGATTGACAATCAGTCAATATATAATTATAACAATAAAATCTTTAAGAGATAATATCTCACTTGTAAGTCAAGATACTACTTTGTTTGATGATACAATAAAAAATAATATCAAATATGCAAACCATAATGTCTCTGATGAAGAAGTAATTAGCAGCAGCAAAGTTTTCGTACGCAAGTGAGTTTATAGAACAATTGCCTAACAAGTATGAAACTATAATAGGTGAAAATGGAATTAGACTATCTGGCGGAGAAAAACAAAGATTATCTATTGCAAGAGCTATGATCAAGAAAAGTCAAATAATTCTTCTAGATGAGGCAACATCATCACTGGATGCAGAAACTGAAAATAAAATTCAAAATGCTTTAAATTTATTGACTAAAGATAGAACAACAATTGTAATAGCACATAGATTATCAACAATTTTAAACTCAGATAAAATTTATATAATTGATGCCGGCAATGTTGTTGGTGAAGGAACACATGACCAATTATTAAATAACTCAAAACTTTACAAGAATTTCTATGAAAAACAAATTCGAAAGAGTAATGTTTCTTTTATATCAAATAATAATAACCTTAAATTTAATATTCTCTTTTATCACCTATAATTGTTTTAAGAATTTTAAAAAAAAAGAAGATCTACAAAGATATAAGGAGAAACTTTGTCTTCCTTCCAAAAAACGTATTAGTGGAAATTTAATTTGGTTTCATGGTTCAAGTGTAGGGGAACTTTTAAGTATTTGCGTCTAGTTCAAGAACTCGAAAAAAATAAGGCAATAAACCAAATTTTAATAACTACTTCAACTTTAAGTTCTGCTCAAATATTTATAAAATTTAATTTAAAAAAAACTGTTCATCAGTTTTTTCCAATAGATACAGAGTTCTTCTCTAATAAATTTTTGAATTACTGGGAGCCAACAATTGCAATATTTGTTGAGTCTGAGATTTGGCCTAACATTTTTATGATTCTTAGTAAAAAAAAAATTCCATTAATCTTCTTAATGCAAGAATTACTAAAAGATCTTTTAAAAATGGAGGCGTGTAAAAAAATTCTCAAACTCAGTTTTTCAAAGTATTTCAATTGCCTACCCTCAAAATGAAGAAACATTTAACTTACCTTAAAAAATTAAATGTTTCAAAAATTAAAAAAATAGGAAATTTAAAGTTTTTCAAAAGCGAAAAAGCTAAATTTAGTGAATTAGAAAATACTTTTTTAAAAAAGATATATCTAAAAAAAATTTGGTGTGCATCTAGCACACATCAGGTGAAGAGATCATTTGTGCAAATGCCCATAAAAAACTTAAAAATAAATATAAAAATTTGCTAACGGTTATAATACCAAGACATATTAATCGTGTTAAAAAAATAGTTAATGAAATTAAAAGTTTAGATTTAAATATAGTTTTGCACAGCTCAAGACCAAAAAAATTAAATAATACAGATATTTACTTGGTGGACACATATGGTGAGACACAAAAATTTTATCATTCTTCTGATATAGTCTTTATGGGTAAATCAATATCAGGAAAAGGTGGTCAAATCCTCTGGAGCCAACTAACTAAGGTTCAACGGTTTTGTACGGACCAAATGTGGACAACTTTAAAGATACCTATAAATTACTCAATAAACTAAAGATTGCTTACAAGGTTAATGGAGTAAAAAGCTTAACTCAATCAATAGATAAATTAATTACTAAGCCCAATAACAAAAAAAATTACTTAAAAATTGCAAAAATTGGAAAAAAAATACTTAATGAAACTAAAGATGAGATAAACAGTTTATTCAATAATGAAATTAAAAAAACCAAAATTTTGGGACTATAAAAAACCATCATTTTTTTCCTATTTATTATTACCTTTTTCAATCACTATAGGTTTAATTGCAAAAATAAATTCAAAACCTAAATATCCAAATTCAAAAATAAAAACAATCTGTGTTGGAAACATCTATATTGGAGGAACTGGCAAAACATCGCTAACTATCACAATAAAAGAGATTTTAGATAAAAATAATATCAAAGCATGTTTTATTAAAAAATTTTACCCCAATCAAACGACGAGCAAAAACTACTTAGTAAAAATGGAGCTTTATTTAGCAATTTAAAAAGAATTGGTGCACTTGATGAGGCAATTTCAGAAGGTTTTGATGTCGCTATTTTTGATGATGGACTTCAAGATAGCTCGATCAAATATGACATGGAAATTGTTTGTTTTAACAATCTAAATTGGATTGGAAATGGACTTACATTGCCATCAGGACCTTTAAGAGAGAGTATTAGATAATCTTAAATTTTATGAAAACATTTTTTTAAATGGGAATGAAGAAAGTTTAATTGCTATTAAGGATCAAATCAAAAAAATTAACCCAAATATTAATATTAATTCTGGAAAATATATACCATTAAACATAGGTAAATTTGATAAAGATCAAAATTACTTAGTTTTTTCTGGGTATTGGTAATCACAAAACTTTTGTAGAGATGTTAAAAAATAATAAATTAAATATTATAAGTGATTTCGAATATCCAGATCATAACCAGTATTCAAAAAGAGATTTTGATGAAATAATAATTAATGCAAAAAAATTCAATGCAACATATTATAACTACTGAAAAAGATTATTTAAGGCTAGAAAACTTTAACAGAAATAGAATTTTTTATGTTAAAACAAGACTTGATATATCAGATGAAAAAAGTCTCACAAATAAACTACTTAAACCCTCAAATGAAAATAATTAAATATTTTTTTCCAGTTTTTAATCATATCTTCTCTTTTTATTATTTATAAATTTTTAGGATTAAAAATTTCATCTCATTTTAGTGGAAAATTATTTGAAACGTTTGGGCCTATTTTTAGATCAAAAAATCTCATTAAATCAAATATTCAAAGAGCTATTCCAAATATTAATCACCTCTAAAATTAATATCATTACAAATAGAATGTGGGAATAATTATGGAAGAACATTGTGCTGAATACATGTTCCTTAAAGGTTTTAGAAAGGATCAAATTTAGATCATAAATTAATATTACATGGTAAAGAAATTCTTCAAAAAATAAAACTTGATAAAACCCCAGTAATTTTTGTTTCAGGTCATTTTAGTAACTTCGAATTAATGGCGATGGACATCGAAAAATCTGGCGTAAATCTATCAGCAATATATCGACCACTCAATAATAAATTTTCTTAAATTATATAATGGAAAGAATTAGAAAAAAATATATTTGCAAAAATCAAATAAAAAAAGGAACTAGTGGAGTTAAAGAATTATTAACATTTTATAAAAAAGGGACTTCAATAGCCCTAATGATTGATCAGAAGAGTATCTCAAGGAATAAAATCTAAGTTCTTTAATGATGAATGATTTACAACAACTATTCCTGCTCAATTTATAAAAAAATTTAAATGTAAAGTAGTGCCAATCTCTATTGAGAGGAAAACATGGTATAAATTTTAACTTAAAGTTGATGAACCAATTGAGTTTTCAAATAATGCCACAACTAAATAAATCACTAGTAGAATTTAAACGATTTGGCTGGAGAAAATAATTTTAAAAAATCCAGGTGAATGGATATGGTCTCATGACAGATGGAAGTAAGACCAAGTTTAGTCGCCTCTTTTTTTTATGAGCTTCTACATATGAATAGTAAGGTTCTTGTAAATCAACATTCCAATAATTAGGGATTTTCTAAGCTAATTAATTTTCCTGATATAGCACAAATAACATGATCTCCATTTTCAATAATTTCAAAATTATTAGGTAAATATTTTAATTTTGGCTAATTTTTTATTCATTTTTAGTTTATATACTTCTATATGAATGTTGGTATAATTGGAAGTGGTGGGAGAGAACATGCTATATGTTAATCAATTAAGAAATCAGCTAGGGTTGATAAGGTATACTGCTTTCCGGGCAATGCAGGTACCTCAAATATAGCAGAAAATATTGAAATTGATTTATCAGACTTTAATAAAATTAAAGAATTTTCAATCAAGAACGAAATTGGTTTATTAATTGTTGGACCTGAAAAACCATTAGTTGATGGAATAGTGGATTTCTTTAGCGATACAGAAATAAGTATTTTTGGCCCTGATAAAATTTCTTCTCAGTTAGAAGGTTCAAAAATATTTACTAAAAAAATATGTAAGTAATACAAATACCTACAGCTAAGTTTGGAATTTTTGAAAGTTCTAATGATGCGATTACTTTTTGGATAAAACTCAGTTTCCACTTGTAGTCAAAGCAGACGGGCTTGCATCTGGGAAAGGTGTTTATATTTGTGAAAATAAAGGTGAGCGAATTTAGCAATAAAAGAGGTTTTTGATGGAAAATTTGGATTAGCTAAAAATATTTTAATTGAAGAATTTCTTGTAGGTGAAGAAATGAGCTATTTTATTATAAGCGATGGTAGAGAAATCAAAAGCTTTGAAACAGCACAAGATCATAAAAGAGTTCTAGAAGGTGATAAAGGGAGCGAATACAGGTGGAATGGGTGCATATTCACCATCAAGACTACTCAATAAACCTTTGGAAGAAAAAATATTAAATAAAATAATCGAACCTACGATTAAAGCTCTAGAAGAAATGGGATCTAATTATAAAGGGTTTTTATATGCTGGCTTAATGATAGTTAAAGATGAACCTTATTTGATAGAATACAATGTAAGAATGGGCGACCCAGAGTGTTAGACCATCTTACCTAAATTAAAAACTGATTTGTTTGAAATTATTAATGCATGCTGCAATGAAAACCTAAAAAATTTAGAAATAGAGTGGCATGATAAAAAAAGTCTATGTATTGTTTTATGTTCAAAAGGCTATCCGGATAAATATAATAACAAATGTATTAATAGAAAATATTAGATAAATCTTAAGCTGGATGAGGATGATTATTTTTTTCACGCTGGAACAAAAAAGATCAATAATAAAGTTTATTCAAATGGTGGAAGAGTAATTAATTTTGTTAGTCTTTCATCAAATTTTAAAAAAGTAGAGATAAAGCTATAAGTTTAATTAATAACCTTAATTGGAGTGATGGGTTCTATAGAAAAGATATTGGATCACAGAGTGATTGATGAATGAGAATAATTTCAGGAAGTTTTAAGGGTAAAAAAATTCTTCTACCTAAAGACAAGCTAACAAGACCCCTTAAAGATTTAACAAAAGAATCAATTTTTAATATATTAAAACATTCCAAATTATTAAATGTAGAATTGGAAAACTGCTAACATGCTTAGATTTATTTTCAGGTGTTGGATCATTTGGTCTCGAATGTTTATCTAGAGGGGCCTTAAAATGTTACATTTTTGGAGAGTTATAAGGAAGTATTAAGTGTTCTAAAGAAAAATATAAACAACTTAAATCAGCAAAATTAATCACATGTAATTGAAAAAGATATTTTTTCTGAAAATACACTTAAGTTATTAAATGACAAATTTGATATTATTTTTATGGACCCTCCCTATAAAGAGAAAAAATTATCTTTTCTATTGAATGCGATAACTGAATTAGAATTACTTAACACGGAATGGCATCATAATTATTCATAGACATAAAAAAGAAGAGGATGATCTACTTAAAGAATTCAAAATCATAATTCTAGAATAAAAATTATGGTGTTTCAAAAATTATATTTCGGAAATATTTTAACTTAATATTTTTTTTGTTTCTATTTTTATTAACTCAACTAGAGGGCTTGATCAAAAGGATTAACATTTAAAGCTCGACCTAATAAAATGGTCTCTAAGATAAAAAAACAGAACAGTTCACCTAGAGACTGTTCATTTCTTTTTAAAATTCTAAAGCTTCTAAAAGGTATTTTTTTTGAAATAAAAACTTTCTCTGTAGCAATCATTTGAGATTGTTTTATTTTTTCTATTGATAGGTTTTTTAAAAACCTATGAGTATTTAACACACCATCATTCTTAATTTTTATATTTCTGTTTTCCAAAACATTAAAAAATGTATAAAAATATTTATTTGGGCCATCTAGATAAAGCTGCATTAAACTATGGTTATCTTTTGGCATTGATGAAACAACAGGTAATAATCCAAGTGATTTTTTTCCTAAACTTTCAGCTATCAGTTGTTGATACCATCTAAATAAATTTTCTGATTGTTCGTCATAATTTAAAATTATAGATGCTAGTTTGCCACTCTTAATTAAGCTTAGCGTGGCTGACACGTTACTTACTAAATTATTTACAAAAATTTTATCTTTAATAAGATTATTAAATTGCTTAAATTTCTTTTCATTCAAATTCATTAATTCTGCAGGTAGCATTCCAACTTCTGACAATACGGAATACCTGCCGCCTACATAATTTTTATGCTCAAATATTTCTGCCTTGAGTTTTGCCGCTAAGTTATTTAGATAGCTATTTTTTGCTTCTGTAATAATAATATTTTTTTCTTTTTTGTTAATTAATGCATTGGCATTCGCTATTGTCTCCAATGTATTTCCCGATTTAGAAATAATTAAATTTAAATTTATATTTTTATTATCAAAATAATCTGCATTGCTATTTAGATTATTAACAAAAGTAATTTTTTTTTTATTTTAGGTTTTAAAAAATGGTAAATAGCTTCAGATCCAAGAACTGATCCGCCCATACCAATTATTCTTAAATTTGATAATTTTTTATATTTTTTAACTATTTCTTTTGAATAACTATATTTATATGTAGGTTTTAAAGTTTCAAATAATGTTGGCTGATCTTTTAATAACTTTAAAAAGTCTTTTTTTATTATTTTGGAATTTTTGATATTTAAAAAATTTTTAAATATCATTTTTTTAATGCTCAAGATTATTGAATTTATCTTTTAGTTTTTTAAAAAACCCTTTTTTTTTGGGTTTTTCATTTTCTACTATAGCTTCATCTAAATTTATTTCTGTAGTTTCTTTTAAATTAATTTTTTTGTCATTAATTTTTTTAATAATAGATTGCTCAATAGAATTTTTTGTATCATCATTTTTTTCACTTGTGCTTGTAGATGAGTTTTGATTGATTATATCTTCAATATCTGAAGTATCTTTTTTTTCTGATATTATATTTTCCTCAGGTTCCTTTCCAGGTTCTGGCAACTCTCCAAAGCTAGGCGGTAGTACTAAAGGGGATTTTTTTTCAACTAAAAACTCATCACTTCCTTTTTTTTTGCTTCCACCCAATCCTTCTGCAACTGTGCTACAAGAGTTTAAAAAGAGAATTATTAAAAAAGAAGCTATTAATGGATTAGTTTTTTTCATTTATATTTTTATTATTAAAGAAAAGTTCTACTAAAATAAGGCAAAAAACTCCAATGGTAATAAATATATCAGCCACATTAAAAACAAACCAATGAAATCCATAAAAATGTAAATCAATAAAATCTGGAACAGCTGTATAAACTATCCTGTCATAAAAGTTTCCAAAGGCACCACCTACAATTAATGCAAAGAAGTAACGCTGGATATTATTATTCTTCAACATCATAAACAAAATAGTAACAATGATAAGACCAATTAAGGTTGTAATAGAGTTATAAATAATACTTCCATCTATTGAAAATAAACCAAAAGCTATTCCTTTGTTCCAGATTAAGAATAAGTTCAAATAAGGGGTGATATAAATATTAACCGAAGCTTCTACTTCTGCAAGTTTTAAGATGTATAGCTTCGTTGTACGATCAAATATAAAAACTATTAATATAATTGCTAAATTTAAATAAAAGTTTTTTAAGTTAATTTTATTCATCAACCTTTTTTAGTTAATCTGAATGTCTCTCACATTTAACTTTATTGATTTTCCAACAAACTGGGCATTTATTTCCTTCAGCCTTAATTGTTTCAATAATTGTTTCATCAGTGTTTGATTGATGAACTAAAGCAGAAGATGTGATGCATATTTCTGAAAAATCTACATTTTTTGAAATTTCGAATAATGTTTTATTTAGATTAATAACTAGGCTAGCTTCTAAACTTGATCCTATTTCTTTACTAGCTCTTTTTACTTCAATGCTTATATTGCAAATATCTCTAATTTTTTTTAATTCTGTCCATTTCTTAAGCAGTTCTTCATCTTGAAAAGACTCTGGATATTTCATGAATTGCTCTAGATGAATACTTTTTTGCTCTTTGTTTATTAGGGTAAAAATTTCTTCTGTTGTAAATGAAAGTATTGGTGCAAACCATTTAACCAATGATTCTAAAATAATATTTAAAACAACTATACTGCTCTTTCTTCTATCTGAATCTTTTGAATCACAATATAAAGCATCCTTCCTAATATCAAAATAAAATGAAGATAAGTCTACTGTGCAAAAATTTAAAAGCTCTTTATAAAGATTGTGAAAATCATAAGATTTAAAATAATTTTTAAAATTTTGATTTAGCTCATACACTCTATGAAGCATATATCTCTCCAACTCTGGTAATTGTTTGATGTCTAGACTTTCCATATCAATTTTTTGGAAATCATCATTTAAGTTACCTAACAAATATCTAAATGTATTCCTAATTTTTCTATATGAATCAGCGTGTTGTTCTAAAATTGAATAATCAATTCTTAAATCTTCAGCATAATTAGATGATGCAACCCATATTCTTAAAATATCTGCACCATATTTTTTTAAAATATCTTCAGGGGCAATTACGTTTCCTACAGATTTTGACATTTTGAGACCTTTGCCATCTACAACAAATCCATGTGATAATATTGATTCATAAGGCGCTCTACCTCTTGTTCCACAAGATTCTAAAAGTGACGAATGAAACCAACCTCTATGCTGATCAGAGCCTTCTAAATACATTGATGCTGGCCATTGAAGATCTTCTCTTTTTTCCAAAACAAATGCATGAGTACAACCGCTATCAAACCAAACTTCAACAATATCACTTATTTTTTCGTAATCTTCTGCTTTATATTTGTCCCCTAAAAATCTTTGAGGATTATCAGAAAACCAACAATCAGAACCTTCTTTTTCATAAATACTCGCAATATTCTCATTTACATTATCATCTACTAAAATTTCTTTAGTAGTTTTATGAACAAATATTGGAAGTGGTACTCCCCAAACCCTTTGTCTTGAAACACACCAATCTGGCCTTGTTTCAATCATGGCTTTTATTCTTTCTCTACCTTTGTCTGGATAAAATTTAGTGTCATCAAGAGCCTTTAACGCTTTTTTTCTCAAACCATGGCTTTCCATTGAAATAAACCATTGTGGAGTTGCTCTATGAACAAGGGGTGCTTTTGATCTCCAAGAATGCGGATACGAATGAATTAGCTCTCCATTAGATAATAATTTTTTTTGTTCTTTTAATTTTTCAATAACGATTGGGTTAGCTTTAAAAATATGAGTTCCCTCAAATAAAGGAAGGTTTTTAGTGTATTTACCATCACCATCTACAGTCTCTATGGCTTTTATCCCGTGTTTTAAACAAAGATTAAAATCATCAGGACCATGACTAGGTGCACAATGAACAATACCTGTTCCCTGTTCTGTTGTAACAAATCTTGCTTCAAGCATTGGTATATCATAATTATAACCAAGCTCTAAAAAAGGATGACTACAGATTGTATCTTTAAAATCTTTACCCTTAAATTTTTTTATCTCTTTATAACTTTTGATTTCACAATCTTTGATAACGGACTCTAGTAGGGCTGCTGCAACTACTATTTTTTTATTCTTAAAATCTCCTTCATCAGTTAATTCAATTATTAAATAATCTAAGGCCTCATTATAAGCTAATGCTTTATTTGCAGGTATAGTCCATGGAGTAGTTGTCCATATAATAACTTCTGTATTTTTTAATTCTTTTATATTTGTTTTTTTAACAGGGAAGGCTGTGTAAATTGTATCTGATTTATGATCTTGATACTCAACTTCAGCATCTGCTAAAGCAGTTTTTTCTACAGTTGACCAAAGAACAGGTTTAAATCCTCTATAAAGACTTCCTTCTTTTAAAAATTTTCCTAACTCTCTTACGATTTGAGCTTCTGCCTCGAAACTCATTGTTGCATAATGATTATCCCAATCTCCAACAACACCTAATCTTTTAAATTGTATTTTGTGAACTTCAATCCATTTTTGAGCAAACTCTCTACATTCTTTTCTAAATTCTGTTATTGGAACTTCATTTTTATTTTTTTTATTTTTTTTATATTGCTCTTCGATTTTCCACTCAATAGGTAGACCATGACAATCCCATCCAGGAACATATACAGAATCTTTACCATCCATCTGATGGAATTTTACTATTATGTCTTTCAAAATCTTATTTAAAGCTGTACCCATATGAATATTACCATTTGCATATGGTGGGCCATCATGAAGTATAAACTTCTCTTTGCCTTTATTGGATTTTCTCAATTCTTTATAAAGATCAATTTTTTTCCAATATTCTAAAATTTCAGGTTCTTTATTCTGTAAGTTAGCCTTCATGGAGAAAGCTGTTTTAGGTAGATTTATATTTTCTTTGCTCATATTAACTTTTTTTAGCAACTTTTAAGTCACTTTGAATTTGTTTTTTTAATTGATCGACGTTTTTGAATTTTTTCTCTTTTCTTATAAATTTTATGAACTCTACTGATAAATACTTATTATAAAGATTTCCAGAAAAATTAAAAATATGCACTTCTAATAAAATTTTTTTTTGATTAAAAGTTGGTCTATAACCAAGATTAGCAATCGCTTTTAGTGATTTATTGGAGTTTTTTTGTTTTACTTTAACGGCATACACTCCAGGCATTGCGATCACATAGTCATTAATATCAATATTGCAGGTTGGAAAACCAATCTTTTTTCCTTGCTGCCTTCCCTTTTGAACAATTCCTTCAATTGACCAATTTCGACTTAATAACTTATTAGTTTTTTTTAATTGCCCTTTTTCCAGAAGAGAGCGGATATACGTTGAGGAGATAACTTTTTTATTTAAGATTAGTGGTTGAGGTTTTATAATTTTGTAATGATATTTTTTTTCATTTTTTATTAATTGTTTAACATCTCCCTCTCTTTTGTTGCCAAATCTAAAGTTATTGCTAACAAATATGTATTGGGCTTCTACTTTTTTAGATAAAATTTCTTTAATAAAAAAATCAGATTTAATTGCAGAAAATTTTTTATCAAATTTTTTAGTAATTATAAAATCAACTCCCAAATGATCTAAAATTATATTTTTTTGATTTATATTTGAAATTCTAAAGTTTTTAAAATTTTTATTAAAAAACATTTTAGGCATTGGCTCAAATGTTAAAACACCAATTTTTAGATTAAATTTTTTTTTATAAGTGTTTGCTAATTTAAATAATTTTTGATGACCTAAATGAACTCCATCAAAATTTCCAATCAAGATAATTGATTTTTTATGATTGTTTGAAATATTAAAGTCTTTATACAGCTTCATCTTCTACCACTTCAATTCTGTTTGAATAAAATTTACAACAACTTCATATTTTTTTGAAATTACATCTATACCTTCTTTTTTAATTTCATCTCTATGAACTCCATTTGATATAATTAAAGAATTAAAATTTAAAAGATTTGCTCCTTTAATATCTGTATTTAAATTATCACCGATAGATAAAACTCTTTTTCCCTTCATTATTAACTGCTTGATTATAAACTTCAGGAAATGGTTTTCCAAAATAAATAACTTCTCCTCCCATTTTTTCAAACACAAGTGCTACAGACCCTGCACATAATTCTCTTTTTTCACCTCTATCAACAATTAAATCTGGGTTAGTACATATCATTTTCTTGTTAAGATGATCTTTGAATAATTCTTTGTAATAATTTAAATTCATACCTTGTTCTTCAAATAAACCTGTACAGATTAAATATGAACTTTCTTTAATGTCATTAGTCTTATTTTTTTTAAAATCTAAAAATAAATCAAAATCTCTTGGTGGCCCTACGTGATAAAATTTTTCTTCTAGTGAATTTTTTCTTAAATAATTAAGTGCTGCTTCACCTGAAGAATAAACTTTTTTTCTAATTTCTTTATTCATCCCCATTTTTTCTAAAAAATTATTTACTGTTTTATTGGGTCTTGGGGCATTGGTTAAGAGAACGTAGTCTTTGTTTGCTTTAGTGATTTCTTCTAAAGCTTCAATTGCATTTTTATGAAGAGTTATCCCATTATGAATAACACCCCATAAATCGATATAAAAAATATCATAATTCTCTATAATTGATCTTAATCCATCGTTATCTAAATTCTTAGTCATTATGGGAGGTATAACTTATAAAAAATACAATTTCTCTGGTTTTTTGCCCCACATATTTTTTTTAACATCTCTTGAAATACTTGGCCTAATAGCTATATGAGACGCATAATAAAAGGAGAATTTATGAAATTTAAACCGTTACACGATAGAGTTTTAATAGAAGTTTTAGACAGTAGTGAAAAAACTGCTGGAGGAATAATTATCCCTGATACAGCTCAAGAAAAACCTCAAGAAGGTAAGGTTATTGCTGTTGGTGGTGGTGCAAAAACTGAAGATGGAAAACTAATTCCAATGGATGTGAAAGTTGGAGATAAAGTTCTTTTTGGCAAATGGTCTGGAACTGAAATCAAAATAGACAGCAAAGAATATAGCATAATGAAAGAGTCTGACATTATGGGTATTTCAAGCAAATAATTTAATTTAAAGGAGAAAATAAAATGGCGAAAATTGTAAAATTCGACTCTGAAGCAAGAGCGGCAATGATAAGAGGTGTTGATATCCTTGCTAACACAGTAAAAGTTACTCTTGGACCAAAGGGTAGAAATGTTGTTATCGACAAATCTTATGGTGCACCAAGAATTACTAAAGATGGTGTTACTGTTGCTAAGGAAATTGATCTTGAAGATAAATTTGAAAACATGGGTGCTCAAATGGTTAAGGAAGTTGCTAGCAAAACAAATGAAGAAGCTGGTGATGGAACAACTACAGCAACTATTTTAGCACAAGCAATTGTTAAAGAAGGTGTAAAATATGTAACAGCTGGTATGAACCCTATGGATGTTAAAAGAGGAATAGATGCAGCAGTAGATCATGTTAAAGCAAGTTTAATTGCTTCAGCAAAAAAAGTAAAAGATACTGATGAGATTGCTCAAGTAGGAACTATTTCAGCTAATGGTGATAAAGAAATTGGCAACATGATTGCAAAAGCTATGCAAAAAGTTGGTAACGAAGGTGTTATTACAGTTGAAGAAGCTAAGGGAGTAGAAACTGAGTTAGACGTTGTTGAAGGTATGCAGTTTGATAGAGGTTATTTATCACCATACTTTATTACTAACGCTGATAAAATGACTACTGAGTTAGAAAACCCTTTCATCTTATTACATGAAAAAAAATTAACTAACTTACAACCAATGGTTCCACTTTTAGAAGCTGTTGTACAGGCTGGTAGACCACTAATGATTATTTCAGAGGATGTTGAGGGCGAAGCTCTTGCAACTCTTGTTGTAAATAAACTTAGAGGTGGTTTAAAAGTTGTTGCGGTTAAAGCACCTGGTTTTGGTGATAGAAGAAAATCAATGCTTGATGATATTGCAATTTTAACTGGTGGTCAGGTCATTTCTGAAGACATTGGAGTTAAACTTGAAAATGTTAAACTTACAGATCTTGGATCTTGTAAGAGAGTTAAAGTTGATAAAGATAATAGTACAATTATTAGCGGCAGTGGTAAAAAATCTGAAATTGAAGCTAGATGTGCTCAAATCAAACAACAAGTAGGTGAAACAACTTCTGATTATGACAGAGAAAAACTTCAAGAAAGACTAGCAAAACTTGCTGGTGGAGTTGCTGTAATCAAAGTTGGTGGTGCAACTGAAGTAGAAGTTAAAGAAAGAAAAGATAGAGTTGAAGATGCTCTTAACGCAACTAGAGCTGCTGCTGAAGAAGGAATAGTAGTTGGTGGTGGTTGTGCTCTTTTATACGCTTCACAAAGTCTAACTACACTTAAAGTTAAGGGAGATGATCAAAAAGCTGGAGTTACGTTAGTGGCTAAAGCTTTACAAGCTCCTATTAGACAAATAACTTTAAATGCTGGAGTTGATGGTTCAGTTGTAGTTGGAAAACTACTTGAACAAAATAAAAAGAACCAAGGTTACGATGCTCAGAATGAAGATTACGTTGATATGTTTGCAAAAGGTATCATCGATCCTGTTAAAGTTGTAAGAACAGCTTTACAAGATGCAGCTTCGATTGCTGGATTACTTGTAACTACAGAAGCCATGATTGCTGATAAGCCAGATGACAAAGATACTGGTGGTGCTGGTGGAATGCCTGGTGGAATGCCTGGTGGAATGGGTGGTATGGGTGGAATGGGTGGAATGGGTATGTAATACAGTTCCATCTAGAGAACACTCTGGATACAAATATTAAACAAAATTAGAACCCTCAGAAAGAAATTTCTGGGGGTCTGTATTATAAATGATTTTTTTGGCGAATTTCAGGTGAACTTTTATTTTGAATTAGAAGATGGTGGATTAACAAATTTTTTATTTTATACAATGAAACGCAACCGCTTTTAGTTCTCCATTTGACTCTACAAATCTATCTTTATTCTCTACTTCGCTAAAGATATCTAAACCTGATTCACCAAATTCACACTCTCTTATTTTATTGATTATTAAAACCAGCATCCCTGAGTTCATCATAAAGACAGAAATTTTTATCAAACATCCATTTATGTCTTGATCCACCAAATAAAAATCTTAATTTTTTTACAAAATTTTCATTGTTCATTACTCTTGAAGCTCCCTAAACGTATTTCTCTAAATGAGTGAGCATCTTTGTTTTGAATATATTCGTTCAACTCTTCTCTCTAATGATGGTACAAGGCAATTCTAAGAATTCCACCTATTTTTACATTCTATAAATATTGTTTTAACATCTCATCTTTATTGTCATACATACCAGGGGCAATGAAACCAAATTATTAAATACAACTAATTTAAGGTTAGTTTTTTTCCAGGATCATTCAATGGGACATGCTCCAATACATGTCGAGCAATAAATATTGTTTGCGGTATTTTCTTCACATAATAAGTTTTTAACAATATTTCCATATCTAACCCCTTTGGGAAATTTTGTAGACATTAAGTTTAATTATCATTTTTAAAATTGGTATCCTTTCAATCGCAGCTACTGAACTGCTATCGTAATTTAACCAATTTTTTCCTACTGTATAACCACACCCAATATGAAAATTATTTTTATTATTTGATAACATTATTATAAATATAAAGTTATCATATTTTAAAATATTTTGTTGGTTATAATAAAAAAGACTGAAATCTTTACATAACTTAAATTAAATTTCAATACTTTTGAGTTCCTTTTGAATTTGACCTTTGAAGTAATGAACAAAGTAATGAACAGTTTGAAAAATCTATGTAATTCAACAGTTATTCAACAAGTGAATGAGAATGTAATCCCACTCTTTTTAAAAAAAAATTCAAAGGCCATTTTTTTAGGTGGCCTTTTTTTTTATTAAGCTGTTATAAGATTAAGATATGTCAAAAAGATACAGCGGAAAATCATTTAAAGATTCAAGCACTGCTAAAAAGCCAAAATTAAGCCTAAAAGAAAAAAGAAAAAATAAAAAAGAGAAATCTAAAAAGTCTTAGACTTTAGGTCTTTTTTGACTATGTTTTTTGAAGGTAAAGCTTTTGGGTCTGTCACTTCTACTTTTAAACTTCTTTTTTCCATCTAAACTAGAGCTTTTTTTTTCTCCACTCGTTGATGAACTTTTAGATGTTTTTTTTCCAAAATATTTAGGATTATTTGTGAAGCCTGTTGGTTTCGAGTCATTTTTTTTAGTAAAACTAGATTTTCCCTTGTAACCAAAACTTTTTTTTTCTCCATCTCTTGATGATGAGCTAGATCTTCCATAACTAGATGGTTTTGATTTATCTCCAAAACTAGATTTTCCTTTATAACCAAAACTTTTTTTTTCTCCATCTCTTGATGATGAGCTAGATCTTCCATAACTAGATGGTTTTGATTTATCTCCAAAACTAGATTTTCCTTTATAACCAAAACTTTTTTTTTCTCCATCTCTTGATGATGAGCTAGATCTTCCATAACTAGATGGTTTTGATTTATCTCCAAAACTAGATTTTCCTTTATAACCAAAACTTTTTTTTTCTCCATCTCTTGATGATGAGCTAGATCTTCCATAACTAGATGGTTTTGATTTATCTCCAAAACTAGATTTTCCTTTATAACCAAAACTTTTTTTTTCTCCATCTCTTGATGATGAGCTAGATCTTCCATAACTAGATGGTTTTGATTTATCTCCAAAACTAGATTTTCCTTTATAACCGAAACTTTTTTTTCTCCATCTCTTGATGATGAGCTAGATCTTCCATAGCTAGATTTTTTTTCGTCTCTGAATTTTCTTTTTTTATTGTATGGTGCTTTTCCTCTTTTACCACTTCTTGAATCTCCTCTTGCTCCACGTGGTGCAGGTTTAAAATTCGGATCAATTAATTTACTAATTTCGTTCCACATCGACCTATCATCTGGTGTAAGAAAAGTTAAAGCAGAACCTTCTGTTCCCGCTCTAGCAGTTCTTCCAATTCTATGAACATAATCTTCTGGTACTTGTGGAAGGTCATAATTTATTACATGCTGGATTAACGGAATATCTAAACCTCTTGCAGCAACATCTGTTGCAATTAATATTCTCTTAAGTCCTTTTCTAAATGAAGTAATTACACGATCTCTTTTACTTTGACGAAGATCTCCATGAATAGCATCAGCTGAATGACCTTCTTCTTTAAGACGCTTAACCATTTTATCAGCACCTCTTTTAGTTTTAACAAAAACTAAAATTGATCCTTTTCTTGCTATAAATTGATCTACTAGTTGATCGTATTTATTTTCTTTAAAAACTTGAAGAGTTTCTTGTTTAATTTTTGCAATAGGAACTGATGTTGACCCTGTTGAAATTCTTTGAGGCTTATTTAGATATCTTTCAGAAATTCTAACAATATTCTGAGGTAATGTTGCTGAAAATAATAAGGTTTGATGATCCTTTGGAACAAATTTTAAAATTAACTCTATTTGAGGAGTAAACCCCATGTCCAACATTCTATCAGTTTCATCTAACACTAAATATTTAGTAGCTGATAAATTTAAGCTTTTTCTTTTTAAGTGATCATTAATTCTTCCTGGTGTTCCAACAATTATTCTAGATCTGTTTCCCAGTTGTCTAAGTTGTTTTTGCATTGCCTCTCCACCAATAAGCAAGGCAGTTTTAATATTAATTTTATCACTAATAATACTCTTAATTGCAGCCATTACTTGAGTTGCAAGCTCTCTAGTTGGGCACATAACTAACGCAAAAGCATTTTTATCTAATATTAATTTATTAATTAAAGGGATACTAAAAGCTAATGTTTTTCCAGTTCCTGTTTGGGCCGTTCCTAAAATATCTTTTCCCTCTAAAGCAACTGGTATTGCCATAGCTTGAATTGGAGTTGGTTTCGTAAACTTCATTTTTTCCAATGAATTTTTTAACGAATCTTCTATTTTTAGTAATTTAAAGTTTTCCATTTGGGTATTTAGATTTTTTAAAACTTAAGGAGATATGCTCTTAATCCTTTAATACGTCTAATTTGTATAGCGATATCTATACGTTTTTTTAATAATCACAAGAAGCTAATTTTTTATTAAAATAGCTTTAATAAGGAAATAATGGGTTTTTTTAAGTTTTCAAATGACTCAATTGATGTATAAGAGCCTCAAATTATGAAAAACAATATTCGAAACATCACAATTATTGCACACGTCGACCATGGCAAAACTACCATGATTGATACCCTTATGAAACAGAGTGGTTCATTTAGAGAAAATGAAGTTGTTGATGAAAGGTTAATGGATTCTGGTGAGCTAGAAAAAGAAAGAGGAATTACTATTTTAGCTAAACCTGCTTCAATCAACTGGAAAGATTCAAGAATTAATATTATTGATACACCTGGTCACAGAGATTTTGCTGCAGAAGTTGAGCGTGTATTAAGTATGGCTGATGGAGCATTATTACTCATCGATTCTGCTGAAGGTGTAATGCCTCAAACAAAATTTGTTTTAGCAAAAGCTCTTAAGCAAGGATTAAGACCAATTGTTATAATTAACAAATTAGATAAAGCAGATCAAAGAGCTGACGAAGTTTTAGATGAAACATTTGATTTATTTGTAAGTTTAGACGCAAATGAAGAGCAATTAGACTTTCCAGTTTTATACGCTAGTGGAAGATCTGGATGGGCTAGCAAAGAAGTTGATGGACCAAGAGAAAATCTTCACCCACTATTAGATTTGATTATAGAGCATGTAAACCCTGCTGAGCTTGATAAAACGAAGCCTTTCGCAATGCTATCTACTTTATTGTATGCAGATAGTTTTTTAGGAAGAAGCTTGGTTGGAAAAATATCTCAAGGTACAGCAAAAGCTAATCAACCTATTAAGGCAATAAATCTTAAAGGTGAGAAAGTTGATGAAGGTAGATTAACTAAAATTTTTAGGTACGAGGGAACAAAAAAAGTACCCATCGAAGTTGGTGAAGCGGGTGATATTGTTATAATTGCAGGTTTAGAAAAAGCTAACGTAGCTGATACAATTTGTGATCTAGAAGTGACTGAACCAATACACGCAACGCCCATAGATCCTCCCACTATGTCTATTACTATAAGTGTTAATAGTTCACCTTTAGCTGGGACAGAAGGTAAAAAATTAACAAGTACTCAAATCAGAGATAGATTGGTCACTGAAGCACAAAACAATGTTGGGATTTCTTTTTCTCAAAATAATAATGTAGATGCTTTTGTAATTAGTGGACGTGGTGAATTAATGCTTGAAATCTTATTAACGCAAATGAGACGTGAAGGTTTTGAGATGACAGTAAGCCCTCCAAAAGTTTTGTTTCAAAAAGATGAAAATGGAAACAGAATGGAGCCTATTGAAGAAATCACAGTTGATTTAGATGAAGAGTTTTCATCAAAAATTATTGATTCGATGAACAGAAGAAAAGGTAAATTACTTGATCTTAAAGATACAGGAAAAGATAAAAAAAGATTAATCTTTCATGCACCAACAAGAGGCTTGATGGGTTACACAAGTAGATTTTTAACTTTAACAAAAGGTACTGGTGTAATTAATAGAATCTTCCATGGTTACGGAAAATTTGAAGGTGAGATGGATGGCAGAAAAAATGGTGCTTTAATCTCAATGGCAAACGGAAAAGCTGTTGCATTTGCGATATTTAACTTACAGGCGAGAGGTGAAATGTTTGTAACTCATAATGATCCTGTTTATGAAGGAATGATTGTTGGATTGGCCCCAAAAGCTGGTGATATGATTATTAACGTTATGAAGGGTAAACAGTTAACTAACATGAGAACTCAAGGAACTGACGAAAACGTTGTGCTAACTCCAGTAAGACAAATGTCAATTGCAGAACAGCTAAGTATGTTAAATACTGATGAAGCATTAGAAATTACCCCTAAATCTCTTAGATTGAGAAAAGCAATTCTTAATCCTAATGATAGAAAAAAGAACGAAAAATCGTCAACACCTCTTTAATTAAAAAGCTTTCCAACAATAAATAAACTAAGAGCAACAGCTGGTCCTATTCCAAAAGCAAATAATAAAGTTCCAATTCCTACTGTACCACCCAAATACCAACCGATAGACATCACTGTAATTTCAAGAAAAGCTCTAACAATAGAAATCGGTAAATTTGTTTTTTTTTGTAAACCAACCATTAGTCCATCTCTTGGTCCAGCTCCTAAATTAGCCACTAGATAAATACCACCACCAAGCCCTACTGTGAGTACCGCTATAATGGCCAAAAATATTTGATAAATATAATTTTCAGGTGTTGGCACAAATTTTATGCAGACATCAATCATCAAGCCAATAATTATTGCATTTAAGATTGTTCCAATTCCGGGTTTTTGTTTTAAAGGTAACCACAACAGTAAAACACCAATGCTTACAAATATAGTTATTATTCCAGTAGAAAAATCGACATTCAATGCAATACCTTGTGCAAGAACAGACCAAGGTGAGGCTCCAGCAAAAGAGACAATTAATAATCCCTCACCTAAACCAAATAAAGTTAATCCAAGACACAAAAAAAAGAAAGTTGAAGTTTTCGGTTTAAGATTTAATGGTTTTTCAGAACTCCAATAAACTTTAGGAATATTTTTGATTTTCAAGAACATTTTTTAATAAATTACTTCTTTTAAAATTAAAGTCTATTATTGTTAACACTTTATGAAAAAATTTTTTATACTAATTTTCTTTTTAACATATTCACTTAACTGTAATGCCCACATGGCGCATTATAATAAATTTAATAAAATTGAAATGGAGATTTTAAAAGATGGTGAAGTAATTGGCTATAATTACTATTTTTTTAAAAAGGATGGGGATAAGACAACAGTCACAAATCAAATTAAGTTTACAGTAAAGTTATTTGGGGCAACAATTTTTGAAATTGAAGGGTACGGAGAAGAAAAATATATTAAAGATAAATTGATTTCTTTTAATTCTAAAACACTTCAAAATGATAAAGAAAAATATGTAGATTTAGAATTTAATGAACAAACAGATAAATTTAATATTCAAGGTTCTTCCTATAGTGGTGTGGCATCAACAAAAAACGTAATTGGAAACTGGTGGAGCCACAAAATTTTACAAACTGATAGTCAAATTAGCCCAGTTTCAGGTAGTATCAAAGAACAGGTAGTAACGTTCATCGGTAAAGAAAAAATTGAACTTTATGGTAAAACTTATGAGGTAGATCATTTTAAATTAACCTCAAAAGACATGTCTTTACCAAAAGATAAAAGACTTAATTTTGATATATGGTTTAATAAAAAAAATTCTTTAATTTTAAGAGTTACTTATTCTAGATTAGGAAATTGGGAATATAAGGTTAAAAAGTTTGAATAAAAATTATTTATTTATTTTATTAAAAAGATCTTTAGCGCTTATCCATCCCGATTCTAATCTAGGTCCAACAAACCAATCCGCACAAACTCCAAGGTTTAAAGAAGAATTCCAATAACTTTTAATTCTTAAAGGTTTTGAGTTAGATGAATATTTCCAGCCATGATTTAATGAAAATAAGACTTTAGTTTTTTTTATACCTGTAAGCTTAAAAAACTGCTCAATCAAAGTTTTTGTGTTCAATTTATTATTGTCTCGATTTTTATTAATCTCTTTATTTGCCCATGAGTAAGTACTTTGTAGGGTCCAAAGATCATTTTTACTTTTAAAACGCATTTTACTATTTTCATTTCCAGCCCAGCCTAAAATTTTATCATTAAAAAAATAACTACTAACATTAAGTTTGCTTTTTTTGGTAGTCATCATGACGGTTATATTTGCATCCATTTTAATTCTTTTATTTATGAATGAATGTTTAATATATTTTTTTGAAAGTTTTTTTAATTGAGTGAATGGACAGGTTAATATCAAAGATTTATAAAATTTTATTGATCCATCTGAGAAAGATATTTCCCAAACTTTTTTTTTATTAGCAATTTTAATAACCTCACTACTAAAATTACAGTTAATATTTTTTAATAAATATTTACTAATTGCGTTATTTCCCTTTCTACCAATTATCTTAATATGGCTCTTATCCTCTTTTTTATTATCATTAAGAAAAATATGCTTCCCCGTCCACTTTTTAAGAATTTTTTTTGAAATTAAACTTTTTATAAAACTTTTAAATTTGATACTTTTTGGTGAAATATACTGAACACCATGATCAAAGCTTTCATTCTTATTAAGCTTTTTATTAGATGATCTTCCCCCAACCCCTCTTGCCTTATCATAAACATCTAATGAATATTTTTTACTAAGGGAGTTTGCAATTGTTGCACCAGAAATACCAGAACCAATAATACAAAAGTCCTTCATTTACCAGCAACAACCATACCTTCTATCAACATTGTTGGTGCATTCGTTGAGTATTTAAACTCAAGATCGTCAGCTAAGGTAATGTTTTTGAATATGTCTTTAAAATTTCCAGCAATAGTTATTTCACTTACTGGATATTTAAACACTCCATTTTCAACCATAAACCCTGTGGCACCAACTGAATAATCTCCTGTAACTAAATTGCTTCCATGACCGATGGTTTCTGTAATGTATAAAGTTCTTTGGTTTAATTTTAATAAGTCCCTGTATGAAATAGAACCTTTTTCAAAATATAAATTACTTGTTCCACCACTTCTACCATTTGACTTAAGATTTAATTTTTTACCGTTATAAGTATCTACTAAATAATGCTTTAAAATACCTTGATCTACTAATTTTAATTCATCAGTTTTCACTCCTTCAGAATCAAAATATCTCGAACCTAATCCTTTAACTATATTAGGTTTATCAAAAATATTTATTGATGATGTGAATATTTCTTCATTAATTTTATCTTTTAAAAAGGATGTGCCTCTTGCAATAGAGGAAGCAGATATTGCACTTGCAAAAACACTCAACATTCCTTTTGAAATTCTTCTATCAAAGACAATACTAATTTTTTCACTTTCTATTTTTCTTGGATCTAATTTCTGTAATGTTTTTTTTGCTGCTATTGCACCAATTTGGCTAGGCTTTAACATATCATTTAGATGACAAGTGCTAGTAAATTCATAATCTCTTTCCATTTTATTATTAGAATCTTTTGCAACAGCGACACATGATGCTGAAAAAGAAGAAGACCTATAGCCATTTAAAAAACCATCACTACTTGCTAATATAAAATTTGATTTTGACTCGGAAAAACCAGTTTCTGTATTAATGATTTCTTTTTTTTGGAATGCAGCTTCTTCTACTTCTTTTAAATATTCAATTTTTTCATCATTCTCTATATGGTCATCATCATATAAATTTAGATCATTAATTTTATTAGCCAGTAAGTCTTTATCTGGCAATGAATTATATTCATCTTCTGGAGTAATTTTTGTTGTCTCAATACATCTTTCTACCAATGTCTTGATATTTTCTTCTGTAAGATTTGAAGAAGAAATACTTGATTTTTTTTTGCCGATATAAGTTGTAAGACTAACACCTAAGCTATCCGATCTATCAGATTCGTCTAATTTTTTATTTCTAAAATTTACCGTTTCTGAGATGGAGTGCATCACAGCAGCAGTTGAATCTGTTGCTCCAAGTTTTTTTGCTAAATCTATGCAAAAAGAAGCTGTCTTTTTTAAATAATCTTGATCTTTAACCATATGATTTATAATTGAGTTCCGCCAACAGTCATTTTATCAATTAAGATCGATGGTTGCGCCACACCTACTGGAACACCTTGCCCAGCTTTTCCGCAAGTTCCAATTCCTGGGTCGAGCATCATGTTATTTCCAACTAATGAAACCTCTTTTAAAATTAGAAGGACCATCACCAATTAACGTTGCCCCCTTAATGGGTGATCCAATTTTACCGTTAATAATTTCATAAGCTTCTGTACAGTTAAATACAAATTTTCCTGAAGTAATATCCACTTGCCCACCACCAAAACTTACTGCAAATATTCCTTTATCAACCGATTTAATCATCTCTTCTTGAGAATATTTTCCATTTAACATCATGGTATTTCTCATTCTTGGGAGAACAACATGTTTGTAACTTTCTCGTCTTCCACTGCCTGTGGATCTTGTATTCATCAATCTAGCATTAAGCCGATCTTGCATAAAATTTTTTAATATGCCATTTTCTATTAAGACAGTTTTTTCAGTTGGTGTCCCCTCATCATCTATTGTTAAACTTCCTCTTCTATTATGAAGAGTTCCATCATCAACAATAGTAACGCCTTCACTGGCAACTCTTTGACCCATTAAATTATGAAAAGCAGATGTTTTTTTTCTATTAAAGTCACCTTCAAGGCCATGTCCTATAGCTTCATGAATAAGTATTGCTGGCCAACCTGATCCTAAAACAACTTTCATTTCTCCTGCTGGCGCAGGTTTACTTTCAAGGTTTACTGAAGCAATTCTAAATGCTTCATCACATACTTTTTTCCAATTATCATCTTTAAGGTATTCATCATAAGATTGTCTTCCACCAATTCCATAAACTCCTGTTTCTTTTTTTCCATCTTTCTCAAGCATAACCGAAACATTGAAACGAATTAAAGGTCTTACATCTGTTAAAACTTCACCTCCAGATCTTATAATTTCTATAGATTTATGTTCACCTGAAAAACTAGCAGTGACTTGTTGCACTATTCCACCTTTAGCTCTCGTATAGTTGTTAACTTCTTTTAAAAGATCCAATTTAGATTGTAGTGATTTTTCTTCTATTGGATTAACATCTTTATAAAATTTTTCATTAGATTGTGGAATTTCATGATTGTAGATACCTTTTTGAGATTTTAATGTTGAGCTTAGATTATTGGCAGATTGTTTTAATGATTTTTTTGAAATTTCATTTGAATGAGAATAAGCTACTACTTCGCCAGTTACGGCTCTTAAGCCATATCCTAGATCAGAACTATAACTGGAGCTCTTTATTTTATCATCATCAAGTATAATAGATTCGCTTTTAGAATTTTCTAAGTAAAGTTCACCATCATCACAATTATTTAATGTTTCTGAAATAATACTTTCCGCATCTTTCCTTGATAAATCTGTTTTAGTAAAAAAATCACTCATAGATAACAAATAATAGTTATAATTATTTTTTCAATTGTCGTATTTCGCACATATACAATCTATCGGATTCTATATAATTTTAGGGATAAATTAAAAAAAAGGACAATATAATGAAAAAATTTGATGAATTAATGAGCGTTTCTAATGAGATACAGAATATTTCGGTTGATGAAGCTAAAGAAAAACTAAATGACCCAAATGTGCAATTTGTAGACGTAAGAGATAAAGATAGTTTTGAGTCAGAAACTATTGGTAATGCTGTAAATTTAGAAAGAGGCTTATTAGAGTTTTATCTTGCTGATGGAAGTCCTTTAGAAAATGAAATGTTTAAGCAAAATCCTAATAAAGAATATATAATTTTTTGCGGTCTTGGAGGTCAAAGCACACTTGCAACAAAAACTATGAAAGAAATGGGAATAAAAAACGTAAAAAATATGACTGGTGGAATGACAGCTTGGAAAGATAAGAAATAGATTGTGAAAGTTTATTTTAATAATTCATGTAAAATTTGCCAGGCAGAAATAAATTTGTATAAAAAACAAAATATTAAAGACATAGAGTGGGTAGATATCACAAATAATAAATCTGCTGAAATAGAAACTCAAAAGAATGCAGAGAACCTTCTACGTAGACTTCATGTGAAAGATGGTGAGAATGTAATCGGAGGAGCAGAAGCTTTTTTATTAGTATGGAAGAAAATTCCTAGGTATAAGTTTCTTTATAATTTTTTTAAAGCTCCAATAATTTTTACTTTATTTTCATTTTTTTATGAAATTATTGCTTTCTTTTTATTTTTAAAAAATAAAAAACAACTTTTAAAATAGGTTTTTAATGTTGAGAAGAGGTGCTGAATAAAATATATTTTAGTTATGAAAGTTTTTATACTATTTTTAATTATATTTAGTTTTGTTTCTTCTGTTCAGTCCTCTCAAAAAGATAATTTAAATAATCTTTTTGATCAACTTCAAAATATTAATAATTCAAAAAGTGCTGCTTTATTGGAACAAAAAATTTGGTCCATTTGGAATAAACATCCCAATGATCTTAGGTTAACTGAAAAGTTAGAGTTTGGAACTGAGCTGATGCAATATGGAGATTATAATTATGCACTAAAAGTTTTCAGTAACGTACTAAAGAATGACCCTAAATGGTCTGAAGCTTGGAATAAAAGAGCAACTTTATATTTTTTAATGAGTCAGTTTACAAATTCATTAAATGATATTGACAAAGTTTTAGATATAGAGCCTAGACACTTTGGGGCTTTATCGGGACAAGCAAGAATTTTCATAAAACTTCGAAAATATGAAAAAGCAATTAAGAGTATTGAGAGCGCATTAAAATTTTACCCCTCATTTAAAAGTCGTGAGCTGATACCTGAAATTGAAAGACTAATTAAAGAAGATAGCATCTAATTTAATCTTTTTTAGCTCTTTTTCTTGAAATTAACTGCGTTAGCGAGTCAACCATTAGATCAGAGGCTTTAAATATTTCATTTGATTTGAATTCATGAGACGAATTTTTTTCAGGGTCTGATTTATCTTCAATGACTATTCCTTCGTCAGGGGAATTATTTTTTATATAAATTAATATCAGCCACTCTTCATCGGGTGCTTCATCCCATTTGATAAATATTTCCCCAGTTTCAAATCTTTGATCAATGCATCTAAAAATGGACATGTGTCTAGTGATGTGCCGTTTGTTTAGTTGAAAAACTAAACTACTGGCACTTCTGTAAAAACTTTCAAGAGAAAGTTCAATTTTCTGCCTTGCAATTTTATAGTCTTTCTCTTTTTGAAGTAAAGTTTCTCTATCCTCATCACCTTGAATTTTTACTCCTAGAGCCTCTACTCTTTCTCTAATTTTTTGATCTCGTATAATTCTATATTTATCTTTTAGTTTTTCTATTCTTGCTTGAAGACCAGAATAATCATCTCTTTTTTCTTTTAATGAAATCTTTTCAAGCTTTTCTAATTCTTTAATTTCTCTTATTCTAAATTTTTCTATTTGTTTTTCTAACTGTAATTGTTTTAGAAATTGTTTTTGTCTTTCAGCATGTTCCATTCTAAGTAATGCTTGCTCCTTACGTAAAAATAATTTTATGTCTCTTGCTCTTTCTTTTTCAAGTTTAATTTCTTCTTTTAATGCTTTTTCTTTGAGTTTAGTTTGATCTTCTTCTTCTTTTATTTTTTGCTTTTGAATTTGTAATTTTTCTTTTTCTTTTTTTTCAATTTCCTCAAGTTGTCTTCTTCTTTTTTCTTCAGCTTTTAAAGTTTTATACTCAAATATTCTATTGGCGATATTATCAAAAAAGGTTTGAATATATTTTTCTAAATTAAAATTAATTTTGAAATTAAATTCTGGTTTTAAAGAATGCTGAAGTTTGATTATTGCTGATATTAAGCTTCCACTTATTTTAACTGGTTTTTTTTTAGCTGGTATTTTTTTAGCTGGTATTTTTTTAACTGGTTTTTTTTTAGGTGGTACTTTTTTAACTGGTTTTTTTTTAGCTGGTATTTTTTTAACTGGTTTTTTTTTAGGTGGTACTTTTTTAACTGGTTTTTTTTTAGCTGGTATTTTTTTAGCTGGTATTTTTTTAACTGGTATTTTTTTAACCGGTTTTTTTTTAGCTGACTTTTTTTTAACTGACTTTTTTTTTATTTTTTTCATACTTTAAGGAAGTTATGATTTATCAATATATTAATGATAAATATAGTCTCTTGTAATAGGTGTGGATGTATAACTCTTGGTTAGTTGGAATTGATACACAACCTGATCACCCCATTTGAAAGCCATTTCGCATCCAGCAAGGTAAAATTCCCACATTCTAAAAAACCTTTCATCATACATTTTAATAATTTTTTCCTTATTTTTTATGCAGTTTTCCTTCCAATATCTCAATGTATGTGAATAATGTAGTTTGAGGACTTCAATATCAGATACTACTAACCCTGCTTTTTCTATTGGTGTGGTTACTTCACTTAAGCTTGGTGTGTACCCGCCTGGAAAAATATACTTTGTTATCCACGGATGTGGGTCTCTAGGTGGATTAACAGAACCAATGGTATGAACTAAAGAAATACCATTATTACTAAGTAGTTTTTCTACTTGCTTGAAAAATTTTTTATAAAATTTTCTGCCTACATGTTCGAACATTCCAACGCTAACAATCCTATCAAATTTTTCATCTAATTCTCGATAATCCATAAGCTTAAATGTAACTTGATTTTCTAAATTAAGTTCTTTGGCTTTTTTTAAACAATAATCCAATTGCTTTTGCGACAAGGTAATTCCTGTTACTTCACAGTTTGCAGATCTAGCAATATCTAAAGCTAATGATCCCCAACCACACCCAATATCAAGAACTTTTTGATTTGGCTTTATATTTAATTTTTTGATTATGTGTTGTATCTTGTTATTTTGAGCATCTTCTAGAGTGTCATTCTCATTTTTAAAATATCCACAGGAATATTGTCTTTTTTTATCTAAAAATAAATCATATAGATCATCTGATAGATCATAATGGTGAGAAACATTCATTTTAGATTTTTTTATGAAATTAAAATTTGTAAGATATCTGTATGAGCCACTCAGTTTATTTATAAGGTGACTAAAAAAATTTATTTCTCCTCTTCCAATATTCATAAGTACTAAATCTAAAAATTCAGTTAGTGTTCCATTTTCAATAACAATATCTCCATCGGAATAGCCTTCTCCAAAGTATAGATCAGGGCGATATAGTAATTTATAATGAAGTTTCTTATTTAAAATCTTAAGTGTAATTGGGATTTTTTTTTGGGAAAGCCTATAATGTAATTTTTTGAATTAGCATCAACAAGTATAAAGCCATCATTTTTAAATATGTTATTTAAAAACCTTGCTAATTGCATTTAAGCTGCCTTTAAGGATCCTAGTTTGAAGTTAAGTTTATTAAGTTCTTCTATTAATAGAATTTTATCTTTTTCATTCAAAATACTGACAGGGGGCAGAACATTTTTATAAATTTTATTTTCATCAGACATAAAAGAATGTAATCCTGAAATTAGATTAAACTTTTCAAAAGTATTTCTAACATCGCATAGCATTTCATTTTTTGTTTGTTCTTTTTGTTCAATAAAGTCATCATAAACCTGTCGTGATAATCCTGCTGTTACATTGCAAGTTGCTGTAATAATTCCAGTACACCCCAATTCCAAGCCTTTTAAGAGTTTTGACTCTGAGCCAGGTAGAACAGAAAAATTATCAATCTTTAGATTTTCATATAAGTTGTAAGAGCTATCTTTCACTCCTACTATATTCTTTGGAAATTTCCTAACAAGCTCTTCAACACATTCGATACTAAACTTATAACCACACAACTTTTCAAAGTTATATAAAACAATACTACTGTCTGGTACAGCATCAACTACTCTTGAATAAAAATCTATTACCTCACTATCACCATACTTATAATAAGCAGGTGGCATTATTAAAAAATCACTAAAATTTAAAGAGTTGGCAACCTTCATTAAATTTATAGTTTCGTTTAAAGAATTAAGTCCAGTTCCAATTAAGTATTTTTCTTTATATTTACTCTCTGATAACTTATTTAATAAACCAATTTTTTCACCGATGGATATAAGTTGTGCTTGTCCTGTGCTTCCAAAAATAGCAACGCCATGACAACCCATATCTATTATTTTTTCAGCATGATTAACTGTCTTTTCGACGTTTAGACTTAAATCGCTATTAAATACTGACATTGATGCTGCATAAATACCTTTAATTTTACTCATATGATAAACTTATATAAAATAAAAAATTTAGTAAAGATGATAAAGCATTAAATGAAAATTTTAGTAGTACAAAATAAAATGGGAATTGGAGATATGGTAATCTACTTACCTTTTATAGCCGCTATTTCTAAAAAATTTAATACACCTGTAAGCATTCTTGCTAAACAAAGTTCAAAAGCAGAGCAATTCTTAATGGACAATAAAAATATTGAAAAAATAATTATCCTTGAACGAGGTAATAATCTCAAGGGTGCTAGACATCAAGGCTTTAACGGATTTATAAAATTGATAAAAGAACTTAGAGAGCATAATTTTGATAAAATTTTTATTTTTAACTCATCACTTAGGTTTTATTTAATTGCAAAATTTGCAGGTATTAAAAATATTCACCAATATTCCTTATTTACAAAAAAAAACCAGCATATAATTGATGTAGCAAAAAAATTTATAAATCAAAACTTAAATTTAATTGTCGAGAGTGATCCAAAAATTCTTATCAATGATAAATCTGTGAAGGATGTAAGATTAAAATTTAAAATCAATAATGATCAAAAAAATATTGTACTTGGTATAGGTGGGTCGGGTCCAACCAAAAGAGTACCTGCATCAACATTTATAAAGCTTATGCATCTTATCTCTAACGTTTATCAGTGTAGATTCTTTTTAGCTACAGGTAAAAATAAAGAAGAGCAAGAAATTTTAGAGGAAATACTTGATACAAAATTTAAGGACAAATGTGTTCCCTTGGATGATTTAAGTATAAGTGAAACTTTACCAATAATTAAAAATTGTGATATTTCTATTTGTAATGATTCTAGTTTTAGTCACCTCTCATCAGGGCTTGGTATTAAAACAATTGTCTTAATGACAGATACACCATTGGTATATGGGAATTATAGTTCAAGGATGTATCCAATTATCCCAGATGGGGGGAACACAGTAACACATAATACTTTAGGAAAAGATAAAATTAATCCAGACAAAATTTTTGATCAATTAAAAAAAATTCTTAATTAAGAAATATCTTTTAATACAATCTCTTTAGCTTCATTTACAATCGTCGATAACCTTGTGGTCTCTGGTGAGATGTCTGGATGTATTTTTTTCTGAATTTTTATGTATGCATTTTTAACGTCATCTTTAGTAATATTTTTTTTTATATCTAAATTTAAAATTTTGTAGGCTTCCTCTGTAGATATTTTAGAAGAATTTTTAATATTTTGACTTTGGTTAAATGAAAATCTCCCAGAGTTTCTAAGGGTTTGTATAAGTCTAAATAAACCAATTAATTGAAATATTGAAAACCCCTTTAGCTTAACTAAAGCTAAGCTAAGCAACGTAAGTGGTATGCTTAATAAAAACTTACCTGCAACTACAAGTAATATTGCTAAAATTATTAAACCTAAAAAAATTAATTTTCTTAAATGTTTTGATATTTTTTTTGATGATGTGTTGGCTACTAATTTAAGTAAAAAATAAATAATTCCCAAAAAAACTAGTGTATAAACGATAATATTCATATATTTAATTTGTATCCATGAAAATACCACATCTTAAAAAAAAATCAGAAATAAAAACATGTCACAATGTCAGTTGGGAAGATAATTATAGCTGGATACATCAAGATGATATTCTTGAGGTTTTGAAAGATAGTAAAAAATTAGACCCTGAAGTCAGAGAATATCTTGAAGAAGAAAACTCTTATACTGATTTTCACTTATCGGACACCAAGAATATTCAAAAAAAATTATTTAATGAAATCAAAGGAAGAATAAAATTAGATGATGAATCTCTACCCTTTAAAGATTTTGATTATGAATATTGGTCAAAAACTACTACTAAAGGAAATTATTCTATAAAATTAAGGAAAAAAATTGGAACCAATGATATTGAAGAAATTTGGAATGGAGATGAGGAAAAAGAAAAACTAAAAGTTGAATACTTTGGTGTTGGCGATTTAGAGGTTAGTTTTAATGATAAATATTTGGGATACTCTTTAGATACAAAAGGTTCTGAATATTACACAATATATATTAGAGATATTAATACAAAAAAATTAGTTACTGAGAAGATAGAGGAGACATCAGGTGGCATAACTTTTAGTTTAGATGACCAGTATGTTTTTTATTCAAAACTTGATGAAAATCATAGACCAAGAAAAATTTATAGACACAAATTAGGAACTAGAGTTAGCAAAGATCAATTAATTTTTGAAGAAAAAAGTGAAGCTTTCACGGTTGGAATTGGTTTAAGCTCAGATGATAAATACTTCTTTATCAACTCCTCAGACCATAATACTTCTGAACAATATTACTTTGATGTTAATGAAAAAGATCCTAAACCTAAATTAATAAAAAAAAGACAAAGAGGAATTCTTTATTCGGTTAATTCTTGGGATGGTAAATTTTACAATCATACTAATGAAAATGCTGAAGATTTTAAAATAGACATTAGTGATAACTTGGAAAAACCAGACTGGAAAACCTTTATTGCTGCAAAAGATGAAGTTCTAATTGGAGGGTTAACATTTTTAAAAAATTGGATCATAAGATCTGAAACTTCAGATGCTTTAGATAAATTATTTGTAAAAAATATCACAACTGGAATAGAAGAAGAGCTAATTTTTTCTGATGAAACTGTATATGTTCCTGGTGCCTCTTTAATGCAAAGAGATAAAGATACAGACAAAATATACATAAGTTATTCTTCGCCTAAAACACAGTCTAGAGTTTATTCTTATAACTTAAGCACAAAAGAAAAAAAATTAGTTAAAGAACAAGAGATTCCCTCTGGTCATAATCCTGAAGACTACATTGTTGAAAGAGTTGATTGCAAATCATACGACGGAAGATTGGTGCCTCTTACAATTACAAGACATAAAAACACTAAATTGGATGGAAGTGCTAAATTGTTGCTTTATGGTTATGGTTCATACGGAAGTTCTATGAACCCTAGCTTTTCTACTACTAGATTAAGTTTAATTAATAGAGATATTGTCTGGGTTACAGCCCATATTAGAGGGGGTATGGAAAGAGGTATGAAGTGGTGGAAAGAAGGAAAACTGCTTAATAAAAAAAATACTTTTGAAGATTATATTGCTTCTGCAAAATACTTAATTGAAAATAAATATACTTCAAAAAATAAGATAATAGGCATGGGTGGCTCTGCTGGTGGTCTTCTTATGGGTGCTGTAGTTAATCAAGCCCCTGGGTTATTTCTAGGAATTATAATGGCAGTACCATTTGTGGACTCTTTGACAACTAATTTGGATCACTCTTTACCTTTAACAGTTGGGGAATTTGATGAGTTTGGAAATGCAAAAGATAAAAAAGATCACTTTGATTATATTTATTCTTATGCTCCCTATAACAATATAAAAAAAATGGACTATCCTCATATGCTGATCACAACAAGTTTAAGTGACAACAGAGTATTGTTTGATGAGCCAGCAAAATTTACTGCTAAACTTAGAGAATATAAAACTGATAATAATTTATTACTTTTAAAAACTGAAATGAACGCAGGTCATGGTGGTAAATCTGGTAGAGATGGAGCTATAGAGGAAATTGCACTTGATTATGCATTTGCATTAAAAATTGCTGGAAAAATTTAGTCTCTAATTTTTAGAAACAACCATTAGAAACAAAACCAATCACTATAGAATTAGAATCTACTTCAAATCTTCTCTCGCATAGTATTCCATATTTTTTAGAATTATAAACAAACTCTAGATTGCCCTTATCATTTTTAAAATCTTCATCAGGTTTACCTAATTCAATTTGTAAATTGCTTGAACTTTTTCCAATAAATTGACTTAACTTTGTATTTTCTTTTTCAACAATTTTGTCTGTTTTGTCTTTAATTGTTTGGCAACCAGAAAATAAACTTATAAAAAACAAACTTATAAAAAAACATTTTAATTTTTGCATGATTCAATGATAGCACCCTAAATATTGCATAAATATAAACTTATAAGTTGAATTATGTTGATAAACTTGGGTTTTTAAGAGTATTAACTTCAAAATTCGAATAATAATCAAATCTAATCTTAGGAGGATCAATGTTAGAAAAATATTTTAACTATAAAAAACATAAGACTGATTTTAAAACAGAAGTAACTGCTGGTGTAACAACATTTTTAACAATGGCTTACATTATGTTTTTAAATCCATTTATTTTATCAGGTGAATTTGCAGGACCCGAAAAAGGTTTTTTTGATTTTGGAGCAGTATTCACTGCAACAATTGTTGCAACTGCACTTGCTTGTTTTATTATGGCATTTTACGGAAAAACATGGCCAATAGGTTTGGCTCCAGGTATGGGGATTAATGCTTTTGTTGCATTTGGAGTGGTTGCTGGAATGGGTTATACGCCTCAAGCAGCACTTGGTGCAGTATTGGTTGCTGGTGTTTTATTTTTAATCATTTCATTAACGCCAATTAGAGCTTGGCTGATTAATTCTATTCCAAAAAGTTTAAAACTTGGAATTGGTGCGGGGATTGGATTATTTTTAGCTATTATTGGTTTAGAAATTATGGGCGTAGTTGCTGATCACCCTGTAACACTTGTCACAATAGGTGATATGAAAAATCCTTTAATTTTACTTGCGTGTCTAGCATTTGTTTCAATGATTGTGATGGAAAAATTAAATATTAAAGGAAATATTATTATTGGAATTATTGGTTTTAGTATTATTGCTTGGGTCTCAGGACTTGCAAAATTTAATGGTGTAGTTGGAAGTATTCCACCAATGACTTATCTATTTGATTTTGATCTTAATGCTGCTCTTACTGCTGGAATGTCTACGGTAATATTTACATTATTATTTATAGATTTTTTTGATACTACAGGAACTTTAACATCTGTAGCAAACGTTGCTGGTAAAGTAGATAGCAAAGGTAAAATCCAAGATATAGACAAAGCAATGATGGCGGACAGTGTTGGAACTGTAGCAGGAGCATTAATGGGTACAACTACAGTGACAAGTTATGTTGAGTCTGGTGCTGGTGTGAAAGCAGGTGGAAGAACTGGGATGACTTCTTTAACTATTGGAGTTTTATTTTTAGCTTGTCTGTTCCTTTCTCCATTAGCAACAAGCTTACCAAAAGAAATTGATGGGGCTGCACTTTTATATGTGTCAGTTTTATTTGTTAGAAATATCACTGATATTGAGTGGGACGATATTGGTGAGTCTGCACCTGCAGTCCTTGCTATGATTGCTATGCCTTTAACTTACAGTATTAGTAATGGGATTGCTCTAGCATTTATTTCTTATGCTTTAATTAGATTATTTACTGGTAAATTTTCTACAACTTCACCAGCAATATGGGTTATTGCGATACTTAGTGTTGCAAGTTTTGCGGTTGCTTAAAAATTAATTTTTAGGGCTGGATTAATTTCAGCCCTATTTATTTCTTTTAATTATTTCTTCCATAGATAGCTCCTCGTAATGTTCCGTTGGCTGAACAATCCATGGGTCCGAATCTAATTTTACAGGACAAAAGTCAGGCTCAAATGTAGAAGATTTTTTCTTCCACAAACAAGCTGTTTTAACTTCATTAATATAATTTTTTGTTGGCTCATATTTCTTCAGCCATTCAATACTTTTGTTTAGAGTTAAACCAGTATCAGATAGATCGTCAACTAATAATACTTTATTAAAATCTTTATTTTCAGCTAAAGAGCTAATCTCTCTTGCAAACATTAATTGCCCTTGCTTATCTTCCATACTTTCTCCTGAATAACTTTGAATTACAATATATGCTATGGGTAATTTTAAAATTCTTGAGAGGATATCCAATATAGGCGCTGCACCCCTCATAATTCCAACTAATACTGTAGGTTTGTAATTATTGTGTATTTCTATTGCTAGTTTTTCAACAATTTTTGTATACTCCTCAAAAGTGATAATTAATTTATCTGCCATAAAATTTTTTATCATATAAATAAAAATAAAAAAGAAATAAAAAATTATGAAAATATTTGATTGTTTTATGTTTTACGACGAAGAACTTTTGCTCGATTTAAGGTTAAATACTTTAGACAAATATGTTGATTTTTTTGTTATAGTCGAGAGTCAGTTTTTTCATAATGGTGTAAAAAGACAATTTAAATTTGATATTAATAAATTTAAAAAATTTAAGAATAAAATTATTTATGTGCAACATAAATACGAACCTAGTAAAATTATTAAATTAGAAGATAGTGATAATGAAGGAACAAAATCTTATAAATTGATTTACAATGCACATTTAAGAGAAAATGATCAAAGAAACTATATATTGGAAGGAATCAAACAAGCAGATGATAATGACGTAATATTAATTTCTGATGTAGATGAAATACCAAATTTCAATTCAATAGATTTAACAAAGATTAATAATCAAATTATTATATTTGAACAAGAAATATTTTATTATAAATTTAATAGATATCTAAAAGATTTCAAATGGCATGGAACTAAGGCTTGTAAAAAAAGTAAATTACAAAGCCCTCAATGGTTAAGAAATGTCAAAAATAAAAAGTACTCTTTCTGGCGTTTAGATACATTTTTTTCTAAAAATAAATATATTAATAAAACTTTTATTAAAAATGGTGGTTGGCATTTTTCAAATATCAAAAATGCTAGTGATATTGAGTTAAAGTTAAAATCATACTTGCATCACCGAGATTATGAGGCTGAAGAACTAGGGTATGACAAAATCAAAGAATTAATTAAATGTAATAAAACAATTTATGATATGTTTGGTGACAAAAAGTCAAAAAAATATGGTGATGATAAAAGACATAAACTTCAAAAATATGACATAAATAAATTACCTCAATTTATTCAAGACAATCAAAATCAACTCAAAACATGGATAGACTAATATGAAAGTATACTGGATAGCTTTATATAAAAAAATAGATAACCAAGAAAATTTAAAAAATTATGGTTCAAAAGTTATTGAGATAATAAAAAGTTATGGAGGAAAACCTTTAGTAAGAGGTGGAAAATTTGAAACTTTAGAGGGTGAAACTTATCCAAGAACTGTCATTTGGGAATTTCCAAGTCACAAACAAGCTATGAAATGCCACGATTTTAAAGAGTATCAAGATGGGTGGGCTATAGCTAAAAATACTACAGAGCGAAATTTACAAATTGTAGAAGGTTTTAGTACTGAATAGGCTCTGGATCTATACTTCTCCAAAGATACCAGGTTGCAACTGAACAATATGGACTAAATCTTTTGTTTAATAATTTTACATAAGATTCGGGTGGTAGATATTTTTTTTTATAATTTTTTGAAATTCCTCTTAAAAGACCAATATCTTGTATAGGCCAAATATCTGAACGATTATAAGTAAACAATAAGATCATTTCTGCTGACCATCTACCAATTTGTCTTAACTGAGATAAATAGATAATAGCATCTTCATCTGACATTTTAGGAATTAACCTAGGGTTAAATGATTTATCTAATATTTGTTTTGCTAGACTTTTTATTCCTTTAACTTTTTGTTTAGTTAGTCCACAACTTTTTATCTGAGCAGTGGATAGTGTACAAACAGTTTTAGCGTTTATTTTATTCTTACATTTTTTTTGAAATTTTGAAAATATAGAATTGGCAGCAGCAACACTAATTTGTTGTCCAATAATGCTCTTGCATAATGAAAAAAATATGTCCTTTCTAGAAGTAAGCACAGCTTCTGAGGGGGATTTATATTTGCTAATTAATAAAGACATCACTTTATCTTTATTAGATAAATATTTTTTTGCAGTGTTCCAATATTTTGGTTTTTTATTCATGTCTAGTGGTAGATGGTATTTTTTGTTTATGATAAATTTCTCTTCTAAAGATTATAAGTGACGCAAGAACTACAAGTGATGCACCAATTAGTGTTTTTATGGTTGGTATTTCATTCCAAATAAAATAACCAAAAAATATAGCAAACACCAAAGCCAAATATTTTAAAGGTGCTACTAATGATACTTCAGAAAGTTTATATGATTGAGTTAAAAATAAATTTGCAGAACCTCCTGTTACTCCAATTAAAGCCAAAAGAATAAAGTCTTGAAAATTTGGCATTTTCCATCCCATTGGAATTGTGGCTAAGCCAGCAATTGAAATAGTAATTGTAAAAAAAATTGAGATAAGCCAAATAGGTTCTGTTGTGGACAACTTTCTAATTGCAATAGTTACTAAAGCCATACCAATACAAAATATTAGTGGAAGAAAGTAGAGATAATTCATGCCCTTAAAGCCAGGCTCAGCAATTATAATAACTCCTATAAATCCTATTAAGACTGCCAACCATCTAAAAATACCTACTTTCTCACTTAGTAAAAAAATTGATAATACGGTAATAAATAATGGTGCTGCATATGACAGGCTAACAACAACAGCTAAAGGAAGCTCTCTTAACGCAACAACTATTGCTATTAAAGCCATTAAACCCATGAGACATCTGAATAAGTGTTCTTTTGATCTTTTAGTTGTGTAAAAAGTTCTTAATTTATTTTTTGGTATTAAAAAATATGTTGGCAACAATCCAAAAAAACCCCTAAAAAATAAAACCTCCCCAGTTGGGTAGTCACTTGACCACTTTACGAGCAAATCCATAATAGAAAAGGTGCATACAGATAGAAACATGTACAAAAAGCCTAATTGATTTTTAGTTAGCATAGGAATAATTTGTAAATTAAATTAAAGTATTATCAATGGAAATAGCAATATTAGGATTAGGGTGTTTTTGGGGACCAGAAATTAAGTTTAGTAAACTTGAAGGAGTTATTAAAACTGAAGTTGGCTATTGTGGGGGTGACAGTAAAAAGGTCACTTACAAAGAGGTATGTACTGGTACTACAAATCATGCAGAAGTTGTTAAATTAGATTTTGATTCTACAATCATATCTTATGAAAAAATTTTAGAATTCTTCTTTGAAATTCATGACCCAAAAACATTAAATTCTCAAGGACCTGATTTTGGAACACAATATAGAAGTGAAATATTTTACTTGAATGACAAGCAAAAAGAAATTGCAGAAAATATTATAAAAAAAATAAATTTAAAATTATCTGGGAATGTTGTAACAAAATCTTCTTTATTAAAAAATTATTGTCCAGCAGAAGAATACCATCAGAGATATTTAGAAAAAAGATAATATGTCTTTAGTTAGTACAAATTGGTTAGAAAAAAATTTAGATAAAGTTAAAATTATTGATTGCTCATGGCACATGCCGCAAACACAACGCAATGGTTTTGATGAATATAAAAATAAACATATTAAAAATGCAATTTTTTTTGATTTAGATAAAAACTCTAAAAAAGATACTAATCTACCTCATATGTTAATAGATGCTAAGTCATGGGAGGGTATTGCTTCCAATATGGGGATTAAAAATGATGAGCAGATAGTAATCTATGATAATTCAGATGTAATCAGCTCATGCAGATGTTGGTATAATTTTATTTACTTTGGTCACGACCCTAGTTTGGTTCATGTACTTGATGGTGGTTTAAAAAAATGGATTAACGAAAAAAAACCAGTATTTAATGATTTAATAAATACTATTAGCTCTAATTATATAGCTAATGAAAAAAAAAGATTAGTAAAAAATAAAAAACAAATTGATGAAAATATTAATACAAATAAGTTCAAAGTTATTGACGCAAGAAGTAGAGAGAGGTTTGAAGGTAAGGTTCCTGAACCAAGAAAAGAGTTAAGAAGTGGCTCTATAAAAAATTCTTTTTGCCTACCTTTTTCTGAGCTTATTAATGAAGATTACACATTCATTTCTAAAGAAAAAATTCTTGATAAATTTAAATTGATTAAAATTAAACCTGATGAAAATGTAGTATTTACATGTGGTTCTGGCGTTACTGCTTCGGTTTTGGCTCTTGCTTATTCTCTAATAGACATTAAATATATGCCAACAATTTATGATGGCTGATGGAGTGAGTATGGAAATAATTAAGCATGAAAAGATCAACAAAAATTAGCACAGTAATCATTACTTTTTTTTTAATAATCACAATAGTAATTATTGGAAGAACAATGATTGGTAATCATTTTAAAAAAAAATTCAGCAAAAGACCTCCTCCTGGAGTAATAGTTAAAGAGGTAGTTTACAAAAATTTTTCAGAAAATGTTGAAAGCTTCGGTACAGCAGTATCAAAGAGAGCAGAATCTTTTAGAATTAAAAAAGATAATTTAACATCTGAACTAATCCTTAAGGATTATGTAAAAAAAGGTGATCTAATTGTTAAGCTTAAAGATAGAAATATTATAGCACCTTTTAGTGGTGTTCTTGGATACAGAGGTATTACTGGTGACATTCTTGGTTCGGATAACTCAATAATTATAACTTTAGATGATAATTCGATTATATATTCTGACCTAAAAATTCCTGAAACTTTTGCAGCGTTCATTAAAAAAGATTTGCCCATTAAGGCAAAATTCTCAGGTAACAAAAATAAAACATACGGAGGAAAAATCTATGCTGTTTCAAGCAGGATTAATGCTGAAACAAGAAGTTTGCTTACAAGGGTTATAATTGAAAATGAAAACTCTGAATTAATTCCAGGCTCCCTTCTAGAAGTTATTATTAATTATAATGAACGAAATTCTCTTGCAATACCTGATACTAGTATGATGATAGAGGGAAACAAAACTTATGTCTATAAAGTTTCAAAAGACAATATTACAAATAAAGTTGAAATAGAAATTGGAATAAGGGATGGTGGATTTATTGAGATAATCTCTGGTCTTAATGAGGGAGAAACTATAGTTGCCGAAGGACTAAAAAAAGTTAGACCTCGAGGCAAGATAAAACCTATTAAAAGATAATGTTTATAACTGATGTAAGTATAAGAAGACCAGTTGTTGCGTGGGTAATGTCTCTTATATTAATCGTTTTTGGTATATTTGTTTTTTCACAGTTGCCTGTAAGAGAATTGCCTGAGGGCTTACAGCCTCCTGTAGTTCAAATTAAAGTAGACTATAAGTCTGCTTCAGCTTCTATAATTGATCAAGAGGTAACTCAAGTAATTGAAGATGTAATTGGTGGGGTAGAAGGAGTAAAAAATATTAACTCAACATCAGAAAATGGAAGTAGTTCAATTAATGTTGAATTTAATACTGACATTAACCTAGATAATGCAGCCAATGATATAAGAGAAAGAGTAGCAAGAATCGTTGATAGATTACCAAGTGAAGCTGATGCTCCTCAAATACTCAAACAATCAGCAGGGTTTTCAACCACTATGTGGCTAGCTGTATCTTCCGCAACTTGGAGTGACTTAGAACTTGGAGATTATGTTGAGAGGTATTTAGTAGATCAGTTTTCGAGTGTTAAGAACGTAGGAACTATTAGAACTGGTGGTTTAAGAGATTTAAGTGTTAGAGTTTGGATAGATCCAATTAAACTTGCAGCTTACAATTTGACCATTCAAGAAGTTGAGATAGCGATAAGAAAAGAAAATGTAAGTCTACCAGCAGGTACTCTTGAGGCTAACAATATTGATTTAATATTAAATTTAGATAAATCATATGATGATATAGAAAAATTAAAAGCATTACCTATAAAAAAAAACCAAAATAGTATTATAAGACTTGTGGATATTGCCAATATTGAGTTCGGTCCAGTTTCAGAAAAAAATCTTTTCAAGGCACAAAGTAAGAATGCTTTAAATCTAAAAACTGTAGGAATTGGTATTTATGCAAAAAGTGGCGCTTCAACAGTGGAACTTTCTAAAGAAATAAATAAAAAAATAGATGAAGTTAAGAAAATATTACCAGGCGATCTAAATATAGAAGTAGCTTTTAACAGAGCAACATATGTGGGTACTGCTATTGATGAAGTATACAAAACTTTGATCATCGCTTTTATACTTGTGGTTATTATTATTTACTTATTCTTGGGAAATATAAAGGCTGTAATCGTTCCAGCAGTTGCATTACCTGTAAGCTTGATAGCATCTTTTTTAGGTCTTTACTTATTTGGTTTATCAATAAATATTTTTGTTTTATTAAGCTTTATTCTGGCAATTGGAATAATCACTGATGATTCAGTTATAATGACAGATGCAATTTATAGAAGAATTGAAAATGGAGAAAGCCCTTTGGTTGCAGCTTATAAAGGATCAAAACAAATTAGTTTTGCAATCGTTGCTACAACATTAATTCTAGTTGCTGTATTTATTCCCTTAATTTTTATAGATGGAATTGCAGGAACATTATTTAAAGAAACTGCAATTGCCTTATCTTTTTCAGTTGTAGTGTCCTCTTTTGTTGCGCTTACATTGTCACCTATGTTAGCAAGTAAGTTTTTAAAAAAAGAACCTAAACAAAATCTTATAGTTACAAAATTTGACAAAATTTTTAAATCATTATCAAAATTTTATGAAGAAACATTAAGCTATTGGCTGAATAAGAAAAAAATTATAATTTCATTCATTATCTTCACTATTATTGTTTCTAGTGTTTTATTTAATTTTACAAAAAAAGAATTATTACCTATGGAAGATCGAGGTGTATATCTTGTTCTTGGATTTACAGATGAAGGGAGTTCTTTTGAATATACTGAAAAAAGAGCAGAAGATGTTGAAAAAAGATTAATTCCTCTTCTGCAAGCTGAGAATAGTCCATATAAAAGATTTATAATGAGAGTGCCAGGCTTCGGCAGTAATAAGAATTCTTTTAATAGCTTTATAATAATTGCATTATTGGATGAATGGGCTGAAAGAGATAAAAGCTCACAAACAATAATGAGGGAAGCAATTGGAAAAATTGTGACTGTACCAGAAACTGTAGCCTTTCCAATATCACCTCAATCTATTAGAGTTTCTAGCTACAATAAACCTGTTCAAATGGTTATATTGGGCAGTACTTATGAAGAGTTAGAGGAAATACAATCTAAAGTTATCAGAAAATTACAACAGAATAAAAATTTATCCAGAATAGAATCGGATTATTCTAGAGACAAACCAGAAATCAAACTGGTAATTAATAAAAATAAAGCTAAAGATTTGAGTGTATCTACTGACTCAATTGGAAAAACTTTAGAAACTCTTTATGGTGGAAAAACTGTAACGAAATTTAATAGACTTGGTAAAGAATACCCAATTATACTTCAGCAATACTTGGCTGATAGACGATCTCAAGAAGGACTTTCTAAAATATTTGTTAGATCTGAAAGCTCGGGTAAACTTATTTCTTTAGCAAATTTAGTAGAGTTCAGTGAAAAAGGATCTGCAAAAAAATTAGCAAGATATAACAGGCAGAGAGCTGTAACAATATCTGCAAATATATCTGAATCTTACACGCTTACAGAAGCAATTGCATATTTAGAAAAAACAATGGAAGAAATTGGCTCTTCTAATCAAATTGCATGGAAAGGTAAATCAGAAGAAATAAAAGAAACTAGTAATGAACTATTTATTATTTTTGGATTAGCATTTCTAACTGCCTATCTAGTAATGGCTGCAACTTTTAATTCATTTATTCATCCATTTATTATTATGTTAACTGTCCCACTGGCTTTGTTTGGAGGTTTGGTCTTTATACTATTCTTGAACAGTTCTATTAATATCTTCTCACAAATAGCGCTTGTAATTTTAATTGGAATCTCAACTAAAAATAGTATTCTAATTGTTGATTATGTCAATCAGCTAAGGACTGCTGGAAAAAATATAGAATCCTCAGTTAAGGAAGCTTGTCAATTAAGATTTAGACCCATAATGATGACCTCAATAAGCACGATGATAGCAATGATGCCTTTAGTTATAGGGAATATTGGACCGGGTGCTGGTGAAGCTTCAAGACTAGCTGTGGGCGCTACTATTCTAGGTGGAATGATTATATCAACATTCTTTACATTGTATATAACACCAACCATGTACTTGGTGTTAGCAAAGAATACAAAACGAATAGACGCTGTTGATATTGAGTTAAAGAAACAACTTCGTTAAAATATAATATATTTATTTTTATTTAATCTTTTCTGACAATCTTGTAATTGTGACTTGTATTTATTAGATTGTTTTTCTACTTTTTTAGCTAAGCCTATAACTTTCCGATTATTCTTATAATTTTTATAACCACCCCACCCCTCATGGTATGCAAGGTATTGTCTAAAAGCATCTTTCTTAGAAATTTTTAAAAGAGACTCCGTTTTATCGGTGTACCAACCAATAAAGTCCACACTATCTTTAAACCTTGTTCTTGTTGCTAATTTATTTCCAGTTTCATTTTTATATTGTTCCCAAGTTCCCTTTACTGCTTGTGAATATCCGAATGAACTAGATGGTCTCTTATATGGTATAATCTTAAATAATTTTTGTCTTGGAGGTTTAGCTAACCAATCAAAATCCGATTCCATCTTAATTATAGCTAACTGAATATAAATTGGGGTTCCCCATTTCTGCTCTGTTTTTTTTGCATATTTATACCAAAGATATCTTTCATTAAAAATTGAACAACTATTTGATGTGTTTTTAGGTATTGAGGAACAGCCAGTAATAAAAATAATTAATAAAATTAAAAAATAATTTCTAAGTTTAAACATGTCTAATTACAACTTTATAGATAAATACTGGCAATATAACACCTACAATATTTCCAAATAAATCACTTAATTCAAATCCACGAACTGGAATAATAATATGAAATAATTCTAAAATAATTGATAATAAAAATAAATAAATAATTAAAAAGTTAATTTTTTTAGTATTATGAAAAGAAAGCGCTCCCAAGCTTGTAAGTAAAATAAAAGCATAAACATGATTTGTTGAAACTATAAAATCTTTAGTGATTTGAGGTTGTATTAGATGATTATTATATAGAAACCATCCAAGTATACTGCCTGGATACAAATATAAAATTATCAATATAATATTAGCAGAATAAAACCCTATTTTAAAAAAGTTTTTTAATTTATTCATAATAATTTTATTTATTTTATTTCTTTTATCAGCTATCAGAATATATCAAATGACTCATTTAATTTTAGTAAGACATGGTCAAAGTGAATGGAATCTTGAAAAAAGATTTACTGGTTGGGTTGATGTTGACCTCACTGGTCAAGGAAAATTAGAAGCTTGTAAAGCTGGCGAATATATTAAGGAAGCTAAAATTGATATTAATCATTTTTATTCGTCATTTCAGTTAAGAGCCATCAACACACTAAAATTTATTCAGGACACTTTAAGAGATAAGAGAGAACCAATTAAAGCCTGGCAATTAAATGAAAGACATTACGGAGCTTTAACGGGACTAAATAAAGACGAAATGAGAGAAAAACTTGGTGAAGATAAAATCCATGCTTTTAGAAGATCCTGGGATATTAAGCCAGATCCTTTAAGCAAAAATAATCCATATCACCCATTAAATATAGAGGTGTATAAAAGTATTCCAAAAGAAAATATTCCTGATACCGAGTCCCTTAAAGATACCTATGAAAGAGTAATGAAATTTTATACTAATGAAATTCAAGATAAACTAAAAAATAATGAAAATATTTTAATTTCTGCTCATGGGAATTCTATAAGAGCATTGTGCAAATTTTTATTTAGACTGGATAATCAAAAAATAACATTACTCGAAATACCAACGGGCAATCCACTTTTGATAAGTTTAGATTCAAAACAAAATATTAAAGAATGTTCTTACCTAGATCAAGATAGAGCTAAGGACTTATTAGTTTTTTAATAATTCTTTATAGATATTAAGATCTGTTAAATGTCTAAAATCTTCTAAACTCTCAAAACCATATAACTCATCTTTATTAATTAATTTATTCCAAATATTTGAAATTGAAAAATTGCCTACCCCATATGAATCGAATAAACTCTTATTCAGGATCTGGCACCCTGTATAAATTAAACGATTAAGCTTATCTTTTTTTATTATATTCTTTTTAAGATTGAAATCCCCCTTCAAATTTTTGTCAAAACTCAAATTTTCATTGACTAATAAAAGTATATTTTCGACTTTATTTAAAAAATAAAACTTCTCCATATCCTCAATGTATTTTTTATAATTTTCATTCCATACAGTGTCTGGATTAAATGTAATAAAATCTGTTTCATTAGATGAATTTATCATATTCAAAATTCCACCACCTGTATCTAAAATATTTGAACCATCATTGACTATCTTGATTTCTAAATTAAATTTCTTAGCTTTAAGAAATTGTTCAATTTTTTCACTAAGATAAAATGTGTTGATTAAAATTTTATTAATTCCTAAAGAATGTATTAAATTAATACAATTTTCTAATAAAGTTATTTGATTTATCTTTAGTAAAGGTTTTGGAGTTGTCAGTGTTATTGGGTTTAAGCGCTTACCATATCCAGCACATAAAATTAATGCAGTTTTAATCTTCATTTTTGATTTCTTATTTTTTTTGAAAAATTAAGGTCTAGTAAGCTTTTAAGCTCAGAAAATCTTTTATTATTAGAAATTCTTAATTCAATTAATTTCCAAGCATAAGGAATTAATTTTAAATATTGCTTTTTCTTATCTCTTATGGCCAATCTTGTAAATATTCCAATGATTTTCATATTTCTTAGAATGGATAATATTTCAAAATCACTTAATAAAGTAGCATCGTTAACTCTTTTTTTATTCAATTTTAGATAATAACGATAAATTTTATCTTTAAATATTTCATCTGTTTTAAATCTAACATCATCAATTAAGGAAGCTAAATCATAAGCCCTGTTTCCAATTAAAGCATCCTGTGAATCAATAACTCCTATTTTATTTCTGAACTTCATTAAATTCGATACATGAAAATCCCTATGAACAAAAATTTTTTCTTTTGATTTAAGGTGCGTTAATAAAAATTTAATTTGTTTTTTTATATCAATCTTAAACTTGGTTAATCTATATTTTTTTACAAATTTTTTTGCATACCATTCATAGAATAAATTTGCTTCATTAAACAATTTAATATTATCATAAATTGGAATTTTGTAAGTATTTCCTTTAAAGTTTTTAGATCGATTTTGTTTAATTTTTTGAATCACACCAAGTAAATCAATAGATTTTTTATAGAGAGTTTCTCGTTTGTCTTTATTTTTTTTTAATAGACCAAAAACTGAATCCTCTCCAAAATCTTCAATTTCTATATAATTTTTTTTATAATTCTCACTATAAAGCTTAGGTGCTAAAACTTTATTTTTAATTAGAAGACTATTTATTGCATCATATATTAACAAGTTTTTCTCTTTTTCCTTAGAAGCAAAAACTACGATTGATTTTTTTTTTGATGATGACTTCCTATAAAAAGATCTAAATGATGCATCACCTTTAATTTTTTTTAATTTATTATTAGTTTGCAACATCTATTTTTTATTTTGAACTCCCTTAATTGTTAAATATCTTTTGTTTAAATCATCATTATATTCAAAAAATAAATCTATTTTGTTATCAATAGTTTTTTTTATTTTCTCAGGCCATTCTACCAGTGTCACAATTTCTTCTCTATTTTCAAATAAACCAATATTTTTTATCTCATTATAGTCAGTTAGCCTGTACAAATCATAATGCTGTATAATAAAATTTCCAACATCATATTCATTTACCAAATTAAATGTTGGGCTAGTAACTTCAGTTAAATTTATTTTGTTTAATTGTTGAAGATTATTAATTAGATGTCTTATAAAAGTCGTTTTTCCAACTCCTATTTCTCCATGAAAATAAGCTACATCTCCTTTATGCAATGTTCTTGAAAAAATTTTAGCTAGCTCAGATGTTTTATCTTCTAAGGAGATGTCTATTTTTTCGCTATTAGTAGCGATAAGCATCTGGTTTGAATGGACCTTCTGTTTCAACACTTATATAGTCAGCTTGGTCTTTTGATAGTTTTGTAAGTTTTGCTCCTACTTTTTTTAAGTGAAGCATGGCTACTTTTTCATCTAATGATTTTGGTAACACATAAACTTTATTTTCATAATTCTTATGATTATCCCAAAGCTCAATTTGTGCCATTACTTGGTTTGTAAATGATGCACTCATTACAAAACTTGGATGTCCTGTTGCACAACCTAAATTTACCAATCTACCTTTGGCTAAAAGAATAATTCTCTTTCCATCAACTAATTCTATTTCATCAACTTCTGGTTTTACTTCTGTCCATTTATAATTTTTTAAGGCTTCTACTTGAATCTCATTATCAAAGTGACCAATATTACAAAGTATTGCTCTATCTTTCATATCTCTCATATGATCTGCAGTAACAATGTCTATATTTCCTGTAGCGGTAACAACAATATCTGCTTTACTTATTGCTTCATCCATTAAAACTACCTCATAGCCTTCCATTGCTGCCTGGAGTGCACAAATTGGATCTGCTTCTGTAACCATAACTCTTGCACCACTTTGTCTTAAAGATGCAGCACTACCTTTTCCAACATCACCAAAGCCTGCAACAATTGCAACTTTACCAGACATCATAACATCTGTGGCTCTTCTAATTCCATCTACTAAACTTTCTCTACAACCATACAGGTTATCAAATTTTGATTTTGTAACTGAATCGTTAACATTAATTGCTGGTATCATTAATGATCCTTCTTTTTCCATTTTATTTAATGCTTTAATTCCAGTTGTTGTTTCTTCTGAAACACCTTTTATTTCCTTTAACAAGTCTTTATAATCGCTATGCATCATTGCAGTTAAATCACCACCGTCATCTAATAGCATATTTGCTTTCCAGTCTTTTTTACCTTCTATTGTTTGTCTTATACACCATACAGCTTCCTCTTCAGTTTCACCTTTCCAAGCAAAAACTGGTATTCCTGCTTTAGCTATTGCTGCAGCAGCATGATCCTGCGTAGAAAATATATTACAAGAAGACCATCTTACTTCCGCCCCAAGCTCTACTAAAGTTTCGATTAAAACTGCTGTTTGAATTGTCATATGAAGACATCCTAATATTCTTGCTCCATTTAAAGGTGCTTTTCCTGAATATTCTTCTCTTAATGCCATTAGGCCAGGCATTTCACTTTCAGCTATTGAAATTTCTTTTCTTCCAAAGTCTGCTAGTGATATGTCTTTAACCTTAAAATCATCCATTGCTCAGTTTTATACAATAAAAATTTGATTAATCAACTTATGATTAAACTTTAGGGAAGACGATTTCAACATTTGCACCTTCTTGCATTACATTATTTGAGGCATAAATAGTAGCGCTATGAAGATCAACAAGGTTTTTTACTATATTTAAGCCCAAACCAGAGTGCTCACCAAAAGTATCTGGCCTATTACTATAGAATCTATTAAATATTTTTTTTGTATCTGTTTCCTCAAATCCTTTTCCTTCATCAATAACTTTTAAAATGATCTTGTCCTTATCTCCTTTGTAAATTTCAACTAAGATTTTTTTATTATCCCCACTAAATGAAATTGAATTATCCAATAAATTTGCAATAATTTGCTCAATTCTATTTTCTATTCCATTAATAAAATATTCTTCATGATCACCTTGATCATTTAATATTATTTTAATTCCTCTTTTTGCTTCATAAATATTATTAAAGTCATCTACTACAGATCTTGCAATTAACTTTAGATTAATTTTTTTCATTTTTTCTTTACTTAATGCAACCTCATCTTTTAGTATTTGAGAATAATCAGTGATCAATCTTTCAATTCTTTGAACATCATGATTGAGAATATTAATTAATTTACTTCTTTGAGCTTGATCATCAGTCTCATTCAATATTTCTGAAGCACTTTTTAATGATGTTAGGGGGTTTCTTATCTCATGAACAAGGTCAGTTGAAAAGTTTTCTGCATGAGAAATTCTTTTTTGAAGTTCACTTGTCATATCATCTAACGAATTTGACAAAGTTCCTAACTCATCATTTCTACTTTTGAGCTCATTAATATTTGTTTTTTTTTTACTCTTTTCTTTTATAATTTTTGTATAAGCTACTAAGTTTTTTATAGGCTTAAGAAAATATCTATTTAAAACAAAAGAGAATATAAATATTACTATAATTATAAATATTGCCGTTCTTAGAATAAATGTTTTTCTTTCATCAATAGCAGATTTAACATCATTAGCATTTTCAGTAATTACTAGGTATCCAATATTTACTCCATTCAATGTTATGTTTTTAACTGTTGTTAATAAAAACTGATCATAGCCTTCCTGAGTAAAGGTAAAGGGTTTTCCATAATCTTTTGACCACGAATAATTAGTAAGAAGATCTTTAAGTGAAACAGTTTTTTCTTTATTTAAATTTTTTGTTTCTACAATTTTTTTTTTTTTTTTTTATCTAAAATTTCTAACTCGACTATATCTAGCCTGCTAGAAAAAGATCTTGGATCTAAATCTAGTGTATCAGTATCACCTACTAAATTAAATTGATTATCAAATAAGATAACTCTGTCTAGATTTTGAAACAAAAATCTTGTTGAAAATAAAAATCTTCTAATATCCTCTTCTTCAAATTTTATATTTAATCTTAAAATATGCTCAATTGTATTGTTAATTATCTGAATATGCTTGGATGTTTTATTTTTTATTAAATTAGGTTTTGCATTGCTAATGTATAGAGCTGTTAAACACCCTATAATTAAAAAAATAACTAAATTAATAAATAAAAATTTTTTTAATATAGATAAACTTTTTAGAAAATTGCCGAACATTAACTAACGTTCCATCTGTATCCACTGCCATATCTTGTTTCTATAGCTGTAAAATCAGGGTCAACTTTTTTAAATTTTTTTCTAATTCTTTTAACATGACTATCAATAGTTCTATCTTCAATATCCGTATCTTCTCGATAAGCAATATCCATAAGTTGAGCTCTTTCTTTTATTATTCCTGGTCGCTTTGCTAATTCTTTAACTATTAAAAATTCTGTAGTCGTAAGTTTATCTGGTAATTGCTTGCTATCCCATTCACATTCAAGTTGTGAGGGGTCAAGTTTTAGCTTCCCATGTGAAATAATATTTTTTGTGTCTTCAAGATTGTTATTAATATCTTTTTTTCTAAGTTGAACCCTTATTCTTTCTATTAAAACTTTAATAGAAAAACCTCCTGACTTTTTTATAAAATCATCTGCACCCAACTTTAAGCCTAGCAGTTCGTCTATCTCATCATCTTTTGAAGTTAAAAAAATTACGGGTAAGGAAGTTTTTTTTCTTAATTTTTTTAAAAGTTCTTCGCCATCCATTTTTGGCATCTTTATATCTATAACAGCAAGGTCTGGTGGATTTCTAGTTAAACCAATTAAAGCACTTTCTCCATCAATGTACGTTTGGACTTTGAAGCCCTCTTTTTCGAGCGCTATACTTATACTTGTGAGTATATTTCTATCATCATCAATAAGAGCTATTGTTTGTGTTTGCATAATCTACTTTAAAAATACTAAATTGTTCTAATTTAGGCAATGGAGATAAATTAATGAAGTATTCCCCAATTGTCCCCTGTATTCACATCTACCGTCAATGGAGTTGAAAAAGTGTGTAAATCGCTTTCTGTAACACTTGTCATTTCATCTTTGATTATCTCAGTTATATTTTTAACTTCTTTTACCGGGACCTCAAAAATTAGTTCATCATGAATTTGTAATAATATTTTTGATTTATTGTTTTTGATGCTTTCAAATTTTTTGTTAAGTCTAATCATTGCAAGTCGCATGATTTCAGATGCTGACCCTTGAATGGGGGCATTGATAGCTGCTCTTTCTTGAAAATTTCTTATATTGAAATTTTTATCATTAATTCCATTAAAATGAGATCTTCGACCAAAAATATTATTTACATAGCCACTTTTTCTGCAAAACTTAATTGTATTATCCATATAAATTTTTATTTCAGGAAATTTTAAAAAATAAGCACTTAAAAATTCATCTGCTTCATGATTTGAAACGTTGATTTGTTTTGCAAGACCATATTGTGAAATACCATAAATTATTCCAAAATTAATGGCCTTGGCTTTCCTTCTCATGTCTTGGTCTACTTTTTTAATATCAACATTAAATACTTGGCTTGCTGTGAGAGAGTGAATATCTTCATCGTTACTAAATGCTTTTTTTAGCTCTTTGACTTCCGCCAAGTCAGCTAAAATTCTCATTTCAATTTGATTATAATCTGCAGATATTAATGTGAACCCTTTTTCTGCCATAAAAGCTTTTCTTATATCTTTACCATCATCTGATTTAATAGGAATATTTTGTAGATTTGGATCACTGGAAGCCAGCCTTCCTGTTGTTGTTGCAGCCAATAAAAATGAAGTATGAACTCGTTTAGTGTTTGGATTAATATGTTCAGGTAAAGCATCTGAATAAGTATTTTTAAGTTTAGATACCTGTCTCCAGTCAAGAATTAATTTAGGAAATTCATGTCCTTTAAATGCTAAGTCTTCTAACACACTTGCGTTTGTGGCAAAACTTCCTTTTCTAGTTTTTTTAAGTACGGCAATCTTTAAATCATTGTAAATAATTTCACCTAATTGTTTTGGTGAGGCAATATTAAATTCTTTTTTTGAAATTTTAAAAACTTCTTTTTCTAGTTTACTGATTTTTTTCTCGAATTTTTTAGACAACACCTTTAAAAATTTATTATCAATTTTTATTCCTTCAATTTCCATAAATGCTAATATTTTAATTAAAGGTTTTTCAAAGATCTCATAAATGTTAGTTAATTTTTCTAATTTTAAATTTTTACTAAATATTTTGTATAATCTATAAGTAATATCAGCATCTTCAGAAGCATACTCCATTGCCTTATCTAGCTCTACATCACTAAAATTTATTTCTTTCTTGCCTGTGCCAACAATTTCTTTAAATGAAATTGTTTTATGCTGTAAATGAATCTCAGACAAGGTATCCATGTTGTGTCTATTTTTTCCAGCATCCAATACATAAGACATCAACATTGTATCTTCCATTGAATTCATATCTATTCCTTGTTTAAACAAGACAATAAAATCAAACTTAATATTTTGACCAATCTTTTTTACACTCTTGTCTTCTAAAAGTGGTTTTAGTTTTTTAATTACATCTTCTTTTTTTAAACATCCTTTAAACTTATGACCAATTGGAATGTAACAAGCCTTACCAATTTTAGTACTTAATGAAATTCCTACTAAATCAGCCTGATGTACATTTAATGAACTAGTTTCAGTATCAATTGCTAGTTCTCCGGCTTCTTCTGCTTCGTTAATCCACTCATCTATTTCTTTTTCATTAGTGATGAGATGATAGTTTTTTTTATTTATGTTTTGCTGTTTTTTGTCAGGTTTTGTCTCTCTTGCGATTTCTCCTAGCTCAGGTTCGCCATATGCAGAAATGACAGAGCTAAGAAGTCTATTAAACTCCATTTCTCGTAAAAATTTATATAGCTTATCTTTATCAATCTCCTTTAGATGAAATTCTTCTATCTTTCTTTCAACTGGAGCATCCTTCATTAGTGTCACTAATTTTTTACTAATTATTGCTTTATCTTTGTTTTCTATAAGTGTTTCTCTACGTTTATTTTGTTTTATTTCTTGAGCGTTATCTAATAACTTTTCTAAATTTCCATACTTATTAATCAGTTCTGCTGCAGTTTTAACCCCTATACCTGGAACTCCTGGAACATTATCGCTACTGTCCCCAGCTAAAGATTGAACATCAATAACTTTTTCTGGACCTACTCCAAATTTGGTTATTATATCTTCAGTTGTTATAAATTTATTTTTCATTGGATCGAATATACGAACGTCTTTTCTATACAGTTGCATCAGGTCTTTATCTGAAGAGACTATTGTTACCTTCGCACCCTTTGCTAAAATTTGTTCTGCGTAAGTAGCTATTAAATCATCTGCCTCATAATTTGGAAGGTCTACAGATGGTAAATTAAAAGCAACTACAGATTTTCTTATATATTCAAATTGTGGTGCCAAATCATCTGGGGCTTCTGATCTATTTGCTTTGTAGTCTGAATAAATTTCATTTCTAAAAGTTTTTCTAGCCGCATCAAATATTACAGCAAAGTGCGTGGGTTTTTGAAGATTTTCATTCGATTTTGAATCCTCTAGTAATTTAAATAACATGCTACAAAATCCACTAACTGCACCAACTGGCAGACCGTCACTTTTTCTGGTTAGGGGTGGCAATGCATAATAAGCTCTAAAAATATAACCTGAACCATCTATTAAATAAAAATGGTCTGTTTTTTTTATTTTATCCATCAAATAATATTATCTTAATTTTTTTAAATACTATAATTGTATTAACACGCATGGAGCAAAAAAATATACTTTCTGTTAAAAACTTAAAAAAAATTTATTCAAGTAAACAGACTGGAGACAAACTTGTATTAAATGATTTAAACTTAGACGTGAAAGAAGGAGAAATTTTTGGTCTTCTTGGTCCTAATGGTGCTGGGAAAACAACATTTATAAATATTTTAGCTGGAACAGTAGTAAAATCAGCTGGACAAGTAAATGTCTGGGGATTTGACTTAGATAAGAACCCAAGACAAGTTAGAGCTGCGGTTGGAATAGTGCCACAAGAAGTAAATCTTGATCCATTTTTTAGTCCAAGAAAATTATTAGAATTACAGGCTGGTCTCTATGGAATTAAAGAAAGAAATAGAATTACAGATACGATTCTAAAATTGGTATCCCTAGAAAAACAAGCTAACAGCTATGCTAGAAGTTTATCTGGTGGGATGAAAAGAAGGTTGCTAATGGCTAAAGCTTTAGTTCATCAGCCACCAATAGTTATTTTGGACGAACCTACAGCTGGTGTTGATGTTGAATTAAGACAAAATTTATGGAAAAATGTAAAATTACTCAATGAACTTGGTGTAACAATCATTCTAACAACTCATTATCTTGAGGAGGCTGAGGAAATGTGTGGAAGAATAGCTATATTAAATAAAGGAAATATTGTTGCTCTAGACAGCACTAAGAATTTATTAGACAGAATTCAAACCAAAAAGGTAACTTTTAAAACTGACATAAAGATTAATATTAATGATGACGATCTAGAATCTTTAAAAATAGTTTCACACATAGATAATGAGGTTTGTGTTTCCTATAAAAAAAGTAAAATTAATATGGAAGAATTAATTAATTTAATTAAGAAAAATAACGTAAAAATAATAGATATTTCAACTGATGATGGCAATTTAGAGGATGTTTTTTTAAGACTAATAAAAAACTAGATTATCACATTAATAAATAGTAATTTGTAAATATGGATCTATTAAAAACTAATTCAATTCAAAAAGTATTAAAAACATTTATTCTAATTTTTATAGGAACAATGGCTTTAACTATTTCAGCTAAATTAAAAATACCATTTTATCCTGTACCTATGACAATGCAAACTTTTGTAGTTCTTTTTTTGGGAATTGCTTTTGGATATAAAATTGGCCTGTCATCTGTAGCTGTTTATCTTCTAGAGGGTATTCTGGGAATGCCTGTATTTTCTAACTCACCAGAAAAAGGTGTTGGGATAGTTTATTTTACTGGTCCAACAATGGGATATTTAATTGGGTTTTTATTTGCTTCCTTTCTTACAGGCTACTTAAATTTTAATAAAAATATTTTTATAATTTTTGGAAAATTAATATTTTCTGTTTCCGTAATCTATGTATTTGGAGCTATTTGGTTGGGAACTTTAATTGGATGGGACAAACCAATTCTTCAGTTAGGAGTTACACCATTCTTATTAGCTGAATTATTTAAGATTTGTTTGTTAACTATATTAGCTAAAAAAATTATTAAATTTAGAAAATTTATCTAGGGGATCTTTTAGATAAAATTCTTTGTAATGTTCTTCTGTGCATTTTAAGTCTTCTAGCAGTTTCAGATACATTTCTATTACATAATTCAAAAACTCTATGAATGTGCTCCCACTTAACTCTATCAGCTGACATGGGGTTTTCTGGTGGTTCAGCTTTTTTCTCTGGATCAGCTAGCAATGCTTTTTCAACATCATCTGCGTCTGCTGGCTTTGCAAGATAATCAATTGCACCTTCTTTAATCGCAGCTACAGCTGTTGGAATATTTCCATATCCTGTTAACATTATAATTCTACTGTTTGGATTAGAAATTTGAATTTGTTTTACTACTTGAAGCCCGTTTCCATCAGCTAGTCTAAGGTCAACAACAGCAAAACCTGGTTTTTTTTCTATAACTGATTGAATACCTTTTTGTACACTCTCAGCTTGAAAAACCTCAAACCCTTTTTTTTCCATTGCTCTAGCAAGCCTGTCTCTGAAAGGGTTGTCATCATCAACAATTAATAAGCTTTTATTTTCAAAATCAGCAAGTTTTTTTAAATTGTTTAGTTCAGTCATGAAGCTTATATGGTGTCATATTTAATAATTTCAACACTTATTATTTACTTTACATTAATTAATTATTGCCTTAATTGCATAATTTATATGAAAGTTTTTAAGTATTTTTAAGAACTTTTTTTTATTAAATTTTTTTTGGAGACATAATGCAAAAATTTAAAACAGTTGATGATCTTATAAATCAACTAAAACCAGAAAAACCTATTTATTGTATTAGGAAAAAATCAATACAATTAGCTTCTACATATTTTAGAAATAAATTTCCTGGTAAAGTGCTTTATGCAGTAAAAACTAACCCACATCCTGAAGTACTAAAAGCAATAGTTGAAAGTGGGATTAAGAACTTTGATATAGCCTCTATTCAAGAAATTAAAGATATAAGAGCAATTAATCCAAATGCAAAATGTTCATATATGCATACAGTCAAAAGTAGAGAAAGTATTAAAGAAGCTTATTTTAATTATAATGTTAAAGCTTTTTCCCTTGATACTAAAGATGAATTAATAAAAATTATTGAAACAACTAACGAGGCAAAAGATCTTGAATTATTTGTAAGAGTAGCTGTTTCAAATGAGCATGCTGAAATAGATTTATCAACAAAATTTGGGGCATCCATATCTGAGGCGACCGCTTTATTGAGATTAACAAAGCAATATGCAAAAAAAATAGGTTTAAGTTTCCATGTGGGATCTCAATGCATGCATCCTATTTCATATACAAAAGGGATTGCAGACATTGGAAATATAATAAAAAAAACTAAAATTATTCCAGATTATATTAATATTGGAGGTGGATTTCCTACAATTTATCCAGATCTTGTACCTCAATCTTTGGATAATTATTTTGAAGAAATAAAAAAAGGTTTATCAAATTTAAAGTTGGAAAAACTTCCTGAAATATTATGTGAGCCCGGAAGAGCATTAGTTGCAGAAAGTGGATCAACAATTGTAAGAGTAAATCTTAGAAAAAAACAAAAACTTTATATAAATGATGGAACGTATGGAACTCTTTTTGATGCGGGTACACCAAACATAGTTTACCCATCTCGTTTGATTAAAAATGGAAAAGCAATATCAAAAAAACTAACTGCTTTTGATTTTTATGGCCCTACTTGTGATAGTATGGATTACATGAAGGGACCATTTTTACTTCCAAATAATATTAAGGAAAATGATTATATTGAGCTAGGTCAACTTGGGGCCTACGGTCTAACTTTTAGAACTCAATTCAATGGTTTTTATTCTAGTGAAATTTATGAAGTACAAGACGAACCTATAATGACGTTATATGGTAAAGAGAGCAATAAAGGTATATTAGTTGCTTAATGTCAGAAAACAAAAATTTAACTCATAATAGCAAAAAAAGCTTCTTACAAAATCCAGTTGAACACATCGATATTACTTCGTTTGATGCAAGGAAAATAATTTCCTCAATGGAAAAAATGTCTTTTGTTTCAAGAGAAACAGCTAATGCGGCCAATATTTTTAATGAAATGATTCAAGATAAGGATTGCACAATTTTTTTAACGCTTGCTGGGTCAACTTCTGCCGCAGGATGTATGAATATTTATAAAGATTTAGTTAAATATAATATGGTTGATGCAATTATTGCTACAGGAGCTTCAATAGTTGATATGGATTTTTTTGAAGCTTTAGGCTTTAAACATTACCAAGGTTCACAGTTTCAAGATGACACTGAATTAAGAAAAAATTATATAGATAGGATTTACGACACATATATTGATGAAGAAGAGTTACAGGAATGTGATCAAAAAATATGTGAAATAGCAGATACACTTGATCCAAGAAGTTACACATCAAGAGAATTTATTTATGAAATGGGAAAATATTTAAAGAAAAATTCTAAAAAAAAAGATTCTTTAATTGAAACAGCATATAACAATAATGTTCCCATTTTTTGTCCCGCATTTACAGACTCAAGTGCTGGTTTTGGATTGGTCACTCACCAAGAAAATAATCCTAAAAACCATATTACGATAGATTCTATTAGAGAGCTTCGTGAATTAACTGAAATAAAGATTCAATCGAAAGGATCTGGCTTATTTATGATTGGTGGAGGAGTACCAAAAAATTTTGTTCAAGATACTGTTATCTGTGCTGAACTTTTAGGAAAAGAGGTTGAGATGCATAAATATGCAGTGCAAATTACAGTTGCAGATTCTAGGGATGGTGCTTGTAGTAGCTCCACATTAAAAGAGGCAAGCTCTTGGGGCAAAGTAGATATTGCAAAAGAACAAATGGTTTTTGCAGAAGCAACTAGTGTCCTTCCTTTGATTGCAAGTGATGCTTATCATAAAGGTGACTGGAAAAATAGAACGAGAAAAAACTTCTCAAAAATATTTAAATAAAATTGAAATATCTTTCTAATAAAAACGGGTTTCTAGGAATTGACAATGATGTTAATTTTAAAGAAAAAGTAGTAGTTGTTCCATTTGGTTTAGAAAAAACTGTAAGTTATGGTGGTGGAACTCGTAATGGCCCTAAAGAAATTATCAAAGCATCACATCAAGTTGAATTATATGATGAAGAATTACATTGTGAACCCTACAAAAAAATTGGAATTAAAACTTTAAAACCATTTAAAATTGATAAAGACATTAAAAAAGCTCTTAAAAAGATGTCTGATATAAATCAAGAAATATTAGATAAAAAACTATTTCCAATCACTTTTGGTGGGGAACACTCAATAACACCTGGATGTATTGCTCCATTTGTAAAAAAACACAAAGAAATATGCCTACTACATTTTGATGCACATGCAGATTTAAGGGAGAGTTATAATGGAGAAAAATTTTCTCATGCTTCAGCTATTAGGAGATGTCTTGATCATAAAAATGTTTCAATAATCTCATTTGGGATCAGAAATATATCTCAAAGTGAAATACCATTCTTAAAAAAAAACTCATCTAGAATTGATATCTTTTGGGCAAAAGACAAAATTAAATGGGACTTAAAAAAATTTAAAAAAATGATAAAGAATAAAACAGTTTATTTAACATTTGATGTTGATGGTTTAGACTCAAGTATAATGCCCGCAACAGGTACACCTGAACCAGGTGGACTATTATGGGATGAAACTTTAAATATTATACGGATAGCTGCTAAGAACTCTAATATTGTTGGTGCAGATATAAATGAACTTTCACCTATAAAAGGTTTTAATTCTTACAATTTTCTTGTAGCAAAACTTGCTTATAAAATTTTATCGTACAAATTTTTATACTAAGCTTTTGAAGCTTTAAGAGTTCCCAATAATAATCTGAATGGAATTAACATTGCTAAAGCAACAAATATTTTAACCGCTAAGTCACCTAGAGATAGAGTAACCCATGGTATTCCAGTTGCGTAAAATGAGATAGAGAAGAATAAAAATGTATCAACAGTAGACCCAATTAACGATGAAGTTAATGGAGCAACAAACCATCTCTTTTTTCTTAAATAGTCAAAAATTTGAACATCCAACAACTGCGCAACCATAAATGCTGTGCCTGAACCTATAGCAATTCTAACTGAAATTAAGTCTGCAAAATTTGTTGAAAAGAAAAGGGTAAATGCAATCCCCATAATAAAACCAACATAAACAATTTTTCTAGCTACAACCTTGCCATAAGATCTATTTGCTAAATCTGTAATTAAAAATGCAACTGGATAACTAAAAGCTCCATAAGTTAATATTTCTTCCAAACCATAATAGTTGATCGGAAATTGTACTAAATAATTTGAAGTTAAAACAACAACTCCCATTATAAATGAGAGTAGTATAAAAAACTTTTTCATTAAGCTGATTTACTAGGGGATACTTTGGGTGCTTTTTTTACGAATGGTGACTTAATTAATATACTTTTTTTTAATTTTTTTAATCTTGGTGATATATTTTTGTTTCTTGCAGTCTTTAAAAATTCATCAAAAGTACCTTTTTTATCAACACATCTAACACCTGCATTGCTAACGGTTAAAGTTAAGCTTCTTTTTAAAAGTTCACTTTTAAATTTTGTTTTTTTTAGATTTGGTAAAAATCTTCTATTGGTCTTATTGTTAGCATGACTAACATTGTGACCTTTCATAGGTATTTTACCAGTTAATTCACATTTTTTAGACATAATATTTAGTGACTATATAAGATGAGTTTGTGACCTCGTCAAGTTTATTAGCTTTAATTAGGCTGTTTCTTGCCTATTATTTCTCTAAAATTCTTGATCTCATCAGTAATTAATATTTCTTTTAACTCTTTTTTTATTTTTCCAACGATATTGGGACCCTGAAAAACCATACCAGTATATAATTGAACATAGCTTGCACCAGCTAAAAATTTTCTATGTGCACTTTCTCCTGAGTCCACACCACCTACTCCAATAATTTCAATTTTATTTTTTAATAATCTGTAAAACTTACTTATTAATTTATTAGCCTCTTCTTCAAGAGGTTTTCCAGATAAACCACCCTTTTGATGTTTCAGTATATTGTTTAATTTACCTCTATTTCCTACGGTTGTATTTGAAACAATTATTGCACTTACTTTGTGTTCTAACAATATTTTACTTAATACTTCAATTTGTTCATCTGAAATATCAGGAGAAATTTTTACAACAATTGGTATTTTAGATTTAAGCTTAATTTTTTCTTCTTTAACTAAATTCATTAATTCATCAAATTTAGTTTCATCATGAAAACTTCTTAAGTTTTCTGTATTAGGTGAGGAAATATTAATTGTAATATAGTCAGCGATATCATGAAAAGTTCTAAGACCAATTAAATAATCATTTAGCCTATCATCACTATCTTTATTTGGACCTATATTAATTCCCAATAAACCCTTATTCAAATTTGATCGAATTCTATTGCTTACACTTTCTGATCCTAAATTATTAAATCCCAATCTATTTATAAGTGCTTCGTCTTCCACCAGTCTAAATACTCTTGGTTTTGGATTTCCATACTGTTTAAGTGGTGTAACAGTCCCCACCTCAACAAACCCAAATCCAAGTTTAAATAAAGAATTATAAACTTCAGCATTTTTATCAAATCCGGCGGCCATTCCAATTGGGTTATCCATTTCTTTGCCAAATAGTTTAGTCTTGAACATTGGATCATCTTTATTTTCATCCCTTAAATTGGGTGTCAAATTTAATCTTAAAGACTTAATTGCTAAATTATGAGCAGTTTCAGGATCAATTTTAAAAATTAGTGATCTAAATTTTGAAAACATTATTTTATTTTTTCTGTTATTAATTTTTTAGTTTCGTTAACTCCAAAGAAGCTTATAAAAAACCCCATTCTTGGACCATTTTCATCTCCAAATACGACTTCATAAATCAATTTAAACCAATCACGTAGATTTTCTGAATATCCATTTTCTTTTCCAGTTGAGTAAATTAATGTTTGAATATCCTCAGGTAACATTGCATCATTACAATCATCAAGAGTCTTTACTAGAGCCTCTAATGCAATTTTTTCGTTTGAATCTGGTTTCTTATATTTTTTCTGTAGTTTGATTACATCATTAAAGTATTTAATAGCATAGCCAATTAAATTATCAAAAATTATATGATCTTTTTCTGAGATATCTTTTTTATATTTTTTTACAAACTTCCAAAGTAATTCCTTGGAATCTGCATTACTTGCCTCCACTAAATTTAAAAGCATTGAAAAACTCATAATAGTATCTTCTTTAGGAATTAATCCATTATGTACATGCCAAACTGGATTCATTAATAGCTGCAACTCATTCTGATTTTTAGCTTTTTCTATAAGGTCTAAGTATTCATCAACTGTTTTAGGAACTATTTCTTTATATAGCTTTTTTGCTCTTTTTGGATTTTGATACATATATAATGAAAGACTCTCAGGTGATGCGTACTCCAACCATTGATCAATAGTGATCCCATTACCTTTTGACTTTGAAATTTTCTCACCTTTTTCATCTAAAAAAAGTTCATAAGCGAAACCAGATGGGTTTGTTTTGCCAATCAATTTAACTATTCTTGATGATAATATCGCACTTTCAATTAAATCTTTTCCATACATTTCAAAATCTATATCAAGAGCGTACCATCTCATTGCCCAATCTACTTTCCATTGTAATTTACAATGTCCGTCTAAGATACTTACCTCAAATTTTTTTCCATTATTATCAAATATAATTTTAGATTTTTCTTTTAAGATTTCTAAAACTGGAATTTCTAAAACCTTACCAGTGTCTGAGCATATAGGTAAAAAGGGACTGTAGGTTCTTTGTCTTTCCTTACCAAGTGTTGGAAGAATTATATCCATGATACCCTGATAGTTTTCTAAAATTAATTGTAGCGTTGGATTAAAAAAACCACTTTTATAGAGAACTGAAGAACTTTTAAAACTATACTCAAATTTAAATTTATCTAAAAAATCTTTTAACATTTCATTATTATGCTCACCAAAGCTTGAAAATTTTTTGAATGGATCTGGTACTTGAGTTAAAGGTTTATGAAGGTTTTTATTTAATAGCTCTTGATTAGGTACATTTTCAGGAACTTTTCTGAAACCATCCATGTCATCTGAAAAAGTTATAATTTCTGTTGGTATATTCGTAAGTTGTTTTAGCGCATTAACCATCATTGATGTTCTTGCAACTTCACCAAATGTACCTATATGGGGTAATCCACTTGGTCCATAGCCGGTTTGTAAAATAATTTTACCTTTTTTCTCAATAAAGGATTTTCTTTCACGCAACATTTTTTTAGCCTCAACAAATGGCCATGCGTTAGTTTTATCTAAATTTTCTTTTTCAATCACTTTGTTTAATAAGAAATATCTTATATTAGGTGTTATTATTAACTCTTATAGAGTTGAAATTTATTTACCATAAAATAATGTTCTATCAAAATGTCTAATTATAAAACTGTTTTTTTTACCTTGGGTATTTTACAAATTATTCTTGGAATTTCTATGATGATTCCAATTTTAGCCCAATTTATTTATTCTGAACTAGATTCTTCTTTTATTGGGGCTTCTATAGTTTCAATAATATTTGGTGTTTTATTTTTTTTGACAAATTTAAACCATGACAAAAAGTTAAACTTACAACAAGCATTCTTATTGACCGCTCTTTCTTGGTTGAGTATTGCAATATTTGGCTCTTTACCTTTTATTTTTTCTACTCTTGAACTGTCCATTACTGATTCTTTTTTTGAAAGTATGTCTGGTATAACCACGACAGGGTCTACAATTATTTCAAACTTGGAGGGGGCACCTAGATCAATACTTTTATGGCGAGCTATGCTTCAATGGTTAGGAGGAATTGGTATTATTGTAATGGCAATAACTTTAATGCCAATAATGAACGTCGGGGGAATGCAGTTATTTAAGATTTCAAGTAACGATTCTTCAGAAAAGTTATTACCAAAATCTAAGGAAATATCTCTTAGATTAATTTACGTATATTTGGTATTAACAACACTTTGTGCTGTTACTTATAAAATTTTTGGTATGAATATTTTCGATAGCCTAACTCACTCCATGACTACAATAGCAACAGGTGGATTTTCGAATTATAACGAATCTATTGGATATTTTAATAGCCTACCTATCGAAATATCATCCATGGTTTTTATCATATTAGGTAGTTTACCTTTTATTGCTTATATAAAATTTTTAAATGGAGACAAAAAAATATTTACTTCCGATGTCCAAATTAAATCATTTATTAAGATAATTATTTTTTCAATTATTCTACTTTTTATTTATTCACTTTTTCAAAATAAAGATTTTTCTCAAATTAATATAAGAGTAATTGTTTTTAACGTTATTTCTATCTTAACTGGCACAGGATATGTCACCGGAGAATTTGATGGATGGGGAAATTTTCCACTAATTTTCTTTTTAACTCTAATGTTTATTGGTGGTTGTGCTGGCTCAACAACTTGTGGAATTAAAATTTTTAGAATTCAAATTTTATATCTATTTATTGTTAATCAATTAAAAAAAAATATTTATCCAAGAGGTATATTTATAATTAAATATGATAAAAATAAAGTAGATGATAAATTTATGGCATCCATTATCTCTTTTATTTTTCTTTATTTGGTTATATTTTTTTTAATAACAGCATTTCTGTCTTTAAGTGGTTTAGATTTTGTTACTTCAATTTCGGGAGCAGCTACATCAATATCAAATGTTGGTCCTGGATTAGGCTCTATAATAGGTCCTAATGGTAATTTTTCAAGTTTACCTGAAATTTCTAAATGGGTTTTAACACTTGGAATGATATTAGGTAGATTGGAGTTTTTTGCCATACTCGTATTATTTCTCCCATCTTTTTGGAGACAATAAATTGAAAGATAAAAATATTTACATTTTCTTTAAAAATAAAACATTAAAAATGTTATTCTTGGGGTTTTCATCAGGATTACCTATACTTTTAGTATTTTCTACTTTATCTGTTTGGCTATTTAAAGCTGGTATCAACAGGAGCACAATTACACTCTTTAGCTGGGTAGGTTTTGCATATGCATTTAAGTACTTATGGTCTCCAATAGTAGACAACTTTGGAATTCCTTTTTTTGAGAAATTAGGACATAGAAGAGGATGGTTACTTTTCACACAATTAATGATTATAATTTCATTAATTTTAACTTCAATAACAGACCCTGCTGAAAATTTGATATTTATTACAATATCAATAACATCTTTGGCTATATTTAGTTCTACACAAGATATTTTGATTGATGCATTTAGGATAGAATCGGCACCACAATATTTACAGGGTCCACTTTCATCAATGTATATAGCTGGGTATAGATTGGCAATGCTAGTTAGTGGTGCAGGTAGTTTATGGCTTGCCTCTTATTTGGGCAATGAAGTGTATAATAAAGAGGTATGGAAAATTGTTTATTTAATTATGGCTTTATTTATGCTTGTTGGTGTGGTGACAACTTTATACTTAGAAGAGCCTAAAATAAATAAAAAAAATACCTTAAGAATCAACGAACATGCAAAATTTTTATTTGTTTTTATTCTTTCATTAGCTGGCTTTATTTTTTTATATAACTTTATTGAAAACCCTTTTAATACTAATGAAATATTAAAAAAATTTTTATTTTCTATTATGAGGATTTTTTTATGTTTTTCTTTATTTATAGTTATTATTTTTCTGTTGATGAATACCAAATATATTTCTAAAAAAAAGGTTAAAAAAATATACCTTGATCCAATATTAAATTTTATAGGTAGATACGGAAAGTTTGCTTTTTTTATACTCTTACTAATAGGTCTTTACAGAATAGCTGATGTTGTAATGGGTGTTATGGCAAATATATTTTATCTAGAAAAGGGATTCAACATAAATCAAATAGCAACATATTCAAAATTTTTTGGTGTCTTTGCCACAATAATAGGTGGGTTTTTAGGTGGGTTTTTTTGTTTAAAATTTGGAACAATGAAATCACTATTTTTAGGTGCATTGATAGCATCAGGTAGTAATTTATTATTTGCCTGGCTTGCAACATCTGAGGCTAGTATTAAATTTTTAATAACAGTAATTACTGCAGACAATGTAGCAAGTGGTTTTGCTGGCGCTGCATTTGTTGTATATTTATCTGGCTTAACATCTGTAAAATTTACCGCAACCCAATATGCTCTATTTAGCTCGATAATGCTTTTTATACCTAAATTAGTTGCCGGTTATTCAGGTAGCTGGGTAGATGCCATTGGCTATTCAAATTACTTCATAGTTACTGCTTTGCTTGGAATACCAGTGCTAATATTGATAATATGGCTATCAAAAGTAGCTCCAATAAAAAATTAAATGATAAATAATAAATTAATACTAAATGTTTATGAGGATAGTTCTTCCAAAAAAAAAATATCTACTCAACTTTTATATGGTGATAAATTCAAAATAATTAAAAGATTTAATAATATGTTAAAAATTAAAACCTCTTATGATAATTATGTTGGCTACATTACAAAGAGAAAATTTCCTGAAAATGTAAAACAAACTCATAAAATCTCAATTTTGAAAGCAAAACTATACTCTCAACCAAATATAAAATCCAAATTAAGTAAATGCATCAGTTTCTGTTCATACATCAAGGTAAAAAGTTATAAAAATAATTTTTATAGTTTTGATAAATATTGGATTAAGAAAAAAGATATAGTGCCTGTTGAAAGTAAAATTAAACTCTTTGGTAATATCAAAATGTTTAAAAATATAAAATATAAATGGGGTGGTAACAGCTACAAAGGAATTGATTGCTCTGCTTTAGTTCAAATTTTTTTTAAATTTAATAACATGTTTTGTCCAAGAGATACCAAAGATCAGGTAAAATTTTTTAACAAAGTTAATAAAACAAATATATATAAAAAAAATAACCTTATTTATTGGAAAGGACATGTTGCAATTTGTCTTAATAATAACTATTTAATTCATGCATATGGCCCTAGAAAAAAAGTAGTAACTATGAATATTAAGAATACAATTTTAGAAATTACAAAAAAATCTAATTTGAAAACTAAAAGCATTAAAAAAATTAATGATATCTGATCAACAATTAAAGATAAAAACTGATATATTAACCAATAAATTGAGAGCTCGTCTGTTCGATGAGGTAATAACTGAAGCTAAGGGTTTATTGCGAAAACGCAGTCATCAAATAATTTATAATATACTATCAATTGCATATCAAAGTTTAGGAAAATTTGATCTTTCTGTAGAAATTATGGAGGAAGCTCTTAAAAAAAACCCAAAGAACCCTTATTTTTTAAACAATATGGGAATAAGTAAACACAACTTAGAAAGCTTTGAAGAAGCAGAGCGTTATTTTAAAAAAGGGCTTGATGTTGCACCAAACTATATAAATATATTAAATAATATTGGTAATCTTAAAAAAGATCTAAATCAGATAGATGAAGCCATTTTTTTTTATAAAAAATCATTATTAATCAATGAAAATTTAACCGAAACACAATTTAATTTAGCAGCAATCTATATAAGTTTGGGAAAATTTGATGATGCCGAGTATCATTTAAATAAGATTTTAGAAATCAATCCAAAATTTACTGAGGCAGATCGATTAATTTCAACATTTACAAAATACAGAGAAGATAACCACCACCTCAAAACAATGGTTAGTAAAATTGAAGATAAAACACTTAATAAGCAGCAACTAATACATCTACATTTTGCACTTGGAAAAAGTTTTGAAGATATAAAAAAATATGAAGATTCCTTTAAAAACTTTAATAAAGCAAATCAGTACCTAAGTGAAATTGTTAAATATGATATTCATCAGGATATTAAAAATTTTGATAAAATTAAAGAAACAATTAAATATATAAATCATATTGAGATAAATAAAAATACACGACAATTAATTTTTATAGTAGGTATGCCAAGATCTGGTACATCTTTAGTGGAACAAATAATTTCCTCTCACTCAAATGTTTTTGGAGGAGGAGAGCTTTCTTTTTTATCTAATATTATACATAATGAAATTTTAAATAATCAAAAATTAACCTCAATTAAAAATAATGATTTGACAAATTTACTAGAAATAATACAGGAAGAATATATGTCCAAAATATCAAAGATTGATTCTTCAGATAAAGTTTTTATTGATAAGGCACCACTAAATTTTAGATATATTGGTTTTATTAAAAAAGTTTTTCCTAACTCAAAAATTATTAATTGTAATAGAGATCCCATTGACATCTGTTGGTCTAATTATAAAAATTATTTTTCTACATCATTGCCTTTTTCTAATAACCTAAATAATCTTGCCAAATATTATTCTCTTTATCAAAATTATATAAAATTTTGGAAAGAATTATTTTCAGATGAGTTTTTTAATATAAATTATGAAAAATTAGTAGAAAATCCAAAGCAAGAAATTAAAAATTTATTAGCTTTTTGTAATTTAGAATGGGAAGAAAATTGTTTAAAACATGAAAATAATTCAAAATCTATAAAAACTGCTAGCTGGGCTCAAGTAAGAAAACCTATCTATAAATCTGCTGTTAAATCATCTGGTTACTTTAGAATATATCTAGATGAGCTAATCAAAAATATAAAAATTTAATTTTTCCTTCCAAAATCAGGCTTATTTATATCTTGTTTTAGTTTTATTATTTTCTTTCTAACTTTTTTTGTATCAATTAGTTTTTTAATTATTGATTTATTATTTTTTAATTTAATATCTCTTTTAAATGAACGTAAATTTTTAATAAACAAATCAATAACTTTTGAAATATTTTTTTGGTTATTAAAAAAAATATCTCTCCACATAATTTCATTAGATGCGGCAATTCTTGAAAAATCTCTTAAACCACCAGCGCTAAATTTAATTAATTCATATTTTTGTTGTTTTTCAAAATCTGTAGCTGTTTTAACTAAGTTATATGCAATTAAATGAGGTAAATGACTTGTCATAGAAAAAACTGTATCATGTTTTTTTGAGTCCATAATTGCAACTTTAGAACCAATTTTTTTCCAAAAATTACTTAGTATTAAAAGATGTTTTTTATTGGTATTTTTTTCTTTGATAAGAATGCACCATTTATTTAAGAACAGATCTTTTTTACCATGTTCTGGACCACTAACTTCTGACCCTGCAATAGGGTGACTGGATGTCCAAAAAATTCCTTTTTTCAATTTGCTTTTAATTAAGTTCATAGACTTTTCTTTAGATGACCCAACATCTGTAATGATAGTTTTGGGTAATAAATATTTATTTATCTTTAAAATTATTTTTTCATATTCTCCTAGTGGGGTACAAAATATTATCAAATCTAAGTTTGGAATAATTTTCTTTAAATCATTTATAATTTCACATGGTAATTTTGATTTTTTTATTTTTAAAATATTTGATTTTGATTTTTCATAGACAAATATTTTTTTAGCTATTTTTTTTTCAGATATTGACCTTAATAGTGAGGAACCAATTAACCCACAGCCTATGATTAAAACATTTTTCATAATTAATTAAAGATAGCCTTGATCGTTGTTATAAATCTCATGTTCTCTTTTTTAGATCCAATTGTTAATCTTAATTTGTTTTTAATATTATATCCATCCTCTGTAGATCTTAATATAATTCCTTTTGATTCCAGTTTATCAAAAACATAGTTAGCTGAAAATTTACATTTATCAAAATTTAATAATAAAAAGTTAGCCGTTACTTCATTTGAAAGAATTCTTAGTTTTTTCAAAACATTTCTAACTTTATTTGCTTCTATGATATTGTGTTTCACAGATTGACTAATAAAGCTCCTATCTTTTAAAGCTTCTATTGCTGCCATCTGTGCAATTTGATTTACATTAAATGGAGATCTAATTAAATTCATTGCAGAAATAATTTTTTTGGGGCCATGACCCCAGCCAACTCTTAACGAGGCTAGTCCATATATTTTTGAAAAAGTTCTAATTACAACAACATTATCCTTATTTTTAAATATATCTAAACCAGGTTTATAATCTTTATTTTTCATATATTCAAAATATGCATCATCCAAAACTAGTAAAACATTTTTATTTAATTTCATTCTTAAGTCTATTAGTTCTGCTCTATTTAAGTATGTTCCTGTTGGGTTATTAGGATTAGCAATGAATACGAGCTTGGTTTTCTTTGTTACTTTCTTGATAATTTCATTTATTGAAACTTTAAAATTTTCTTCCTTAGAAAAAACAACTTTTGCTCCAACTATTTGTGCATATACCCTGTACATTAAAAAGCTATACTGAGGAACAATCACTTCATCAGATGGTTTTAAATACAGCTGGCAAATCATTTGAATAATTTCATCTGACCCTGCACCACAAATTATCTTCTCAAAATCACACTTATATTTCTTTGAAATTTCATTTCTTAAGTTTTTTGCCTTGCCGTCTGGATATTTCGATATTGACAATTCTTTATTCTGTAAAATTTTCTTTACTCTTGGGCTAACACCAAGAGCTGACTCATTTGCTGATAATTTTATAACATTTCGTATTTTTGCTATATTTGACTTGCCAGGTTTATAAGCTTCTATTTTGAATTTTTTAAATTTTGGAACTGTCATTTTATTTATTTAATTTACCTTATAAATAAAATATTATCCTTTCATATAGAATAAGTCATTTTTTAAAAAAATTGACATAAGAAATACTATCTAGTACAAAAAATATGCGCTGATTTAACCGAATTGCGAGCGCTTAAAAAAAACCGCTAAATAAGTTTTTTTGTCTCACAATTCAAATTTGGCTAATATTTATGAATAAAAATGTGAACATAAAAAATATTATAATTGATAAACCATTAAAATTAGATTGTGGTCAAACTATCAATAATTATTCTCTAGCTTATGAGGCTTATGGTTCTCTAAATGAGACGAAAGATAATGCTATTCTTATTTTTCATGCTTTAACTGGTGATCAATTCGTTTCTGGAATAAACCCAATCACTAAAAAAGAAGGTTGGTGGTCATATGCTGTTGGACCTGGTAAGGCCATTGATACTGATAAATATTTTGTAATTTGTGCCAATGTTATTGGTGGATGTATGGGCTCGTATGGTCCTAGTGAAGTTAACCCTGAAACCAATAAAAAATATGGTACCACTTTTCCTGTCATCACTATTAATGACATGGTTAATGCACAGTATAATCTCTTAAATTTTTTTAACATTGATAAGCTATTTGCTGTTATGGGTGGATCAATGGGTGGTATGCAGACACTTCAGTTCGTTAGTAACTTTCCCGATAAAGCAAAAGTTGCTATTCCAATAGCCTGCACAGCTAGTCATTCAGCGCAGAACATTGCTTTTAATGAACTTGGCAGACAATCGATTATGGCTGATGCTAATTGGGAAAGTGGTGATTATTCGAATCAAAATAAAAATCCTAATAAGGGATTGTCTATTGCAAGAATGGCTGCACATATAACTTATTTATCTAAAAACGGTCTACAGGAAAAATTTGGAAGAAAGTTGCAAGAAAGAGATGACCTAAAATTTGGTTTTGATGCAGACTTTCAAATAGAAAGTTATTTAAGATATCAAGGATCTGTATTTGTTGATAGATTTGATGCCAATAGCTACCTATACATAACAAGAGCGATGGACTATTTTGATCTAATCAAAGAACATCACGGTAATTTATCTAAAGCATTCGAGAAAACTAAAACTAAGTTTCTTATTATATCTTTTACTTCTGATTGGCTTTATCCAACTTCTGAAAATAAAGAAATTGTTATAGCCTTAAATGCCATAGGTGCTGAGGTCGGATTTGTCGAAATTGAATCTGACAAAGGGCACGATTCATTCCTTTTAAAAGTTCCTAAATTTTTAAATACTCTAGGTGATTATATTAAAACAGCTTATTCTAGAAACTAAACATGAAACAAGAATTTAAAATAATCTCTGATCTAATTGAAATAAATACTAGAGTTTTGGATGTGGGCTGTGGAGATGGTATATTAATGGAATATCTTAAATATAATAAAGAAATAGACATAAGGGGAATAGAAATCTCCAAAGATAATGTTCAAAAATGTTTATCAAAAGGACTAACTGTTATTGAGGGTGATGCAGAAAAAGATCTATTGCAATTTCCTGACAGCTCCTTTGATTTTGTTATTTTAAGTCAAACACTGCAAGCATTTTTAAACCCTGAAATAGTTATTAAAGAGCTATTGAGGGTTGGTAAAAAAGCTATTGTTACAATACCTAATTTTGGTTTTTGGAAAGTTAGGCTTCACCTATTAATTAAAGGAACAATGCCAATTACAAAAAATCTACCTGATGAGTGGTATAATACCCCTAACCTTCATATGTGTACCATAAAAGATTTTTATAATTTTTGTGAAAATAGAAAAATTAAATTAGATAAATCGTCAGCTCTGCATAACGAAAAGGTATCTTCTATTAATAAACTTAATCTAAATATTAAAAATTTATCAGCAAAACTAGGTATTTTTTTAATTGAGAGCTAAATGGAAATTCAAATAATACTCTGCTTACAAGATAATTATTCTTATCTAATTATTGATAAAACTAAAAATATTGCATGTGTGATTGATCCCAGTGAAGCAGAGCCTATTATCAAATATTTAGAAGATAAAAATATACATTTAAAATATATATTAAATACACATCATCATTATGATCATGTGGGGGGTAATATAGAATTAAAAGAAAAATATGGAGCTACTATTATTGGATATAAAGGAGACAAGGATAGAATCCCAGGAATAGATATACTAGTCAATGATCAAGACAGTTGGCACGAAGAAAATTTCCAGGCTAAAATATTTCATGTACCCGGTCATACTCTTGGCCATATATGTTTTTATTTTTATAATGAAGAATCTGTTTTTACAGGAGATACTCTCTTTTCACTTGGTTGTGGTAAAATTTTTGAAGGAACATACTCACAAATGTATAATTCATTAATGAAAATAAAAGCACTACCAGAAAAAACGAAGGTCTATTGTGGACATGAATATACTAAACAAAACTCTAAATTTTGTATTACTCATGACCAAGACAATGAAAACCTAAAAATTAAGATTAAACATATAAACGAAAAATTAAAAAATAACCTACCTACTATTCCATCCACTATTAAAGAGGAATTGGAGTGCAATATATTTCTTAGATCTAGTACAGAGGAAACCTTTTCAAAATTGAGGGATTTAAAGGACAATTTCTAGTTTATTCGGACTTGACTATAATAAGTCCCCGACTATATTGCTGCTTATAAAAAATAGATTAAACAATGTCATACGCAATCATACAAACAGGTGGTAAACAGTACAAAGTAAAGGCTGGAGAAATACTTAAAATTGAAAGATTAGAGGACTCTAAACTTGAAACTAAGATAGAGTTTAAAGAAATTTTAGCTTATGGAGATGACAAAAATATTGAAGTTGGATCACCGACAGTTGAGGGTGCAAAAGTTGAAGCAGATCTTGTTGAAAATGGAAAAAATAGAACAATATTAATTTTCAAAAAAAGACGAAGACAAAATTCTAGAAGAAAGAATGGTCATAGACAGCAATATTCATTAATAAGAATTAGTAAAATATTTTCTAAAGATGGTAAAATTTTATCTGAAGCGGAAAAAATGGTTAAACCAAATAAAAAGATTGAAAAGGTTGAAGCTAAAATAGAAGCTGAAGCAGTTAATAAATAAATTAGGTAAATTATGGCTACAAAAAAAGCAGGTGGATCATCGAGAAACGGACGAGATAGTGCTGGTCGTAGACTTGGCGTTAAGAAGTACGGTGGTGAAGTAGTGATTCCTGGAAACATAATTGTTAGACAAAGAGGAACAAAAATTTTTCCTGGTGAAAATGTCGGAATGGGAAAAGATCATTCAATTTTTTCTGTTGTTGAAGGAAAAGTAGTATTTAAAAAAGGTAGATTAGACAGAACATTCGTTTCCGTAAAACCCAATTAGTAGTACAACTAAAAATTAACAGTTGTAATATGAAGTTTCTAGATCAAGTAAAAATTTATGTAAAGGCCGGCAATGGTGGACATGGTTCTCCTAGTTTTCGTAGAGAGAAATTTATTGAATACGGTGGACCTGACGGTGGTGATGGAGGTAAAGGTGGCACCATATTTCTTAAATCAGAAAGAAATTTAAATACTCTTATCGATTATAGATTTCAACAACACCATAAAGCAGGAAGAGGAGTAAATGGTTCTGGACAAAATCGTACAGGTCATGGTGGAGAAAATTTATTTTTAAAAGTTCCAATAGGTACACAAGTTTTTGAAGAAGATAATAAAACTTTAATTTATGATTTCAAAAAAGAAGGTGAAGAATTTATTGTAGCTAATGGTGGTAAAGGTGGTCTTGGAAACACTAGATTTAAAAGTTCCACTAATAGAGCACCAAAAAAATTTACCAAAGGTGCAATCGGTGAAGAATATGTAATTTGGCTTCAACTAAAAACTATTGCCGATGTTGGTATTGTTGGATTACCTAACGCAGGTAAATCTAGCTTGTTGGCTGCCATTACAAATGCGATGCCTAAAATTGCAAACTATAAATTTACAACACTAAATCCAAATCTTGGTGTTGCAAGTTATGATGATAAGGAAATAACTCTAGCTGATATCCCTGGATTAGTTGAAGGTGCACATGAAGGTGTAGGTCTTGGTATTCAATTTTTAAAGCACATAGAAAGATGTAAAACTTTAATGCATTTAATAGATATTACTGATGAAAACCTTGAAAATACTTATAAACAAGTTCGAAATGAGCTAGGGAGTTACAGTAAAGATTTACTAGAAAAAAAAGAAATAATTGTATTAAATAAGACAGACTTATTAGAGGAAGAAGAAGTGAAAGAAATTTTAAAGAATTTTTCTAAAAATAAAGATTCTGAAGTGGTTACACTCTCGACATTGGAAAAAGGCTCGATATCCAAAATTAAAGCTAAATTACTCTCTTATGTATCTTAAAGATTCTAAAATAATTGTTATTAAAATTGGCTCATCTTTATTAATAGATGACAAAAAAAAAGTAAGAAAAAAATGGCTAAGTGAATTTGCTAAGGATATTCAGGAATTAATAAAACAGAACAAAAAAGTTATTATTGTAAGCTCAGGAGCAATAGCAATGGGCTGCAAAAAACTAAATATTAGCAAAAAAAACCTTAAGATTGATAAAAGTCAGGCAGTTGCATCTATTGGGCAAATTGAGCTAATGAATTTATTTTCAGAAATATTTGTTAAATTAAAAATTAATATTTCTCAAATTCTTCTCACTTTGGAAGACACAGAACAAAGAAGAAGAGCCCTTAATGCAAAAAGAACTTTTGATAATTTATTTAAACTAGGCTTTGTGCCAATAGTTAATGAAAATGATACTATTGCTACTTCAGAGATTAAGTATGGTGACAATGACAGATTAGCGTCTCGTGTTGCACAAATATCGGGTGCAGACTCACTTATATTGCTTTCTGATGTAGACGGTCTTTATACACACAATCCTAAAATATATAAAAATGCAAAATTAATAAAAGAAATTAAAAATATAGATAAAGATATAGAAAAAATAGCCACTAAAAGTATTGGTGAGCATGGCACTGGTGGTATGAAGACTAAAATAGATGCTGCAAAAATCTGTCAATTATCAGGATGCCAAATGGTAATAGCAAATGGATTATTAAACAGACCCATTAAAAAAATAACTGAAGATAATAATTGCACATGGTTTTTACCTAAAGTTTCAAAATTGGCTGCTAGAAAAAAATGGATTATTAGCTCTATTTCACCTAAGGGTGCACTTATTATTGATGACGGTGCAAAACTGGCACTTTCAAATGGTAAAAGCTTATTAGCAGCAGGAATAAAAAAAGTATCTGGCCGTTTTAGCAAAGGTGATCACATCAAAGTTTTAGATAAAAATAATTACGAATGTGCAAGAGGACTTAGCTCTTTTTCATCTAATGAAATAGAAAAAATTATAGGTCACCACTCAAAAGAGATAGAAAAACTACTGGGATATATTTCTAAATCAGAAGTAATTCATAAAGATGATATGGTAGAGGTATAAAATGAGTAAATATATGAGCTTAATAGGACAAAATGCAAGAAAAGCATCGCTTGATAAAATTAATTCAAAAACTAAAAATAAAATTTTAAAAAGATATGCATTCTTATTGGGTCAAGAAAAACAATCTATACTTAAAGCTAACCAAAAAGACATTCAATTTGCTCTTAACAAAGGCTTAAAAAGCAATCTAATAGAGAGATTAACTATTGATGAAAAGAAGTTAATAAGTATAAAAAATTCTATAGATAAAATTGCTTACTTAAAAAATCCTGTTGATGCTACTTTAGAAAAATGGCGTAGACCAAATGGTTTAACAATTAGCAGAGTGTCTATACCTATTGGTGTTATAGGCATTATTTATGAAAGTAGACCAAACGTTACATCTGATGTTGCAAGCTTATGCTTCAAATCTGGAAATGCAGTAATTTTAAAAGGTGGCTCTGAAGCCATAAATACTAATAAAATTTTAGCAAAACTATTTAGAAAATCACTTAGAGAAAATAAAGTGAACGAAAACTTTATTCAATTTATAGATTCTAAAGACAGAAAAATGGTCGACTTTATGCTTTCAAAAATGAAAGATTATATTGATGTTATAATACCTCGTGGTGGAAAAAATTTAGTAAAAAGAGTTCAACAATTTTCAAACGTCCCTATTATCGGTCACTTGGAAGGTCTTTGTCACACTTTTATTGATAAGGATGCTAATCTAAAGATGGCTACAAACATTACCTATAATGCTAAGCTAAGAAACACTAGTATTTGTGGAGCTACGGAAACAATTTTAATACATGAAAAAATTGTTAAGAAATTTTGTAACCCAATTTTAAAAAAGTTAGAAGAAAATCATTGTAAGATATATGGAGACCGTTTTTTAAAAAAATATTACAAGGGAAAAATTTATCCAGCAAAAGAAAAAGATTGGTCTACTGAATATTTATCGGCAGCTGTTTCTGTAAAAACAGTCAAAGATTGTGACGATGCCATTAATCATATTAACAAATATGGAACTATGCACACCGACTCTATCGTTACTAAAAATAAAAAAACTGCAAATAAATTCTTAAAAAATGTTAAAAGCTCTATAGCAATGCATAATACATCCACTCAATTTGCTGATGGTGGTGAATTCGGTTTTGGTGGTGAAGTTGGTATTTCGACAAACACATTACCTCCAAGAGGGCCTGTTGGATTAGGACAGCTCGTTTCATACAAATACGAAATTGTTAGTAATGGTAAAACTAGAAAATAACTTAAAACAAAAAAGGACAAAAATTGGAATCTTGGGGGGAACTTTTGATCCTGCCCACAAGGGCCATTTAGAAATCTCTAAACAGGCTAAAAAAATATTAGAATTAAAAAATATTATATGGGCAATTACCAAACAAAACCCATTTAAAACCACAAGTAAAACAGATCTAAAAAATAGAATAAAATTTGCAAAAAAATTCATTGGTAAAAATAATTTTATTAAAGTTAAGTTTTATGAAGAAAAAGTTCTTTCCAATAAAACAATCGACCTCATCAATTATCTAGATAAAGATAAAAAATTTGAGATTTATTTCATTATGGGTGCTGATAATCTAATCAATTTTCATAAATGGCATAAATGGAAATCTATTATAAAAAAATGCAACCTTCTTGTATTTGATCGACAGGGATATAAAGCTAAATCACTAAAGTCTGTTACCTTTAATGGTGTAAATAAAAAAAAACTATCTTTTATTAATTTTAAAAAGGTTAATATTTCATCTTCTCAATTAAGAAAAATTTGATAAGGTTAAATATATTAATGGAAAAAAACGTAGACCTTAAAAATTTAATCCTAAAAACCCTAGATTCTAATAAAGCCCTAGATATTATTTCAATAGATCTTAAGAATAAAAGTTCAATGGCTGACTATATGATTATAGCAAGTGGAACTTCTTCTAGACATATTCAAGCTTTATCAGAAATGGTATTAGAAAAATTAAAGGGTAATGGAGTAAAAAATTCTAAGATTGAAGGAAAAGAAAGTGCAGACTGGAAATTAGTTGATGGTATAGACTTAATTGTTCACATATTTCATCCAGATAAAAGAAAATTTTATGAATTAGAAAAAATATGGTCACAAGTTATTCCTAAAGAAAAAGTGATGATATGATTTTGACTAAAAGATTTTTTATTTTTTTTATAATACTATTATTTGCTTTTCAAAAAAGTTTTTCTGAAAATACTGACATATATAAAAAAATTGATTTGTTTGGTGAAGTGCTTGAAAAAATTAGCAAAGAATACGTTGATGAAGTAGATCAATCAAAAAGTATGGATTCAGCCATAAATGGTTTATTGCAATCACTAGATCCCTATTCTGCATATATGACGCCTGAAAGTTTTGAAGGTATGCAAACTGAAACTAGCGGAGAGTTTGGTGGGCTTGGTATTGAAGTTGGCATGGAAGCAGGTGTTGTTAAAGTGATATCTCCAATAAATAATACTCCAGCATCAAAAGCAGGCTTAAAAGCTGGTGATTATATTGTAAAGATTAATAATACTCAGGTTCAAGGGAAATCATTAATGGAAGCAGTAGACTTAATGAGGGGACCTGTTGGATCGAGTATTGAAATAACAGTTAGAAGAAGAGGTGTAAAAAAAGCATTAATTTTTAATATAACGAGAGAGGTAATTGAGGTTCAATCTGTTAAATCTGAACTTATAGATAATAATATTGGTTATATAAGACTAACTTCCTTTAACGAAAATAGTAGTGAACAAATTAAAGAAAAGATTAATAAATTAAATAAAAATAAAGATCTAAAGGGATATATCTTAGATTTAAGAAATAACCCTGGTGGCTTACTTTCTCAGGCAATTAAAATTTCAGACTTTTTTTTAGAAAATGGTGAGATTGTATCAACAAGAAGTAGACAAGCCTCAGAAAATCGAAAATGGTTTGCTAAAAAAGGTGATCTAACAAATGGTAAAACACTAATTATACTTATTAACTATGGATCAGCATCGGCATCAGAAATAGTAGCCGGTGCATTAAAAGATCATAAAAGAGCTATTATACTTGGAGAAAATAGTTATGGAAAAGGTTCTGTACAATCAATAATCCCTTTAAAAAACAGAGGTGCTATTAGATTAACAATTGCAAAATATTATCTCCCTTCAGGAAAATCTATTTCCGAAGTAGGTGTAACGCCTGATATAGAGGTTGCAGAAGATTCAGATGATTTTAAATTTAATTCTAAAACTGATAATCAATTGAATTTTGCAATAAAATTACTCAACGGATAAATGTCGGACAATAAAGCAAATTTACCTCTTAGATGTGGAGTTGGAATTGTTGTCCTAAACAAAGATAATAAAGTTTTTGTTGCAAAAAGAATTGATAATCAAAAAAATTTTTGGCAGATGCCCCAAGGTGGTGTTGATAAGGGTGAGGACTATTTAACTGCTGCTTACAGAGAACTAGAAGAAGAAACTAGTATAAAAAATGTTGAACTAATTAAAGAGTGTGATGGATTGATCTCTTATGAATTACCAAAAAACTTATTAGATATAATTTGGAAAGGTAAGTATAGGGGTCAGGAGCAAAAGTGGTTTATAATGAGATTTTTAGGACAAGATAACGAGATTGATATTAAGACTAAACATCCTGAATTTTGTGAATGGAAATGGATTGATCTTGAAAGTATAACTGACCTAGTTGTAGACTTTAAGCTACATGTATACAAAAATGTTAAAGAAAAAGTAAAAGAAATCCTTAATTAAGAATTTTTAACACATCAATTTTTTGATCAACTAAGTATTTATTTTGATCTGTAATGACGCTATTTTTTGAACTTTCTTCTGCTTGAGCAAGTAGTTCACTAATTTTATCTTTATCAATATCTTTAATATTAAAAATAGAACTTGTTAGAACTGATAAATTATTATTCTTAAATTCAACAATTCCATCCTCAACGTAATAATTGTCTTCTCCTGATTTAGAAAAGATTTTAATAATTCCTGGCTTTAAAAATGAAATAATTGAGATATGGTCCTTTAGAATTCCCATTTCTCCCTCAAAAGCAGGCACAACAACTTCTGTTACATCTTCTTTTGAAAGAAAAGATTTTTCTGGGTTTACGATTTCTATTTTGAACTCTTCACTCATTATGCAGCAGCATCTTTCGCCATTTTTTCTGCTTTTTCTATAGCTTCTTCAATTGTACCCACCATATAAAATGCAGCTTCTGGTAAATGATCATACTCACCATTACATATTGCAGCAAAACCTTTAATTGTAGATTCTAAATCTACTAATTTTCCTGGAGAACCAGTAAAGACTTCGGCAACAAAGAAAGGTTGTGATAAGAATCTTTGAATTCTTCTAGCTCTAGCTACTGTTAATTTATCTTCTTCAGATAATTCATCCATTCCTAAAATCGCAATAATATCTTGTAGTGATTTATAAGTTTGAAGAATTTTTTGCACTTCTCTAGCAACTCTGTAATGCTCATCTCCAACTATTCTAGGATCTAAAATTCTAGAAGTAGAATCTAGAGGATCTACTGCTGGATAAATTCCAATTTCAGCTATTTGTCTAGACAATACAGTTGTTGCATCTAAGTGAGCAAAAGATGTAGCGGGCGCTGGGTCAGTTAAGTCGTCTGCAGGTACATAAATTGCTTGTACAGATGTGATAGAACCTTTGTTAGTTGTTGTAATTCTTTCTTGAAGGTTACCCATGTCTGTTGCAAGTGTAGGCTGATATCCAACAGCTGAAGGAATTCTTCCCAATAATGCAGAAACTTCTGAACCTGCTTGAGTAAATCTAAAAATGTTATCAACGAAGAATAATACATCTTGTCCTTCTTGGTCTCTAAAATATTCAGCTACAGTTAAACCTGTTAAGGCAACTCTTGCTCTAGCCCCTGGGGGTTCATTCATTTGACCATACACTAGTGCCGCTTTTGATCCTGGACCTTCTGGCTTAATAACGCCTGAATCTATCATTTCGTGATAAAGGTCATTTCCTTCTCTAGTTCTTTCTCCAACACCAGCAAACACAGAAAATCCACCATGAGCTTTTGCTACGTTGTTAATTAATTCCATAATAAGTACTGTCTTACCAACACCTGCACCTCCAAATAAACCAATTTTTCCTCCTTTGGCATATGGTGCTAATAGATCAACTACTTTAATTCCTGTAACTAGAATTTCTGTCTCTGTTGATTGATCACTAAATTCAGGTGCAGCTCTGTGAATTGGCCATTTCTCTTTTGTTTTAACTTCACCTTTTTCATCAATAGGTTCACCTATTACATTTATAATTCTTCCTAAAGTTTCTGGACCAACTGGAACTTGAATGGGAGCACCTGTTGCCGTTACTTCGTCTCCTCTTTTTAATCCTTCAGTGGCATCCATTGCAATTGTTCTAACACTTGATTCACCAAGGTGCTGAGCAACTTCTAAAACTAATCTGTTGTCTCCATTTTTACATTCTAATGCTGATAAAATTTCTGGTAATTCTCCATCAAATTTTACGTCTACTACTGCTCCAATGATCTGTGTGATTTTTCCTTTGCTCATAATTATAAACTTTCCGCTCCTGATATGATTTCAATTAGTTCTTTTGTAATAGCTGCTTGACGACTTCTATTATACTCAATAGTAAGCTTGTCAACCATTTCACCTGCGTTTCGAGTTGCGCTATCCATTGCGCTCATTCTTGAACCCTGTTCGCTAGCTGAATTTTCTAACATCGCTTTAAAAATCTGAGTAGATATATTTTTAGGCAATAAATTGCTTAAAATTTCATCTTCATCTGGTTCAAATTCATAATTATCCTCAGAAGAATTTTCTTGTGCTTCAGTTGTTTTTAAAGGAATTATTTGTTGTTCTTGAGGTATTTGAGTAATTACATTTTTAAACTTATTATAAAAAATTGTACACACATCAAATTCTTCTTTTTCAAAGTTTTCAATTATCATTTTTCCTACTTTTTCAGCATCTAGATAATTGATAGTTTTTGAATCTTTAAAAGATATTCTCTCTACAATATTATCTTTATAAACTCTTTTTAATTGATCATATCCCTTAGATCCAACAGTTATAATCTTTAAAGTTTTTCCCTCATCAGATATTTTTTGAAAATATGCTTTGGCTTTTTTTATAATATTTGTGTTAAAACCACCACATAGACCACGATCAGATGTTAACACAATACATAAATGAACCTTATCTTCACCTGTTCCAGAAAGAAGCTTAGGGGCATTTTCCTTGTCAGAAATGCCACTAGATAAATTCAGAATAATATTATTCATTTTTTCAGAATAAGGTCTTCCCTTTTCAGCATTTTCTTGTGCTCTTCTAAGTTTAGCAGCCGCAACCATTTTCATGGCTTTGGTAATTTTTTGTGTAGACTTTACACTTGCTATTCTTTTTTTTAAGTCGTCTAGTGTTGCCATATTTTAAGAATTAAAGATCTTCTTAAGTTCCATGATAGTTTCAATTAATGATTTTTCAGTATCTTCTTCAAGTTTACCTGAACTTAAAACAGATTCTAAAATTTCTGGTTTTTCAGATTTACATTTTTCAATAATCTTAGATTCAAACTCAGCAATATCTTTAAGTTCAACATCATCCAAATAACCTTTAACTCCACAGAAAACTGAAATTACTTGCTCAGCAACTGTCATAGGAGAATATTGTTTTTGTTTTAAAAGTTCAGTTAGTTTTGAACCTCTATTTAAAAGTTTTTGTGTTGATGCATCTAAATCAGATCCAAATTGTGCAAAGGCAGCCATTTCTCTATATTGAGCAAGCTCCAACTTCATGGAACCAGAAACTTTTTTCATTGCTTTTGTTTGTGCTGCAGATCCAACTCTAGAAACAGACAAACCTACGTTAATCGCTGGTCTAATTCCTTGGTTAAATAATTCTGTTTCAAGAAATATTTGCCCATCAGTAATTGATATAACATTAGTAGGAATAAAAGCAGACACGTCTCCACCTTGTGTTTCAATTATTGGAAGAGCAGTTAGTGAACCTCCACCATGCTCATCACTAAGCTTGGCTGCTCTCTCAAGTAATCTGCTGTGTAAATAAAATACATCTCCTGGGTAAGCTTCTCTTCCTGGGGGTCGTCTTAATAAAAGTGACATTTGTCTATAAGCTACAGCCTGTTTAGATAAATCATCATAAATGATTAATGCATGCATACCATTATCTCTATAGTATTCACCCATAGTACAGCCTGTATATGGTGCTAAAAACTGAAGTGGCGCTGCGTCTGAAGCAGTAGCAGCTACAATTGTTGTATATTCCATTGCACCAGCTTCTTCTAAAGTTTTTTGAATTTGTCTAACTGTGGATCTTTTTTGACCTATAGCGACATAGATACAATAAAGTTTTTGCTTCTCATCGCCAGATTCATTTATTTTTTTCTGGTTAATGATCGCATCAATAGCAACTGCGGTTTTTCCAGTTTGTCTATCACCAATAATCAATTCACGCTGTCCTCTCCCAACTGGAACTAGACTGTCAATTGATTTTAAGCCTGTTTGCATTGGTTCACTAACAGATTGTCTTGGAATAATTCCAGGAGCTTTTACTTCAACTCTACTTCTTTTAGTTGCTTTATCTAAAGCACCTTTACCATCAATTGGATTTCCCAATCCATCAACAACTCTTCCTAATAATTCTTTTCCAACAGGTGCATCAACAATACTTCCTGTTCTTTTAACAACATCACCTTCTTTAATTTTTCTGTCATCTCCAAAAATTACAACTCCAACATTTTCACTTTCTAAGTTTAGAGCCATTCCTTTTGATCCATCGGAAAATTCTACCATCTCTCCAGCCTGAACATTGTCTAATCCATATACTCTAGCAATACCATCTCCTACTGACAAAACTTGACCAACCTCAGTCACTTCTGCTTTATCGCCAAATTTTTTAATTTGTTCTTTTAATATCTTTGTTACTTCTGATGGGTTTATATCCATTTATGCCTCTATCATCCTATTTTCGATTTGTTGTAATTTATTTTTAATGGAAGTGTCCACCATTGTGCTTCCGACTTGCACAATCAAACCCCCAATTAAACTTGCATCGTGTTTGTAGTTTAATTTTATTTTTGAACTAAAGTTTTTAGTCAACTCTTCTTTTATGTTATTAATTTCATTTTCAGTAAGATCTTTTGCGGAAGTTAATTCTGCTTTTAATTCACCTCTTTTGACTGAACATGTCTCAACAAAGCTTTTTAGAATTTTATCGACGTAAAAGAATCTTCTTTTAGATATTAAGAAGCTTAAAAATTTTGTTAATAATTGATTTAATTTATATTGTTCTGAAATTTTGCTTAGAGCATTCAATTGGTCTTCTTTGTTATTTGTTGGATCCTTAATTAAAGATTTAAAATCTTCACTTGAAGCAATTAAATTAATAATTGAAGCAGAATGAACTTCGATCTCACTTAAATTATTAGCTTCTATTGCTAATTCATAAAGTGCCAGGGAATATCTGCCTGCTGATGTTTCGGAAAAACCTTTATTTTTGCTCAATTTATTGTTCCTTATAAATATTTGAAGATTTATTAAATTTCCGTTTTAATTAACATATGACCCTATTCTCTTCAAGTCACACATTGTCTAAAAGTGTTATTTTTTGACCGCTAATTGAAGTTTATTGGGTCTACATCAACTGATAGTTTCATTCCAGTAGGAAATTTGAATTTTTCAATGATTTTGGCTAGTGAATTCTGTACTTTTAGAGATTTTCTACCTCTGATCAAAAGTCTTACTCTGAACTTTCTTTTTAATCTAAATATAGGTGCATTCACAGGACCAAGAACTCTACCTTCGACAGCACTTTCTATAAAAACTTTAAATTTATAAGCCTCTTTTTCAAGTTCTCTTTCATTGCTGCCAGTAATTATTAAAGCAATAAATCTCTGAAACGGTGGAAGATTATTTTCTCTTCTAATTTCTAGTTCTTTATCTAAAAAAATATCAGGATCTTTATTTGTAATGTCTGTTATCATTTTGGTATCTAAATTATAAGTTTGAAAATAAACAGTTGCCGGCTTTCCTGTTCTTCCTGCTCTACCTGAAAGTTGGTGATATAACTGTAAATTCTTTTCTGCACCTCGTAAGTCATGACCTTGTGATGATAAATCAATATCAACAACAACAATACAATTTAAACTCGGAAAGTGGAATCCTTTAGAAATTAATTGAGTTCCAATTAAAATTTGAATTTTATTATCTATAATTTTTTCTAAAACATCTGCTGAACTTTTTTTATTCATTGTATCACTAGAAAATATAGTTGTTTCTTTGGAGGGGAAAATTTTTTTTACTTCTTCAGATATCCTTTCAACTCCAGGGCCACTAAAAATAAAATCACATTTTCCCTCTTTTGAGCAGTCCCTATTTAGTAAAGCTTTGTATCCACAATAGTGACATAATAAATTTTGTTTGTTTTTGTGATAAACCAAATTTATTGAACAATTTGGACATGAATAACTAGTAAAACATTTTTTACATAATACGTGGGGTGAAAATCCTCTTCTATTTAAAAAAAATAATACTTGATCATTTTTTTCAAGGTGAAACTTTACCTTCTCAATTGTTTCTTTTGATATCCAAGATTGAGATTCTAACTCTGAATTATTAAGATTAATTATTTCATATTTTGGTAAAGAAGCATTTAAATATCTTTGATCAAGTTTTGATAAACTATATTTGCCTTTTTGAATATTCTCATAAGTTTCAATAGAGGGGACAGCTGTTATTAAATTGATTGGAATATTTTCAAAGGATGCTCTAGAAATTGCCATATCTCTTGCATTATAAGCTACGCCCTCATCTTGTTTGTAAGATTGATCATGTTCTTCATCAACAATAATTAATCCTAGTTTTTTAAAAGGTAAAAATAATGAAGACCGAGCACCAATTACAACTTTAATTTTGTCATTTGCTATTCCACTCCAAATAATTTCTTTATTTTTTTTGGTAATACCTGAGTGCCATACGGCAGGCTTGAAACCAAAAAATTCTATAAATTTATTTTGAAATTGTCCTGTTAATCCAATTTCTGGTAATAGAATTAACCCTTGAAAACCCTTATTAATTATCTCTTTTAAAGCCTCAAAATAGACCATTGTTTTACCTGAGCCTGTAGTACCTTGTAAAACATGAACTCTAAATTTTTGATTTAATACATTCATTTTTTTTAATGAATTTTTTTGCTCTTTAGAAAGTTTTATTTCATTTTCTTTGATATCAATTTTGAATGCCCCATAAGCTTCAATTGGTAACTTTTCTATGGCACCACTACTTAATAATAATAATTTTAATGCCATACCTTTAGGTGTCATATTGTATTCTGAAAACCAGTTTAGAAATTTAATTATATTTTGCTTTAAAGGTGGAACATCTAATTTCCTTAAAACTTTTTTAATTGCAAAATTTTTATTTGTTTTTTTTTCAAAGTCATCCCACACGACTCCTGTTACCTCTGACTTTCCAAAGGGTACTACCACGTAGTCTCCAATTTTTAAAGATAGGTCAGAATTGTAGGTAAAAGGATGATTAAAAATATTTGGTATAAGAATCGGTACTTTCATATCTTTATAATATGAAAATATTCTAAGAGTGTATTGCTCTTTTATCTACTGATAAAGCTGCTTCTTTTACAGCTTCTGAGAATGTTGGATGTGCATGACACGTTCTTGCAATATCTTCAGCACTTGCACCAAACTCCATTGCAACTCCAATTTCACCAATTAGTTCACCTGCATGAGGTCCAATAATATGTGCCCCTAAGACTTTATCTGTTTTTTCATCAGCTAAAATTTTAACAAAACCCTCTGCTTCATCAATTGCTTTAGCTCTTGAGTTTGCCATAAACGAAAATTTACCAATTTTGTATTTTATATTTGCTTCTTTTAATTGCTCTTCAGTTTTTCCAATTGAAGCAACTTCTGGTGTTGTGTAAACAACTCCAGGAATAATATCATAATTAACATGTCCTGATTGTCCTGCGATATTTTCTGCAACTGCAATACCTTCATCTTCAGCTTTGTGTGCTAACATTGGTCCATCTATTACATCACCAATTGCATAAACATTACTTATATTTGTTTGAAAGCTTTTATTTGTTATAATTCTTTTCTTTTCATCCAATTCAACACCAATTGTTTCTAAATTTAAATTGTTAGTGTTAGGTTTTCTGCCAACAGATATAAGAACAACATCACAATCAAAATTGATTTTTTTTCCATCTTTGTCAGACGTTGAAACACTAGCTCCATTGGTTTTTTTAGTAATTCCCTCTACTTTAGTCTGCATGTGGAAGTTGATTCCCTGTTTCTTTAAAATTTTCATAAATTCTGAGGATATTTCTCTATCCATTCCTGGCGTAATATGATCAAGAAATTCTACCACATGAACTTCAGCACCTAATCTAGACCAAACAGATCCCATCTCTAATCCTATATAACCTCCACCAACTACAACCATTTTTTTTGGAACCGATTGCAGGGTTAATGCACCTGTTGAAGATACAATTATTTTTTCATCAAATTTCATTCCTGGCAATTCTACTGGTACAGATCCTGTACTAATTACCGTTTTATCTGCTTCGATTATAGTTTCTTTTTTTTGATCATCTAATATTGATATTTTATTTGCAGATTTAAAGCTTCCGGTGCCCTTAAAATAAGTGACTTTATTTTTCTTAAATAAAAATTCTACACCTTTAGTCAATATTGTTACTGCTTTATCCTTATTTTGCATCATTTTTTTAAGATTAAGTTTTACCTCACCCACTTCTATGCCAAGTTTAGAAAAATTTTGTGCCTTATGATAATTTTCAGAAATATTTAATAAATTTTTAGAAGGTATGCACCCAACATTTAAACAAGTTCCACCTAATGAACCTCTTGATTCTATACATGCTGTTTTAAGTCCCAATTGTGCCAATCTTATTGCACAGACATAACCTCCCGGACCACCACCTATTACAACTGCTTGAAATTTATCTGACATTTAAATATTTAAAAATAACCTTCTTGGATCCTCTAAGTTTTCTTTAACCATTTTTAAGAACGATACTGACTCTTTTCCATCTATAATTCTGTGATCATAAGACAGGGCAAGATACATAATAGGTCTAATTTTAATCTCACCATCAACTACCATTGGTCTTTCAACTATATTATGCATTCCTAACACACCAGATTGAGGTAAATTTAATATTGGAGTAGATAACATTGAACCATAAACTCCACCATTACTAATTGTAAAGGTTCCACCTTGGAGGTCTTCTATGGTTATTTTTCCATCTCTAGCTTTTTCAGAAATAGTTTTAATATTTTTTTCGATATCAGCAAATGATAATTGATCTGCATCTCTTAATACTGGTACTACTAATCCCTTTTCAGTTCCTACTGCAAAACTCATATTATAATAATTTTTATAAATAATTTCGTCTCCATCTATTTCAGCATTAACTGATGGGTACATTTTTAGTGCAGCAACACATGCTTTTACAAAAAACGACATAAACCCTAATTTAATTCCATACCTACTTTGGAAATCTTCCTGGTTCTCTTTTCTCATTTTCATTATGCCAGTCATATCAACTTCATTAAAGGTTGTTAATAATGCTGCGTTTTCTTGTGCTTGTTTTAATCTTTTTGCAATTGTCTGTCTAAGCCTAGACATTTTAATTCTCTCTTCTTGACCATATTTAATTTTTCTTTCTGATGCCTGTGGGTTCTCTCCCATCATGCTAATTAGGTCACCTTTAAGAATTCTACCCTCTTTACCAGAGCCACTAACTTTTTTTAAATCAATTTTATTTTCAACTACCATTTTTCTTACGGCTGGTGAAAGTATTTCATTATTTTTATTTAAAGAATCGATTTTCTCTTCTTTAATCTCATTGGTTAATATTAAAGGTTCTTCCTCTTCTGGTTCTTTAAAAACTTTAGGAACTTCTTTTTTAATTTCTAAATTAACTACATTATTTTCAGTTTTTTTAGGTTCAATTTTTGTAATTATTTTTTTTTCAGATGGTTGAGTTCCATTTTGACTTATCGTACCAAGAAGAGCTCCTACTTCTACGGTTTCACCATCTTTTGAATTTATTTCAGATAAAACTCCATCAATGGGAGATGGAACTTCTAAATTAACTTTATCAGTCTCTAGTTCTACAATTGCCTCATCTACTTCAACTGTATCACCCTCTTGCTTAAGCCACTTAGCTACTGTCGCCTCAGTAATACTTTCTCCTAGAACTGGTACTAAAATTTTTTCACTCATTTTTATTCAAAAACCTTGTTAATAATTTCTTGCTGTTGTGAAATATGTCTTTTTGCAAACCCTGTTGCAGGAGATGCGTCTGGACTTCTTCCTATATAAGAAATTTTCTTATTATTAGCGTTAATAGTTTCTAATGTCCATTGTATATAATCCCTTACAGAAAACCATGCTCCCATATTTTTTGGTTCTTCCTGACACCAATAAAATTTAGCATTTTTTGCATACTTTTTGATTTCTTTAACTAAACTTTTAACTGGAAAAGGATAAAGTTGTTCAACTCGGTACAACACTACATCATCTTTCTTCAATTTTTCTCTGGCATCTAGCAGGTCAAAATAAACTTTTCCTGAGCATAGAATTACTTTTTTAATTTTTGAGCTTTCTTTTAATTTTATAAATCCATTTTCTTCATCTAATGCATGATCCCATAAAATTCTGTGGAAAAATGTATCTTTATCAAAGTCTTCTATATTTGAAACACAATGCTTGTTTCTTAATAAAGATTTTGGAGTCATTATTATTAATGGCTTTCTAAATTCTCTATGCATTTGACGTCTTAAAGCATGAAAGTAGTTTGCTGGTGTTGTACAATTTACTATCTGCATATTATCATTAGCACATAGTTGTAAAAACCTTTCTAGTCTTGCTGAAGAATGCTCTGGTCCTTGGCCTTCATAGCCATGAGGCAGAAGCATTACCAACCCAGATGCCCTTGTCCATTTTCTCTCTCCAGATGCAATAAATTGATCTATTACTACTTGTGCACCATTTGCAAAATCACCAAATTGTGCCTCCCACATTGTTAATGTGTTTGGCTGAACTAAACTATAACCATATTCAAAACCTAAAACTGCTAATTCTGATAAAAAACTATCTACTATTTCATATCGTTTTTGAACTTTTGAAATATTATTTAGAGGAACATATCTAGAGTTATCTTCTTGATTTCTTAGAACTGAATGTCTTTGACTAAATGTTCCTCTTCCTGAATCTTGCCCAACTAATCTGACTGGATAACCTTCTTCTAATAATGAACCAAATGCCAAAGCTTCAGCTGTTGACCAATCTATGTTTTTGCCTTCTGATACTGATGCTCTTCTAGTGTTTAAAATTTTAATTATAGTTTTGTGCAAATTTAATTTCTCTGGTGTTGAATTAATCTTTTCTGAAATTTCTAAAAGTTTTTTCTGGTCAAAACCACTTACACCTCTTTTATCTTTTCCTTTTTCTGGTTTATATCTTGACCAACTTCCCTCATACCATTCAATTTTTGGCTTATAATCTTTTGCATTTTTGTATTGATCATCTAGTAAGCTTTTAAATTCAGTTTTAAACCTTTTAAGTTCATCCTCTGAAAGTGTATTCTCATTTACTAATTTGCTTCCATATACTTCTACTGGTGTAGGGTGTGATCTAATTTTTTTATACATTAATGGCTGAGTAAATGAAGGTTCGTCTCCTTCATTATGGCCAAACCTTCTATAACAGATTATATCAACCACAACATCTCTGTTAAATTTTAGTCTAAATTCTGTGGCAATTCTTGTAGCATAAACAACCGCTTCTGGGTCATCACCGTTTACATGAAGTATTGGAGCATCTACCATTTTTGCAACATCTGATGGGTATGGTGATGATCTTGCAAACCTTGGGCTTGTAGTAAAACCTATTTGATTATTAACAATAAAATGAATTGTTCCACCTGTATTATGGCCTGGTAAACCCGACATTGCAAAACATTCAGCCACAACACCTTGGCCTGCAAATGCTGCGTCACCATGTATTAAAATAGGTAAAACTTTATTTCTTTCTTTATCTTCATGAAAAAATTGTTTTCCTCTAGTCTGTCCTAATACAACAGGATTAACTGCTTCTAAGTGTGAGGGGTTATCTGTAAGACCAACATGTATAGAATTTCCATCAAATTTTCTATCCGACGATGCTCCTAAATGGTATTTTACGTCTCCTGCTCCTTCTTCTCCTGTTGTTTGAACGTCTCCCGCAAATTCATTGAATATTCTTTTGTATGATTTTTGTAAAACGTTTGCTAGCACATTGAGCCTACCTCTGTGAGACATTCCAATTTTAACTTCTTTAGCTTCTGATTGACCAGCAATTTTAATAATTTGTTCTAAAGCAGGGATTAAGCTTTCTCCTCCATCTAGTCCAAATCTTTTTGTACCAACATATTTTGTATGTAAAAATTTTTCAAATCCTTCAGCTTGAATAAGTTTATTCAAAATAGCTTCTTTACCATTCTTTGTAAATTGAAGAGAGTTCTCATCCTGTTCAATTCTATCTCTAAGCCATTTTCTTTCGGTTGGATTTGATATATGCATATATTCATAACCAATTGGCCCACAATAAATTTTGTTTAAAAAACTTAATATTTCTTTTACGGTGGAGTGCTCTTTATTTATTACACCGTCTAAATAAATTTTCTCATTATAATTTTCTTTTTTGAACCCATAATATTCAGGATGTAATTCATCTAAATACTCTGTCTTCATCATTCCAAGTGGGTCAAGCTTTGCTAATAAATGTCCTCTTTGCCTATATGCTCTAATTAAAGCAACGGCTCTGATTGAGTTAAGATTGCTTTTGATTAAATCTTTTGAATTAACTTTTGTATCATCACTTCCATTAGAAAGTTTTTTGTCTTCTTCTTCGATCCTTTTTTCAATTTCATCAATATCAATTTTTTTTTTTTCTCCCCATGATGGACCATTAATTTCCTTGGCGATCATACTTAAATCTTCACTCATACCCTCAAAATAACTTTGCCAGCTTTCAGGAAGATCTTTGTCTTGATTGATAAATTTTAAATACATTTGTTCTATAAATGCACTGTTAGATTTACTAAGAAATGAAGTTTTTTCGAATTCGAGATTTTTTGATGATGACATCTATTCTATTGATATAATATCAGATAAATAATTTTCAATTAGATAATTTGTTAAATAATGTTTTGCCTAGTTCAGATGGTGATTTTGCAATTGTAATTCCACATTCTTCCATTTTTTTAATCTTATCTTCTGCTCCACCCTTACCACCTGAAATAATAGCTCCTGCATGCCCCATAGTTCTTCCTGGGGGTGCTGTTATTCCAGCAACAAATCCAACCATAGGTTTTTTTATTTTATGGTTTTTAACAAATTCAGCTGCTTCTTCTTCTGCTGAACCACCAATTTCACCTATCATAAGAATAGATTCTGTCTCATCATCATTTAAAAATAAGTCTAAACAATCAATAAAGTTCGTTCCATTTATTGGATCTCCACCAATTCCAATACAAGTAGATTGTCCTAATCCATTTTCAGTTGTTTGCGCAACCGCTTCATAAGTTAAAGTTCCAGATCTTGAAACAATTCCCACAGAACCTTTCTTGTGTATATTTCCAGGCATAATCCCAATTTTACATTCATCAGGAGTAATTATTCCTGGACAGTTAGGTCCTATCAATCTGCTTTTTGAAGTATTTAGTTTTTGTTTAACACGAAGCATATCTTGAATTGGTATACCTTCAGTAATACAAACTATAAGCTCAATAGATGCATCAATAGCTTCTATTATAGCTACTGCTGCAAATTTTGCTGGCACATAAATCATAGTTGCATCAGCACCAACTTCTTTTTTTGCTTCAGCCACAGTATTAAATACTGGACGTTCAAGATGTTTTTGTCCTCCTTTTTTTGGAGTAACTCCACCTACAAGATTAGTTCCATATTTTAATGCTTGTTCAGAATGAAAAGTACCATGTGCGCCTGTAAAACCTTGGCATATAACTTTGGTGTTTTTATTAATTAAAACTGACATTCTATTTTATTGCCTTTACTATTTTTTGTGCAGCATCATCTAAATTTTCTGCTGAAATTAATTTTAGTCCTGAGTTATCTAAAATTTCTTTTCCTTCTTTAAAGTTTGTACCCGCAAGTCTAACTACCAATGGAACGCTTATATTTATTTCCTTGGCAGCATCAACAACTCCTTGGGCAAGGACATCACATCTCATTATTCCACCAAAAATATTTATTAGTATGCCTTTAACATTTTTATCTGATAGAATTATTTTTAGTGCAGCAGAAACTTTTTCTTTTGAAGCTCCACCACCAACATCTAAAAAATTTGCTGGCTCTTCTCCATATAATTTAATTATGTCCATTGTTGCCATTGCTAAGCCTGCTCCATTAACCATGCAACCAATACTTCCATCTAACTTTATATAAGCAAGATCATGTTTGCTTGCTTCTATTTCAGCTGGATCTTCTTCATTTAAATCTCTCAACTCTATAATTTCAGGATGTCTAAATAGTGCGTTAGAATCAAAATTAACCTTTGCGTCTAAGCAGACTATATTCTTTTCTTTAGTTAATATTAGCGGGTTAACCTCAACCATATTAGCATCTGTACTTAAAAACATACTATATACTGATTTAATTAGTGCTATTGCTTGTTTTTTAGCATCATCGGTTAGGTTGTAAATTTTAATTATCTTCTCACAATCAGCATCTGAGATTTCATTAACAATATCTACTTTTGTTGTTATAATTTTTTCAGGTGTTTTGTCTGCAACCTCTTCAATATCCATTCCACCTTGATCGCTGGAAATAAATACAATTTTTGAGCTAGCTCTGTCAATTAAACAGGATAAATAAAATTCTTTATCTATATTGGAAGATACTTCCACATATAATCTTTTTACCTCTCTTCCTTCAGGGCCAGTTTGGTGTGTTACAAGTGTTTTTCCCAATAATTCTTTTGCTGCAACACCTAGCTCTTCAATAGTGTCTAAAATTTTTACCCCTCCTGCTTTACCTCTTCCACCAGCATGGATTTGTGCTTTCAATACAAACTTTTCTGTTTTTAATGATTTTGCTTTTTCAAGCAACTCATCAACTGTGAAACTAAAAACACCTTCAGGCACAACTGCCCCATATTCTTTTAAGATTTTTTTTGCTTGGTGTTCATGAATGTTCATGATTTATTTAGATAGATCTGGGTCTATTTTTGATGCAGCTTCCCATAATGCTTTCACAGCATCTATCGAGTGCATAAATTCTTTTTTTTCTTTTTCGTCCAAGTCAATTTGCTCTATTTTTTCAACACCAGCTTTACCAATTATTACTGGTACACCGGCATAAACATCACTAACTCCATATTCTCCATTTAAATGAACTGCACATGGAAGTAATTTTTTTTCATCTTTTAAATATGCTTCTGCCATTTGCACTCCCGAAGCTGCTGGTGCATAAAATGCAGAACCTTTTTCTAAATATTTAACAATCTCAGCTCCTCCATCTCTAGTTCTTTGATTAATTTCTTCTAATCGTTCCGGAGATATTTTTCCTTCTTTAACTAAGTCTAGTAATGGTTTACCTGAAACTTTTGTGAATCTTGGTAGAGGAACCATTGTGTCTCCATGACCTCCCATAACCATTGCTTCAATTTCTTTTACAGGAACATTTAACTCTAGAGATAAAAATAATTTAAATCTTGAACTGTCCAAAATTCCTGCCATTCCAACTACTTTATTTGCTGGTAACCCTGAAAATTTTTGAAAGGCCATCACCATAACGTCTAACGGGTTTGTAATACATATAACAAATGCATTGGGTGCATTTTTTTTTATGCCATCTGCTACTTGTTTAATAATTTTTAGATTAATACCTAATAAATCATCTCTGCTCATTCCTGGTTTTCTTGGAACTCCTGCAGTGATTATTATTACATCTGAATCTTTTATATCTTCATAATTGTCTGTACCTGAAAATTTCACATTAAAACCATCTACAGATGATGATTGAGCAATATCTAGGGCTTTTCCTTTAGCAAAACCAGCTACAACATCAAAAAGAACTACTTCGTTGGCTACCTCTTTAATGCCAATTAAATGTGCTAAAGTACCACCAATTTGACCAGCACCTATTAAAGAAATTTTCTTTTTCATTTTTTCCTTATTTCATTGTTGGCATGATAAATTCTGGATTAGATCTTATTCCAGAGGGCCATCTTGATGTTACTGTTTTAAGTTTTGTATAAAATTTAATTCCTTCAGCACCATGCATTGCACTGTCTCCAAATAATGATCTTTTCCATCCACCAAAACTATGAAAAGCCATTGGCACAGGTATTGGAAAGATCAACTCAACCATACCGACTTGAATTTTATGGAGCAAACGTTCTGTCCTGCATTACCATCTCTTGTGTAAATGCTTACTCCATTACCATACTCATGATCATTAATTAGTTTTGTCTTGCTTCTTCAAAAGTTTTTAGTCTCTATGACCTGATAAAACAGGTCCAAATATTTCTTCTTTATAAATTCTCATATCTTTTTTAACATGATCAAATAAACAGCCGCCTATAAAGAAGCCATTTTCATATCCTTGAAGTTTTATATTTCTTCCATCAACAATTAATTTAGCACCTTCTTCAACTCCAAGATCAACGTAACTTTTTACTTTTTCTAAATGTTCTTTAGTAATGAGTGGACCCATCTCAGATGTTTTGTCCATACCAGGCCCTACCTTCAATGCTTCAGCTTTTTTTGATAAACGAGCAACTAACTCATCTCCTATATCACCTACAGCTACTGCTACTGATTGTGCCATACATCTTTCTCCTGCTGACCCATATGCAGCACCCATTAATCCATTGACTGCGCCATCAAGGTCACAGTCAGGCATTACAACTAAATGGTTTTTTAACCACCCTAAAGCTTGAACTCTTTTTTCATTTTTTGCAGAATTTTCATAGAGTATATTTAGCAATTGGTGTTCGAACCTACAAAGCTTACAGCTTTGACATCTTTGTTTGTTAAGATTGCATCAACAGAGGCTTTATTCCCTCATTAACAAGCATTAAAAACACCATCTGTGTAATTTGAGCTTCTGTTAGTAGTTCTGCAAGTCTTAGTGGACAAGATGGATATTTTTCTGATGGTTTTAAAATAAATGTATTACCACAAGCTATAGCAATAGGAAACATCCACATCGGTACCATTGCTGGAAAATTAAAAGGTGTAATACCAGCAACTACTCCGAGTGGTTGACGCATTGACCATATTTCAATATCAGCTCCCTACATTTTCTGAAAATTCTCCTTTAAGTAAATGTGGAATTCCACATGCAAACTCAACTACTTCTAGTCCTCTTGTTAAAGAACCTTTGGCATCTTCATAAAGTTTACCATGTTCTGAAACTATTAATTTTGTAAGTTCATCATATTTTTTTCTATTAACTCTTTAAATTTGACATTACTCTGCTCTTTGAAAGGGGGGGTTTCTGTGACCAAGTTTCAAAAGCTTTTTTGCTACTTCTACAGCTTGATCAAGGTCAGTTTTGCTAGCTAACCTTACTTCAAATTTCCTTGTTTACCTGTTGCAGGATTGAAAATTTTGCTTTTTCTGTCAGATGAGCCTGAAATTAGCTTTCCACCAACAAAATGTTCTAATAAATTCATGAATGGTGTTATTTAAAAGGGGTAATTAGCTTGTTGCAAGCATTTTTTTTAATTCAGCTATGGCTTTTGCTGGATTTAATCCTTTTGGACAAGAATTTGTACAATTCATAATAGTATGACATCTATACAGCTTAAGTTCATCAGCTACTTTTTTTAATCTTTCTTTTCTTTCATCATCTCTACTATCTACTATCCACCTATAAGCTTGAAGCAAAACTGCAGGACCTAAAAATTTATCCTCATTCCACCAATAGCTTGGGCAAGAAGTGGAACAACATGCACACATGATACATTCATATGCACCATCTAATTTTTTTCTATCTTTTTGAGATTGAATAATTTCTGTAGTTTCAACTTTTGTATTCGTTTTTAGCCATGGCTCAATTGATTCGTATTGTTTATACAATCCACTTAAGTCTCCAATTAAATCTTTTTTAACTTTTAAATGAGGTAATGGATAAATATTTATATCTCCTTCAATTTCTGAGTGAGGCTTTGTACATGCTAAACCATTTTTACCATCCATATTCATTGCACAAGATCCACAAACACCATGTGCACAAGATCTCCGATAAGCCAATGATGGGTCAATTTCGTTTTTAATCTTATTTAAAATATCTAATACTTTTGAAGGACAGTTATCCATATCTACTTCATAAGTGTCCTCTCTTGGGTTTTCTCCATTTGAGGGATCCCATCTATAAACATTTACTTTTCTGATATTTTTTGATCCAGTTTTATCTTGATAATAGATACCTTTTTGAACTTCTGAATTTTTAGGTAAATTTATTTGAACCACTAGTAAACTCTTTCTTGTGGTGGAAAGTATTGAACTTCATTTGTTAAAGTCGATTTAGTAACTGGTCTATAGCCAATTTTTGAATCTTTTCCATTACACCAAGCTATAGTGTGTTGCATAAATTTTTCATCATCTCTTTTTGGGAAATCTTCTCTTGCATGTGCACCTCTGCTCTCTTGTCTATTATAAGCAGAATCCACTGTTGTAATTGCTTGTCTTATCAAATTATCAAACTCCAATGTTTCCACTAAATCGGTGTTAAAAACAAGTGACTTATCTTTTACAGAAATTGATTCCATTCCATCGTATGCTTTTCTAATATCATCAACACCCTCTTTAAGTGTTTTTTCTGTTCTAAAAACAGCACACTTTGATTGCATAGTTTTCTGCATTGAAAGTCTAAGTTCTGCAGTATTGTTTTCACCATTAGAGTTTCTTAATTTATCAAATCTTTCTAAGCATTTTTCTGTTTCAGTCTCTCCTATATGCTCGTGTGGAGTTCCTGGTTTTACAAGTTCTGCAGCTCTTCTAGCTGCGGCTCTTCCAAATACAACTAGGTCAATTAAAGAATTAGACCCCAATCTATTCGCTCCATGAACAGAAACGCAGGCAGCCTCACCAATTGCCATTAATCCTGGAACTGTTTCAGAATCGTTTCCTGTTAATACTTCAGCTTTATAGTTTGTTGGGATACCTCCCATATTGTAATGAACAGTGGGCACTACTGGTATTGGCTCTTTAGTTACATCAACATTTGCAAATAATCTTGCTGCTTCCGTTATTCCTGGAAGTCTACTTTCAATAATACTTTTGTCTAAATGACTTAAGTGTAAGTGAACATGATCCTGTTCTTTACCCACACCTCTTCCTTCATTAATCTCAATTGACATTGATCTACTTACTACATCTCTAGATGCTAAGTCTTTAGCTTTTGGTGCATAACGCTCCATAAATCTTTCACCTTTTGAATTAACTAAATAGCCACCTTCTCCTCTAACACCTTCAGAAATTAAAGTTCCATGTCCATAAATTCCTGTCGGGTGAAATTGTACAAATTCCATATCTTGTAATGGTAAACCTGCTCTTAAAACCATTGCATTTCCATCTCCAGTACAAGTGTGTGCTGAAGTTGCAGAATAATAAGCTTTTCCATAACCACCTGTTGCAATTATTGTACTATGAGCTCTAAATCTATGAATTGTTCCATCATTTAAATTCCAAGCAATAAGACCTTTACATTCACCATCTTTCATTAATAAATCTAGAGCAAAGTATTCAATGAAAAATTCAGTGTTGTGTTTTAAAGCTTGTCCATAAAGGGTGTGAAGTATTGCGTGTCCAGTTCTATCTGCGGCTGCGCATGTTCTTTGAACAATTCCATTACCATAATTTTTTGTCATTCCACCAAAGGGTCTTTGGTAAATTTTACCATCATCAGTTCTACTAAATGGAACTCCATATTTTTCTAATTCTATAACAGCTGCTGGAGCTTCTTTACAAAGATACTCGATACTATCTTGGTCACCTAACCAGTCAGCACCTTTGACAGTATCATACATATGCCAACGCCAATCATCTTCGCCCATATTCCCTAAAGATGCAGAAATTCCTCCTTGAGCAGCAGAGGTATGACTTCTTGTTGGAAATACTTTTGAAATACAGGCTGTCTTTAAACCAGCTTCACTTAAACCAACAGCAGCTCTTAAACCTGAGCCTCCTGCGCCAAGTACGATAACATCGTATTCATGATCTATAATTTTATATGAACTCATGTATTTAAATTAAATATTATTATAATTGTAATTAAGGGGATTATTATAGCAAATATATTCAAAATTTTGTTTGCGACATTTTTGATTTTTTCATCCTGTATATAGTCTTCAAATACCTCACTAATACTTAAAGCTGAAAAAAAATAGGCAAAAACTAACAACAAAGAAACTAAAATTTTAGATGGCTGATTTGAAAAAAAATTAACAATATCGACATAATCTTTATTGAAAACTGAAACTAAATTTAAAATAAACCATGTCATTAATGGTATCAACACCACAGAGCTTACTCTCATTAATAGCCATTTTTTAGTCACGTTATTCATACTAAATAAATTGCCTTCCAATTAAATAAATTAAAATTGTTAAAAAAAATGAGCCAATGATCACGATTAATCCTGTTATCTTTGTTACTTTTAATTCAAACCCATATCCTAGGTCCATAATTAAATGTCTTATTTCACTTAATATCTGGAAACTAAATGACCATGTTAAACCTAAAATTATGAATTTTCCTAAAATAGAATTTAAAAATACCTTAGTAAACTCATAACTATTTTCACCTAGTAGTAAGGATGCAATCCAAAAACAAATTATTGTTATGGCAGCTATATTTATTATTCCTGTAATTCTATGTGAAATAGATACTAATGAAGATATGTGCCATCTGTAGATCTGAATATGTGGTGATAAAGGATTATTATTTTCCATTAAGATTATTTTTAATTAAAGTTTCTGCAATTTCAACAGCATTCAATGCCGCTCCTCTAAGTAAATTATCAGAAACAATCCATAGGTTTAATGAATTCTTGTTAGTTTTATCTTCTCTTATTCTTGAGATATAAGTTTCGTCTCTACCTTCTGCTTCAATTGGAGTACTATATCCTCCATCTTCTCTTTTATCGTAAACTTTACAGCCCTTTGCTTTACTAAGAGTGTCTCTAACTTTTTCTAAAGAAAATGATTTTTCAAATTGAATATTTGCTGACTCCGCATGAGAAACCATAACTGGAATTCTTACACATGTTGCTGTTAATTCTATTTTGTCACCAAGAATTTTTTTAGTTTCGTTGGTCATTTTTAATTCTTCTTTAGTATAGCCATCATCTGCAAAAACATCGATTTGAGGAATGGCATTAAAAGCTATTTGTTTAGTAAAATTTCTAGATTTAATTTCTTTATTTTCTAGAGATGATTTAGTTTGCTCTATTAGTTCATTCATAGGGTCTTTGCCACCACCTGAAACAGACTGATATGTCGAAACAACTATTCGTACAATATTGAATAAGTCATGTAACGGTTTAAGAGCAATTACTAACTGAGCTGTTGAGCAATTAGGGTTAGCAATTATATTTTTTTTCATACTCTTAATTGCTTCTGGATTTACTTGTGGAACAATTAATGGCACATCAGGATCCATTCTAAAAAAACTAGAATTATCTATAACTATTGAATACTTTGCTGCTTTTAAAGCATATTGTTCTGAAATTTTTCCACCTGCTGCAAAGAAAGTAATTTGAATTTTTGAAAAATCAAATGTTTCAAGGTTAAAGATCTCATGTTCTTTGCCACTAAAATTTATTTTTTGACCAGCACTTCTTGGTGAAGCAACTAAAAATAACTCCTTTATAGGAAGTTTTTTTCTCTCTAGAACTTCGAGAATTTTTCTTCCAACATTACCTGTGGCTCCTACAATTGCTATATTCATGATGTTATTAGGCTTTTATACTAGATGAAGGGTAAATCGCAAACTTTTCCACCAAAAGTGTAATCATTTATTTGAATTTTAACGGTTTGAGATACTTCCCAGTGGGACTTCTGGATCATTGCTATTCCAATTACCATTTGAAAATGAGGTGAGTAACAAGCCGATCTTAATTCACCAATTATATTATTTTTCTCATCATATAAATTTTTTGATCCTGTGAGACTAATTTCTTTTATATCAATTTTAATACCCATTAACTTCTTTTGGGCTCCTTTTGATTTAACTTCTTTTAATTTATCTTTTCCTAAAAAATTTATATCACTATCCAAACTAACATATTGATCAAAACCACATTCAAATGGATTATCATTATTATCAAAATCATTTCCATAAGATAATAATGCACTCTCAATTCTCTCTATTAAGTTTGGACACCCAGGTCCTACATTAAATTCTTTTCCAACTTCAAAAAGAAAGTCATATAATTTTTGTCCTGACTCTGTATTTTGAACATAAACTTCATATCCACCTTGCTTAGACCATCCTGACCTTGCTATAAGATGCTTTGTCCCTTCAAAATCGAAATAATCAAATCCAAAGAATTTTAGTTCAGTAATTTTTTTTCCAAAAACTTTTTCCATTAATGCAAATGATTTCGGACCCTGTATTGCCATTATATCCACCACTGGTTCTATAATTTTAACATCAAATTTATGTCCAGACGCTAAACCTTTGGCAAAAAAAATTACATCCGAGTCTGCTATTGATAGCCACCATCTATTTTCATCCAGCTTTAGAACAACTGGATCATTAACTAAATTTCCATTTTCATCTATTATTGGACAATAATAACATCTCCCAATTTTAGATTTTGATAAATCTCTACATGTCATCAATTGCACTAACTCCGCAGAGTTCTTTCCCGCTATTTCTACTTGTCTTTCTGCAGCAACATCCCATACTTGAACATGCTCTTTTAAATGTTTGTAGCTATTTTCTATTGATCCAAATGCAGCAGGTAACAACATATGATTATAAATTGTGTATGCTGTAACCCCTTGTTTCTCTATTCTTGCAGTATAAGGAGTACTTCTTAATCTTCTAGATTTTGCTATTGAAAAGTTTTTCATTTTTTTAAAAATTCAGAGATCTTTTCTCTCATTTCAAAAGCTTTTTCAAACATAATCATATGTCCACATTCTTTTATTATATGAGTTTTTGAATTAGTAATAAGTTCAGCAAATTTCTTGCCTTTTTCAAGGTTAACCATCTTATCTAGTTCACCAAAAATAAATAATGTGGGACACTTGATTGATTTTAAAGCCTCAGATCCATTTTTATAATTATTACAAGCTACAAGATCAATGGCTAAAACCTCCCTAATATCTCTTGGAGAATTAATAATTTTTTCTACAGGATTACCTCCAATAAACTTTTTAGAGTTTTCATAGCTCCATTTCATCATTAATTTAACTGCTTTATCATCTCCACTCTCAGCAAGATCTATTAAATCTTGATTAACAGGCATTCTATAGGAACCACCAACAAATATTAAATTTTTAACTCTTTTTGAATATCTTGAATAATATTCTAATGCTTCCAAACACCCTTGGGAATGACCTATTATTGTTAATTCAGAAACATTAAGTTCTTTAAAAACTTTTTCTAACCAATCTGAAATTTCTTCTATTGATTTTAAACAATCACCCTCAGAATTTCCATGACCAGGTAAATCAATTGCTAAAACATTATAGTTTTGATTTGATAAATACTGCTCTGTTAAAGACCAAACAATATGTGAGAGACCACTTCCATGAAGTAAAACTATTGTGTGTTTTTTTTTATCAATACCCTGACCTGAATCTGATACAAAGACATTTTTATTGTCTACTTGAAAAATCAACTTTGATCCTTGATTTTTTTTCTAAGTTCAAATTTTTGTATTTTTCCTGTTGAAGTTTTTGGTAAATCACAAAAAATAACATTTTTAGGAAGTTTAAATCCTGCCAACGTTTCTTTACAAAAATCTATTATTTCTTTTTCTGTTGCTGTCTTATCTTTAATTAATTCAACAAAAGCACAAGGTGTTTCTCCCCATTTTTCATCTGGCTTAGCAACTACAGCTGCTAAAGAAACTGAAGGGTGTTTTGCAATTGCATTTTCAATTTCTATTGAAGAAATATTTTCTCCTCCAGAAATAATAATGTCTTTAGATCTATCTTGAATTTTTATATATCCATCAGGATGGGTCACAGCTAAATCTCCTGAATGAAACCACCCACCTGCCATTGACTTATCTGTTGCTTCTTTGTCTTTGTAATACCCCTTCATTACAATATTTCCTCTAATCATAATTTCACCCATAGTCTTTCCATCCTTGGGTACTGGCTTCATTGTTTCTGGATCCATTACAATAGCACCTTCTGTATTTGGGTACCTTACACCTTGCCTTGCTTTGATCTCATTCTTTTTATCTTTTTCTAAAGAATTCCAATCTTCATTCCATGCACACTGCAACATATGACCATAAGTTTCCGTTAATCCATAAACGTGCATCACTTCAAAGCCAAGGTTTTCCATTTTTTCAAAGATGATGCTTGGTGGCGGTGCACCTGCAGTCAAAACATTTACTTTTCTTTTTAAAGATTTTTGATCTTCTTTTGGAGCATTAACAATCATATTTAATACTATTGGGGCTCCCCCAAAATGAGTTACTTCATATTTATCAATTAATTCAAACATCTTTTTTACATCGATGTTTCTTAAACAAATTACTCTTGCATGTAGCATTGCTAGTGTCCAAGGATAGCACCAGCCATTACAATGGAACATTGGCACAACACATAAAAAATTTAGTTTGTTAGGCATATTCCAGGCTGTGGCACTGCCAGTTGACATCAAATATGAGCCTCTGTGATGATAAACTACTCCTTTTGGGCTTCCAGTGGTTCCTGAGGTGTACCCTAATGAAATTGCTTCCCATTCATCTTTTGGTTTTTTCCATTCATAATTTTCATCACCTTTATTTAAAAAACTTTCATATTCAAGCTCTCCTATTTTTTTGAAAGAACTTGTATCTATATCTTGGTCATCAATATCAATAATTGTAATTTTATTTTTAACATTTTTTAAAGCCTTCTCAATTACATCGTGAAATTGTCTATCTACAATTAAAACCTTTGCATCACTATGCTGTAAAATATAACTTACTGTATTAGGGTCTAGTCTTGTGTTGATTGCATTAATTACCGCTCCTACCATTGGTATTGAATAATGTGCTTCAAAAATTTCTGGTGTGTTGAAAGCCATTATAGAAACTGTATCTCCAGTTTTTACACCCAATTTATCTAGTGCGCTGGCAAACTTAACACATCTTTTATAAACCTCTCCCCAGGTGTACGATCTACTTTCATAAACTAAAGCTTCATAATTTGGATATATATCTTTAGTTCTTTCTAAAAATGTTAAAGGAGAAAGAGGAACATAATTAGCCTCATTTTTATCTAAATTTGTATTGTAATGACTCATATTAACTGAATTTAAAATTCATTATATAATCACTTCCCGATGTGGCAGTTTTAAAATGACTTTCGGCTCTTGGTAAAACTCTTTTAAAATAAAAATTTGCTGTTTGAATTTTATCCTCATAAAAGTCTTTGTTTTGTTCATAATCTTTAAAACTTACCTCTAAAACTTTTATCCACGCATGTGCTATAGACACAAACCCCAATGCTTTTAAATAGTCATTGCATGCTGCACTTGCATCATCTTTTGAGTTTTGAACCTTTTCTTTAATCCAATCAGTAAAGGTAGATAAAATCTCTAGATGTATTTTTAGCTCTTTTATGAAAGGTTTTAATTTTTCATTTTCAACACTGCAATCATTCTTAATCAATTCTAAATACTTATTAATTATATCGCCATTTTTATTTACCAACTTTCTAAAAACTAAATCTGCTGCTTGGATTGAATTTGTTCCTTCATAAATGGGGGTGATTCTATTATCTCTATATAGTTGTTCTATTCCTTGGTCTTTTGTATACCCATAACCACCATGAACCTGCATAGCCTCACTAGTTATTTCCATTCCCATATCACTAAACATCGTTTTAACCACTGGTGTCATTAAAGACACAAGATCTGACGCTTCCTGCTTTATTTTTTCTTCTGGATGATAAAGACTAACTTCTGTTTGTTGAGATAACCAAAAACATAAAGCTCTTTCACCTTCAATAATAGATTTCATATTAAGCAAAGATTTTCTAATATCAGCATGCTCAATAATAAAATCTGCTCCATTAGTTAATTTTGTATTATTTGTTTTTCCTTGTTTCCTTTCTTTCGCGTAACTTAAAGAATTTTGATAGGCTATTTCAGAAATTCCTAAGCCCTGAATTCCTACAACAATTCTCTCTAAATTCATCATAGTAAACATTGCATTTAACCCTTTATTCTTTAATCCAATCATATATCCAGTTGCATCATCAAAGTTTAATACACATGTAGCAGAACCTTTGATTCCCATTTTGCTTTCTATAGAACCTGTAGAAACTCCATTTCTTGCGCCAATAGATCCATCTTCATTTACCACAAACTTAGGTACTAAAAATAAGCTTATTCCTTTTGTTCCTGCTGGAGAGTCAGCTACTCTTGCAATAACTAAATGGATAATATTCTCCGTTAAGTCTTGATCACCTGAAGTAATAAAAATTTTCTGTCCACTTAATTTAAAAGATCCGTCAGATTGCTCAATAGCTTTAGTTTTTAAAAGTCCTAAATCAGTTCCACAAACTGGTTCAGTAAGACACATCGTACCACTCCATTTTCCTTCAACCATTTTTGGAAGGTATTTTTCTTTTATTTTATCTGTAGCATGATGAGAAATACAATTATATGCACCAATACTTAACTCACTATAAAGTTTAAATGATAAACTTGCAGATGATAACATTTCATCAAAAAAAGCACTTACAGTTTTTGGCATTCCTTGCCCTCCATATTTTGGATCACAAGAAAGTGAAGTCCAGCCATCTTCTATATATTTAGAATAAGCTTCTTTATAGCCAGGCGGTGTTCTAACCACACCATTCTCTAGAACTGTTGGGTTTTCATCACCTGATTTTGCTAATGGTAATATTAAGTTTTGATTAATCTTAGCTGCTTCTTCTAAAATATCTTTTACTAATTCTGAATTAACTTCTTTGTATTTTTCAAGATCATTATAATTTTTATTATTTCTTAATTTATCAAAAAGAAACATCATGTCTTCTACTGGTGCAGTATAATTTGGCATTCCAGAACTTTAGAATAATTATTTAATTATTGCAATTTTGAAATTATCGCATCACCCATATCTGATGTTGATACTTCTTTTTTTCCCTCAGAAATAATGTCTTTTGTTCTAAGACCATCATTTAAGACATCTTGCACAGCTTTTTCTAAAGCATCAGCTTCACTATCTAAATCTAATGAATATCTTAATGCCATTGCAAAACTTAAAATTGATGCAATTGGGTTTGCAACACCTTTGCCAGCTATATCTGGTGCAGATCCATGAATTGGCTCATACATTGCTCTCATTTCCCCATCTTTATTCTTTGCTCCAAGCGAAGCGGATGGTAGTAGACCTAAAGACCCAGTTAACATTGAGGCTTGATCTGAAAGCATATCTCCAAATAAATTATCAGTAACAATTACATCAAATTGCTTTGGGTTTTTTAATAATTGCATTGCACAATTGTCAGCAAGCATATGACTTAATTCTACATCTTTATATTCTTTGTCGTGTAGCTCTTGGACTTCTTCTTTCCAAAGTTGTCCAGCTTCCATTACATTCGATTTTTCACATGAAGTAACCTTATTTGATCTCTTTCTTGCTAGATCAAAAGCTACTTTTGCTACTCTAATTATTTCGCTAGTTGTATATGAGTGGGTATTAATTCCCTTTCTTTCACCATTTTCTATTGGCTTAATTCCTCTTGGCTCACCAAAGTAAATTCCACCTGTTAATTCTCTAACTATCATAATGTCTAATCCAGATACAATTTCTGGTTTTAGGGTTGAGGCATCAACTAATTGCTCAAAACAAATTGCGGGTCTTAAATTTGCAAATAGTTTTAATTCTTTTCTTAATTTCAATAAGGCTCTTTCTGGTTTTTTTGAAAAATCTAAGTTATCCCATTTTGGTCCACCAACTGCACCCAACATAACAAATTCACTTTCTAAAGCTTTATAAAAAACTTCATCCGTAATTGGTGTTCCATGCTTATCATAAGAACAACCACCAGCTAAATCTTGATCAATTTCAAAATCTAGAGATTTATTTGAATTCAACCATAAAATAACTTTTTTAACTTCTTGAATAACTTCAGGTCCAATGCCATCCCCAGGTAGAAGTAAAATTTTTCTTTTTTTAATTTTTATCATTAAATATCCATGGTTTACTATTTTTTAAGTTTTCTTCAAAGGTTGTGATTTTTTCTTTTTTGGCTAATGACAGCGCAATATCATCAAGCCCTTCTAATAAACATTTTTTCTTAAAAGGATCAATATCAAACTTGATTTCACTATTTCCAAAAATTACCTTTTCTTCATTTAAGTCTATTGAAATTTCTTCTTTTCTTTTTGAATATTCTGATAATTCTTTTATTTTTTCTTCTGGTAAAGTAATTGGTAAAATTCCATTTTTGAAACAGTTACTGTAAAAAATATCAGCATAACTAGAGCTTATCACGCATGTAATTCCAAAATCTAAAAGTGCCCATGGCGCGTGCTCTCTTGATGAACCGCAGCCAAAGTTTTTTCCTGCAATTAATATTTTTGATTGATTGTGAGGTTTTTGATTTAGAATAAAATCTTTTATTTCATTTCCATTATCATCATACCTCATTTCAAAAAATAAGTTTTTTCCTAACCCTGTTCTTTTAATTGTTTTAAGAAATTGTTTTGGAATAATCATATCTGTATCAATATTTACTATTGGTAAATAAACTGGGATACTTGTAAGTGAATTGAATTTTTGCATTTTAGTTTTGATACTTTCTAACATCATCTAAGTTTCCAGAAATTGCAGCTGCTGCTGCCATTCCAGGACTGACTAAATGTGTCCTTCCACCTCTACCCTGTCTTCCTTCAAAATTTCTGTTTGAAGTTGAGGCACATCTTTCTCCTTGTTTTAATTTATCTGCATTCATTGCAAGACACATCGAACAACCGGGCTCTCTCCATTCAAAACCTGAGGCTATAAATATTTTATCTAGGCCTTCCTGCTCTGCCTGCTCTTTAACTAAGCCTGAGCCTGGAACAACCATTGCATGAACATGGGATGCTTTCTTTTTATCTTTTAATATTTTCGCAGCTTCCCTTAAATCTTCAATTCTTCCATTCGTACAACTTCCTATAAAAACCTTATCAATCTTAATGTCTGTAGCTAGTGTATCGGCCTCTAAACCCATGTAATTTAATGACCTTTCTAAAGAGTTCCTTTTGTCTTCATCTTGTTCATTTTTAGGATTTGGAACTTTGCCATCTATAGTGATTACATCTTGTGGAGAAGTTCCCCAAGTAATCATAGGTAGAATGTCTTCTGCTACTAAATCTATTTCTTTATCAAATTTAGCTCCATCATCAGTTTTTAAACTTTCCCAATATTTCATAGCCTTATCCCAATTTTCATTTTTTGGAGACATCGGTTTACCTTTTAAATATTCAAATATTTTTTCATCTGGAGCAATTAATCCTGCTCTTGCTCCTCCCTCAATAGTCATATTACAAATTGTCATTCGTTGTTCTACACTTAAAGATGAAATTAGACTGCCAGCATACTCAATAACCGACCCTGTTCCTCCTGCAGTTCCAATGTTTCCTATAATTTGTAAAATTACATCTTTAGAGGTAACACCAATTGGAAGTTTTCCATTAACATTAATTCTGAAATTCTTTGCTTTTTTTTGAACCAATGTTTGTGTTGCTAAGACATGTTCTACTTCGGAAGTACCAATTCCAAATGCCAAAGCACCAAATGCACCATGTGTTGCTGTGTGACTGTCTCCACAAACAATTACTGTTCCAGGCTGTGTAAAACCTTGTTCTGGACCAATGATATGAACAATTCCTTGTCTCTTGTCATTCATTCCTAAATACTGAACTCCAAATTCTTTACAATTACTTTCTAAGGTATCTACTTGAATTTTAGATTCCACATCTGCTATTCCTTTAGATCTATCGGTAGTTGGAACATTATGATCCGCAACTGCTAGCGTTAAACCAGGTTGTCTAACTTTTCTATTAGAGTTTCTTAATCCTTCAAAAGCTTGTGGACTTGTAACTTCATGTACTAAATGTCGATCAACGAATAATAATGCCGTGCCATCGTCTTGCTGATCTACTAGGTGATCGTTCCAAATTTTATCGTAAAGAGTTAAAGGCATTGAAAAAAAAATTATTTTTTTTCTTTTGATTTTTCTGTTTTAGGTTCTACTTGAACTTCTGGTTGTTTTTCTGCTTCTACTGCTACTGGTGCTAAAGTTTCTTCAGTTACCTTTTCTGGTTTAACATCAACTTCTATACCAATTTTTTTTCTAATCCTTTCAGCAATTCTAGCTGATTTACCAGTTCTATCTCTTAAGTAATATAATTTTGCTCTTCTAACTTTTCCATGTCTAATAACAGTAATTGAATCAATTACTGTTCCATATAGTGGGAATGTTCTTTCAACACCTTCACCAAATGATATTTTTCTAACTGTAAACGAAGAGTTTAAATCTCTATTTTTTCTAGCAATACACACACCTTCAAAATATTGAATTCTATCTTTTTTACCTTCTGTAATTCTAACACCAACTTTTACTATATCTCCTGGAAAAAAATCTGGAATTTTCTTCTCAGCTAGTATTTTTTTAACGTTATGTTGGTTTATTTCTTCAATTGTTTTCATAGTAATATTTATTATGTTAGTTTTTCTTATATTTTTCCCACAAATCTGGTCTTCGGACGCGTGTTATAGCCTCTGATTGTGATAAACGCCAGTCTTTAATTTTATTGTGATCTCCTGATAATAACACTTCTGGAACACTTTTTTCCTCCCAAATTTGAGGTTTTGTGTATTGGGGGTACTCCAAAAGCCCGTTCTCAAAACTCTCATCAGTCTTTGAATGTTCATTTCCCAAGACACCTGGAAGCAACCTAAGAACACTATCCAACACAACAAATGCTGCGGTTTCACCTCCAGATAAAATAAAATCTCCTATGCTAAGTTCTTCTATATTCCTTGTAGATAATAATCTTTCATCAACACCTTCAAAATGACCACAAATTAAACTAATGGATTTTTCTTTAGATAGTTCTAGTGCCAATTTCTGATCAAGCTTTTTTCCTTTTGGTGATAAATAAAAAATTCTTTCACCTTCTTTTTTATTTTCATCAAGAGATTTTGCTAAGATGTCAGCTTTCAATAACATTCCAGATCCACCTCCAAAAGGAGTATCATCTACTGTTTTGTGTTTATCCTCAGCGGCCTCTCTAATATTTACAACTTTTAAATCCCAAATTTTATTTGTTAAAGCTTTTCCATATAGCCCTTTATTTAAAGGGCCAGGAAAAAAATCAGGATAGAGTGTGAATATCTGAGCTTGCCACATGAATCCAACTATTTAGCTTCTGCTTTAGGAGCTTCTTCCTTTGGAGCTTCTGCTTTAGGAGCTTCTGCTTTAGGAGCTTCTTCCTTTGTAGCTTCTGCTTTAGGAGCTTCTTCCTTTGGAGCTTCTGCTTTAGGAGCTTCTGCTTTAGGAGCTTCTTCCTTTGTAGCTTCTGCTTTAGGAGCTTCTGCTTTAGGAGCTTCTTCCGTTGTAGCTTCTGCTTTAGGAGCTTCTGCTTTAGGAGCTGCTGCTGGTGCTACTTCGTCTCCTTCTTTTTTTCTTTCTTTTTTAGGAATAGCTTTATTTGGATTACTACCGTTTGCAGGCATTGCTATAATACCATTTTCACCTAAAATTCTTGCAACTCTAGTAGTTGGTTGAGCGCCTTGACCTAACCAATATTTAATTCTTTCTGCTTCTAGTCCTACTCTTTCTTTTTTATCTTTTGGTAAAAGAGGATTAAAGAATCCTACCTTCTCAATAAATCTTCCATCTCTTGCACGACGACTGTCGGCTATAACTACTTTGTATACTGGTCTTTTCTTTGTTCCACCTCTTGATAGTCTTATTTTTATCATTTTTTTTCCCTTTTTTATTTAAGTTGATTTAGTAGCTCTGGAGGTATTCCTTTATCAGACATACCCTTCAGGTTTCCTTTTGACATCTTCTTCATCATTTCAGACATCATTTTAAATTGCTTAAGCAATTTATTGATAGTGGCCGCATCTGTTCCAGAGCCATTAGCAATTCTTTTTTTCCTAGAACCATCAATGATTTTAGGATTTCCTCTTTCTTTTTTTGTCATAGATAAAATGATTGCTTCATTTTTAGTAATAACGCTTTCATCAATTCCCGAAGCATCCATTTGTGATTTCATTTTAGAAACGCCTGGCATAAACGACATAATTCCTTCTATGCCTCCCATTTTTTTCATTTGTCTAAGCTGTGTTAAATAATCTTCCATAGAGAATTGTCCTTTTTTTAAATTCTCTTCTGCTTTTTTATATTCTCTTCACCAAGATCTTCTGCCGCTTTTTCGACAAGAGAAACGATGTCTCCCATACCTAATATTCTATTAGCTATTCTATCTGGGTGAAAAACCTCTAAATTTTCTATTTTTTCTCCTACCCCTAAAAACTTAATTGGCACTTGAGAAACATATTTCATACTAAGGGCCGCACCACCTCTTGCATCACCATCAGCTCTTGTTAAAACAATACCTGTCAAATTTAAAGTATTCTTAAATTCTTTTGCCACTTCTGCAGCAACTTGTCCCGTTAAAGAATCTGCAACTAAAAATACTTCCGTTGGGTTAATTATGCTTTCTATTTGTTTAATCTCACTCATCATCTGAAGGTCTATTTGTGTTCTACCTGCTGTATCGAATAATATAATCTCTGCACCATTTAGGTTTGCAGCACTAACTGCTCTTCTACAAATATCTGCTGGTAGCTGCCCTTCAATAATAGGTAGTGTTAAAATATCATTTTGCTCTCCTAATGATCTTAGTTGTTCTTGTGCGGCTGGCCTATACACATCAAGACTGACCATCATTATTTTTTTCTTTTTATTTTTTTCTAAATATTTGGCTAATTTTGCTGTTGTAGTGGTTTTACCAGAACCTTGAAGACCTACCAGCATCATTGGAACTGGCGGAACTGCATTTAAACTAATATCTGTGTTGCTTTCACCTAAAAGGCTTACTAGTTCGTCATAAACAATTTTAACAACCATATCTCCTGGGGAGGTTGATCGAATTATTTCTTGACCCATAACCTTTGGCTTAACTTTTTCTATAAAATCTTTAGTTACATCTAGAGACACATCGGCTTCTAATAAAGCCTGTCTAATACTTCTTAGGCCTTCATCTACTTGATTCTCATCAAGTGAAGCTGCTTTTTTTAGAGAAGAAAAAATTTCTTCGAATTTATTTGTTAAGTTTTCAAACATATTTATTACGCACAGCAGTTTCTCACTAGTGGGCGAATATCGCTGACTAGTGTTGATCTCTTTGTCTCCAAAGACACCACAAATTTAACGTTTTTGTGGAAACGAAAACAACCTATAATAGAGGTTCAAAAAGTCAATAAATAAGTTAAATATCTACTTATGGATATTAAAGCATTTAAAATGGATGGTTTGGGCAATGATTTTGTAATTATCGATCAAAGAAGCCAGAATTTCAATTTAAACAAAGATCAAATAATTAAAGTATGTGATCGTAATTTCATTGGATGTGATCAGCTCATTCTAATTAATAAAAATAAAGAAATAGATGCAGATGTAGAATTCTATAATTCAGATGGAAGTGCATCTGGTGCCTGTGGAAATGGTACTAGGTGTGTGGCAGATCTTTTATCAAAAGAAAGTGGTAAAAAGGAAATAACACTCTTAACAGTTTCTGGCTCTCTAAAATCAAAAATTTTAGGAAATAATTTAGTTGAGACTGAAATCGGTATACCAAAAGTTAATTGGCAAGAGATTCCTTTGAGTAAGCAGATAGATACACAAGACTTAAAAATTGAAATTGTAGACAGAAACGACACCAAACATATTGGTGGAACAGCCATAAATGTAGGTAATCCACATATAATTTTTTTTGTAGACGATATTGAAGCATTTGACTTACAAAGTATTGGTCCAAAAATTGAAAATCATCAACTGTTTCCAGAAAAATGCAATGTGACCCTGGCTAAAGTTGTGAATAAAAATTTAATAAAAGTAAAAGTTTGGGAAAGAGGAGCTGGACTTACCAAGGCTTGTGGTACTGCAGCTTGTGCAACGGCTGTTGCAGCTAATATTAATAATCTAGTAGAAAAAACCACTGATATAAAATTTGCATTAGGTAATTTAACAATTTCTATTGATGAGAAAAATAGCATTCATATGAAAGGACCTGTGTCTGACATCAAAAATATTGATATTAAATTATAATGGGAATTTTTGATAAATTTAAAATTGGTTTTAAAAAAAGTGCTTCTGCATTTACATCTGGTTTAAGAGATATAATTGTAAAAAAAGAAATAGATGACAAAACATTAGATCAAATTGAAGAATATTTAATTCAATCTGATGTTGGCCTTGTTGCAGCTGAAGAAATTAAGAAAATTATTGCTCAAGAAAAAATTGACCCAAAAAAAGATATTATGAATGAGGTAAATTTAATTCTAAGAGGCTATATAATCACTTTAATGAAACCTTTGGAAAATGAGAATTTTTTTGATAAAAAAGAAAAGCTCAACGCAGTCCTAGTATCAGGGGTTAATGGGGTTGGAAAAACAACAACTATTGGAAAAGTTGGTAAAATTTTAAAATCTAATGGTAACAAAGTTATGTTTTCTGCCTGCGATACGTTTAGAGCAGCTGCTATAGAACAATTAGAAAGCTGGGCTGATAAAATTGATGTACAAATTACAAAGTCTACTCAAGGATCTGACCCCGCATCAGTTGCCTACAAAGCAATTGAAGAAGCATTAAAGGGGGATTTTAGTCATGTTTTAATTGATACAGCTGGGAGATTGCAAAATAAAAAAAATTTAATGGAAGAATACAAAAAGATTGCCCATGTGACTAAGAAAATAGATCCAGATGCTCCTCACGATGTAATCCTAGTACTTGACGCAACCTCTGGCCAAAATGTTATCAATCAAGTGGAAGAGTTTAATAAGATTATACCTCTTACTGGTTTGATAATGACAAAATTAGATGGCACTGCAAAAGGAGGAATTTTATTAGCACTTGCTAAAAAATATAAGCTTCCAATAATTGCACTTGGACTTGGTGAAAAAGAAGATGATTTACAAATTTTTAATGCAGAAAAATTTGCTGAAGCATTTACTCAAATTAATTAATCAGGTTATTAGAGATTAAAGGCTTGTAGTAACTACATTTATAATTTTCTTTAAGATTTGAATGTCCACAATTTTTTGCTATTGATGAAATTATAAAATCAAACTTACCATTTGATGGATATGAGTTTAATTTTTTATTAGCAATATCAAATTTAAAATTTTTTCTTATATTTTTAATTGCACTAATCATGACTAAAGTATTGTTATCTTTTAACAAATAATAAGCAAAGTCTTCTGGGAAAACTGGATAGTCATAACCTTCTAAGAGATGTTTTGCCTGTGAAGGAAACCATTCATATGAAATTAATGGTGATGAAATTTTTGTTTTATAATTATAGATATATAAATCCTGAGGAAAATCTGTAACATAATTATAATCCTCACCTCTTGCTAAAATAGCTTTATCTCTAGTTTTAAAAAAAAAGAGCAAAATTTTTATTATGAGAGTTCATTTGACCTATATGAAAAAGTGTATTTGCTGAAGATTCTATATTTTCTGCAATTACAGAACTTGAAATAAAGATTAAGTAAAACAACGCTGCAATAAATTTTTTCACTATCTAATTATAGAAATGAAATTTGTAAATTATTTGGTCAGATTGTGGCTTAATTTAAACTTTTCTTTTAACAATATAAACACCACCAAAAACTAATATTGTTCCAATATAATGGTTTTTTCAGAAAAATAAGAATATTTTGGCTCATTAGCAAGCTTGTACATCTTTTTACCCATCCAAAATGGCACTATTTTATCTTCTTCTCCATGCATAATCAGAATTGGGGACTTAAGATTTTTAATTTTTTTATCACTTTCGTATTTATCTTTAAGTAAAAATCTAATTGGAAAATATGGATACACATTTTTTGCTGCATCAACCATAGATGTAAATGGAGATTCTAGTATAACGCCTGCAAATTTATGGTTTTGAGCAATATCAGTTGCGATCCCAGTACCTAAAGACTCACCATACAGAACAATGTCATTATCTTTAAGGCCTTTTCTTAACCAATTAATTGCACTTTCACCATCTTCATATAAACCTTTTTCTGATGGTTTGCCTAAGCTCCACTAAATCCTCTCCAAGAAACTATTAGGAAATTTATATTCATGTCTTTAAAATGATTAATTTTATGTATTCTATTTTCTAATGTTCCTGCATTGCCATGGAAGAAAACTATAGTTTTTAAAATTGCTAAGATCTTTTTCATGAAACCATCCAAGTAATTCAAAATTATCACTCGTCTTAATTTTTACTTTTTCTATTTTAACTTTTAATTCGTCACCAAAGTAATTATTTTCTTTTGGCTCATATAATAAGTTTCGTTGAAATATAAATATAATAAAAAGTAAAGAAAAGTATGCTATCGGTATAATTAAAATTATTTTCAATAAATACTCTTAATTTTTTTTTTCATATTTACTTTTTTTTTTTAACTAAATAAACTCCACCAAACTAAGACGGTTCCTAATAATGATAATACTCTAACTGCTCATTAAAAAATAAATAACCATAAATAGCACTGTAGACGGTTAAAATTTGCCTAAAGTGAAACCAGTAATTGATGCTCCAAGACTTTTCTGGGCCATTGTATATAACGTGAAAGCTATAATTCCTGGTGAGATAGCTGCAAATAAAACCCACATAAAAAAGTCTGAATTAAAAACAGTTCTTACAAAGAAAGTCTCTTCTATTAGATAAAATGGAAGCAAACTCGACTACACCAAAAAAGCAATCAAAGTAAATCTATCAAAAATTTTTAAATTAGTTTTCCAGTAAAATAAGTAAATAGAGTAGAGCGCCCACCCAATGAAGAAGCTAGCATCCATAAATCACCAATTGTAAATTTTAGGCTAATTAACAGAGATAAATCACCTTTAATAATGATAGCAAAAACACCTATTAAACAAGAAGCCAGACCAACAATTCTAAGAAAATTTATTTTTTCTTTAAAAAAAATGCAGATTAGGATTATAAATATGGAGATGATGAATAAATAATTTCCCATGTTGGTAACTGTCGTTGTTTGTCCTGCTAAAAATGGAAAAGCTCCACAAACACCACAGCCCATTGATCCAATAAAAAATATTCTTTTGTATTCTTTTTTTACAAATTTAAAATTTTTTTTTAATGAGATAAAAGGTAAAAGGGAGTAATATTAAAAAAACTGCTGTCCATCTCCAAAAAGCTAAAGATATTGGAGGTACATACTCAACTCCTCCTCTTGCAACTATCAAGTTGCTAGCCATAAAAATTGGTTGGATAAATAGTAATAAGAAAGGTAAATAGCTATTTTTAGAATTATTCACTTACAAGTAGATTTAGTTCTTGTCGAAAAAAGCTTCGTAGAACATCATAAAAATTGCAACTGCCATCAAAATAAACACTGGCAATATATCCCAAAAACCGATCATTGATGATCTAGTCAATGTGGTCGCTAGACCGATAAGAAAAAGTGCTGCAAGACAAGTACCTAGTAGAGTTGTTATTTTATTTAGCATATTTTTTACAATTTTTTTCTAGCCAGTTGGCTACACCTAAAAATCTTAAATCATCTAGCTTGTCCCCAATTAACTGTACACCTAATGGTAAATTATTTGCACCTGTAAGTAAAGGTAATGAAATGGATGGTAGACCCATATAAGTCCAAGTAGTACAAAATTCTGGACTTCCTGTACTCTTTAAACCCTTAGGTGCAACCCCTGTTGTGGAGTGGGCTTAACACTCCATGGTAGTCCTCAAACACTTCTTTAAAAGATTCGTAACTTCTCTTCATAAACTCCATTGCTTCAGCATATTCTTTGGCTGAGTACTTTAGACCTCTTTCGATGGCACCGACCATTTCTTTAGAAAGATGTTTTTTTGATTTTTTATAATAGGCTTGAAAATTATTTGCCATATCTGTTTCATGAATTATTTTATGGTATTTTGGAATATCATCAAAATATGAAGGTGTATCAAATACTTCAATATTTTTTTTGAAAGTTTTTATAAAAAACTCAAAAGACTTTTGGGATTCTTTATCTACATTTTTCCAATTTTTAGTTTTATAAAAGATAAATTTAGGCTCGTATAGTGGTCCTTTTTTACAAACATTTAACATTTCATCTGCTGAATAATGAATAGTTGAATGATCGTATAAATCTTTCTTTATTAATGATTTTGCAAATAAAGCAACATCTTCGACCGTTTTTCCAAAAACTCCTATGTGATCTAATTTGTCTGACTGTCTTATAACTCCACTTCGTGAGATTAACCCATAAGATGGCTTATAACCAACAACTCCACAGTAAGAAGCAGGTCTAATAATTGATCCATTAGTTTGTGATCCAATTGATAATGGTGCCATATGTGCTGCTATTGCTGCCGCAGAGCCGCTTGATGACCCTCCGGGTGTTCTTGAATTATCATGTGGGTTAGTAGTTTTGCCTGGGTGAAAATATGCAAGTTCAGTAGTTACAGTCTTTCCCATTACTATTGCACCTTCAATCTTAAGTAGATTAACAACTTCAGAATCTTGTGAGCTTGGCATTTTTTTTCTGACTGGAGAGCCACATTCAGTAGGCATTTCAAAAGTACCTATTATATCCTTAACAGCAATTGGTAGTCCGTGCAAAGATCCTAGTGGTTTTCCTGATTTTCTACTCATCTGCTTCAGCAGCTTTTTCTAAAAGTTTTTTTTTATCAAAATACTCCCAAGCCTTTACATCTTTTTCAAATTTTTCAATTCTCTCAATATATTGATTACAAACTTCTACTGAGGAAATCTGACCCGATTTTAGGTGCTCAACCAATTTATTAGTTGTTAGAGAAAATATATTTAGCATTTTAAATTATTTAGTTTGCAAATAACGTTTCTGGCAGCCACAAAGCAATACCTGGAAACATATACATAAGAAACATTGCAAATATTACTATTCCTAAGAACGGCATAATGCCCGCAAATATTTCCATCAATTCAACATTTTTCTTTTGAACGCCCTTTAAATAATAAGCGGACATGGCCATAGGAGGCGTTAAAAATGATGTTTGTAAATTTAGGGCTATTAACATTGCAAAGAAATATGGATTAACATCAAATACCTCAAGTAATGGTAAAAATATTGGAACAAATATAATTAGAATTTCAGTCCATTCTAACGGCCATCCTAAAAGGAAAATTATTACTTGAGTAATAATTAAAAATTGCCACGTTGATATTTCAATTGATGTAAAAAAATGTTCAAAAATTTCATGACCACCTAAATAAGAAAATACAGAAGAAAAAGTCCAAGAACCAATAAATAACCACATAATCATTGCTGTAGTTTTTGCTGTTAGAAAAACAGACTCTTTAAAACTTTGCCATTTAAGTGTTTTGTAGAACCAAGATAACAATATAGCACCAAATGCTCCTGCTGCTGCGGCCTCTGCTGGCGTTGCTATACCTGCTAAAATTGTTCCAAGCACTAACATTATTAATCCAAAAAGAGGGACAAAAGAAACTAATACTTCTTTTAAAATCTCAGCTCGTGGTGGAATATCTTCTGCTCTTGGCTTGGGTGCAATTGATGGTTGGAGCCAAGCTCTACCCACTGCGTAAGTTATATATAACCCTGCAAGCAATAATCCTGGAAAAATTGCTGCAGCAAATAATCTCAAAGGAGATAACTGAGCTATTACTGAATAAACAATTAGCATAATACTAGGTGGTATTAAAATACCCAAGCATCCACCCGCACAAATTACTCCTGAAGCAAATTTTTTATCATATCCTGCTTTAACCATCGCAGGCCAAGCAAGTAGACCCATTAAGGTTACAACAGCACCAATAATTCCTGTTGCTGTAGAAAATAAAGTACATGTTATTAGAGCAGCTACTGCCATTGAAGCTGGTAATCTGTGAGCTGCAAGTCTTATAGCAAAAAATAATTTTGATACAATTCCAGCTCTTTCAACTAAATATCCCATAAATAAAAACAGTGGGACGGCAGTGAGCACGTTATTATCCATAACAGTATAAGTATTTTTTACAAATAAAGAAAATATCCTATTATCAAATATGTGATCCATTAAAGCAGGATCGTAATAGGCATAATATCCAAAACCTATTCCCATTGCCATTAAAGTAAAAGCAATTGGAAAACCTAATAGCACCGCAAATAAAAATAGCCCCATCATGAAGATAGCAACTTCTGGATTTGTTAAACTAAATAACATCTTTTTGATCCTCGTCTTGTGCTGTTCTCATTAAAATTTGTTCTGTTTCTTCTGCAACAATCATCCTTGCTGGCCAATGTCCAGTTTTAATGCAAATGATTGATCTAAATACTTCGGCAATTCCTTGTATAACCAAAAATATTCCTGCAGCTGGTATCAGGGATTTTACCATATAAATATTAATTTGTGCTGGACTACTCCAGCTAGTTTCTTTTATCTTCCAAGCAAGTGCAGCATATTCGTAACCATAAAATGCTAACGATATTACGCCTGGAAAAAAGAAAATAAAATAAAGTACTAAATCAATATAACCTTGTGTTCTTGGTTTAAATAATCTGTAAATTACATCTCCTCTAACATGAGATTCTGTTGCTAAGCAATAAGCACCTGACATCATTAATATTGCACCGTACATCTGCATACTGAAGTCAAAATTCCAAAGTGTTGGCTTATTAAACACATAGGCCATCATAACTTCGTAACAAGTTCCACCCATCAAAATAACAATACACCAAGAAAAAGCCTTACCTATTGAAGTGCTTAACGTGTCAGCAAATTTTATATAAGCTCTCATCATGATTTGAGTAGGATACTCTAATTTTATTAAAAACTGTACAATAAAAAAAGGGGGCCGAGCACCCCCTTCTTAAAATATTAAAAAGTTAATTAAATTTTAACTTTTCCAATTGGACCAAACTCATTTTCATAAGCTAGTTTGTAATTAGGCTGATTCATCAGCAAGTACTTCATTACTTTCTTAGCATATGCTTTTTGAGAGTCGATTACCTTCTTGAAGAATGCATCTTTTGCAGAGAATTCTCCAACAATTTTATCCCAACCTTTTAACTGTTCAGCTAAAATGGCATCAGATGTTTGGTAAACGTTAACCTTATGTGTGTTCATCAAATCAGCTAAACTGTCAGAATATCTAACAAGCGCTTTGAAGTAGTTATCTGTATTCGCAGCATAAGCAGCGTTTTTTAAGATAGCTTGATGAGCAGGTGAAAGGCTTTTCAGTCTCTTCGTGTTCATAGGAATTTCAAACATCTCTTGAGATTGGTGAAAACTTCCTAAGTGATAGTGTTTAGAGACATCTTGCATTCCAAACTGTGAGTCTGATGTTGGGTTGTTAAACTCAGCAGCATCAATCAAACCAGTTTTCATTGCTGGTTGAATCTCACCACCTGGTAATTGTCTTACAACCATTCCCATAGCAGTTAAAACATTAGTCGCTAGACCAACTGTTCTATACTTCATACCTTTAACATCAGATACTTTAGTTACGTTCTTTTTGAACCAACCAAAAGGTTGTGCTGGCATAGGCATATGAAAGAAACCAGTATAGTTAAATCCAACACTAGCTACTGCTTCTTCATATAGTTTTCTTCCTCCACCATACTCCATCCATCCCATAACTTCTTGAGATGACATTCCGTATGAAGGACCAGTTCCAAAAAGTGAAGCTGCAGCGTTTTTACCGTACCAATATGCAGTCACCCAGTGACCCATATCAACGATTCCATCGCTTACCGCTGCTCCGATTTCTGAAGTTTTAACGATTGCGTTTACAGGCTGAAGATCAATTTTAAGTGATCCACCTGACATATCGCTAACCATGTTACAGTAGTCTTGCGCCATTTCAAAAAAGATGTTTGCGCCTGAAGGCCAAGCAGCTTGCATCTTTAATACAGTAGCGTGAGATCCTGCAGTTGCAATATTTGGCATTGCAACAGTAGCTGCAGCTACAGCACCGGCTTTAGCAGCAGTCTTAAAGAACTTACGTCTTGAAGAAGTTGAATTCTTCAATGATTTTTTTTCTTTAATCATTATTTTTCTCTCCTTATTATTTATATTAGTTAATTAACTGTCAGGATTTTAATCACAAATCAGAATTAGAGTCTAAGGAATACTGGTCAGCATTAGTTAAATAAACGTTGCTGTATAAGGTTAAATTTATGATATGACTATTTTGACTACAACTGCAAATTGAATTATTTTTTAAAAGTTAAGCTCGCCCACAAACTAAACCAGTCTGATTTATATTTTATTTTTTCTAAATAATTTGCTTTGTCCAACTTAACTGCACTTAGTAAATAGGCTCTATTGTCAAAAATTTTTATTCTACCAACTCCATTTGAGTTTGTTTTTACAATTTCTTTATAGCTATTTTCTTCATCTCTACTGAAAATAATAATTTGCCAATTTTTTAAAGAGCTGCCTTTTTCAAATAGTTGAAACTCAAATAATTCCCCCCGAAGGTTATAAGGTGAAGTTAAAGCAATAATCTCAAAATCTAATTTTGGTTTTTGGATAAAAAAGTCTTTATATCCATCCGTCATTAATGTTTTTGCAAACCTTCTATAGTTTTCTGTGGGAATTTTATTGATATCAATATCATCTGTACTGCTAAGAAGACCTTGCTCTTTTAGAAAATCTTTAAACTTTTCTAAAGATTCATATTTTAAAAATTCATAGTTTGTTTCATAAGTTAGTACATGAAAACCTTTATCTAGAATTAATATTTGAATTGCAGGAAAATTTCCATCTCTTTGAGATAAATTCATTACTTTATTTTTATTTTCTAAATATAAATCTTTTTTATTTGGATCATAATAACCAAATGGAGAACCATTGAAATTTTGGCCTACCTTGATGTGTATCTTGGACACTTCTTTATTATTAAATTTAAAATTAATTGGCTCAAGCCATAATTCATGGGCATGCGCATTAAACTTTAAAAAAGTAGTCAATAATAAGATTACAAAAAAATAAAAAATCTGATTTAATAAGTTAATGTTTTTTAAAATATTTATATTTTTATTATTTTTCATTAAGTCATCTTATGCTCATGAACTACGTCCAGCAATTGCAAATCTTAATATTTATGAAAAAGATAATATCATAAACGCTACTCTATCAATCCGATTAAATCTTGAGGCTATTATTGCTGAAGTTAATATGGATCACTCTAACACAGAAGAATCTGAGGAGTCAGATCAATATGAAAACTTAAGAACTATGAGTGCTGTTGAATTACTTAAAAAATTTAATTCTAAAATAATGAACCTTCAAAACAAAATTTACTTAACTTCTGCTAATTCTAATTATGACTTGGCTCTACTAAGTGTGGACATACCCGAGGTTGGTAATACTGACATAATTAGAGATACAGTTATTAACTTTGATATTAAAAATATAAAAAATGAAGACTTAGAGTTTTCTTGGGATAAAAATTTAGGATCCGTCATTTTAAGGGTTAATTCTAAAAATAATAAGGGTTTATATTCAGAACTAATTGAAAGTGATGATAAATCAGGATGGTTTAGCATAACAAACCAAATAGAAGAAAGTCTTATAGACAATATTAAATCTTATACTCAACTAGGTTTTAAGCACATAATACCCAAAGGTTTAGACCATATATTATTTGTTCTAGCTTTATTTCTTCTATCTTCGAGGTTAAGGCCTTTGGTATTACAGGTTTCAATTTTTACTTTAGCGCACACAATAACATTGTTTCTTGGTGCTCTAGATGTAATAAAAATACCCTCAATAATTGTTGAACCTATCATTGCTCTATCAATTTGTTTTATTGCTATTGAGAATCTATTTACTGAAAATTTAAAAAAAACAAGACCCTATATAATTTTTATTTTTGGATTACTCCATGGTTTAGGGTTTGCTGGGGTTTTAAATGAAATCGGAATTTCAGATGGTTTATTTATTTCAAGCCTGATTTCTTTTAATATTGGAGTTGAGCTTGGTCAAATTAGCGTGATACTTTTATCTTATATTTTTATCTCATTATTATTTAAAAATAAACCTTGGTACCGTAATAGAATTACGAAACCTCTTTCATTGGTAATTGCATTAATTGGCTTTTATTGGTTTTTTAAAAGAATATTTTTTTAATTTACTTTATTTTTGCAATTTCCTGTTTCGAAAAACTCATCAATATTGTCTATAGCTAGATTGGCCATAGCAATTCTTGTGTGTTTAGTCGAGCTTCCAAGATGGGGTAATATAAATGCACTTTTTATTTTAAGATAACCAGGATTTAAATTCGGCTCACCCTTATAAACATCAAGTCCTGCTGCATAAATTTTTCTTCTGTTTAATGCATCTATTAAAGCTTCATCTTCTACAATATCTCCACGAGCTACATTTGTTATAACGGCACCTGTTGGAAAATATTCTAATGTTTCTTTATTAATTAAATTTTCTGTTTCTTTTGTAGCAGGACAACAAATTGACAATACATCTGAAACTCCAAAAAGACTTTTAATGTTATCGTGATATATGGCACCCTGTTCTTTTTCATCACTTAGTTTTGATCTGTTGTGATAATGAATAATCATACCTAAAGATTTTGCTATTTTTGCAATTTTTTGTCCTATTCTTCCCATACCTAAAATTCCAAGTCTTGAACCTGTTAACTGTTTTCCAATCAAATAATCTGCTGACCATTTCCAATTACTTTCTTTTGCAGCGTGAATACCCTCTGGAACTCTTCTGCATGCTCCAAGAATTAATAAAATTCCAATCTCTGCTGTAGCATCTGATAAAACTTCTGGTGTATTGGTTACTACTATTCCTCTTTTTTTAGCTGCTTCTAAATCAATATTTCCAAAACCAACTGCAAAATTAGAAATTACCTTAATGCTATCCGGTAGTTTGCTTATAGTATCTTCATCCATCTTATCAGTTAAAGAAGTTAATATTGCATCATGGCCTTCACTCAATTCAATAAGTTTTGACTGAGAATATAACTCATCATTACCATTAAGTTTTGCATCAAATGTTTTTGAAGCTTTTTCCTCAGATGCTTTTAGTAATCTTCTCGTAATTATAATTTTTTTCATAATTAATTCTTTTGTAATATTTTTGGTTTTGGACCGCCAGTATACCAATCTAATACTTCAATAGTATGTAAAATTGGGGTTTTGGTTCCATTAGAAATTTGAGTAATACAACCTATGTTACCTGTTGAAATAAAATCTGGCTTCAAACTTTCAATATTTTTTACTTTTTTGCTTAGTAGTTCTTTGGCAATTTCAGTTTGTAAAATATTATATGTACCAGCCGATCCACAACAAATATGTCCCTCTGGAATATTCATGATTTCATTTTCTGTCTTGTTTAATAACGACACAGGTTGGTCGTGTACTTTTTGTCCATGCTGCATTGAACAAGCTGAATGATAGGCAATCTTATACTTCTTATCTTTTGCTTTAAAATTTAATTTTATACTTTCGCTTAAATATTCTGAAACATCTTTTGTTAATTCAGATATTACTTTAGCTTTTTTTTTCATTTCCTCATCATCTTTAAAGATAAACCCATAGTCTTTCATTGTAGTACCACAGCCAGATGTGTTAGATAAAATTGCATCTAAATTACCCTTTTGATTTTCATCATACCAAGTGTTAATATTGTTTCTAAAATCTTGATGTGCATCATCTTCTTTTCCTAAATGATGATTTAAAGATCCACAGCATCTTATTTTTTTAGGCACAATTACTTCAACACCGTGTCTGTTCAAAAGACGGATAGTTGACTCATTTATTTGAGGGGAGATTTCTTTTTGAACACATCCAGTTAAAAGTGCAACTCTTGCAATCTTCTTTTGACCAGTCACAGAATAAATTTCTTTTTGTTTTAAAGTTTTTTTAGGAAAACTTGTAGGCATTAAACTCATCATGTCTTTTACTTTTAATGGCATTAGAAATTGAAAGGGTTTTGCTAATTTTACCATATAGCTAGCCAGTCTAAAATATCCTGTATTTGGTAATACTACTGATAAAAAACTCCTAATTGTTCTATCAAAAAAAGATCTTTTGTAGTTTTTTTCAATGTATTTTTTACCATGATCAATAATATGCATGTAGTTTACACCAGAAGGGCAAGTGGTCATGCAGCTATAACAAGATAAGCATCTATCTATATGTTTTACTGTCTTTGCTGTTGGTTTTTTTTGATTTTCCAACATGTCTTTGATTAAATAAATTCTACCCCTTGGTCCATCTAATTCATCACCAAATATTTGATGAGTAGGACAGGTAGCATTACAAAAACCACAATGAACACATTTTTTAAATATTTTTTCAGTAGATGCGTTGTCGTTATCTTGTAATTGTTTCTTTGTAAAATCAGTTTGCATTAAATTCCTCTATAGTCTCGCCAGGATTAAAAATTCTTTTAGGGTCGAAACTTTTTTTAATTTTTTCTGATATTAAAAGTCTTGTATCATCTACAGTAAAATCGGTCTCTTCATAATCATACTCATTTGATGTCTTTATGACTGTTAAATACCCACCAAGTTCTTTAATCAAATTTTTAATTTCTCCAACCTTGGTATTTTTCTTAGACTGAACTTCTACCCAGTATAATGCACCACACCAATCAATATATAATATTTATACTTATTGCTTAGGTATTGCATTAGCTTTTTACCTTGAGAAGGAGGTATTACTACTCTCAGTAGGTTGTTTTTTGTTTGTGTAAATAACTGAAGGTTATTTATTTTTATCTAAAATGGGGTTGATTGATGAACATCTAAAATAGTTGTATTTAATTTATTAAGTTCTAATTCATCAGTTAAAGCTTTTATTTTTTCATCTATTGATATTCTATCTCCATCTATTCTTAATGCTACAAATGAGCCTTTATTTTCTAAATCATTAAATTTAAAAACCATTTCTTTGTTATGATCATAACTTTCATCTTTTGGCTCTCTGGAACATAAACTGCTCCAGAAACTTCACTGCTAGAACTTGAAATTTTTTCAAATAATTCATTAACTAATTTTTTAGCATCAGTATTAATTATAATTGTATTAGATAATTTTTTTTTAGGTAAAACTTTTAATGTAATTTCAGTTAATACAACTAACGTTCCAAAAGATCCTGTAACAAGTTTTGACAAATCATAACCCGTAACATTTTTTACAACTGTTCCACCTGATTTGATTATATCACCTTTACCATTCACACCTCTAAAGCCTAAAATGTGGTCTCTTATACTGCCTACTTTAAATCTTCTGGAGCCAGCAAAATTACAGGCTAAATGACCTGCTACAGTTCCTTTGTTTGATTTTCCACCTTCAATAAATCCAAAATCAATTGGCTCAAAGGCTAACTCTTGATTATTTTTTTCTAATTTTTTTTCAACCAGCTCTAATGGGGTATTTGCTTTAACTTTAATATAAAGTTCTTCTGGTAAATATTCTATTATTCCCGATAATTTAGAAAGAGATAATTTTTTTGCTGACTGAATTTTATTGCCAATAAAACTTTTTGAATTAGTGCCTATTAGTTCTGTTGGTTCGTTTTTTTATAGAGCTCTTTAACTATACTTGAAACTTGCAGTTCATCTTCAGGATAATAAGTATTAGTAGAAATCTCGAAGATCTGGGAATTTTTCTTCATTTCTGTGGACATGTACCCTTCCTTCCTCTGCACATTTTCTCAATATTGGATAAACTTTTCCAGGATTTAATAAATTTTTTTCGTCTAGTGATGATTTGATATCTAATTGTTGTTGAATATCATCATTATTAAACATTTCACACATTAGTTCTCTTTTTTCTATTCCTACACCGTGCTCTCCAGTAATAACTCCTCCTAATCTTACACAAGCTTTTAAAATTTCAGCACCAAATTCTTCTGTTTTTCTTAGTTGTTCTTTATCACTTCCATCAAACATTATTAGTGGGTGTAAATTTCCATCACCAGCATGAAAACAATTTGCTACTGGTAATTCATACTTTTCAGATAGTCTTTTTATTTCTAGTAAAGCTTCTGTTAGTTTTCCTCTTGGTATAGAACCATCCATACAATAATAGTCTGGTGCCATAGCTCCACATGCTGGAAATGCTGCTTTTCTGCCAGCCCAAAATGATAGTCTTTCTTTTTCATTTTTGCTTAATTTTAAACTTGAGCAATTATTTTTTTTACAAATGTTACTAACTTGCTTCAATAATTCATCTACCTCAGATTCTGTTCCATCTAATTCAACAATTAATAAAACTCTCAGCATCTCTTGGGTAGCCTGCTTTACTAAAATTATCTGTTGCCTCTATTAAAACTTTATCCATTATCTCCATGCCGCTGGAACAATTCCGCTAGCAATAATTTCTGAAGTTGCATTTCCCCCTTCTTCGATTGTTGGAAAGCCTATTAATGCTGCTTTAACTATTTGTGGGTTTTTTAAAATCTTAACTGTCACTTCAGTAATTACTCCTAGTAAACCTTCTGAGCCACAAATTAATCCCATTAGATCATATCCTTCTTGATCAAGAGTTTTTCCACCAATTCTACAAATAGTTCCATCCATCATAACAATTTCAACACCTAAGATATTATTAGTAGTTGTTCCATATTTTAAAGAATGAACACCACCAGAATTTTCTGCAACATTACCTCCTATCGAACATGCAATTTGGCTTGATGGGTCAGGGGCATAATAAAAATTTTTATGTTGTACGGCATGAGTTATTCCTAAATTTGTGACACCAGGTTGGGTTACTACACATTTATTCTCAAAATCAATTTCTATAATCTTATTAAATTTTCCAAGGCTCAATAGAATTGCATCGTTTAATGGTAATGCTCCCCCTGAAAGACCTGTAACCGCGCCTCTTGGTACAACTTTTATATTTTCTTTGTAGCAAAATTTTAAGATATTACTTACTTCTTCTGTATTTTCTGGCATCACAACTGCTAACGGTGTTTGCGTGTAAGCTGACAGTCCATCTGTTTCATACGGCTTAATCTCATCCGCATGACTTAAAACATTTTCTGGATTTATTAATTTTGCAAGATTCTTAAAAATATATTCTTTTTTAGAAATCGTTTCTTTATTAATCTTTGGTAGAACTAATTCACTCATTAGTCTTAGCCTAGCATTTTTTTGATATTTTCCAATGCGTTAGATATGTTGTCTTGTGAAGCTGCAAAGCTAAATCTTACGTAATCTTGACAAGTTTTACCAAAAGCTGTTCCTGGAACTATTGCTACTCCTGCTTCATGCATACATTTTCTTGCAAATTCTGAACCATTCATTCCTGTTCCAATAACTTTAGGAAATGCATAAAAGGCTCCTCCTGGCAAACTACATTCCACACCTGGTAAACTATTTAAACCTTCATGAATTAATTTCCTTCTTTGGTCAAATTTTACCATCATTTCGTGAATTGCATCATCTGGTCCATCTAAAGCTGCAATTCCGGCAAATTGTGACGGAGCATTAACACATGAAACACTATTAATAATTAGTTTGTTTACATGTGGTATTAACTCTTCTGGCCACACACTCCACCCCATTCTCCATCCAGTCATTGCATAAGCTTTACTCCAACCATCTAAAACAATTAATCTGTCTTGTAGATCAGGATAATTAAAAAATGTTGGCATTTCTTTTCCATCATAAATTTGTCTACTATAAATTTCATCGCTAAGGATTGCTACATGAGGATGTTTTTTTAACCCTTCTGCTAAAACATCTATTGCAGATTTTTCTACAAAACTACCTGTTGGGTTGTTTGGGTTAATTAATATTAGCAATCTAGTTTTATCAGTGATTAGTGATAAAATTTTTTCTGGATCAAATTTTAAATCTTTATCTTCTGTTAAGTCATATGGAACTGCTGTTGAACCTGTATAATTAATCATTAATTCATATATTGGGAATGCTGGCGTTGGGTGTATAATTTCTGCACCTGGTTCACCAAAACATTGTATTGCATAATACATTGTTGGTTTTCCACCTGGCATTATCAATACTCTTTCAGGGTCAATATCCTTATTGTAAAGTTTTTTAATTTTTCTAGTAACAGCTTGTCTACACTCTAAAATTCCATTTGATAAAACATATCCATGATGACCCTCATCTAATGCTTTTTTTGCGGCATCTACTACGTGCTGAGGTGTTTTAAAATCAGGCTGACCTAGACCTAAGTGGATCATTGGTTTGCCTTGTGCTTCTAATTTTTTTGCTTCAGCTAAAACACTAAATGCTAATTCAGTTCCTAGCCTTTGTAAATTTTTTGCTAATTTCATAATAATTTTATTTTAATATTAATAATTTATAATTTAATTTATTTTTTTTATATATAATTTTGATAAGTAAAAGCTATTTTCTATAAATTAATTTTGATTTGTTTAATTCTTTTAAAGTCTTACAGCCCATTAATACCATGTTTCTATTAATTTCATCATGCATGTTTTGCAATAGACGTTCAACACCAGGTTGACCTCCGGCACTTAAGGCAAATAAAAACATTTTTCCAAAGCTGCATGCTGTTGCACCAGCTGCTAGAGCTTTAAAACATGGGTTCCACGTCTTATACCACCATCTAAAATAATTTCTAACTTGTCTCCAACGGCTTCTCTAATTGCATTCACTTGATCAAAGGGTGATCTTGAGCCATCTAATTGTCTACCCCCGTGATTTGAAATCATTATTGCTGTACAGCCAATATCTATCGCTCTTTTTGCATCTTCAACTGACATTACACCTTTAAGAGCAAATGGGCCGTTCCATTTTTTTACACAATATTCAGCATCCTTCCAATTCATAGCAGGATCATATTGTTCATTAATATATTCGATAACTGATTTTGAAATATTTGTTCCTTTGTCTGTTTTATTTTTAACATTAGATAATTCAAATTTTTTGTGAATAAAATAATTAAATACCCACTCAGGTCTCATAGCAAAACTCATTAAACTTTGTAGTGTCAATTTTGGAGGAGTGGTAAAGCCAGTTCTGTGATCTCTTTCTCTATTTCCAGCAACCAATGTATCAACTGTCAAACACATGCCATTAAAACCAGACACTCTACACCTATCTATCAAGTCATCTGTAATTGATTGATCCTTATGAACATATAATTGAAATAATTTTGGTCCATTTGAAATATTAGCAACCTCTTCAATAGTATTATTGGCCATAGTAGACATGCTATAAAAGGTTCCAAATTTTTCAGCAGCTCTAGCTGAGGCTTTATCACCTTCATGATGGTAAAGTCTTTGCATTGCAGTTGGTGAAAGAAAAATTGGCATATTAATTTTCTTACCAAAAACAGTTGCCGAAAGATCAGGTTTTCCTACGCTTGCAAGTATGTTGGGAATTAAATCACAATCATTAAAAGATTGGTATTTCTTCGTAAGGTTTGTTCGTCATCTGCGCCTCCATCGATATAATGAAAAATTGGAGAGGGTAATCTTTTTTTTGCTAATTTTCTAAAATCATTAAAATTATAACAATCATTTAAATTCATTTAATCAAAAAGTTTTTGAAAATGAAATTGTTTGATTATCAACACCAGGATTTTTATCTCCCCAATCGTTATTTGAAATATGACTATAAGAGTAGCCTATCTTAGAATCTTGAAAAATATCAAAACTAAATTTTATTTCGCTTTTAAACTCTAGGGCCATCCCTAAATCTTTACCATTGCCTTCCTCATAATATCCCGGTGCAAAACTAGGTATAATATTTAAAGGACCCAGCTCATATTCGGCTTGAACACCTGTGTATAAATAAATAGAACTTTTATCTGTAACAAACCCACCAGTAACTGGAGAAAATTTTCCAACAAATGTGTCTCTAAATAACAAAGGATTATTGTGCTCAAAACCATATAGAGTTGCCTCATCATCACCTTCTTTATCTATAGTGTCAAAAGTACCTGTATAAAAACTGTACTCTGTTTCACTTTTTGCAGGAGTAAAAAAAAGTAACAAGGATAACAGTAAATATAATTTTTTTAGCTTCATGAATAATTAATTTTTAAATTTTAACTTCTTTCTCATTATTGCACCGCCTAACAAAAATAACAATAACGGTAATAGCCACAGTATATAAGTATTTTTATTCAATTGTGGGTCATAAACTATCCAATCACCATACTTCTCTCTTAAAAATTGGTATATTTGTTTTTCTTTTAATCCGTCATTGATTTTTCTATCAACAATTAATTTAATACTAGAGGCAAACTCAGAATTCTGAAATCATATACTGATTGACCCTGACAAATTAAACAACGGATATTTTTTAAAATTTTATTTTTTAAAACATCATTAGTTTCACCAGATCTTAACTCCGAAAAACTTGTGACTAAAAATAAGAGTATCAATATTTTTAAAAAATTCATTTTATAATTGATTTAATTTCATTAACAATTTCTTGATTAATTGGACCAACAAATTTTTTAATTATATCTTTATTTTTATCAATTAAAAAAGTTTCTGGAACTCCGTAAGCTCCAAGTTCAATTCCTAAAGCTCCATCTTTATCAATTAAAATTCTAGAGTATGGATTGCCAAAATCATCAATAAATTTTTTTGCATTATTAAAATTGTCTCTATAGTTCAATCCAATTAATTTAATCGATTCGATTTTTACTTAGTTGCATTAATAAAGGGTGTTCTGTTCTACAAGGTACGCACCAGGATGCCCATATATTTACAATATAAAAAATGTTCTCTTCAAAAATTTTATCTGAGTTTATATAACTATTTGAATCAAAGTCCTTAGCTTTAAAAATTGGGATATTTCTTTTTTCATTAACTTTGGGAGTGTAATTATTTGGAGTATTCAATCCTTTGTAAAAAATAACGAAACAAAAGCTTAAAAAAATAACTATAATAAATAAGCCAAACTTATTTTTCATATCTTTCTTTTAAATAAACTCATTAATCCACCAAAAGTTAATAATAAAACTGATATCCATATCCAAACCATAAATGGCTTTATTTGATATCTAATATTAAAATATTCATTACCCTTTACAAGGTTCATTACTAAAAACTTGTCCTCTAATAGCGTTGTTCTTATATCTGCTTCACTAGTAATAATTATAGGCTGATTATAAATTCTAATCTCAGGTTTTAATTCAATAGTTTTGCCATTTTTGTCTTTTATTTCAAAAGAGGCGATGATGGAGTTAAAATTGCTTTCTTTTCTCTCTTCTATTTCTTTAAAAAAAATTTCACCTTTATTATAATTATATCTTTCACCAATTTTTATGTTGGTTATGATTTCTGAGGATAAAATACTATTAAATAGAATGCTTAATATTAATAAGCTAAAACCAAAGTGTGAAACAGTTTGGGAAATATTATTAAATTTTTTAATAAATAATTCTTTTAAACTTGTAAAAAATAAAAAAAAAGCAGCTGAAATTAAAACTGTATAAAAAAGTAAGTCAGCAGTTAAATTTTTAATAATAGAAAAAGTTAACATTACCGAAATTATAAATGTGATAATAAGTGAGTTCTTATTTTCAATTTTTGATTTAATCCATTTAAGTCGTGGTCCAAGAGACATAAATAATAGAAATGGTATTAAAAAAGGAACGATTAATTTTTGATAAAAAGGAGGCCCTACTGATATTTTTTCACTAGATATTACATCTAGAAAAATTGGATATACTGTACCTATTAAAACAACAGATAAAAAATACATCATAAACCAGTTGTTTATTAAGATGGAAGTTTCTCTGCTGAGCCAAAAGAAATTATTTGAACTTTTGTTATTTTCTTTGTGAAATATAAAAAATATTCCTAATGATAAAACAATTAGTGCAAATAAAAATATTAATATAAAAATACCTCTTGCAGGATCATTAGCAAATGTATGTACAGAATTTAATATTCCAGACCTTACTAAAAAAGTTCCACACATACTTAGTGTGAATGTTGTAATAGACAATATAACCACCCAAGATGTTGGTGATGCTCTTCTTTCTAACACTACAATACAGTGCAACAATGCAGTTAGTGTTAGCCATGGCATTAAAGAAACATTTTCAACTGGATCCCAAAACCAAAAACCTCCCCACCCTAGTTCATAATATGCCCAAATTGATCCAAGCATAATCCCTATAGTTAGAAAAATCCAAGAAACTAAAACCCATTTTTTAATATGTTGTCCCCATTGTTTTGAAACATAGTTTTGTGTAACTGCAGCAAGGGATGATGAAAATATTATAGAGGTACCGACATAACCTAAATATAAAATTGGAGGATGAATTGCTAAAGCTGGATCTTGTAGTATTGGATTAAGACCGAGACCTTCATTTGGAATTGGGAATAAATAATTAAAAGGATTAGATGTCATTAATACAAATAAGAAAAATCCAATAATTATTATCTGCTGAAATAATAAAGTTAAAATTCTATATTTTTTAGGCTGTTCTCTTGATTTAATTAAAAATAGAAAAATAAATAAAGTTAATACTAATAGCCATAGTAATAAACTTCCCTCATGGTTTCCCCAAGTTCCTGAGATTTTATAGAATAATGGTTTAGTTGTGTGAGAATTATTAAAAACTGTCTCATTACTAAAGTCTGAGTTTATAAAAGATATAATCAAACTCAAAAAGCTCACAATTACAAAAACTAACTGTAGAAATGATAGAGATAATATATTTTGGTTAATCTGCTTATTGGTATTATTAAAGTCTTTAATTGAAACTCCACAAAGTAATACTGAAAGTAACAACCCTAAAATTAAAGAATAATAACCTATCTGATTAGCTAGCAATTTATTTATCTCCTAAGGCTTCTTTAACTTCTGGGGGCATATAATTTTCATCATGTTTTGCTAAAATTTTAGTAGCTGTAAAATAATTCTTATCTTTTAAAAAACCTTCAGCAACCACTCCCTTTCCTTCAGCAAATAAATTAGGGACTGCCCCTGAATAAACAACATTAATTTCATTTTTAAAGTCAGTAATAACAAAATTAACTTTATCAGAATCTATAAAAATAGATTGTTCTTTAACCATCCCACCCACTCTTATTTTTTTTTTATTTAATTCTATTAAAGATTTTATTTCAGACGGAGACTGAAAATATACAACGTTTTCTTTTAATGATTGTAAAACTAAAAAAACTGTTAAAATTACTGAGGTTAAGATTAAAGCTAAGAATACAAATCGTAATTTAACCTTTTTACCATACATGGTTTATCAGCTAAATATTTGATGTATTGGATAATATTTCTCTATTAATATTTTGTGATCTTGCAGCTCTAGCTTTCTCAACATTTAGAGAACCAAATTTAGAAGCAAATCTTTTTTGCTCTTTTGAAAGCTGTAATTTAGTTACATAGTACAAAGCTGTAAAACTAATCAATGTGAACGAAAAAGCTGACCATACATAAGCTCCATATCCATTCATTGAAATTATTTCATTTATCATAATCTATCTAATCCTTTATTTTTAACTTTTATCAGTTCGGTATTATATTTCATCAAAAAAATGAGTAATGAAAAAAGGGCAAATGCCGCAGTCATAATACCCAATGGGACTAACATTGATGGATGAATTGCTGTGTTGGTTGATAAAATATTAATTGAAGCTGGTTGATGTAACGTATTCCACCAATCTACAGAAAATTTAATGATGGGAACATTTACCACTCCTAAAATTGCAATCAAAGATGTGACCTTTATTACTTGTTCTTTGTCCTCATAAATTCTCCAAGCCAATAAATACATTCCATAAAATAATGCTAAAATTAGCATAGAGGTTATTCTTGCATCCCAAGCCCACCAAGTACCCCAGGTTGGTTTTCCCCAAATTGAACCTGTAACTAATGCAATAATATTAAAAATAAATCCTGAAGGTGCTAAACTTTTAGCAATTAGTGCAAAATTTTTATTTTTAAAAACAAAACTTACAACAGACAACAAAGCTAAACTTGAAAATATCCCAAGTGATATCCAAGCAGCCGGTACATGAACATACATAATTCTCACTGCATCACTTTGTTTATAATCTTCAGGTGAGAGTATGAGCGCCTCGGTTAAACCAATTGTTAAAACAATAATAAATAAAAACAAAACATACTTTGGAGCTTTAGAGGTTACTGCAAAAATTTTGTTAGGCTCAAAATATTTAAACATTTTTAAATTATATATATTAAAAAAAGGTAATTTAATTTTTATTATGAAAATTCATCCTGATCAAGAATGCAGAGGGAGTCAATAATGATAAAAACGTTATTTAACACTCTTGATCAGAACATAATTAAATTTAACAACTATATATGTCGAAGATTTGAATTAATTGTGTTTAAAAAAAGAATTAATTAGAGGGCTTAAAATAGCTAGAGCCTCTTTTACCAGAAAAAATCTCTTCAATTAAAGGGTGTTTAATTGGATCTTCAGAATCATCCATTAATAGATTTTGCTCTGAAACGTATGCCTCATAAGTAATTTCATCATTTTCAGCTAACAGATGATAAAAGGGCTGATCTTTTCTAGGGCGAACATTCTTTGGAATGGATTGATACCATTCTTCAGAATTATTAAATTCGAAATCCACATCATAAATTACACCTCTAAACTCAAAGTGTTTATGTTTTACAATGTCGCCTATTGAAAATTTTGCTTTTTGAATTGGCATAGCTATTAATATGGGGGTTTAAAAATAAAAATCAATAAAAATCAATAAAAAACATTTATATTTTTTTTAATATGTTAATATCTGTCAAGTGAATAAATCTTTTCTTAAATTTGCCACAGACTTTGGGCCTTTAGCTATATTTTTTTATTATTATTATAACAATGATAAGAACCTAGCAGTTGCAATTCCTCCACTTATAGTTGCAACATTAATTGCACTAATAGTTGTTTGGTTTTTTGAAAAAAAAATACCAATGATGCCTTTAATAAGTGGTGTCTTAATTACATTTTTTGGTGGTTTAACAATTTATTTTAATGATCCAGTTTTTCTTTATGTGAAACCAACAATTATTAATATTTTATTTGCCCTTGCTTTATATTTTGGAAAATATTTTACAAATGAGCCTGTTCTTAAAAAAATTATGGGTAAATCAATTGCCCTAACTGACATGGGTTGGGAATTACTTAACAAAAGATGGATGTATTTTTTCTTCTGCCTTGCAATCCTTAATGAATGCGTCTGGAGAACACAAACAGAAGAATTTTGGGTTAACTTTAAGGTTTGGGGAATGCTGCCAATAACCCTTGTTTTTACAGGGTTTCAGATATCATTAATTAATAAACACAAACTTGATGAATAGAAACTTAAAACTAGTCGTAAATAATCCTTACAAACAAATAGAAGAAAGACAATTTTTCGAAAAAAACGAACTTAAAATCATTTTAGATCTATATGCAAAAATGGTCTCTGAGGGATCTTGGAAGGACTATGGTCTAAATATTTCTAACAGACAGGTTGGTTTTAGTGTTTTTAAAAATGCAGCAGAGAATGCTTTATATAAAATTTGTAAAAACTTTAAACCCACTAATAAAAATCTAAAATATTTAATTACAGACTCTAATGGTAAAGTTTTAAAAAATTCTTTCGATCTAGAAATTTTACTTAAAAATACTAATTGGAAAAACCTTAAGAATTAAAAAGGCTATCGTCTTTGTCCAAATAATCTTAATAGCATTATAAATAAATTTATAAAGTCTAGGTAAAGAGTTAAGGCACCCATTACAGCTTTTTTACCCATTAACTCACCAGTATCACTTGAAACATACATGTTTTTAATTTTTTGAGTATCATAAGCAGTAAGGCCTACAAAAATTAAAACACCAAGAATTGAGATTACAAAATCCATCATTGAAGATTTTAAGAACATGTTAACAACTGATGCAACAATAATACCTATTAAACCCATCATTAAAAATGATCCTAATTTTGTAAGATCTCTTTTAGTTGTGTAGCCATACAAACTCATTGCACCAAATGTGATAGAGGTAATAAAGAACACTCTGGTAATACTAGCTCCAGTATAAGTTAAAAATATTGAAGATAATGATATTCCCATTAAAGAGGCAAAAACCCAAAATGTTGTTTGAGCAGTAGAAGCTGCCATTTTATTAATTTTAGCACTCATGTAAAAAACAACTCCAAGAGGAGCTAACATTACTACCCATTTAAATCCTGAAAGAAAAATTGTGTTTCCTATACTTGTTAAAGCAACAATCGATCCGTTAGCATCTGTTACTACAGATAGTTTAAAAAATATTAAAGATACAAGTCCAGTTAACAAAATACCAGAAGCCATGTAGTTGTAGACTTTCAGCATGTAGGCTCTTAAGCCCTCATCCATTACTACTGTTGATTGTTGTGCTTCTTTTACTTTATTTAGTATGTTTTGTTTATTGAATTTCATAACACATATATAATAGCCTTTTACTATTATTTCAAGATGTCTTAATAAGGTTAAAATAATTATGAATTATAAAAAATTAGGAAATACTGATTTAAAAGTAAGCACTATTTGTCTCGGTACAATGACTTGGGGTGAGCAAAATACACAAAATGAAGGTTTTGAGCAGATGGATTATGCTTTAAATCAGGGTGTAAACTTTTGGGATACTGCAGAAATTTATTCTGTTCCTCCAAGAGAAGAAACTTTTGGTCATACTGAGACTATTATTGGTAACTGGTTTGAAAAAACAAAAAAGAGGGACAAAGTAATTTTAGCTTCTAAAGTTGCTGGCCCAATGAGAGAGTATGTAAGAGGTGGTGGAAATCAATTTGGAGAAAAAAATATTACAGAAGCACTTGAGGGAAGCTTAAAAAGATTAAAAACTGATTGTATTGATTTGTACCAATTACATTGGCCGGAAAGAAAAACAAATTTTTTTGGCAAACTAGGCTATGAACATGATGATAGCAATGAGTGGGACTAGGTTTGAAGATATTTTAGGAAATTTAAAAAAATTTATTGATCAAGGAAAAATTAAACATGTTGGTGTATCAAATGAAACACCTTGGGGATTATCTAAATATTTAGAGCTTTCGAAAGATAAAAATTTACCAAGAATGATTTCTGTTCAAAATCCTTATAATTTATTAAATAGAACTTATGAGATTGGACTTGCAGAAATGTCTATTAGGGAACAAGCAGGTTTACTAGCCTACTCACCTCTTGCATGTGGTTATTTATCTGGAAAATATAGAAATAAACAATTACCAAAAAACTCTAGAATGGAAAGAGATGGTGATTTTTGGACTAGATATGCAAAACCCAATACTGATAAAGCTATAGATGCATATTATGAAATAGCAAAAAAAAACAAGCTTGATTTAACTCAAATGTCTTTGAAATTTTTAGAAATTCAACCTTTTGTAACATCAGTTATCATTGGTGCAACTACAATGGAGCAGTTGAAAACAAATATAGAAAGTGTAAATATAAATCTAAGTGAAGATATAATTAATGAAATAAATGAAGTACAAAAAACTTACCCTAACCCATGTCCATAATTAAAAGTCTTATAGTTATATTTTTTCTAACTACTTTCATTAGTCAAACTAACGCTGAAGAAGTTAAAAAAATGGGAAAACACAAAGACTGGGAAACTTATGTAATAAATTCTGATGCAGGCAAGGTGTGTTTCACACAGTCTAAACCTGTTCTACAAGCCCCAAAAAAAAATCCACGAGATGCTAGGTTATTTATCACTTTTAGACCTGGGGAAAAAATTGCTAACGAAATAAGTATTACAGCTGGTTATGAATTTAATCCTAAAAATTCTATAACCGCTACTTCTGGAAAAAATAAATACAAATTTGATATTGCTCAAGAAGGATTTGCTTGGATTGCTGATAACAAACTTGAAAACAAAATGATAAAAACCATGAAGAAAGGATCAAGAATAATGATCACTGGTTATAATCAAAAAGGTTCTCAAACTATAGACCATTACTCATTGTTAGGTTTTACTAAAGCTTACAATGCTACTAAAGCAAATTGCAGCTAGGTAAATGAAATCTAAAAAAAAAGATTGTACTTGCTTATTCTGGTGGACTAGACACTTCTATTATTTTAAAATGGCTACAAGAAAATTATGATGCAGAAGTTATTTGTTATACGGCAGATGTTGGACAAGAAATTGATAGAAAAAAAATTATAAGAAATGCCAAAAGACTTGGTGTTAAAAATATCATTATTGAAAATTTAAAAGATACGTTTGTAAAAGACTATGTCTTTCCAATGATTAGAGGACATGCAATTTATGAAGGTGTTTATTTATTGGGTACATCAATTGCTCGACCTTTAATTGCAAAACGTCAAATTGCTGCTGCTAAAAAATTTGGGGCTTATGCTGTTTCACATGGATCAACTGGAAAAGGAAATGACCAAGTAAGATTTGAATTGGGTTACCATTACTTTGGTCCAAAAGTTAAAATTATTGCACCATGGAGAATTTGGAAATTAAACTCTAGAACAGATCTAATTAAATATGCTAAAAAAAATAGTATTCCTATTCCTACAGATAAGAAAGGTGCTCCACCTTTTTCTATAGATGACAATTTATATCATACATCAACTGAAGGTAAGGTTTTGGAAAACCCAAAAAATGCTGCACCTGAGTTTCTTTTTCAAAGAACAGTGTCACCTGAAAAAGCACCTAACAAAGCTTCATTCGTAATTATAGGATTTAAAAATGGAGATCCAATAACGGTAAATGGTAAAAAATTGTCCCCTGGAAACTTATTAGAAAAACTTAACGATGTTGCTGGTAAAAATGGAATTGGCAGAGTTGATTTAGTTGAAAACAGATTTATTGGAATTAAATCAAGAGGAGTTTATGAAACACCTGGTGGAACACTATTAATGTCAGCACATAGAGCAATTGAATCAGTTACTTTAGATAAAGAAACCATGCATAAAAAAGATGAAATTATGCCAAAATATGCTGAACTTATCTATAATGGTTATTGGTACTCAAAAGCAAGATTTAAACTTCAAAAAATTGTCGACCTTAAAAAAAATAAAGTTAATGGATCTGTTAAGCTTAAATTATACAAAGGTAATATCACTATAATGTCTAGACAGACAAAAAGTAATGCTTACTCAATGAAAAAAGTTTCTTTCGAAGAAAATAAAACTTTTAATAAATCAAATGTAGAACGATTTATTAATTTTCATAAACAAAAGCTTCGTTCATAAGTTAATGAAAATAAAGGTATTTGCTGACACAATTTGTGGGTGGTGTTTTATTGGTCAAGCAAGATTAAATAATACATTAAAAAATTTTCCTGAAACTAAGTTTGAGATAGAGCACGTCCCATTTCAATTAAATCCTGACATGCCCAAAGAAGGAATTGAAAGAAACAAATACTTAGAAATAAAGTTTGGTGGAAAAGAGTTTGCTCAACCAATGTATGCTCAAATGACTAATGAAGCTAAAAAAGAAGATCTTAATTTTAATTTAGATAAGATAAAGAAAACACCCAATACAGTATTTTCTCACTTATTAATTAAATTAGCCGAACAATCTAATGTGCACAACGAAATTAAAGAAAAAATATATCAATCATATTTTATTGAAGGTCTTGATATTGGAGATAAAGAGATCTTAATTAATATTGGAAGAGAATTTAATATTAATGCAGATGTAATTAATAATTTTTTTAATTTAAAAAATATTGAGGAAGTTAATTCATATATTTCAGTTGCAAGAGAAAAAGAAATTAATGGAGTGCCTTTCTTTGAAATAGGAATAGATTTTATTTCAGGTGCCCAAAGCTCTGCAAATTTGGAAAGTGCAATAAAGTCCAATTTAAGCTAAAAATTAAAGGACACTTTATCCTTTGCCTTTAACGTATAAATATCTATTCTGGTTATATGGAAGCACTAAAAAATTGGATGATAGATGCAGCAAATATTTTATTTGATGACAGTAAAAACGACCTAAGATCTTTGCCAAGATCTGTGAGATTACAAATTTTATTAGTTCTAAGCTTCGTTTGGACAACTGTTTTTAGTTTATATATTTTTTCTTATACAACTTTTGCCTTTGGTTGGGCTGGTCTTTACATAGCACACGTTGGACTTATTTTTGCAGTCTATATGACATTCAAACATTTTCATAAAGCAGAGGCACTATCTAGCAGTGTATTTAAAACTAAAAATTTTGATCCATTTAAAATTATGGTTATTGTATTTGTCATTGTATTTATCTTTGTATTTTCTAAGGGAATAGAGATTTTAACAAGTCCAAACCCTAGTTCTTATTCAATCCCTTATGATGGTCCATCAAAATCAGTGTTTGAAAAATGGCTACCATTTAGTAAAGATAAGTAATGGAAAAAATAGCAAAAAATTTACAGCTTGCATTAATGTGCATTATTTTAGTAAGCACTGTAATTGCTGTTGGTATGGAAATTAAAAATATGTTTCTAAATCAATCTGTAACGCTGGCAGATTTACTTTTAATGTTTCTTTATTTGGAAGTCTTAGCAATGGTTCGTGTGTTTTGGAACCAGCAATCAATCAGCATAACTTTGCCTCTTCTAATTGCGATCACTGCTTTGGCACGATTTATTATATTACAGGGAAAAGAAATGGATCCATCAGCATTAGTCTATGAAGCTATAGCCATAGTTCTAATTGCATCTGCAATAGTTATTCTTAGATTAAGACATAGTGATAAATTAGGTCTAAAGAAAAGAAAATCTAAATAGTTTAATATGATATTTGGAGCTTCAAGGGCTAAAGCCGTTGATCAATTAAATAATTTTATAGAACAAAATCTTACAGGTTATTCAAAACTAAGAAATTTTGATTTTGGACCTGATAATAGAACTAATATTTCTTGTTTATCTCCATATATAACTCACGGATTAATTAATGAATTAGAAGTAATTGATAAATCTCTTAAAAAGTTTTCATTTGTGAAAAATGAAAAATTTATTCAAGAAGTTCTGTGGCGCGTTTATTGGAAAGGTTGGCTAGAATTAAGACCTAATGTTTGGTCAGATTACTTGAATGAACTAGGTAAAATTAAAGATGAATTTAAAAACAATCAAAGTTATTTGGATGCAATTAAAGGAAAGACAAATGTAGATTGTTTTAACCAATGGGTAATTGAACTGAAAGAAAACAATTATCTTCATAACCACACGAGAATGTGGTTTGCGAGTATTTGGATTTTTACACTAGAATTACCATGGCAATTGGGCGCTGAGTTTTTTATGCAACATCTTTATGATGGTGACACTGCATCAAATACCCTTGGTTGGAGATGGGTAGCCGGTGTTCAAACTCAAGGCAAGCATTATCTTGCAAGTGAATGGAATATAAATAAATTTACAAATAATAGATTTCAAAACATAAAATTAAATGAAAATGCTTCTCCAAAGATTTCCAACAAGTCCTACCCTTTAATTAAACAAAGGAACTTTAATAACCCACAAAACCTTGAAGAAAAAAATCTTTTAATTTTTGAAAACAATATCTCGTTTGAAATTACAGACTTTCACGAAAATAACTTTAAAAAGATTTATATAATTTCTAACAGAAATGAAAATAGGTCTATTAAACTAAGTGAAAAATTGGTAAAATTTAAGTCCCTTCTAATGAAAGACCAAGAGCAAAGATTAAAAGATAAATCTATTGATTGTGAAGTTATTGATATAAGTGAAGTTAAAAATATTGAAAATTATTATAGCTTGTATCCCGCAGTTGGAGAAAACTTAGATTATTTAAATTCAAATAATATTAAGATGGCTTTTTTATATAGAAATCTTGATCAATTATCTTGGCAATACTGTAACAAAGGTTTTTTTAATTTTAAGAATTATATTCCAAAGATAATTTCATCCTTCAAATAGAATATTGAAATAAGTTTTTTTTTTCATATATTAAGATTATATGAATGAATTGAATTTTTTTAAACAAAATGGTTATCTTATAAAGGAGAATTTAATTTCTCCAAAAAATATAAATAAGATAAATAAAATTGTTAATGAAATTATATTAAAAGAAAAGCAAAAAAATAAAAAAAATACTTTAAATAAAACTCAATCCTATGACAACTATCACTTTATTTATAATTCCAATTCTTTAAAAAATAGAGAGATTTTAAGATTAAATAATCCTCAAAATAGACATAAAATTTTTTATGATCTATCAAGAAATAAAAAAATAATTTCAATTGCTAAAAAATTATTAGGTGGATCTGTAAGATTTCATTTAGGTAAATTAAACTTTAAACTTCCTAACAAAAAAAAAGGAAGTGAGATTGGGTGGCATCAAGACTGGGCATTTTATCCTCATACTAACGATGATTTAATTACTGTTGGTATCTATTTAGATGATTGCTTTGAAAAAAATGGGCCTCTTAAAATAATAAAAAATTCTCATAAAAAAAAACTATATAATCACCACAATAAAGAAAACTTTTTTATTGGAAAAATAGATTTGAAAAAAAATAAAATTGGAATAAATAAAAGTGTTTCAATAACTGGGAAAGCTGGAACGGTTGTTTTTTTTCATTGCAGATCGAGTTCACGGGTCTGGTCACAATCACATGGATAGCTCAAGACCCTTGATTTTATTTGGTTATAGGGCGTGTGATGCATGGCCATTAATTAATGATGGAAATCCCCATCCAGAAGTTGATTTGGAAAATTATGATAAAAATATTATTGTGGGAAAAAAATCTATAAAACCAAGATTAACTAAAGTCCCACAATAATACCATTACCCAAAAAGAAACATTATGTTTCTATTTATGAGCTTCAAAAAAACAAAACTCTGACTAAAATCATCAAACCATTCCAATAATTAAAATGATTTAAGCTAAAAAGGTTTTGATGCATCTAAAATATATTGAACACTCAATCCAACAAGAATAATAGCTACCACTCTTGAAATAACTCCAATTATTTTTTTATTTATTATTTTAGAAAATTTTGAAGCTACAAAAAAAAATTATAAAAGTTAAAAATAAAACAGATACTAGTGCAATCATTCCTGCAGTCTGATTGGTAAAATTAGTTCCAATATCTGAGACAGAAACTATTACTGAAGTGATAGCGGCTGGCCCTGCAATAATAGGTGTTGCTAAAGGAAAAACACTAACGTTATCTGAATTAAGATCTATATCTTCTTTACTTTCTTTGTTGACGCTTGTCAAACAACATTTCTATTGCAATAATTAATAAAATTATTCCTCCACCAATTGTGAATGCTGGATAAGAAATATTTAAATAACTTAGTAATGAACTTCCAAGTAATGCAAAAAACAGCAATATGATTGAAGACTATTATTGTTGCACTTAATGCTATTCTTATCTTTTTGTTTGTATCCATATTTTGAGTAATACTAAAAACAATGGGGTGTTTCCCAATGGATCTATAACAATAAAATATAGAAAAAAAGTTTGAATAAAAATCTCTGACATCTAGTTTATCTATCTCTTTAAAATGATATTACAATTTAAATTAGTATTTTTTTAAAATTTTCATAGAGTGTTTTTGAATAGCTATTCATATCAGTCATATTATTTTTGCAGCTTGATCAAATTTTTCTAACGCACCCTCACCTAATTGATCTTCAAGAGCTTTTTTATACTCAGGCACACAGCCCCACTCATTAACTGTTGTGTCTTTAATTTTGATATGAAATTGAATTCCATAGGCATAGTTTTGATATTTGAAAATTTGATATTTTGTTACAGGTGATGAGGCTAACAAAGTAACATCTTTATTATTATCTATTCCTTTCACCTCATAAGAATGCCATTGTAAACTTTTGATTTGTTCTGGAAATTTTGAAAATAAAATATCTTCATTTTTTTCTTTAGTAAAATTTATTTTCATTATCCCAATTTCTGCTGGGTTAGATTTTACTACCTTACCACCCACAACTTCTCCTAATAACTGACAGCCTAAACAAAAGCCCAGGTAAGGCTTCTTTAAATCAATAATAAATTCTTTAATTGCTTTTTTTTCTTCAATTAACCATGGGTATTTTTGCTCCATAAAAGTATCCATTGGACCACCCATACAAAACATTCCATCAAATTTATTTAAATCACTTGGAATTTTTTCACCTTCATCCAACTCAATCGTGGTTAAGTTAAATCCATCAGCTAGCATTAAATCTTTGATATAGCCGGATCTTCAATTTTTATATGTTGTAAAACTATTATATTCATTACTTAGCCCATCAAATAGAAAACAATAAGGTACCTACTTACTTTTCCAATTGCTACTAAAATTATAAAATCTAAAAATCTAACTCTTAATAAACCTGCAACTAAAGTCAGTGGATCACCTATTATAGGAACCCAAGCAAACAATAATGACCATTTACCAAATTTACTAAACCATTTTGAAGAGTTTTCTATTTGTTTGTTCTTTAAATGGAAACCACTTTTTTGTGGTAAGATTTCTTGAATAAAATCCTAAAGCCCAATTAACAACGGATCCCCAAAACATTCCCAAAACTTGCAACAATTAACAATAATAAATTATCGTAATTTGATGTTGCAATTAATCCTGCCAATGTAAGCTCAGATGAAAATGGTAAAATGGTTGCAGCTAAAAAAGATATAGTAAATAATGATAAGTAAATCACTTAGAGCACTTCTTAGAACAATACTTTACTTTATCCCAATTTAACTTCCATTTCTTTCGCCATACAAAAGGTCTTTTGCAAACAGGGCATATTTTTGATGGTAAATTATTTTTCTTCAATTTAATATTCTTTATAATTTTTTTGCCAAAGTCCTATAGCTTCTTTCCAAGATGGTATTTGATCACCTTCATATCCATAGGTTGATCCAGTTGCAATTGATATTAAAATTTTTCATTGCTTTTGCATGAACCTTACTTGTTAAATATTGAATCATCATATTTCTATCTTTCCATGCCGTTATTGTGTGTTGATAGCCATTTACTCTTTTTGTTTCACAAAATAAATTACCTTCTGCTTTTTTGAGCCGCTCTAAAGGCTGGTATTGTGAGTATCCAAAACTTTTTTCAGATAAAAAATTTTTTGTTTTTAATCCTGTAATTGAAATATACATATAATTTAATTTGTATTTAATTTAATAAACTTGTCAGCTTCAGATAAAATCATTTTCTTTCTTTCATCTTTCATTTTATCAAAAACATAAACCATCATTGATAATCTAGGGTTCTTTAAAAAAAATTTTCTATTTTTATCTATAAATCTCCAATAAAGGCCATCCATTGTATTGCACCATTCCCCTTTTTTAAAATCCATCATCTTCATAAAATAACTTGATCCACAAATGTATGGTTTGGTTGCAAAAATACCTCCATCACTAAATAAGCCCATTCCATAAACATTAGGAACCATCACCCAGTCAGATGAATCTACAAACATTTCCATAAACCACCTGTAAACAATCGTTGGTTTTACCTCACAAAGGTTCATTATATTTGATAAAATCATCAATCTCTCAATATGGTGAGACCAGCCATGATTAACGGCATTTTTAATTGCATGATCTAATGGAGGCAAACCTGTTGTACCCTCATACCAAGAATTTTTCATTTTTCTTTCATGATTGAAAAAATTTTTAGTTTCCATTTCATTAGAATACCCTTGATAAATTCCACGCATAAACTCTCTCCAGCCAATTAGCTGACGAATATAACCTTCTAGCGAGTTCATTCTAATTTTGTGTTTTTTATGAAATTCTAAAATTTTTTGAATGATAATTTCAGGAGTTATCAATCCTAAATTAATGTACGGACTTAATGCGCTATGAAATAAAATATTGTCTTTTTGATTAACAGCATCTTCATAGTCACCAAATAAATTTGATTTTTCTTTAATAAAAAAATCTAAAAGCTTAACAACATCGCTGTATTCAGTTGCAAGCCAAAAATTATTTGTACTTCCAGGATGATCTTTAAAAAACTTTTCAATAATAGGTTTTAATTTTTTAGTATGACTAGTTTCATTAATTTTTGGAAATTTTGGTATTGATACATCTTTTGGTAGTTTATTTCTGTTATCTTCATCAAAACTCCATTTACCTCCAATAGGATTCCCATCTGCTCCCATTAATATTCCAGATTTTTTACGAACCTCTTTATAAAATGTTGCCATAAAAGGTTTTTTTGATTTTGCTAAATAACTTTTAAACTCATCTCTTGAGTTTAAAAACATTGGAGTTTGAACAATATTCCAGTTAATTTTTTCTTTTTTTAAAAATTGCGAAATTTTCTTTTCAAAAAATTTATCCTCAACCTCAAAGCTTGAAATTTCAGTAATTTTTTTTTTATCAATGATAATCTTTAATTTCTTAAAATAAGTGTCTTTAAAATCTTTGTCCTCAATATTTAGAATATTTAACTTTCGTATTTATTCACCTTAAGCATATCCACATATGACCTCATAGAAGATAGAAATAGCAGTATCTTTTGCTTATGATGCTTTTCGTAAGTACATAGTTCATGGTCTTCTGCCATGTAAAAAGAGTGGTCCTTTTTGAAGCGGTCTACGTATTTTAATGGAAATAATTGATTGCCAAGTATAAAAAACAATTTCATAGTTAAATATAACTAAATAAAAATTATATGTCAGAAAAATATCTTATTTTTGGTGCGACAGGTTCTGTAGGCTCTAGCTTAGCTGAACAATTAAAAAATTCAGGCAATGATATTCATCTTGTAGCAAGAAATGAAATTGAAGTTAAAGCTATTGCAGAAAAATTAGGCTGCTCACATACAGTTGCTGACGTTTAGAAGATAAATTTATAGAAAAAGTAAAATCAGATGTTAATGAAATTAAGGGTATTGCTTACTGTGTAGGATCTATTGATATTAAAACCATTAAGAATGGTTACAGAAGCAGATATGAATAAATGTATGAAACTAAACCTTTATTCAGCCATTGAAGCTATAAAAGGATTTCAGGAAAGTTTAAAAAAGAACAAAGGTTCAGTTGTTTTATTTTCCACTGTTGCTGCTCAAAGAGGTTTTACTAATCACACAATTATTGCATCTGCTAAAGCTGCTGTTGAAGGGTTAACCGTAACACTTGCCGCTGAGTTTGCTCCAAATATTAGAGTAAATTGTATTGCACCAAGTTTATCAAAATCTAAAATCGCAGAGCCAATGTTAAAAAATCCTGCAATTGCAGAAGGAATTGCTAAAGCTCATCCTCTTAAAAGATTGGGTGAAGGGAAAAGATTCTGCAGCACTTGCTAAATTTTTAATTACTGAAGAAAGTTCTTGGATTACTGGACAGATAATAGCTGTTGATGGTGGGAGATCCAAGCTTTCTTAATCAACAGGTTTTAGTTTCGGGTTATATTTATATCCACTTTTTTGATTGAGTTACCCCTTCTAATTTCATCATAGAAAACAACTTGTGTTTGCACATCGCTATTTCTTTCGTTCTTTATATTTACTTATGAAACTTCGATATATGCCATGTTTCAAATACAACTTTCTTTTAAGTGAAAAAATATTCGAGATTTTAAGATTTTTTACTTTTTCCGAACACCATCTACCCATACATCGTCTATTCTTTCATTTTCAAAATCTAACAACAAAGAAATATCCGTCCAAACTTCTTTCATATTTCGTCATCGTTTCAGCTCATAATAATAACTTCTATCAATTACATTAGTTTTTTGAACCTGACTGAAGTTTGTGCCAATTAAAATTTAAACCTCCTAAACGTGCATCAATTTGGATCAAAGGTGGAAAAGGAAGCTAAACCTTGAGCAGTTCCTGTCTGGACCTCCCCTTCTATTGATGAACTCCACCTAAAGAAGTATTGGTCGGGTGAGTGTCGATTAAATCTTTGGATAAACATTAAGCTATATCCATAACATTGTTTTTTTATAGGACGTTGTTGTGGTTCTGCACAAAACTCCACCCTTTCTCTATCATTTTCACAATCATTCCAACTATCATCTCCAAAGCAGTCACCATCTCTAACTTCTCAAAACGTTGAAAATATTTTCCAGCTCGAGCTTTTGTTTTGTCTTTGATATACTCCAAAATTGTAATCATTATGACCCATATGGTTCGTGTGATGTGTAGCAACCCACTTTTAGAACTTGTTTTTAAACTAGGTTTACCTTCATCATCTTTAAAAATTCCAGATAAAGCTAAAGTTGGAATTTAATAAAAAAATGATTAATAATTTTTTCATATCTCGTAATAATAAGATAATAAAGTACCATATTCTTTTACATCACACAATCTCGAATTATAAAAATCTATTATGAAATCACTATTATACTTCTTTTTATTCATAATTTTTTTTCTTTTATTTACTTCAAAAAGCTATTCCAACAATTATACATTCACTAAGATAATAGAGTTAGATGAACCTTGGGGATCATCATTTATTAATAATAATGAAATCATTATTACTGAAAAAAGTGGAAAAATTAAAATTGTTAATATTGTTTCAAAAGAAGTTACGCAGATTAAACATAATCTTAATTTTTTAGAAGTCGGCCAAGGTGGATTATTAGATATTATTTACCAAGATAATATACTTTGGATTTCTTATTCAGAAGATAGGGGGAATTCGAAAACAAGTACATCAATTGCAAAAGCACAATTAAACAAACAAGAATTAAATTTTAAAAATATTTTTCAAGCAAACCCTCCCATAGATTCTGGTTATCATTTTGGTTCAAGATTAGCGATTAAGGATGATTACATTTATGCGTCAGCTGGTGAAAGAGGCCAAGGTATGATTGCTCAAGATCCCACAAAACATCCTGGCAGTATTATTAGAATTCATACTGACGGCAGTATTCCAAAAGATAATCCAAAATTTGAAGGTAGGAAAAACTGGTTACCTGAAATTTATCAAATAGGTGTTCGTAATCCACAAGGTTTAACACTCTCCGATTATGATGGAAAAATATATTTAAGTAATCATGGAGCAAGAGGTGGTGATTGGTTTGGAGAGGCCAAAAAGGGAGAAAATTATGGATGGAAAATTTTAGGCTGGGGTGGAAAAAATTATTCAGGAACAAAAATAGGTCCTAAATGGAAGCCAGGTTTTACTAAAGCAATTCAATATTGGGTACCTTCCATAGCTACTAGTGCTATTACAATTTACAAAGGGAATGAGTTTAAAGAATGGAATGGGCATGCGCTAGTTACTTCTTTAAAAGATAAATCTTTAAGAAAATTAATATTTAATGATCTAACTAATGTGAAAGAAGATCTTATATTTAAAAATAATGTTGGAAGAATAAGGGATATTCAAGTTCATCCATCTAATGGTAAAATATTTTTTTTAAGTGAAAATGCTTTATGGTTAATGGAAAAAAAATAATCTTAATTTGATAATATATTTTTTAAAGAGTTTATCTCTCCAATTTTAAAGATAATAGCATCCTTTTTTTTTAAAACCATATTTTTCTGCACTAGCTTTAAATCGTATAGGTGGTTCCATAATTGGCTCCAAAGATAAAACAAAAGTTCCCCAGTGTGTTCCCATAACCTTTTTACTTCTTAAATCTTTAGCTACATTTAAAGCTTCTTCTGGCGTTGTGTGATAAATCGATTTATCAAACATAGGCTTAAAGTCATAAGCTCCAATATTAATCATTGTTAAATCAATTGGACCATATTTTTCACCTAATTCTTTATAAATATTTCCATAACCAGTATCACAAGCAAATAAGATTTTTTTACCCTTATATTCAATTAAGAAATTACCCCAGAGTGTTTTATTCATATCTGTTAAGCTTCTTTTAGACCAATGAACAGCTGGGAGTAATGTTATTTTTAAATCCTCATTAACTTTAATTTCTTCGTACCAATCCATTTCATTTACATCGTTAAATCTATTTTTTGTAAAATATTTTCCAAGATTTAGAGGTGTTAAAACTTTAGTATCTTTAAACGGATACCTTCTAATAGTTCCCATATCTTGATGATCATAATGATTATGTGTTAATAATAATAAATCAGTCTTTGGAATTTCATTTAAACTTAAAGCAGGCTCAGTAAATCTATCTGGGCCAAAAATTAAAGGTCCTGCATTTTTAGAGAATACAGGGTCTGTTATAATCGTTGTATCTCCTAACTTAATTAAGTATGTGGCATGACCAATCCAAGCAATATAATCTTCATTTTTATACTTTTCTAAATCAGATAAAACTTTCTCTTTATCTACAACATGTTCTTTTGGAATAGTCATGTCTATTTTCTTTTTCAATTTAATGAATTGTGTGTATGAAAACTTGGCTTGGCTAGTTCTAACTGGCGATCCTTCTGGATTTCTAAAAGTTCCATCTGGTAAATGATGATAGGGTTTTTTTTCCATAGCAATTAATGAAGAGTTATAAATAATAATTGAGAATAAGAAAATTAAAAATTTTACCATTTATATTGAAAATTTTTATTTTTGAGATCTTTTAAAACACTCAATAGTATTTTTTAGCAAGCAGGCAATAGTCATTGGCCCTACTCCACCTGGAACAGGTGTTAAAGCACTTGCAACTTTTGACACTTCTTCAAAAGCAACATCACCAACAATACCGTTTTCAGTTTTATTTATCCCAACATCAATTACGATTGCATCTTTTTTAACCCAGTCTGCTTTTACAAGCTCTGGAATACCGACTGCTGCAACAATAATATCTGCCTCCAAGCATTCTGCTTTTAAATCTTTAGTTCTAGAATGGGTTATTGTTACCGTACAATTTTCCTTTAAAAGTAACTGTGCCATTGGTTTACCATTTAGATTTGATCTACCAATCATAACTGCTTTTTTTCCACTCAGATTTGGTTCAATTTTTTTAATCATTAAATAACATCCTAACGGAGTACAAGGTACTGAGCTTTCATATCCTGATGAAAGATTACCAACATTCATTGGGTGAAACCCATCAACATCTTTACCTGGCAAAATAGTTTCTATAACTTTTTGCTTATCGATGTGTTTTGGTAAAGGCAATTGAACTAAAATTCCCGAAATACTTTCATCTTTATTAAGTTCTTCAATTTTATCTAATACTGTTTTTTCTTCCACAGTCCTGGGTATCTAATTACTTCAGATTTTAAACCCACTTCATTCGCAGCTTTTTCTTTCATACGAACATAAATTTGACTAGGAGCCATATCTCCAATTAATATTACTGTAAGTCCTGGAATTTTATTATGTTTAGCTTTTAACTCTACAACTTCTCTTCTAAGATCTTCTCTGAGTTCAGCTGCTATTTTTTTTCCATCTATTAAGATCATAAATTTCCCTAAAAAATCATTGGTGCAATGTAGAGTTTCATACACATTTCTATAAACCAAATCAACAACAGTAGTATAACTGGTGCAATATCTAATGATCCTAAGTTAGGGAGAAATCGTCTTATTCTATTAAGCATTGGCTCAGTTAATCGGTAAGTCATTTCCAATATTGAATAAACAAACCTGTTTTGAGTATTTATAATATTAAAAGAAACAAGCCAGCTAATTACTACATTTGCAATTACTACGTAAGAATAAAGCTTTAATATTTGGAGTGCTAAGTAAAAAATGGCTATCATTTTTTCTCAATATAAATTGACTGACTTGGGAAAGCAAAAGCTGCCTTGTTACCTTCAACAATTTGCTTTATTTCAATTGCAAGTTTTTCTTTAACTTCCAACCATGTTGAAAAGCTGTTAGAGGTAGTAAAACATCTAACCCTCATATCAATCGAACTATCTGAAAATTTTTCAACTCTAACTGCAACTCCCACTGCTTTATCAAAATCATCATTTTTATTAATGTGGCCTTCAATTTCATCTCTTATTTTTTTTAGCTGATCAACAGTAGTGTCGTATTGAAGTGTTATTGCCCAATCTATTCTCCAGTTAGTTGTCTCACTAATATTGATAACTGCATTTTCAGCAAACTGAAAATTAGGAATTATAGCTAAAGATTTATCAAACTTTCTTAAAACTGTTGATCTAAAGCCAATTTTCTCGACAATACCCTCAATGATGCCTTCAACTAATATCCAATCTCCAATCTTAAATCTTTTTTCTACTAAAACTAAAATCCCTGAAATTAAATTTTTAAATAAATCTTGTGCACCTAAAGCAACAGCAACACCAAATAAACCAAGTCCTGCAATAATTGGTCCAATTTTTATTCCCCAAAGTTCAAGAACAGCTGCTAACCCTAAAATAAAAATTAAAATCTTTAAGGATTTTATAATCCATCCCACTAACTCACGGGTTAACATTTTATCTAGCCCACTTAAAATATATGAAATTGGTTCAATAATTTGATGGATAACCCAGAATATTAAAATTGTAATTAATGTTCGATTAATTGTATCAACTATAGCTCTGCCATCATCTGCAAAAGACATGTAATAACTTGCAATAAAAAAACCTAGAACAATCGGTAAAAATCTAGCCGGCCCTTCCATCGCATGGACGAATGTATCATCTAATTTATTTGTAGTTCTTTTTGAAATTGCTTCTAATCTTTTAATAATAACTTTACTTATTATTCCTCTAAAGATTAAAAAAATAAAAAATATTCCAATACCAATTAGTATTTGAAAAATATCAACTCCACGAATTCCTTTAGACCAAACAGAAATAAACAGGTCACTAAAATTACTAAATATGTCCATAATTAAATTTTATATAGCAAAAATTCTTCTTCTCCAGGGTTAAAAATAAAAATTTTTTTCCATTTAATTTCATTAAGAATTGAAGAGGTTTTTTCTCCAATGCACATCAAATTAGTATTCATCCATAAGGTTTCTAGCTGATAATTTTTAATTACTTTTAAAAAATTAATCGCACTATTTTGCGAATAAATGTAAGTGATTTCAGGCATTTTCAATTTCAGTTTTTCGATAAAGCCTTCATCATATTTTTCGATCGCGTTGGCTCTATAATTAATTAATCGTTCTATTGTGTACCCACTCGAAATAAGTTCCTTATCTAAATCGCTAGAGATTATTTCTCCACTTATATAAATTAACTTTCCTTCAGAAGGTTTGAAATTTTGTAAGATTAGTTCCTTAAGATTATTAACATTTCCCTCAGCTGCAAAAACGTTTTGGAAACCAACACTTCTAGCCTTTTTTTCTGTAGCATTTCCAACACAAAAGCATTTTAATTTTTTATCAATGCTCTTTATATCCAAAAATTTAATAGCATTAGTACTGGTAAAAATAATTCCTTTAAACTCAGAATAGTTGGGTGCTTCATGTTTTAAACCTTCAATATTAATTAAAGGTAAATGAGATATTTCATGACCCAACGATTGAAATTTTAATATCATTTCATGACAATCTTCTAAGGGACGCGTGAATAAAATATGCATATTATTTTTTGTAAGAATTATTAGACATCTTTTTAAGAGTTTTTCCCATCTCTATTCCTAATTCTTCTGCTTTGTTTATGCTTTCAGATGATTTTAAATGAAATCTTTTACTACCATCTAATGAAAAAAGCTCGACTTCAAGATTAATCTTATCACCCTCAATGTTTGCAAATGCTCCTATTGCTGTTTCACAGTCCCCTTCTAAAACCTTTAAAACATTTCTTTCAGCTTTTATTGCGTTGTGTGTTGATTGATGATCGGCTTGTTTTAATAATTCGATTAAGTCTTGATCATTATTTCTACATTGCAAAGCAATAACTCCTTGTCCTGCACAAGGTATAATTTCTGAAGTAGAAAAAGTTTGAGAGATATTTTGATTTAATCCTAAAGAATCAATTCCAGCATAAGATAAGATAATTGCATCATATAAATTTTCGTTAAGTTTTCTTATTCTTGTATCAACATTTCCTCTAATTAGTTTACAATCAAGATCATCTCTTATTTTTTTAATCTGAAATTCTCTTCTAAATGAGGATGTTCCGATAATTGAATTTGAAGCTAAATCTTTTAGACGTTTATTATCTTTGCTAATTAAAATTTCCCTTGGGTCGTTTCTTTCTAAAAAGCAATCTGTTAACAGTCCTTTAGTTTCTTCAGAAGGCATATCTTTTAACGCATGCACAGCTATGTCTATTTTTTTTTCTAATAATTCAACCTCTATAGTTTTTGAGAAAAGTCCCTTACCGCCTACTTCGGATAATCTTTTGTCTTGAACTTGATCACCCATGGTTACGATTTCTTTAATGATTACTTCTTCAATTCCAAAATCTTTTGAATGTTTGAGAATTTTTTGTCTAGCTTTTTCTGCATAGATTAGTGCTAATTTGCTACCTCTAGAGCCTATAATAATTTTTCTATTTTTCATTTAATTGCTTTATACTTCATACTTATATTGAGAATGTATTATTAATAAAAACTAATTTAATGAATAAAAAACCCATAATTTTAGGAATTGAATCAAGCTGTGATGAAACAGCTGCCTCCATCATAACTGAAAATGAGCAAGGTATGTCAACAATTTTATCAAGTATAGTTTCAAGTCAGGTAGATGTTCATAAAGAGTTTGGCGGTGTTGTGCCAGAACTTGCCGCAAGATCTCATATGGAAAAAATTGATTTGATCACTAAAAAAGCACTTGATGAAAGTGGAGTAAAAATGGAAGACCTAGATGCGATAGCAGCAACTGCAGGACCTGGTCTTATGGTCTGTCTTTCAGTTGGTCTAAGTTTTGGAAAAGCAATGGCCTCTTCGCTAAACAAACCTTTTATAGCTGTTAACCATTTAGAAGGACATGCATTAAGCCCAAAACTAAATTCTGAATTAAACTATCCTTATTTATTACTTTTAATCTCTGGGGGTCATACTCAATTTTTAAGTGTTCAGGGTTTGGGAAATTATAAAAGATTAGGAACAACTATTGATGATGCTGTAGGTGAAGCTTTTGATAAAACAGCAAAGTTATTAGGAATAGAGTTTCCTGGTGGGCCGCAAATTGAAGTATATGCAAAAAAAGGTGATCCCAATAAGTATGAAGCTACCAAAGCCAATTTTTCATAAAGGGGGCTGTAATTTATCATTTGCAGGTTTAAAGACTGCTGTTTTAAAAATATCAAAACAAATAAAAACTAAACAAGAAAAATATGATCTTGCAGCATCTTTTCAAAAAACAATTGAAGAAATACTATATAAGAAAAGTAAAATTGCTTTTGAAGAATTTAAAAAAATGAACACAACAAATAAAAATAAATTTGTAGTTGCGGGTGGTGTTGCTGCAAACAAAAGAATTAGAGAGGTTCTAACTAATCTTTGTAAAAAAGAAGATTTTGAAGCAATATTTCCACCTATTAATTTGTGTGGAGATAATGCTGCAATGATTGCAATGGTTGGATTAGAGAAATTTAAGTTAAAACAGTTTAGTGAATTAGATAGTCCCGCAAAACCTAGATGGCCTTTAGATGCAGATGCTGCTTTTTTAAAAGGTGCTGGAGTAAAACTTGTAGTACAGTAACAAGGCTAATTTTGTAACCAAAAACTTTCAGTCTCATCTCAGAAATACTCCACTGACACCGACCAGCTTTTTACTTTATTTAATATTCTAAAAAGCATTGATTGACGGCCATTAATAAATATCTATGTATGGTACATCACATGGTGCGACTTTAATAATAAATTATAGCATGATCGTGATTTTACACGACGGAACGGTATGAAGATTTTACCAATGAAACACCCTAGAAAACAGTAAGTTTTTTTGTTAAAAAGTTTCGTCAAATTCTTCCACATCCTTTACGGCAATTCTTAATAAGATAATCTTTAGTTCCTGTCATTAACCAGCATTACAACTACTTCTGGAAAACTCAATATTTTTTCCTCAAATTTATCAAAGTTTTTAGACTGTTGTCTTTCTAAGCTTATAAAATAAAGGCTAAATTTCTAACCAAAAGAATTTTCATCAATATTTACTGTAAAATTCTAAATTATCCTTTGATTCAAGTTGATTAATTCTTCTTGCAGTGGGGGCAATGCTTAAATTTATCTGATCACTTATTATTTGAAGCGTAGCTTTGCTATTATTTTTTAGTATTTTTATTATCTTTTTATCAAGCAAATCCATATAATTAATAATTTTTATTAATAATTTTATAATATTTAATATAATATATTAAAAATCAACTAATAATTAGCAATATTAGATAATATTTACTTTTTAAGTAATGTATTTTCAAGTCGTGAACAATTTTGACCCTTTGTGGGCTCTTCTTACGCACTACGAATTAGCCGATAATTTAAGATTAAATAAAGCACTTATAAAAAAACACATGAAGTGGTTAGAGCCAAGTGTAAAACAATTCTTGGTATGCGGAACTACAGGGGATGGCTGGATAGTAAGTGATAAATTAATAAACGATTGGCTTGAAATATTAACTGAAAAAAATTTTTAAACTGATCAAAACAAAATATTATTTGGTGCATTTGGGACTACGACCAAAGAAGTTTTGAGCATAGGGCTAAGCATCTATTGAAGATTATTTAACTGATCATACGTGTGAAGCAAGCATTTTTGGATTAACTTTATGTGCACCAGTTAATGAGAGAAATAACTCAAAAAAAAATTATTAAACTTTATGAAGAAAAGTTATAGAAAATACATTGTTAGCCAGATTATCCATCTATCAATTACCACAAGTTGAAAAGCAATGAGAGATTAAACCGGAAACTGTAGAAGCTATAATAATAGATAATTTTATAAAAGAAAATCGTTTTATCTAAATAGATACAAGTGATGAAAACAAAGTTATTAATTCCCAAAAATTGATTTTGGAGATATTCAAAATTTTTAAGAGGAACGGAGAAGAAGAACTTATTTTGACAAATTAAACCTAAGAGGTAACTAGATGGATGTTGATCAAGCACAGCAAATTGTTATGGAAATGGTAGTTTGAGACGAATTATTTAAAAGAATGTCAGAGAAAAAAAATGTAGAAAAAGCAGAAAATATTATCAAAAAAGCTAAGTCGACATTTTTAGACGTATCTTTTGATAAAGGAGAAAAGTTGAATTTTGGAAATACTTTTTCAAATGTAAATAAAGCTTTTCTACATGTATTATTTAATAAAGGAAAAATTTAATGATCTTAATTGCAAAACATGCTTTAAGAATAACATACCTGGCGATTTTTTAACATATGCAAATGGATTGCTTATTGAAAACAAATTGATAAATTCATTAAAATAATAAATCAATAATAACAATTGATTGGCGTTTATTAATACATACTTTCTATCGTATGGTACATGTTTGTATTAATTGATGTAAAATGAAAGTGCTATGTTTAAAAAAATAAGTAAACACAACGAAAACAATTAGATGAACTACTGGTTGATGAAATCAGAGCCTGACGTTTGGTCAATTGATCAACAAAAAAAAGCTGGCGCTAGAGGTGCTCCTTGGGATGGAGTAAGAAATTATCAAGCAGCTAAAAATTTGAAAGGAATGAAAAAAGGAGACCTTTGTTTTTTTTATCACTCAAATATAGGCAAAGAAATTGTTGGTATAGTTGAGGTTATTAAGGAGGCGTTCTTAGACAAAACTGACAAAGATGGACGATTTGTAGCTGTTCAAGTAAGGTTTAAAGAAAAGTTAAAGAAAAGCGTAACTCTTGAAGAAGTTAAAAAAACCAAGTCTCTTAGCCATTTATCACTTATAAAACAAAGTAGATTATCTGTCATGCCGATCGACTCTAAAAGCTGGAAAATTTTAAATAAGATGAGTAGTATTTGAAAAAAAAATTCATGCCTAAAAAAAAATCATTATCAAAAGTTAAAAAAAAAGTTCCTAAAAAAACTAAAGTTAAAAAGAAGATAAAGCCTATTAGAAAAAAAGTTTTAAAAAAAATTGAAGAAAAGGAATTAATCATAAAAACCAAACCTGAGTGGGTAAAAAGCGCTCTAATAAATAAAGCAAAATACCAAAAAAAATATTCAGATTCGCTTAAAAAAAATGATGACTTTTGGAAAAAAGAGGGAAAAAGAATTACTTGGATTAAGCCATACAAAAAAATTAAAGATGTAAAATACAGTAAAAGAGAAGTTAAAATTAAATGGTATGAAGATGGAACATTAAATGCTTCTGCTAATTGTATAGACCGTCACCTTAAAGATAAGAAGGATAAAACAGCAATCATTTGGGTGGGTGATGATCCAAAAAATACTAAAAAAATTTCGTACAAACAATTACATAATGAAGTTTCAAAAGTTGCAAATGGTTTAAGAAAACTAGGAATTAAAAAAGGTGATCGAGTTACAATTTATTTAACTATGATTCCAGAACTTGCAGTAACAATGCTGGCTTGTGCTAGAATTGGTGCAGTTCACTCTATTATTTTTGGGGGATTTTCAGCAGACTCTATTTCTGGCAGGGTTAATGACTGCGACTCACATTACATCATTACTGCAGATGAAGGTGTTAGAGGTGGAAAAACTATTTCACTAAAAGCTATTACTGATGAAGCGTTAAGAAAATGCCCTAAAGTTAAAAAATGTATAGTTGTAAAAAGAACTGGAAATAAAATTGATTGGGTTAAAGGAAGAGATATTTGGTATGACGATTTAATTAAAGATGTATCAAATAAATGTGAACCTGAGGAAATGAATGCAGAAGACCCTTTGTTTATACTCTACACATCTGGCTCTACTGGAAAACCAAAGGGAGTTTTGCATACAACAGGTGGTTATATGGTTTACGCATCCATGACGCATCAATATATTTTTAACTACAAACCAAAAGATGTTTATTGGTGTACAGCTGATATTGGTTGGGTAACGGGTCATAGTTATATTGTTTATGGACCACTTGCTAATGGTGCAACAACAATAATGTTTGAGGGAATTCCAACTTACCCTGACAGTTCAAGATGGTGGCAAATTATTGATAAATATAAAGTTAATATTTTTTATACAGCGCCCACAGCTATTAGGGCATTAATGAGAGAGGGCGATAAACCTGTTAAGAAAACTTCAAGAAAATCTTTAAAATTATTAGGAACTGTTGGAGAGCCTATTAATCCTGAGGCTTGGATGTGGTATTATAAAACAGTTGGAAATTCTAGATGTCCAATTGTTGATACTTGGTGGCAAACAGAGACAGGTGGAATTTTAATTAGCCCACAAACTGGGGCTATGAATTTAAAACCTGGTTCTGCAAGTAAACCTTTTTATGGAATTAAGCCCTCTATAGTTGATAAAGATGGGAATGAAATTAAGGGAGCTGGTGAGGGAAGATTATGCATTTCTCAATCTTGGCCTGGACAAATGAGAACTGTTTACGGTGACCATCAAAGATTTATTGATACTTATTTCTCTCAGTTTGATGGAAAGTACTTTACAGGCGATGGCGCTAAAAGAGACAAGGATGGTTACTACTGGATAACTGGACGTGTGGATGATGTGATTATTGTATCCGGTCACAATCTTGGAACTGCAGAAATAGAAAGTGCTTTTGTTGCCCATCCAAAAGTTGCTGAAGCTGCTGTTGTTGGATACCCACATGACATTAAAGGTAACGGTTTATACTGCTATGTTACTTTAAATGTTGGGGAGATAGCTGACCTAGATCTTGAAAGAGATTTAAAACTTTGGGTGAGAAAACAAATTGGTGCACTTGCAACACCAGATATTATTCATTTCTCTCCTGGACTTCCTAAGACTAGATCTGGAAAAATTATGAGAAGAATTTTAAGAAAAATTGCTGCTAATGAGCATGATCAATTGGGTGACACATCCACTTTAGCTGATCCAAGTGTTGTACAAAGCTTAGTTGATAATAGAAAAAATATTTAGATCTTAATTAATTCTTTAAATTCTTTTTCAATATTTTCCCATTTTAAGATCATAGAATTTAACACGATCTTTCTATCTAAAATTTTTAATTCTTCAGCCACTGGTGCCCACTTATATAATGTTAGGGCGCTTTCATTAAATGGCCAAGATTTATAATATGTATTCCAATCAATCTTTTCTGATCGTTCTTTAAATTTTTCTTTTGCTTGTGAAATAATTTCTTCTGGCATTTCATTTCTTTTTTCTTTGGTCAAAATTTCATCATAAATTTCATTAGCTTTACTCATGTCCTTATAATTACAAAAAACATTCAAATACGATAGGCTATAAAAAGTAAGATCCTGAAGTGCTATAGAATAAATATTCCATTTAGCTTTGTTAATGGATGCTAAAAATACTTCATCATCAAAGTGTAATACCCACTTAGTTCCCATTCTTGTTTTTAAGTAATTATATAATGTGACCTGAGATACCCAGGCTGATTTTGTTTGAATAAATAGTGTAAGATCTTCCATATTCTTAATTTTTTTCTTTGGAAGAACTCCTTTAAACAAAGCAAATAAATAAACTCTAAAATCTTCAAGTTTTATGTCTTTTATTTTAAGTTTATATTTGAGCAATTTTATCTACCTTTTATATGCTTTATATTATAAAAATGGCCCCAATTCGATCTTTTTAAGGGCTTTCAATCTATCTCATTATGGTTAAAGTTTCTCTCTTAACTATATAGGGAGAGTAAAAATGTCAAATAAAGCAAAACATTGGGAAAAAACTAGGGGGCTATTGTTTATAACTTTAGCAATCTGGTTTGTATTCTCAATTGGCATCTTTTTTTTCGGAACTGAAATGGAAGCATCTAGCTTCAGACCTTTTGGTTACCCATTGTCATATTATATGACATGTCAGGGTTCATTATTAGCATTTGTAATTTTGAATTTCTGGTTTGCGGGTAGACAAGAGAAGATAGATGAAGAGTTCGGGTTTACTGAAAGGGAGGATAGCTAATGATAAAAGGTAAATTTATAGACAATCTACCAAAAGTTTATGGAATCTATACAGGTGGTTTTATAGGGTTCATAATATTGATGGCGATTGCTGAACAAATGGGAATGTCTGCAAAAGCAATAGGAATTGCATTTGTTGTTTTCACCATTGCTATCTATGCGATAATCGGTTGGTTATCACGTACACTTCAGATGGACGCATACTACGTAGCAGGCAGAGAAGTGCCTACTGTATTTAACGGAATGGCTACTGCAGCAGACTGGATGTCTGGTGCATCATTCGTTGCGATGGCAGGTGGTATTTACTTTAAGGGCTATGGATATATGGCACTACTAGTTGGATGGACAGGTGGTTATATACTTGTATCTACTTTACTAGCACCTTACTTAAGAAAATTTGGCTGTTACACAGTTCCAGATTTTGTTGGTACACGATATGGTGGTAATGCAGCAAGACTTTCTGCAGTACTAGTATTGACAGTAGCTTCATTCACATATGTGACTGCACAAATTAATGCAACAGGAACTATTGCTTCAGTAGCATTAGATATTCCTTTTGAAATTGCTGTGTACGTCGGATTAGCAAGTATATTGATGTGTTCAATGCTTGGTGGAATGAGAGCGGTTACATGGACACAGGTTGCGCAATATATAGTTTTAATTATTGCTTACTTGCTTCCAGTATTCTGGATCAGTAGTAAAATGGGTGCTGGATTCTTCCCACATTTAATGTTGGGAGATGAGGTAGCTAGAATTGCTGAATTAGAAGGTCAGTTTGGGTTTGTGAAAAACTCAGCTGCCGACTTAGCTACAGTACCAAAAGGTTTAGCTGGAATAACTAAAGCACACTCATCGGTTAACGGAACAAACTGGGGTTTCATTTCTCTAGCAATTTGTATGATGGCAGGAACAGCTTCTTTGCCTCACGTTATGATGAGATACTTTACTACTCCAAGTGTAAAATCAGCTAGAAGATCTGTAGCATGGTCGCTACTTTTCATCTTTATTTTATACTCAACTGCGCCAATGTTAGCTACATTATCAAAACTATCACTGATTGATCCAACACTTTCAACAGGGATTATTGGTAAATCAATAGCTGAGGTTCAAGCGATAGATTGGTATCAAAACTGGAACCAAGCTAACCTGATGTTTGTCAGCGACTTTAACGGAAATGGAACTCTTGAATTAAATGAGTTTTTCATGGGTGGTAAAGCTGTTGTATTAGCTACTCCAGAAATTGCTGGATTACCTTATGTAATCTCAGGTCTAGTTGCTGCTGGAGGTATGGCTGCTGCCATGTCTACTGCTGATGGTTTGATCTTAGCAATCGCAAATGCTTTGTCTCATGACTTGTACTACAAGATCATTGATCCAAAAGCAGAAGCTGCGAAAAGATTAATTGTTGCAAGGGTATTACTTGTAATCATTGGTTTTGCTGGAGCAACTATTGCCGCGATGGGTATCCAAGGTATCTTAGGTTCAGTAATCTGGGCTTTTGACTTTGCGATGTCAGGATTGTTCTTCCCACTTGTACTAGGTGTATGGTGGAAAAGAGCTAATGGTCCTGGAGCTGTTGCAGGAATGCTTCTAGGATTAGCAGCTGGTACTTGGTATCTAGTTTGGGTACGTACTGGTGGAGCTGGATTCTGGGGTATTACTCAACTTACATTCGGTATCTTTGGATCGTTAGTTAGTTTAGTTTCTATGGTAGTTGTTAGTTTACTAACAAAAGCGCCTGACAGAGCTACTCAAGATATGATTGACGAGCTTCGTATTCCAAGTGGTAAAACGATTCTTGGAAAACAACACTAATTAAATTTAGTATTAAGGGGCGATTTATTTCGCCCCTTAGTAAAGTTTTAAACAAAATTCCTTTTTATATTTATGCCAGAAATTCATCCTTTTATTCTTATAATTGATTACATTTTAGGTGTTGTAATGTGGACTTTAATTGGAAAAGTTGCGATGAATTTATTTCAGCGAGAAAATTCAGAATTCTTTTTTATGAAAGTGTTTGTAAAAGTAACAAACCCTTTAGTGCGTTTGTTTAAACCAATCACGCCCTCATTCATTATAGAGCCTCTTGTTCCACTTTATGTGGCATGGTTCTTTTATATGATTAGATTTTACCTTATGCCCTACCTACTAGGGTATTCTGTAATGGGAATGTTATCTTTTCCTTTAGAAAGTGAAATTGCTTCAGAAATTTATCGTATTTTTGGCAAATAATTAATTCAAATTAAAAATAAAATTGATACTACTAATATTAGTAATCAATGAAAAAAATACAAATATCACCTTCAATTTTATCTGCTGATTTTAGTCAATTGGGAAATGAAATTAAAAGACTAGAGGAAGGTGGTGCAGATATGATCCATGTGGATGTGATGGATGGTCATTTTGTTCCTAATTTAACAATGGGACCTCCAATCATTAAGGCTTTAAGACAATACACAAAACTACCATTTGATGTTCATTTAATGATTTCTCCCGTACATAAATATATTAAAGATTATGCAAATGCAGGTGCAGATATTATCACCATACATCCGGAGGCTACTGAAGATTTAAAAAGTTCAATAGAACATATAAAGAGTTTAAATAAAAAAGTAGGAGTTTCTTTAAACCCAGAAACTAAGATTAGTTTAATAACTGACTTATTAAATGAGATCGATTTAGTTCTAATTATGAGTGTAAATCCTGGATTTGGAGGACAAAAGTTTATGCCAGAAGTTTTAGAAAAAATAAAAGAATTAAAAAAAATAAGGGATCAAAAGAATCTAAATTTTGATATCGAGATTGATGGTGGAATTAATTTTGATAATAGTAAACTAGCAATAAAAGCTGGTGCAAATATTTTAGTATCAGGGACAACTATATTTAAAAACAATAATGGAGATATAAAAAAAAATATAGACCTTTTAAAATCAAGCTAGAATAATGATTTTAAATAATTCACTTAAGCTTATCAAAAAAAAAATTCGTCACTTTTATTTAAACTCCAACCTTTATAATAAAAAAATTACACCCTCTTCCCTTGGGTTAATAGAATACCAACCAAGCCCTAGCTTGTTAGATTGTCTTATAAAGTATGATAAAAAAAAAATTAATATAGAAAATTATTCGTTAAATGAAATTTGGGACAATCCAAATTTAAAGGAAAAAGACCAACAAAATTTAAACAGTTTTTTTTGGCTGTTTAGTCTAGATCTAAAATCTTCAAAAAAAGACATTCAAAATGTTATTTATCAATGGATTGATACAAATGAACGGTACAACTCTAAAAATTGGAAAATTGATATAATTGGGAAAAGAATAATAGCTTGGATTTCAAATTCTAGACTTGCCTATGAAGATGGAGCTACTGATTATAAAGATAAGTTTAATGGCATTGTAAAGAAGCAGATCAATCATCTTATTAATGAAATTGAAACCTCTGAATTAATCAATGATAAGATTATAGGGTGTGCTGCTATCATTTTAACTGGTCTATCATATCCTCAAAATAATAATTATTTAAATACTGGGTTAAATTTACTAAAAAAATTAGTAAAATATTCATTGGATAATGATGGCTTTCCAAAATCAAGAAACATTAGACAGTTAAGCTTTTATTTAAAATATTTTATATTAATTAGAGAGTGGTTCAAAGAATCTCAAAATGAAATACCAGATTTTATAAATGAAAATATATATTATTTGGGTCAGGCTTACACTTTTATTTGGCAAAACAATAAAATAGATTTTCTCTTTAATGGTAATCACAAAACAAATAATCATAATTTTGACGTTTATTTAAAAAGCCTTGGCTATAACTTTAAAAATCAAAATAATGAATTAGGTGGCTATGCAATTCTTAACAATAAAAAAAATTCTCTAATAATGGATATTGGATCAAGCCCAAATACAAAACTATCTTCAAATTATCAAGCTGGAGCTTTGTCTTTTGAGGTAATATCAAATGGTAAAAAATTAATTAGTAATTGTGGTTATTTTCAAAAGGTTAATCACCAATTAAATGAAGTATCTAAATCAAGTGCAGTCCATAGCACACTAGTTGTAGATGATAAATCTTCTTGTAGTTTTAATAAATTCAGAGGCAAAAATTCTAGAATTAACCTGGGGTTAAGAATATTAAAAAAAAAAATTGTATTTGAAAAAAATTATTGGAAAATTAATGCTTCTCACGATGGTTATTTAAAACTACATGGAATTATTCATGATCGAGAAATAGAGTTTTATCCTGAACAATTGAAATTTATTGGACATGATAAAATTATTTCTAATAAGGGTATTAAGAATCTAAAATTTGAAATTAGATTTCATTTAGAACCAAACGTTAAAGTAATGAAAACAAAAGACGGAAAATCTATATTTATAGATCTTGATGGAGAGGGCTGGAGGTTTAGCTCAGACAGCTCAATAATAAATATTGATAAAGGTTTATATTTTGGTGAAAAAAATTCTTTCATAGATAATCAAAATATATTTATTTCAGGAATGACTAATGAAGAAAATCAAACTATAAGATGGGAAATCACAAAATTATAATGAAAAAAATAAAAAAAGCCCTTATTTCAGTATCTGATAAAAAAAATCTAGGTAGTCTTTTAAAGATTTTAGCTAAATACAAAATTGAGTTAATTGGCTCTGGGGGCACCTATAAAGAAATAAAGAAACTTAAATTTAAATGTCTGGAAGTTTCTGAATATACTGGTTCACCAGAAATTCTTGGGGGAAGGGTTAAAACCCTGCACCCAAAAATTCATGCTGGCATATTAAATAAAAGAAATGATAAATCTCATGCTAAGGAATTAAAGGCTAATCAATATGATGAAATTGACCTAGTTATTGTTAACTTTTATCCTTTTGAAAAAACTTTAGAGCAAACGACCAATCATTCAAAAATAATAGAGAATATTGATGTTGGGGGTCCCACTATGGTTAGGGCAGCAGCAAAAAATTATAACGACGTTACGGTTATTACATCTTCAAATCAATATGAGGCCCTAATTAATGAATTAGAACATAACAAAGGATCAACGTCTATTGAGTTTAGAGAAAAAATGTCTTCAGAGGCCTTCTCTGAGACAGCCTATTATGATGCTGTAATTTCTAACTATTTTAATAAAATTAAAAAAACCAATTTCCCAAAAAAGAAAGTTGTTTATGGAAACTTAATTGAAAAATTAAGATATGGAGAAAACCCACATCAAGAAGCTGCAATTTATTCTAAAACTCAAAATCTTAATATTGAACAAATTCATGGTAAACAGTTAAGCTATAATAATTATAATGATATTTTTTCTGCATTAACAATATCTAAATCTTTACCTAAAAACTCTGGAACAGTTATTGTAAAACACGCCAATCCTTGTGGTGTTTCAATCAATAAAGATGGTTTAAAAAGTTATAAATTAGCCCTAGCTTCTGATCCAGTTAGTGCTTTTGGTGGAATAGTTTCATGTAATTTCAAAATAAATAAAGTTCTAGCTTTAGAGCTTAATAAAATTTTCTTGGAAGTTGTCATTGCAAATGGCTTTGAAATTAATGCTTTAAAAATTTTAAAAAAGAAAAAAAATATAAGAATTATTGATGCTTCAGAATTTATCATGAAAGATTTAATTAAATTTGGCTCTGTAAATGAATCTATTTTAACACAATCTGAAGATTTAAAAGTATTTGAAATTAAAGATTTTAAAATCGTTTCAAAACAAAAACCAAATAAATCTCAATTGAAAAATTTAATTTTTGCATTTAATGTTTGTAGATATGTAAAATCCAATGCAATTGTACTTGCCAGTCAGGAAGCAACCGTTGGTATTGGTTCAGGGCAACCTAGTAGATTTGATAGCTGTCAAATTGCTATAGATAAAATGAATAAATTTCAAAACTTAAAAGAAGATGTTGTGGCAGCCTCTGATGCATTTTTTCCATTTGTAGATGGTATTGAAAAATTAGTACAATCAGGAGTTTCAGCCGTAATACAGCCCTCTGGATCAATTAGAGATAAAGAAATAATAAAATTTGCAAATCAAACTGGTACTATTTTAGTTTTTTCTAAAACAAGACATTTTAGACATTAAAAATTTGATCAATTTTAGCTGCTAAAATAAAATCATTTTCTGACAGTCCTTCTATAGCGTGAGTGGTAATTATAATTTTAGCATATCCCCAACCAAATGAAATATCTGGATGATGATTTTCATTTTCTGATATTTCACCAACTTTATTTATAAAATTTTGACTATTAATAAAATTCTTAAAAATAAAATTTTTCTCTAATAAATATGTTTCTTTTGTGTTTTTTTTAACATCCCAACCATCCACTTTTTTTTGATATTTATGAATTTCACTAATATCGAAAGGCAAAATTCCACCCTCACAAGGTACACATTTTTTATTAAATAAATCACTCATTAATTAGTATGTTTTAAAATTTTGGAGCGGGTCAAGGGAATTGAACCCTCTACCTAATCGTTGGCAAATATTATCATTCATTGAAAGTATTATATTTTAACGATTATTTTAAGTCAAATGATCATAAAACCACTCTCACTGCGATGGTAGTGCGATAATAAATTATGATGTAGAGTTTTATAAATGAAAAAAATTTTAGGGATCTTAGTTCTGGGTTTGTTATGACAAAATTAAATAAAAAAAAATTAGACCTATTTGCAAATAAAATTTTAGAAGATTATGATGCCAAAAATCCTGGGACAATTTTTAAAACAAAAATAAAATTGAGCAACGATGATGCACTACTTTTACAATCAAAAGTCACTAAATTAAGAATTGATAGAGGTGAAAAGGTCATTGGTTATAAAATTGGTTGCGTTTCTAAAGAAACTCAAAAAAAAATGGGTTTTAATAAACCTGCTTGGGGAACTCTTTGGAGGGATGAGTTATTTGATAGTGGGGTTGAGTTGAATAAAAAAGATTATTTAAATCCTGCTATGGAAGCAGAATTTGGAGTTAAGTTAAATCGTGACATTGATCCTAAACTTGTTTCTTTTGATTATATATCAGAGTCAATAGATTCAATTTATCCTTTGATAGAAATTCATAATTTAGTTTTTAATGGAGAGGAACCTTATGGTGCAGAATTACTTGCAAATAACGCTTTACATGCTGGAGTTATTTTGGGATCAGGAACAAAACTTTTTAATAACAAAATAACAGATCTTAAACTTATTTATGATAACGAAGTAGTTGATACCTGGAAGGATAAAAAATGGCCATACGATATGTTGTCAGAAGTTGAATGGTTAGTTAAAGAACAAAATAAGATAAATAATATATTAAAAAAAGATGATTTAATTTTAACAGGTGCATATGGATTTCCAGTTCCTATTAATGATAAGACATTAATTCAAGTTTCTTCATCTGAATTTGGTGATGTGGAGGCAAAATTTAATTAATATGAAAAAACTTTTTATGGATCATAGTTTTAAATTTGCATTAAAAACTACTTCCAACTGCGATCAAACTACAACTAAAACACCCTATCAATGAAATTAATGGAGCGGGTCAAGGGAATCGAACCCTCTACCTAATCGTTGGCAACGATTCGCTCTACCAATGAGCTAGACCCGCTTATAAAAGACACTATAAATAGATGGTTTTTTTAGTTCAATCAATAATAAAGTGTTTCATTAGTATATAGATTTTAAAAAATTTGCTAAAAGAAAGAATGAAAAAACAAAATTTACCTAAAACTATACCTGTCTTTCCATTAAGCAACTTTATTATATTCCCTCATACAACAGTTCCATTAAATATATTTGAACCAAGATATGTTGAAATGATTAATGATAGTATGAAAACAAACAAGATGATTGGTTTGATACAGCCAAAAAGCAATGATGATAGTTCAATTCCTGGACTTCATAAGATTGGTTGCTTGGGTAAAATAATCAATTTTAAAAATACATCTGATGGTAGATATATGATTGAATTAAATGGGATAACACGATTTGAAATAACAAAAGAAATTAAAAATACAAAACCTTATCGTACTTGTGAAACTAGTTATGATAGTTTTGAACTAGACTTAACTCCTGAAAAAAAAAAATTAAAGTTTGCTGATCTTGAGTTAATCTTTAAAGATTTAAAATTATTATTTGAAAAAAAAGGATATATTATAAATTGGAAATCTTTAGAAAAACAAGATTTAAATGAAACAATAAATGCCCTAGCAATGGCCTCTCCTTTTTCACTAGAAGAAAAACAAATTTTATTAGAAAGCAAAAATTTAGAAGCTCGAAAAGATAAAATTTCACAAATATTAAGCACTTATAGTTTTGATAATTTTCAAAATACAACTATTCAATAAGTTTAAAAATTTATTCCTGTATCGGCTAGTTTGATAAAATAATTATTTAGCTTCTTGTTCTTTCCAATAACTTTAAGAATTTTACTAAGGCTTTTACTTTGAACTTTTTTATCTAAGTTAAAGGTTTCATAAATTAAGTCTATGGCTTTAGAAAAAACAAAGTTTTTATCTTTTGTTTTTTTTTCAAACTCATCTAATACAAGTGAATCTAATTGAATACCTAATTCAATTTTGTCATCAATAATTTTAGTTAAAATTCTAAGATCCCGTATTGTCATATTAAATCCTTGCCCTGCTAATGGGTGCACTTTGTGAAGCATATCCCCAAAAGCTAAAATATTTTTATGATGATAGTTTCTTAAATTTGAAGAACTCAGTTCAAAACAATTTAATTTATCAATTTTATTAATTTTATATTTAGGATTATTTTTATTAATTAAATCTATTACATCACTATTATCAAATTTTTTATTCTTAATATCTATTGAATATACTACAGACGTTTCGGTATTAGAGATTGGTAAAAATGCAATTGGACCTTGCTTTGTAAAAATTTGAGTTGCTGTATTATTCTCTATTTTTTTATGTTTGAAAATAGTGGTATAAGCAAGATTATAATAATTTTTACTAATTTTTTTTGTGAAATGCTTTTTTGCTAAAAAATTATTTGCATCACAATTAATTATTAAATCATATTTTTTTTTATTTAAAGACTCTTCATTAATATCTTTTTTTAATATTATTTTTTTAAAAAACTTGCTTTTAATAAGGTTACTTTTTAATGACTTTAAAAGTTCATCATTTTTTATTATATAAAATAGATCATTTTTATCATTCTCAAATTTTAATAAATTTTCTGTATCAATTTTATCTGTATCAATTTTATCTGTATAAATTTCTATTCTATTTATTTTCCAATAATTATTTTTTGAAATTAAAAAAATTTTTTCTTTAAAAAATTCAAAATTACTTTTAGATATCCCTATTGTTCTATTGGAAGAAAAATTACCATTTCCGTTTTTGTGATAATAATGAACATTTATTTTTTTATTTATAAGGCTTTTAGCTAAAGATAGAGCAGTTAGACCTTCACCAATAATACAAACATTCATAATAATTTTAATTTTAACAATAAAAATTAGATGATACAAAGTGATTAATTAGACTCATTTATTTATGGAATTTAAAAAATTAGCCAACAATATAATCAATTTTAGCATAAATAGAATCATCGAAACTGCTGGGATTTCTATTGTTATAATTGGCATTCTTTTGCTGATTTCTCTTGCTACCTTTTCTCCTGACGACCCTAATTTTATTTTTCCAGACAATACTGAGATTAAAAACTTACTTGGGTTTAACGGAAGTTACACAGCTGATCTTTTTTTTCAAACTTTTGGGCTAATTGCTTTATTAATTCCATTTACACTTATATTTTCCGGCATAAATATAGTTCTAAATAAAAAAATTTTTTTAATATTTGAAAGTATTTTTTATTCTGTTCTTTATTCTTTTTTTGGCTCTCTATTTTTTTCTTTTTTTACCCTGCTGCTTTCAATCTTTATATTAATGGAAATGGTGGTTTTATTGGAAAATATTTAGAAACAACTTTTTTAACTTCTTTAATTAGTGTTAATTCTCAAATTTCTTATTACTTGTTAATTTTAATTATTTTAATTTTATTTTTAATTAGTATCCATTTTAAAATTAGTTCTTTTTATAAAATGGTAAAAAAACTTTTTAGTTTAATCTTTGTAAGAAAAGAAAAGAACTACACTCATGAAAATGAGATAATTAGTCAGTTTATACCTCAAGAAGAAATTACAAATTTAATTCAAGAAGATTTGCCCTTTATAAAAAGTGAAAATAAATCTCTTAGCAAAAAAATTCGTTTCAAACTACCTACAATTGATTTGCTTAAAATCCCCACACACAAAGATAGAGAAAAATTAAAAGATGAAGATTATATTGATAGTGAATTTTTAGAAAAAATCTTATTAGATTTTGGGGTTAGTGGAGATATTAAGAAAGTTAGTCACGGCCCCGTGGTAACACTAAATGAATTTGAGCCAGCAGCTGGTGTTAAAGTATCAAAAATTATTAATCTCTCAGATGACATTGCTCGAAACACTAGCTCTGAATCTGCCAGAATCGCTACTATACCAGGACGTAGCACTATTGGTATAGAGCTTCCAAATTCTAGTCGTGAGAATGTTTATTTAAGCGAAATACTCTCTAACTCTGATTTTAATAAAAAAGATATCAAATTGCCAATTGCGCTAGGTAAGAATATTTCTGGTATTCCTGTTGTTGGAGATTTAGCTTCTATGCCTCACTTATTAATTGCTGGAACTACTGGATCTGGTAAATCTGTTTGCATAAATACTATTATCTTATCCCTACTTTACAGACACACACCTGATAAATGTAAGTTCATACTAATTGATCCTAAAATGCTTGAGCTATCAACCTATGAAGGCATACCTCACTTATTGTGTCCTGTGATCACTGAGGCAAAAAAAGCTGCCTCTGTCTTAGGTTGGGTTGTTAAAGAGATGGAAAATAGATACCGACTTATGACTAAAGAAGGGGTGCGTAATATTGATGGCTATAATGCTAAGCACACTTTGGCTATGCCCTATATTGTTGTTGTGGTAGATGAAATGTCTGACCTAATGCTTGTTGCTGGAAAAGAGATAGAAAATTATATTCAGAAATTATCACAAATGGCAAGAGCTGCTGGAATTCATATTATAATGGCCACACAAAGACCAAGTGTTGATGTTATTACAGGAACCATTAAAGCAAATTTTCCAACAAGAATATCTTTTCAAGTAACCTCAAAAATTGATAGTAGAACAATTTTAGGTGAACAAGGTGCGGAACAACTACTTGGTAAAGGAGATATGCTTTATATGTCTTCTGCAAATAAGATTGTTAGAATTCATGCTCCATTTGTATCAGAAGGTGAGATTGAGAAAGTTAACAATTATTTAAGAAGTCAAGCAGAGCCAAATTATATAGATGAAATCTTAAATTTTGTAGATGAAAAAGTATTGAGTGGAGAAGCATCTAGCTCAGGTGATAAAGATGAATTGTACCAGGCAGCGCTTGATATTATTAGATCTGAGGGCAAGGCATCTACCTCGTTTTTACAAAGAAAATTACAAATAGGATATAATAGAGCTGCAAGAATTATTGATATGATGGAAGATGACGGAGTTGTAAGTAAGGCTAATCATGTTGGTAAAAGAGATGTTCTTTAATGCTTAAAGTAATAATCATTTTACTATTTTTCAGTTTTTATTTTCCAGCAAATTCATCACCAAAAGATAAGATAATTTCTCAAATGAAGCTTACTAATAATTTAAGTTTCAATTTTATACAAACAATTAATGATAAAAATGAAAATGGAAAATGTATTATTGAATACCCAAAAAAAATTTTTTGCGAATATAATAATGCTAATAAAAAAATTTTAGTTTCAAATGGAAGTTCTTTAGTTATTGAGACTAATAATAAAGGAAGTTATTATCGTTACCCACTTAACAAAACTCCTTTAGAATTTTTACTAGATAAAAAATATCTAATTTCTAAAATAGAGAGGATAGAGCCGAGAGATATTGATAATAAGTACATAAATTTTGAAATTTTTGAGAATAATAATGAAATTAATATTTTTTTCGATAAGAAAGATTTAAATTTAATTGGATGGCAAACTGAAGATATTTATCAAAATTTATCAATAACGTTTATTTCTTCTGTTAAAAAAAACCAAGAGATAAATGGCAAAATTTTTAAATTACCTGAAAATAATTAATCACTTAATTAAAGTTTCAGACTTAAAATTTTTCATACCTCTAGCTAGATAATTTTTTAACGCATTTTTATGATCTAAGGAACAAGTGTGAACCCAAGCTCTTCCACCTCCCATATTAAATGAGCACTTAATTGCTTCACTTAACAAATATCCTCCTAATTTTTTTCCATAATATTCTTCCAAAATTCCAAAATAAGCAATTTCTGCTTCTTTGCTTTGTTTGTTAAATAACAGTTCAAAATAACCAGCTATTTCACTTTTATCTTTAAGAATGTATGTAAATAACTGATCATTAGAGACATACTCTGTCCAATTTAAGTCTGTCCAAATAAGCCTATCAATCCATTGGCAATTCTTACCAATAGTTTTGTAAAAAAATTTATTTAATTGAAAATCTTTTGGATCAGCAAGCTCTACAGAGTAATTTTCTGTGGGCTTCTTAACTTCTTTTAATTCACTTAGAGATCTTATCTCTAAATAACTTCGATAAATTTTTTCTACCACTCTACCATTTTTCCAATTTTTTCTCCTCCAAATAAATGAAAGTGTAAATGTGGAACCTCTTGACCGCCATCTTCACTCAAATTGGTTAAAGCTCTATAGCCTTTACCTGTATCTGTTGATATGCCTAACATTTTCGAAACTTCTGTAATAGCTTTGCTTAACGCAACTATCTCTTTATCTGAAGCTCTATTATTAAAATCATCTAAATCAATGTACTCACCTTTTGGAATAACTAATGCGTGTATTTTTTTTTGAGGATTAATATCGTGAAATGAAAAAACATGGTCATTTTCAAATATTTTTTTACAAGGAATTTCTTTTCTCAAAATTTTTGCAAAAATATTATTTTTGTCATAGCCCATTATCTATTATTCTTTTCTTCAATGCCTGATTGTTTTTTTCTGTCTTCCAACTCTTTTAAGACATCTTCAAACTTAATATTAGCTGCCTCAAGTGTAACTAATATATGATAAATTGTATCTGCTGCTTCATGAGCTATGTTGGATTTATCATTTAGGGCCTCTTTTAGTTCATCAAATTCTTCTTCCATTTTATCTATACACTTAGACAGGCCGCCTGATAATAATGATGAAGTATAAGATTTATCTTTATCCTTATTTTTTCTGTCTCTAATTGTATTTACTAAATTTAATAAATTTTCTGACATGTCTAAATCCTAACGGGAATTCCTTTTGAATTCAAATATTGTTTGGCTTCATTAATGGAGTGTGTTCCGTAATGAAAAATTGAAGCAGCTAGAACAGCACTAGCATTACCTAATTTTATACCATCTAATAGGTGATCCAAGTTACCTACTCCACCTGAAGCAATCACAGGTATATTAACTGTTGAAGATATTTTAAACATCAAGGCATTATCATAACCAATTTGAGTACCGTCTCTATCCATAGAGGTAACCAGTAATTCTCCTGCTCCATTATCTTCCATTTTTTTCGCAAATTCTACTGCATCTAGGCTTGTGTTGTTTCTACCACCATGGGTAAAAATCTCCCATTTATTGCCATTTTTTTTAGCGTCTATTGCAACAACAATGCATTGTGATCCAAATTTTTTTGAACTTTCAATTATCATTTCAGGGTTTTGAACTGCAGCAGTATTGATTGAAACTTTATCGGCTCCACAATTTAATAATTTATTAATATCTTCAACTCCCCTAACCCCACCACCAACCGTTAAGGGCACAAAGCATTTTTTAGATGTTCTTTCAACCACGTCATAAATTGTGTCTCTATTTTCATTGGAAGCTGTAATATCTAAAAAACAAATTTCATCAGCACCACCATCACTATAAATTTTAGCTTGTTCAACTGGGTCACCAGCATCCTTTAAATCTACAAAGTTAATTCCTTTAACAACTCTCCCATTTTTAACATCTAAACAGGGTATAATTCTATTTTTAAGCATCTAATTCTCTCACTAATTCGTCTAATTTAATATCACCATCATATATAGCTTTACCAACTATTATTCCTTCAATGTTTTTTAAACCTTTTGCTTTTTTAATGTCATCAATTGAAGATACCCCTCCTGAAATAATCACTGGGCAATTAGATACATTTGCAACATTAATTGTTTCTTCAAAATTAGGACTTTGTTTGGTGCCATCTTTATTTATGTCTGTATAGATTAGTCTACTTGCACCATAATCATTTACTTCTTTTAAGAAATCTAAAGTCAATTGATTAGAATTTTCCTTCCACCCAAAAACTGACAAGTATCCATCTTTCGCATCTAGACCTAAGGCAATTTTATTTGGAAATTTTTGACATGCTTCTTTTAAAAAATTTTTATCTTTTATGGCTGCACTTCCTAAAATAATTTTTTCAACTCCTGCATCTATGTATTTTTTAATACTATCAATGGTTCTAACACCTCCACCCACTTCAATTTTTAAATCAAATTTATGAACTATTTCTTTAATAACATCCAAGTTAACAGTCTCTCCGGTTAAGGCGCCATCTAAATCAACAATGTGTAAATTTTTAAAGCCATGATCTTTGTATTTACCAGCTTGATTAATTGGTGACATTTCATATTCAGTTTTATTATTAAAGTCCCCTTTAATTAACCTCACACATTTCTTATCTTTAATATCTATAGCTGGAAATATTTTCATATTTATAAATTCACAAAATTTTCTATGATTTTAAGTCCCAATTTGTCACTTTTTTCGGGGTGAAATTGGGTTCCAAAAATATTTTCTTTTTCAACCGAACAAACAATATTTGATGAATAATCTGTTGTTGCTGAAATTACACTTTTATCATCTGGAACAAATTCATAGCTATGTACAAAATACATGTGTGATTTATTTTCTATATCCTTAAAAATCTTGCTTTCTTTAATAATGCTAATTTCGTTCCAGCCAATGTGTGGGAGTTTGAATTTATTATTTTTATTATCAATCTTTGATACTTTTCCTGAAATCCAACCAAGACCTTTTGTTTCTGTTTCTTCGTAACCAAGATCTGCAAACATCTGTAAACCAACACAAATTCCAAGAAGAGGTTTTTTATTAACTATTGCAAACTCATTGAGTGTCTCTACTAAGCCATTTATACCATTTAATGCATCAACGCAGCTCTTAAACGATCCCTGCCCTGGTAAAACTACCTTATCACTTGATTTAATCTTATTTAAATCCGAAGTCACTTCGATATTAACTTTGTCTTTAGCAACTTCTTTAAAAGAATTTATTACAGAGCTGATATTTCCTGAATTATAATCAACAATTGTGACATTCATTAAACTTATAATGAGCCTTTAGTTGATGGAATACTCTTCTTATTTCTAGGGTCTATTTCTAAAGCTGTTCTTAATGACCTTGCTAGAGCCTTATAACAAGACTCGATTATATGATGACTATTGTCTCCATAAATATTTTCCATGTGTAGAGTTATTCCTGCTGATTGAGAAAAAGCTTGAAACCATTCTTTAAAAAGTTCTGTGTCCATCTCTCCAAGTCTTTCCACTTTTAATTTAACTTTCCATATTAAATAAGGTCTATTTGAAACATCGATTGCAACTCTTGTTAATGTTTCATCCATTGGAATCATTGCATGAGCATATCTTTTAATTCCTTTAAAATCTTTCAGTGCTTTTTTTAAAGCCTCACCTATAGCAATTCCAGTATCTTCTGTTGTGTGGTGAAGATCTATATGAGTATCACCTTTTGCTTTAACTTTTAAATCAATCAGTGAATGCTTTGATAATTGTTCAAGCATATGATCTAAGAAACCTATTCCAGTATCAATTTTATATTGACCTTTACCATCAATATTAACCTCAACACTAATGCTAGTTTCTTTTGTTTTTCTAGAAACTTTTCCAATTCTGCTCATAATATATAATATGTATATAGGGATTAATTAACTATATCAATATTTGCAATCTACTACTTGAAGAATAAAAATTAATATCCATTTATAATCTATGACTACAATAGTACTTATTAGAAAAAACAATGAAGTAGTGGTTGCAGGAGATGGCCAAGTTAGTATGGGCAATACTGTTATAAAAAGCACTGCTGCAAAAGTTAGAAAAATTGAAAAAAGAAATGTAATAGCTGGGTTTGCTGGATCAACTGCAGATGCATTAACTTTGTTTGAAAGACTAGAAGCAAAACTTGAAAAGCATGCGGGCAATCTTCCAAGAGCAGCTGTCGAGTTAGCAAAAGATTGGCGAACTGACAAATATTTAAGAAGACTAGAAGCTTTAATGGCTATTGGTGATAAAGAGAATAGCTTTATAATTTCAGGAACTGGTGATGTGTTAGAGCCAGAGGGTGATGCCATAGGCATAGGATCAGGTGGAAATTATGCTTTGGCTGCTGCTAAAGTTTTACTAGATACAGATTTGAGTGCTGAAGAAGTTGCAAGAAAAGCAATTCAAGTTGCATCCGAAATTTGTGTATTCACAAATAATAATATTAAAATTGAAAAAATTTAATGAAAGATACAAACGTTACACCTTTTCCAAAAGAAAAAACTGAAAAGAAAGATAACTCTTTGGTTAGTTCTTTATCACCTAGAGAAATAGTTTCTGAATTAGATAGGTATGTTGTTGGGCAAAATAAAGCTAAAAAAGCAGTTGCCATTGCTTTAAGAAATAGATGGAGAAGACAAGCTTTAAAAGGTGAAATGAAAGATGAAGTTTTACCAAAAAATATTTTAATGATTGGGCCAACTGGAGTTGGTAAAACAGAAATTTCTAGAAGACTATCAAAATTAGCAGGAGCTCCTTTTGTAAAGGTAGAAGCCACAAGATTTACTGAAGTTGGATATGTCGGAAGAGATGTTGAGCAAATCATAAGGGATCTTCTGGAAATTGCAATTGCAATGGAGAAAGTAAAGAAAAGAAAAGAAGTTCATGCAAAGGCTCAAAAATTAGCAGAAGAAAAAGTTTTAGATGTCTTAGTTGGAAATAAAGCAAGCCTTGCCACTAGAGAAAGTTTCAGAAAAAGATTAAGAGATGGTGATTTAGATGATAATGAAATTGAAATTGCAGTAAATGATAGTGGCTCTCAAGCTGCTTTTGAAATTCCTGGAATGCCTGGAGCAAACATTGGAATGATAAACATTGGAGAGATGATTGGAAAATCTGTTGGCAATAAACAGAAAAAGAAGAAAATGACTGTCAAAGAATCTCATGAAATTTTAATTAATGATGAGGCTGACAAGTTAATAGAAGAAGATAAAATTATAAAGTCAGCAAAAGATTCAACAGAAAATAATGGAATAGTTTTTTTAGATGAAATAGATAAAATTTCAGGGAGAACAGATAGATCTGGTGGAGATGTATCTAGAGAAGGAGTGCAAAGGGATCTGCTTCCTCTAATTGAAGGAACAACAGTTAGTACAAAGTACGGTACAATTAAAACTGATCATATTTTATTTATTGCATCTGGCGCATTCCAATTAGCAAAACCTTCAGACTTACTACCAGAATTACAGGGTAGATTACCAATAAGAGTTGAGCTTGAAGCTTTAACTAGTGATGATTTTAAAAGAATTCTTAAAGAACCAGATTATAGTTTAATCAAACAATACGTTGCTCTTTTAAAAACAGAAAACGTTGAACTAGAATTTTCTGACGATGGTATTGATGCAATTGCTAATATGGCTTCAGAAGTTAATAATACTATAGAAAATATTGGTGCTAGAAGACTGCACACTATTATTGAAAGAATATTAGATGATATTAGCTTTACCGCAACAGATAGAGCTGGTGAAAAAATTATAATAGATTCTGATTATGTAAAACAAAATCTAGATGAACTTGTTAAGGATACAGATTTATCTAAATTTATTCTTTAAATTTATTCTTGTTTTTAAGATAGATATAAAAAGCTCCACTGCCACCATCTTCAATCTTAGCGTCTGTAGTTTCAATGATAAATTGTGTTAAACTTTTATTGTTTTCAATAGATTCGGGAACTGAATATTTTAGTATGCTCAAATCTTTTGAGAGGTAAGGATTTTCAACATTTTTAGATCTTAGTCCTTTGCCTGTAATCACAATTATTTTAGTAACACTTTCATCAAAACATTTTTGAATAAATTGTTCTATGGCCTTATTTGCTTCTTCAATAGTGTAACCATGAAGATCTATCTTCTTTATCTTCTCGTATCTTATATTTTTTTTATGAACAGAATCTTTATTAGGAATTTTCTCTTTATTATTTAAAAAGTTTTCCCAGTCCTGTCTGTCTTTATCTGGATTTTTTATATCTTTTTTTTTTATAGGATTTTTATTAAGATTTTTTTTTTTGTTATTTAGGAAATTTTCCCAATCTTCTTTATCTTTGTCTGTTATTTTTTTAATCAATTAGGTAATAGTATCAATTAACAGCCAGTTTGGATTTGATGATTTTATGTCTTTTGAGAAAACCCAAGTATCATAAACAGTTTTTATTTTCTCACTATCTCCTGACACAATTTTTTTATCTTTATCATTTATGTATGTAATAATTTCACTAACAAAATCCACTGTAACTTCTAAACTATCCTCAATTTTTTTATGAGTTTTAATTACAGCTGACTTAATCCCTATAAAAGTTATTTCAGCAAAATGGCCTTTATTAGCTCTATCTTCAAGCGCCTCTTTAAACTGATCATAAATTTTTTTACCCAAAAGGGGTTTACTTGCTATCAGTTTGTTATCACTATCACTAAAATCTGTAATAATTGTTTCATAAGCAATTTTTGCTCCTTTTAAAAATTCTTTTTGTGACACTTCATCAAATTTTTCACTAACTGGCTTTGGAGCTATATTTGTTTTTTGAAATTCTTTTTCGAATTGTGGTGGAATTTTCCCTTCGAAACCAGTTTTTTTACCAAGTATTCCTCTTAGACGAAGAAAAATAAAACCAGCAATCATTGCTAAAAGAATAATATCTATGTATTCAAAACTATAACTCATAATTTAATAATATTTACTATGTTGATTAATTACAACTAGCAATTTAGACTAAGGACAAATGAACACATTTTTATTATTACTAATTAGCATTCCTATTATCGAGATTTATTTGTTTATCAAGCTTGGTTCTCAAATTGGAGCCTTTAACACGATTTTACTTATCTTTATCACGGCTTTTTTTGGCATTATCTACGCCAGATATGAGGGTTTTAACACTCTAAAGTCAGGAATGTCTCAAATGGTAAAAAATGAACTTCCAGTTTATGAGATTATTTCAGGTGCAGCTTTAGCCTTTGCGGCATTACTTTTGATTTTACCTGGTTTTGCTACAGATTTCTTGGGTTTATTAATAATATTTCCACCAACAAGAAAATTGATATTTAAAAAAGTATCAATTAAACAAAAGCCTATAAATAAAAAACAAGATTTTATTAATGGGGAATTTGAAGATATAGAGGATGAAAATGACAGAAAATTTTAAAATATTAGCTGAGTTTATCAAAGATATATCCAGCGAAACACCAAATATTGAAAGCTATATATATGTAAAAGAAAATATTTCAAAATATCAATTAAACATAGATATTAACTCAAAACCTTTAAAAAATAAAATGATTGAAGTCAACACAACATTAAAATTTGAGGATAAAGAATATAATGAAACAAAGTCATATTTTGAAATAGTATATGCTTCTGTTGTTAAAGTTGATGACTCAGTTAAGGATAAAAAAGAATTAGAAAAAATAATATTGTGTGATGTTCAAAATAAAATTTACCCTAATCTTGAAAAAGCATTTTTAAATTTGCTTCATAACTCAGGATTTCCAGAAATAAAACTTGATAAGAAAATTAATTTTACAGAGCTATATGAGCAAAAGCTTAACTAAAAAAATTTTTCTTTAAACTGAGTTTTAGATACTCCTTGTGTAATCTAAGCTCTTCCTCTGATGGTTTAATTACTTTTTTATAATATTGATTAATGCCATTAGAAGTCATTATTGTTTTTTCGTTTTCTTCATTTTTAAAATTTAACATGGGCTCTTTTTGATCTAGAAGATTGATATATACCTTAGCTAATAAATCGCAGTCAATAAGAGCTGTATGCTGTGTTCTTTTTGAGTTATCTACTCTGTATCTTTTACACAAAGCATCAAGACTTATTGGAGAGCCTGGAAATTTATCTCTAGCTATAGCAAGTGTATCTACAACATTTTCATTATTTAATTTTTCCTTACCTAGCAATGCTAATTCGTTGTTTAAATGAGACAAATCAAATTCAGAGTTATGTATTACAAGTCTCTTGTTTTCTATAAATCCCAAAAACTCATCCACTATTTCTGCAAACTTTTTGTGGGTAGATAAAAATTCATCTGTATAACCGTGTACTTCTAGGGCTTTATCAGAAACTTTTCTTTCAGGATTAAGATAACAGTGAAATCTATTTTTAGTTGGTATCAAATTTTCTAACTCAATACATCCAATTTCTACAATTCTATGTCCATCTCTAACAGATAGTCCTGTTGTTTCTGTATCTAGTATTACTTCTTTCATTTTATATAATTTTTTTTAGTATTTTTTTTACACTTATCTTAACAGGCTTATTGGTAAAATTATTTTTAATAATATGATTAGCTTTTTTCTTTTTATAACCAAGTGGTAGCTGCATTTTTTTAAATTGATTATATAAATTTAAGTTAAAATAATCTCTCTTTTTAAGTCTTTTTATAATCTCACTTTTTTTTGACTGAACAAAAATTATTATATCACTTTTCTGGTTTAATTTATTTTCTAATAAAAGAGGTATGTCTAAAATTATGGCTTTTCTTTTTTTATTTTTTTTTAAAAAAATAGATAATTTCTTTCTAACTTCTGGATGAATAATTTTCGTAATTTTTTTTAAATTTTTTTCACCATCCTCTATCGCTTTTATAATTTGTGTTTTATTTGCTGGAAATATTGAAAAATATTTAGGTAAATTTTTTTTTAATCTTTTAAAACAATTTTTATTTTTTTTATATATACTTGCTACCTCTTGATCAGCATTAAAAACTGGATAACCAAAGAGTTTAGCGATATGACTTTTTCCAGAACCTATATCTCCTACTACTGCAATTTTAATCATACATCTAAAAGATTAATTATTTCATTGTTTACTTCTGGAACAACTTTATGCCAGATAAAAAAGGCTTTTTGAGCCTGATAAATAAACATCATTTTACCATTTTTTGTTATTCCACCATGCTTTTTTGCATTTTTTAAAAAGTTTGTTTCTGGTGGATTATAAATTATATCGTAAAAAAATTTGTCTTTGCTTATTTGTTGATAATTAATATTAATTTTATCTTCTTCTTTTAATCCAACGCTTGTTGCGTTTATGATTATATCAAAATCTAAGGTTTCTCCCCATTTAATTATTTTAATCTCTGGAAAGTTTTTCTTTAACTCTATTGCTTTTAACTCTGTTCGATTACTTAAATAAATTTTTTCAATTTGCATTTTTTTAAGGGCTATAATAATTGAAGGCACAACCCCGCCTGCCCCGAGTATAAGAGCTTTTTTATTTTTAGTTTCTTGTTCTGTTTTTTCTAAACTTAGTTTAAAACCTTCAATATCGGTATTATCGCCTATAATTTTATTATCCTTTTTATAAACTGTGTTCACTGATTGAGAAATTTCTGCTTCATTACTTAATTCATCTAAAAAGGGTATAACCATCTTTTTATATGGTACTGTTATATTTATCCCATGAATTTTTTCTTCTCTAATATTAAAAATCAAACCTTCTATCTCATTATTATTTAAAAGCTTTTTTTCATAAACTGCATCAATTTTATATTTTTTTATCCAATAATTATGTAGTTTTGGTGACAAACTATGGTCAATTGGGTTTCCAATAACTAAAAATTTTTTTTTCATTTTGTAATATTAAGATATTCTTTAATTTTTTTAACTGGAAGGCCCATGATCGTATCTTCATCCCCTTTTATTTTTGAAAATAAATTTCTTCCTTCCCCTTCAATTTGATAAACATTATAGGCATAAAGATCCTCATCAGAAATTTTTTCCAAGTAATTCTCTAGCTCCAAAAAAGTCATATTTTTCATGGTTAATGAGGCTTTATCCGTGTAATTCCATATCATCGATCCACCCATCGAAATACAAACTGAGCTTATCAATTGATGAGTTTTTCCATTCATCCTTTTTAGTATTTCTAGTGCCTCTGCTCTATCGTTTGGCTTTGATATTACTTCGCCTTCTAAATCTATTACGCTATCTGCTCCAAGTACCATTTCCTCTATAAATTTTTGGCTGATTTTGTTGGCCTTTAATTCTGCTAAGTTTTTTGAAATAATTGTTGGAGATGCTCTTTCTTTTAGTAGGCTTTCTTTAACACTATCCTCATCCACATTAGATGGTTCTATTTTACACCGAATATTGTTTTCCTCTAGAATTTTTTTTCTCACACCACTTTTTGATGCAAGTATAATTTCATTAACCATTATTTTTATTTATTTCATATATCTTAATTATTGATGCTGCTGTCTCTTCTACTGACTTTCTAGTAACATCAATTATTGGCCATTGGTACTTGGTAAATGTCTTTTTGGCCTCGTTAATTTCTTTTTCAATCTTACTAATGTTCGTATAGTTCGTATTTTCTTTTTCTTTAAGAGCATTCATCCTATTTTTTCTAATATCAACTAATCGCTGAGGTTCGGTTGTTAATCCAACTACACAAGAAAGCTTAGGATTCTTTTTTAAACTTTCTGGTATTGATTGTTCGTTTACTAAAGGAATGTTTAGGGTTTTATAACCTTTATTAGCTAAATAAATTGATGTTGGTGTTTTACTTGTTCTGCTTACCCCCAATAATATAAGGTCTGCTTTGCCTATGTCTCCAACAAGATTTCCATCGTCATGGGCCATTGTAAACTGGATAGCTTCAATTCTTTCATAATACTCTTCGTTCAAAGCATGTTGTCCGCTTGGAACATGAGATGCTTTTTGATTTAAGAGTTTAGAAAAGTTCATTATTAAATTTCCCAAAACACTGAAGCATGGAATCTTTTTTTCATCCCCCTTATTTGCTAAAAATTTTGCAAGAGAAGTGTCAACAATTGTATATAGAATTATTGCATTATCATTTTTTTTTGCTTCTTCCATTATTTTAGAAACTTGATTTTCTGTTCTTGTAAAAAAATAAGATTTAACATCATATTCTATGTTTTTGAATTGAGCTTTAATTGCTAAAAACACTCTATCCAGAGTCTCTCCAGTGGAGTCGGAAATAAGGTATATTTGGTATGTATTACTCATGTATTAAAAGTTGATATTTAAGTATTATTTTAATCATTTTTTAAAATAATGATGTTTTTTATTTATCACTGTAAAAACTCGGTTTTATTAACATTAATAAACATGTGAACTATTAATATACATTTTATCTAATAAAATTAAATAAAGGCTTAATTTATAAAATATAATTCACTTCTATAAATTATTAATTGTTAATAAAACATGTATAAAATGTGTAAAACAATTAATTACCAATATTCACATACTATATAACTAATACTATAATTAAATATCTACTTATTATTATGACACCCATTCAAGAGACTATAATAAACAAAAAGACAACTAATTCTCCAATATGGTTAATGAGACAAGCAGGTAGGTATCTTCCGGAGTTTAGAGAAATTAGAAAATTAAATCCAGACTTTATCAATTTATGTTTGAATGAAAATTTATCATCAGAAATTACTCTGCAACCTTTAAGAAGATTTGAGTTAGATGCAGCGATAATTTTTTCAGATATTTTAATGTTACCGTATGGTTTAAATCAGAAAGTAGAATTTAAAAAAGATTTTGGTCCACAATTAGGTCCTTTAAATTTAGATCAAATATCTAAAATAGATGAAATTGATTTTATAGAAAAATTATATCCAGTTTATAAATCAATTAAAAAAGTAAGCGAAAATAATTTAATTAAAAACAAGAACGTAATAGGTTTTGTTGGAGCACCGTGGACATTATTAGTTTATATGATTAATAAACATTCACCAAAAAAAGAGTTAATAAAAGATTTTTTTAAGGATGAGTTTTTAATAAACAGGATTTTAATAGTTCTAGAAAAGTTTTTAAAACTACATGTTGATCAGCAGATAAAAAGTGGTGCAACTGTTATTCAAATCTTTGACAGTTGGGCTGGTTTGTTGGAAGAAAAAGACTTGCCAAACTATGTTTATATTCCAACACTAAATTTAGTTGATTATGTAAAATCTTTAAACGTACCAGTGATCTGCTTTCCAAGAGGAGTAAAAAATTATAAAAATTATTGTGATATTGTTAAACCTGATGCTGTCAATATTGACTACGATGTAAATCCCATTTCTATATGTAAAGAAATTAATATACCCATCCAAGGGGGGCTTGATCCAAAAATATTATTAACCGACAAAGAAAACTTGAAAAAAGAAACAAAAAGATATCTAGATGTATTTAAAGATCATCCATATATCTTTAACTTGGGGCATGGCGTATTGCCTCAAACAGATCCTAACATGGTGGATTATTTAGTGAAGATGGTAAAAGATTATTAAATGAAAAAAGCAATTATTTTATTTAATCTTGGGGGTCCAGATAAATTAGAAAATGTTGAACCCTTTTTATTTAATTTATTTAATGACCCAGCAATTTTAGATCTACCAACCTTTTTAAGATACCCATTAGCAAAATTAATCTCCAATAGGAGAGCACCTGTTGCTAAAAAAATTTATGCAGAACTAGGTGGTTCATCACCCATATTAAAATTAACCAGAGAACAATCCGATGCTCTAGAAGCAAAACTAAATCAAACGCAAGAGAAAGACGAATACAAGTGCTTCATCATAATGAGATGCTGGAACCCAAGAGCCAAAGATGTGATTAAAGATGTTCAATTATATGACCCAGACGAAGTTGTCTTAATGCCCTTATATCCCCAATACTCTGCTGCAACATCGGGGTCTTCAATTAAAGAATGGAAAGACGTTTGTAAAAAAAATAACTACCATGTTAAAACAAGCACAATATGCTGTTACCCAACAGACCAGAATTTTATTAACGCTCATACAAAAGAGATAATAAAAAAAATTAAAGATCTTAAAAACTTTAAATTAATATTTTCTGCGCACGGCTTACCAGAAAAAAATATTAAAAAAGGAGACCCTTATCAATGGCAAGTAGAACAATCGGTTAAAAAAATAGTTGAGAGTTTAAATTATGAGAATATTGACTGGATACTGAGTTATCAAAGTCGAGTTGGTCCACTAAAATGGATAGGGCCATCTACAGAAACTATAATTATTGAAAATTCCAAAATTGGTAAGCATATCGTTTTGGTCCCTATCGCGTTTGTTTCCGAACACTCAGAAACTCTCGTTGAGCTTGATATAGAATATAAAGAAATAGCAGATGCTAATGGATGTAAAAATTATACAAGAGTTCCAGCACTTGGAATTAATGAAGATTTTATTAAAGCAATGTCGGAGTTAATAATTAAAAAAAATGAATATAAGATTAATGAGAATCTTTATCCACCAAAGATACAGTGTCCATCTAATTTTAAAAAATGTCCTTGTTTAAATTATGATTAGTTATTTATTATTCAAGAGCCTACATTTAATAGCAGCAATCTCCTGGATGGCAGGCCTTTTATACTTACCCAGAATTTTCGTATACCATGTAGAAAATTCAAAAGATAAAAACACTTCTTCAATATTCAAAATAATGGAAAGAAAATTATATTTTTACATTATGACACCAGCAATGATTTTAACTTGGGTGTTCGGATTAATTTTAATTTCCTCTTTGGGTTTCGAAGTTCTTTCTGCAACTTGGATTAAACTAAAATTGTTGTTAGTGATTCTATTAACCTTATATCATTTCTATTTATCCAAATTTCTTAGTGATTTTAATTTGGATCAAAATACTAAATCTTCTAAATTTTTTAGAATAATTAACGAAGTACCAACAATATTGCTTATTTTGATTGTTTTTATTGTTATTTTTAAGCCCATCTAAGCTTGTAATAGTTTAAAGAGTATATATATTTATCACATCTTACAAAAATTTTAACCCCCCCCCCCACTCATGAATATACAAGAACTTAAATTAAAATCATCTGAACAATTAATCACACAAGCAGAAGAGCTAGGAATTGAAAATGCTAGCACACTTAGAAAACAAGAAATTTTATTTGCTATATTAAAAAAAGTTGCAGAAAAAGAAGAGATAACTGGAGCTGGGGTTTTACAATTGTTACAAGATGGATTTGGTTTTTTAAGAGCAATGGAATCAAACTATTTAGCAGGACCAGATGATATCTATGTTAGTCCAAGTCAGATTAGAAAATTTGGTTTAAGAACCGGGGATACTGTTGAAGGACCTGTTAGAGCACCCAAAGAAGGAGAAAGATATTTTGCATTATTACAAGTAGAAAAAATAAATTTTGAAGAACCAGAAAAAGCTCGTCACAAAATTGCGTTTGATAATTTAACTCCACTTTACCCAAATAAACAAATGGTGATGGAAGTTGAGACAACCAAGATTGAAAAAAAACCAGATTTAACTCCAAGATTAATTGATCTTGTAAGTCCAATTGGAAAAGGTCAAAGATCAATAATTATTTCACCTCCTAAAGCAGGTAAGACAATGATTTTGCAAAGTATTGCAAATTCAATTGCTAAAAACTATCCAGAAAGTTACTTAATGGTTTTATTGATTGATGAAAGACCTGAAGAAGTAACGGACATGAAAAGAACAGTTAAGGGTGAGGTAATTAGTTCTACTTTTGATGAACCTGCTTCAAGACACGTTGCTGTAGCTGAAATGGTAATCGAAAAAGCAAAAAGGTTAACTGAACATAAAAAAGACGTGGTAATTTTATTAGATTCGATCACAAGGTTGGGTAGAGCTTATAATGCCGTGATACCTAGCTCTGGAAAAGTATTAACAGGTGGAGTTGACGCGAACGCACTTCAAAGACCAAAAAGATTTTTTGGCGCTGCAAGAAATATTGAAGAAGGTGGATCTTTAACAATTATTTCAACAGCTTTGATTGATACGGGATCAAGAATGGATGAAGTTATTTTTGAAGAATTTAAAGGAACTGGAAATAGTGAAACAGTTTTGGATAGAAAAATTGCCGAAAGAAGAATTTATCCAGCAATTGATATAACTAAATCTGGAACAAGAAGAGAAGAATTATTGTTTGATAAAGATGATCTTTCAAAAATGAATGTGCTAAGAAGAATTATTAGTCCAATGGGAACAATGGATGCTATTGAATTTATTAATTCAAAACTTAAAGAAACAAAAAGTAATGCAGATTTCTTTAGTTCAATGAATAAACCAGCTTAGTACAAATCTCCCAACAATTAATTTAAAGTTTTACAGAACTACAAAATTGAAGCTATAATATTAGCATGACAATTTATGCTCTTTCCACTGGCCCAGGAATTTCAGGAATAGCCATTGTTAGAGTTTCTGGAGAGGGCACTAAAAAAGTAATAAAACTATTAACTAATACAACACTACCAGAGCCAAGGGTTGCCACATTAAGAAAAATCATCAAAATCAACACTTCTGAGCTTATCGATGAGGGCATAATATTATGGTTTCCTGGCCCTGAGAGCTACACAGGTGAGGATATGGTGGAATTTCATATACATGGTAGCAAAGCGGTAATTGAAGCCCTGCACCATTCTATTTCAAAAATTGAAAATTGTCGTTTAGCTGATCCTGGAGAGTTTACAAAACTTGCATTTCAAAATGGAAAAATAAATTTACTGAAAGCAGAAAGTATTGCAGATTTAATTTCAGCAGAAACTGAAATCCAAAGACAACAAGCAATAAAAATTATGAATGGAAAATCTGCAAATAAATTTAATAACTTAAGAGAAAAGCTTTTAAAAATTTTATCACACGTTGAAGCAAAAATAGATTTTCCAGATGAAGACCTGACTGAAGATATATTGAAAAATATTAAAAAAATTTCCAATGAGGTAATTTTAAATATAAAAAAAATTTTAGATGATCAGAAAGTTGGTGAAAGAATTAGAGAAGGTTTTAAGATTGCAATTATAGGACCGACCAATGCTGGAAAATCTAGTTTACTAAATCACCTTTCAAATAGAGATGCAGCAATCGTTTCAGAGATAGCTGGAACAACAAGAGATGTAATCGAGACCCACCTAAATATTGATGGTTATCCAGTTGTAGTTTCTGATACAGCAGGAATTAGAGATTCTAAAAATGAAATAGAAAAAAAAGGAATAAAGTTAGCACTTGATAAAGCAGAAAACGCAGACCTAAAGTTGATTGTTATAGATGCTAAAAGTAATGATTTTAAAGGAGCTTTGAGAGAATTAATGGACCAAAATGCAATCCTTGTGATTAATAAATCTGACCTTCTAAAAGAAGATTTAAATTCTGAAATAAAAAATTATGAACATGTTTTAATTTCAGTAAAAAATAATCTTAACTTAGAAGATTTAATTTTAAAGATTAAAAATAAATTAAAAAATAAATTTATCATAAGTGGAGACATTTTAATTACTCGCGAAAGACACAGACAACATCTTGAGCAAAGTTTAAATTATTTAAAAAACTTTGATGAAAAAAATGAAGCAGAGGATTTTGATAAAGCTGCCGAAGATCTTCGTTTGGCAACCCGACACTTAGGAATGATAGTTGGAAAAGTAGACGTTGAAGAGATATTAGGCAGTATCTTTAATGATTTTTGTATTGGAAAATAAATAATACCATTATTAAAAATGTTTTTTCTTAAATAAGCTAATACTATCAATATATTTCATTTCTATTTAAAAATTGTTTTTTACGGGAGTTTTTGACCTATTTTGGAGACTTATCATTGATAAATATAGCTTATTTAAGAAATTCATAAACATTTTAGCAATTTTTTAAGATCAAAAATATATTTAAAATAACTTAATTAAATTCGACTCTCATCTTGTAAAAAATTTGATCGGTTATAAATTTAAATTATGAAAAATGATCTGTCATTTGATGTGGTTATAATTGGGGGAGGACATGCTGGTTGTGAAGCTGCGGCGGCGTCTGCACGTCTTGGAGTTAATACCGCCCTATTCACACACAAAATTGAAACCATAGGAGAGATGTCTTGTAACCCAGCGATAGGTGGTCTTGGTAAAGGTCATCTTGTTAGAGAGGTAGATGCTTTAGACGGTGTGATGGGAGAGGTTGCTGATAAATCAGGCATACAATTTAGATTATTAAATAGAAGTAGAGGGCCAGCAGTTCAGGGACCTAGAACTCAATCAGATAGATCACTGTATCGTAAATATATGCAGAAAAAATTATTAAACTACTGTAATTTAACTATTTTTTCGGACCCGGTAATAAGATTTATTTTTAATAAAAACACTATAAGTGGTTTTGAAACAAAGTCAGGCAAAAAAATTTCATGTGGCAAGCTAATCTTAACAACCGGCACATTTTTGAATGGTTTAATTCATATTGGTGATGAGAGAACACCAGCTGGAAGGTTTGATGAGAAGCCTTCAACAGGGCTAAGTGAACAGCTTGAAAAATATGATTTCAAAATAGGAAGACTTAAAACAGGGACACCCCCAAGGCTTGATGCCAGAACAATTAGTTATGATAATTTAGAAGAACAGCTTGCAGATGAAGATCCTTACTTTTTCTCCTTCTTAACTAAAAAAAATGTAAACAAACAAGTGTCATGTAGGATGACCTATACAAATGAAAGGGTTCATAAGATAATTCAAAAAAACCTAAAAAGAAGCGCGATGTACTCAGGAAGTATACAAGGGGTTGGTCCAAGATATTGTCCCTCAATAGAGGACAAGATAGTAAAGTTTGCAGATAAAGACCGCCACCAGATATATTTAGAGCCTGAGGGGCTAAATGACCACACAATATATCCAAATGGAATATCTACTTCACTACCTGAGGATGTTCAACAAGAAATATGTAATAATATCAATGGTTTAGAAAATGTTAAAATAATTAGACCAGGTTATGCTATAGAATATGATTATATTGATCCTAGAGAACTATTTTTAACTCTTGAGACTAAAAAAATTCAAAATTTATACCTTGCTGGACAAATAAATGGGACAACTGGATATGAAGAAGCAGCTGCCCAAGGTTTAATAGCTGGAATCAATGCTGCGTTATCTTATAAAAAAGAAGAGCCATTTATTTTGGATAGATCAGATGCTTATATCGGAGTTATGATAGATGACTTAGTAACAAAGGGTGTTGCTGAACCTTATAGAATGTTTACCTCAAGAGCAGAATATAGACTAAGTTTGAGAGCAGATAATGCAGATCAAAGATTAACAAATAAAGGAATTCAAATTGGATTAATATCAAAAGAAAGAGAAGATCTTTTTAAAGATAAAGAGAATAAAGTTAGGAATAATATCTAAAACAATGTCTGAATTATCAATATCTCCAACAAAAATAAAGAAATTTGATATTAAAATTGCAAAAGATGGTATTTTGAGAAAATCTAATGAAATATTAACCCAAAAAGGTGTTGATATGAAAAAAATAAGAGAAATTTGGCCTGAAATCCCTTTTTTTGATAAAAAAATCGATGAGCAAATTGAAATAAATGCTCATTACAGAGGCTATCTTAAAAAACAAAAAGCAGATATATTAGCATTTAAAAGAGACGAAAATTTAGTTATACCTGAAAAAGTTAATTATGACGATCTTTCTGGACTATCAAATGAAGTTAAAGCTAAATTCAAACAAATAAAACCAAAAACTATGGGGCAAGCACTGCGAATTGATGGGATAACCCCAGCTGCTGTATATATTTTGTTGTCACACGTAAAAAGAAAGTCTATTAAGCTTATAGCTTAATGGAAGAAATTTTTAAAAAATATCCACTATTAAAAGAACAAAATGTTCCACGTGAAACATTGATTGAGTTTGAACTGTTTGCATCAATGTTAAAGCAAATAAATGAAGAAATTAATATAATAAGCAAAGAAACAGCTAAAAATGAAGTAATTAGAGAACGTCATATAGTTGATTCAGCACAAATAATTGAATTTGTTGATTTAAATAGCGGTGTTATAACAGACATAGGGTCAGGTGGAGGTATGCCAGGTATAATTGTATCAATTATGATTAAAAATCAGAAAAATTCAGCTAAAGTTCACTTATATGAAAAAAGTCACCATAAGAGCTCTTTTTTAAGAAAAGTATCTAGAGATTTAAAATTAAACACCGAAATAATACAAAAAAATATTTTTGAAGCACAAAATTTAAAGTCAGGTACAATAATGGCAAGAGCTTTTAAACCTTTACCAATAATTTTAGATTTAGTTTATAAAAATTTCAATAATTATAAAAATTTAATTGTCTTCATGGGAAAAAATGGAGAAAAAGTTTTAGAAGAAACTTTAATAAATTGGGATTTTGATTTTGAAAAGAAAAAAAGTATTACAAGCGAGGATTTATTTTTATTAAATATTAAAAATATTAAAAAAAAAATTAAAAAATAGATGCAAATTATTTCTGTAATAAATCAAAAGGGCGGGGTTGGAAAAACAACAACAGTAATTAATCTTGCTGCAGGTTTAGCCCAACTAGATAAAAAAGTTTTAGTAATCGATCTTGATCCCCAAGGAAACGCTACTACAGGACTTGGTTTATCTAATTTGGAAAATTCGACTGACACTATTTATGGGGTGCTGAATGGAACAAAGATAATTTCTGACGTGATTAGAAAAACAGAGTTCAAAAATTTAGATATTATTACTTCTAATGTAGATTTATCTGGGCTTGAGGTTGAGACAGCTGATGACAGCATGAGAGCCTTCATTTTAAAACGCGAATTAACCTCTTATTTAAAGGATTCTAAAGGCAAACTATGAATATGTACTTATAGACTGTCCACCATCCCTAAGCTTGCTCACAGTCATGGCTCTGGTGTCTTCTCATTCACTATTAGTTCCACTACAGACTGAATTTTTTGCTTTAGAGGGCTTAACCCAACTAATGAAAACAATAGAACGAATAAAAGTTAATTTAAATCCTGAATTAAAAATTAGAGGCATACTTTTAACAATGTTTGATAAAAGAAACAGGCTATCTACACAGGTAGAAAAAGAAGCAAGAGACCATTTTAATGAAAAAGTTTATGTAACAGTGATCCCAAGGAACGTCAGACTGTCTGAAGCTCCATCACACGGCATGCCAGTTTTAATGTATGACAAATCTTGTCCCGGTAGTAAATCATATTTTAACTTTGCAGATGAATTTATTAATCAAGAGCAAAAAATAGGGAGCGTCGCATAATGGATACAAATAAAATAAAAAAAGGTCTAGGCAGAGGTTTGTCATCTTTAATAGGCGAAACAAAAGCAGAAATAAATATTAATAAAGTTTCTATAAGCGACCTTGTAAGTAATAAGTTTCAACCAAGAAAAACATTTGATGAGGAGAGTTTACAAGATTTAACAAACTCAATAAAAGAGAGAGGTATTATTCAGCCAATTATTGTTAGAACTTCTAGCAACGATAACTCAAAGTATGAGATAATTGCAGGAGAGAGAAGGTGGTTATCAGCACAAAGAGCAGGGTTACACGAAGTTCCAGTTGTTATTACTGATGCTGATGATTTAAAATCTTTAGAATTTGCAATTGTTGAAAATGTACAAAGAAATGACTTAAATACAGTAGAAGAAGCACGTGGCTATAAACGTCTTATTGAAGAGTTTTCATATGATCAAGAAAAAGTAGCGAAATTTATTGGAAAAAGTAGAAGTCATATTGCTAATTTTTTGAGGCTATTAAGTCTTCCCAAAGTAGTTTTAAAATTAATTGAAAATAAAAAACTAACAGCCGGGCATGCAAAAATTTTAGTAGGTTTAGATAATGCAGAGTTTGTTGCAAATAAAATACTTGAGAAAAATCTTTCTGTTAGGCAAGCAGAAAACTTTGTAAAAATTTTCAAGATAAAGAAACAATCTTTAAAAGGACCTCGAGATATTAATTTACAATCGCTAGAAAGTTCAATTAGAGAAAAAATTGGACTTAATGTTTTAATTAAAAATAGAAAAAATAATTCAGGATCACTTGTACTTGAATATAAGGATCTTGATCAATTAAATAAAATAATTGAGATTATAAAATCTAATTACTAATTGAAGAAGTTTTATCAATTATAAAATTTGATAAAATATTGATTGAATTGTGTGGATATTTTTTAATTAATAATTCAATCTCATTAATCTCATAAGTTAAAGCTTCAGCCTGGTTATAGGACCAAGCCCTAATTTGTTGTTTTACAGTCTCTTTGTCTTTCCAAAAAATTGGTGGTTTAAATGTAGTAATTACAGCGTCTAAATTTTTTACTCTAATCTCTTCTTTACATAATTTTACTAATCTTTTGGCTTTCATTAAAAACGTTCTAACAATTAGTACACAGTCCTCTGGTGAGTAATTATTTTCATTTAATACATTAATAGTTTTTTTTTTATTTTTAGATAGGCAGCTATCGATTAGCTCAGAAACATTATAATTTTCTGCTAAATTTGTAAGTTTAAGAATATCTTGCATTTCAACTTTATTTTTATTTTGAGTATAATTTTTAATTTTTTCAAGTTCATTGTTTAGATTTTGCCTATCACCTCGACACCTGCTCGCAATTAAGTTTATTATTTGTTGTGAAATTAATATTTTATTTTCTCTAAAAAATTGACCTGTTATTGAAGATAATGTCTGGATATTATCTTCATAAAATGGAACACATATAGCAATCTTGCTTTTTTCAAATAGTGATCTTAATTTTGATTTTTTTTCAAGTGTGTTTGAATTTAGAATTAAAGTCACACCATCAATATTTTTTTCTATAATTTCTTCTACAAGTTCCCTCATTTTGTCTGTAGCTCTACTGACAAGAATTAATTTTTCATTTTCAAAAAACGAATTTGACAAAAGATTTGTAAAAAAATTTTCTTTATTGTTTAAAATTTCATTTTCTTCATAGCAATAAATGCTTTCTGCATTTTTTTTTTAAACTCATCATTTATTATTTGGTTTTTATAACCTTGATTTTCACCATAAAATAAAAAAAATTTATTATCTTTTTTGTTTTTTATTTCGAACGATTTAACAATCATTTTAAAGTTTTGATAAATTTTTAATCAATTCATCTATGATTTTATTAATCAGTATTTCTTCAATTTCTATTTCGTATTGGTTTAATATAAATTTATTAGAATTGGCATTGTAACTAAATTGTTGCACTATGTTTTTATTTACTTCGTTATTTTGATTGTCAATTATTTTTAAATTTAATTTTACAATCATTTGATAGCGTGAGGCATCACCTTTTGCATCTTTTGAAGTTATTATGATTTTTTTCTCCGCATCTATTTGAAGTGAAATTTTATTTATAGCGCTATTATTTGAAAAATTTTTTATTTTTTTTTCAATTGTTAAATTTAATTTATCTTTTTTTATTTTTTCAATTTTTATAACATCAAAATTAACGTTTTTATTTGAATACATTGCTCTATAGCCACAGCTAGTGATCATTGTAATTGTCACTAATATTAAGACTATTTTTCTCATCAGATAATTATGTTTATCAATTTATTTTTAATATAAATAGTCTTTTTAAAATCTTTATTTTTAATAAATTTATTCATAAGCGTATCTTCCTTAATCTTTAAAATTAATTGTTTTTCTGAAATTTCATTATCCAAATTAATTATAGATCTTTTTTTTCCATTTATTTGAACCACAATATTAATGCCTTTATTTAGTATTTTCTTGTGATCAACTGCTGGCCATTCAAGATACATTTTAGGGTCTAGTTCAATTAAACATTCACTTATGAGATGGGGCATTACAGGGTGCATTATGCTTAATATTTTTTTATAATTTTTAGATAAACTTAAATAGCCGATAGGCTTTTCAACCTCTTTATTTAAATAGTTGTAAGTTTCGTAAAAACTCGCCACAAGCACATTATAATGAAACTTTTCTGTACTTTTTGTAATTTTATCAATCATTATATTGGTAAATGAATCTAATGATTTTGAATCTCCGCCTTCATTTTTATGCAGAATAATTGAGATAATTTTTTTATGTAGTAGCCAAAATTTTTGAATAAATTTATAAGAAGCTAACATGCCCTGATCTGACCACTGCACATCTTTTTCAGGTGGACTATCTGATAAAATAAAAAGTCTTACTGCATCTGCACCATAATGTGTAATTATTTTTTCTGGATCTATGGTATTTTTTTTTGACTTAGACATAGACTCGCTTGGGCCAACTTTTACTTTTTCGTCAGTCCTTCCCTTGAGATAAAAATTTATTTTATCATTTGTTTCTATTTCATCAGGGCTTAACCATTGGTTGTTAGCATTTTTATAGGTTTCATGACAAACCATGCCTTGTGTAAAAAGACCTTTAAAAGGCTCTGGATTTATAAACTCTTTTCTTTCATGTTTAATTGCTCGCATAAAAAATCTTGAATATAAAAGATGAAGAATTGCATGTTCAACACCGCCAATATATTGATCAACAGGCATCCAATATTTAATTTCATCTAGATCAAATCCTTCTTTAGTATTTTTACTTGAACAAAATCTTAAAAAATACCAAGAAGAATTAACAAATGTATCTAAAGTATCAGTTTCTCGCTTACATTTTTCACCATTAATTTTAATATTGAACCAATCCTTTTGATGATCTAGAGGATTACCTTTTGTATTTAGGTTAATATTTTCAGGTAGTTTTACAGGCAAATCATCTAAAGGAACTTTAACAATTTCATTTTTATAATTATACGCAATTGGAATAGGGCAACCCCAGTATCTCTGTCTTGATACACCCCAATCTTTCAGTCTAAAATTAATTTTTTTTTTACCTAATTTTTTTTCTTCTAATATTTTAATTGCCTCTAAAATAGATTGATCTGGTGCGCTTAAGTTATTTAAAAATTTAGAATTAATTATTTTACCAGGTCCAGTATAAGCTTTATTGTTTAGTTCAATTTTATCTTTTTCATTAATAGGATCAATTACTGAAATAAAGTTTAAATTATATTTTTTTGCAAAATCAAAATCTCTTTGGTCATGAGCTGGACACCCAAATATAGCCCCAAAACCATAATCCATTAATACAAAATTTGCAAAAAATACAGGAACCATCATAGATGGGTCCAAAGGATTAATGGCCATTAAGTTGGTTGGAAAACCTAACTTTTCTGCTTGAGCAATAGATTCCTCCGTAGTTCCAGTTTTTGAGCACTCTTCTTTAAATGCTAAAAACTTTGCATCTTTTTCATAAAATTTTGCTATTGGGTGATCAATTGATACAGCCAAAAAAGAACAACCAAACAATGTGTCTGGTCTTGTGGTAAAGCATTTTATAGTTTTAACTGGTAAAGGGCTTTCTATTTGAAAATCTATTTCACAACCAAAAGATTTTCCTATCCAATTTTTTTGCATTGTTTTTACTTTATTAGGCCATTCATCAAGTTTTTCTAAGCCCTCCAATAATTCATCAGAAAATTTTGATATATTAAAAAACCATTGGTTTAATTTCTTTCTTTCAACTAAGGCACCAGATCTCCATCCTCTTCCATCGATTACTTGCTCATTAGCAAGAACGGTTTCATCAACAGGATCCCAATTCACATAATTTTCTTTTCTGTAAACAAGACCTTTATCATATAATTCTAAGAAAAATGTTTGTTGGTGTTTATAATATTCTGGTGAGCAAGTTGATATTTCTTTATCCCAATCAATAGAAAGACCCAATTGTTTTAATTGGTCTTTCATTGTTTTAATGTTTTTTTCAGTCCATTTTTTTGGATCTAAATTGTTTTGTTTAGCTGCATTTTCAGCGGGCATACCAAAAGAATCCCAACCCATAGGGTGTAAAACATTAAAGCCTTGCATCATTTTAAAACGAGCCAATACATCGCCAATAGTATAATTTCTAACATGACCCATGTGAATTTTGCCTGATGGATAAGGAAACATTTCAAGGCAATAAAATTTTTTTTTATTTTTATCTACTGAGCTTTTAAAAAAGTTATTCTTAACCCAATAGTTTTGCCATTTTTTTTCAATTAATTTGAAATTATATCTAGTCACAAATGATAAAATTATTAAATTTATTTAGTAGAGTTTATTAATCGTTACCAATAGTAGTTCTCTTTTTTTTTCGATATTCTTTAGCATTTTTGGAAAATTGATTTTTTCCTAAAATTGCTGCACGTTTAAGAATCGCTAATTTTATCTTTGGCTCTAATTCAGAAGTGATTTTATTAACGCTACAACCAGTTCCATTACTTTGACATTTTCTCTCATGGATACTAATATCAAGAGCATCGGCTCTAATTTCATTAGTTAAAAATCTTACAGTAATTTTTAAATCTCTTTTTTTATCATTGTCATTTGAATTACCATCAAACCATTCTGTTATTAAAACTCCACCAGAATAACTTGCATTTGAAAAAGGCACGAAGTCCAAAACATCCATGGATGCTCTCCACAACTCATTTGAAGACGCAAAGTCAAAAGTTCCACCATTAGAAGACCCTTTGCCAAATCTAATACCCCTGCCTTCTTCAATATTTCTTTTTACTCTTTCATCAACATTTACCGGTATATCTTTAACGTCAGCTCTTCTAAAAGTGTCTCTTGAACACCCTGAAAAGACTAGTAAAATTAAGGTAAAAAAGATAAAATATTTTTTTAAGAAATTCATAGTAGTGAAAAACCATTTGTTTACTTGAATTTCAACAAAAAAATTAGGCAAATGTGATAATTTTGTCACAAATATTTAATTTCTAATAAATATTAGTTAATTTACAAGTAAATCATAACTTTTTAGATATATGTACAGCATTCATATGAATAATAACAATAAAGGAAAAAATATGACAAATCTAAAAAAATTGGGTCTTTCAGCATTAGCAGGTTCGCTAGTTGCAGTAAGTGCTCAAGCAGGAGAAATGGCAGTAACGGGTTCTGCTAATGTTACAATAGTACATGGTGAAACTGTTCACTCTAATAAATCAATTGGTACAGATAAAGATGTTGCTTTTACTGGAACTGGTGAATTAGACAATGGTTTCTCATTTACAGTGTCAACATTGTTGACTGATGCTTATGCTGTATCTTCATCTTACACTTCACTAACTATGGGATCTTTAGGTACACTTAAAACTGGATATAACACTGGTGGTGCTGGTGGAAAATTTGATGAAGAAGTGCCTCAAGCATATGAGCAATCATCTGATGCACTAGGAAACAGTGCTGATCTTGTTGGTAATCAAATGGACAGTGGAGCAATACAATATACTTCACCTGCAATTGATATTGCTGGCTTAAGTTTAACTATAGATGCTGAGTATTCACCTCAAGCGACTGACTCAAACAACGCTGACGGTGGTCAAGCAACTTACTCTGAAACTTTCGGATCAGGTTATGGTTTAGGTGCAACTGCTACCTATGAAGGTCTAACTGTTGGTGCTTACGGTACTGAAAGAGACAATATAACACCAAATCATGTTTCAGTTGATGCACAAGGTGATGGTTTTGAAGGAGCTTGGTATGCTAAGTATTCTTTCGGACCAATATCAATTGGTTACTCAGAAACTTACCTAGATAATGGTACAGATGGAGTTGCTGCTGGTGCAGAAGCTATAACAATTGCTAAAGTAGCAAGAACTGCTGATGGTATATTCTCAAGTGAGTCTATGTCTATAGCTTACAACGTTAATGAGAACTTATCTCTATCATTCACAACAACTGATGATACGTATGATGCTCAAGCTAACGTAGCTGGTGCTGATGGTATAGCTGATGTAACGGCATCTACTGATGCTTTACAAATAGCTTACTCAATGGGTGCTATGTCTGTTAAAGCTTACCAAATGGAAACTAAAAATCCAGGGTATGACAGCGATGCAGCTAAAATGAGCGTAACTGAAATTGCTTTAGGTTTAGCATTCTAGTTATTACTATTTAAACTATTTAAAAACGGCCTAAATTTTTTTAGGCCGTTTTTTTTTATCCAAGATATTCCTGAAAAACCTTCACAATTTAAGAGCCTTAATTTATTTATATTATTCTTATTAATTCCTCCAAGGGCTATAAAGCTATTTTTGTTATTTAAAGTTAGTAAGTTAAACCTGTTTACACCCAGATAATTAACTTTTTTGTCAACTTTAAAGGTTGGGGCTAAGAAAATTAAATTACAACCTTGATTTTCTTTTGTTTTAATTTCAGCCTTATTATGAGCCGATCCTATGATTGAAAAATTTTTTGGTTTTGAGGAAAAATTAAAATTTTTAGTTTTAACAAAAGATGGAATATAAACACCATTTAATTGATGCTTTATGGCCATTTTGATATCAATAGTTAAGTAAAATTTTCTCTTATTAATTCTGCAATAGTTCTTTAACGATAATAATGTACTTTCATCGAGTTTTTTTTTATAATTCCTAAAAATAATTGAAATATTTTTATTTAGATTATTTAAATCAGAAGAATTAAAGTCTTCAACAAACAAGTAAATTTTAGGTAATTTTTTTTGCATCAAAGTATTAATAATCTAGTTTCTATACAAAATACATTAAAGATAGAAAATTTAGAGTTAAATAGAATAAAAATAATAGCTGTTAGTAAGACATTTCCAATTGATGAAATACAGCCATTAATTAACCATGGACAAATCCACTTTGGTGAAAATAAAGTTCAAGAAGCAATTGAAAAATGGCAAGAAATTAAGCAAGATTTTAAACATCTACAACTGCACATGATAGGCAAGTTACAATCAAACAAAGTCAAGTTTGTCGTACCTTTGTTTGACTACATCCATTCATTGGATAGCCTAAAACTAGCAAAGAAAATTGCAGAAGAGCAAAATAAAGTAAAAAAAAGATTAAAAATATTTATCCAGATTAATATTGGGAATGAAGAACAAAAAAGTGGAATTGATGAAGGAGATCTTGAAGAATTTTACAAAAAATGTGTAAATGAGTTAGAGTTAAATATTGTTGGATTGATGTGTTTACCACCTAAGGATAACAATACTAAGGAGTACTTTATAAAAATGAAAAACCTTGCACAAAAAATAAATGTTAAAGAGCTAAGCATGGGCATGTCCAATGATTACCTTGATGCAGCAAAACATGGTGCAACTTATTTAAGAATTGGCTCAAAAGTTTTTGGAAATAGAAATTAGCCAATTTTTATTTTGGTAATTTTATTAATTAACTTTAGTAAAATTTCAAAATCTTTTTTCTTTAATGCTATACAGCCTGCTGTTGGTTTATAATTATCTGTTAGATGAATGAATATAGCACTACCCATATTTGGAATTTTATTATGGTTATAATCAATTGTGATTAAATAATCGTATTTATAATCTTTCCTATATAAATATTCTTTTAAATGTTTATTACGAGTTTGAATTTCTTCATTATATCGTTTGTCACTTGGATTATCACACCATGCCATATTTTTTGTGATAACTTTTTTCTCTATTTTACATTTGGGGATACCGACATGATCTTTCCTAAAATATAATTTTTTCAAATTAAATAAGCCTTTAGGCGTTGAATAATCACCTTCTTTTTTATTTGAATTTAAACCATTTTTTCCGATACAACACTTAAATTTAAAATCATCAATTATAAGAGTGTTTTTATTCAATACATGAATTATCATAGGAAATAATTAAATATTATTATGCAAAATGTTTTTATTATAAATTATAATTCATTATATGAAATCTTAGATGAGATAAAAGACAATTTATCTTTTAAAATAATAAAATTTGAAAATGAAGAAGATTTCCAAAAAAATAATAATTTAGATATAAAAAATTGTTTAATAATTTCAAAAATTAAACCTAAATTATTAGCAAACAATAAGAACATTTTAGATTTTGATAATTTACCCCTGTCTTTGGAAAAATTATTAGAACTAATCAATATTAAACTAATTAAAATAAAATTTAACCATCAATCTAAAATTATTATTAAAGGATATGAATTAAATTTAAATTCTAAATTTTTTTCCAAAAGTAATTTAAATTTAAAATTAACAGAAAAAGAAATTGAAATTATTTTGTATTTAGATAATAAAAAAAGCAAAAATGATGTTGCTGATTTACAAAAAAATATATGGGGATATTCTTCAAATATTGAAACTCATACAGTAGAAACACATATCTATAGATTACGAAAAAAAATAAGTAATTTGTTTAATGATGATAACTTTATATTAAGTGACAAAAGTGGCTATTTTATTAAGTAATATAACTTAATCTAGCCTAGCACCAACTTTTTGGATTATCTTTGAAGACATTTCAGTTCCTTTTTCAAGACATTCTTTTATTGGAATATTATTAATAAAACCATGAAGAAAACCAGCTGCAAAGAGGTCTCCAGCACCTGTTAAATCTACAATTTTTAAATCAGGTTTACTATGACATTCTATAATCTCTTGATTTGTAATAGCCACACTTCCTTTTTCACCACGGGTAATAATTAAAACTTTCCCTAGTTGTTTTCCAAATTCAATAATATCCTCAAAGCTTTTAGCGTCAATTAATGATCTAATTTCTTGCTCATTAGCAAAAGTGATATCAAGCTTATTTTTAAGCAAATCTAAAAATTCACTCTTGTGTCTTTCTACACAAAACTGATCTGACAAGGACATTACTCTATTATTAGAAAGTGACATTGCCTTGTCAAAAGCTGCCTTTGGTTCTCCTTTATCCCATAAGTACCCTTCTAAAAATATCATTTGACTTTCTTTTACAGCCTTTTCGTCAATATCATTTTTGTTAATTTTTCCAGCAATCCCTAAAAATGTAACCATTGTTCTTTCTGCATCAGGTGTGATTAAGATTAAACAAGTTCCAGTTGGTAAAACTTCCTTTTTTTTATTATAAAAATATTGAACTTTTTCTTTAGTTAAGCCTTCTTCATATTTTTGTCCTAAATCATCAGCACATACTTTACCTATAAAACCAACATCGTTCCCTAGTTGAGATAAACCAACAATAGAATTTGCAACTGATCCACCAGAGATAGTTTCTTCAATTTTAAGAGTCGATAAAAGTTTTTGAAATTCTATTTCATCAACCAGTTTCATTGTACTTTTTGTTAATTGATTATCTACAAGGTATTGATCTTCCACTTTGCATATAACATCAACAATAGCATTACCAATTCCTAGTATTTTCATATTAAGCTTTTTTTATTTTAACTGGATTTTTTCGATGAGGATAACAAGTCGTACAAATTTTACAAGTCAAACCATAACATTCTCTAGCTTTACAAAATTCTCTTCCATAATAAATTATTTGTAAATGTAATTTGCTCCATGTTTTTTCTGGGAATATTCTTTTTAAATCTTTTTCAGTTTGAACTACATTCTTGCCATTTGTTAAACCCCATCTTTGAGCTAATCGGTGTATATGAGTATCAACTGCAAAAGCTGGAACTCCAAAACCCTGAGACATAACCACACTTGCTGTTTTATGGCCAACACCGGGCAGTTTTTCGAGTGCTTCAAAGCTTTTTGGTACTCTACCCCCATGTTTTTCTATAAGCTGTTTAGACATCAAATAAATGCTTTTTGCTTTAACCCGAAAGAGACCAATACTTTTAATCAATTTTTCTATTCTTTTTTTGCCTAATTTCACAAAATGTTCAGGTTTATTATATTTTGGATATATACTTTTAGTTACATTATTAACATTTAGATCAGTGCATTGAGCCGATAAAAGAACAGACATTAAGAGAGTAAAGTTACTAGTATGATCTAGAGGGATAGGAGTTTTTGGATAAATTTTATTTAAAATCTTTAGTATCTTTTTTGCTTTTTCTTTTTCATCCATTATTTAAAGTTCAATAAATCTCTCATTGAGTAAAGCCCAGGTTTTTTATTTATCAACCATTTCGCAGCAGTCAAAGCTCCATCTGAATAAAGTGCTCTATCAAAAGCTTCATGATTTAATTTTATTATCTCTTTTCCACTAGAAAATGTAACTTCATGTTCACCAATAATTTCACCTTTTCTAATTGAATTAAAATTAATTTTTTTTCCATAAGGAAAAGATTTTTTATTTAAAAATTTTTTACCTATTAAATTATAAAGATCTTTATTTTTTCCATCTGCAATCCCTTTTCCCAACATTAAAGCTGTACCTGATGGATAATCTTTTTTGTGTTTATGATGAACTTCAAATACCTTGCTTAAATATTCATCATTTAGTGATTTTGAGACAATTTCAGTCAAATACATTAATAAATTAACACCAAGGCTCATATTGCCTGCTTTTAAAATTGGAATGGTTTTCGAAAATTTTTTAATTAGAACCTCTTCTTTTTGATTAAATCCTGTTGTTCCAATTACTACTCTTTTTTTTAACTTAGATGCAATTTTCAGAATATCGAGAGTGCAATTAGGTACGGTAAAATCTATTATTACATCAGTTTTTTTAAAAGCTTGTTCAGTATTTATATCTAGTTTGATACCAGCAATTTTTTTACTTATAGCCTTATTTTCTGTGAGAGCAGCTAATTTAAAGTTTTTATTATTTTTTGAGGATTTAATAAGTTGTTGACCCATTCTACCTAGGCAACCAGAAATTGCTAAATTAATTTTTTTCATCTAAGAAAATATTAACCTTTTTTAACTAATTAGTCTTTAGTTTTTCCAAAAACTTTTAGCTTTTTGAAAGAATTGTTTAATACTTGGATTAGATTTTTCGTTTTCAATTTCTCTAAATTTTTCAAGTAATTCTTTTTGTTCTTTATTTAAAGAAATAGGAACTTCAGTATTTACTTGGACATAAAGGTCTCCATTTCCACTTCCTCTCATATAGGGCATGCCTTTACCCCTTAGTCTAAATTGTTTTCCATTTTGAGTTCCGTTAGGTATTTTAATTTTTGCTTTTCCACCATCAATTGTCGGTATTTCTATTGTGGTTCCCAATGCTGCATCAGCAATGGATATAGGAAATTCAAAGAATAGGTTTTCATCAGATCTTTTAAATAAGTCATGTGAATGAACGTTTACAAAAAGATAAAGATCTCCACTTGCTCCACCTTTGGATCCTGCTTCGCCTTTGCCTGCCAATCTAATCCTAGTACCATCATCAACACCTTTTGGTATTGTTACAGATATTTTTTTTGAAGTTTGCTTGTTACCTTGACCGTTACAGTCTGTGCATGGATTTGTTATTTCTTCACCAGAGCCTGCGCATTGAGGACAAGTTTGTTGAACGGTAAAAAAACCTTGGTTAGATCTTACTTTACCATTTCCACCACAAACCGTACATCTATCTGGAGAATGACCAGGTTTAGAGCCATTACCTTTGCAAGTATTACATTTTTCTGTTGTTGAGAATTTTATATCCTGTTTTTTACCCTCAAAAGCTTCTTCAAGAGTAATAGATAAATCATATCGCAGATCAGAGCCTCTATTGTTAGTTTTTCTTCTGCCCCTTGATTGTCCACCACCAAAATCTCCAAAAAAATCTTCAAATATATCTGAAAAATCAGCCCCACCAAAACCACCACTTTGTCTTCCACCACCTCCACCTTCAAAAGCAGCATGGCCAAAGTTATCATAATTTTGTTTTTTTTCTTTATCTGAAAGGATGCCGTAAGCTTCACCAGCTTCTTTAAATTTGTCCTCTGAGGCTTTGTCGTCTGGGTTTTTGTCTGGATGATATTTTACAGCTAACTTACGATAAGCAGATTTTAACTCTTCAGGGCTTGCACTTTTGCTAACACCCAAGACGTCATAAAAATCTCTTTTAGCCATAAGTTACTTTAAGATGATAGTTGCTGTGAGTCTTAGGCGCTTTTTTCTTTATCTTCTTCTGTGCCTTCTTTGCTTTCTTCTTTAACTTCTTCAAAGTCAGCATCAACTACATTATCGTCTTTTTTTCCTTCACTATTTTCATCACCTTCTTTTGGCGAACCTTCTTTTTTTTCTTGAGATTTGTAAATTGCTTCACCTAATTTCATAGAAGCCTGAACTAAAGTTTCAGTTTTCTTTTTAATTTCTTCAGTATCAGTTCCTTTAATAGCTTCTTTTAAGTCAGTTAATGCATCTTCTATTGCTTTTTTATCAGCCTCAGAAACTTTGACACCATGCTCTTTTAGATTTTTTTCAGTAGAGTGTAAAAGAGTGTCTGCTTGATTTCTAACATCAACAGATTCTCTTTTCTTTTTGTCCTCTTCTTTATTTGCTTCAGCATCTTTTACCATTTTTTCAATTTCTTCATCACTTAAGCCACCTGAAGCTTGGATTTGAATTTTTTGTTCTTTTCCAGTTCCTTTATCTTTAGCAGAAACACTTACAATCCCATTTGCATCAATATCAAAAGTTACTTCTATTTGAGGCACTCCTCTTGGAGCAGGTGCAATTCCAACTAGCTCAAAATTTCCTAACATTTTATTGTCTGATGCCATCTCTCTTTCGCCCTGAAGCACTCTTATGGATACAGCAGGCTGATTGTCATCAGCTGTAGAAAATACTTGGCTTTTTTTTGTTGGTATTGTTGTATTTTTCTCAATTAATTTTGTTGAAACTCCACCTAATGTTTCAATTCCAAGTGATAGAGGTGTTACATCTAAAAGAAGTACGTCCTTAACATCTCCTTGAAGAACTCCAGCTTGAATTGCAGCACCCATTGCAACAACTTCATCAGGGTTTACACTTTTATTTGGCTCTTTACCAAAAAAGTTTTTAACTTCAGCTAGAACCTTAGGCATTCTTGTCATCCCACCAACCATTACAATTTCATCAATTTCGTTTGCAGTAAGACCCGCATCTTTAAGAGCAGTTTTACATGGTGGTAATGTTTTTGAGATTAAATCTTCAACCAAAGCTTCTAATTTAGCTCTAGTCATTTTTAGATTAATATGTTTTGGGCCAGTTTTATCAGCTGTTATAAAAGGTAAATTAACGTCTGTTTGTTCTGCAGAAGATAATTCAATTTTTGCTTTTTCAGCAGCTTCTTTTAATCTTTGAAGAGCTAATTTATCTGATCTTAAATCAATACCAGAATCTTTTTTAAACTCACCAATTAAGTAGTCAACTATAGTGTTATCAAAATCTTCACCACCTAAAAATGTATCACCATTTGTAGATTTAACTTCAAATACGCCATCACCTAATTCAAGAATGGAGACATCAAAAGTTCCACCACCCAAGTCATAAACAGCTATTTTTTTATTTTGTTTTTTATCCAAACCATAAGCGAGAGAAGCTGCTGTAGGTTCGTTAATAATTCTTAAAACTTCAAGACCAGCAATTTTACCAGCATCTTTAGTTGCTTGCCTTTGAGCATCGTTGAAATACGCTGGAACTGTAATTACAGCTTTTGTTACTTCTTGACCTAAATATTTTTCAGCAGTCTCCTTCATTTTTTGAAGAATAAAAGCAGAAATTTGAGAGGGTGAATACTTTTCTCCTCTGGCTTCAATCCAAGCATCCCCTTTTTCTGAATTAACAATTTTAAAAGGTGCAGCTGCAATATCTTTTTTTACAGTAGGGTCTTCAAAATTTCTTCCAATTAATCTCTTTACAGCAAAAATAGTATTTTCAGGATTAGTAACAGCCTGTCTTTTTGCAGGTTGACCTACAAGTTTTTCTCCATCCTCGGTAAAAGCTACAACAGAAGGAGTTGTTCTTGCACCTTCAGCATTTTCTAAAACTTTTGGTTGACTGCCCTCCATTATGGATACACATGAATTTGTTGTTCCTAAATCTATTCCTATAATTTTGCTCATAATTTAATTCCTTTCCTTCATATAAGTGTTAATTTTTAATCTACAAGTTCTGGCAATTATTATTAATTGGCCGAATTCTCTTCATTTTCCTCACTTTTTTGATTATCTTGAACTTTAGTTTTTTTTGAAACCCCAACTAACGCTGGTCTTAAAAGTCTATCTTTCATCATAAAACCTTTTTGAATTTCTTGAACTATTGTTCCAGGTTCTTTTTGGTCATCATCAATTTCCATCATAGCTTGGTGTTGATTAGGATCTAATTTTTTACCAATAGAAATTACAGGAGTAATTCCATTTTTTGAGAAAATTGAAACCATATCTTTATTTATAATTTCAAAATGTTCTAGAGTTTTTTTTAAAGCTTCAGTATCTTTTAACACCTCATCATTTTCTAAAATTTGTTTTGATCTCTCAAGATTATCAATTATGTTTAAAGCTTCTTTTGCAAAAGAAAATCCACCATAATCAAAAGCATCCTCTTTTTCTTTTTCAAATCTTCTTCTTTGATTTTCCATTTCAGCAAAAGCTCTAGCAATCTTATCTTCTAACTCCTTAATTTTTTCTTCAGGAGTAATTTCCTTTACCTCTTCTTTTTTCTCTGCTAAAATTTCTTGCTCTTCTTGAATTTGTTGTTCTGCTTCAACCTCTTCGTTTTGGCTTTCAGAATTAATGTTTTGATCTTTTTCCATAACAACTTATATGGTATGAAATTTAATAATTGCTAGATGTTAAAGAATAAAATTATAAAATTGTTGGTAGGCACTAATAATAAAGGAAAATTGAAAGAAATTAAGGATTTATTGCCTAAAAACCTTGAAATATACTCCCTAGAAAACCTTAAAATAAAAAGCCCTCCTGAAAATGGGAAAACATTTGAGGAAAACTCACTAATCAAGGCTAAATTTTTTTCCAAAAAAACAAAAATGACATGCCTGTCTGATGACTCAGGTTTAGAAATAGATGCTCTAAATGGAGATCCTGGAATTTATTCAGCTAGATGGGGGGGTAAAAAAGGTGATTTTAAAAAGGCAATGAATAGAGTTTTTAAAGAATTAGATAAAAAAGACAAAGATTGGAGACAAAAAAAAATTAAGGCTAGGTTTATTTGTGCTTTAACTATTTATAGTACGAATAAAGAAATAATAAATTCTGTTGGAAAAGTTGAGGGTTTTATTTCACCAATTATAAAAGGTAAAAATGGGTTTGGTTATGATCCCATTTTCATACCAATTAGAAAAAAAATTACATTTGGTGAAATGAAAGCATCACAAAAATATAAAATAGATCATAGATTTAAAGCTTTTAAAAAGATTAAAAAACTTTTTTAAATTCCCCACCCTCAACTTTATAAAAATTTAAAATATGATTAATCTTATTATTTTTAATTTCAAAAATTCCAACCTTTCCTTTAAATAAAGTTTTCTTCATAAACATTTTTTCATCTACAGCAGAGTTGTTTTGAAGAATTAAATAATAAACAAGCCCAACCAAGTCATAACTTAGAAATGATAATTGATTGGGGTATTGATTATATTTTTCAAAATATTCATTTGAAAATTTATCATAATTACTTTTATTCGCAGAGGGAAAATACAAGGGTTGTGAGCTAGTCTCTCTTAAAAGTGATTCATCAAACCATTGGTTGAGAGTAATAAAATATTTTTCTTTAGGAGATATATCTGTATATAATAGTGAAGTTGTTACACTTTTTAAACTTTCATCAAAATCAGAGATTACCACTGAGTCAAATTTTACACTACCAAGAGTATCTCTTTTTTTTAATCTTTCAATTAATTGTTCTTTATTATTTTGTTCTGATTTTTCCAGTCTATTTATTTCGTCTTCAAGATTTTGTTTTCTAATGTCATAGTGTGTAATTTTTTCAATTTCCTTGGTAAGTTTAGTGGGATCAGTATTATAAATATAATTTTTTAATATTTTTATCTTAGAATTAGAAATAGCTTTTTCAATTTCTTTTTTGAAATTTACGTTTGGAGTAAGAAAGATTGTTTTTTTTATTTCATTTAATTCTATAAATTTTTTAATTGCGATTAATTGTGAAGTTGCATTAATTCCAGCGTTAATAATATTCTTCGAAAAATTATCATTTTTATTCGTTAGAGCTAAAAATGTTAGTTCATTTAATTCATCTAGGTAAATTAGGCTTTCGTTAAAAACAGGACCAATTACAATTTTTATTCCTGAATTAGCTAATTCCTTGGCAGCCCCTAAAGCTATCTCAGGGTTTGACTGCGTATCTTTTGGTATAATCTCAATTGATACATTATTTATTGTATTAATTGCAAGACGTGCAGATTTAATTATAGATTGTCCTATTTCAGAGTTCTTTCCAGTTAAAGGGACAAGAAGACCAATCTTAATTTTATCATTTGCCAAAAGTGTTACTGGAACTATTGAGAAAGCAAAGGCTAAAAAAAGTATAATTTTAATAATTTTATTCATTTTAATGTTATTATTATAACTTGATGATTATGCATACTGAAAACATAAATAATAAAGTTAAAAGTGGTCTTTATATTGTAGCCACTCCTATTGGGAACTTGAGTGACATTACCTTAAGAGCCTTAGCAATATTAAAAAAATCTGATTACATCTTGTGTGAGGATACACGTATTTCGAAAAATTTATTAGAACGGTACGAAATTAAATCAAAGCTTATTGCAAACCATAAATTTAACGAAAAAAAAAATTTATCGAAAGTCATTGATATTTTAAAATCAGGATTGATTGTTTCTTTAATCTCTGATGCTGGAACTCCATCGATCTCGGATCCAGGCGCTATATTGGTTAACGAATGTTCTAGCAATGGTATAGATATCTTTCCCATCCCAGGTGTATCAGCAGTTTCTTCTGCAGTTTCTATAAGTGGATTTAATGAAAAATATTTTTTTTATGGTTTTTTTCCTGAAAAAAAAAGCAAATTAAAAGAAGACTTCGAAAAGCTTGCAAATCTAGAGGGCTGTATTGTTTTTTTTATTTCTCCACGAAAATTTAATAGATCAATAAAAGATCTAAAATATTATTTTTCAAATAGAAAAATTTTGGTTTGCAGAGAAATGACCAAATTTTATGAGGAATATATAAGAACAGATATGGATACACTTGAACCATTTAAACTTGATCCTAAAGGAGAGTTAACGATTGTTATTTCTGAAAAAGTAAAAGAAAAAAATTCATCGATAATATTAAAAAATCTGATAAAATAAATATTCAAAAATTAATTAAGAAACTAACTATAAAAGATATCACAGATTTAATTTGTCAAAACACGAATGTATCAAAAAAAGAGATTTATAATTATTGTCTAAAGATAAAAAATGAAAAATAAAATATTTTTAATAAGTTTGATTTTTTTAATCTTTTCAGGATGTGTTGGAATTAGTTCAAAAGGAGTTTTTGGAACAGGAGTTAGTATTGCGTTTGATCCAAGGTCTTTAGGCACCCAAATAGACGATTCTATAATGCAAAAAAATCTTGCTGCAAGATTAGCCATAAGAGATAAGAGCTATATATTAACCGTAAGCACAAAAGTTTTAGATGGAAAAATTTTTGTAACAGGAAAAGTAGATGATCCTGAAGAAAAACTTCAAATTACTAAACTTGCATGGGAGACAAAAGGAGTTAGGTCAGTCAAAAATGATATTAAAATGAAAGAAGATTTTAATTTTCAACAATCTGCTAAAGATTTATTAATTACATCTCAACTTCGTACAGCTTTCATATTTAACAAAAAAATTAAAGCAACCAATTATCAAATTGATACTTACAAGAAAAAGATATTTATTTATGGAATTTCTTTAACCGCAGAAGAAAGAAAAGAAGTAATAAACGAAGCAAAAGAAATACTTGATGTAGAAGATGTTATTGCAAGTATTGTCTTGGTTGAAGATTTAAGAATTCAAAAAAATTAATTTTTTTTATAATCAATTACATCAGCAGAGTAGGCTGCAACTGATGCTAAATTTATAATTTCTGAAGTAGATGACCTTAAAGGGGCTATTTCGATGGGTTGACCTAATCCAATTAAAAGAGGACCAATAACCCTGGTATCACCTAAGCTTTTCATCATTTTATAAGAAATAGCAGCACTGTGTTGGCCTGGCATTATTAATATATTTGCATTCCCTACAATACTTGAGAAAGGATATAATTCTTTGTATTCTTCATTTAAGGCAACATCTGGCTGCATGTCCCCATCAAAATCAAAATCTACATTTTTATCTTTTAAAATTTCAACAGCTTTTTTTATATGTTTAGTTCTACTCGTTAGAGGTTGACCAAAAGTAGAGTGAGAAACAAAAGCAACTTTTGGAACAAAGCCAAACATTTTAACCACTCTAGCTGATGAAATTGCAATTTCAGCAAGCTCTTCTGAGCTTGGATATTCATTTACACTCGTGTCTCCAACAAAAATAGTTTTTCCTTTTGCAACAACCATATTTAACCCAAACATGATTTCACCTGGTCTAGCATCTATAACTTGGGTAACCTTATCAAAAGAGGCTCCAAATCTCCTAGTATTTCCAGTGACAGCACCATCAGCATCACCACAAGCAACCATACAAGATGCCCATATAACTCTATCATTCCTAACTAATCTATCACAATCTCTTTCCAAAAGACCTTTCTCTCTTTGCATTTTTTCAAATAAATAGTTTACGTACTTCTCTCTTTTTTCTGTGTCTTCAGAATTAACTATTTCGATATCAAAGTTTTCATTGTAGCCAATTTCTTTTATTCTTTCTTTAATTTTAGTTTTTTTACCAATTAAAATAGGAGTACCTAATTTAGAATTTTTAAATGCAATTGCCGCTTTAAGAGTGTTTTCATCTTCTCCATCTGCAAAAACAATTCTCTTTTGATTTTTTTTGATATGAGAATTTATGCCCTGCATAATTGTTACTGAAGGATCGAGTCTTTGTTTAAGTTGGTCTTTATAAACTTCAAAATCTTTAATAGGTTTTTTTGCAACACCACTATCCATGGCAGCTTTTGCAACAGCTGCAGGAATTACACTAATTAATCTTGGATCAAATGTAGATGGAATTATATAATCTTTTCCATATTTAGGACGATCTCCCCCCATCGCAGAAACAACTTCGTCTGGAACATCTTCTCTTGCTAATTTTGCAATTGCGTTTGCAGCAGCAACTTTCATCTCTTCATTAATAGTTGTAGCTCTTACATCTAATGCTCCTCTAAAAATATAAGGAAAGCCAATTAAATTATTTACTTGATTAGGATAATCAGATCTTCCAGTTGCAATAATAGCATCATCTCTAACTTCCATTATTTCTTCAGGTGTTATTTCAGGATCAGGATTTGCACAGGCAAAAATTATTGGGTTCTTAGCCATAGTTTTTACTAACTCTTTTTTTAAAGCTCCTTTTGCAGATAATCCTAAAAATACATCGGCTCCATTTATGGCTTCTTCTAAAGTTCTTTTTTTAGTTTCTACTGCATGAGCAGATTTCCATTGGTCCATTCCTTCAGCTCTACCCCTATAGACCACTCCTTTACGATCGAGCATGGTTACATTTTCGCCCGGTACGCCACTATTTTTAAATAAATTTGTACAAGCAATTGCAGATGCACCAGCACCATTTACAACAACCTTAATATCTTTTATTGATTTGCCACTAATATCTAGTGCGTTAATTAATGCTGCTGTAGTGATTATTGCTGTTCCATGTTGATCGTCATGAAAAACTGGAATATCTAAAATTTCTTTTAATTTTTCTTCAATTATAAAACAATCAGGAGCCGCGATATCTTCTAAATTAATACCACCAAAACTGCATGCAAAACTTTTAACACTATTAATAATTTCATCAGAATCTTGTGAATCAATTTCTAAATCAATGGAATTTATGTCGGCAAACCTTTTAAATAAAACTGCTTTTCCCTCCATGACAGGTTTAGATGCTAGTGCCCCTAAATTACCCATTCCTAAAATAGCCGAACCATTACTTATTACTGCAACTAAATTTCCTTTAGATGTATAATCGTAGGCAGTCTCTGGGTTATCAGCAATTGCTTGAACTGGAACAGCAACACCAGGAGAATAAGCTAATGCCAAATCCCTCTTAGTGGTCATTGGTTTTGAAGAATTTATTTCTATTTTTCCTGGCTTATTTAAGCTGTGGAATTCTAGAGCTTCTTTATCAGTGTAATGATCTATTTTAGTTTTTTTCATTTATGTTAATTAGATATACAAATGGAGCAAATTTAAGACTAATATGATTTATGAACCTTATTAAGTCAACAAGCACATTTAGCTTTTTTACAATAATTAGTAGATTATTGGGCTATGTAAGAGACATACTGATAGCCATGTTTCTTGGTGCAGGCCCATTAGCAGACGCCTTCTTTGTAGCATTTAGGATACCAAATACGTTTAGAAGACTATTTTCAGAAGGAACATTTAATGCGGCGTTTGTGCCCAGTTATTCGTCGGTGCTAGATAATAAAAAAAAAGTCACAAAAATTTGCAAATAATATTTTTACTTTATTGATGGTAGGATTGTTTTTTTTAGTCCTTGTTATTGAGATAATGATGCCAATATTTGTCTTTTTAATAGCACCAGGTTTTGAAGGTGATTATAAAAAAATGGAATTAGTCATAACTTTGACAAGAATTACTTTCCCCTTTTTAATGTTTATTAGTTTGGCCTCTTTTTTTTCTGCTGTTTTAAATTCACATAATAAATTTGCTGTAGCTTCGGCTGCACCTATAATTCTGAATATTCTTTTAATAGGAGTATTGCTCTTTGGAAAAATTTTAAATGATGAATTGGTATATTATCTGTCTTATGCGGTAACTATCTCAGGTCTCTTACAGCTTATTTTCTTATATTTTTTTGTAAAAAAACACTTTTCTCCTAAAATTAATTTGTCATTTAAAATTGATAATAAAGTTAAACTTTTTTTCAAAAAATTACTTCCCAGTATTTTTTCTTCTGGCGTTACTCAGATTAATATTTTAGTAGGAACAATCATTGCATCCTTCCAAGCTAGCGCAGTATCTTATCTTTATTATGCGGATAGAATTTATCAAATAAACCTTGCTATTGCAGGAATTGCAATAGGAGCAGTAATACTTCCTCAACTTTCTAAGCATGTTCAGGGTAATAAAAAAGATAAAATAAATCTGATTCAAAATAAAGCTCTAGAGTTAAGTTTATTTTTAAGTATTCCAGCAGCACTAGCATTACTTATTGCTTCTGAAGAAATTATATCTTCTTTATTTGGATATGGTTCTTTCAATGAATTAAGTGTTATAAACTCAGCAAAAGCTTTATTCTATTTTGCGATTGGATTACCAGCATTTTCTCTTATTAAAGTTTTTTCAGCTTTTTTTTTGCACGACATAATACAAAAGTACCTTTTTATATTTCTTTAATTTCTGTTTTGTTAAATGTGTTTATTAGTGTGGTTTTTTTTAAGGAAGTTGGGTTTATAATTATACCAATAGCAACCACTATATCGTCCTGGTTTAATGCCATTTTATTGTTTATTTTTTTAAAAATAAAAGACTTATTTAGCTTTAATTTAATATTTTTAAATAGGTTTGTTAAGATTTTATTAGCCTCAGTATTGATGGGAATATTCTTTAGATATGTAATTCATTTTTTTAATGATAATTTACTTTACGAGGCAAGCTTTAAAGCTATTTATCTAATTGGTGCAGTTGTATCGGGACTAATATTTTACCTTTTAATTGCAATTTTAATCAAGGCTTTTAAAAAAAGTGATATTAATTTAAACTACTAGTCATGAGCAAAAAAATTTTTTCAGGAGTCCAACCAACAGGAAACCTTCATCTGGGAAATTACCTTGGTGCAATTAAGAACTTTGTAGAACTCCAAAACGAAAAAGAAAATGAATGTATTTTTTGTGTTGTGGATCTTCATGCAATAACAGTTAAGCAAAACCCAAAAGAATTAAAAAAAAATATTAGAGAAACTGTAGCTACATTTATTGCATGTGGAATCAATCCGGCACAAAGCATAATCTTTAACCAATCAATGGTTTCAGCACACTCAGAAGCTGCATGGATTTTAAGTTGTGTTTCAAGAATAGGTTGGCTTAATAGGATGACACAATTTAAAGAAAAAGCTGGAAAGGATAAAGAAAAAGCTAGTATTGGTCTTTATTCTTACCCAGTCTTGATGGCTGCAGATATTTTGCTTTATGACGCAACTCATGTTCCGGTTGGAAATGATCAAAAACAACATCTAGAACTTTGTAGAGACATTGCGCAAAAATTTAATAATGATTTTGATGCAATAGATTTTTTGAAAGTACCAGAGCCATTAATTCAAAAACAATTTTCTAGAATAATGAGTCTTAAAGATGGAATCAAAAAAATGAGTAAGTCAGATCCATCAGATTTAAGTAGAATTAACCTCACAGATGATAAAGATCAAATAATAAATAAAATAAAAAAAGCTAAAACTGATCCGTTACCTTTGCCACGAGAAATTGATAATCTAGCAGAAAGACCAGAAGCAGAAAATTTATTAGGGATTTATTCAAGTTTAAAAAATCAAAATTTAGAAAAATCTATAATGGAATTTAATGGAAAAAACTTTTCTGAATTTAAAGAAAAATTATCAGAAGTTCTAATTGAAAGAATTGAGCCAATCTCAAAAGAAATTAAAAAATTATTAGAGGATCAAAAATTCTTAGATTCAGTTTTATTAGAAGGATCTGATAAAGCGAACAAAATTGCCTCAAAAAAAATGAAAGAAATGAAAGAATTAGTAGGTTTTTAACCAAATATATTTATTAATTGGTTTAAATTTAGACATTTACCTTTATATATAAATACATGTTTATTCAAACCGAAGTAACACCGAACCCCAATTCACTTAAGTTTTTACCTGGAAAGACGGTTTCCAATAATGGTTCATTTGAAGTAACAAGAAAAGAAGAAACCGACAATGAATTGGTAAGGAATGTTTTATCAATTAATGGAGTAACGGGCGTATTTTTAGGAAAAGATTTTATATCTATAAATAAAAGTGAAGAAGTAAATTGGGAAGATATTAAACATATAGCCATTTCACTGATTAATGATTTTTATTCAACAGGAAAAGAGTTTGTAATTGCCAATGAGTTGCTTGGAGAAAAAAAAGGAGAATACACTGAAATTGAAAAACAAATTATAAGTATTTTAGAATCAAAGATTAGGCCAGCTGTTGCAAAAGATGGGGGTGACATTAAATTTAAAGAATTTAAAGATGGAATTGTTAAGGTAGAACTGCAAGGAAGCTGTTCTGGGTGCCCTAGCTCAACAATGACCTTAAAGCAAGGTGTGCAAAATCTTTTGTGTCATTATTTACCTGAGGTAAAAGAAGTGGTTGCAATATAGGTATGCCAAAAAGAATTTCAATTCTTGAAATAAAAAAATATTTAAATAAAAAAGGGTTTATTATTAAAAAAAAAAAGAAAATCAAAACAGAAGAAAGTGGACTAGATAATCTTTCAAGAACTTTTTTATCAAGCTTAATTATTATATCAATTTTTTTTATAGCTCCGATTGCTATTAATCTTACAAAAGAAAAAACGATATTTTCTAAAGACTATGAAAATAATTCAAAAAATAATTTAAAAAAATTATTAGAAAACAAAATAACAAAACTAGATGAGAAATTAAATAAAAAGTTTTTATACGAAGATGTTTTAACATTTGATGAGCAGCCATCAGATGCCATACTATTAAGTGCCGCAACAATTGAAGAACTTTTTAAATCAACAAATTATAATTTAAAAGATGTTAGAAAAAATAAACTAGTAAAGCCTATAAGTTTAGATCTATTACCAAAAGAGATTGTAAAAATAGAAAATACCAAAAAAAGAAAAGACCTTTTTATTCAGATAATTTTACCTTTAGTCATTGATGAAAATAATAGCATCAAACTAGATAGAATTAATCTCTTTAGTATTTTAAACAAAAGCATAAATACAAAAACAGAGCAAGAGTGGTTAAATATAAAATTCAAACAATATGGAGTAGTAAATAAAAATTTATCTACATTAAAAATTAGAATGGATGAAGTTCCTGTTTCAATGGCCATTGCACAGGCTGCAAAAGAAACTGGCTGGGGAACATCAAGATTTGCTCAAGAAGGAAACGCATTATTTGGTCAATGGACGTGGAGTGGAGAAGGAATAAAGCCAGCTGATGCAGAAGATGATAGTACGCATAAAGTTATGAGATTTAAAGTTTTACAAGCGTCTGTAAAAGCTTATCAAAGAAATTTGAATACACACTCTTCTTATAAAGACTTTAGAAGTGCAAGAGCCGAATTGAGAGATGAAGGAAAAAAATTGGACAGCATGATTCTTACTGAATACCTAGATAAATATGCAGAGACAGGAAAAGGGTATGTTAAAATTTTACAACAAATTATCAGACAAAATGATTTAACTGATTTTGATGATGCTAAGTTAATGCCATCAAGCAAAGATTTAGAAAGTTTAATTTAATTTTGGTTCACTGAAAATTGAACACCAAACCATCTCCATATTCCATTATCATTAAGTGAGCAATTAACCCTACCTCTTCTGAATGTAAATTTTTCTCTAAGGTTTAATTTTAGTATATTTTTATTAAAGGTTATATTTGACTTATCCCATCCACTACCTTCATTGGAGAAACAATTAATATTTTCTATATTTTTTTGATTTTCAAAAAATTCAACAGATAGTTTTGGTGGATTATTATTGGCAATATATTTATCTTCAGGGTTTAAAGATTTGTATTGAAGTGGACTAAGATTAATTAAAAATTTAAATCTTTCTAGGTCACCATATTTTTCATTAATTGGAAATCTAGGTAATTCATAGGGATCTTTATTAATATCAATAACACCAGAATGTTGACCAAAAGCAAAATCAAAATTTTCGGAAATAAAATCTTTAATAGTTTTACTATACTCACCAAATGGGTATGAAAAAAAAATTGGGTTATAACCTAAGTGCTGATTAAAGATTTTAATTGAAGTATTAATATCAGACAAAAAATTTTCTGTGTCTAGATCAACCAAGTAATCATGAGAATGAGAATGATTACCAATGTAAGCATATGACTCTTTTCTCTATTTCTTTTATTTGTTGCCAACTCATATAGCCAGTTTTGCCTATGGCTTCAGTTGAAACAAATAAAATAAAAGGAATTTTCTCTCTCTTTAAATATGGCCATGCACTTTTATAAAAAGATAAGAATGCATCATCTATAGTAATGAGTATTTCTTTTTTATTTTTTGTAATATTAAATTTTTTCTGTAAGTATTGTGGATCATAAAATTTATAATTTAAGGTATTTATTATAGACATTTGTTCTTTGAAAATATCCATTTGTATATTTGTTGAAGGATACTTATTCTCATCAAATCGGTGGTACATTAAAGAAAGAATGCCGCTATCTTCAGAATAATATTTGATATTATTTTCTTCTGCTTTAGAATTGATAGCAAATAACATTATTATAATGAAAAATTTAATAGTAGATGCCACAAGAGATAAAATTTTTTTGACACTCATAGTTAGTGAAAATATTTATACTTGTAGTCATGAAAATAGTAAAATTAATTTTGAAAAATTAATGATCTTAATTAATGATTTTTTAAAGGTAAATTCTTCTTCTTTAGATCAAATTGACGTTATTTATGTTAACAGAGGACCAGGTAGTTTTGCAGGAATTAGAAATTCGTTAGCAACAATTAAAGCTTTATTTCTAACTAAAAAAATCAATTATTGTTGTTTTAGTTTTGAAGATTTTAACGGATTTGAAGAAGCAAAATACAAAGATGTCCCCAGTTTATGTACAAAATTTAAAATTAAAAATAATTTGATTAATCCTATTTATTTAAGTTAAAATTAGAAATGTCAAAAAATATTGAACAAAAATGTTTAGTTAAAGGAGTTAAACTTACAGATCAAAGAAAAATTATTGCAAAAGTAATGTCAGAGTCGAATGATCATCCAGACGTTGATGAGCTTTATAATAGAGTTTCAAAGATTGATCCAAAAATAAGCATTGCAACAGTATATAGAACGGTAAAACTTTTTGAGGAGTCTGGAATTTTAGCAAAACATGATTTTAAAGGAGGTAAAGCTAGATACGAAGAATTAAATGAGGGACACCATGATCATTTAATTGATATTAAATCAGGGGAAATCATAGAATTTGTTGATGAAGAGATAGAAAAGTTGCAAGAAAAAATTGCTGACAAGTATGGATATCGATTAGTAGATCATAAATTAGAATTATATGGAGTTAAAAAAAAATCCTAGCATAATGTTGAAAAAAATTTTTATTAAAACTTTTGGCTGTCAAATGAATGAATACGATTCAAACCGTATATTTGATACAGTAAAAAAAATTGGTTTTGAAAAAACTGATAAATATGAGGATGCAAATTGTTATCTTTTAAACACTTGTCATATTCGTGATAAAGCAAAAGAAAAGGTTTATCATGAAATAGGAAGAGTTAAAAAAATTTTTAGAGAGAAAAAAAAACCAATTGTAATTGTTGCTGGTTGCGTTGCTCAAGCTGAAAATCAAGAAATGTTAAAAAGAGAACCTTATATTGACATTGTAATTGGCCCACAGTCTTATCATAAAATAAATGAGGCGATATTAAATCATTCAAAAAATAAAAAAAAAGAGGAAGAAACAGAATTTGACACAATTTCTAAATTTAATTATCTAAGTCAGATTAAAAATAAAGACAGTAAAGTTTCATCATTTTTAACAATCCAAGAAGGTTGTGATAAATTCTGTCACTTTTGTGTAGTGCCTTATACCCGTGGACCTGAATATTCCAGACCCTTTGATCAAATCATAAATGAAGCAAAAGAATTAATTCAAAGTGGTGCAAAAGAAATTATTTTATTAGGGCAAAATGTGAATGCATATAGCTATAAAGATAAAAATAAAAAATTTAAATTATCTGATTTATTATTAGAGCTAGAAAGCCTTAATGAGCTTGAGAGAATTAGGTATACCACGTCTCACCCCAAAGACATGACTGACGATTTGATAAATGTTTATAAAAAATCAACCAAACTAATGCCTTTAGTCCATCTACCAGTACAGAGTGGATCAAACAAAATTTTAAAACAAATGAATAGAAAACACACTATTGAAGAATATTTAATAATTTATAAAAAATTAAAAAAGATTAATCCAAATATAGAGTTCTCAAGTGATTTTATTATTGGATACCCAGAAGAAAGTGATGATGATTTTAAATATACGATGAAGTTAATTGAAAAAGTAGGGTTTATTAATTCATATTCTTTTATTTTTAGTCCAAGACCAGGCACTGTAGCTGCTGATTTAGAATTAGTAGATAAAAAAAAATCTAAGGAAAGATTAGAAATAATCCAAAAAAAATTGTTCGAAAATCAGATAAATAAAAATAAATCTCTAGAAGGTAAGACACTTAATGTTTTGGTTGAAAATAAAATGAAAGATGGAATTAAATTATTTGGTAGAACTGAGTTTATGACATCAGTAATTTTTGATGGCAATACAGACTGCATAGGGAAAGTTATGCAAATAGAAATAACAAATAGTAATCAAAACAGCTTGTTTGGCATATCAAATGAAAATTACAAAAAGAAGGTAGCCTAAAAATTGAATAAAGTAGCATCAAAAAAAATTAGTTCTATTTTAAAATTCGTCTATTCCGATAACAATTCTTTGAGTGTTATATTTCAAGACAATGATTTATTAATGGGCGTTGTTGGTGAATTTAATGAAAATTTAAAAGAACTAGAAAAAATTACTGATACTAATCTATACTCTAGGGGTAATTCTATTTTAATAAAATCAACACCAAAAAAAAATGAAATTACAAAAAATGCTATTCAATTTTTAGCCAACCAGTTTGTAAATAATGGAAGTATAGAAAAAAAAGATATACTTTCTTCAGTAGATGAATTTATGATTAAAGAAAAAGTAGAAAATCAAAATGTTTCAGACATAATTAAAACTCCTAAAAAATCAGTTATTCCAAGATCTGAAAGACAAAAAGAATATGTCAGAGCCTTAAGGCAAAGTGATATTGTTATATCAGCAGGTCCTGCAGGAACAGGTAAAACATTTTTGGCTGTTGCAGTTGGACTGACATTGTTACTTGACAAGAAGATTGAAAGAATTATTTTATCGAGACCTGCAGTTGAAGCTGGTGAAAGATTAGGTTTTTTACCTGGAGACATGAAGGAAAAAGTAGATCCCTATCTAAGACCTTTATATGACTCTCTATATGATCTTTTTGATTTTGATAAAATTCAAAGAATGATTGAAGTTGGTGATATTGAAATAGCACCACTAGCATTTATGAGGGGCAGGACTTTAAAAAATTCTTTTGCGATTTTAGATGAAGCACAAAATGCAACAGATACACAGATTAAAATGTTTCTAACGCGTATTGGAGAGAATTCAAAGATTGTTATAAATGGTGATCCATCCCAAATCGATTTGCCCCACAAGAACATGTCTGGATTGAATAGATCTAAAAAATTATTAGGTCATTTAGATGAAGTCTCTGTGATAGATTTTGACCACTCCGATGTAGTTAGGCACCCCCTAGTCTCTAAGATTGTAAAAGCATACTCAGATCAAGAAAATGATTAAAATTGATGTGGTTTCAGAGTGCACTCTCTGGAGCAAAAAAATCAGGAAAAATAACACTTTTTTTAATTCCATTATAAAATTTTTTCCAAAAAAATATAAATTTATAGGTAACAAAATAAATCTAACAATTTTGCTTTCAAATAATAAGAATATTAAAAAGCTAAATAAAGATTTTAGAAATAAAAATAAACCTACAGATGTATTATCATTTCCATTCGAGAAAAAATTTAATCCAAAAAAATCAAATTATCTTGGTGATATAGTAATTAGCTATGAGCTTATGAATAAACCAAAAAATCAAAGGATTTTAGAGTTTAAGCAAAAAGTTGTTAAAATTTTTATTCACGGGTTTCTTCATTTATTAGGTCACGACCACATAAAATTAAAAGACTTTAGAAAAATGAGTAAAGAAGAAGATAAAATTTATAAATTTATTAAAAAAAAAGTAACTTAACTTGCTTAAAAAAAAATTTTTAAACATATTATATGTATTTTTTTTAGGTGCTATTAGCTCTTACAGCTTGCCACCTTATAATTATTTTATAATTAATTTTTTTACTTTTTCATTATTCTTTATTTTTCTCTTTACTGAAAAAAAAAACTAACCCAAATAATAAATCTTTCTTTAAATATGGATGGTTTTTTGGTTTTGGTTATTTTTTATGTAGCTTATATTGGATTGCAATTTCATTAACTTTTGATGAAAGTTTCAAATTTTTAATACCAATATCTATTGTTTTATTTCCTGCTTTTCTGGCAATATTTTATGGATTAATAACTTATTTGTTTTCTGTTTTTTATTCTAAAAATGTTGTTAGTACATTTTTTATTTTTTCAATTTTATATGGATCTATTGAATTTATTAGAGGGTCCATTTTTACTGGTTTTCCATGGAATTTAATTGCTTTTAGTTTTTCAGAAAGTATTTATTTTATTCAAATTCTTTCAGTAATTGGGACTTATTCTTTTAATTTAATCTGCATATCTCTGTTTACTTTGCCAGCTATATTTATCTTAAGAAAAACCAGAAAAGAAATTATTGTCTGTTTTTTCTTTATAATAATCTCTGTAGGCTTTTTAGTTTTTGGGAATTTAAAATTTAATCAATTTAATACCATGACTGATATTAAAAATAATTTTACAATAAGAGCTGTATCACCCAATATTAGTTTAGATCGATTTTATTCAAGACAGGATGAATTAAAGATTATCCAAGAACTAATTACCTTGAGTAGCCCAGAAAAAAAAGAACCAACGATTTTTTTATGGCCTGAAGGAATTATTCCAGACAGTTATTTAAGAGATATGGATATCTATAAGGAATTGTTTTCAAATAGTTTTGGGAATGATGATTTAATTATCATGGGTCTAAATAGCGTAAAGACTAAAAATAGTGAAAATTTATTTTTTAATTCACTGGCAGTTTTTAATAATAAATTGGATTTAATTCATAGTTACAATAAGATTAATTTAGTTCCATTTGGAGAGTTCACCCCATTTGAAACAGTTCTTGGTTTAATAGGACTTAAAACAGTAACCAACGACTACCAATCTTTTTCAAAAGGCGAGAGCCTAAAAGCACTCTCAATAAAAAATGACAAGATAGAACTAAAATTACTTCCCTTAATTTGCTATGAAATTATTTATTCTAATAGATTATTTAAAGACAAAAACTTTGATTATATAATTAATATTTCAGAAGATGGGTGGTTTGGAAATTCTATTGGTCCAAAACAACATTTTTCACATAGTATCTTTAGATCAATTGAAAGTGGAAAGTATATAATTAGATCAGCTAATAATGGAATATCTGCCATTATTAATCCAATTGGTATTATAGAAAAAAAAGTTGAATTTGGCTCTACTGGTTATGTTGATTTTAAAGAGAGCAAAGTCGTTAAATCTACGCCCTATATAAATTATGGGGATAAGATATTTTTTATACTTATTTTATTATATATTTTTTTAATTTTTTCATTTAAGAGAATTGCAGATGAGTAATTTAAAAAATTTTTTATTTACAAGCGAGTCTGTTTCAGAGGGACATCCAGACAAGGTGTCAGATCGTATTTCTGATATGGTTGTGGATAGCTATCTTTCAGGTGATCCTTTTTCAAGAGTAGCATGTGAAACTTTAACCACTACAAACAAAGTTGTTTTAGCTGGAGAAGTAAGAGGACCGAACATTAAAGAAGAAGATCTTATTCAAAAAGTAAGAAAATGCATCAAGGATATAGGTTATGATCAAGATGGTTTTACTTGGAGAGAAGCTACAAAAATAGAAAGCCACCTTCACGCACAATCTGCAGATATAGCAATGGGTGTGGACTCATCAAACAATAAAGATGAAGGAGCAGGTGACCAAGGAATAATGTTTGGTTATGCTTGTAATGAAACTGAAGAATTAATGCCTGCACCAATTCATTATTCTCATAAGATTTTGAGATTAATGGCTGAAGACAGAAAATCTGGAAAATTAAAAAATATTGAGCCAGATTCAAAAAGTCAAGTTACGTTTGAATATGTTGATGGAAAACCAACCAAAGTAAAATCAGTTGTTATATCTTCACAACACTCAGCAGATGTAGATCAGGCTAAAGTTAGAGAATTATTAAAACCTTATTTATTAAAATCAATTCCAAAAAAGTTTTTGAAAGATTTTAATGAAGATGAATTATATATAAACCCAACTGGAAATTTTGTGATTGGTGGTCCGGATGGGGATTGTGGCTTAACAGGTAGAAAAATTATTGTAGATACTTATGGTGGAGCAGCACCTCATGGTGGAGGAGCTTTCTCTGGTAAAGATCCAACTAAAGTTGATAGGTCAGCTGCTTACGCAGCAAGATATATTGCTAAAAATATTGTTGCATCTAACATTGCTGAAAAATGTTTAATTCAACTAGCATACGCAATTGGAGTTTCTAAACCTTTATCAATTTATGTAGATTTATTTGATAATGATTTAGAAAAAAATAAATTTGTAACAGAAAAGATTTCAGAAAATTTTGATTTAAGCCCAAGAGGCATACGAGAAATGCTAGGCTTAAATAAACCTATTTATGAAAAAACAGCAGCTTATGGTCACTTTGGAAGAGTGCCTGAAGCTAATGGTTCATTTTCATGGGAAAAAACTGATAAAAAAGACATTTTTTCTAAATAGTTGCTATTGAATTAAAAAAAAATCTTTATATATTGCCCTTACATTATTGAAATTACAGAATGGGCTTGAGCCCATTTTTTTTTGGAGCTAATAAACTTATGTTAAATAGAAGATCGGATAAATTAGAATTATTAAGAATTGCTGAAGCAGTTGCTTTAGAAAAGTCTATAGATAAAGAATTAATTATTGATTCTATGGAAACTGGAATTGCAAAAGCTGCCAAATCAAAATTTGGACAGGACAATGAAATTAAAGTTTTAATAGATAGAGAAAGTGGAGATATCGGAATTTTTAGAAAATTAATTGTTGTAGAAAAACCAGAAAACACAAATACAGAAATTAATCTTCAAGATGCAATCATTTTAAATGAAGTAAACAAAGATAAAAAAATTGGAGACGAAATTTTACAACCGCTTCCCTCTTTTGATTTTGGAAGAATAGCTGCTCAAACAGCAAAACAAGTTATCAGTTTTAATGTAAGAGAAGCAGAGCGTGAAAGACAATACAATGATTTCATAGACAAAAAAGATTCAATTCTAAGTGGAATTGTTAAACGTCTAGAGTTTGGAAATGTAATAGTTGATTTGGGTAGAACTGAAGCAATTATTCAAAAAAATGAAATGATCCCTAGAGAAAATATTAAAGCTGGCGATAGAGTTAAAGCTTATTGTTATGATGTAAAAAGAGAAGCTAGAGGACAACAAATATTTTTATCAAGAGCACATCCAAAATTTATGGAAAAATTATTTGTTCAAGAGGTTCCTGAAATCTATGATGGTTTAATTGAAATCAAATCATCAGCAAGAGATCCAGGAAGCAGAGCAAAAATTTGTGTTAAAGCTGTTGATACTTCATTAGATCCAGTAGGAGCTTGTGTTGGAATGAGAGGATCAAGAGTTCAAGCAGTAGTTAACGAATTACAAGGTGAAAAAATTGATATTGTTAATTGGTCTGAAGATCCAGCAATAGTAGTTTCAAATGCATTGTCACCGGCCGAAGTTCAAAGAGTAAATGTTGATAGCGTTGCAAAAAAATTAGATGTAATTTTAACAGAGGAAAACTTAAGTAAAGCAATTGGTCGTAGAGGTCAAAATGTTAGGTTGGCTACTAAATTATTAAATTACGAAATTAATATAATGACTGATGCAGAAGATTCAGAAAGAAGACAATCTGAGTTTAAAGAAAAAACTGAAAACTTTGTTAAAAATTTAGAGTTGGACGAAACATTAGGACAATTACTTGTTGCTGAAGGTTTTTCTTCGATTTCAGACATTAAAGATAGCTCACCAGAAAATTTAATGAAAATTGAAGGTATAGAGGAAGACACTGCTAAGGCTTTGATTGAAAGAGCAAAAGAGTTTTACCAAAAAGATCAAGAAGACATCACTCAAAGAATTAAAGATTTGGGACTTCAAGATGATCTTATAAATCACAAAGGACTAACGCCAGGAATGTTAGTTACTTTAGGAGAACAAAAGATTTTAAAATTAGAAGATTTTGCAGACCTTGCCTCTGATGAATTAACAGGTGGTTATGATGTTGTGAAAGGTGAAAGAATTAAGATTCAAGGATACCTTGAAGATTTTGCTTTATCAAAAACAGAAGCGGATGAATTAATTATGTCTGCAAGAAACATAATCTACAAAGATTGAGTAATGAAATATGGAAAACAAAAAAACAAAATTAACACTTTCTGGCATAGCCAAGAAATCGATAGAGAATATAGAGTTAGCAAAAACTCAAAGTAAAAATTCGGTTGTAATTGAAAAAAAACCTAGCAAATTTGCACCTAGAGGTAATTTTACTAGACCTGCTAGTGTTAGGTCAAAACCAGCAGTAACAACCGCAAGTAGCTTTCCCCCTAGAAGTACATCAGCTCCTAAACCATCTTCTCCAATAACTAATGATTATGAAAAACGCAAGTTGGCTGAGCAAAGAGCAACTAGAAGACTTAAAGGGGATACAGGTAAACCTGAAACTAAAAAAAGAGAATTAAAATTAACAGTATCAAGAGCATTAAGTGATGAGATTGAAGCAAAGTCAAGGAGTATGGCTTCGCTTAAAAGAGCAAAATTAAAAGAAAACAGAGAACTTACTAAAGAAGAAATTCAAGAAAGTTTGAAGCCTGTAAAAAGAGATGTGAATATTCCCGAAGCAATAACAGTGAGAGAACTGTCTAACAGAATGGCTGAGCAATCAAGTAATGTAATTAAACATTTATTTGGAATGGGAGTTACGGTTACTATCAATCAAACATTAGCAGCAGATACTGCCGAATACCTAGTAAAAGAATTTGGCCACAATCCGATTAGAGAAACAAAAGCAGAAGAAATTATTCAAAAAATAAAAGAGTCTAGATCTGAAAATTTAAAGAATAGACCGCCGATCGTGACTGTAATGGGTCACGTAGATCACGGTAAGACTTCAGTATTAGATGTTTTAAGAAGTGCGAATGTTGTCTCTGGTGAGTTTGGTGGAATAACACAACACATTGGTGCTTACCAAATACAACACGAATCTAATAAGCTAACCTTTATTGATACACCAGGTCATGCTGCATTTACAGAAATGAGAGCTAGAGGATCAAAATTAACAGACGTTGTAGTATTAGTAGTTGCTGCAGATGATGGAGTTAAACCTCAAACAATTGAGTCTATAAAACACGCTAAAGCTGCGAACGTCCCAATAGTTGTAGCAATTAACAAATGTGATTTACCAGAGGCAGATCCACAAAAAATAAAGAACCAACTTTTAGAATATGAGCTTATTGCAGAAGATTTATCGGGAGATACTTTGATGGTTGAAATTTCTGCAAAAAATAAAAAAAATTTAGATAAGTTAGTAGAGTCGATTGTTCTACAAGCAGAAATCTTAGATTTAAAAACTGACTTTGAATCTAAAGCAACTGGAATTGTTTTAGAATCTAAAATTGATATTGGTAGAGGAGCGGTTGCAACAGTTGTGGTTACATCCGGAACAATTAAAAAAGGTGATTTCTTTGTTAGTGGATTAAAATGGGGAAAAGTAAGAGCTTTAATTAACGATAAAGGAGAAAGTGTTAATGAAGCACCACCATCAATGCCAGTTGAAATTCTTGGAATTAATGGAGCAGCTAAATCAGGAGATGATTTTATTGTCTTAGATTCAGAAAAAGAAGCCAAAACATTAAGTGAGACTAGAGCAGATGAAACCAAAACAGATGGAAGTCCTTTAACTTTTGCAACTCAAGATTCTGCTTTTGCCGATAAGTCAGCTGCAGAATTAAATATTATTGTAAAATCAGACGTTCATGGATCTGCAGAGGCAATCAAAAGTGCAATTGATCAAATTACTCATGATGAAGTAAAACCTAAAATAATTTTATCTGATATCGGAATGGTAACAGAGACCGATGTAACTTTAGCAAAAGCATCTAACGCTACATTAATTGCATTTAATGTTAAACCAAGCAAGGAGGCAAAAAAATTAGCAGAGAATGAAAAAATTATAATATCTTCTTATAATATTATTTATGAAGTTTTAGATTATATCAAATTAAGAATGTCAGGACTTCTTGCTCCAGATGTTCAAGAAAAAATTGTTGGTACAGCACAAATTTTAGAAATTTTCAAAGTTTCAGGAACAGGAAAAGTTGCAGGTTCAAAAGTAACTGAAGGTGAAATATCTAGTGGTGCAAGTGCTAGAGTAGTAAGAGATGGAGCAATTATTTATACGGGTAAGATAAGTACTATTTTTAGAGAAAAAGATCAGGCAAAACAGGTTAGTAACGGCCAAGAATGTGGAATAACACTTAAAGACTTTATCGATTTCCAGAAAAACGATACAATAGAGGCGTACAGTACGACTACGACGGAAAGAACAGTATAATAATGGTTGATAAAACAGGAAAACCCGTATCACAAAGACAATTACGTGTTGGAGAGATGATCAGGCAATCTTTAGGTATGATTTTTGCAAGAAATGAAGCTAAGGTGCCAAATTTAGAAACTAACACTATAACGGTTACAGAAGTGAAAATGAGTCAAGACCTTAAAATTGCAAAAGCGTATGTATTACCTCTAGGAGGAAAAGATACTGAAAAAGTTATTAAAAAACTAAGAGAATATTCTTTTTTAATTAGAAAAGTTTTATCTAAAAAAGTATTTATGAAATACATACCAAAGATACTTTTTGCTAAAGACGACTCTTTTGAATACGCGGAAAAAATAGAAAACTTAATAAAACAAACAAACAAATAGGAAAATAAATAGTATGACGAATAAAGCAGTAGAATTAAAAATGCACGAGAAGGACACTGGTTCTTCAGAAGTACAAATTGCATTATTAACAGGTAAAATTGAAACTCTTTCAGCACACATTAAGCAATTCAAAAAAGATAAACACTCTTCGGTTGGATTGTTAAGAGCAGTAAATAGAAGAAAAAAATTGTTAGAATATTTAAAGAAAAATAAATTTGATTCTTACAAAAATGTATTAACACAATTAAATTTAAGAAAATAGATAGAAGGAAACGGAAAATAGATGTTCAAAGTATATAAGAAGGAAATTGAAGTAGCAGGCAAGAAGATAAGTTTAGAAACAGGTAAAGTAGCAAGACAAGCAGACGGAGCAATTATTGCTTCATGTGGTGAAACAGTTATTTTAGCAACAGTAGTAGGAGCAAAAAAAGTAAATCCAGATATGGATTATTTTCCTCTATCTGTAAATTACCAAGAAAAATATTATGCAGGTGGTAAAATTCCTGGTGGATATTTTAAAAGAGAAGCAAGACCAACTGAAAGTGAACAATTGATCTCAAGATTAATTGATAGACCAATCAGACCTTTGTTTCCAAGTGAATTTAAAAATGAAGTTCAACTGTTACCAACAGTAATTTCATATGACAAAGATAATCAACCAGATATTTTAGCAATTACAGCTTCTTCAGCGGCGCTAGCGATTTCAGGAATGCCATTTATGGGTCCTGTGGGTGCTTCAAGAGTTGGTTTAGTTGATGGTAAATATATATTAAACCCATCAAAAGCTGAGCTAGAAAACTCTACTTTAGATTTAGTTGTAGCAGGTACCAAAGATGCTGTGCTTATGGTTGAGTCTGAGACTAAAGGTTTAACAGAAGAGGTAATGTTAGATGCAGTTAAGTTTGGTCACGAAGGTTTTGTTCCAGTAATTGAAATGATAGAGGAACTTGCAAAAGAATGCAGAAAGCCAGAATGGACTGTTGAGAAAAAAGATTTATCAGAAGTTAAGAAAAAACTTGAAGAAAACTTTACAGCAGATTTAATTAAAGCTTTTGCAACAATAGACAAACAAGATAGATCAAATCAAATTTCAGAAATTTCTGATAAAGCAAAACAGCTTTTTGCAGAAGATGAAAATTATTCTGATTTTAATGTTAATGATGAATTAAAAAATCTTGAAAAGAAAATTGTTAGAACTGATATTCTTAAAAACAAAAAAAGAATAGATGGTAGAGGTTTAGCTGATGTAAGAGCTATTGAGTGTGAAGTTGGTGTTTTGCCAAGAACTCACGGATCAGCTTTATTTACTAGAGGAGAAACACAAGCGATTGTTGTCACTACTTTAGGTACATCTGACGATGAACAAAGATTGGAAAGTCTAGATGGACAACATAGAGAAAGATTTATGCTTCATTATAACTTTCCTCCTTTCTCAGTTGGAGAAACGGGAAGAATTGGAACTGGAAGACGTGAAGTTGGCCATGGAAAATTAGCATGGAGAGCAATTAATTCCTCACTACCTTCAAAAGAAGAATTTCCATATACTTTCAGAATAGTATCTGAGATTACAGAATCTAATGGTTCTTCTTCAATGGCGAGTGTTTGTGGTGCATCTCTTGCGCTTATGGATGCTGGAGTGCCAATCAAAGAGCCAGTTGCAGGTATTGCAATGGGATTAATTAAAGAAGGCGATGATTTTAGTGTCTTATCAGATATTTTAGGTGATGAAGATCATCTTGGAGACATGGACTTTAAAGTTGCTGGAACTAAAGATGGAATTACTTCACTTCAAATGGATATCAAAATTACAGGTATCACATTTGAAATCATGGAGCAGGCTTTAAAACAAGCTAAAGAAGGAAGAGTTCACATCTTAGGTGAAATGAATAAAGTCTTAAGTGAATCAAGAGCTGATGTTGGTGAACACACTCCAAAAATGGAACAAATTACTGTTGATAAAAAAGATATCGCAGCTGTGATTGGAAAAGGTGGAGCAACAATTAGAGAGATTGTTGAAAAGTCAGGTGCAAAAGTTGATGTGAATGATGAAGGTGTGGTAACAGTTTCTGCTCCAGATGAAGAATCTAGAAACATTGCTATGCAGATTATTAAAGACATCACAGCAAAAGCTGAACTAAATAAAATTTATTCAGGTAAAGTAATGAAAATTATGGAGTTTGGTGCATTTGTAAATTTCTTAGGTAAACAAGATGGTCTTGTTCACATCTCAGAACTTGCTGCTAAAAGAGTAGAAAAAGTTACTGATGTTGTCAAAGAAGGCGATGAAGTAAAAGTTAAAGTGATTGGTTTTGATAGAGGTAAAGTTAAACTTTCTATGAAACAAGCTGCCGAATAATTTTTAAATTAAAATTCTAAACCCCTGGAATGAAAGTTCTGGGGGTTTTTTTTATGGGTTACTTATTTGAAAGTTCTATGTACTCTCTTGTTTTTTTGGAAAATATTCTACTTCTGAAAAACTATCTGTTGGAAAAATCCAATAAAATTCTAATGTTTCCTCTCCATTATTTTTTAAGGCATGCTCTGCATTTCCAGCTATATAAACTACATCACCTTTTTTAATTGTCTCAAGTTCACCAGATTTATTTAATATTCCTGTACCACTGGTAACTCCATATATTTCTGCAGTTGAGTGATAATGAAGGGTTAAATTTCCACCAGGTGCTATTTCAGCAAAACCAAGGGATAGACCAGAACTACCGTCAAAATCTGCATCAATTAAAAATTTCCATCTAACTCCAGGATACTTTTCAGTTGATGACCATTCTTGGTCACAAACAGAAGCAAGGTTTTTTACAGAAATCATTAAGTCTAAAAAATTGTTCCTAATATTTTTAACTAAACTTAGCTATATTTTAGGTAATATTCTTAGGATCGGGCATCCCAACCTTGTTATATCCAGCATCTACGTAGTGAATTTCACCAGTAACACCAGCAGCAAGGTCGCTTAATAGATATAATGCTGAGTTTCCAACATCATGAATATCTACATTTCTTTTTAGGAAAGAATGGTCTGCATTCCATTTGTATAAGAATTTTGCATCTCCAATAGCAGAAGCTGCTAAAGTTTTAATAGGTCCTGCGCTTATTGCATTCACTCTCATTCCTTTAGCACCCAAATCTCTTGCAAGGTATTTAACACTTGCCTCAAGAGCAGATTTACAAACACCCATTACGTTATAATTTGGAATAGCTTTAGTAGATTCGTAAGTTAAAGTTAACATGCTTCCACCCTCTTTCATTAACTTAGATGCTTCTTTTGCAACTTCTGTAAATGAAAAACATGAAATTAACATACTTCTTAAAAAATTTTCTCTAGTTGTATTCAGGTATTCTCCTGACAATTCAGATTTATCTGAAAAAGCAACGGCGTGAACTACAAAATCAATTTGTTCCCATTTAGATTTAATATCTTCAAAAAGTTTTATTACTTCTTCTTTATTTTCAACATCACAGCTAAATGTAGCTTTTGAATTTAATTTTTCTGCTAAAGGGATTACTCTTTTCTTTAGTGCATCACCAAGGTAAGTGAATGCAAGTTCTGCTCCAGCTTCCGCAAGTTTTTGTGAAATACCCCAAGCGATAGATCTTTCATTGGCAACTCCCATGATCAATCCTCTTTTTCCCTTCATTAAACTCATTTAAACCTTTTCAAAAATTAAAGTTGCATTTGTTCCACCAAAACCAAAGCTATTAGACATTACAGAATTTAATTTAACATTTGTTTCAGTCTTAGTTACGATTGGAAATTTTTTAGCTTCATCATCCATGTCATTAATGTTAGCTGATGCAGTAATAAAACTATTTTTCATCATAATTAAACTATAAATTGCTTCATGAACCGAAGCAGCACCTAGTGGGTGACCAGAAAGAGATTTAGTAGAACTAATTTTTGGTACCTCAGCACCAAATGCTTCTCCAACACCTCTAAGCTCTGTTATATCTCCAACTGGAGTTGATGTTCCATGAGTGTTTAGGTAGTCCATTTTGTTTTTAGCTGTCGCTAAAGCCATCTTCATACATCTAACAGCACCTTCACCCGATGGGGCTACCATATCATACCCGTCAGAAGTCGCGCCATAGCCTGTTAATTCAGCATATATGTTTGCGCCTCTAGCTTTTGCATGCTCGTACTCTTCAAGCACTAAAACTCCACCACCACCTGCTATTACAAAACCATCTCTAGTTTTATCATAAGCTCTAGAAGCAGTTTCAGGTGCATCATTGTATTTAGAAGACAAAGCAGTCATCGCATCAAACATTGCAGTCATAGCCCAGTGTAATTCTTCACTACCACCTGCAAATACAACATCTTGTTTACCCATTTGAATTAATTCACTTGCATGGCCGATGCAGTGTCCGCTAGTTGCACATGCAGAACTCATCGTATAATTAACTCCTTTAATTTTAAAAGGTACGGCAAGAGTTGCTGAAGATGTACTAGCCATAGTTCTTGGAACAATAAAGGGGCCCATTAATTTTGGTGTCTTAGCTCTAGTCTTATCAACAGACAAAACTACATTTTCAATTGAAGGACCACCAGAACCCATAACTATTCCAGTTTTAAAATTACTTATATCTTTATCTTCTAATCCTGAATCCTTAATAGCTTCCTTCATTGCAATATAATTATACGCAGACCCAGAGCCCATAAATCTGATAGTTTTTCTATCAACATGATCTTCAAGTTTAATATTTGGTTTACCGTGAATATGACTTCTTAAATTGTGTTCTTTGTATTCTTCACAAAAAGATATCCCAGATTTTGAATCTAAAAGAGACTGATAAACCTCTTCTTGATTGTTACCTAAACAAGAAACAATTCCCAAACCTGTAACTACTACTCTTCTCATTATTTAAATAACCCCACTTTTAAACTTTCTGCTGAATATATTTTTTTGTCATCAGCAAATACCAAACCATTTGCAAGACCAACTGTTGTCCCACCTGGTGCCATAACTTTTTTCATATCAATTTCATATCTTACATTTTTAACATTTTTTAAAACTTCACCAGTGAATTTTACTGCACTCACTCCTAAAGCTCTTCCTTTACCTGGGTTCCCAAGCCAGCCAAGATAAAAACCAACTAGTTGCCACATAGCATCTAAGCCAAGACAACCTGGCATAACAGGGTCTCCTTTAAAGTGACAATCAAAAAACCAAAGGTCTTCCTTGATATTAAGCTCTGCTTTTAAAGAGCCTTTACTAAAAGTACCATTGTCATCGTTGATTTCTGTTATTCTATCAAACATGAGCATTGGTGGAAGTGGTAATTTTGCATTACCTGGGCCAAAAAGTTCTCCATTTCCGCAGCTTATTAGCTCATCGTATGTGAATGAGTTTTTTTTCATAAATTTCAGTTCCTTAATACTTGATTTATGGTGATTATAATATAGAAATAGTTTAGAACTATTATAAACAGTAATGAACAATATAAGTATATACACTGAAAAATTAAGAGAATCTGGCTTAAGACCAACAAGACAGAGACTAAAAATTTGTGAAGTATTGTTTTCACCTGAAAAAACCTTTCACTTTACAATAAATGATTTGACTAAAATTATTGAGGTTAAGCTGAGTGAAAAAATTTCTTTAGCAACGGTTTACAATACAATTCACGCATTTAAAAAAAAAGGATATTTAAAAGAAATTTCTATCAATTCAGATAAAAGTTATTTTGACACTAACGTAACCGAGCACCATCATTTTTTTGACGAAGACACAAATGAACTAATTGATTGTAGCAACGACGATATTGATTCTGTAAATATAAAAAAAAATATCACAGGAAAAAAAATAAAATCAATAGAAGTATTAATTAAAGTTGCAACTGATAATCAAACGCAAAAATAAATTAATAATTTCAACAGCTTAATATTTACATTAAAACAATTCTAAACTGTTGACATATAGTTTAGAACGATTATATGTACATCATAATCATTAAGGAGAAAAATATGTCATTAAAAGGAAGTAAAACAGAAGAAAACTTAAAAGATGCATTTGCAGGCGAGAGTCAAGCAAACAGACGTTATTTATATTTTGCTCAAAAAGCAGATATTGAAGGTTATAACGATGTAGCATCTGTATTTAGATCTACAGCTGAAGGTGAAACAGGTCATGCACATGGACACCTTGAGTATCTTGAAGAAGTTGGAGACCCGGCTACAGGATTACCGATTGGTGAGACTAAAGCGAATTTAGCTTCAGCGGTGCAAGGTGAAACACATGAATATACAGACATGTACCCAGGTATGGCAAAAACAGCTAGAGAAGAAGGCTTTTCAGAAATTGCTGATTGGTTTGAAACTTTAGCAAAAGCTGAAAAATCACACGCAGGTAAATTCCAAAAAACATTAGAATCTATTGCGTAAATAAGACTTAATTTATGGTGGGGTTCTTCCCCACCATTAAATCCTAAAATTTAAAATATGAGCAAAGAAGGCAGCATAGATGCACCCATTAGGCACCCAATAAATTTTGAGCATCCTGATTTTTTAGACCCCAAAAAATTAGATGACGAAATGAGAAGAGCATTCGACATCTGCCATGGATGTAGAAGATGTTTTAATTTATGCGACTCGTTTCCAAAATTATTTGACATGATAGATGAGTCAGAAAATGAGGATGTAGAAAGTTTAAAAAGTGAACAGTTTGAACCTGTAGTAGATGCTTGTACTTTATGCGACATGTGTTTTATGACTAAGTGCCCTTATGTTCCACCGCATGATTTTGATTTAGACTTTCCTCATTTAATGTTGAGATATAGAACAGCTCAAAAAAAATTAAATAAATTGCCAGCAGTGCCTGCGCAACTAGCTCAAATTGATAGAAATGCAAAAATTGGTGTAATGCTATCATCACTAATAAACTGGGCATCAAGCATTAAAAATAAATTCTTTAGAAAAATATTAGAATTAATTGCTGGAATTGATATGAGAGTTACGCTTCCCACTTATAATTCAGAAACATTTACAAATTATTTTAAAAAAAATAATATTCCAACAAATAGTGAAGCCCCATCTAAAGATAGAAAAGTTGTAATTTACTCAACATGCTTTGTTAATTTTAATAAAAAAGATACAGGCGTAGCTGCATTAAAAGTTTTAAAGAAAAATGGAGTAGAGGTTCAAGAAGCTTATCCAGGTTGTTGTGGAATGCCTTATCTTGAGCAAGCAGATTTACCAAAAGTTGTAGAGCAAGCCAAAAAAGTTTCCAAAGATTTATTGGAGTGGGTAGACAAGGGTTATCAAATTATTACTTTAACAGCTAGTTGTGGTCTAATGCTAAAATTTGAATGGCCTTTACTATTACCAAATGACGAAAATATTAAAAGACTTTCAAAAAGTGTTAGTGACTTAGATGAATATATCGTTGATATAGCACAAAAGGAAGGCCTAGCAGAAGGTTTACAAGAAATTGATGGTGGAGTTACAGTTCACAATGCATGTCATGCAAGAGCACAAAACATGGGTATTAAATCTAGAGATATGCTTAAATTTATCCCTAATATAAAAATGGATGTTGTTGAAAGATGTGCTGGTCATGGGGGAACTTTTGGAGTGATGAAGGAAACTCACGATTTAGCTATAAAAGTTGGAACACCAACAGCAAGACAAATTAAAAATAAAAACAATAAATATATGGCTTCAGATTGTCCTTTGGCAGGTAAGCATTTAAAACAATTAGAAACAGACACAAATATTGCAAATGATGAGGCACTTCATCCTATCGAATTAATGGCAAAAAGTTATAGATTATAATTATGAGCAAAGAAAAAAGACAAATAGAAAAACAAGATTTATTACCATCTGATGTTTATGCAAAAAGCAGAAAACAAATTAGAAAAGATTTAGTTGAGTTTAAAAAAGATAGAAGAATAGCACTTGGTCCTTATGCCACTTTTTATTTTGAAAGTTTTGAAACTATGGTTGCCCAAGTTCAAGAAATGCTTCACATCGAAAAAGGAGGAGATGAGCAATTAAAAGATGAATTAATAGCTTACAACCCTTTAGTTCCAAATGGAAAAGAACTTACGGCTACACTAATGTTCGAAATTGATAATCCAATTTCAAGAGCTGCATTTTTAGGTAAAGTTGGAGGAATTGAAGAAAAAATATTCATAAAAATTAATGATGAAATTGTTAAAGCTGTTCCAGAAGAAGATGTTGATAGAACATCAGCAGAAGGAAAGGCTTCGTCAGTGCAATTTATTCATTTCAAATTAAATGATGATCAAATTTCCAAATTTAAGTCAGATAGTGCAATCATTGAACTTGGGATTGATCATAAAGAATATATCCACACCACAAGACTAGCTGAAGATAGTGTTAAATCACTATGTGCTGATTTTATTTAATAGAACCCCAAACATTTTCAGTTTTGACCCAACCTGAATAATTATCAGTCTTTACATTACACCATATATTTTCACATTTTTTTAAAACTAATAGTCTTCCTTTTTCTAATTTGGCTATTGGTTTTGAAAAGTTAGATGGTTTTTTATATAAGATTTTGTCTTCTAAGATGATAATAGAGTTTGATTTTTTAACCTGAGAAACATGGATCCATCCACTATTATTTTTTAAGTCTACAATTCTTCTAAAATTTTCTTTTTGATCTATTTGTTTTATGGGTAAATTTATTTTTTTATAAATATATTTGATCTCTGCATCAAAACTTGGTCCATATCGAACATTTACTTTACTTTTTTTTAAAGAGAGAAACTTTTCTTCTGCTATTGAAAATTGACCAAATAAAACTGATAGATACAAAGCGCAAATAGCTATTTTTTTTATCATTTACAAAAACAGTTTTTTCTTTTTTTAAGTTTAACTTTTCTAAAATTTAATCGTAATAAGTCTAAGATAAAAATATATCCATCAAGACCCTTTCCAATACCAAGTATTTTCTTTAAAACTTCGTTTGCTTGTATAGTTCCAATTATACCAGCAACAGTACCAAGAATACCTTCTGACTCACAATTTAATAAATCATCTGAAATATCAGAAGTCTTGAAAAAAACATCTTAAACATGGAATTTTTTTATTCTTAAAATTAAAAGTAAATATATGACCATCAAATTTACTGATAGCTCCAGTTACAAGTATTTTTTTAAATTTATAACAAAAATCATTTAATAAAAATTTTGTGGAAAAATTATCAGAGCCATCAACTATATAATCATAATCTTTTATAATTTTTTTAAAATTACTTTTATTAAGTCTTATCTTGTAAATCTTAATTTTAATATTCGGGTTTATTTTTTTAATTTTAGCCCTTGCTACTTGAACTTTAAATTTTCCTATATCACCAGTGTTATAAAGACTTTGTCTGTGTAGATTGGATAAACTAACTTTATCATCATCAACTATTCCTATTGAACCAACACCAGCTCTTGCAAGAAATTCAGCAACAGGGGACCCTAAACCACCCATTCCAACAATTAAAACCTTTGCAGATATAATTTTTTTTTGCCCTATAGTACCAATATCTTTTAGTACTATTTGTCTTGAATATCTCTCTATTGATGCTTTTCTTAATTGGTTATTCATTTACCAGTTGAGCCAAATCCACCATCACCTCGTAATGTATCAGGCAAATTATCTGTTTCTTCAAGCTCCATCTTAATTACAGGCATTAAGATCATTTGTGCTATTCTATCTTTATTATTGATAAGGAAATCTTCTTTACCATGATTAAAAAGTATAACTTTAATTTCTCCTCTATAATCACTATCAATTGTTCCTGGGGTATTTAAAACTGTAATACTCTTTTTAGCAGCCAAACCAGATCTAGGACGAATTTGAACCTCAAAATCCTCTGAAAATGTCATTGAAAGCCCTGTAGGAACTAAATATGAGCTATTAGGAGCTATTCTAATAGGCTCCCCTATAAAAGCCATCAAATCCATACCCGAAGCACCATCTGTTTTGTAAGCAGGCAATTCTACTTTAGGGTTTAATTTTTTAATTAATACTTTAGCCACTGAATTTTAATTTAATTTTTTAATAACTCTTTCTACTATTTCATCAGAAATTTCAGATTTACTTTTTATTGTAAGCCTTTCATTATCCATATTTTTATCTCTATAATAAATTGAAACTTCATTAAAATTGGAATCAAATCCAATTGCTTTATTGGAAACATCATTTGCTATTATCCAGTCACAATTTTTTTCTTCTAATTTTTTTTTTGCATTTTCTTCCACATTATTAGTTTCTGCAGCAAATCCAATTACCAACTTTGGTCTAAGAGAATTATGTTTTGATACATAATCTAAAATATCAATATTTTTTTCTAGTTCTAAATGTAATTTTTCCTGTTTTTTTATTTTACTATTATTTATTTCTTTAACCTTGAAGTCAGCAACAGCTGCTGAAAAAATTGCTACATCTGCTGGTAGATTATCTTGTGTAGCTTTAAGCATCTCATCTGCAGTTTCTACTTTAATTAAGTTTATATTGTTGCCCACCTCTAAATTTGTAGGTCCAGAAATTAAAGTAGTTTGAAAACCTTTTTTAGCGAATGCTTTTGCTAAAGCATGGCCTTGTTTTCCAGAAGATTTATTTGTTATAAATCTTACAGGATCAATATACTCATTAGTTGGTCCAGCCGTTACTAAGGCTTTTAGTTTATAATTCTTATTTAATTCACTAAAGTATGAATTAATTTCTTGAACAATATTATCTGGTTCAGTCATTTTACCTTCACCAAATTCTCCACAGGCCATATCACCAACTTCAGGACCTATAATTTTATAACCAAATGATTTTAGTTTTTTAAGATTTTCTTTAGTTGATGGATGTTCCCACATTCTAACATTCATAGCTGGTGTTAAAAAAATATCTTTATCAGAAGCTAAAATTACAGTTGAAGCCAGATCTTCAGAAGACCCTGCACTCAATTTTGAAATTGTATTAGCTGTAGCTGGAGCCACAACAATTAAGTCTGCCCATCTAGATAGTGAAATATGATCCATTTCAGCCTCATTTTCAGAGTTAAATAAATCTTCATAAACTTTTTCTTGAGATAGTGAGGCAATTGATAAAGGAGTTACAAATTCTTTGGCACTTTTAGTAAGAATAGTTTTAACTTTTGCACTTAATTTTTTTAAAGATCTAATTAGCTCCAAACTTTTATAAGCAGATATGCCACCACATATTATTAAAAGTATTTTTCTTTCAGATAAATTATTCATTGTGCGAATTAAAATACTACTAGACCAAAAATTACAAGCAGTAATAAACCAACAATAGACTGATTTCTAAAGGCAGTCATTTCAGATCTCTTTTCATTTAAGGCGGTAAATGAATTTGAATTTTGGGGGATCTGTCCACTTGCTAAAAATGATAAAGCTTGATTGGCTTTATCCATAATCTCTGGAAAATCAGGCAATCTTTTAATTACTTCAGTGGTAGTTTTTAAACTTTCATTTAAGGTATTGATTGGGTCTTTTGTTTCTCTTAACCAATTTTCTAAAACTGGTTTTGAAGTCTCCCATATATTGGTATTAGGGTTAAGTTTTCTAGCCACTCCCTCAACAACTACCATTGTTTTTTGTAACATCAATAATTGAGGTTGTGTTTGCATATTAAATTTTTCAGTAACTTCAAAAAGCTGTTTTAATAATTTTCCCCCAGAAATATCTTTTACGGATTGCCCAAAGATTGGCTCACCAATAGATCTTAATGCTTGTGCTAAATCATTAACAGGTACATCTTTAGGAACTAGACCGGCAACCAAATGCACTTCAGCAACTTTTTTGTAGTCTCTTTGAATAAATCCAAATAAAATTTCAGCTAAAAATCTTTTACTAAGATTGTCTAATCTTCCCATTATACCAAAATCTATAGGAACAATTTGCCCATTATCATCAATAAATATATTTCCTTGATGCATATCAGCATGAAAAAAACCGTCTCTAACAGCATGTCTTAAGAAATGCTGAATAACATCGGAGGCTATCCTTTTAGTATCTATGTTCCTTTTTTGTAAATCTTCTGTTTCACGAATAGAAACACCATCAACCCAATCAAGTGTCATCACATTTTCGCTTGTAAAATTCCAATAAATAGCAGGAACTCTAAAACCTGCATCATTCTTTGTATTTTCAGCATATTCATTTGCAGCTGCTGCCTCAAATCTTAAATCCATTTCCAAATTAGTTATTTCTTTAAGAAGAAAAACAACTTCTACCAATTTTAATCTTTTTGTTTTTTTTATAAACGACTCAACCATAAAAGCAAAAAGCATCAAGGCATCTATTTCTTCATTAAAAACTTTTTTAATATCTGGTCTCAAAATTTTAATAGCAACATCTTTTATAGTTCCATTATCATTTATTTTTGCTTTATGGACTTGTGCTATTGAAGCTGCTGCAACTGGCTCACTTAAATCAATGATTGAATTGAAGGTGTCATCTCCTAGGTCTTTTTTAATTATTGCTTTTGCTTCAGATAAGGTAAATGCTGGCAATCTATCTTGCAAGCCCTCTAACTGTTTTGCTAAATCATCTCCAATAATATCAGGTCTAGTAACTAGAAATTGTCCTAATTTAATAAATGTAGTTCCCATTGATTGTAGGGACCTAGAAAGTCTTGCTCCTTCATTTTCGTTTAAATTAGTTCTATTAGGAGCCAAAAAAGAAAATGAAAGTATTTGAAAGAGAATCTTGATTGTTAATGGTGGCTTTTTAAACTTAGAAAGAATGGCTAATATATCAGAACGAGCTAATTTTCTTCCTAATTTAAGTAAAACAAATATTTTTTTTAACATTAGATTTTCCAACCTGAGTGGATAGCTACAATTCCACCCGATAAATTTCTATAACTACAGTTAACAAATTTATTTTTATTCATTAAATCGATTAACTCTTCTTGATTAATAAATTCTTCAATGCTTTTAATTAGATATTCATAAGGTTCTTTTTGTCCAACAATAGCTTTTCCAATCAAAGGAATAAGTTTTGAATAATTTTTATATATAAAATCCAAATTAGAGTTTTGAATTTTAGAAAACTCTAAACATAGATAACGACCTCCCGGTTTTAAAACTCTATAAGCTTCTGATAGAGCTTTATTTAGGTCTTTAGTATTTCGTAGACCAAAACTAATTGTGTAGTAATCGCAAGAATTATCTTCAATAGGCAATTTTTCAGCTGGAGCTATTATCCAATTGATATTTTTATAGGTACTTAACTTTTCTTTGCCTTTACCAATCATTCCTTTATTTGGATCGACACAAAATATTTCTTCATTTTTATCAGTTGTATCTAAAAAAAGTTTACCAAGATCTCCAGTACCGCAGGCAACATCAATTAAAGTTTTATTAATTGAGGGGTTCATCCAGCTTAATAGATCTTTTTTCCAAACCCTATGAACTCCTAATGACATAAAGTCATTCATTAAATCATATTTGTCATAGACATTATCAAAGACACTTTGGACAAGGCCTTTTTTATTTTGGAGATATTGTTGCATATTAAATTTATTATTTATTGATAATATAGTCTCAAATGCCAGAATTACCAGAAGTAGAAATAGTCAAACAATCGTTATCTAAAAAAATAGCGCATAAAAAAATCAAAAAAATAATAATTACGAATAGAAACTTAAGGTTTAAAATTCCTTTAAAATTTGAAGAATTGTTAAAAAATAAAATCATTAAAAAAGTGACTAGATTTTCAAAGTATTTAATCTTGAATTTTTTTGATGAATCTTTTTGTTTAATTCATTTGGGTATGTCTGGAACTGTTCATTTAATAAAAAAAAATAACATTAGTAAGTTTACCAATACTAGTTTTTATAACTCACCAAGCCTCCCAAAGAAACATAACCATGTAGAAATTCATTTTGAAGGTTTAAAAGTTATATATAACGATCCTAGAAGATTTGGTTTTTTTAAATTTATAAAAAATAAGAAGGAACTTGAAAAAAGATTTAGTCACTTAGGACCAGAACCTTTTTTTAAAACTTTCAACTTAGAATATTTAGTTGGTTATTTCACAAATAAAAAGAAGGATATAAAAAGTTTCTTATTAGATCAAAAATTTGTATCAGGAATTGGAAATATTTATGCAAGTGAAATTTTATTTTTGTGCAAAATTAATCCAACTATCTATGCATCAAAGTTATCCAAACAAGATTGTAAAAAAATTATTACTTATTCAAAAAGTATACTTAATAGAGCTATTAAAAAAGGTGGGTCAAGTATCCGTGATTTTAAGAATATTTCTGGTGAAAACGGTAATTTTCAAAAAGAATTTAAAGTTTATCAAAGAGAAAATTTAAATTGTCTAAGAAACAATTGTACTGGCAAAATAAAGAAAATATTTATATCCAATAGATCCACTTTTTTTTGTAATACCTGCCAAAAATAAGCAATTATTCTATTGACCAGTATAAATTCTCCAGCTATACCACTGCGCTTATGGCAAACACAAAATCAGCAATTAAAAGAATTAGAAAAATTGCTACGCAAACACTAGTTAATAAGGCTCGTAAGAGCAAATATAGGAATGCTATAAAAAAAATGAACCTTCTTCTTGAAGAAAAGAAAAAAGATGAAGCTCTAAAATTCTTGCCAAAGTTGAACTCTGAATTAATGAAAGTTGCAAAAACTGGAATTATTAAGAAAGCTAATGCTTCAAGAAACATTTCAAGAATAACAAAAAAAATCTCAGCCTTATAAAATCACCTACTGTTGCTGAAAAATTTCAACCTAAAGTACTTATACCAAATAAGATTTTATTTTTAATTAACAACACTATATCTAGATTTAGTAAAATTTATTATTTCTAAATTACACACTCATAGATTTAAAAATTGTAAAATTTATTATTTATAAATCACACACTCATAAATTTAAAATTTGTAAATTTAATTTTATTATATTTTGATTAATTAAATTACATTGTGGTGAAAATATTTTCGAAGAAAAAAAACAGACCACTTTAAAAATGTTCGCGTTAAA